>JAUIAP010000053.1 GCA_030425205.1 Anaerolineae bacterium
TCGATCCATTTGTGGTACAGTATTTGCGGGGCGGTCATCTTTTGCTCCTTGCTATCGGTTTTCAGCACCCTCTAGCATAGCAAAGTTGTATGACCGTCCCTTTTTCTAAAAACTGTCAGGTAGCTAGGAGGTTTATCATAATTGTCAAAAATAAACTCAGACATTACTTGCACCTCACAATAACCCATTCTCCGCCCGCTCAATCGCCACAGCCAACGCCCGTGCCTTGTTCCAGCATTCCTCGTATTCGCTTTTGGGGTCGCTGTCGGCGACGATGCCCGCGCCAGCTTGAATGTAGAGCTTGTTGCCGCGCATGACCAGCGTGCGGATGGCGATACAGGTGTCCATATTGCCATCGTAGCCGAAGTGGCCGACCGCGCCGCCGTAGAGACCGCGCCGTTCCCCTTCAAGCTTTTCGATAATTTCCATCGCACGCACTTTGGGCGCACCGCTCAACGTGCCGGCGGGGAAGGTGGCACGCATCACGTCGAATGCGTCCATCCCTTCGCGTAGTCGTCCTTCGACATGGCTGACGATGTGCATGACGTGGCTATATTTTTCGACAACCATCAAATCAGGGACGTGGACGGTGGTATATTCGGCAATTCGGCCGATATCGTTCCTGCCCAGATCGATCAACATCACATGTTCCGCCACCTCTTTGGGATCGTTGAGCAAATCTTGTTCATACTCATAATCTTCGCTGGCGTTGCGTCCCCGTTTGCGCGTGCCAGCAATCGGTCGAACTGCCGCCACACCATCTTCCAGTCGTACCATCACCTCTGGACTCGCCCCAACGATCTGCATCTCTTGATCGGGCAGATTGAAGTAAAACATGTATGGTGATGGATTGGTCATGCGTAAGGCGCGATAGATTTGGAACGGGTGGGCGTCCGTCTCGCGTTCAAGCCGCTGGCTCAACACGATTTGGAACGCATCCCCCACGCCGATATGCTCCTTCGCCGTCTCGACCATCGCCTCATATTCCGCTTGCGTTTTGTTGGAGACGAGTTCGCGTTGCAGTTTGCCCGTGTTGCCATAGAGACGGCGCGGCACGGCTGGCAACGGGCGCAGCAAACGCTCCGTGATCGCCTCGATGTTGCTGACCGCCTCCATGTACGATTGCTCGACATCCGCACCGACCCGCGCATTTGCCATAATCATCAGGCGATGGCGGACGTGATCGAAAGCGACAATCGTGTCGGCAATCAGGAAGACAGCATCGGGGAAGGGGAGGACGGTTTCGGCCGATTCTGGCAACTGTTCATAAAACCGCACCGTGTCATAGCTCAAATAGCCGACCGCCCCGCCGATAAAGCGCGGAAAGTCGTGGAAATCAACGGGCGTATAGCCCCCAATCTCCTCTTTCAACACGTCTAAAATATCTTCGCCCTGGCGCAAAACGCTCTCCGTCTCAACATCGCCCTCACGCCGCAAAACGTTGCGTCCACGCAGTTCAATCGTCTCGCGGGGGTTGAGTCCGACGAAGGAATATCGGCCGACTTTTTCGCCGCCCTCGACCGATTCAAGCAAGAAGGACGGCTTGCCCTGTTCCATCAGCTTGACGTAGACAGAGACAGGCGTTTCCAAGTCGGCCGCAAATTCGCGCACGACGGTGATTAAATTGTGTTGTTTCGCTAGATTGCGAAACTGTTTCAAATCAGGACGATAAACCATAGCGATTTTGGATTTACGATTTTGGATTTACGATTTGCCATACACGTGACTATCTAAAATCTCAAAATTTGCAAAACAAACTTCGTGTACTTCGTGGCTTTCCCTTAGAAACAGAAAAGCCCTCATCCCTATAGGGACGAGAGCTTTTTAAAAGTTTCTCGCGGTGCCACCCTAGTTAGACGCAATGCGTCTCACTTTTCTAGGTCTCGCACAAAAATCTCGCACGAAACCCTACGCCTGATAACGGAGGCGAAACCGAATTGAACTCACATAGACGCTCGCCCAACCAACTCCTCGATCCATTCGCCACCCGCGCTGTTGAGGATGTCGCAGCATTTTCATCCTCTCTCTCAAACCCGCTTTGATGGGTACTCTTTCGATTCACAGTCATTTGGCTGTCAAATTTATGAGCAGAAGGGTAACACTCCGTTTTTACCTTGTCAAGGCTTGACATTCCCCCTTCTGTACCTACAATCATTACACATGAGCAATAGTCGTTTTGCAATCGCCCTGCACACTCTCGCGTTGCTCGCTTGTTCGGATGGCACGAAATCATCGACCGCCATCGCAGCCAGCGTCAACACAAATCCCGTCACTATTCGCAAGGTGTTGGGATCATTGAACTGTGCCGGGTTGACAGAAACGGTGATGGGGTCAGATGGCGGGGCAAGGCTAACGCGCACACCATCGGAAATCTCGCTGCTCGATATCTATCGCGCGACAGAACAAAGACCTCTTTTTGAGCATCATCCCAAGCCACCGAATCAAGATTGTGACTGTGGACGCAAAATCACGCCTGTATTGAGCTGTGTTTTTCACGATGCTGAGGATGCGTTGTGCGATGTATTGGCGACAAAAACGCTTGCCGACGTCTTGCTTGAGATGGAAGTAGTTGCCGTTTAGTCAAACATTATCCACACGATTAGTGTGGGGCATGAAGCGGCGTTAACTTTTCGGCCGATCCCGCAAATTGTTTTTCAGCCAAAAACCCACTCTTCTCAATTCCCGCAAACAACTGAGCTAAATTGACAGTGGCCCCGTCAAACAACGGCGTTTGATTCTCAACCGTCAACTGTTCGCTAAACCCGTCCCAGCTAGCCAACAATATCTCTTCACGCGCACAAAGCGTTGCCAACTTCGGCCACAGAGCGCCCTGTTCGGCCGATGCGAGCAGTGGCTTTTTGTGTAACTCAACCCACTTCGCATAGTCAGAGTGAACCTCCGCATGATCGGGTCTAAAACCAATAGCTATTTGTCTATTTGTGTTTATTTGGGAGGCACGCAGCTCATCAACTGTCAGAAAAAGCGTCACGCGCAAGCTAGGTTTTTCTGACAACAGCGTGACAAGTTGAGCAAAAAATTGTGGATCGCAGTTAAAAAAGGAGGGGGCGAAAACCACCCCAACAGGCAATCGCACACCCACGCTCGCCCATGCGCCTACGCTGGCAGCTGCCCCTAAAAATTGTCGTCGCGTCAATTGTGTACTACTACTAGCGGTCATATTAACAACTATAGCGCAAAACAGGATGTGCCGTTAGTACTACAACGGGATTTGGATAGACCGATTGAGGAGCTGCAAACAACACATTTTTGAACTCTAAATAACTAAATGGGCAATCCATATCCTGCGGTTAAAACCACAGGCTATTATCCAAAATACGCTTAAGCGCGTTGTTTGCAGTGCGTTTTAACGTACTTCGTGTACCAGCCTTCGGTTTTAACCGTAGGATTTCCATACCTTGTTTGATTTTTGAATGTTCAAGAGCGCTTTCGCGGCTTATGAAGATTAACAAATTAAGCCAGCAATAAAGGTGTCATTCCTGCGCAGGCAGGAATCCATTCTTCTGGTCTGGTCGTTTCGGGATTTCCAAATCCCGAAACATGCCTTCTTTCATGCTCCACGCAAACACATAGCAAGATGCACCACCTCTACAGCGGAATTGATCCCCCTTTCTCCGCAACGATCAGTGTGTAACCGAGCGCATATTTTTGAAAAAGGTGTGTCCCTGAGCGGTCAAGCTGGCCGCGAATCTGAGATGCTTCGACATTGTCCCAGCCGTGCAGTTTCAGGAATGAGATCAGTTCATTGCGCTTGGCGTTCCCGAGTGGGGCCGCCTGATTGTGTTGGATTGCGTTCGCTTTGAGATAGGTTGCATAATGCTCAGAATCCCGATCATCTTCGATGACTAACAAACGCCCACCCGGTTTCAGCACCTGCTCCCACGAATTGATCGCTATGCGTGGATTGTCGAGTTCCGACAGAACATTGACGGCGGTGAGCACGTCGAATGTGGCATTGGGGAATTGCAGACTTTCGGCCGATCCCGCCACAAATTTGACCTCTTTCTGTGCCTCCCACGCCCGTTGACGCGCGACGTCGAGCAGCGGCTCCGAACTGTCCAGTCCAGTTGCCACAAGCCGTCGATTTGCCAGCAGAATTGGCAACCAGCCCGTCCCCGTGCCGATGTCAAGCAGGTGCGCTGTGCGTAAACCTGTGTTGAAATGTCGGCTCAGCACGTCGCGCCACGCCAGCTCTTCCACCAATGATATTTTGCCCGATTGTGCCGCTTGTTGGCGAACGGTATCTCGTTGTGTCCAAAGATTTGTCATCGGTCAATTTTAACGTGGGCGCGATGGCCGGTCATGTTTGTTAATGAAAGGGGAACGCCAACTGTCGAATCTCTTCACGCCCCTCCAAATTACTCACCCCAACCCCGAGCAGTCGCATCTGCCGACCTTCCGGCCACCATTCTCGCCAGATTCCTTCCGCCATGCGAAAGATCGCGTCGCCATCATCGATCGGCGGCACGGTGGAGCGTTGGCGCGTGAACGTCGTGAAATCTGACCAGCGAAATTTGACCGCAACGGTGCGTGCCACGAGCTCCTCCCGCCGCAACGATTCCCCAACTTGCACGCACATCTCATACAGCTTTTCAGACAAGCGAATCGCGTCGCTGGTGTCTTGCGTGAATGTCCACTCTTGGCTGATACTTTTAGAGACGCCGCGCGCCGATTCTACGGTACGGGGGTCGATGCCAGCGGCGCGTTGGATTAGCGACTCCGTTTGGTTGCCAAAAATGGGGGCGAGAATTTCGGCCGAACTTTCCGCCAACTGGCCACATGTGCGAATTCCAATCTCTCCCAACCGCGCATTTGTCACGCGCCCAATTCCCCAAATCACCTTGACGGGTAGGGGAGCCAAAAACGCCGCCTCCTGTTCAGGCGCCACGATTGTGCAGCCTTCAGGCTTGTCAAAGTCAGATGCAACTTTTGCCACTAGCTTGCTCGTCGCTAACCCAATTGACGCAGGCAATCCCGTTTCGCGCTTCACCTTTTCGCGTAGTGATATTGCGACTTGGGCTGGATCAGCGTGACGACTTAAATCGACATACGCTTCATCAACGCTGACCTGCTCCGTCGCGCCGACCTCACGCAGAAACGCCATCACGCGACGTGAGCAGGCGCGGATCTGTTCCCAATCGGGCGGCACAACTTTCATCTGTGGACATAGGCGCACCGCCGTTTTCATCGGCATTGCCGAGCGCACGCCAAACGCCCGCGCCTCATAGCTGGCAGACGTAACGACGCCCCGCTTGTGCGGACTCCCACCCACCGCTAGCGGAACACCTGCGTCAGCAGGATGCGCCAACAGATGTACGTTCACGTAGAACGCATCCATATCGAGGTGCATAATGGCGCGGCTCCAATTTGACATGCTAGGATTATCCAGACGGAAAACACAGGTGCAAGGGCGTTGATCTAGGTTGTGTGGCGCAATGCGCTAAAATTAGGGACATCGCGCGATGAGGCGACGACAATGGCTAAACAGATTGACTTTCGACGATTGAGTAAAACGATGTCACACGCGCTACGGCACGCGCCAGCGCAGTATGGTCTCACCTTGGACGAACACGGGTGGGTCGCAATCGATGCACTGCTGGCGGCGTTGCGGCGGAAGCGTCACATCTGGGAAAATGTGACACGAGAAGATATTGAGGCGATGATGGCGGCCGCCGATAAACAGCGTTATGCGCTGGAAGGGGATAAAATACGGGCGCAGTATGGGCATTCAGTTGCGCAGAAGATCGCCAAAACAGCGATGGCGCCTCCCGAATTGCTCTATCATGGGACAACACCTAAGGTGATCGATTTGATTTTGCGCGATGGCTTGAAGCCGATGCGACGACAATATGTGCACTTATCGGCCGATCTCACAACCGCCATCAGCGTTGGCAAACGCCATCACCCAAACCCCGTGATTCTGCACGTTCATGCCCAACGCGCCTTTGCTGACGGCGTGACTTTTTATCAAGAAGAAAACGGCATCTGGCTTGCCGAACCGATCGCCGCAACTTATCTCACGATCCGATCTCGTGCAGCGTACGGCGGCGAAGCCGCAAGTGGTCAGTTATAAGTGGTGAGAAAATGTGTTGACGCTCTTTCTTCACTAGCAACCAGCAACTAGCCACTATTTTACGCTTACAGCGCACATTTTGATGAAGTACATCGTAAGGCGGTGTATATCACAGCAAACACCATGTTCACAACCTTAATTTCCGCTTCTGAACTCAACGATATTCTCAACGACGATGACCTCATTCTCGTCGATTGTCGCTTCGATTTGCAATCGCCCATCATGGGCGAAATATGGTATGAAAAGAGCCATATCCCGCGTTCTGTCTACGTCCATTTAGATAACGACTTGAGCAGTGAGCCACAGACGGACGACGGACGACACCCGCTGCCATCGGCCGATCAGCTGCGCGCGCTCTTCTCACGTCTCGGGATCGACAGCAGCAAGCAGGTCGTCGCCTACGACAATCTGGGCGGCGTATTTGCGGGACGCCTGTGGTGGATGCTCAAGTATATGGGCCATGAGGCGGTTGCTGTGCTGGATGGCGGCTGGGAGGCATGGGAGCAGGGGGGATTTTCGGCCGAATCTGGCACAAACGAAAACCCACCAGCTCAATTCACAGGGGAACCAAATCGTGAAATGCTTGTCGTCTTGGATGAAGTAGACGCCCAACCGTTGCTAATCGACTCCCGCGACGCACGCCGTTACGCGGGTGAATATGAACCGATCGACGCACGCGCGGGCCACATTCCCGGTGCAAAAAATCATTGGTTTGGCAACAATTGGCAGGAAAATTCCCGCATGATGGCTGATCCAGAGACGCTCAGAGCGACGTTCGAGGCGTTGCTGGGGGAAGAATCGGCCGAAAATACCACCTTCTACTGTGGCAGTGGTGTCAGCGCAAACGTCAACATTATAGCCATGCGCCATGCAGGCCTACCGATGCCAAAGCTCTACGTCGGTTCATGGAGTGAGTACAGTAAGCAATAACTTTATTTTGTCGCGGATCACGCAGATTTTCACTGATTGCTGGAAAATCTGCGTCAATCCGCGCAATCTGCGTCTAGATTTGATTGTGGTGTCGCCACTTTATGCAATACGATTAGGAGCGAGAAATTACCTTCGGGTCCGTCATTCCTGCGAAGGCAGGAATCCATTCTGCTACTTCGCACAGTTATTCAAGTTACGTTTCTTATCTATCCCCCAGTCACATCAAACCGATACCCCACGCCGGGCAGATTATGGATAAATTCCGGTGATTCTGGCGTGGGTTCGATCTTTTGGCGCAAACGGCGCACGAGGCCGCGCACAAGATCGCGGTTGCCATCCGCATCATACCCCCAAACTCGTTCAACCAGCTCATCGAGCAAGACAACCTGCCCCGCATTGGTCATTAGCACGTACAACAGTCGAAATTCAAGTTGGGTCAGGCTTTCTGGCTCACCACCGTTAACCGTGACGGTGCGCGTGCTCGGGTCGAGCGAGACGGGATCGGCCTGCAACATCGACAACATCGTGCTTGGCACAGAACCAGATCGCTTGAGCAGCATACTGGTGTAGCGAGTGAATAGCTTGAGCGAGACGGGACGTTCCAAAACACAATCAACACCTGCGTCGAGGTAGTCCGCATGTGCCTGTTCGGTCAGGCGATCTGCAATGAGATGCAGCGGCGTGTGGCGTGTTTCGCGTATCTTGCGGGCAACTGGCAGACATTCTGCGCCTGAGACGCACAGCACAATGACGTCATAAGGGTTTTCCATTGGGTCGGTGATCGCCACGGCTGGCTCCGTCACCTTGATCGTCTGTAGTCCGATATGGCGTAGCGCAAAGCTGAGAAAATCGCGCTCTTCAAGATCGTCTGCGATGAGTAGTGCACGCATGTTGAATTCCTAAAATTTGCAAGCATTCTAAGCGACCCTCGCATTGTTGTCCAGCGGACGCACCATGACTCATGTGAGGCAAGCACTGAAAACCTGCTACTTCTGGAGAGATAGATCGCTGCGCCCATTGCTGTCTCACGTCTTCTCCCTCAAAATATAAAAGCAAAACTCGATTCCGGACGTATCGTAAAGAAAGCGATAATTGGTCAATCTATGAAAATCGTTGTACGCTTGCCACTATGCTGAAGCATCTCACCGCCATTGTCTATGTCGCGCTCCTCGTATTGGGGAGTGTCATTCTCTGGCAACTTTCCACCACTGCCAAAAATGACAATACGCGCAGCGATCCCAAGCTGACGTTGCTCGTCTCGCAAGCGGTCGTCGATCATGGCACCGTTGCGCTCACCGACTATCGTAACGATCTGATCTTGGGTCGGGACTTCGATTGGTATGTCAACATGCTCGACATATTAGAGTATGAAGATGACTACTACAGCTATTTTCCCGTCGGCCCCTCATTGATGGCTGTCCCATTTGTCGCGGTTGCGCGCAACTATGGCATGGATATGCGGACGGGGGATAACATGACCCTGCAAATTTGGCTGGCTGCGGGTGGGTTGATACTCTTATTTTGGCTGCTGGTTGGGTTAGCAAGGGTCTTCGTCAAAGGATTTGCCAGCATACTCATCCCGTTTATTGCCATCACGGGCAGTACGATGATCAGCAACATGGGTACAGGGTTGTGGAGTCTTAACTTTTCCAGCCTCTTTTTTGCGGCCGCACTGATCATCTTGGCGCAACGTGCTACCCAGAAAGAATCCACCTCTCAGCCAGAGCCAGTGAGCAAGAACGCCTCTGGAAGCGGGGGGCGGATTCTTGGCTCTCGATTGGATCTAGGATATCAAAGCCTCTATCGAGAATGGCTTGCCCCTATCTTGCTGGGCATCTTGCTCTTTCTCGCCTTCTTCGCTCGCGCATCGGCCGCCGCCTTTATTCTCCCTATCTTCATCTACTTGAGTGGCGCACAGGTTAGACCAGCGCAGTGGCGTGAACCCCATCCCGACCATGTGACCCACCATATTTTCAATTGGCTCGGGAAAGATTGGCGTTATGCGCTCAAGACGATGGTGACGGCGGGCATTTGTTTAGTCCTGTTTTTGCTGTGGTCAAAGCGCGTTTTTAATGCGTGGTTGCCAGCGTACTATTCGGCCGAAAGACTCGCCGTCGAACGCCTCCCTGTCTGGATCGGGATGGTCGGTAATCTCGTCAGCCCGTCACGCGGCATATTTGTCTACAGCCCCTTCTTCTTGCTGGGCGTACTTGGCACGATTTACTTTTGGAAAAAGTTGCCAGCACGCACGCTCGTCGTCGCCTGTTTTGCATGGTTTGGCGTGCATCTGTGGCTCGTTTCACGGGCGGCGCAGTGGTGGGGTGGCTGGTCATTTGGCCCTCGACTGCTAACCGATGCGTCAATTGGGTTGGTGCTTGTCCTGATCATCGTCTGGGCGGTTGCGCGGGAGCAGCTTGGCCGCCTCGCAAAATCGGCCGTTATCATTCTATTTCTCGGCTTAGGCGGCATCGGCATCTATGTCAACGTGGTACAAGGTCTTTACAGCCAAGCGGTGATGCGCTGGTATCCACGTGTCTCCCCCATTCCCGCCATCCACACGCGCAACCCGCTAGGTGATATGTTCCGCTGGGATTATGCGCAGCCGTTCGCAAATAGTCGCATGGTTTGCGACATCGAAGCGGACAAAGTCAAGACCTATCTCGATGCCCAACTTCCACTCGGGGAGATTCCGCTCAACACCTCTATTGGCTATCTCAACGATGACATTCACGACTATAGTTTTGTGCTGCGCTATGAGGATCGCAAAGTGGAAGCACCGCGCCCAGTCTGGATTGGCTGGTCAACGGAAGATCCATCCTTTCGCTGGACGGGTTGTCCAGAGGCGAAAATTGTCTTCGACTTTGGCGAACATCATCCAACAGCCGAAATTTACGACATTGTGCTAGTCGTTTATGCGATTCGGGATCAACATGTGCAAATTGCGTTTAATGGGCGCGTGATTATCGACACCTTCCTGACCAACGCGACCCCCGATAACAGTAAGCTCTACCTGACCGTTTCGCGTGACCAAATCAATGCATTCGGCCGAAATGAGATCACCTTCAGCTTCCCCGACATAACGCTCGCCTCACCACAAGATCAGCGGTTACTTGGCTTGGGACTGGCCGCCATTGAGATTCAACCGATTGCGTCTGATGGCGAGTAGCGATAGATGGGCGTGAATGGCGTGACGTTTTCGGCCGATTCCCAATACACCTGTCCAGCCTGCTCCAACCATGCGTGTCCCGTCACATCATTCTTCTTTTCTCCCGCAACAAAACGCGCCCCAAACACGATCTCCAGCGGCACCCCAATCTGCGAAAGATAGTGATAACGCACCAGCGACCGTTTCAAACAGATGCCCGGCACCGATCGCCGCTCCAACACTGCCGCCAAATCGGCGAGGTCTCTTAACGCCTGCTCCCCTAATCGTCTTGGAGCGTGCGCGGATTGTTCAGGCGTAATCTCCTGCATCGCGGCTGGTAATGGCTGCTTCATCACCTGTGGAATCCCGCGCACAAACGCCATCATCTCGCGCAGCAACTGCCGCGTCTCTCGATTGGTCAGCAGCATTGGCAACCAGCGCAGCAGCAGCCTGTAGTTTCTCAGTCGTTCGCGCATCGGGAGTATCGTAAACGGCTAGCTGACCAGCCCTTCCTCCATCATTTTCGTTGCCAATTCGATCAGATCGTTCGTGACCATTTGGCTCTCAACACTGTACTTTTCTGCTAGCTCGACCGCGATGCTGCCAATGGAGCGTTCGCCGTCGATGCGCTGCCAGAACTCTGTGCCGACAGAATTGAGCGAGAAGTAGGTTCCCGTGTTGATATCGATCAGGATCGCTTCATCAGCGACGATTTCGTAAGATGCGGATTCGCTCCGCGTTAAAACTGTTTCAGGGGTCATTTGAAATGTGGGAAGCGATTCGTGGCTAGTGGCTCGTAATCACTATTTCCCATATACTGCCATCCGCTATGAAATGGAACTTTCACGATCTCACCGTTGCTGGCAGCAGCAATCACACACAATTGATGGACGCATGGAAAACGTCGTTTGCGTCACGGGTCAAGCCTGCAAATTCGGCCGATTCGGCCGATATCTCCATCCAACTCGACGTTGTAGATGAGGTACCTGCCCAACCTGCTGGTGAACCGCAGTTCTCCACGACGGGTGACTTTCTCCACTACTACGTGTACGATGATCAGGTCACCGCGCATTTTCCAAAGTTTGGGCAATTGTATCTGGATTTGGCAACGGGAACGACTACGGGCAAAGTCATTGAGGCGGCACTCAATACCTATGGCGTGCTGGAAGACCTCGTCGCCATCAGCCTTTCCCCCCATTTGCGGCGCAAAGGCTACTTTTTGATCCACGCATTTGCGGCGGCGTTTGAGGGGAAAGCGGTCATCATCGTTGGGGGAATTGGGGCGGGTAAGACGACTACCGGAATGTCGCTGCTCAATGCTGGCTGGCAACTGTTGTCAAACGACTCACCCATTGTGGCAAAAGAGGGGCAGATTTTGAGCTATCCCGGTGTGCTGGCGGGCTATCCTGAGACATTCGCACGCTTTGAACGCACGGCGCACTTGGCCGATCAGGTGCCAGAAATGGCGGGAAGAAAAAAGTTGCTGGTTTCGGCCGAATCGGTTTTCCCCGATGTTTGGCTCGATGCCGCCCCCATCGCCGCCATCATCTTCCCCCAAATTGAACAGATCGACACCCACACAATCGACCCGATCGGCAAACCTGAAGCCTTGCGCCGACTGCTCCCCCACGCCGTCGAGCAGTGGGACAAACCCATGATCCCACGCCATTTCAGTATCCTGCGCCAGCTCTCCGACGCAGCCCCCGCCTATGTCATGCGGCTCTCGCCCGACGTGCTGGCAATTCCTACTGCACTCGCGGCAATTCTGTGATCTAAAACGCGACCACATGGGTCGCGTTCTTTTATGCTGAATTACCTACCTACATTGCTTCAAAACTAACGGCTAACCGTTGGTGCGGGAACCCAGCCTTCACCTTGTGGGGCAGAGATGTAAATCCAACCAGTCGAAAAGCGCAAGATGTTGATCTGTGTCCCTTGCGGCACAAAGGTTGCGGTTGCGAAATCGGTGTCGGGTTCAGTGTGCAGATTGCTGCCCTCAACCATGCGCCCTTGTGAATCTTCTGCGCTTGGTGGGTTCAACTGCTCGACCTGAATATAACCGTTGCCATAACGCGAGCGGATACGCACCCAGCCCGGACGTTCGGAGACGATACGCACGCGCCCATCAGCTGGCACCGTGCGCCCCGTTGGGACATTTGTGTTTGGCTCATTGTAGATGGTTGTGGCACTGTTAACGGTGCGGATGTCGCCCTGCGTGTTCTCTTCGCTGTTGTTACAGTTTCTGATCTGTCCGTCAACGATTTGGCAGCCACCGCTGTTGTCAACGAGCACGGGCAAGCCCATGATTTCACGTGTGTCAGTAGCCTGAACAGGAATCCAGCCATTGCCGGCCGCCGTGTTTGAACGCACGCGCACAAAACAACCCCAGAAGTCACGTCCTGTCAAAGTCAATGGCGTGCTTGGTGGATAGGAGCGACCCGTTGGCAGGTCTGGATCGGCCGATTCGTAAATATCTGTCCAGCGAATCGTCGCTGCTGTTGTGTCGTTGCCCGCTTGGCCGCAGATGCGCGCATCTGGCAGTGGCGGATTGCCTGAACACGCCTCACCCTCGAAATGGTCGGTCCAGACGCTCAAGGTGGAAACCTCATCGGCCGTTACGTTGACCGATGCAGCGGGAACCCACCCATCCCCCACGTCTGCCCAAATGAAGACCCAGCTTCCGCTTTGGTTGCGACCGAGCAGCTTGACAGTTTCGCCAGCTTTGATGTTGGTGACGGTGCGATAACATTCGTCCGCGCCTGCTTTGACGGCACGATCTGTGCGCATGGTCGTCATAATGGTGGCTGCAAAGACGGTTGTGCTTGCAAAGGCAAGTAACAATGCAAGTAAGATGATGGAGGGAAGTAACTGACGTTTTGTTTGCATGGAATTTCCTCTTAATAGTTTAATGGCTTAGTGTCTATAGTAACAGAAAAGTGGCAAGTTGGTAACCGGTAGAATGACGTGAATGGCATACGTCAAATGACGTAATTTCTGATCTACCATAGAAAACCGACCATGAAAGCGGTGCGAACAGTCTGCGTTTGGACGGCGCAAATCCAACAGCGACCCCTATCGAACTAAGTCTACTCACGGCCATAACCACAAAACACACCATATAGACCACTCTCCACTCGCGTTACCGCACGGCTGCAATGCGATAGATCAGCCCACCCTTATCATCGCTGACATACAATGCGCCATCACCCCCCACTACAACATCAACGGGGCGACCAGCCGCCTGCCCCGTGCTGCTGTCGAGCCAACCTGTCGCAAAATCTTCAACTTGAGCGGCGGGGTTGCCATCCGCAAAGCCGAGCCGCACTATTTTGTAGCCCGTCGGCTCGCTGCGATTCCATGAGCCGTGAAAAGCGATAAACAGATCGCCTTGATAGTCAGCAGGGAAGCTATCGCCGTCATAAAAGGTCAAGCCCAGCGGGGCGGAGTGTGCCTGCATCTCGACGATGGGCGCGACGACGTCATTACAGTCCCCCGCCGTCCCCATATCGGGGTCGATGATGTTCCCACTGTGGCAGCGCGGCCAGCCGTAATGTGCGCCGTCATTGACCTGATAAATCGTTTCGGGCGGGGTGTCGTCGCCCATGAGATCGCGTCCATTATTGCTCGCCCATAGCGTACCAGTACGCGGCTCGATGGCGAGGCCGACGGCGTTGCGTAAGCCCGTCGCAAAGAGGCGTTCACCACTGCCCTGCGCGTCATCATAGACGACAATCGCGGCGCGACGGGCATCTTCCTCATCACAGACATTGCAGCTTGAGCCAATTGAAACGACCATGCGACCGTCTGGCAGAAATTCGACGGTGCGCGTGGTGTGTGCGCCGCTGCTGGGTAGATCGTCGATAATCGTGGCGCGGGTTTCGGCCGATCCATCCCCATCTGCATCAACCAGCTTGACGACCCCATTTGGCACACCGACGTACCATGCGCCCTCATGATAGACGACGCTGTGGGGACGATTGAGGTTGTCGGCGATGATCTGTCTGGAATCGGCCGATCCGTCGCCGTCCTCATCGCGCAACGCCACAATCTGATTGGCAAGCCGCTCGGCGACGACCAGTGTCCCATCTGGCGCAACCGCCATAAAACGCGGCCCGTCTAACCCACTCGCAAAGACGGTTGCGGCAAACCCGTCTGGCAACTGCAAATTAGCCACCTCTCCCTCACCGCGCAACGCACGGATGTTGATCTGCCGCGACAGTCGCCACGCAAACAGCCCCGCAACCACCAGCAGTAACAGCAGCAGAGCCAGTCCACCTCGTATTATTCGTTTTCTTGTTATCATGCAAAGAGTTTGGCGAATCGCGCCGATTTGTCAATGCATTTGCAGGCACTGATTACGGCATAAACTAAGTCATAGCTTACGAGCATTTCAGCTAGTCAGCGTGTCAGCAGGTCAGCCAGCTACGATCAAAATTTCTCTAGATCCCACAATTTCAACCCAGTTCCCTCATGTAGTTGCCGTTGAACAGGATTTCCAAGATAGCTTGTCAGCGTAAATTCGACGGCAAACGCTTTCCCCGATGCTAAATGCCCACCGACAACAGCGATCCCATGTGGTTGCTGATCGTCACGAAAAGCGAGCGTGGCGTGTATGTGGACGTGCGGTGCGCCGTCGAGCTGGCTGATTGTGCCGTGCGCGCTGATGATTTCGAGTGCGCGGGTGAAGGTGCGGGGTGGGTGGCGCGTATGGTTGCTGAAGTCGTAGGCGGTGAAGGTGGCATCGCTGAGTCCGCCGAGTAGTTCGACGGTCGCCGTTGTAATCCCCCGCTCACGTGCAATCGTCGCTAACGCAGCGTGAATACCCACGCCAGCGGTCAGCGTTCCCATGAAAACTTGTGTGCCTTGTGGGTTAACGTGTTCTAAGTGGATCATTGGGGAAGAGAGGGGGCCACGAATTTCACGAATTGGAAGTTCTTTTCGTGTATTCGTGGCAACAAACTGATCAAGTCAGCAAGGATTGAGGTGTGAGTGTGCGATTTATTAAATGACGCCGCATTCACGCAATCGGCCGATTTCTGCCTCCCCCAATCCCAATAGCTCCCGCAATACTTCATCGGTGTGTTCGCCCAACTGCGGCGGCGAGCTATAACTATCCTCGTGCGCCGACAGCTTGACAGGGTTGCCCGGCATCCGCACCGTTCCCCCTTGCGAATGCGCAACCTCGACAATCATCTCGCGTGCCTGCACCTGTGGTGAGGCAAATGCCTGCGCCAAATTGTTGACGGGCGCACACGGGATGCGCGCCTGACTAAGCAGCTCGATCCAGTATGCTTGCGTTTCGGTTTGGAAAATCTCGCTCAAGCGGTGGTTGATCAGGTGTTGATTCTTAAAGCGTCCCGGCTGACCCAGATTTTCCTCTGTGTTGAGTTCGGGCGCGTCGATCAAGCCCATCAAGATCTCCCAGAAATTGTCGGAGATGATCGCGATGATGATAAAGCCATCACTCGTTGGGAAGGTGTTGTAGGGGACATGCACAAAATGTCCATTGCCCAGACGACCGGGTATTTCGCCAGAGAGCAGGTGCATCGTCGCCATATAGTTGAGCAGGCTGATTTGCGCGTCGAGCATCGCTACATCGACGTGCTGCCCGCGCCCCGTTTGCTCACGTGCGACGAGCGCGGAAAGAATCCCGATTGCGCCAAATAGTCCGCCGCCGAGATCGCCGATGGGGATGCCTGCTCGTGTTGGCGGACTGGTTGACTGCCCCGTGATGCTCATGCCACCACCCATCGCCTGTGCCACCATGTCGAAGGCGGTGCGGCGATTGTCGGGGCCTGTTTCGCCAAAGCCCGTCACGCTACAGGTGATGATGCGCGGGTTAATGGCTGCCAGCGTGTCGTAGTCGATTTTGAGCCGTTCGGGAACGCCCGCGCTAAAGTTGTTGAGCACAATATCGGCCGATTTCACCAACTCATAAAACAACGCCAGCCCTTCCGCTTCCTTCAAATTGAGCGTCACACTTTTCTTGTTGCGATTCAATGTCAAAAAGTACGCGCCCATGCCATGCAGACTATTCTTGGGATCACGCGCCAACAATCTGCGCGTCCCTTCCCCTCTGCCCGGCGGCTCAATTTTAATCGTTTCAACGCCGAGATCGGCCAAAATCATGCCGCCATACGGCCCACTGAGCATGTGGGTTAGGTCGAGCATTCGGATACCTTGTAGAGCTTTCATTCTTTTTTATATCGTAGAGGTCTTTGCCGCGCTGCCCCGTAAAAGACGCTGTTCGCATTTACGTATTGTGCATTCAATCCAAAGAACCAAAATAGTCTAAAACCGTCTGTTTCGTGACAACATCGCCATATTTGCTGTCGATGTCGAAGAGGTTTGCCTCGTGTGGGGCGGCGTGACGGTCGCCGACACATTCGCGGGGGACAATCGGCCGAAATCCATATTGCATCGCGTCCACCGCCGTTGCCCGCACGCATCCACTGGTTGAACAGCCCGTGATAATCAACGTGTCAACGCTGCGGGCGGTCAACATGGCGGCGAGCGATGTGCCGAAAAATGCGCTGGCGTACTGCTTTTTGATGATGACATCGGACGCAGCGGGCGGTAGCTCTGGCACAATTTCAGCCAGTGGCTCTCCCTCGACCATGCCACGTAAGAGCGGCACTTTCTGCACAAATAGACCCCCATCGACCCCGTTAGGCATGTACATCACCTGTGTGTAGATGACCAGCACGCCAGCCGACCGTGCGGCCGCCAGCAGTTCTACCGTCTCGCCCACCGCCGTCACCACATCGGGCGCATAGAGCGGCGCACTTTCCGTCGTATAGGCATTGATAAAATCGACGACGATGACGGCGGGTTTTCGGCCGAAACCCAATCGCCCGTCAAAGACCCCCGCGTAGTTTTGTTTTAAGTCTGTCATAGATTGAAAACCTTTATGCACTACCCATTACACGTTCTTTCAATTTCCAAGCCGCATACATAAATGCCGCCTGCCCAACTGTGTTCATCAGTTGCTCCGTCCATTGCAGCGGAATCGTCTGCACGGGGATGCGCGCCAAGCCACTCAGCGCAAAAACGACCACGATGTTGACCAGAAATAGTGCAGCCACCAGTGGCATTTGCATCCGTCGCGCCCGCCGAATCAACAGCGCGGCCAGCACCACATTGGCAATTGTCAACATGCCTAAAAAGAGGAAGCGCCACGTGCTGATCGCAAAATCGGGGAAGCCCGTTGCAAAGCCACCCACAAAAAAGGTCGCAATCGTAATCAGCGGCCACAACCAAATGCGTTGGCGCGGATTGCGCTCATCGACCACCCGCAGCGCATAGCTGACCGCATAGCTCATCAGCACAAACCCAACACCCATCCAGACAAACAAACTTTTGTCGAAAAAGACGATGTTGGTCTGGGCGTCGGAGAGGGCCATCAGCAGTTTCCAGACCGCTTTGAGCGTGCCGCCAATCGTGATGAGCAGCCAGCCGATTTGGGACATTCGGCCGATTTCCGCATCGACGCGCACAATCATTTGGCTAATAAACCAAATGCCCAACGATGAAAAGATGACGGGAATAAAATCTTCGAGTGCAAGGGCAAGTGAGTAGGTTTCCATAGTTACACCAAAAACTCCATCAACAGTTCAACAACCGCTGTCGGTTGCAAATCACAAACAAATGTCCCAGCATTGGGGATGACCGCCATGCTGCTGTTTGGCAGCAACGCATGTGTCGGCTCAAGCGAGGCGCGTAGCGAATCATGTTCCCCTGCCAGCAGTAGCGTCGGACAAGTGATTGTCGCCAGTTGTCCGGCGAAATCTTGCTCAAAAACGGCGTGATAGGCCGCGCTAAGCTGTGCGCCCGCATGCAGGGTTAAGAGTGCTTCGCGGTATAGAAGATTGGCGGGGAGATCGCTAGACTTTTGCGCCGTCCGCTGCCAGATCGCGGAAATATAATCTCCCGTCGGCTCAAATGGCAGTAGCGTTTTTTCCAAGTACGTAATTTGTTGGGCGGTCAACAACGGAGGGCCAGCAAGACATAGTTTGTGCACCAACGCTGGATAGTCGTGTGCCATTTGCACCGCAATGGCTGCGCCTGTGTGATGTCCAAACAGATAGCAGTTGGCGATGCCAAGCCTCTCTAGGGCAGCATAAAACGCCGCTGCATAGAGTGCCGTCGATGGCTTTTCCGCTGGCACAAACGATTGTCCAAAGCCCGGTGTGTCGAGCGCGATCACCCAATAATCGGCCGATAACAGCGTCATCATCGCCGCATACATGATTGATGAGCTGGCCGTTTGATGGAGCAGGATGAGCGGTGGCAAATCGGCCGAACCTGCCGTCCGCAAATGGACCTGCCCATATGTTGTGTCAACGTACTGGCTACGGATCATCGGCTATATCCTATCTGCCAACATCGCGGCGCGTAACAAATACGCCCGCGCCTGCTCTGGGTCGGCGGCGGTCGCGGCCAGCTCAGCGTTGCGCTGCTGGCGATATTCTGCATCTTTGGCCGCCATATCTTTGTAATTCTTGTCCGAATAGGTTGAGACGTTTTGGCGTGCCACGCTGCGCCGCTGGTCGCTCCACTGGTCGAGTTGCGTCTCTGCGACCTGCGGCCAACTTTGCGCCAACACCGCTGCCAACGCATGGGCATCATGAATGCCGCTGTTCATCCCCATGCCACCTGCGGGATTGTTGATGTGGGCGGCGTCCCCAAGCAGCAAGACCCGACTGCGCCGAAACGACGCTGCCACGCGCTGATGGACGCGATACAGTTGGGTTGTCTTGATGTTGAACGGGACTTCCTCCCCGATAAATCGCCACATCCGCTGGCGCAGTTGATCTTCCGACATCGCAAACGATTCATCTTCGCCATCCTTGAGGCGAAAAACGACCCGCGCCAAATCGGGCAGGCGCAAGATGATGACCCACTCTTCGGGGTCAAAGATGTAGTTGACTGCGCCAAATTCGGGGAAGATCGTTTCAAAGTCGTAATCTGTCCCAATCAGCAGAAAGCGATCTGCATAGGTCATCCCCTCAAATGGCATTTGCAGCTTTTCACGCACCGCACTGCGCGATCCATCCGCTCCACATAAAAATGATCCCTCTACCGTCTTCAACCCATCTGCGGTCTCAAACGTCACGCTGACCCCATTATCGCCATCTACATGGTCGAGATAGCGATGACCCATGTGAACGGACGCACAGGGGAGCTGTTCGACGGCTGGCTTGAGAACACGCGTCAAAATGTGCTGCGGGCATTGAACGCGATAGGGAAACGGGGTGTCGTTGGCAATGGCGGCGTAGTCGAATGTGGCAACTCGCTGGCGCGTGCGCCGCTCCCAATAGGCCAATTCGCGCACGATAAAGCCCTGCGCGATGACCGCATCCAGCACGCCCCATTCGTCCAACATTTCGAGCGTCGGCGGATGAAAGGTGCTGGCGCGGATGTCGCTGTTTAGCGCATCGTCTTGTTCATAGACGGCGACGGGAACACCCGCGCGACCCAGCGCAAGGGCAAGACAGAGACCCACGGGGCCTGCGCCGATGATGATGATAGGGCGAGCTGTTTGCATACTAAGTCGTCAAAATCGTCGCCAACTGCCATGCGCGGCCATTGATGAGATCGGTATCGGCCGACATGACCTTCTTGCGTGCGGTCGCGGGGTGGATTTCAGTAATTGTTAAGTCCGCATCGGCCGAAATTCGCGTCACAATTGGCTCATTAATGGTGCCGTTAAATTGGCGCGTTTTCCAGTTGGTAAAAATTTGAAAGTCGTCATGTTGGGTGATGATCAGACTGTTGCCAAACGGTTTTGGTCGGGTAGCAGCCACGAGACAGACGCGATTTTCGGCCGATCTGCCCAGCAAGCCCAGCGTCGTCTCCCACGCCTCCTGCACATCAAAAGAGACCGCAATCACATCACAGCCCGCAATCGCCAACACCTTTGCGACCTCTGGATAGATGCTGTCATCCCCCGCGATTAAGCCGAGCCGACCCCATGCGAGATCGACGGTTGTGATGGTGTCGCCAAGTTGCGCCCATGCGTGGCGGGCGCAACGGTGCAACTGCCGTTGGTTGTGGATAATGCCGTCCCCGCCGATCAAATAGGCGGTGTGAAAATAGTCTTGCCCCTCCTGTTCAACGAGCGTGGTGCAGACTGTCAGCTTGCGGGAACCAATCGCGGTTGTTAGCTGATTGATCGCGTATTGTGAGCGGACAACCGCCTCTGTTGGGTCATCGACCAACCCATTTTCCAAGCAGAAAAGTTCGGGCAGCACGAGCAGGTCGATCGCGTCGTGTTGGTTGATGACAGCGACTAATTCGGCGATTGCGTCCATTCCTGACTTCTGCGGTTGGTAGACGGCGGCGCGGATCGTTTCGGCCGAAAAATGTCCATCATCAGGGCTAGGGGGAGTGGAAATCGGCCGATAAAGTTCCCCACGTCGCCCCGCCAACATGTCGCTGCCATCCGGTCGCTGCTTCTCATCTGCTTGTGCGGGATCGATGTCGGCAAAGATGACCGCCTCTTCTCGTCGTGGGGCCATCGCCAAAACGGTTCCGTCGGGTGCGACGATTTGACTCTCTCCTGCCCCAAAAAGATAGTCGGCTGGCACACCCAGCGCAGGTGCAATCGTTGGCAACAGTGGTTCGGGGATCAATGCCCCCGTCTTGTTGGCTGAAACGACAAAGACGCGATTTTCAGGCGCGCGCACTGGCACATGCAGCCCCGCCTCATCAAATGCGAAAGAGTTGAGGCTGTTGCACAGTATTTGTGCGCCGCGAATTGCCAATGAGCGTGGCGTTTCCATCGTCACCCCGTCGCGGCAGGCGTACAGTCCCACCGTGCCAAGCCGCGTCTCGACAATCGGTGCGATGGTTGTGGCGCGGTCAAAGCGTTTGTTTTCATGCCCCATCAACGTCTGTTTGTCCGCTTCCGCGATGCAGTTGCCGTTGTCGTCAAAGAGAAAGCTGGTCACGGTGACGCGCTGATCGGGGCGTTGGACGGTGCAGTTGATGACGATGAAGCAGTTGTGTTGGTGGGCTTTTCGGCCGATTGCCGCCAAAAATTCCCCTTCAACCGTCACCGCCGTCTCGTACACCTCCTGCTGATCCTCATACCACGACAGGCGATTACAAAACTCAGGCAACACGATCAGATCGGGTTGATGCTGCGCCGCCTGATCGATCATGCGCAAACAGGTGACGAGATTTTCATCAAGATCAAGCCCAGAAGCGAATTGGGCAGCGGCTACTCTTATCATAGGAGATGGGAGCTAGTTGCTAGTTGCTAGTTGCTAGTCAAGAAATGAGCTGAAAGACAAACGCCCATTCCTACTAGCCACTAGCGACTACAGACTAGCCACTTTTGGTTAAATGTTATAATATCACATTGTTATAACATTTGATGCACTTTTGCACAATAGAGAAGTATTTAAGGAACCCACCATGACAAAAGATGTTCTCGGTTATCGCAAGAAATTCGGCGTCATCGCGCCAAGCACGAACACGATTGTTGAGCCAGATTTTAACGACATGCGTGTTCCCGGTGTCACTTCACACACCTCGCGCATCTGGATTCGCAATCAGGATTTGAGCAGCGATGAAGCATTTGAAGCCCTCTTGGAGGAGATTCGTGTTGAGATTGAATTTGCCGTGCGGCGGGTCTTGACGGCCGAACCCGATTACATGGTGATGGGGATGAGCGCGGAGACATTTTGGGGCGGCATGGAGGGCAACCGTGAGTTTATTCGCCAAATCAACCAGTGGAGCGATCTCGGCGTGGCAACGGGAGCGGAGGCGTGTGAGCGCGCGCTCCAGCTTTTCGGCGCAAAGCGAATCGGCGTGGTTACCCCCTATCAACCCGTTGGCGACGAGAATGTGATCAAGTTTTTCAACGAGATTGGCTTCGATGTTGTCAACATCAAGGGGTTACGCTGTCCAAGCGCCGTGTCAATTGCCCATGTTAGCGAGGACGAGCTGCGCCGTGCCTTAATCGAGGTCAACGGTCCCGATGTGGACGCGATTGTGCAGGCGGGAACAAATCTGAGCATGGTCGGGTTGGCCGATGAAGCAGAACGCTGGCTCGGCAAACCCGTAATTGCAATCAACGCGGCGACGTGGTGGTTTGCCCTACGCGAGAACGGCATCGAGGACAAGATCTTCGGAAAAGGAAGACTTCTGCGAGAATTTTAAGGGTCGTGCTTCGGCACGCACCACGCAATACGCAACACACACAATGTCCCAAACAATCAGCGAACAGATCATTTCAGCCCATGCGGGCAAGCATGTCAAGGCGGGGGAAATCGTGATCGTGCCAGTCGATGGGACGATGGCGACTGATGCGACCGCGCCATTTGCGATCCGTGCATTTGAGCAGATGGGTAGGAAGCACGTTTGGGATTCAGAGCGGATTTCGCTCATTCTTGACCATGCCACCCCTGCACCAAACGAGCGCGTCGCCAACTTGCACAGCCTCATGCGCCGCTTTGCCAAGCTGCACGGGATCAAGCTGTACGACGTGGGGGAGGGGATTTGTCATCAACTGATGGTTGAGAATGATCATGTGCGACCGGGCGACATTTTTTGTGGGGCAGATTCGCATACCCCGACATATGGGGCGTTGGGCGCGTTTGCGGTGGGGATGGGTTCGGCCGATATTGCCGCCATCTGGAAGACAGGCAAAACTTGGCTCAAAGTTCCCCACACCATCCGCATCGACCTCAACGGCCAACTCGCCGCAGGCGTTGTCGCCAAAGATGTGATTTTGCATTTGGTTGGCAAGCTGGGGATCGCGGGTGCAACCTATGATGCGATCGAATTTGGCGGCTCTGTTGTCGCTCAGATGACGCTGGCAAGCCGCATGGTGCTCGCCAATATGGTCGCCGAAATGGGTGCAAAAGCGGGTCTCGTAGACCCAACGCACCACGCACCACGCACCACGCCTGCCTACAGTGCGCATTACCGCATCGACCTCTCCAATTTGGAACCACAAATCGCCGTGCCGCATTCACCTGATCGGGTTCGGCCGATTTCTACGCTACAAGGCACGCACATCGACGCCGCCTTTATTGGCTCCTGCACCAATAGTCGCCTCGAAGATTTGCAAGCCGCCGCTGCCGTTGTGCGCGGACAGACACTCAAATCCCGTCTCATCATTGCGCCCGCCTCACGACAAACGTTCAATGATGCGCTTGTAGATGGCACAATCGCCACACTCTCCGCCGCTGGCGCAACCTTTATCACCTCTGGCTGCGGCCCCTGTGTCGGCACCCATCAAGGCGTTCCCGGCGATCACGAGGCGATCATCTCCAGCACAAATCGCAACTTTCGCGGTCGGATGGGCAATCCAAATGCAGAAATCTACTTGGCTTCACCCGCTGTCGTGGCGGCAGCGGCGGTCGCGGGTGAAATCGTCCACCCGCAAGATATCGAAAATCGGTAGGCACAATGACAAATCACGCACCACGCACCACGCATCACGCCCACGTCTACGGCGATAACATCGACACCGACCGCATCATTCCGGGCAAGTACACCAAGACGCTCGACATGAGCCAGTTAGCCGCGCACGTTCTTGAAGACCTCGACCCCGACTTTCGGGCGCGCGTGCAGCGTGGCGATGTCGTCGTGGCGGGGGCGAATTTTGGCTGTGGGTCGTCGCGGGAACAGGCCCCGATTGCACTCAAGGCGGCGGGCGTGCAGGTCGTGATCGCCAAGAGTTTTGCCCGCATCTTTTTTCGCAATGCGATCAACGTCGGTCTGCCGCTGCTTGAGATTGCGGAACATACGATTGAAAATGGGGCGCAGCTTGATGTCGATTTGGCGACGGGCAAGGTGCGCGATATTTCGGCCGAAATCACCTACCAAGCCCAACCACTCCCCCCCGTCATGCTGGCAATTTTGCAAGCGGGTGGATTGGTCAACTATCTGACGTTAAACGGAGATTACGATTCGGCATAAATATCCGTCTCATACTGATTCCGAAAAAACGATATTCCCAATGACACAAACCAACCAACCCCTCCCACTCGCTGGTCTTAAAGTTCTTGAATTTACCCACGCCGTTCTCGGTCCGACCTGCGGGCTTCTGCTAGCCGATTTTGGTGCGGAAGTCATCAAAATTGAACCAGCCCCAGACGGTGATCCAACCCGTCGGCTACGTGGCTTTGGGATGGGATTTGCGCCCTATCTTTTTCGCAATCGCAAAAGTGTGACGATAGATTTGAAGAGTGAACTGGGGAAGGTTGCCGTGGAGCGGTTGCTGGAATCGGCCGATATTCTGATCGAAAATTTTGGTCCCGGCACCATGGATCGACTCGGTTTTGGCTATGACGCACTGGCTGAACGCTACCCCCAGCTAATCTACTGTTCGCTCAAAGGGTTTTTGCCCGGCCCCTATGAAAAACGGATCGCCCTCGATGAAATTGTGCAGATGATGTCGGGGTTGGCCTACATGACGGGGCCGCCGGGACAACCGCTACGTGCTGGCGCATCGGTGATCGACATGATGACGGGCATTTATGGCGCAGTCGGCATCTTATTGGCCTTGCGCGACCGCGACCAGTCGGGTCATGGGCAGCTTGTGCGCTCGGCTCTGTTTGAGACAGCCGCCTCGTTGATGGGCCAGCACATGGCGTACAGTGCCGTTTCGCAAACCGAGGTGCCACCGATGCCCGCACGCATCAGTGCATGGGGCATCTACCATCAATTTCAGGTTGCCAACGGCGAAATCGTCTTTGTCGGTGTGACGAGCGATAAGCAGTGGAAACGCTTCTGCACGGTCTTTGAGCGTGCCGATCTGCTGCAAGATCAACGACTTGCCACGAACAATGGGCGTGTGAGCGAGCAGAGTTGGCTCTTGCCACAATTGCGCATGATGTTTGGGGCGATGCAAAAAGAGTGGGTGATTGCGCTTTGTGAGCAGGCGGGGCTTCCCTTTTCACCCGTTGCCCAGCCCGAAGATCTATTTGACGATCCACAGCTAAATTTAGGCAACAGCCTCTTACAGACGCTATTGCCCGATGGCCGCGAGACCAAGCTGCCCCGTTTGCCCGTGCGTGTTGGGGAACATGATTTTGGCATGCGGGAGCAGGTTCCAACTGTCGGAAAAGACAATCATACGATATTGTCGGAGCTAGGCTTTACGCCGCAAGAGATCGCAGAGATGACGCACGGGGCGTAAGAATCGCTGGCCTATAGAAAACATAGGGTTTCGTGGGGTTGCGTATTGCGTGGTGCGTATTGCGTATTGATCACTGGACACGCAATACGCAATACGCAATACGCCCTGCCTACCTCTTGTTTCCCAAGAGAGTCCAAATCCTCAATTCAGTCAATTTCCCGCATCATCATAAACTGATGGAACCATTTGCCGATGAGTGGTGTAATAAGGGTGAATGACGATTTTGCGTGACGAGATTGAACAGGCGCAGGCGGGCGACGAATCGGCGTGGACAGCGTTGGTGCATCGCTATCAGCAGCCAGCATTTCGGCTGGCCTACTTATGGCTGGGTGATGCAGATTCGGCCGAAGATGTGACCCAAGAGGCGTTTATTCGCGCCTATCAATCGCTGCACCGCTTCGACCCAACGCGCCCGTTCAAGCCGTGGCTACTACAAATCGTCGTCAATCTAACACGCAATCGCCAGCGGTCACTCGCCCGCTATTGGGCGGTCATCCAGCGGTGGCGCAATCAAACGCCCATCGTCGATGATGCGCCGCTTGCCCAACGAATCGAGGCGCAACAGCTTTGGCAAATGGTTCAGCAGCTTTCGACACCACTGCAAGAAGTCATCTATTTGCGCTACTTTCTTGAGCTTTCGGTGGCAGAAACAGCGGATGTGCTAGGGATCAAAGTTGGAACGGTTAAATCGCGCTCATCACGTGCGTTGGCACAGTTGCGAGAGAGATTGTAGCGTTGGCATTTGCCAGAGCTATACCGAGAAAAATGACATCTGAACAACAGATACGCGCAATCGCACAACAGTTTGAATATCCACCAACGCCGAATTTGGCGGGGCGGATCGAATTCGGCCGAAAGTCACCGTGCCGCACCTATCGTCTCGCCTATGCAATCGCGCTCCTGCTGATCTTGTGTGCAGGGCTGCTGGCCGTGCCAGAGGTGCGTGCAGCGGTGGTAGCGGTCATCCGTTTGGGTGTGGTCACAATTGTCGACGAGCCGCCAACGCTGACCGTTGCGGCACCGCGCTACGAGCTGCCGAATTTGCCCGGTCAAACGACGCTGGCAGAGGCCAGCACAACACGGTCGATTGCGCTGCCGCGTGTTCTTGGTCAACCCGATGCGGTTTTCGTGCATGAAGTGTTTGCAGATGCGCTTACGCTCTACTGGGAAGAGGAACAGATCGTTTTGCAGCGGCTAACTGCTGAGATATTGGCCGCCAAGCTGCGCCCTGTCGCCACGCAGGAGGTACGAGTCAACGGTGAACCAGCCCTCTGGATTACGGGTGCGCACTGGTTGACGCTTTACGACGACCAATACGCGCCAGTGACGGGAATGCAGCGATTTGTTGAGGGGAACGTTTTGCTTTGGCAGGCGGATGGTTTCACCTATCGACTTGAAACGGCAACTGATTTAGAAGATGCATTGCGAATCGCACAGTCGATCCGTGACTAAATGGAGATAAACGATGAAAAAACTACTCATTATCTTACTCTTTCTGCTGGCGGCATGTGCCACTGAACCAGCGACGATAACGGTTGATGACCCGCTGGTGATTCGGCCGAATGGCGCACTGGGAACCACCGTCGTCTATGATAGGCAGACGGGCGAGCAGGCATTCACATTACCAACGGGTCGAATTTCGGCCGAATTCTCCACCCATATCACAGCACAACAGAAAAAAAGCAGCACAATCCTAACCTCATTTGACACAATGACGGGCAAGGAGCTTGATCGCATCACACAAAAGGGAACGTGGGAATTTGCTGGGCTGTCACCAAATGGACGCTGGGCAGCATTGGCGGCCGATGGAGCAAACATCCGCATCGTTGACATGCAGGACAAGACGATTGCCAACGAGATCGCGCTAAAAGGTGACTTTGAAGTGGAAGCGATCTCGAACGATGGTGCGTCACTCTATCTGATCGAACATTTGGAGGGGGATGACAAATATCGCGTGCGGCTCTACGATTTGGCCGCTTCCGAACTACAGGCGGACGCGCTGCGTGACAAGCGTATTCAAGATGAGTTGATGACGGGATATGCGTGGGGAACGGTACAAGATCCGCAAGGTGAATGGCTGCTGACGCTCTATGTCAATACTGCCCGCAATGCCGCCTTCATCCATGCGCTGAACTTGAACAATAGCGTCACTTTCTGCCTCGATCTGCCCTCAGAAAAAGCCAGTTTTGCCACGCTACAGCAGTACACGATGACGCTTTCACCAGACCGCCAGACCATCTACGCTGCCAATCCAGCGTTGGGCATTATCACCGAAATTTCGCTGGTCGACATCGGCAACCCACCCGTAACGACGCGTTTCAAAGCGGTTGCGTTGACGGAAGAGGGGCAGCAGGCGAGTGTGATTTCGGCCGATAATCGCCACCTGTTTTTCTCACAAAACGATACCGTTTGGCACTATGACATCCAGACCCAAGCCGTTAACACCGTCTATCAGGCGGACAATCAGATTGATGGCCTTGCGCTGGCAGACGGAATGCTGTTTGTTGCGCACCATGATGGCAAATTGCTGTCGCTCGCTGATCGCGTTTGGACAGATGCACAGCGTGCGACTCGATAGGTTTCTGCGCAAAGAGTGATTAGCACTACAACGAAATTACGCGGGACTAATTATAGGCTGTGGTTAAAATAGGACTATCGGCGTTCAAAGGCTAGTACACAAAGTGTCTATCAGCGCACTGCAAACAACGCGCTTAAGCGCGTTTCGCGTATCAGCCTGCGGCTTTAGCCGTAGGATTTTGGCAAAGTCTGATCACTCTTCACTTGCCAGCGGCAACAGCACCGTAAACGTCGTATGCGCTAAATCGCTCCGCGCCCCAATCGCACCATTGTTGGCACGTACCGCCCCCAATGTCGCGGCCAGCCCAAAGCCGCGTCCCGCCTCTTTTGTCGTGAAAAAGGGATCGAACAAGGTCTGTAATGGGTGATCGATGGTTGCGCCATTGTTTCTGACGAGCAGATAGGCAACCCTATCGGGCAGCGATGGCCGATGCATCCAAAGCGTATCGTCGCCTTTCTGCCACATACCAACCTCAATTGTGACCTCGCCCACTGCATCAATCGCTTCACATGCATTGAGCAACAGGTTTAGAATGATTTGTTGAATCTGTCCCCGTTTAGCTTCAATCAAAAGCGGCTCTTCTGAAGAATGCACAGAGAGCGTAACGGATGGAGGAATCGAATGTTTGGCGAGTGCAATCGTGTCGGTGACGAGTTGGTTAAGATTCCAGCGGGCAACATCGCCACCCGCCGACCCCGTATAGGCTTGCAGTTGGCGCACGAGATTGGCGGCCTCGTCGATCACTTTGATTGTCTCAGATAGATAGCTTTTAGACGGGTCGCTTTCACCCGCCAACATCAATGCGACCGACGTTTGCGAACTCGCCTTTGTCAGCAACTCGTCAAATTCGCTCGTAAATCCACCGACCAGTTCGCTGACGGTGTCGAGATGGTGGCTGCGACGCATCGCTTCTTCAGCGTGGACGCGCTCGCTGACATCGCGCAGCACATGGACACAGTAGGCAATTCGGCCGAAACTATCCTCTAGTGGATAGAGCAGCATATCAAACCAATTTGACTGCACATCCGATTGCGGCACACACACCGTCATTTCAAAGCGTGCCCCCGTTGCGATCCCGTCTTCCAAACGCAGCAGCACATCTTCACCGAACATATCGTCATAGAGCGACTGCCAGTTCTGATTGATGAGCGAGCTGGTATCGTTGTTGTCCATTTCGGCCGATTTGCCAATCAGGCGCATCATTTGAGAATTGACGTATAACCACGGAAAGCCCCGCTCGCGCAGGTCGCTAATCGCAATGCCATCTGCTCCTGCCTCAACAGCCGTTTGCAACAGCTCTTGACTGCGCTCCATCTGTTTACGTTCGTCGATATCCAGCACAACCAAGCGGCAAACGAGACTGTCAAAGCGGGTTGAGTTTTCAACATTCCCCGTTAGTGACATGAAGCGCACCGTTCCATCACCCAGCTTGACGCGAATTTCAACCGCCTTCCGCGCCCCACGTACCGCTGGATTGGTAAAAAGGCTGCGCATATACTCCGCGTACTTTTCTAAATCGCTGCGTTCGATAAAGAACGAGAAGGGGCGTTTCATTAAGCGCGAACGCCGCATCAAGAGCATATCGGCGCACGTCTCGTTGGCCTCTAAAATTGTGCCGCTGCGGCTGAGTGTCAAATATCCAATCGGTGCTGTGTGATACAGCTCTGCAAAGCGATCCCGCGCTGTCTCAAGTTCAACTTGTGTCTCACGCAGCTCTTCATTCTGAATTTCAAGTTCGACCTGATAAATTTGCAACTCTTCCACCAGACGTTGCGCGTCTGTGAGGTCGAGTTCTGTTAAATCAATTTTTGTTTCGGTCAATGCCGTGCTTTCTGCCGCAGCTTTTCTTTGTTCCGCTTGGCGGCGCAGTCTGGCAAAGAGAGTTTTCTGACTCATGCGTCTTCGGTCCTTTCTATTGGAATATGGGCAATCAGCGTACTGCCACTATTAATTGATGAAATAATTTCTAAATGTCCTTCAAACACCTCTAAACGTTCTTGCATTCCAAGCAGCCCCAATGATTTACCGTGACGGCTCAACTTCTCAAAATCAAGCGTTGGCAGCCCTTTCCCATTATCCTCCACGCTGACCGTCACTTCATCCACATCACGGCGCAATTCTACGGCGACGACAGTTGCCTCTGCATGTTTCCCAACGTTGGTCAAGGCCTCTTGCACAAAGCGATAGAGCGTGATTTTGAGCGATTCGGGGAGATCTACTTGGTCACCCTCAAACTGGACGATCAGGCGGGTATGGTGGGCGAAATCACGACATAGACTGTCGAGTGCGGTCGCAAGTCCGACGCGGTCCAGTCCCGCTGGGCGCATCGCCTTTGCCAATTGGCTCAGGCGATTCATCGTGTCACTGATTAGTTCGAGCGCGTCATCGAGTTGTTCGGCGTGTTCTTCAGAAAGGCGCGAGATGTCGTCGCGCAGAATGCTGAGATGGATTCGCAACGCCGTTAAGGCTTGCCCCGATTCGTCGTGCAACTCACGTGAAAGCCGTGACCGTTCCGCCTCTTGCACCTCGACCAACTTGCGGCTCAGCTGTTTGAGCTGTTCACCACGCTGGCGCGAATGGGTGAAGAGCTGCGCGTTGTAGATGGCAATGGCCGCCCAGTGACTCACTAAGTCGAGCAGTTGGCGATCTTCCATCGTGAAGGCAAATGGTTTGCGATGTGTTCCGCCGATGATGCCAATCAGTTCATTGCCAACGATTAGGGGCGCCATCAACAACGAGTGCCAGTCGACTGGCGCGACGTTAGCTGGTGAATCCCGAAATGCATTCTCGTTGATCATCACGGGCTTATGCGTTTCGATCAGGCGGCGAATGGCTGGTTCATCTTGTGACAGTCGCACCCCTTTCATCTGGCTGCTCAATAGACCAAAGACCGACTCAAAAACAAACACATTATCTCGCGCCAACAGGACAGAGGTCGTTTCGGCCGAAAACATCGGCGACAATCGCTCCAACAGCAGCTTTAGTACTTCCTCCAAATCCAACGTCGCCGTCACAATCCGCCCCAAGCGCTCCAGCGCAACCAGTTGATGAGTCTGTTGGCGCAGCCGCGATTGCGTCTGTTTTAGCTGCGTGATGTCCCGCGAAATGGCGATAATTGTGGCCTGTGTTGGGCTCTCCGCGATCAATCGGGCGCGGGTATCAAACCAGACATGATGCCCCAGTTTGTGACGAATCCGATAGGTGATGGTCGCCATTTCAGTGGTATTGACCGTCTCACTAAAATATTTGAAGAGACGCTGCCGTTCTTCAGGATGAATCAGCTCATAAAACGATTGCCCCAAAAGATTTTCTGGCTCATACCCTAATAATACTTGTAGGGCTGGCGAGGCAAATAATAAGTGGCCTTCAATTGTGTGTCTCGTTACGAGGTCGGTGTGGCTGTCGTTTAAGAGGCGCGTCTGTAGCTGCTCATCACGCAGCTGCTCCTCCATCTCCGTGCGCTCGGTCACATCATGGATCAACAAAATGCGTGACCCCGCCATTTTCTTGTACTTGATTATGCACCAAAGATGGTAGCCAATCCGATGGCGCAATCGCCACTGCGCATTGGGCGTGATAACGTCATCGAGATCGGCAAGGAAAAGCTCTGCTGCGGATTGGTTGGCGGGGTGGAGGAGATAGATAAAATTTCGGCCGATTAACTCCTCTCGCTCATGTCCTAACATCTGGTGGCAGCTTGGTGAAATGTCCTGAATGATTCCACCTTCGCTCAACATCACCATAACATCAGTCATCTCTGTGGCGAGAAACTGAAAGTGTGCGGTCAGAAAAGAGGGAGGCGTCGTTTGTGCCATTGTGTGTAAAAATGTGCTTCTTGTTATTAACTCACAGATAGTAGGCAACCATATTCACAGCCGCAATTAAAATCATGTTAACTTGACCTTAACACAATGCGTATTGCAATTCGATGCTGATGGTTACAATCTATAGTGAGATCTTAAAATCGTAATGACCGTTCAGGTGTGCCGGTAATTTCCCCAACCCGACGATGGCTTGAAGCATGCTTTTGTTTCTCATCATCTATCCAATATGAACTCATGGCGTTCGTGTAGAATCGATTTTGCACGGATGGGTATAAATACATCGGTTTTCGGCAATACCTGAATAACAATAAATTGTAACGGCATGAATAACAATGCGAAAGGAATCAAATGGAGCCAAAGGTACTAATCGTTGAAGATGAAGTAACGTTGTTGGAAACGCTCGAATATAACCTGCAAAAGCAAGGGTATCGCGTTTTGACGGCGAGCCATGGGCGCGTTGCGCTACAACTTGCACGGCAGCACACGCCCGATCTGATCCTGCTTGATGTGATGCTGCCCGGAATGGATGGGTTTGAACTATGCCGCATTCTGCGCCGTGAGATCAGTTCTCCCATTTTGATGTTGACGGCCAAGGCTGACGAGATCGACAAAATCGTTGGACTGGAAGTGGGTGCGGATGATTACATCACCAAACCATTTAGCATGCGCGAGCTGTTGGCGCGGGTGAAGGCGCAACTGCGGCGCGTGCGCATCAATCGAGAAGAGACGGATGTGCCTGTTGTTGAAGTGCCAAAAAACGACACCCTGATTTTTGGCAATCTGATGATCAATATCGACCGACGCGAACTGCTCTTAAATGATGAACCCCTGCATCTCAAACCGAAAGAGTTTGAGCTGCTCCTCTTTTTGGCACGCAACAAGGGCATGGCGCTCTCGCGGGATTTGATTTTGGAGCGTGTTTGGGGTTGGACCAATGACAACAGCCGCACGGTAGACGTGCATGTACGCTGGCTGCGCGAAAAGATTGAGCCAGAACCGAGCAATGCCCAGCGCATCATTACCGTGCGTGGAATTGGCTATCGGTTTGAAGGTTAAAGGGGATTCCTACTCCCGTCGCACGCCACTCATGACTATGTGGAAACGCTATACGCTGCTGCTCGCGGCGGTTATCATTTTGTTGGGGATATGGACGGGAATGACGACGGGATCGCGTCTGGTTTGGGTCGTCTTTGGCTTGACGCTGCTATTGGTGGGGGGATTGGGCTGGTATATTGAACAGGAAGTCATCCGACCGGCACGTCGCTTACGACAGGAGGTTGAGCGTGCGGTTGCAGGAGAGAAGGGGGTCGGGATGTGGCGGCAGCGGCGTGGGGAAATCGGCCGATTGTCTCAAACCCTTGCCACCTATCAAGATCACGTCCAGGAAGAACACGGCTACCTGACCCACCAACTCAAACGGCTGCAAACCGTCTTCGCACAAATGGCTGATGGGGTCATCATCACGACGCCGCTCGGCAATGTGCAGATGGCAAATTTAGCCGCGTTAAAGCTGTTCAGCCAAACGCACGATCAGGTTATCGACCGCTCATTTGCCGAAGTCGTGCGCCACCATGACATCATCCATCTTTGGCAACGCTGCATGGAGACAAACGAACCCCATCACAACGTCATTGAAGTGCGCGGCGGTCTCTTTTTGCAGGTCGATTGCACCCCGTTGAATGAAGCGGGTGTTCGAGCGGGCTGTGTCATATTGCTGCACGACCTGACATCTGTCCACAGACTCGAAACGGTGCGGCGCGACTTTATCAGCAACATTTCCCACGAATTACGCACGCCGCTCGCCTCACTCCGCGCCGTTGTCGATACGCTCCATAACGGTGCGCTCGACGACCCCCCAATAGCACAACGCTTTTTAGCGCGGGCAGACCACGAGGTTGACGCACTGACCCAGATGGTGCAGGAGCTTTTTGAGCTCTCGCGCATCGAGTCGGGGCGTGTTCCGCTCAAGCTGACATCGACCGCGATTGATGGCGTGATTGAGAACGTAATCGGCCGAATGCACTCAGCGGCCGAACGCAAACATTTGACGATTGAAAAGGACATTGCCAAAAATCTCCCGCCTGTCCTTGTCGATCCACCGCGTATCGAGCAGGTTTTGACCAACCTGCTACACAATGCGATCAAATTCTCGCTCGATGGTGGGACAGTCACAATTGTTGCCAAGCCGTCTCCAATAGATGCGGGCTTTATTCAAGTCAGTGTCCAAGATAACGGCGTCGGCATCCCAAAACACGCCCTTTCCCGCATCTTTGAACGCTTCTACAAAATAGATCGCGCCCGCACGTCAGGACAAGGCACAGGATTGGGATTGGCCATCGCCAAACACCTGATCCAAGTGCATGGTGGCAAAATTTGGGCCACAAGTCGTGAGAACAAGGGGAGTACGTTCTATTTCACGTTGCAAGTGAGTGGGGAATAATTGGGTTGGAACGAGATTTCGATGACCCGCAACCAACGCACTTAAGCGCGTTTCGCGTATCAGCCTGCGGCTTTAGCCGTAGGATTTCAGGAATCCAGTTTTTAGGGTCTCACAGATGCACCTGTGAGACCCTGAAAAAGAGCCATCCGCGCCGCAGACAGCCTAAACGACAATATTGACCAAACGACCGCGAATCACAATGATTTTGCGCACCTCTTTGCCGTCGATAAAGCGTTGCACCGTCTCTGACGTCAGCGCGGCTGCTTTCGCGTCTTCCTCGCCAATATCGGCACTCACTTCGATTTTATCGCGCACCTTTCCATTGACCTGCACCACCAGTTCGATGCTTTCCTCTTTGGCGACTGCTGCGTCAAATTCGGGCCACGACTGCACATGCACGCTTTCGCTGTTGCCGCGCTGCGCCCACAGCTCTTCGGTGACATGCGGTGAGATCGGAGCCAACAACAAGATCAGTGTGTCGGCCGCCTCATTCCACGCCTCAACACTGACATTCGCTTTTTTCAGTGCGTCGATCAGCGTGTTGCGCAATTCCATCAGGGCGGCAATCGCGGTGTTAAAGCTGAACAGTTCGATTTCTCGGCCGACTTTCTCAATCGTCTGATGCGTCTTACGTCGCACCGCCTTAGAAGCCTTCTCGTTCACCTTTTTCGGTGCGTAATCTTCCGTTCCAATGCGCCACACGTCACGCAGAAAGCGCGTCGTGCCAGCAATGCCGCGACTGTTCCAAGGGCCACCCTTTTCCCAATCAAATGCGAACATCAAATACGCCCGCACGGCATCTGCACCGTACTCTGCCACCAGTGCATCAGGGTCAACGACGTTGCCCTTTGACTTTGACATACGCTGGATTTCCAGATGATGTTTCAGTTGATTGACCGTGTTTTCACCGGGAATCGCTGCAATCGAAACAACCGCATCAGGCAGCAATTCAACAATTGTTGTCGCCTCACTATTGCCAACATGCAGTACGTTTTCCGTGCGGCGCATCAACTCGCCTGCAACCGTTCCATCTGGAACCAGTTCTGGAACTGCATCCACAACTGAGACCGACGACGCGTACAGCTTCCCATCGCGCATCTCGCCTATGGCGATAACGATGTCCCCCTTGCGCTCTTCGCCCAAAATTTGCCCTTGATTGCGCAGCATCTTAAACGGCTCGGCAAACATCTCGCGCGGATCACGCCCATGCTCGGCCGCCACCGTTGCCGCCTCATCAAAAATGCCAATATCGCGCATCACTTTGTTGAAAAAACGCGCATACAGCAGGTGCATGACGGCGTGTTCTGCCCCACCCGTGTAGGTGTCAACGGGCAGCCAGTATGCCGCTTCTTCCGCATCAAACGGCGCATCTGTCGTCTGCGGACTCAGATAGCGATACCAATACCATGACGAACACATGAAGGTATCCATCGTGTCTGTTTCGCGGGTGGCAGGGTTGCCGTCGCTGTCGACCGTCTGCAAGAACGGATCGTGATAGGTCAATGGACTGCGACCCGTCGGCATGAAATCGACATCTGACGGCAGAACAACCGGCAAATCTGCATCTGCAACAGGTTCGATCTCGCCATCCGCACGATAGATCATCGGAATGGGGCTACCCCAGTAGCGTTGGCGGCTGATCAGCCAGTCACGCATCCGATAGTTGACCGTCTCTTTGCCGATGCCATGTTCTTCCAGATAGTCGATGGCCCGCGCAATGGCTGGGTTCTTACGCCCTTTCTCTGTGTTGACCTCTGTGCCATTCAAAACGCCACTGTTGATCATCACGCCACTTTCAACAATCGCCGCATCCATGTCCGCTTCAACCAACATCTCTTCCATGCTCGCTGGCTGGATGACGGGAGTAATGGTCAACCCAAACGCACGCGCAAACTCAAAGTCGCGCTGGTCATGCGCGGGAACGGCCATGATCGCGCCTGTACCATAGGTCATCAGCACGTAGTCGGCGATCCAGATGGGGACACGTTCGCTGTTGACAGGGTTGATCGCATAGCCGCCCGTGAAGACGCCTGTTTTCAGCCGATCTTCACTCATCCTTTCAATCTCATTGCTCGCCGCTGCCGCTTGCTTGTATGCCGCAACTGCGTTTGCCTTTTCATCGGTCGTGATTTTCTCAACCAGCGGATGCTCGGGTGACAGCACCATGAAGGTCGCGCCCCACAACGTATCGGGACGGGTGGTGAATACCTCGATGGGGTCGTCATCTTCTGTGGTGAAGGTGACAAACGCGCCTTCAGATCGGCCGATCCAGTTCGTCTGCATCAGTCTGATCGGCTCGGGCCAATCGATCCCGTCAAAGTCCAACAGCTCATCCGCATATTGCGTGATGCGGAAGAACCACTGCTCCATCAGCTTTTGGACGACCGGTTGTCCCAGCCGCTCATCCTTGCCATCGATCACCTGCTCATTCGCCAACACTGTTTGCAGTGCTTCCGACCAGTTGACCATCGCCTCGTTTCGATAGGCCAGCCCCGATTCGTAGAACTTCTTGAAAAACCATTCCGTCCACTTGTAATAATCAGGCTGGCACGAAACCATCTCGCGCTCCCAGTCAAACATGTTGCCCATGCTCTTCATCTGGTTGCGCATGTGTTCGATGTTGCTGTACGTCCACTTCCACGGATGGATGTTGCGCTGTACGGCCGCATTTTCGGCGGGCAGTCCAAACGCATCAAATCCCATCGGGAACAGCACGTTGTAACCCTTCATCCGCATGTAACGTGCTGTTCCCGATG
>JAUIAP010000010.1 GCA_030425205.1 Anaerolineae bacterium
CAAGAGCAAAGGAGCATACATAATGTGTGGCATTGTTGGATATGTCGGGCCAAAAGAGGCCCCCGAAATCGTCTTGAGTGGTTTGAAGCGACTGGAGTATCGTGGGTATGACAGTGCAGGTGTGGCGGTGATTGAGCAGAGCGGCGCGATTGCCGTGCGGCGCGAACCGGGAAAGTTGCAACATCTGATGGACACCGTTGCATCACAACCGATTCAAGGCAACATCGGGATTGGGCATACACGTTGGGCAACGCATGGCAAACCGTCGCAGCGCAACGCGCATCCGCACACCAGCATGAATAAGCGCGTTGTACTCGTGCACAACGGCATTGTCGAAAACTTCCTAGAGATTAAAGATGAACTGCAGGCAGAAGGGGTCGTCTTTGAGTCGGACACCGATACAGAAGTGATCGCGCAGTTGCTGGAACGCCATCTTGAAGCGGGAATGGAATTCATCGACGCGACGCGCAAAACGCTACAACGTTTGGCGGGGTCAAGCGCCGTCGTCATCGTCAATCCGGCACAACCCGATATGCTGATTACCGCGCGTTTGGGCAATGCTGGCGGGATTACGCTCGGTCTGGGCGAGGGCGAGATGTTTATTGCCTCCGACATTCCCGCTATCTTGGATTACACCCGCGAGATGGTCTTCTTGGAAAACAAGCAGATGGCGATTATCACGCGCATGGGATATACCGTGACCGATATTGAGGGAAATCCCGTCCCGTCAGAGGTTCATACGATCCCCTACGATCCCGTCAGCGCGGCGCGTGGTGAGTATCGTCACTTTATGCAAAAAGAGATTTTTGAGCAGCCCCGCGCCATCATCGACACATTGCGCAGTCGTTTGCTCTTCGAGGAGGGGGCAGTTGAAATTCCGAGCATGAACTTATCGGCCGAACTCGCCAACAATCTCAATAAGCTCTACATCACCGCCTGTGGCACGAGCTACCTCTCTGGCCTCGTTGGCAAATTTATCATTGAATCGACCGCTCGCATGTCCACCGAAGTCGAATATGCTTCCGAGTTCCGCTACTACAATCCAATCATCGATGAGAAAACGGCCGTCTTGGCGATCACGCAGTCAGGCGAAACGGCCGATACACTTGCCGCAATGGAGCTGGCAATGCACGGCGGTGCGACGTTGTGGAGCATCGTCAACGCGATTGGTAGTCAGGCGATGCGCGTCGCAGATGGTCACATCGCCATGCAGTCGGGGCCAGAAATTGGCGTTGCCAGCACGAAGGCGTTTACCACTTCGATTGTCGATCAATATATGTTGGCGTTACTTTTGGGTGAATTGCGGGGGACGATTTCGGCCGAAAAACGCACCTCCATGATCCACGACCTTGCGCTGCTGCCCGACCTTGCGGGTCGCGCCCTTGAAACAGACGCCCAGTGTAAAGAGATCGCGCAAGTCTATCAACATGCGCGTGATTTCCTCTTCATCGGACGCGGCATCAACTATCCGATTGCGCTTGAAGGCGCATTAAAGCTCAAGGAAATCAGCTATATTCATGCCGAAGGGTATCCCGCAGGTGAGATGAAGCATGGCCCAATCGCCCTGATCGATGAGGAGATGCCCGTCGTCGCCATTGTCACGAAAAACGCGCTCTACGAAAAAATGGTTAGTCAGGTGGAACAGGTCAAGGCGCGTGGCGGACAAGTGATCGCACTGGCGACAGAAGGTGACACCTTTATCGCCACGAAGGCGGATCACGTCATCTTTGTGCCAAAAACCCCCTATCTGCTTGAACCCGTCGTGAACGTCATCCCGCTGCAGCTATTGGCTTATCACATCGCCGTCTGGCTCGGTGCAGATGTCGATCAGCCGCGCAACTTGGCAAAGTCTGTGACGGTTGAATAGTCTTTGTGGGCTGAATCTGAGTGGAAACGTATTGCTATTGCGTGGTGCGCAATGGCAATACGCACCCGCCTCCCTCTTCTCATCTGCATAAATCCTGAGTAGACGAACGCAACTATCTATGACGCACTGTGTTATACTTTGCACATCAAGATAGTAGCTGAGGAATGCAATGATTGATAGAAGTGGGAAAACAGCTCTCGTTTTGGCGGGGGGCGGATTAGCAGGAACCGTTTATGAGTTGGGTGCGCTGCGAGCAATCGACGATTTGCTGACAGATCGCACAGTCAACGATTTTGACATTTTTGTCGGCACAAGCGCGGGCGCAATCGTTGCGGCAGGGTTGGCTAATGGCCTCGACGCCGCGACCATGCTGCAAGCGATTGAAGGCGTGCATCCCAAATTGGCACCATTTCGCCAGCGCGACCTTTTTCGCGTCAATGCGCGTGGCATGCTGCAACGTGTCGCCACATTCCCAACCAACGTTCGCAAAGTCATACAGCACTATTTGAAAAATCCCAGTGACATCACTATGTTTGATGTTGCATGGGAGCTTTCGAGTGTCTTTCCACCCGCACTTTACGACGGGCTTGCACTCGAAAGCTATGTGCGTGCGCTGCTTAACAGGTCTGGCGTGCACAATCGTTTCACCGAACTTGACCGCGAACTATATCTGATTGCAACGAGTTTGGAGAGCGGGCAGCGCGTCGTCTTTGGTGAATCTCCTTACAATCAAATTGCGATTTCGCAGGCGATTGCGGCTTCCTCAGCCGTGCCTGTGCTCTACAAACCTGTGCGGATAGGGGATGAGGAGTTTATCGACGGCTGTTTGCGCGGAAACGCGAGCCTAGATGTGGCCATTGAGAAGGGCGCAAAGTTGATCGTTTGTGTCAACCCGCTCGTACCCTATGACAACACGGCCAATGTGCTGAATCAAAATAGCGGCTTCCTCAGTGATCAAGGGATGCAGGTGGTCGTCAACCAAGTCCTGCGCATCGCAATGCACAGTGGTCTACACTATCATATTAAGCAGTTGCGCCGACAACACCCCGATGTGGACATCATTCTAATAGAGCCAGAGCGGGATGATCGGCCGATGATGAATGCCAACGTGATGCGCTACTCAACGCGCCGCATGTTGGCTCGGCACGGCTATGAATCAGTCGCCGTGAATCTCGCTGAAGACTATCACTATTTCAAAGCTATTTTGGCGCGTCACGACATCAACATCACACGCCAACGTGTCCTTCCTGAGCTAGAAGCCTTGCGTCAACCAGAGGCAAAGAAAAACGGTCTGCTCCACCAAATGTTGTCAGGGATGCAGACCGTTTTAGGCTCCTGATCAGTCCAGTCGGCGTTTCGTCACAAACCAAATCGTAGCTGAACCTGTAAGAACGAATAACGCAACAAGAAGGGCAACATATTTGTGCGATGGCGCAACGGTGTCGTTCGCGCTCAGATCAACTGCCGTTGGCGTGAACGACTCAGCCTCCATACACCAACTGTCCAAGGTGCCGGTATCAATGCCCGCCCCATCAGTGACGGTGAGTCGCCATGTGCCCGTGAGGTTTTCCCCATCAAAGATTGATAGCGGATTATTGGGTGTCAGTGACCCACCTAATGCGGGTGGGGTACCATTACATGTGTCTTCGGCCGATCCGTCAGCCCCTTCATCATCCAACGTGGCAGCAATATCATTAGATGCACAACCTACCCCGCTATCCACTCCTCCCGGTCGTTCAATGATGGTCGCTGTCGTTCCTGTGTCCACATGCTCTAGGACTACAGTGATATCGCCTACCCACGTATGTGAAATCGCGATGGGGATATTCAGATCGCTGATTTGTGCTGGCGATGCACCCAGCACAATGTCCGATGAAACGCCGCCAACATCATTGTCTGGAATGTCAACATTTGGTGAGGCACAGACCAGCGCAGATGTAGTGAAGCTGAAATGATTGCTAAATTGGCTGCTTCCGCACAAATTTGAAGTTGAAACGCGCCAGTAGTAAGTCGTTTCGGGATCTAGCGCGCCTATCACCGTATACGCTTCCCCAACCACATCTGCGGCCGATTCAACGATATTTGTAAATGCTGCATCGGTCGCTATCTCAACCGCGTAACTTGTTGCCCCTGCGACTGCATCCCAAGTGAGCGTTGGCATTGAGACGACGTTGGTGGCCGCGTTGGCAGGTGTGTTCAGCGTCGGCGCGGTCGAAGGTTGTTCAAAGACAGAGAGGTCAATGGTGGCATTGTGACTCGTTGCGCCTGCGCTACCGGTCACATCGAATATATGGGTGCCTAGGGGTGCACCGCTAATCAGTAGATTGCTGCTTCCCACTGGGGAGACGCTCGTTGGCGTGAAAGTTGATGTGCCGGGTGCATTGGGGGCAGAGAGTAGGACAGGATCACTAAACGCTCCAATTTGCCCAACATTGATGGTGAAATTGACATCCTCGTTGACACAGGATGATTGTTGTATGGGATCGGCCGAAATTGTGAAATCGTCGGTTGAACAATCTTCTGTCACCTTAAACGCACCAACGCGTGTTCGCCAACCTGATCCTGAGCTCGCTGGATAATACTCATTCGTATACCAGAATGTCGCATCATCGCTTGGATCGATACTCATTGCGCTGTAATCTCCCCAACGATTTGATCCCGTTTGTGACCCACTGCCCGCGATTAAGACCGCCTCGCTTTGCAAGGTTCCCAACGGATCAGAAGCCAATCGAGTTGCATAGTGGATAGAGGGGAAGAGTGAACTACTTGAAACGGTATAGCCAAGTGCGATGTTGCCACAGCCATCCATGGCAATACTCGGATTGACGCGATTGTGATTATCAGGTGGGTCTTGCGTCCCTTCCTGATGGAGCGACCAATTGCCATCTGTTTTCCGCAGCTCAAACCAGCGCACGGCCGCACCATTTTCTGCATCGGCTCCACCTACAACAAATGTGCCAACCATCGACTCATGCGTCGAAAAATTGCGATAGGGGAAGCGGAACATCGGCCACTCACCTAGCCCATCGAATTTTTGACTCGTCCCTTGTTGGCTGATGCAGTTGAAGTTAAAGAAACCACACGGTGTGTATGTAAACGCGGTCACCGCGATATCCTGCACCTTTGTGAAGGTCGTATTTGCAGGTGTCGTCCAGTCCGTATCAAATTCCCAAATTTCAACACGATCACTACTACCACCGTGAAATGAACTATCCTTAAATGTGTAGAAATAGTTAGGTGAGTTGGCGGGCGGAGGTGTTGCACCGTCGAGATCGCTGGGTAAATATAGATTTGCACCGCCCGTAAATTTCTGGAATGTGGCTGGATTTCCTGCCAACATGTTCACACGATCAAATACATACGCCGTATAACTGTTTTCATTGGCTGACATGTAATAACCGTCGGGCCAAACACCAAATTTGAAATAGTCGGGAAAATCTTCCACGTCAAATTCGTAGAGATAATATGCCCCCGCTGCATCAGGCGTTTGTGAAATAGCTATGCACATGTGACTTGGCCCGGCAAATTGGCTCAATAACCAGCGGTCTGCGAGGGGATCATAGAGAGGAATTGGATCGCCATCGTTTGCATTTTGGCAAACCCCGCCCGCACCTGCGAAAATCGTGTTGAAGGGAGTGGGGCCAGCCAAGCTATTTCCACTTTTATCAAAGACGGTGTAGTGAACGTTTACCATGCTCACGTAATGATTGGGCCCCACGTCTCCAACGACATCAGGTGGGCTACACCCGTTGCAACCGGTTGAACCATCAAAACTGAGCTCAAGACCCGGCGTTTGTGCTGTGGGATTTTGCGAGGTGGTGCTCAGCGGGTCAGGGGGGACATTGGCGCGATTCCAAGTGTCGCGTCTCCCGCGATCTGGTTCAAATATCAATGGATTATGGCGTGGATTGATTTCGCCTTCGATGCGCACTTGCGGTTGCGAGACGGGTAGTTCTGAAAGCGGGCGGCTAACTGCTGCATCGACGGGTTCGCTAACCACAAAGTTGCTTTTTTGTGAGGTGGCAGATAGTTCTTGCGAGGACAAGCTAAATATAAGGGCAAGACATAGCCCAAACAATCCTAGAAAAAGCGTGCGTTTGATATTCATTTTTCTCCTTTCGTTAGGAATAGCTCCGAAAATTGGTTGTGAAACTCGCCGTTATTGGGGGGAAAGGTGCACAACATCGTTTTCAAATCAATGTTACCATCGTAACGGACCATTCGATATAACCGATGTGTACCATATTTTCATAGCGTGTGACGATAATAGCTAGGGGTGAGTGTCTTTTCTGGTTATTGACTTAGCCGCCAATTTCGGCCGAAAGCTGATCCAAATAGGCCTGCATGAATTGCGTTCGCTGTTGGGCAACAGCGCGTCCGGCCGCCGTTTGCATTGTGTCGGCTAGGGTGAGTAGCTTAGTATAGAAATGATCGATCATGCTGACGCTATCTTGCGGGATGCGCGTGATGGGCAGCGGCTCAACGGGGTGTAAGAACGGCACGCCCATTGTCGCACCCGTGATGAACGTGCGGGCAATGCCAATGGCCCCCAGTGCGTCCAATCTGTCGGCATCTTGCACAACTTTGGCCTCGACCGTTTGCGGCGCGATCTGCGCTGAAAAACTGTGGGCGGCAATGGCATGTTCAATTGGCGCAATCCACTCTGTCGCATACCCAATCTCGTGCAGGAACTGCCCCGCTTTCTGCGCCGCCATGCGTGACGCATGTGAACGTTGCGGAGAATCCTTTGGCACGTGGACGCAATCATGCAGCCATGCGGCGGGCAGGACAACGCGCATCTCGGCTCCTTCAAGCGGGCCCAACTGCGATGCGTTGGCAACGACCCGCTTGATGTGGCTGAGGTCGTGGGCAGCATCGGCCGAATCCTGCGCTAAAAATAGTAGAAACTTCTCGATCCATTTTTCATTCATTGCGCACAACTGTAAACCGAATTGCGCCCTTGTGCTACATCAATCATTGCGAATTGCTGATGACTGTACGAAAATAGCCCTATGAGTTTTCAAATCAACGGCGCAATTTTACCGGCAGGGCTTATTCGCAGTGCGAAGACCTATTCGGTCATTCTGGATGAAAATGCCCTGTATCTCATTCAGGTTGGCCCCGCTGCGACCAATGTTCCCACCTACAATCCATTTGAGCAGTGGCTCAACGATTATTTGGGTCGTCGCGCCGCGAAAAAGATTGCAGAAGGGGAAGCGCGCTTGGCAGAGTTGGGCGAGGCTGCATTGGTCAAGGAGCGGCAAAATTTGTTGCTGACATCGGCCGATATTTTTAGAATAGACTGCAAGCAGCGTGGCAATAGCGTCATTCTGACCATCAAGAGCACCAAAGGCAACTATAAGCTGATTTTTAACAAGACTGTTCTCCCCCAGATAGAAGAAATCGTGACCGCACTAACGCCGCGATCTAAAGTTTGAGTAAGATCTACGACTGCCCCTATGAAAAACAAGACAATGATCGTACTTATATCGTCACGCCAGAGGATGTAATGCGCGGCTGAACAATTTTGCACTGTGCATAATAATTCAGACACACATTGACGACATTTTTAGGGCTAATGCGACTATTCTGCTAATTGCACAAACCTTGTGATACAACTCTAAGCGAAATATAGATTGCGACTCGGTATAATCTGCCAGCTTCCCACTAAGCCTCTCATCTGCCACGCGTTGGCGTATACCCGTTAACAGCTTTAATTGTGTGATACAGGAACTATGTTTACAATTTTGCAACCGTTTTTGACATTGCTTGCCATTTTCGGATTCTTGACACTTTCGGCACGTCAAGTTGGCGTCTCACTTGCACGGTATAAGATGCCGCTGATCAGTGGCTACTTGATCGCTGGAGTCATCTTTGGTCCATTTGTATTGGATCTGGTTTCGGCCGAAGCCGTTCAATCCCTCACCTTTATTGACGATGTTGCACTCGCATTTATCGCATTTAGCGCGGGTAACGAACTGTTTTTAAAGGAGATTCGTCCGCGACTGGCTGGAATTTCCTTTATTACACTGGGGATCATGCTGATTGGGGGTGCTGTCTGTTCCTACGCATTTTGGATATTGGCAGACTACATTCCGTTTATGGTGAATCTCGACACAACAACGCGAGTTGCCATCATCGTCGCCTCCATCTCCGTCATTATTTCGCTTTCTCCTTCCGCTATTATCGCCGTTGTCAGCGAGCTGCGTGCCAAAGGACCGTTGACAAAAACCGCGATTGGCGTAACCGTCGTTGCCGATGTCGTGGTGATCGTTGGCTTTGCCATCGGGATCTCAGTGGCCGACACATTGCTATTGGGAGAGGCATTTGAGCTTTCGACGCTCGGTTTTTTGGCGGGTGAGTTGGCCGTCTCCTTTGCGCTAGGCTGGCTATTTGGCAAGCTGTTGACCGTGTTTATGGGTCTTCGAGTGCATCAATACATCAAAACAGTGGTTATTTTAACGGCTGGCTATGGTGTGTTTGCACTTAGCCATTGGGTTGCTGAGTACAGTAAAGAAGTTCTGCACCACAGCTTTCATCTTGAGTCACTGCTGATCTGTCTGATTGCCACGTTTATCGTCACAAACTATACCGCTTATCGGATGGAGCTAACCCATCTGCTTGAAGAGATCGCGCCCGCAATCTACCTCGCATTCTTTATGTTGACGGGGATCGCCCTAGAGCTAGATGTACTATTTTCTGTTTGGCTGATCGCGTTGGCATTTGTCCTAATCCGCGGGGTTTCGGTGATGGTTGGCGCGTTTCTCGGGGGATTGGCTGCGCGTGAGCCGATGCGGCGCAACATCGTTGGCTGGACACCTTACATTACACAAGCTGGCGTCGGATTGGGTTTGGCAAAGAGTTTGGGCAGCATATCGCCTGACTGGGGCTTGGAGTTGGCCTCATTGCTCATCGGCGTCATCGTCTTCAATCAGCTGTTAGGGCCACCGCTCTTTAAGTTTGCGCTAGACCGCTTGGGCGAGACACACACGAAGGCAGAAACGGCCGAATTTGACGGGATGCAGGATGTCGTTATCTTGGGGGTCGAGGATCAATCACTGGCACTTGCGCGGGAACTCTTGCAGAAGGGTTGGCAAGTCAAGCTGGTGGAAATTGAAGACAGCGTGCGTGTTGATGAGCTTGAGTTGCGTGAAGATCATGTCTATCGTCTGGGACGGCTATCGCCGCGCACGATGAATAAGTTGGACATGAAAAACGCAGATGTGCTCGTTGCGATGTTCAATGATGACGATCTCAACTTTATGGCCTGTGAGATGGCGTTTGAGCATTTTGGCACCCCCCATTTGATTGTGCGGATCAATGACAGTTCGGCCGAAAATATCGCCCGCTTCGATGAACTCGGTGTCCGCATCATCAATCCACAGACGGCGATGGTCAGTTTGCTCAACCAGTTTGTACGCTCGCCTGCTGCCACATCGCTGCTACTCGGCCTGCAAGATGGGCAAGTGGTTGAAGATGTGCGCGTTCGCAGCACAGAGATCAATGGCAAGATGTTGCGCGAATTGAAGTTGCCCTCTGATGTACTAATCTTGTCCCTGCGCCGGGCTGGTCATCTGCTGGTGACGCATGGCTATACAACAATCGCGCTGGGAGACGAGCTTTCAGTTGTGGGTTCACCCGAGAGTGTTCAGAAAGTACGGCTACTGTTTGGGTAGTTTCAACGTGGTGCGTGGTGCGACATTTGCCATGCACCACGCACGAACTATTAGACAATCTATCTGAATATCAAAAGCACGCAATCTCAAAATTCCCATAACTTAATCCCCGCCGCTCTTGTATAATCGAAAAGAACCATAAATCAGGCAATTAGCACAGCGCAAGCCTTCAACATTAGGTTACAATCGCCGTTAATTACTGACCCAGACGAAGCACTATAACGCATGTCAATCGCGCAAGAAATTAAGGATCGCCTCGATATTGTGGATGTCATTTCTGACTACCTGCCGCTAAAACGGTCGGGGCGTAATCTGTCGGGATTTTGTCCTTTCCACAACAACACCCGCACACCCGCCTTCTATGTTTCACCCGAGCGGCAATCGTGGAAATGTTTTGGGGCCTGTGCTGATGGCGGGGATGTTATCTCCTTTGTGATGAGGCGCGAGGGGCTTGATTTCCGCGAGGCGTTAGAGCTGTTGGCGCAGCGGGCGGGCGTTGAGATTCCAGCCTATAACCCCAAAACGCCACAGGACGCCGCGGTCGAGGATCGCTTGGGCGATCTGCTCGAATCGGCCGCTGACTACTTCCACCATCTCCTACTCTACGCGCCAGAAGCTGAAGAGGCGCGGCAATATGTGCGCTCACGCGGACTTTACAAGCGCACAGTTGAACAGTTCAAACTAGGTTTTAGCCTCGACAGTTTTGATGCGTGCCGCGCCCATTTTGAAGGGCAGGGATACAGCAACTATGATCTGCTCGACGCGGGATTGCTGACTGAAAACGAAGAAAAGCAGCGTACTTATGATCGTTTTCGCAACCGTTTAATGTTTCCGATTTGGGATGCTAAGGGCAAGGTTGTCGGTTTTGGCGCACGCACGCTAGAGAAAGATGGCGTGCCAAAATATCTCAACTCCCCTCAAACCGATATGTTTGACAAAAGTCGGTTGCTCTACGGTCTCAATTTTGGCAAGCGCGACATCCGCGAGGCGCGCCAAGCGGTTATCGTCGAAGGGTACATGGACGTGATTCGCGCACATGAGCGCGGCTTCAAGAACGTAATCGCCCAGATGGGAACGGCCCTCACAGAGCATCAGTTAAGCTTGCTCAAACGGTATAGCAAGCAATTTGTAATTGCGCTCGACGCGGATGAGGCGGGCACAAATGCTGCGTTGCAAGGACTACGAAGAGCAGTAGATTTAGATGGTTTAATGCGGGTAGGCAAAGAAAAAAATACTGATATTCGCGTTCTAACGTTGCCCGATGGGTATGATCCTGATGATTTGATTTTGGAAGACCCTTCACGTTGGGCACGCTTGGTGCAGCAAAATGCTGTCTCACTTGGTGACTTTGTTATTCAGGCATTGTTGACTGGTGTTGATTTATCAGATAGTACTGCTGTCGCACGTGCGGCACGTGAAATCATTACGATTTTAGAGAAATTACCAGACCCTGCCGAGCGCGATGCATTCATTCATAAGTTGGCTCGAAAACTTAATACATCTGAGCGCAGCTTGCGTCAACTTGCACCGCGAAAGCGTAAAATTGCAAAAGAGCCTCAGCGATTTGTGCGGTCGGAACAAAAGCAAGCACGCTTAGCACAATTGAAGTTAAACAGACAAATGGTTGCACCGCTGGCAACTGAACCACTCGAAGCAAATTATCTGCGCCAGGCATTGGAATATCCCGAGCTCATGGTAAAGGTCGATTTGCAACTGCAACGGGTGAGCCAACCGATTGTCACCCGTGAGGATTTTACCAATACGGAAGACCAAGCACTCTGGAACCATTTGCGACGGCGGTCTGTTGCGGCGGGACGTGGGCAGGTTGTCACCATCAGCGAACTGTGCGATAGTTTGGACAGTGTGTTGGTAAGTCGCATCGAGACGCTGTTAGGACTCTCCGCATCGAAACAGGGCGAACAGCTTGCCGCCCGAATGACCCACTCCGTCCTCAACTGGCGCTTAGACAAGGTGAAACGCCATCTTAGCGAAGTCAAGCAGCTCGTTGATGAGGCACAGGCATTGGGCAACGCAGACGACACCGAAAATTACAGCTTTCGCTGTCAAGAGCTAACGATGATGATTTATAGTATCAATCAAGCCAAACATGGTCTGTCGTCAACCGCATTGAGAGAAGATTAAGTATTACGGGCAGCTTGCATTTTGCAACTTGCAACTTTCCACATGGCATCAAAAAAGAAACCCGCGCAATCAATTGAACAGTTTATGGCAGACATCGAGGAAGATGATCTCAATGAAGAGGCGACCGTCGATATTGAAGCGTTGGTAAAAAAGGCGCGGCGCGAGCGCAAGATCAATGATTCTGAAATCGCAGAAGCGATGATGATGGCGGATGAGGCACAGGTAGAAGCGTTGTATGCGCGTCTGCAACAGTTGGGGATTCGCGTGGTGGAAGATTCGGCCGAAACGGACGACGACGACCCCGTCGAAGCCCCGCGTGGACAAGCCTATGTGGACGGCAATGACGATCCTGTACAGACGTATATGCACGAAATCGGCCGCGTTGATCTGCTCAAGGCGGAGGAAGAGGTTTGGCTAGCGATTCAGCTGATGGCCGACACCAATCTCGTTGAGTTAACGCAACTGGCACGCGACAGCGGTGAAGCGGACGTCGATCTAGCGGCGTTATTGGCAAACTATGATACGTTGTTAGAGAGTTGGAGCAGGGTGAGAAAGGCATCGGCCGATCTCAACATTCCAATGCCCGACCTCATGGCACTCGTCTATGAAGTTCACCAACTGCGTCAAAGCTGGCAAAACGACCTGCGCTCCTATTTGCGTCAATATCTGCATGAGGGAACGTGGGGGATGACGGACGGATGGAAAGAGATCGCGGAGGCGATGTTTGCGCTCTTCACCGCTATCTATATTTTGCCCAACCGGCTTTCGACCCGTCTGCCCGCCTACGTTGAGTCGCACGGTGGCACGTTGCCCGATAAAGTGACGTTCCAAGCGTGGATCGACGAAACGGCTCCCGACCTCGAATACAACAACTTCCGTATCAGCGACTTGGGTGATGAGGCAAAAATTGCCCTCACACGCGCCAATTTGCGCCTTGTTGTCAGTGTTGCCAAACGCTATATGAATCGCGGCATCAACCTGCTCGACCTGATTCAGGAGGGCAATGTTGGACTGCTGCGTGCCGTCGAAAAATTTGATGCGACGAAAGGGTTCAAGTTTAGCACCTACGCCACGTGGTGGATTCGCCAAGCGGTCAGCCGCGCCATTGCCGATCAGGCGCGCACAATCCGCATTCCCGTTCACATGGTCGAGACGATCAACAAGATTATGCGGACCCAGCGTGAGATGGTGCAAACGTTGAGTCGTGAACCGACGACAGAGGAACTCGCGCTCGAACTCGACTTTCTTGAGCCGCTCGATGCAGAAGCGATCAAGCAAGCACTTGCCAACGACGAGAAAATCGACCCACAACTGATGCGCAAATGGCGGCAAGCGTCAAACAAGATCATTAAAATCCTCAAGATGTCGCAAGACCCGATGTCGATCGATACCCCTGTGGGAACGGATGGGGACGCGACCACTTATGGTGACTTTATTGCGGATGAATCGGCGGCCGAACCGATGGACTCGGCCAGCAAAGAGCTATTGCGTGGTCAAATCAAAGAAGCACTCGACTTTTTAACTGACCGTGAACGCCAAGTGCTGGAAATGCGCTTTGGCCTCAAGGATGGAAAAGATCATACGTTGGAAGAGGTCGGCAAAGAGTTTGGTGTGACCCGTGAACGTATTCGCCAAATTGAGGCGAAAGCACTGCGTAAATTGCGTCATCCATCGCGCAGTCGTGCGCTGCGTGATTATCTGAGCTAGGCTCACTCCAAAAAATGGAAACGCTGCTACAAATTTTCTCCATCACCGCCATGAGTTCTGTGCTTGCCGCCTCATCGCCGCTAATTTTTGCCAGTTTGGGCGAAACGTTGAGCGAGCGCGTCGGTGTCATTAATCTGTCTGTTGAAGGGACGATGATGCTCGGTGCAATGGTTGGCTTTGCCGCTGCTAAGACGACGGGCAGCGTCATCTTGGGCTTCCTAGCGGCGATGCTGGTCGGGATGTTGTTTGCCTTGATCGTGGCAGTTGGTAGCATCACGCTCAAACGGGATCAGGTTGCGATTGGGTTTATCTTGGCGGTATTGGGGATCAATTTGAGCTCGTTTCTCGGCACGCCGTTTGTGCGTCAGCCGGGCCCGTCAATTCGGCCGATGCCGATCCCCGTCCTCGCCGATATTCCCATACTCGGTGAACTTTTCTTTGATCAAGACCCGCTCACCTATCTCAGCTTTATCTTGATTATCGGCATGTGGGTATGGTTTTATCGCACGCAGCCCGGTCTAAAGCTGCGCGGCACGGGTGAACGACCCGCCGCCGCATTCGCACGGGGTGTCAACGTCACGCGGCTACGCTATCTTTACACGTTGGTTGGCGGCGCACTGATCGGCTTTGGCGGTGCAAGCTATTCGCTTTACGTGCAGCTCGGTTGGAGCCATCGCATGACGGCGAATATCGGCTGGATCGCGCTGGCAATTGTCATTTTTGGTGGCTGGCATCCATTCCGTGTGGCGCTTGGCTGTTATCTGTTTGGTATTTTGCGTGCGGCGGCGACGACGTTACAACCGCTATTCCCCGCCGTTCCCGTGCAGGTTTTTCCGCTATTGCCCTTCCCATTGATGATCCTGACGCTGATTATTTTTAACAGCGATGGGTTAACTCGCCTCCTCGCCTATCTCCCCGACGGGCTGCGTCGCGCCTTAACGGGCTTTCTGCGCAGCCATCCACCTGCTGGTCTCGGACAACATTTTCAGCAAGAATAATCACTGGAGCGCGACCGGCTTGGTCGCTCCAACATTAGCGACCGTGTGGGTCGCAATCCCAACTATATGTTTGAAGTCATTTTTCTCGGCACGTCTGCCTCTAGTCCATCCGCCTATCGCGGCCTAGCTGCCCACATGGTGTTGCATCGACAATACCGTTTTCTGATCGATTGCGGGGAGGGGACTCAGCGGCAAATTCTCAAGAGTGGTCTCGGTTTTAAGAAGCTCGATCGGATATTGCTCACGCACGCGCATCTCGACCACATTCTTGGCTTGGGAGGTCTCGTTTCAACGCTGGCACGCTGGGAAGAGCTGGACGCAATTGAGATTTATGGCGGTGCCTCGACATTGCGGCGGGTGCGCGACTTACTCTTTCGGGTTGTGCTCATTGGCCCTCGTCCAGAGACCGAAATCAAGTTGATTCCCGTTGAAGATGGGGATGTGTTGCTCGAAGATGGCAAATTTAAGCTAACCGCATTTGCGGTTGAACATCGTGGCGCGGGATGTTTTGGCTATGTGTTTGAGGAAAAGGCGCGTCGGCCGTTTCTTGACGATAAGGCCAATGCGCTTGGCGTCCCATTTGGGCCGGAGCGGGGGAGACTGGTGCAGGGGGAGACGATTATCTTAGAAGACGGCACGCAGATTACGCCCGACATGGTCTTGGGCGAGGAGATCGCTGGGACAAAATATGTTCACATCGGGGATTTGGGTCGGACGGATGGGCTAGAAAAGTACTGCGCCGATGCGACCGCATTGACCGTTGAGGCGACTTACTTGGCGGAAGATACGGAGATGGCGCGGCAGTTTGGGCATATGACCGCGGTCGATTCGGCCGAATTTGCCCACCGCACCAACACCGAAACCCTCATCCTCACCCATATCTCGCGGCGTAACAGTGGCCGCGACATCCGCAAAGAGGCACAAGCCATCTTCCCCAACACCTTTGTTGCCCGCGATTTTGACCACTATCAGATTACACGTGATGGCGTGCGTCGGATGAACTTGATGGATAGAGAGTAGGGAGCGTACAGTAAATATTATTGCGTATTGCGTATTGCGTGGTGCGTATCCAATACGCAATACGCAATACGCAGTTGCCACTACTCACTGTAACACTTTCCGCGCCACCCGCATCCCACTCAACGTCACACCGGCTGTCGATTGGCCGGGAAAGACGCTGTCGCCGACGAGCCATGCGTTATCCAGCCCTGTCCATGGGCTGCGTGCTTGCAGAATCGACTTTTGCGCAAAGCCACCCACCATCCCCATCGGCCGATCTGTCCATGTCTCATACGTTACAGGGGTCGCTGGTAAAATCTCAACGACAGCATCCCGAAAGCCGGGTAGTCGCGCCTCCGCCGTCGCTAGCATCGCCTCAACATACTGTTCGCGTTTCTCGTGGTACTCCGCTTTACGTGCTGGATCAGCACGCAGACGCCACCATTGCCCAACTTCAGTATGCGTAGAGATATTGGCTGCCTGCATTCCCGCTGGCGCACGGGTTGGATCATCTGCCTGACTTATCGAGAGAAAGATCGAATTTGTCTCACCGAGCGGCTTTGTGTGATCTCGCACAATTTGATGATGGTTCGCGTTCATTTTTGGCAGTTTCGATTGATCGAGTCCAAGATAGAGCATAAACGCACCCCACGTTGGATCACGGCGGCGCGTCTCGCGCTGTAAGCTTGGTGGGGCAGTCCCCTTTAGCAGATCGCGCAATGCCCATGGGGTTAAGTTGCACAGCAGATTATCACACTCAAAGATGCGCCGACTGTGCTTATTGCGCTTGTGGAGATTAGTGTGGACGGCGACCGCCTTGTTGCCGCGCACATCGATCTTATCGATCCGTTGCTTGTATTGCACCGCGCCACCGTTTGCCTGTATCCAGTTGACCAAGGTTTCCGCAATGCCCCCCATACCGCCGTCGATATGATTGACACCGCGGCGCGGTAGGTCGAGCGCGGCCGAGCCATAGAGCGCGTTTGCTGCTTCTGCTGTCGCCTGTGCTGAAATCAGCAAGTTAGCATCGACAAATGTGCGCAACATCGGATCATCTTTTGGCATGATGGCGGCCATCGTGCGCAGGATATAGGGGGTGGCAAGCAGAGTTTTCGGCCGAATTGCCCGCAACAGATCAACCACATCTCGTCCATCCTGTGGTGGCCATGGGAAGTGGCGACTGCTAATGTCCCACGAGAGGTCGGCCAAGCGTTCTTGCGTTTGCCAAAATTTTTCGGCCGATGGAAACGCCCGCCGGTGTTCGACGCGCCAACTTTCCAAATCAGTCCATTGGGGAACGGCACGACCATCGGGCAGATGCACCGTCCACGCAATTGGATTCACTGGATGAATGGGCCATTTTATCCCCAACCTTTCGGCAACCTGAAAATGTGGCCCGCCTCTCGCAAACCCACCCGCCAGCGTTGCGCCCGCGTCCCACCGGTAGCCTTGATGAAAAAATGTGCCTGCACAGCCGCCGGGATACGTCTGCGCTTCCAACACGGTCACATGGTGTCCCGCCTTCAACAACAGCGCGGCAGCCGTTAAACCGCCGACACCCGCACCAATCACAATCGTTTTAGTCATATATTTCGTTTAGTCGCGCAAACTCACGTTGAAAATCGTCTGTAGCAGTTGCTGGCGTTCCAGATCAGTCATTTTGCGCGGTCGGGCGTAATCCTCGATTAAGCCTGTCCACAACTCAACACTTAACAGGCGTCCCTCATAAAAAGTATACTCATCGACAAACGCTTGCCGCGTACCGAGCATATTCATCTGGTCAAAGAAGAGATTCCCCAATCCATAGTGAATGAAACTATCTCCGTAGAGGTCAAATGCTTGCGCGTGATGCCCTTGGCTCCCACTGACGATGATTGCACCCGCATCGGCGTAAGATCGGAAATCCTGCGTTTGTTGATAGGTTGCTTCGTAAAAGTAGTGTTCATGATATTGCAATGTAACAATCACGGCGTAACCATCATTGCGCAGTTGGGTAATTTGCGGAATCAGCGAGCCGTCGCAAGGGCGTGCGCCAGCCGTTGTTTCCGTTGCCCATGCGTAGGCGGGGCCGATTTCGTTGCAGCCAATTAAGGCGATACGATTGCCATGATGTTCAATGAGTAGGGGTTCCGCCGCATGTTCACTATTTGCGCCGCCACCAAATGTCATAATGCCATTTTCTTCGTATAGTGAAAAGTCATCCGAGAAACCATCGACCCCGTAATCGTTGAGGTGGTTGCCTGTCAGCTCGACGATGTCAGTTCCGATGTCCTCCAGTAGCGCGAGATAACGCGTGTTGGAGCAAAACGATGTGCCACCAACAAAACTAGGGTAGGGGCAATCTTCGAGAAATGCAACCTCGTTGCTGATGTGGGCAAAATCGGCCGATCTCAGAACCTCGCGCACTTCCTCCCCAGCCCATAGTATGCCATGCTCCTCCATCCTAAATGCAGTCGCCCGCACCAAAGCCGTCACACCCGTCATCGCCAGCGTTGTCATTTGCCCAGGCTGCCAGTTCGTGATGGGCTGCGCTAAAGTTGCGCGAAATGTCGCCACAGCCTCAGGCTCCCCCGTTGCCATCAACGGAACCGTCAATGGATAGGCCGCAATATCGAGTGTGCGGTCGAGTGGCGTTTGCCCAGCGACTCGCAACACCTTCAAATCGGGGGTCAACTGATGAAATGGCACAATCCCAATGGCGGCATCGCCAGCCCAAAGGCGCTCACGACTATTCGTGACGATCAGCGATGTTGTACCCCAGTGAGGGGTGAGGAATGGGAGAATATCGGCCGAAACAACCACTTGCCCACTTTGCCACGCCGCCTGTACCTCTGCGAGTGAAATCTCGTCGCGCACCGTATAAAATGGGGCGACCACCGCAAAGACCCAACTGCCAATCTCAACCTCACCTTCGACGCCAATCTCAACATCTCCACCAGTCTCAACCAATGCAATTTCCAGTTGATCCGTAATATCTAGTGAACTTTGTACTCGTAACGGATCTTGTGACAAGACCTGCACGGTAGGTGTCTGAGATGGTACGATCGCATCCGATTGTCGCGTTGGTGTATGTTCTTCACCGATCAATGTCGGCGTCGCCAACATCGCTGTTGTGACCGTCACCTGCGGTAGCTGGATGGCCGCACTTTGTGGAGGCAGCTCATTTGTGGCACGACACGCAACAAACAAGAAGGTAAGGTAAAGTAATAAGTGATAGCGCATGGGACTATTATGCTAATCTTCGGTTACAAAGTCGATATTACGCTCCATGTCTGCTATTGTTTAATGCAATATTTGATTGCTGGGAAGGAAGAAGATGAAAAAAGAGGTATTTTCAGCTCGTAGTGGTCGCCCGTTGGCAAAAATCGAATTGTTGGACGCTGCAACGCCGTTAGAAGTTGGTGCAAGACATTCATTCCGCATTGTTGATGGGTTCGGCAACATGTGGCGCAAAGCGTTTGACGAAGAAAATATGACCGTTAAAAAGGATGAGGAGGATATGCTGGTGCGTGTCGTTGCGTTCCCGGCAGAAGAGGAGGGGGTCGGGATATTGGACATCGATATGACTTTGCCACCACGTATAGTGGAGAGTGCTCGCCCAACCGCCAGGTCTCGCTCTTTTTTGAGTCGATTGCGCAGTTATTTTTCACGTTCTCGATTTAAATCGTAATACACGCACTGAGTTGGTTCGCGGCGCATGAGGGGTGTCATCGCTAAATCATCGTTTGAACGTATAACGCAATCGGCCGAAATTCTCTAAAATGGCCCTATGTCCAAACGAATCACCTCTCTCCTTGTAATCTTGTTCATTGCATTGACGCTGCTCGCCTGCAACGTCAACAGTTTTGTGCAGACACCCGTTCCATTGCAGCCACCATCGCTACAAATCACCCTGCCACCGCCTACATTGACTCCGTTGCCGATCAATTCTTTAACGTTCCCACAACCAAACCAAACAATCGGCCGAAATAGTGGATAATTTGCAGATGCAACAGTGGCAACCTCGTCTTATTCAACTACTTTCCGTTATCGGCATCGTTATCGCCTTTTATCTAAAGCTCTTTCATGATGGCGTGCTTTTTCTCACCTGTGAGGTCAATGGCATATTTGACTGTGGCAAGGTAAGCGGAACCTATGGCGAATTTTCAACCCTCTTCGGCATTCCAGTCGCCACAATTGGGCTTCTCGGTTATATCGCCATCTTTGGTGCGATTTGGCTGCAAGATTGGCTACCAATTGTTCGGAAATATCTCCCGCTCATATTGCTTGGGCTGACAGGGGGCGGATTTGCATTCACGGCCTATCTCACAGCCCTTGAAGCATTTGTGATCGGCGCATGGTGTCAGTACTGTCTTTACTCAGCCGCGATTATTACGATCATGCTCATCCTGACAATCAGCTTCTGGCTGTCTGTACGACGGTTAAAACAGGTTGAGTAATATCCCTTTCCACATTCTCATAAATTCACCATCACTTTGCTGTCGATAGGCAAAAAGTAGCCTATGCTATGTTGAAGTTTAACCGACACAGAACGGGAAGTGGTAGCTCCCACGGGAGTTTTCAGATGTCAACTACATCACAACTATTTCATGCATTTCTGCGCCACTGGCGGCTATTTGGAATCATATTTGTCATTCTGACGGTGGGATTGTTGGTCAATTATCGGCCGAATCTGATCGTCTATCGCTCCGAAGTTCGCTTTCTGATCGCACAATCCCCACTTGCAACAACGGCCGAAAAAGAAGAAGAACGCTATTACAATTGGGTCGCCTCCGAATACATCGTCTATGGGGTCAAGGATTACGTTGAGGGAACGCGCTTTGCAGAGCAAGTGAGTGCCGTCCTGACCGACATGGGGTACGACGAACTCGATACACAACGTGTCGATGACATTATCTCGTCGGGTGCCGTTCGCAGTCGCCTCATCGTCGCGGTTGCTGACACCGATGAAGCAGTGGTCCGTGATGTCTCAGCCGTTGTACGCGATCTGCTGAGCAACCCTGCCGTTGTGGAACAGTTAGAGATTCCACAGCTAGAATTGGCTGCTGCCCAAATCTCTCCCATCGACACCGAACTCTTTTTCCAAACACTTGACCTGCGACGCGACGCAATTATGGGCGTATTTCCGCGTATCTTAGCTGCCCTAGTTATCGCCTTGCTTGTGGTTGCCATCGTCGAACTTCTCGATCCCACAATCTATACGCGTAGAGGAATTGACCTCTTAGGCATTCCCGTAATCGCAGAAATCCCCACATCAGAGTAAATGCGGCGCGGTCATGCAAACAAAAAGCCCTCGTTATGAGGGCTTTTTGTTTGCATGGCTGAATTATTCTACTTTCTCTTAATCGTGAGTTGAGCTGTTCCTATCAGACAAAGTGTCAACAACATGAGCGTGCCTAAATCCAGTGCGGACGATGTGTTCATCGCGCCGATCTGGACAGCCACAACCCCGTTTGAACCACCCGGCGTTGTCGGCCGATTACACGACCACCAACCGCTCGATGCGCGCGCACAACCGCGCCCTTCACCGTGTGATTCAGAATCAAACCCGATATTGAACCAGTCGCTAAATCCGCTGACAGTCCCTTCATAGTTGACCGCATTGCAGTAGTTACTATTTGTCACATCATATAGCGCGACAACGGCCTTGTCGTTACTGATCGTATCGTCATTCAAATAAATCTGTGGATCGTTAAATAGGTCACGGTTACCAATGACGAAATAGCCGCTAGGCATGATGCTGCTGCTGTTCAAGGAAACCGTATTGTAAATTGTGCCACCACTGTCGATAAAACGTAGTTCGTACCCATTGAGTGAGGCATTCGGCCGACCAAAAAGCTCAACAAATTCAAAGGTGTCTGCTCCCGGTTGGTCGTAATCAACCTCACTAATCAGCACGTCGCTGCGCGTGCATGTCGTCATGAGCGACGTTTCCGATGCATTAGCGACACCTGCCCGATATAAACCAATCAATACAATGGCAAACACTAAGAATTTTCGCATAATGATCCAGCCTTCCTAAACCTAAGCTTTTCAACAAATCACACAATCCCTACAGATTAACTATAGGCGTTCAACTTCCTCTGTCAATGGGGTATTGGTTTAGTACGATTTCTAAACGGATATGCGGTAAAATGTAATTTGTGACAAACGATTAATCACTTGTAAAGAACCTGACATTTGCAATTTGCAAACACCAAATTGCAAACCAAACAAATGACACCAAAAGAAGCTCAAACTCACCTTAAAAGTCGTATTTGGAAAGAAATAGCCAAGGCGAAAATCGATCTATCTGAAATTTCTGACGAAAAATTGGAGCAATTGATTGACATTGTCAGCGGTGCCGCGCTCGTTGAACTTGACTCCGAACTGGGGCGTGTTGACAAAGAAAGCAACACCACACCATTTCCAGAGGAGAAGGAAGTTGAGCGCGTGCTATGGGAAGGTCGTCCATTTCTCTCACTCGTGACCCATTACAGAATTACCAATGAGCGCATCCGTATCACACACGGTCTGTTGGGCAAACAGCGCATTGATATTGAGCTGCTCAAAATTCAAGATATGGAGCAGACCCAGCGTGTCACAGAGCGCATGATGAATCTAGGCGATATTACTATCCATAGTCATGATCCAATGCATCCCGTCGTTGTCCTAGAAAATATCACCGATGTGCAGCGTGTTCACGAAATCATCCGCCGCGCACGACTCGATGCGCGCAAAGAACACAACTTCGGGTACCGTGAAGAGATGTAGACTGAACTTCACTGCCTAGAATGTCAAATTGCCAATGAAGCGCTTGTCGTACTTCATTGGCAATGCGTGTGTTCTATTTCGGTTGGTGCGTGTTAACGATACTTTTCCCAAGCTCGAACGGGTTTGCCGTTATTGTTCTGCAACAGTTGAACTTCGCGCATTTCTTTAAGTTGATCGCGCAATTCGGCCGCTTTTTCAAACTCAAAAAGTTCGGCCGCCTTCTTCATCTGCCGCTCTAACTCTTTGATGGTGCGGTTGAGTTCCTCTTTAGGCAGTTCGGACGGATTGATCGTGTATGTCGCCTCCGCCTCGGAGATAGCCAACGCCCCCTCTTCGTCCTCAATCCCTTCCGACAAACGTTCACGGATCGCCTTGGAGATCTGTTGCGGCGTGATGCCATGCTCTTTGTTGTAAGCAATTTGCTTTTCACGTCGCTCATTGGTCGTGCGAATTGCAGCTGCCATAGAATCGGTGATCTTGTCGGCGTACATGATGACCGTTCCCTCAATATGCCGTGCTGCACGCCCCATCGTCTGCACCAATGCCGTTTCAGAACGCAAAAACCCTTCTTTATCTGCGTCAATAATCGCCACCAATGACACTTCTGGCAAATCCAAACCTTCACGCAGCAGGTTGATCCCAACCACAACATCGTAGACGCCCATGCGGAAGTCGCGCAAAATTTCCGTGCGCTCTAGTGTATGTATCTCGCTGTGTAGATAATGCACCTTAATGCCCGTTTCAAGCAGGTAGTCCGCTAAATCTTCAGACATGCGTTTGGTTAGCGTGGTCACCATTGTGCGCTGGCCCTTCTTGATGCGCTGTTTGATTTCAGCGAGCAGATCGTCTATCTGACCGCGCACGGGGCGCACCTCGATTTTGGGGTCGAGAATCCCCGTCGGCCGAATAACCTGATGGACAGTCGTGGTCGAAACTTCCTTTTCGTAGTCTGCTGGGGTTGCCGTTGTATAGATAATTTGATTGGTGCGTTTGAGAAATTCATCAAAACGCAGCGGGCGGTTGTCGATTGCGCTCGGTAAGCGGAAGCCATAATCGACGAGCGTCTCTTTGCGTGACCGATCCCCTTTATGCATCCCGCGCACCTGCGGCAATGTCATGTGGCTTTCATCGACAACTATCAGATAGTCTCCGGGAAAGTAGTCGAGCAGTGTCCAAGGCGGTTCGCCCTCGTTGCGCCGATCGAGATGGCGACTATAGTTCTCAACGCCACTACAAAAACCGATCTCGCGCAGCATTTCAAGATCGTACATCGTGCGTTGTTCGATTCGCTGTGCTTCAAGCAACCGATTTTCACGCTTGAAATAGGCGATGCGCTCTGAAAGTTCCGTCTCGATATCGTTGATTGCGCCCGCAAGATTGTCTTCGTTGGTTACAAATGCCTTGGCGGGGAAAATTTCGATGTCTTGATGTTCTGTCAGCAGTTCACCCGTCAGCGGATCGATCTCCGTGATGCGCTCAACTTCGTCCCCCCAAAATTCAACGGTGTATGCCGTCTCCGCATAGGCGGGTACGACCTGCAACACGTCCCCACGCACGCGAAACGCCCCGCGACGCAGCTCCATATCATTGCGGTCATATTGGATATTGATCAAACGACGCAACACCTGATCGCGTCGATAGGTTCCGCCACGCTCAATTTTGACACTGACCTGTCCCCAATCTTTTGGATTCGCCAAGCCATAGATGCAAGAAACAGATGCGACAATTATCGCATCACGGCGACTGAGCAAGTTGGTGGTGGCAAGAATCCGCAAGCGGTCAATCTCATCGTTGATTTGGCTCTCTTTTTCGATGTAGAGGTCTTTGCGTGCGACGTATGCTTCAGGCTGGTAGTAGTCATAATAACTAACGAAGTAGCTGACCGCATTATTGGGAAAGAACTCTTTGAATTCGGAGTAGAGTTGTGCGGCGAGTGTTTTGTTATGGGCAAGGATCAATGTGGGACGTTGGGTCCGCTCGATCACGTTGGCAATCGAGAAGGTCTTGCCTGTCCCTGTCGCACCAAGCAGCGTGATATTTTTTTCGCCATTTTCAACCGCTTCAACGATTCCCGCAATTGCGGTTGGCTGGTCGCCCGTCGGCTTGTAGTCGGAGACAATTTCAAAAGGTTTGCTAGACATAGTTGCGATAGTGCGTCGCACGCTCAAAGGTGCTGGACGCGGTGGCTAAGAAAAGAGCTGTTGAGGTAAGACAAACGTTCGTATTATAGCGGAGAGATATTGGTATTGGGTTGGATATTTGAGGTTGTTAGACTTTCTTTGCCCATGAAAAAATAGCGTCAACGTGATAAAATTTGCCCATACCTGTTGCCAACCACAAGTTGGCAACTTTTTTTGTGGAGAGTAAACATGAGTTGGCAACCAAATCGTCTTGAACAGCAGCGGCTAGAAAAAATTGAACGTTTGAATGAGGCAGGCATTGCGCCTTATCCAACCAAAACGGAACGGACTCACACATCGGCCGATGCTATCGCCCTGTTTGAATCTGACCCTGAGTCAACCCATGAGGTGACCGTTGTGGGTCGCTTGATTTCGTTGCGCGACATGGGCAAGACGGTGTTTGCTCATGTGGAAGACGGTTTCGGCCGAATTCAGCTATTCCTGCGCCGCGCCGATGTCGGGGAAGAGTCACACTATCATTTCCGCAAACTGCTCGATTTGGGAGATTTTGTGCAGGCAACAGGGACGCTAATTAAAACGCGCACGGGTGAGGTCAGCGTCCGTGTTGGTGAAGGGGGCTGGAAACTGCTCTCCAAATCGGTGACACCGCTGCCCGCTGGGAAAGAGGCGGAAGTCGATGGGGAAATCGTGCGCTACAGTGCGTTTGCCGATGTCGAAGAGCGTTATCGTCAGCGTTACGCCGATCTCGCTGTCAATCCCGAAGTGCGCGACATTTTCATTAAACGCGCCAAGCTCCTTTCCGCGCTGCGTCGCTATTTTGACGACAATGGTTTTCTCGAAGTCGAAACGCCGATCCTGCAACCCATCTATGGGGGAGCGGCGGCAAAACCCTTTACAACCCATCACAACCAACTCAAGCAAGAGCTATTTTTGCGCATTTCGTTTGAGCTTTATCTCAAGAGATTGCTGGTTGGGGGTATTGAACGGGTGTATGAAATCGGCCGAGATTTCCGCAATGAGGGGGTAAGCTGGAAGCACAATCCGGAATTCACCCAGCTTGAGTTCTATGCAGCCTATTGGGACTATCACCAAGTGGCTGACTTTGTCGAGGGCATGGTCAAACATGCCGCGAACGCCGTCAATGGCACAACCGTCGTCACCTTTGGCGAACACACCATCGATCTCGGTCAGCCGTGGGTACGCATTACGATGCGCGATGCAATCAAGAAATTCGCGGAAATAGATTACATGGACTACACAGATGCGGACAGTCTGCGTGCTGCAATGCGGAAAATTGGGGCGGATGCACCCGATAGTGCGACGTGGGGTCGGCTCATTGACAATCTATTTGGTGATTATGTTGAGCCCAATCTGATCAATCCGACATTCATCATGGACTATCCCGTCGATATTTCACCGCTTGCCAAGCGCATTCCCGGCGATGATTTCCACGTCGAGCGGTTTGAGTACTTCATCGCGGGTATGGAGATGGGCAACGCCTTCACCGAGCTAAACGACCCAATCGACCAGCAACAACGCTTTGAGCGGATGCAGGAAATTTACGCCGATGATGACGATGAGGCCAACCCAATTGATGAGGATTATCTGCGCTCAATGCGCTATGGGATGCCACCAAATGGTGGATTTGGCACAGGAATTGACCGTTTGACGATGCTGCTGACAAATAGCCAAAGCATTCGTGAGGTGTTGCTATTCCCTCATCTGCGTGAGCGCAATGCAGATGACGATTAACGCTTGATTGCGTCAACTTGAAAAACCATGCCCGTTTGATCACGCACGTGACCCTGTTGGTTAACGGCGCGATCTGTGTTGGTTTCACTGATGGGTAAGGCCGGATCGGTTTTGCGGGTGTAATTCGGCCGATCCCGCCCCGCCAACAACGCCAGAATCTGCGGTTTTCCTGCGGCAGCCTCAATTGGTGTCATGGGAATACAATCTCCCCAATTCCCAATCTTTCGATTTGCCCCATGTTTTAACAGAATACGCACACCCTGCTCCTGATTTGTCAGGACACACTCCAGCAGCAACCCCCACCACTCACCCCATGTATCTGTGAAGTATGCGTTGTCGTCGATATGCTTTGTACTGATCTCCAATAGCTTGTCCAACAAATCCCATTGCCGCTGCTCGACTGCGTTTTTAAGATGTGCGCGGGTCACGTTGAAGTTTGTCATTACAGTTTCAATGAAAGTAACCATATAGAGATTCAGAAAAAGAAACAGTGTTTCGGGATTTGGTCATCCCGAAATATCGCCCAACTCATAATCTGAAGGTCTAAAGATCGGCTATTTTCATCGCATCGTTGATAAGCCGCGAGGCTCATGGCAGTTCCTAAATAAGTTGGTTTTTAGTGTAGCACATTGGCGAATTACAGTGGGGAATCCGACCCGCGAAAGGGGAATGCATCCATCGAGAACTGTGGCATAATGCAGCTATGCCTTCATCTGTTCGCATCCATTCCCATGCACGGCGCGCATTGATCGCTGTTGGCGTATTAGCCCTCTTGTCGCTGCTAATCCCAAATCACGTGTGGACGCTCTTATTGGTGGCATTGGTTGGGATGATTGGTGTTTCGTATGCTTGGGTGCGACTATTGGCAAACGGTCTACGGGCCGAGCGGAAGGTGCGCGCGCATTGGGTTGCCGTGGGAGACACGCTCGATGAATTCTTTGAGCTGAAGAATTTCAGTCCCGCGCCACTCGTTTGGGTTGAAGTGCGCGACGAGACAAACGTTCCCGGCTATCGGACGGCCACAGTCCGTTCGGTGGGCGTGGGGGAGTCGTCACGCTGGCGTGAAAAGACCATTTGTCAACAGCGCGGACACTTCACGTTGGGCGGTTGGTCGCTGCGCACAAGCGATCCACTAGGACTATTCGAGGCGGTGCTACATTTTGACAAGAAGCTGGAGATTGTCATCCATCCACCCGTCAATACGGCGTTGCCATTTGCGCTGCCCTCAGGTTTTGGACAGGGCCAAACGCGCATGCAGCAGCGCGACTGGCAAGCTGCCATCAACGCAGCGGGGGTGCGTGATTATCGGCCGAATGATCCCCTCAACCACATTCACTGGCGCACGACCGCACGGCGCAGCCAGCTCACCATCCGCGAATTTGAACGCGATACGGCGGGTGACATCTGGATTCTGCTAGATATGGATGCCGCTGTGCAGGTCGGCACAGGGCTACATGGAACAGTAGAGCAGTCAATTTTGATCGCGGCCGCATTGACGGCACGGGGGTTGTCCAGCGGTCGCGCAATTGGTCTGGCGGCGTATAGCTCTAATCCGCAGATTGTGCCGCCTGCAAGAGGGGAGGGGCAGCGGTGGGCGATATTAGAGGCATTGGCGGTCGTTTCGGCCGATTTCACCACCCCGCTGCCGCAAGCCATCACAGATTTGAGTCGCATTATCCAACGGGGCTCGGCTGTATTGGTTGTCACCAGTTCGACAGACCCTGCACTCGTTGCCGCCCTCTATGCGCTGCGACAGCTTGGCATTGCCGTCCACTGTGCGCTTTTTGATCGCGTCTCATTTGGCAGCGATGGTGACAGCACCGCCTTTCAGGGTGAGTTGCAGCGGCTCAACTTCACAACGACACGCATACAAAAGGATGACCTCAACATCATCGTACCAGACACGTCAAAGGTGCGCATCACGCCGATGGGCAAGGCGGTGACGTATGGTTGAGTTGCAAGAGGCTCGTCCACCATGGCTTCAACGGGGCGCGCAGTGGCTCGTTAAGCGGCTTGCCCCACGTGAGGGCTGGCTTTCTATTCTGCTCGTTGCCGTCATCGTCGTCGGTGTGGCAAACGCGGTTGTCGAGACGGCGTGGGTAGCAACGATTGATCACGTTTGGCTCAACAGCGTGGTGGCCGCACTGTTGGCAACGGCCTTGGCAAAACGTCTCGCGTCAACACGATGGTCATGGGCGATTCTCGTCGTAAGTGGACTGCTCGTTACCACGCTCCGTGTCGGCGAACTTCTGCCGCCGCTGACAACGTGGCGCGATGGCAGTTGGGACACAGCCTTGATGACTCGGGTGGGGCTCTTTGCGGAGCGGCTACAGGGCTGGGTTGTGCAGCTGTGGGTGGGCGGATCGAGTGGCGAAACGCTGCCGTTTTTGCTGGGGGTCGGGATGGCAATCTGGTTGCTATCGGCACTGCTTGCTTGGCAAACCTATCGCACACGTCAACCGTTGCCTGCCTTGACGCTAATCTGTTTTGGTGTGGCGTTGGTGGGCTACTTTAGTGCATCCCCGCTACATTGGCTGCTGCAAGTATTGATGGCGGCAATTGCACTTGCCGCACTGATGCGCTTTGTGACGTTGCAAATGGTGTGGGAGCGCGACGGCGTCGATTATCCAGACCATGTGTTATACGACTTTGCGATTGCGGTTGCCGTCTTTGCGATCCTGTTCCCCCTAATGGGTTATGTAACCCCTCGACTTGCCATCCCGGCCGTGTCGCGCGCATTTGCCAATTCACAAGGCGTATTGGCGGTTGAAGAGGTGCTTGAACGCGCCTTTGGCGGCGTGGATGTGCAAGCAGCCGGTGGACGCGGAGGGGCAGGAGGAGCAGTTGGCGTAATGCCACGTCAGCATCTGCTGAGCGGATCGCCGGAACTATTGCAGTCAGTTGTAATGACCGCGACCGTTCAGGGAATCACAGAACGGGCAACCCATTGGCGTGCGTTGAGTTATGACAACTATACGGGGCGTGGCTGGGAAATTTCGGCCGAAAATCAAACCAATCAGCCCGCCAATCGTCCCATTTCACACCCCGACATCGTTGCAACCACAACACTTTCACAGACGGTTTATTGGCTGCAAGACAATCGTTCAACACGCTACACGCTCGGCCGACCGGAACAGTTGGATCAACCGACCCGCTTGCAGTGGCATGGACGCAGCGATCTGGTGCGCGTGCGCGGCGATGGGCGCGTCTATCAGGTGCAGTCACTCGTCAGTGTAGCAACGGCGGAAGCGTTGTCGCAGGTGGAATCGGCCGATATTCCATCCGCCATTCTCGGCCGATACACACAACTCCCCGACACCGTTCCACAGCGCGTTCTCGACCTTGCCGACTCGGTCACCGCGAATGCCGCCACCTCTTATGCGAAGGCGAAGGCGCTCGAAACGTTCTTGCGCCAATATGAATACACGCTCGACGTAGATGTACCACCTGCCAATCAGGATGCCGTCGATTTCTTCCTTTTTGAGCAACAGGCGGGTTATTGTGACTATTACGCCACCGCAATGACGGTCATGGCACGGCACATCGGCTTGCCCGCACGCATGGCGATTGGCTTTGCCGCTGCGCCAACGATTGACGGGTCACAGGAATTGCGCGGAATCGACGCGCATTCGTGGACTGAAATCTATTTCGGGGAGTATGGTTGGATTGAGTTTGAACCAACGGGTGGCTTTGCGTTGTCAGCGCAATCGGCCGATTTAGACCAACCGCTGCCAACAGAACCACCGCCCCCCATACCCGAGCGCACGGTTCCATTCATGCAAATCATGCGCTGGGTTGCCGCCTCTCTTGCACTGATTGCCGTGGTCGCCTTCTACGTCTGGCGTTCACTTCGCCCGCCGCCTCTGCCAGACACCGCAACACGCTATGCACAGCTACAACGACACGCCGCGCAACTTGCCATTCCGCTTGCCGAAAGTCAAACTCCGCTCGAATTTTTAGGTCAGTTTGAGGAATATATCACCGGAATTGGGGCGCTTGCGTGGATCAAACAACGGCCGCGACTCGCGAGACGACTGGTAAAACTTCAGCAGGTCGCATCGACACTGACGAACGACTTTATCCGCGTGCAGTATGATGAGTTGCCCCCAACGGCGACCATTTCTAATCGGCAATGGCAACAGACACGGCGGTTACTGTGGCTATTACGGCTTGTGCGCCGCCAAGACTGAACCAGCGAAGACGTGGTGCGTGGTGCGTATCCAGTTCACGCACCACGCACCACGCACCACGCACTAAGTTCCTGTTTACCGATTTCTGACCACGGGCAAAAACACGCGCCTCGTAACAAACGGTGGACGTTCATCGACCAAAATACGCGCCTCAATCTCGTTCCACGGCTCGACGTTGCCAGATGTGTCCGTTGCCCGCGCCTCATATTCGTAGAGGCCATCAAACGGCGCGCTAAACCCATCCATCGTAAACGTGACCTGATTTTGCCAGCCGACCCAATCCCCCCCATTAAACCGATAGCGGATGTCGTAGTGGCGCAGGGGTGCCGCCCCGTTGTTGGTCCAACTCACATCAAATTTGCTATTTCGCGTGTAGGCAGGCAGGGGGTTAACGGTGGCGCGCAGTGGCAAATTTTCGGAGTCGGTCGTGTAGACGATGCGAAGACGGGGGAAATTATTGGTCTGTGTTTCGCGTGCATAGAAGACGCGCTCACGCTGGCGCACCTGTTCGTCACCGACAAGAATGACGCCATGATTGGGATAGCGTTGCTCGTGCCAACCGCGTGTGATGTCGGTGATATTCCAACTGACCAACCCCTCGCCACTGCCGATAAAGACGCTTGCACCCGTTTCCAACCAGTTGGGCGCATTGTTCCAACTGGTGCTGTGCTCACCCCATGGGCTGCCAAGACGACGGATGACGCTCGGCATTGCGCTGTCGTTGGCTGGATCGGAAACGCTGAGATAGAGCTGAACTTCGGCCGATTGTATCGTCACATTGCGCGGCAAATTGCCCGCCAATGGAAAGTAAAGCAGGATGCGTTCTGCGCCAAAGCCACCCGTACTGTAACCGAGATAGAGTGCATCGCTACCAAAGTTGTTATTTGGTTGACCTGATGCCACATAGGTATCGGCCGTCGCGGGGATCTCCAAAATTGTGCGCAGCGATCCGTCTGCACGGATCTGTTCCGTCACAATAGCGGGTTCACGGACAGGTGCGACCCGGTCGAGTTGACGACCAAGTGGTTCGCCGCTGCCCGCTGAAAGTTCATCGCGCTCCTGCTGATTCGCACTGCTGTCAAGCGTGATGCGCTCATTGGCAAATGCGGTGGGTAGCACCATACTCACCAGCAGCAAAATGAAAATGCTTAATTGGAAAAGTTTTCCATTCATCACTTATTTACTCCCTGTTCAAGCAAAATTTGTCACGTACTGTTCGATTCATCATACACGATCAGATGGTCCCGTGACGCATCTTTTTGGGTATATTTTTTCATAGCACCTTTTTTCTGTACCTACGATTGCATACAATGCAATTGCAGGATGATTGCAGCACCCCACCTGCATACCCTCAAACAATCGGGTGCGCTATCGGAGGATTGTGCAATGAAACTTCGCGTACTATCTTTGTGTTTGGCACTCATGTTTTTGCTTGTGGGAGCGCGGACGACAGCCGCACAGTCCCAACCCAACTGGACCGCCACCTATTTCAATAACACCCTGCTTTCAGGGCAACCCGTGTTGACCCGCAGCGAAAATGCGCTTTCACATAATTGGGGAGCTGGCTCCCCCGATGGGCGCATTTCGGCCGATCGCTTTTCGGCGCAGTGGTCGCGGCGCGTTAATCTGGCGGCTGGCACCTACCGTTGGCATGTTCAAGCGGACGATGGCGTGCGGATCTACGTCAACGGCCAGCTCATTCTCAATGAGTGGCGTTTCCAATCGGCCGAATATACCTTCGACCGCGCCTTGAGTGGGGGCGACACCAATATCGTCGTTGAGTATTTTGAAAATACGGGCCATGCCCGCATCCATGTTTCCTATGAACGGATCGGCGATGCAGGCGGCGGTGGCGGAACGCCGGGTGGGGGGGATGGCTTTGCTGAACGCTGGCGCGGCGAGTATTTCAACAATCGCAATCTAGCCGGTTCCCCGCAGTTGATCCGCGCAGCGAGCGTGTTGGACTTCGATTGGGGGAGTGGGTCACCCGATCCGACCATCAACCGCGACAACTTTTCGGCACGCTGGACGCGCACCATTAACGTCGATGCGGGTCGCTATCGCTTCACGACGCGCGCGGATGACGGCGTGCGCCTCTTTGTCAACGGGCGCTTATTGATCGACAAATGGTTTGATCAAGGGGCGACGACCTATTCGGCCGATATCGATCTCGCACAGGGCAGCGTCTATCTTGAGGTTCAATATTACGAACATCTGGGATCGGCCGAATTGCACGTCGATATGATTCGCACCACGCAAGCACCGCCGCAACAATCTGTGGTGGTTGACAATGCCGCGTCAAACTTTACTATCTTTGGACCCGGCGACCGCTGGGCAACATCACCAGTTGGCTTCAACGGGGGATCGCTCTGGGCGACAACTCGGAGCCACAATGTCAGCGACCAAAACTATGCGTTCTGGACACCTGCGCTAGCGGCCGGCAAATACAGCGTGCAGGTTTATATTCCCACCGCGCACGCCACCACCGTCAACGCGCAATACTTTGTGCAACACCGATGGGGACGCACCATGATTCCCGTGAACCAAGCGTCACACAATGGTCAATGGGTGACGCTTGGCGTGTTCGACTTTGCGGGCAATGGGTCAGAGAATGTCGCCCTGTCCACCGTCACCTACGAATCATCGACACGCCAAATTGCATTCGACGCCGTGCGCTGGGTCGTTGCGCCATAGTGTTAATTATTCGATTGGGCGCAACAAAATGGTCAGATCATTGACGTTTGTCCCAGTTGATCCGATGCGCAGATGCCCAATCTGGAGCTGGTCAAAAAAACTGTAGCTGTCGTGATTTGCCAAATAGGCTGCGGCGTCGAGGTTGCGCGCCTTTGACTGGGCGATGGTTTCGGCCGAAACTATCGCCCCAGCACCTGCATTTGGGCCATCCTCCCCATCCGTTGCCAACGTCGCCAAATAGCAATTCTCCGCACCCCCGTCCAGCGCAATCGCCGCCGCCAACGCCAACTCCTGATTGCGCCCGCCGCTACCGTTGGCAGATTCGCTCAGTGTGACGGTCGTTTCACCGCCGTAAATTTGGCAATGTCCCGCTGGTAACGTTTGGAGCGTTTGGGCGAGCTGTTGCCCGATAAGGCTTGCCTCCCCCGTCAATTCGGTTGATACGACGCTCGCCGTGTAACCGTGTGCGTGTGCCACGCTGGCGGCAGCGGCGGCCGAAAATTTCACATCCCCAATCACGCTGTTATTGCTCGCTGGATACGGGGCAGGGGATGCTAGATGAGCGAGATGGTGTTTGAGTTGGGTGGTGGTTTCGGCCGAAAGATACCGCCAAACGTCATACTGATCCAATATCGCCTTTACGCGAGCGACGTCTTGTTCGATCGGCACAGTGGGTCCGCTGCCAATATGCGCCAACTCATTGCCAATCACGTCGCTCAAAATAAACGTCTGGCACGCTGCGGGAGCGGCCCAGCGCAGCAGACCACCCCCCTTAACGACATCGACATGCTGACGTACATGGTTAACCTCGTTGATGGTACAGCCACAGCGCAAGAGGGCATCATTCAAGTTTTGCCATGCGTCCAGTGGGATCGCGGGCGCAGTCAAGAGCGCAGATGCGCCCCCAGAAATCAAGCACAACACCACATCATCGGGCGTGGTCTCTGCTAACAACGTGCTTATCGCCTTAGTGGCGGACACGCTACTTGCGTCTGGGATCGGGTGGCTGCCTTGAAAATGTTGAATGACAGCGGGGAGGTTTTGCACGTCAGGATGGCTCATCGGCAATTTGCTGATCGCGATTCCTGCCGTCAGTCGGTCTGCTAGCCCATCGGACGCCGCATGCGCCATCGCCACTGCTGCCTTGCCCACGCTGACGACAAATAGGCGTTTTGCGCTGGTTTGCCATGTCTCTAAATGGGCTTGTACTAATTTATAGGGATCGGCCGCGATAAGTGCCGCGTCAATCATTTTGTGAATCAGTTGGTGGGGTGTAGGTGTAAACATCGTGTTCATCTTCAATTTCGCCGACAAGTTCTTCTAAGATATCTTCCATCGTGACGATGCCAATCATCTCATGCGCCGAATTTTCAACGATGGCGAGATGTTGTTCCGCCTTGATAAGTTGTTTGTAGGCGACGGGCAAGTATAACGCCTCCGAAAATTTACACACATTGCGAGCATAAGTGGTCAGCGGGGTTGCTGGGTCTTCGCCAAGCAAATCTTTAACGTGAATAAAACTTGCAACCAATGTCGGTGCGTCCGCATAAATTGGGATGCGCGAGAAGCCAGAGGCGCGTATTTCGTCTAACACCTCCCCAATCGTGGCCGATTCAGCCAATACGAGCGTGTTGGCCAGCGGGGTCATGATGTGATGGAGTTGGGTTTCGCTATAGTCGAACACGCTTGTGATGAGCTGCTCTTCGGCCGAATCGACAACACCTTCTTCGGCCGCCTTCTGTACCATCAGGGTTAACTCTTCGGTCGATTCGATCTCTTGCGGCTCTTCCGTTGCCCCAAAGAGGCTGAGCAGCGCATCGGCCGAAAAGTTTAGGATACGAATCGGCAACCAGACGATCTTTTGCAGCCATTGCAGCGGGTGAACGACGCGCATGGCAAACTGCTCGGCGTTGCGAATGGCAAGCTGTTTTGGCACGAGCTCCCCGATGACAAGCGACGTGTAGGTAATCACAAGCACGACGATGGCCAGCGCGACGCGATCGGCGAAACTGCCAAAGAGTGGCTCCAACAACGGGGCAAACTGTCGCGCAACATCGGCACCGCCGACGGCTGATGCGAGGGTCGCCACGAGCGTTATCCCAATTTGCACCGTTGCCAAAAAGTCTGCGCTGTTCTCTTTGAGCGCAAGTACACGCAATGCGCGCCGATTGCCCGCATCGGCCAACCCTTGCAATCGTGCAGGGCGTGCAGTGACAAATGCCATCTCCGCCGCCGCAAAAAAGCCATTCAGCAGAATCAGGATGACGATCAGAACGATTGCAAGCATCTTACCTCGCTTTTTTAGACTTAAAATAGAGATTGTACAGGCGATAGACGACCCAGCCAGCAAACATGAGCCAGATGATCGTCTCATAACGGTCAATCCAGTCTAGAATGCGCTGCCAGTTTTCGCCCAATATCATACCGCCACCCACGAGCAGCCCGTTCCATGCCAGTGTCCCGAGCGTCGTGTAGAGTAGAAAGGGCGTCAAGGCCATGCGCTCAACGCCAGCGGGCAGTGAGATGAGGCTGCGGATACCGGGGATAAATCGGCCGATAAAGACAATCCAACTCCCACGCTGACGAAACGTGCGCATGACCCGCTCAATATCTTCTGACTGGAGCAGCAACCACTTCCCGTGTCGGGCCACCCAATCGCTCACACCTGCCTCCGTCGTGCGCGACCCAACATAGTAGATCACGCCAGCTCCAGCAACTGCGCCAATTGTGCCCGCCAACAGTACCCCCCAGAGCGACAACATGCCATCATTGACCAGAAAACCCGCAAACGGCATGACGATCTCTGACGGAATGGGTGGAAATAGATTCTCCGCCAGCATCAAGAGCGCAATCCCAATATAGTTGGTCGTGCGGATGATTTGTTCAATCCATATTTGAAGTTGTTCTAGAACGTCTGAAAGCACTGTGCCTGACCTTTGCATTGTTTCGGCATATTTTATTACCTTTTAATGATAGGAGAATCGGTTAAGTTTCATGTATATCAACCGAAAATGTAGTGGCACAAATTGTGGCACATTGTTGTTTTGTAGCAGGTTCGTGTCTTGCGACTAGAGTCGCAGAACGATAGTTAAACTAATAATTTGGCTTTTGCTAAACATCCTTATCATAAGGCAAGATTTGCCCAAAATTTGACTCGCAACCTAACTTTAAGAGCTTAAGTAAATCTTGTTTTGCGGCAATTCAGTCTTAGAAAAGAATGGATACCTGCCTTCGCAGGTATGACAGGGCTTTCTTACGTTGCGATGTACTAAGTTAACTGACGCCAATTGTCCTGATGCGCTTCAAAACGATGCTGCAATGCTGCAACTAATTCTGGCGCAATAGGTAGGTCATGTTTGACCCAGTCGAGATTCATCTGCATGTGGCGCGGATTATGCGTGCCGACGATGGCTGTGCTGATGTCGTGTGCCAGCACAAAACCAAGTGCGACTAAGATACCATTTTCAGGTGCATTTTCGAGCGGGACCGCATGTTCCATCGCTTCCGCACGCGCAAAGTACTCATCTGCATAAGGTCGTGGACTACTGCTCACGCCCCATACGCCATTGCCAATCGGCCGTTTTACAATAATGCCCATCCCCTGCGCGTTTGCCTGTGGAAAGAGATAGGTGCGTGCCCGTTGGTCAACGAGGTTAAAACTTGTTTGGAGCGTATCAAAAAGACCGCTTGCGACTGCCCATGCAGCCGCTTCGTTGTCACCACTGTACCCAATGAAGCGGGTTTTCCCCATTCGTTGCGCCGCTTGTAACGCTTCGATCACTTCCCCTCGTTCCAACACCGCAACGCTGCACGAATGTAGCTGCACGAGATCGACATAGTCGGTTTTCATGCGTTTGAGACTGCGCTCGATACTGTCAGTCACCGTCTGCGCTGTCCAATCTTCTCCGTGATAACCACCTGTCGCATGCCCCGCCTTGGTCGCCAAAATATACTCGTCGCGGCGATGGGCAATGGTTCGGCCGATCAGCTCCTCGCTAATATCGTAGCACGCTGCCGTGTCGAGAAAGTTGATCCCGCCATCAAGCGCAGCGTTCAGCACCGCCGCCGCTTGTTCTACATCCTGTGGAGTCAGCCGCAGACCAATTTCGGACAATCCAGCCCCTAATTGACTCACCTTTAGTCCCGTTTTTCCCAGCGTATTTTGTTGCATTTTTGCTCACTTAATCCTTTTGCGCCATGTGCGCTGTCAACGGAAACAGATCATCCACCTGAACTAGCGCACCCGTTTCCAATGCACGATTCCCCGCAATCCCAACCAAAATCGAAGCCGCACCGTCGATGTGTGTTGCGGCGCGATTGAAAGGATCGTGCGGGGGATTAGGGTCAAAAATTTGTTCGAGCATCACGGGGTCGGCCCCACCATGTCCCCCGTCCCCCATTGGAACCTCCAGCTCATACGGCTCACCAAACATGGGGCAGACGCGCATTCGCGTGTGCTTGAAGGGGCCTTTGCTAGCCGATGCTTCACCGTCACCCAATAGGTGCGTGATGCTTTCCTCGATGTCCATTTCGATGCGTCCTTTGGTTCCCGTAATAGCCACGCGCAACCCTTCCCATGGGGCATAGGCAACGAGGCAATAGGAGAGCAACGCGCCATTGCTGTAGCGTGCGGTGACGGCGAGGGTGTCCTCAATCGTGATCGGTTCGCCAAATACGTTGCGGTCGCGCAGGTAGCCGGTTTCCGCTTCCGCGTTGAGATAGAGTCCTGTCAACGCTTCTTGTGAGTTGAGGGAGAGCGCGAATGGGTCATTTTCGGCCGAAACCTCACCCGTATAGCGCACATAGTCATACTGTTCACCACGTGCGTTCGCATTTTCTTTGCCATAAAAGCTGAGATCGCCCATGGCAAAGACGCTTTTAGGATACGCATCGATCCACCAGTTGACCAAATCAAAATGGTGGGTCGATTTGTGCACAAGCAAGCCCCCGCTATTCTGCTTTTCTCGATGCCAGCGACGGAAATAGTCAGCCCCATGACTGGTGTCGAGCAGCCATGAGAAATCGACGAGCAGCGGTCGGCCGATCAAGCCATCCATCACCAGCTTGCGGAACTGCGTATAGGCGGGTGAGTAGCGGTAGTTGAACGTCACCGTCAACGATCTACCCGTGCGCGCAATTGCGTCATAGATAGCGCACAGCTTTTCCGTGTCAGTCGTTAGCGGCTTTTCGCTGATGACATCGCAGCCGAGTTCCATCGCTCGTGTGATGTAGGTGTGATGTGTCGCGTCAACTGTGGTGACGATGACGGTATCGGGGCGTGTGTCGGCGATCATTTGGTCGAACTTTTCGGCCGAAAACGACAACACACCCAACTGCGCGTTATGCCAATCCATGCGCGTCTGACTCACATCACAAAAGGCGACCAACTCCGCCACCTCTTGATATGTTTTGATCGCCTTAACAAACATGCCCGCGCGCGAACCCGTGCCGACAATTGCGTATCGTTTACGCTGATCCATAATTTGACTCCAAATTTAGATAAAAACTGGTTTTGCCTTGTTGATCGTAGAACGTAATGACCTATTCTGGCGTCATTGCAAGGTCACAAATTCATAGCGCCCCGACCCAATGGTTATATAAACTGCATCCCCATCTTGACGAATTGCGCGAATACCTTCGACCTCACTTAGCGGTTGGCCTTGTTCGGTGATTTTTTCGGCCGAATCCGTCTCAATGCGCACAACCCCCTCCGTATTCGCCGGAATTGTGACGGTCAAGTGATAGCGTCCTGCTTCAATTTTCCATTTTGACTCGATGCGCCCGTACATCGAGTCCAAGCTGGCGTTGGCGTAGGTCAGGCTCGCGTCAAGCTGTGGCTGAATCAAAATGCGTTTGTATGCGGGTGCGGCGGGGTCTATTTCAATGCCTGCCACCACGCGATAGAGCCAGTCGCCAATTGCCCCATACGCATAGTGGTTAAACGAGTTCATGCTGGCATCTTGAAATGAGCCGTCGGGTTTGATGCCGTCCCAGCGTTCCCAGATGGTCGTCGCTCCCTGTTTGACGGGATAGAGCCATGAGGGATAGTTCTCCTGATTGAGTAGCTGGTAGGCGACGTCGGTATGACCGTAACTGCTCAGGACGTGGCACAAATAGGGTGTGCCGAGAAAGCCTGTCGTCACATGATAACCACCTTCCCGCACTGCATCGACAAGCCTTGCGACGGCATTCGGCCGAATTTCTTCTGGCAGCAGCTCAAACTGCAACGCCAAAACGTAGCCAGTTTGCGTGTTGGAACCGACGCGCCCGCTGGGGGTCACAAACTCACGATTAAAGGCGGCCTTCACATTGTCGGCTAAATCGGTGTACTTTTTTGCATCGGCCGATTTTCCCAACGTGCAGGCCACTGATGCCAGCAGTTGGCTGCTGTAGGCGAAAAATGCGGTCGCGACAAGCTCCGTATTGGTAACGGGCATCGGCCTACGGGCATCTTCGCCGCGATAGTCGAGCCAATCACCAAACTGGCGATCATTGTCCCAAACAAAGTCAGCCCCCGCCCGCTGGCGCATAAATTCAACCCAGCCGACCATGCTCTCATACTGTTCCGCCAGCAGACGTTTGTCGCCATAGCAGAGGTAGATCGTCCACGGACAAATCACGGCCGCATCGCTCCAGCCAGCCGCGCCGCCACTAATCACGCCGGGCAGGTTGATTTTGGACAGAACATCTGGCACGACAAACGGCACGCGCCCGTCGGGCTGTTGATCCGCGCTCAAATCGCGCAGCCATTTGGTCAAAAAGGCGGCAACATCCATGTTGAAACAGGCGGTGCGGATAAATACCTGCGTGTCGCCCGTCCAGCCGAGTCGTTCATCGCGCTGTGGGCAATCGGTTGGCACATCGACAAAGTTGCCTTTTTGCCCCCAAACGATGTTGCGCTGAAGTTGGTTGATGAGCGGATTGGAACAGTCAAAGCTGCCTGTGGTCGGCATGTCGGAATAGACGACAACAGCCGTAAAATCATCTAGCGTGGGTTCGGTGGGGAACCCTTCCACCGCCACATAGCGGAACCCTTGAAAGCTAAAACGTGGTTCATACACCTCGTCAACATCGGCCGATCCCTTCAACGTATAGCGGGTGAGCTGTGTGGCGGTTCGTAAATTCTCGGTGTAGAGGTTACCGGCTTGGTCTAAAATTTCGGCATGGCGTAGGCTGATCGTGGTACCGGCATCGCCGCGCACCCGTACCCGAACCCAACCGACCATATTTTGACCAAAATCTAGGATGGTTTCTCCTTTGGGAGAGTGGAGGATAGAAATCGGCCGAATTTTCTCCATCTTTTTCATAAACGGCGCGACCTGACCGACAATCGTCGTTTTGGGAAGATCAATCACCTGCACGCCACACCAATCGCTGTCATCAAAACCGGCGGCATCCCAGCCCGCTTTCTCTAGTCTGGCATCATAATATTCACCCATGTAGAGGTCAGACATCGTAATCGGCCCCGTTGTTGCGAGCCAACTCTCATCGCTGGCTATCGTTTCAACACGACCATCGGCGTAGGTTAATTGCAGTTGCACCAGCAGTGCGAGCCGGTCGCCATAGACGTTGTGATGACCACGATGCCCCATGTAGCCGCGATACCAGCCATCTCCCAACATCGCGCCGAGAACATTCTCGCCCGCATCGATCAGCGTGGTCACATCATACGTTTGGTATTGCAGTCGATGCTCATAGGTTGTCCAACCCGGCGTCAACACCCCCTCGCCCACACGTTGACCGTTCAACCATAGTTCATAAAGACCGACACTCGTCGCATAAATACGGGCTGACACAACGTCACTTGCCGCTTGAAACGGCCGACGCAACAGTGGCACAGGTTGGGGTTGGCTCGCATCTTCGACCCATGCTGGCGTGATCCACTCAGCATGCCAGTTGGCAGGGTTTTGCAAACCCATCTCCCAGAACGCCGCTTCGCTCCACTCGGAAACAACATCATGCTCATCCCACACGCGCACGCGCCACGCGTAGCGCAATCCCGCCGCTAGTGGCAGACCACGATAAACGATATGCAATGATGCATCAGATAACACTTTCCCCGTGTCCCAGAGCAAATCGTTCGCCACCGCTTCCTCCACCCACGGATGCTTGCGCACGACGATTTGGTAAGCTGTCTGTCGCGCATTGCGCTGCGCCGCGCTCACCTGCCAGCTCAAACGTGGTTGTGCGACGTCTAAACCGATAGGGCTGGAGAGATATTCAGTTGATAGTTTGTTGGGAATAAGCATATTGAGATCAAACCCGTCTTTTGGGACCCATCCTGAGGAGTCGTTAGATTAACTCACGTTAGGCTGATCTCTCAATCGCCTAACGTGAGTTAGATAAAATCGCTTTTACTTACTTCTCGATCAAACGCTCGATCAACTCTTGCAATGCCGCAGCACCCTCTTCAACAGAAGATTGGCCGAAGCCGACCTGTTGCCCGATTAGCTCAAGCTCGTTGACAAACTCTTGGTCATTCGGCAGATTGGGGTCTTGCGGAATGGTGCGGTCAGCGACTGCCGCGTAAATGTCATACACAGCTGCGTCACTCGCCGTCGCGTTGGCTGAGATTGCCTGACGCACGACTGGTGATGAGGGAATACCGCGATTGGTTTCAAGAATCTCACCCGCCGCTGGTTGGGTCACGAAGAAATTGATGAATAACGTCGCCGCCTCTTTGTTTTCGCTGCCATTATAGACACCCAAGTATTGGCTCATCTGAATCGCATACGATGGCTCGCCACCCGTAGGTAGCGTCATCGCGCTGAGCTGGTCGGTCATTGCCGCTTGGTAGGCTGCCAGCTGATTACTCCAAATCAATCCAATCGCCGCCTGACCCGCTACGAGCGCAGAGCTATCTGGGCCATCTTCCGAATAGGTCGCGGTCGTCTCAGCGTCGGGAATCAACCCCGCCTCACGCATGTCAGCCCACAGCTGTAACCACTCTGTCGCCGTATCAACCGTTGCATACGACTTACCACCTTCGTCAGATGTCCAAATCGGGGTTCCCTGTTGACGGTAGAAGTAGCTCAGGTAGTTAGCTTGGTTGGTGCTGTTGTCCACAAATGGTGTTACGCCATCGGGCAGGTTCGCCTTGAGCGCTTCGCCGTAAGCGATCAACTCGTCCCAGCTCATGTTATTTTCTGGGAGTTCCACGCCAGCCGCCTCGATCATCGTTGCATTGTAAACGAGAATGAGTGTATTCGTTCCCAGACTAATGGCGTAGATGTTGCCATCGGCCGCCGTTGCTGGAATCAGTGCTGTTTGATCAAACTGTTCGGCCGTGTCGATTTGCAGTTGCTCACCGAGATACCCGTTGAGTGGTTCTAGATACTGCTGATAGTCAGGCCAGTTGCCGCCGAGCTGGAAAATGTCCGGCGCGTTGTTGCCGGCAAGCTGTGTGTCGATGATCTGGAAGTGGTCGCCACCGCCGCCATTTGGCTCACCAATCACGGTGATTTCGGGATACGCCGCTTCAAATAGCTCGATCACGCGCAAGGTACGATCCGCACGGTCATCGTTGCCCCACCAGCCGATGCGAATTTCGGCGGGGCCGCCTGTGTAGGCTGGCAACCCGTCGGTGCGCTCAGCGGGCGGTTCATCCGTTGGTTCGACGGGGGCCTCAGTCGCGGTGACCGCTGCCTCGGTTGGTTCAGCAGGTGCTTCGGTTGGTTCAGCTTCAGATTGTGCGCACGCAAAGAGAAATAGCGCAAGCAGGGTTAAGAGAAGTTTTGGGTAAATCTTGTTCATTTTGAACTCTCCATTCTTAAATTAGGGTTTCGTTGAGAAGATAAGGCTTTAAAGTCGTTTTACTGCGGTTTCAGTGCATAGATGACTCCATCTGTTATGCCACTACCCCTTAATTCCAGAGGTGGCAATACCCCGCACAAAGTATTTTTGCAGGGCGAAAAACAGGATAAACGAGGGGAGAATTGACAAGGTTGCCATCGCCATTGCGCCGCCCCAGTTAGAGACTGCACCAGAGTCACCAACGAATGTCCGCAAGGCGCGGGAGACGCTGTAGATGTCAGGGCTTGTCAGGTAAAGTAGATGGTTGAAGAAGTCGTCCCACGTCCAAAGGAAGGTAAAGAGTGCCGTTGTCACGAGGGCCGGCATGGCGAGCGGAACGATGATGCGCGTCAATACGCCGAACTTACTGCATCCGTCGATGATCGCTGCCTCTTCAATCTCTTTGGGCAAACTTCGCATAAATTGGACGAGTAAGAAGACAAAGAATGCGTCTACGGCCAGAAATTTAGGGACGATAATGGGCAGATATGTGCCGACCCAACCAAAGGTGTTGAATAAGATGTAACGCGGCACGATCGTGACATGGGAGGGGAGCATCAGCGTCAACATCATGATGGCGAACCAAAACTTTTTGCCTGCAAAGTTGAGTCGGCCGAAAGCATATGCCGCCATCGTGCAGGCGAGCACATTGCCAATCACAGCCGCCAGACACATCAGGAGCGAGTTGATGAAAAATCGGCCGAAAGATGTCCCCGCATACCCTTTCCAACCGCTGATGTAATTCTCAATCGTCCACACTTTGGGAATCAATCCCGTGTCGCTAAAGATCATGTTGTTTGGCTTGAACGAACTCGAAATCATCCAAATGACGGGATAGAGCATCAGCAGCCCAAGCGCGATGACAAATAGGTGGGTCAACGTGTGACGGATAACAAATTTATTTTTCATACTATTCTCCCGTCCCGTATGAGACCCACGAGCCAGAAGTTTTGAAGACGATGCCGGTAAACACGCCGATAATCAGCAGCAAGACCCAAGCCATTGCAGATGCATAGCCCATTTCGTGATAGGTCCAGCCTTGGATGTAGAGATGTAGGGTGTAGAACAGAGTTGAATTGAGGACACCGCCGCTGCCGCCGCCGATGATATACGCTTGGGTAAACGCCTGAAATGCGGTGATGATTTGTAGAACGAGCGTAAAAAGGATGACGGGCGAGAGGAGCGGAATCGTGATGCGGAAGAATTGCTGCACCTTGTTGGCTCCGTCGATGCTTGCTGCGTCGTAATACTCCTCTGGAATTTGCTTGAGACCGGCGAGGAAGATGATCATGGAGGAGCCAAACTGCCACACCGTCAGCAGAATAAGCGTCCCAAGCGCATATTTAGGATTGGTGATCCAGCTAGGCAGATCGCTAAATCCAATCGCTTCGAGCATCGTATTCAGCAAGCCGTTTTTCTCAAATAACTTGCGCCAAAGCACTGCAATCGCGACCGATCCACCGAGCAGCGTCGGGATGTAGTAGACAGCCCGATAGAGGCCAACGCCACGTAACTTTTGATTCATCAACATCGCAACGGCCAGTGCGAAAACCAGCTTGAGCGGCACAGACACAAACACATAGGTAAATGTCACCGTTAGCGACTTGATATAGTAGGGGTCTGCACGAATCACCTCCCCATTGGAGGCGGTAAACTGATCGACCCCAAACAATGGGCCAAACATCTTGACATAGTTGCCAATGCCGATCCACTCAGTTGAGTTGGGCTGGGTGAAGTCGTAATTGGTGAAGCTGAGCCACAACGAATAGATCATCGGATAGACGGTCAAGACGAAAAAGCCGATCAGCCAGGGCGTGAGGAAGGCGTAGGCGGCCGCATTGCGTTTGATGAAATTGCTCAGACCCCCATTCGCACGCTTGCGGCGCGAAGACAGCCCAGAAGATTGATTAATGGTTTCTATACTCACAGTTGATTTTCTCCGCTGCGTGATGTCGCTATTTTGTTGGGGCGGAAGCCGTTGACTCGCGTAGGATGAGACGAGCGGGGACTTTGATCTGTTGATTCGGCCGATCGCCATCTTTCATGCGCGCAAATAACAGCTTCATCGCCTCACGCCCTAACTGCTCACCGTTTTTGGTCGCCGTTGTCAGGGAGGGTTCCAAGTACTTTGCCGCTGGAATGTCATCGTAACCAACCAGTGAAATATCATCTGGCACGCTCAACCCCGAATCGCGAATCGCACGCAACGCGCCAATCGCCAACAGGTCGTTGATGACCAACAGCGCGGTGGGAGGGGTATCTGATTGGAGCAATTTCAGCGTCGCATCGTAACTCTCTTCAATTGTGGGGCCACATTCAGCAATCAGGTCGGCATCGAAGGGTATCCCAGCCGTTTGCAAACTGTCTCGATAGGCATCAAGTCGGTCATTACCTAATTCGGGCACAGCGATACCGTAAATTAGGCCAATTCTGCGGTGCTTATTGGTTAAAAGATGTGCGATCACTTCTAATGTCGTGTCGCGGTAATTTGAAATGATGCGATCAACCGTGTAGTCTGTTTCGCTTAATCCAGACGTGATTTCCACAATCGGCAGCCGCCGCTTAATGAGACTGGCAAGCGTTTTTTGCGCGGTCTTGGATTGATAGACAAAGCTGGGAACCATCACCAAGCCATCAATGCGCCGCTGGGCGAGATTTTTGAAAATATCCTCAGCATGTTTGTTTTCAGGTGCAATGCTGGAGAGCAAAATGTGATAGCCAGCCGCATATGCCTCTTGCTCAACCCCATCCGCAATCTGCCAGAAGTGGGGATTGTGAATATCGGGAATGATGAGGCCAATCGTTTTGGTGCTACCTGAGCGCAACGCCTGAGCACGTGCATCTGGCACATAGTTCAACTCTTCTACGGCCCGCAGTACGCGTTGGCGCGTCTCTTCCGAAATCGGGACTTTTCCCCCCTGCTGTCCATTGATGACATAGGAGACTGTTGCCCTTGAAACCTGAGCCAATTTTGCAACATCTACTTGAGTGGGACGTTTCATAAAATCAAATCCTTTGCCTTCACAGTGATCGTGTTCTCTGATGGTTGTTCAGTCATACGTCCATGTGACATTTACATGTGTCACCTTTGACGTATCACCTTACACGTGTAAACTACTACGCAGAATGGTAACATATAACTAAACAACTGTCTAGCCCTCGATTTTCGTTTCGGCTGACACGCACATATTCACAACTTTTAAGGGAATAAACCGCTATGAAAACAAGTGAAATACAGATCCGCGACCCATTTATCTTTACCGATCACGATGCAAATATGTACTATCTTTTTGGAACGACTGATCCCAACTGCTGGATTGGGCCGTTCTATGGATTCGATTGCTACAAGAGCGCTGACTTAGAAAATTGGGAGGGGCCGATTGCCGCCTTTCGGCCGAAAAGCGACTTTTGGGGCAAGCAGAATTTCTGGGCGCCAGAAGTCCATCAATTTAACGGGCTGTTTTATATGTTTGCAACGTTCAAGGCGGAGGGAGCGTATCGGGCGACGCAAATTTTAGTGGCGCAAGATGTGACTGGCCCGTATGAGCCGTTGACAGATCGGCCGATTACGCCCGACAATTGGATGTGTCTCGACGGGACGTTACACGTCGATAAGACGGGTAATCCGTGGGTTGTGTTTTGCCATGAGTGGGTGCAGACGCACAATGGATCGATTTGGGCGATGCAGTTATCGGCCGATCTCACCCACCCCGTCAGTAAGCCAATTTTTCTGTTTAATGCGTCTGAAGGAGCATGGGTGCGCGAATCGAGCTGGCCCGAGCAGGACGCACGCTACAAATTTCCCACTTACGTCACCGATGGCCCCTCGCTGCACCGGCTACGCAATGGCACGTTGGTGATGCTCTGGTCTAGTCTGGGGGAAAAAGGGTATGCGATGGGCATTAGCCGCTCAGAAAGCGGTGACATTACAGGGCCTTGGGTGCATAATCCTGAGGCGGTTTGGGCAGAAGATGGCGGACACGGCATGATCTTTTCAACACTTGAAGGCGAGCTCATGTTGACATTTCACACCCCAAACAACACGCCAGACGAGCGTGCGATCTTTGTTGCAATTGAAGAAACAGAGCATGGAATCAAACTGATAGGAGATACAAAGTAATGGCATTTTTCGACCTCCCCCTTGAGCAATTGCAAACTTATCGGCCGAAACGCAGCGAACCAGCCGACTTCGACGCATTCTGGACAGAGACGTTAAACGCGACTCGCCAGCATCCACTCAATCCTATTTTTGAACAGGTCGATTACGGCTTGGCAACGGTTGAAACCTACGATGTGACGTTCAACGGCTATGGTGGTCAACCGATCAAGGGTTGGCTGCTGCTGCCGCGTAATCAGCCGCATCCTCTCCCCTGTATCGTCGAATACATCGGCTATGGCGGTGGGCGCGGCTTCCCAACCGATTGGTTAACATGGTCGGCCGCCGGCTACGCCCACTTCGTCATGGATACACGCGGACAGGGAAGCTCATCACGGGGCGGCGACACGCCCGACCCAGAGGCAGACGGTGCAAACCCCCACTATCCCGGCTTTATGACACGCGGTATCTTGCGGCCAGAGACATACTACTATCGTCGTGTTTTCAGCGATGCTGTGCGAGCGGTTGAGGCGGCGCGCTCACATGCGGCGATAGATGCCAGCCGTGTTGCCGTGAGCGGTGGCAGTCAAGGGGGCGGGATCACGCTTGCCGTCAGCGGCTTGCTGACCGACGTACTGGCGGTCATGCCAGATGTGCCATTTTTGTGTCACTATCGTCGTGCAACGGAGATCACCAACGCGCATCCTTATCAGGAAATCGGCCGATACCTCAAAACCCACCGCAACAACATCGACACCGTATTCAACACGCTCTCCTACTTCGATGGGGTCAATTTTGCCGCACGCGCCAACGCACCCACGCTGTTTTCGGTCGCCCTAATGGACGAAATCTGCCCCCCATCAACCGTCTTCGCCGCCTACAACCATTACGCGGGCGCCAAGCAGATCCGCACCTACGCATACAATGGGCATGAGGGCGGCGCGACTTTTCAGATCAACGAGAAAATCAAATTTATGCGCGAGTTATAACTAGAGCGCGAACGCTTCGCTCACGTCTTCCATTCTTAACAGCCTAGAACATCCCTGTTTCTAAGTCTATTTGGGCAACTGCAAACCGCTTTACAAACGAACTGATAAGAGATGTCAAAATAGCGTGATAACGTTCATTCGTAATGTGTGTCGTAATGGTATCTAAATAGACTAAACAAGTAGGAAAAATCGAGGAATATGGATTGTTAGCACAATGCTAGCGGCAATCGGCCGAAGTCCAGCACCACCGATTGCGATACACAGGAAAACAGAATGTTAGATATGCAACCGCTGAACCACAAACTAAGTGGTCATGGTGAAAAGATTCTCGTCGTCGACGATAGCCGCGAGACTGTACGCCATCTCGCCGAAACATTATTGCCCACATTTGGGTTCAACTCCATCTATGCGCTTGACGGCCGGACCGCGCTCGAACGAATTCGCGCCGATGCCCCCGATCTTGTCATGCTTGATCTCAACTTGCCACATATGACGGGAATCGACGTGTTGCAGGCGTTGGCGTTGGATGAAAATCGTCCTCCAGTTGTCCTAATGACGGGTGGCGGGTCAGAGCAAAGCGCGATTGATGCGTTCCGTCTTGGTGTAAAAGATTACCTCGTTAAGCCGTTTACGATTGATGAGGTGCTGGAAACGATTCAGCGCACGCTGGAGCGCAGTGAAAACAGCAATACACCGCTCATTGATGAACAACAGCTTGAAATCGCACGCAACGAGATTCGTCGTCAGAAAGATCAATTCGGCCGATTGCTCACCATCAGCAAACAGATCACCGCGTTGACCGATCTCAACACCATCATTGACCGCACGCTGCGCCTTGCGTTGGAAGAGTGCGAAGCTGAGCAAAGCACGCTTTGGCTCCCCGCCAGTGAACGCAGCCAGATTCACACCTACCAATACAAACTTGAAAAGAACGCCGTCTACAACTTCAACCACACCATTCAAGACCCGTTTATGCAGCGCGTCTTGAACAGTGGTGAGTTGGTGCGGGAAGCCGATTTTTCAGACGGGTTAAATGTCGGACTTGAACGGCGCGCTCGCTCAGTTCTCTATGTGCCGATCAAAATTCACTTGGAGACGGTCGGTGTATTGGGCGTGACCCACACCTACGCGCCGCATGCATTTAGCGAGCTGGATGAGATGTTTCTGTCGGCCATCGGCGAATATGTCTCGATTGCGCTGACCAATGCGTTTAACATTCAGAAATCGCGCAGCAGCAACGCTGGCCGCATTCGTGATCTTTATAGCTTGGTGAATATCACCAACAGTTTGGCGACAGATTCGGCCGATAAAGTGATCCGCGATGCGCTATTTTATACCTACAACCGCTGGCAAATTGAAGCGTGTTCCGTTTGGAAAGTTGAGGGCAAGCGCGTTAAGTTTATGAACAACATGGGCGTCGGCTCCGATTCGCTGACCAACATCGATCTGCCAGCTGGCGAAGGGTTTGTCGGCTATGTCACGGAAACGGGCAAATGGATCTATAGCAATGCCGTCACCCACCATCCGCGCCATCATGGGGGTGTCGATGAACAGACAGGTTTCCAAACCCGTTCAATCCTCTGTATCCCCCTCACCTATCAGGGCAACGTGCTTGGCGCATTGCAACTGATCAACCGCATGGACGGCGATTTCGTCGAAAAAGATGTCGAACAGGCGATGTCTGTCGGTTCGATTTTGGCAATTGCCCTACATTTGATGCAAGGCTCGTAGCACAATTTCCCTCGCCCGTCTCATAACGCTAGAGGGGTGAGAAATTTTCATATTCCTCCCTCCGTAATCTCAAAAATAAGTTCATGATGCGCAGCATATGCGACTGCTGTTGTAATGCTGCTGGCAGGGTTGCCTTTGATCAGTAAATCTAGTTAAACTTGCGCTATGAACTTTTCACTTATCACAATCGCCATTGTCGTTTCCATTTTGTGGTTGGCAATCTACGCCTTTTACCTCTACACCTCTCAGCAACAAGAGCAGATCGAAGAGGAAATTAACCGTGTTGAGCGGCTGCTCGACAAGGAGGATTAGCATGTTGCGAATGATTCTGCTGACTATTCTCCTGTCGTTGCTGTTCGGTTGTTCAATGTTAGGCAATGACGATACGGTGCCATGCACCGATGCGACGGCACTGATGCGCGACAGCTTTTTGGATGAGACAAACTGTGGTTGGGCCATTTATAACGGGTCGGAATCGGCCGAAATTGCCAATGGTGTTCTGACCGTCAGTGCCAGCACCAACGGCGTGGTCGCATGGACAAATCCGGGACGCACCTTTTTTGATAGCGAAATCGCCATCCAAACGCGTCAAGTCTCTGGCCCCAACGATAACGCCTATGGGTTGATCTGCCGCTATGTCGATGACGAAAATTTCTACATCTTTCTCATTAGCGGTGATGGGTTTTACGCAATTGGCAAGTATGAAAGTGGTGTAAGCCAAATCCAATATCTGACAGGGGAAGACCCGAATTTCTTTGTCCAATCAGAGGCGATTAACACAGGTATCGCCACAAATTTACTGCGTGTTTCCTGCGTCGGCAACCAACTGTCGCTAACAGTCAATGGTCTTCCCATCACGACGGTCAGCGATGACAGCTTTTCCAGTGGCGACATTGGTGTTGCGGTCAGCACGTTCGAGTCCAACCGTGTTGTGATTGAATTTGATAATCTCACCGTAACGGCCCCATAAATTTAGAATGGCGAGTGACCAAGATGGTTGCCCGCCAAGATCAATGATCCAAACGAATCCCCGAAACGTTCTGCTCATATTGTTACTGCTGGCCTGTCTTTCAGTTGGTTGCCGCAAGCGCGTGTTGGCGGCGGATGACTTTGGATCGGCCGATTCCACTCGCTGGATTCTGGAAGAGGATGTCTACGGCCGCGCCTATGTCGAAAACAGTCAGCTACTAATCGCCGTCAACCAAGCGGAGACGATGCAGTACGCGACCTTCCGCCAGCCCTACGCCGACTTCAACTTACAGGTCGATGCAAAACTACTCAACGGAAATCTCGACAGCAGTTACGGCATTTTATTCCGCCGACAAGAGGGCGGCGCGTTTTATCGCTTTGCCATCACGGGTAGCGGCCTGTTTGGCATCGAACGGCGCGATAGCGCGGGAAGTTGGGAAATCTATAACGATTCTGGCCGCTGGCAACGTCACGCAGCTATTAACACAGGGCTTGGCCAAACCAACCGTCTGCGTATCTCGGCACTCGGCAGCATCGTCATCTTTTCTGTCAATGATTCGGTTATTTACCGCAACGACAACTTCGATACTACCTTCCAAACAGGAACCATCGCCCTTTCCGCTGGCTCGTTTGCCCAGCCCGGCGTGTTGGCGGCATTTGATAATTTCAGTTTGACAGAGCCATAAGTTGTCGAGGCAGGCCATCAGAAATCCTGACCGCCGATACAACAATTTAGCGACCATTGCGTAGAGGGAAATATGGACATCATTACTGCACTTGGAGGTATTGGCGCAGCGTTTGGTCTATCGGCAAGCGCGGGTTTAAATGCGTACATCCCGCTGCTGATCGTGGCGGTCGCGGCGCGTTTAAAGTGGCTCAACTTGGGCGAACCGTATGACGTGTTGGCGAGTTGGCCGGTGCTAGCACTTTTGGTTGTGCTGCTGATAATCGAAATGCTAGTCGACAAAATCCCCGCAGTGGACACAATCAATGACGTGATTCAAACGCTGATTCGACCGGCTGCGGGGGCGATGCTTTTCGCGGCGAATGCGAATGTCGTCACCGACCTCAGCCCCGTCCTTGCGGTTACGGCGGGGATACTTTTAGCAGGGAGCGTCCATACGACGAAGGGTGTCGCAAGGCCAATGGTCACAGCGACAACAGGTGGCATGGGCAATTGGGCGGTCAGCCTGATTGAGGACGTCATCGCCGTTTTTGTCTCTATTCTCGCCCTATTTATTCCAATTATCGTCGGTGCCGTTGTGCTAATCGCCCTGGTGTGGTTGATCCGCTTTTGGTTACGTCGCAGACGGCGCACTGCTCAGGTGATTAGGTGAAATTTCACGAGGAAGTGACCGAAAATTCGGCCGAATTCTTAACACACGATTCGCAATTATGTGTTATATTAGCGACAAATTAACGACATAGGAGCTTGAAAAAATGAAAGGCAATAGTAGTTTAGTTGAACGAGTCATGGGTGTGTTGAAGTTGGATGTTCCAACCTTTGAAGAGATCGAACACGACCAAAGTGCAACAGGGCAAGCCGCCGTTGTTGTCGTCGCAGTGGCGATATTGGCAGGAATTGGTGCGGGATTAGCTGGCACAACTGGCTTTTCTATTGGCGGATTGATAGCGGCAATTCTAACTCAATTGATCGGATGGGTCGTATGGTCGGCAGTTGTATTCTTCGTTGGGACAAAGTTCTTTGGTGGAAAGGCCGATATTGGTGAAATGTTGCGTGTGATCGGTTTTGCACAGGCCCCAAATGTTTTAGGTGTTCTCGCGTTTATTCCGCTATTAGGTGGAATTGCAACATTGATTGGCAGCCTTTGGGCATTGGTCACAGGTGTTATCGGCGTTCGTCAAGGATTGGATGTGTCTACGGGAACAGCAATCATCGTGATGATTATCGGTATCATCGCGTTCTTCATCGTCGGTATGATCTTCGCCACTATTTTCGGTGTCGGCGCGATCGGCTTAGGAGCCATCACAGGCTAACGTCTGTACCACTGAATCAAATATTGACCGCACTGTAAATAGTGCAATATCCAATTATGGGGGTCGTGGGCTATGCCTTACGGCCCCCATGCTTTTATAGTGCCTTTTGGCATCCTGCCAGTAAATTCGATTTTAACTAGGAGCCGACGCGGCTTATCTTGGTAATGCCCCACTTGCACTTAGGTCCTTGATCGTCTCGACCGCCTGCAAGCAATGGGCGTGTTCTTCGGTCGTTAGGTCGATTGCCTCGAATGCCTCTTCGTCTAACAAGACAACATCACCATCCATATCAACCCACACATCCAATTCTAAATCTGTCCAGCGAATCTCGGCCGATGTGCATTGTGTCGGCCGCGTTATGTTGCAATACCACCCCTTCAACGCGCCCGTCTCACCCGAATAAAGCGCAAAGACGTTATACCAGCGGTCTGTGTAGAAATACTCGTGCAGATAATCCCCAGTGGCAAAAGTGGTTGTCTCGGTGGTGATAGTTGGTGTTTGCCATTCGGCACGGACAGCGCTGCAATTTGTCTCTGTGGTAGGGATGCGTACTGCCTTATAGCGCACTTTTTCCTGACCCGCATGATCCAATTTCACAACAAGCATAAATAAAAATGCGAGTAAGTGGACATGAAATGCGTCCACTTATCCACAGTGTTTGTTATTGTGCGCGATGCGCGCAAATCAATGGATTACACGTTGTCTTGTTTACGCGTAAAGATCAGGATGGAGCCAACGACGCCTGCGCCAAAGACGAGAATCCCTGCACCAAAGACAAGCCAGAGCAGTGGGTTGATTTCGTTCGACTCTTGAACCGCCCCAGTCGGAACTGCATTTGTCTCCGCGACCGTTTGACCGCCCAATGCACCCGGTGCCGAATTGCTATCGCCAAGGATACCTTCCGGATCAGAGTTTTCGCCGAGTCCATCTAATGGCACGCTGGTCGTGTCTGGCTCAACATAGGCTGGCTCGTCACTATTAGCGTTTGGATCGTCGCTGACGGGTGGATCAACTTGCGTGCTGGGATCGTCCGCTGGATACCCATCATCCTGTGCCTCTGCGGCTGGCGGATTGTTGGAATCAACGGGTGCGGCAGCAATCCCGGCTGGTGTTTCGGTTGGCACTGTGATCGGCGTCGCCACAACATTGCTATCATCGGCTGGCAACGGCGTATTGGTTGGGCGCGGCGTGCTCGTTGGAGGCGGTGTATTGGTCGGGCGTGGCGTACTTGTTGGCTGACCCGCTTCGGTCGTCGAAGTTGGTTCGGCCGTGTCGGTCGGTGCGGGGGTATCGGTTGGCTCCTGCGTGTCGGTTGGACGTGGCGTTGCCGAGGGGGTGATGAAAACGCGCCCGGTTGCCGTCGGCTCTGGCGCGCTACCATCACCACTTGCGGAAGTTGCGGTCGGTGCAGTCGTGGCAGTTGCCGCAGTTGTGTTAGTCGGGCGCGGCGTACTCGTTGGCGCACCGGCAGGAACGGTTGAAGTTGGCTCAGAAGTTGCGGTCGGTTGGGTCGTCGCTGTTGCGTTGCCAGCCGTCGGCGTAACGGGTGTGGCGGTCGGATTACCGATGCCACCACCGCCATTGTTATTGCCATTACCAAGCGTCACGCTGGCAATGTCATCACCATACGGCGTTCTACCCCCGCTGAAAACTGTTTCAACGAGCAAATAGTAGTAGGTATTGCCCGCCGTCACATTGGAGTCGATGACGGTGTATGTATCACCGGCCACAGTACTCCCGCGTGCGTCGATAAAGTCCGTTGACGAAGACGACCCTTCCTCAGTAAATTGGATAAATGGGCCAGATGTGTCCGTGATGAACGCATTGTCGGGCGGCGTGGTCGAGCGTTTTAGACTAAACCCAGCCGTGTTGTCTTCCGTTGCGGTGCGCCATTCAATTTCGATCGTGCCATCCGCATTTGCGGTTGCCCTTACGTAGTCGAGTGCGACGGCAGCATCGGCCGAATTCAGTCCAATCACCAACAGGATTGCCACTAACAATAAAACTCTAAACTTCATACCATTCACCTTATTGATCGCCGTAGCGATTTATGCTTGCTACCGCAAAATCAGCGGCAGGAACGTATTAAAACTGGGTGCTGCATGGGGCATTTTCATGGCCGGATCACCTTGCAGAATAAACCCATATAATTCCGAATCATCTTGCCCTGCCGAGTTTGCAAACACGACCTTTGCATATCCGACCGCCTCACCAATTGTGAAAATATCTGTATCGTACAACCCTTCATAGAAGGCGCTTTGCAGGATGTCGTGTTCGTGCAAGAAGCCAAGTCCAGAGGAAGACCAGTGGGCAGACGTGCCAAACAGGTTGCGGGTCAAGAACTCTTCGCTGAGGGCATTTCTGCCCGGCAATGCAAAATTGCCATCTAAACAGTCAGCACTCAATATCACAAATGGCTTATCGAGATTGGTAAAGATGGTGTTCGTGTCGACGATGCCACCACCCCACCCTTCGATTTCACCATGCCCACGATAGTTTAAGATGGCCGTGCCATTACTGACACTATTGCTAATGGCAATACCCATCGCTTGTTCGGGATCGCTCTGGTTCTGGAACTGATCCTCATCTAGACAGTAAACCGTATTATTAAATACCGTTCCCGCCAGTTCGGCACGTGCGGTCGCGTTCGCCGCGCAGAAGTTGCCACCGCCGTCTGTATCATCGGCCGCCCATGTGAGCGTGTTCAAATAGCTGGCCTTTGCCGCCACATCATTGTCATAGTCAATGATTTTGTTCACAGCGTTATCTGCTTCATTGACTGTCTGCCCGTTGCCATTGGTGTATGGCGCGATGGCCGTGATGCGACCAATCGACAGGTCAGGCAACAAGTCAGTGCCAGAGAGCAGTGTAAACGGGAAGTCGGATGGAATAATACCTGTAAAGCGATCCTTAAAGACGAGATCAGTGATGACAAAGGTCTTTTCCGTTGTGTTCCATGAGGAAGGGCAAAAGCCCACGCCTGTGCAGGAACGTTGCAACGGATTATAGGTGGCATCGCCAAGCAAAACGACATAGTTCAAACCCCAATCCGCCAATCCGTGCGCCAAGAATGATTTAATGGCGGCGGGCGATTGGAAGCCATACCCATACTGTTGGTAAACATCGGCAACATCGACGACATGTGTTTGCAGGCCGTTATTGCTGGCGCGATGGGCAGCGAGCTTATTGGCACTTGCCATCATGCTGCTGTGTGAGATGATGACCCAATCGGCCGATCCGCCACTTGGCTCCAATGATGCCCCATTGTATTTGGTTATGCTTGCGGGTTGTTTTACGGCGCTGGCTGTGGTGGCGATCAATTCTTTGGGGGAACCGCTAGATCGGCCGATTGTGGCCGTAAAGTTGCCCGCTCCGCCCGATATATCGCCGCTACCAATAGTAATCGCCACAGGCTGCAAACGATCGGTTACATCCCACGCAATCACGCTGTTTTCGGACAAGTTAGACAGTTGGAATCGCTGATTGCCTGCCGCGTAGTTAAACAGCAGTTGGTCATCGACCGCTTTCAATTCGCGGTCATACGTCACCGTGATGCGATTTAACGCGGCGAGATCGTTGACTGTTTGAATCGTTCCCGTGAAATCGACTGCCAACGTATTGCCACCGTTGGCGTTTAGCACCGATTGGGGTATGCCCGTTTGAGTGATGTTGACATCCCGCCGATCATTCCATGTGCGGCTCGCTTCGGTATGACCGTTGAGTCTAAATTTTCCGGTGTGTGTAAAGCCATCGAACTTGGAAAGCAACTCGACCAATACTTCGACATTTGAACCAGTGGCGACAGGGTTAGGCAACGTGAGTGGGAGATTTGTCGTCGTACCATCGACCACACGCTGCCAATACCATGCGTCCGCTGGATTTTCGAAGGCGGCCGTATCCCAATTGGACGTGTCCGTTTGATAGAACATCAAATCTTCTTCAAAGGTGATTTCCGACCGCCACGTATCGACCACTGTGCCACCGTTGCCATTGGCTACAGTTTCGATCGCATCGCGCGTCCCGTTTGCCCACAAATAAAAGTAGTTGTTGACGACAAACATGCGTTCCGAACGCTCACCGACATATTTCCACCCAAAGAAGCGGATTTTGTCGTTGCTGTCGAATGTGTTATTGCTGTTGCTGTCGATTACGTCAAAGGCAACGGGGTCGCCTCGATAGGACATCTCAAGCGAATTGATTGCCGCGCCAGCGGACATGCCCGCGTTTTGCAATGCGGCAAAACTGACCTCGTAAATCCCGTCCGCATTGACCTCAAATCGGAAGGTGTCACGGTTGGCAGGAAAGTCACTCGGTGCGCCAACATTGGCTGGGAGCGAACGCCAGCCGTCCGCCTGTGCGGGATTGATCAGTTTAATGGTACTCAGGTTAGTCGAGTCCAGCGGGTTGCGATTGGCGAGGTTCGCGCCTGAAATGGCAACATCGACTGTCATTTCGGCCGATTCTACCAGCTCACCCGCAACTGGGTTGTAGCGCACGGGGAAAAGGGATACCTGCACAACGCGCAAGTCGCGCATGTACATTGGCTCGGAAACGGTAAAAGGTTGCGCGGGATAGAGTGTGTCTGCCTCGTAAATTTCCGCGTTGGGCAGATAGACGATGCCGACCTCTTCGAGAGACCTGACTTCTGTGAAATCGACCTGTGCCTCTGGATCGACTTGACCAACGGGGCGCACCTGTGCCACATTTTGACTGCTAATCCCGTTTTCAGAGACGCTGACCTGAACTTCGGCATCGGGTGGCAAGGCGATGTAGGTCGTGTAGAAGGGCAGTGCGGGGGCCCCTTGCTCGCTGATGTGGGTGTCAAGCCCAGCGACATGGATTGTGCCATCGGCCGATTGTGTCGCATCGGCCGAATTTAGACGAAACTGGACGGCGGAAGAATCGGCCGAAATTAACGTAGCCCGCGCCTCCGTTGCTGCTGCTGTCGTCGATTGGCCGTTCAGACCAATCGCAATGGCTATCAGTAAACCCACAAACAGGAGGGTGGGAATACGGGATGAAGGATGAAACATTGGGTATCTCCGCGAAAATTGTTTTCTCTTTCAATGGCGACATGAGGGATTTGGCTCCTTATCGCCACTTTAGATTAAGCCTTTTTCAAATGAGTTCAAGATGAGTTTAAGGTTATGAAACGGTTATAAGACTGTTTCTTACAGTCTGTTGCAGCGGGATTGTCCGCAATAGCGACTGGCATCATCCTGCCCGTTAGCATAATCACTCGTTAGGAGCTAATACGCAGTAAACAAAGCCGTTCATCTGTTCACGATACACTTGGTGATAGTTTTGACCAATAGCAAACAATACAGGCGGCGGGTAAAGTTGACCACGCAAGATAACTCGCGAGAACTCTTTATTGTTGAGCATGTCCAGCATTTCCGTCAGATCGACCTCATCATTTTTATATAGATTGAGAAGCTGTGTCGGATTTGTGACCACATCTCTATAGAGCCATAAGTTAAACGCCGCCTCTTCACTAAAAACCAGCCCACCCCCAGCACGCAACTGGTTGAGCAGACGATCCCCCGCCTCACGATCTGTCATGCTAGGCGGTCGGCCGAGCAGGGTTGGCCCGACGCTATCGACATAAGGAATAATTTGCGCTGGCTGGCGTGAGGAGCAGCCTGTTTGTGGCGGAATATAGCTCTCGGTCGGTTTGTTGAGGGCGCGCGCGACGTTGCGCAGCAAGGGCGTATGCGTCGGCATGTGAAAGACACGGTTAGCTTGGTTGAGCAGCAGCAGTGCGGTGACGATGATGGCGACAGGTTGGGCAATATAACGATAGCGGGCCGTGTAATGAATAATTCGGCCGAATGCCAACCCCATCAAAATACAGCTCGCCGCAATCGCTGTCGCAAAGTAGCTCTCCCCTGCACCCCACTTGCCCGCCGTCAAACCATTGACCGTCGCCAACAACCACCAAATTGAATAGACCGACAACCGCTCAAAGTAGAGCTGATAAACAAAATAGAGTCCCGCCATCACCGCCATAATGCGATGCAACTTAAACCACTGCTTGAACAATCCAACCGCCTGCCCATCGATAAACTCGTTGATGTTGGCGGTGACTGTTGCCGTATACCATTCGCCGCCCGTGGCGATGTTCAAGAACAGGAAAATCAGACCCGTGACTGCCCCAAACGGAATCGCCCAAACAATGGCTCGTTTCCAATCACGCAAGAAGATCGCCCCAAACACGGCCATCACGGTCGCATACGCCAACTGCTTTGTATACCCCGCCAGCAGCAACAGCACCATGATTCCATAGAGCCAAAGGTTGTCGCGCTTGCCCGTCTTCGCTTCCTTATCAAACAACATAGCCAGCGCAACGACCGCCAGCGTCTCAAACATCACCATAAATAGGTGTTGCCGAAACAGGGGGCCGACATGGTAAACGTAGTTGGAGGCGAGAAATGCCAAGCCACAAACGACCGACAGCCAACGAATCTTAATCTCGCGCTGCACCGCCCAGCCAATCGCCGCCGCTGTTACCAACGTTCCCAAATAGCTGACAAGTCGCCCCGTCCAATAGACGGGGCCAAAGAGCCAGACGAGCGGAACAATTGCTAAATGAAAGACGGGTGGATAATTTGATGAATAAAAGGGGTAATGATCGTTGTTGCGATAAGGCCACTCAAAACGACTAAATAGAATCGTATCGACCAGTTCAAATCCTTCCCCTTGATCATAATCAAATGGGAATTTGAACAGTGAGTAGGCATAGATATTGTAGACGACAAAATACCCGATAAACGCCAGCAAGACGAGCGCGATCAGTACCCATCCCAACGTGCGTAGTGAAAAATCAGCTGCATGCCACTTCTTCAAGCTGGTCTATCTCCCATAGGCAGCAATGTCAATCCAACAACCGCCACACCAGCGGCAGCAAGCATCACGTTGCGCTGCAATGCGCCAACGCCAGCATAGTCACTTGTGCCAATCAAATCGTTTAGCCACACTGCGACCAATACAAAAATGCCCCCACAAAATAGAGCGATGCCCAATTGTCGTTTCGTAATCATGATTCACTGCCTCGTGACGCGCAAGTTTAGCCAACCAGCGGGACATTGCAAACGGTATTTACTGGATGTTTGGGTGATCCAATAATGTTTTACTTTTCTAAGTGCCAGTTGCCACTACTGAACACTGTTGCTATAATTTCGCGCCGATCTAATAATTATTCGCCAAGATCGCCGCTGGTCACCAGCGGTTTTTGGCTTTACGAGGAAAAATGTCAATTCGTAAACCGCATCTATTAACCCCAGAAGGTTTAGAACGTCTACAAAAAGATCTTCATGAGATGAAGACGACGCGCCGTGAAGAAGTCGCTGCTCGCCTACAGCGGGCAATGGAAGATGGTCAAGACGATGAATTTGTCGACAATGCAGAGTTGGAATCTGCACGCAACGATCAATCGTTTTTGGAAGGGCGCATCATCGAACTAGAAGAGATCATTCGCTACCATAAGATCATCGAAGAGTCAGATGATGATAGTGTTGTGCGTATTGGTTCACATGTCACCGTCGTAGAAGAGGGTGAAGATGAAGAAGAACGCTACCATCTCGTTGGTGCGGCCGAGGCGAATCCGCTCGAAGGGCGCATCTCAAATGAGAGCCCGCTCGGAATTGCGCTGCTCGGCGCCGCCGTTGGAGAAACAGTGTCCTATCTTTCGCCAGGCGGGAAGATTGGGTTCAAAGTCGTCAACATTGACTAGCACAATGCCGTTGCCAACAGCCTAATTAAGTCAGTTGGCAACCTGAGTATGACAGATGACGATTCGTGTGATTGCGGGTGAAGTAAAGGGGCGCAAGCTCAAACTGGTGCCGGGTGAGTCAACTCGGCCGATAATGGATCGCGTGAAAGAAAACCTTTTTAATCTTGTCCCGCAAGCGTACTTAGAAAACCAACGCTGGCTCGATCTGTTTGGTGGAACGGGTGCGGTTGGAATCGAGGCATTGAGCCGTGGCGCATCGCATTGCACGTTTGTCGATGCAGGGCGTGCGGCAGTGCGCACTATTCAGGAGAATCTGGCGACGGTTGGCCTCACAGAGCGTGCCCTTGTGCGTCACGCGGATGCGTTTCAATTCCTCGAACGCAACACGGAACCATTTGATGTCATCTATATCGCGCCACCGCAGTACCACGGGATGTGGGTGGGGGCATTGACAGGTGTACAACAAAACCTCGAACAGTTACTTGTTCCAGATGGGATCGTGATTGTCCAGATCGATCCAAAAGAGTATTTGGAAATTTCCCCTGAAAAGCTTTCCGTTTTCAAAGATCGCACCTACGGCAACACACAACTCATCTTCTACGAACAGCAAGCCACAGAAACGACGACACAATAGTGCGTCGTTTGCAATTGCAGTTTCTGTGTGTGTTTCGGGAAATCCAATTCCCGAAACTTCCTCGCCAAAAAAGTGGATTCCCGCCTTCGCGGGAATGACAGTTCGTAAACCGAATTAATTTTTCAAAGTCTATAGGCAAGCGATACAAACACCATCACTACACGAAATTCTTGTGGTTTTGTCAGATGTTTTGATACCTCTCCAAGCAGTGAGCGGCGAAGATATGACAGATCGTTGTGAAAGCGCATCGATTTTCTAGCGTCGTTCCGCGATTGCATATATCCTACCTTTTATGAGCGAAAAATTTCAAAATGGGTTTGTTGCCCTGCACAGTGCACGTGAAGAGATTGCCAATGCGATTACGCATGGCATCGGTGCAGCAGCGGCCGTTGTTGGGACAGTCATCTTAATCGTTTTAGCCGCACTGGGGATGGACGTTTATCGCATCGTCGGCGTCAGCATTTATGGTGGTTCGCTGATCCTCTTGTACCTCGCATCAACGTTATATCATGCGTTCCATCGGCCGAATGTCCGGCACCGCGTCCGCCGCTTCTTCCACATCTGCGACCACATCTGCATCTTTCTGCTAATTGCGGGAACCTATACACCGATCTTGCTCGTCAAGATGCGCGGTGAGGGTGGCTGGACGCTGTTCATCATCATTTGGTCGATTGCACTCGTTGGCAGTTTCATTAAACTGTTTTACACAGGACGCTACAACAAGATCACAACGGCCGCATATGTGCTGATGGGTTGGTTGGTCGTTTTTGTGATGGGCAGTGTCATTCGCACGATGGGAACCGCCGGTTTTGCATGGCTGTTGGCAGGTGGCATTTCCTACACCTTAGGCGTGATTCCATATCTCTGGGAAAAACTACCCTACAATCACGCGATTTGGCATCTCTTTGTCCTCGGTGGCAGTGTCTGTCACTTCCTTTGCATTCTTTGGTACGTTCTCCCAATGGCGTAATTTCTGAGCAACTATTTTTATGGCTGATATAACCACAATCCGCAAGCGCAGTGGCTGGCTTGCAAAGACAACCGTTGACGTTTTGAGCAACATTTTTGGCAATGTCACGCATGAGGCGGCGACTACCTTCCGCGATAGCGGTGATGGCTGGACGGCGTTGGAGGCGTTGTGTCATCTACGTGACTTTGACTATGTTTTTCAGGGGCGCGTCGAGCGCATGTTGAATGAAGAGTTGCCCGATCTTGCGCCGGCCGACCACGATCAGATGGTGATCGATAATCGCTACAACGAGCAAAATTTAGAGGAAGTTTTGGCAGATTTTGTCGCGCATCGACGTGGATTTATCGATCTGTTTAAGTCGTTGAGTGATGAACAGTGGGAACGGTATGGGAATCATCCAGAGCGCGAAAGTTTTTCGATGACGGATGCGCTCATGCAGTTGGGGCTGCATGATGTGACGCATATCGAGCAGATTACGCGCACATTGCTAGAAAAGAAGTGAGAGCGTCACTCTCTGAGCTAATCGTTTAGCGCGACTCCAGAACGGCGCGGGCAAATGTTCGGCCGATTTCCTCAACCTCGAACAGATCGCTTTCCTCCAACACAACAACCAACGCATAACGCGGCTGCACGGCGGGAAACAAGCCCATGTACCAGGCAGTCGTATTGCCCTGCTCGTCAGCGATAGCGAGGGCGCGATGTTCAATGGCAACATTTGAACGAGGCAGAGTCTCCAGCACGCGCTCGGCCGCCCATGTTGCGACCGTTTGTGAGGCGCTGTCGTCATACAGCCGCGTGACCATTTCACCCGCTTCATTTTCCAATGCCGCAACTAAATGGGGCTGACTCAAGGCGCCCTGCCGCCCCAACGCCGCCCATGCAAGCGCAAGTTGCAACGGGGTGATGGTGAGTGTGTCCTGACCAAGCAGCGCGCGTTCGATATTATCGGGCAGCAATATTGGCAAGCGTTCCCCCGTGACGGCAAAGGAGAGATCAGGCTGTTTGTAGAAGCCAAAATTTGTGTAAAGCGTCTGGAGGTCGGTGAGCGAAAAATGCGAACTCAAGCGGATGAGCGGTGCTGGACATGTTTCAGCCAGTGCGGTTGACCATGCAGCGGTTGCCCCAACCTCTGTTTGGCATTGCAACAGCGCACGATCAAGCGGGATGGCTTCGTTGGGCGTATTGACAATCCCTTCGAGTTGAACGGCGCGACGGTTGACCAAGTCGGCCAGCAGGAATGGTTCGAGGGCAAGACCGGGCTGATATTGACCTTGAATCGGCCGATTCAGCAGCGGCGCATTCACATCCTCACTCAGCGATGCAAACTGCTCATCGAGCAGATTGGGATCATAGGTCGGCGCACTTGCCAACGCCCGCAACGACATATCCGCAAGTGAAAGCAAGACGATCCCGCCTTTTTCTCCAGCAAGTAGTTCGGCCGCGCTTTGTTGCCAGCTATCGTTGATCGTGAGACGCACGTCGCGGCCATTGCGCGGTGCATGGCGCAGATCGCGCTGGAAGGTTTCGGCCGATGTTTCATCTGCGCCGCTCAAATGGGCATCCAAACCGCGTTCAACACCCAATGTGCCAAAGCGTGGGCTGTAATAGCCAACTGCCGCGCCGCTCCCTTCCGCATAAACTCGTTCAACACGCCCCTCCCCGACCGATTGCACCAAAATTTCCCCGTTGACATCAAAAATCGTGCCGCGCCGTGTCCGTAACTCCGCCTCGATGACGCGCGGATTGTCATCGCGCACGGATAACCAGCCCGCACGCACGACGCTCCAATAGACGAGCGTCAGTGCGACGAGTGCGTAGGCAATCAGAATGGCGCGGTTGACGTTGCGGACGTTACGTTTGGCTTGTGGCATGGCGTGGATGCTATTTTGTGCGTGGGGTAAATGCAAGTGGGTTAATGTTAGAAGTGACGTGACCTTAAATTGCGAGATAGTTCATTCATCGTTTACCATCTCCTCCGCGCTGTCGCCAGAGATAGAGTGAAACGGTGATTAGCACAATTGTCGCGCCAACCGCTTGCCACCATGTTTTTAGCCGCTCACCAAGCAGGAGCCAGCTAAGGAGTAGCGTGCTGACGAGGCGGAACGGCATGATTGCGCTGACAGTGGGTGCGCCGATGTGACGAATCGCGACGATTTGTAGGGTATTTGCGGCGAAGATGATGAAAACAATGTGGGCTAGTTCGACAAGTATCGTCGTGCGGTCGATGTCGAGCCAGCGTCCCCACGCCTCACCAGAGGCGAGACTGATGGCGAGTGAAAGCGTCCAGACAAAAATGGACTGGACAACGAGCGCATCAAAGCCAGAAACGGGGCTGTTTGCCGTGTTACGGACAGCCAACATATAGGCGGCGAGCGAGACACAGCTGAGCAGCGCGATACCCATCCCCAACCAGTCGCGGGGCGTGAGATCGAAGGATATGCCACTGCCCGTCAATTTGTCACTGAGAACAAGCGTTGCACCAATGATAGAGAAGGTGACGGCGATGAGCGTCCCTTTTGGCACGTGGTCGCGCAGGAAAATGCGGTTGATCAAGACAACGATAAATGGCGTCAGCAGATAGATTAGCTGGATGTAGATTGCCAGCGTGTAGCGGGCAGCCAGCAGGTTTGTGGCAGCGCGTGCAAGGGCAAAGACGGCCATGATCTGCACCGTGCGATCGGCGAACACGCGCCAGCCGACTCGTGGCAGCGTGTGGAAAAATAGGACCAACCACATTGGCGTGGTTCCCACGACGAGAATCGAGAGCGTCGGCAGATTGGCGACCGTTTGAAGATATCGGCCGATTACCACATAGGCGCCCCAACCAGCATGGGCGATCAGCGCGGCAAGCAGCCATGTGGTTTTTGATTGCTGGTTTGGCAATGGAACAGCTATTCTTGGCAGTTGGGACAAAAATGTGTACTACGTTGGGCGAGTTTGATCCGCTCGATGGGTGTGCCACAGGTGTAACAGGGGGAACCTGTGCGCCGAAAAACGAGGACGGCGTTCTGCATATCGCCCTTTTCGCCGTCTGGCTTTACATAGGTGTCAATGCTGGCACCTTCCCGCTCAATGCCCAATTGCAACACATGGCGAATGGCGGCGTGCAGCTTGCGGATGTCCTCACGGGTCAGCGTATCGGCCGTGCGGCGTGGATCGATGCCAGCGGCAAACAGGGCTTCATCTGCATAAATGTTGCCGATGCCCGCGACAAACGATTGATCGAGCAGCAGCGGTTTAAGCTTTGTTTTGCGCTTGCCGATTCGTTCTTGCAACACATCCGCTGTAAAGCTGTCCTCAAGGGGTTCAGGGCCAAGTTTGGCTTCAAGTGCCTCCAACGTTGAATAGAGACCGACCGTGCCAAACTTGCGCACATCACGAAAGCGCAGCTCGTCCCCATTGTCGAGGGTAAAAACGTCGTGGACGTAGGGATCGGGCGGCGTTTCGGCCGAAACGACTGACAAATGCCCCGACATGCGCAAATGTAAAATCAAATAGTCATGCGTCAACTCGACAATGATAAATTTGGCGCGGCGCACGACATTTTCGACACGCTGACCGACGATTTGATCGCGCAGGGCAGCGGGATCGTGCGTCGTGACGCGACGCGGCCAATCGTTGGCGTAATTAGTAATGGTGCGCTGCTGGATTTTCGGCCGAATCGCACGGACAACTGTTTCAACTTCTGGAAGTTCAGGCATGGCGTTAAACGGTGAACTCGCCCGACTCGTAGAAAAGTTCGTCGTCAACAAAAATTTGCCCACCGTCGCGCATATCGCAGATCATGTCCCAGTGAACGGCCGACATATTTTTGCCGCCTGATTCTGGATACGATCGGCCGACGGCGAGATGAATTGTGCCACCGATCTTCTCGTCAAAAAGGATCGATTTGGTGAACTGCTGAATGTGATTGTTCGTCCCGATGGCGAACTCGCCGAGATAGCGTGCGCCGGGATCGGTGTCGAGCACTTGATGCAGGAACGCCTCGTTTTTCTTGGCGGTCGCCTTGACCACTTTGCCTTCTTCAAAGGTGAGTTCGATGCCTTCTACTTCGCGCCCCTGCACAATGGCGGGATACGTGTAGCGAATCCAACCGTTCACCGACTGTTCGACAGGCCCCGTAAAAATTTCGCCGCACGGCATGTTGTGGCGACCATCCCCGTTGATGAAGGTGCGATCCTTAATCGACAGCGTGAGGTCGGCATTTGGTCCTGTCACACGCACTTTGTCTTTCCCTGCGAGGTAGTCACATAGAATCGCATGGCGTGCCTGAACCGCTTGCCAATCAGCGACGGGATCGTCCGAATCCAACCGGCACGCCTTATAGACAAAGTTTTCAAACTCTTCAAGCGACATATCAGCCTCTTGCGCATGGGCGGCCGTTGGAAAAAGCGTGCCAACCCAGCGCAGTTCGCCAGCGGCGGAGCGACGCATCAATGTTTCGCCCATTTGACGACTCGCCATCGCCATCGCCTGCTGTTTCGCGGGTTCGATTGAGGTCAACGTGCGCGTGTTGTTACTTCCGTTTATCCCGATCAAACAGTCAAACTGCTCAATTGCCAGCTCGTTAAACGGGTCAACATATTGCAGCTGGTCGTCGTCGGCTTCACTCAGATAGATTTGCGCCAAGCCCGTGTCGCGCAAGATGATGTGTGGCTGACCACCTGCTTGCAGCACGGCGCGATAGGTTTCGCGTGCGAGCGGCATGGCGGGCAGGCTTGTGCGAATGGCGACACGATCACCTTTTGTGACGGCGACACAGTAGTTTGTCAAAAGTTTGGCTAATTTAATGATGCGCGGATCTTGCATTGGATTAAAAAAGTTGCCAACAGGTCGCACCTAAAATGGCGGGCGACAAACAGTTGGCAACTTAGCAGGTTAAATTGTGAATATAGGTGCGATTGTAGCTTAGGTGAGTGCGGGTTCATAGCAGAGCTATGTTACAATCTTGCGGTCGTATGATGCCAACTGACCGCGTACTGGTGGCGTATGTGCCGCACCCGAAGGATTTTGAGCGAATTTGTTCAGAACGCTGGTATCGTATACCTGTGCGCCATGCGCCAAAAGGGGTCTATGCCGAGTGGTTGGCGTTCTATTTTGGCAAGGCCCATGCGGAACACGGGCAGTCGATCGCCTATTTTGCCCGCAATCAGGGGCATGAACTGGTGCGACGGCGCGATCTGTTGCCAAAAGAGCCAGCCCATCCGCGCGCAGACGACTGGTATTTTAAGATGCAGTTGGGGGAGATTGTGGGGCTAGATCGGCCGATTCTCGCTAAAAAGTGGCAACGCATCCTCTTTCTACACACAACGGGCGACCGCTTCCAAGCCGCTCACGACCTACAAGATTTGATGAGTGCTGATAAACGCTTTGTCAGTCGTACATTCACCGCCCTGCGCGAAACGGCGCAGCCACCCTATTTCATTACAAAGGAATCAACATGAAACGAGTCTATACATTCAGCGTTTGTCTGCTGCTCCTGCTCTTGCCGTTGCTCATGCACGATACCCCCAATGTTGTGGGACAAGGGAACGGCACAACCGTCCATCTGCCGATCATTTTTGGCAAAGATTATGAGTTGACCATCACGCAGGTCATCTTGACACAGGCGACGCAAACGACAAATAACGCTGTCCCGCTGGTCAAGGGGCGGCGCACCATCGCGCGGGTGTTTGTTGGGTTGGCGAGTGCGCCCGAACCGTCAGAGGTGATCGTTTCACTGTCTGCAACGCGCAACGGGGCGTCCATCGGCTCAATCATCGCCCCGCCTCGTGCGCTGCCAGCCAACCCAAGTCGGGACAATCTTGCCTCCACGTTTAATTTTGAGTTACCAGCCGATTGGCTCGATGGCACTGTCCAGATCACGGCAGCCGCGTCGGGCGTCGCACGCGACAATCAGCCTGTCTCACGCGCCAATGAGCTACAAACGACGGTGACGTTCTATGCGGTGCCAGATTTGGATGTGAAGATCATCCCGCTCAACTATAACCACACGGGGCCAACCAATCCCGGCAACTACTTCACGGGCAACATCGATCACATCAGCACCTACCTTTACCGCACCTATCCCATTGCCAACGTCAACATTTCTTTTCGCGCCGCCTACAACTATACGGGCAATCTCGAATACACAGGCAATATCAATCAGCACGGTCAAATATGGTCAGACTTGTTGGATGAAATGGAGTCTGTTAAGATATTTGAGAATGCACCTGCCTCACAGGTCTACTACACCAATGTGCCAGTGAGCGCGAACGGCCGAACGTGGTTCTCAAGCGGGATTGCGGGCATTGGCTACATCGGTGAGCGCGTCTCAGTTGCGCTCGATTTGGGGAATAACGACAGCACCGGTTCGCTCGGCGCACATGAGATTGGACATAATTTTGGGCGACGCCATGCACCGTGCGGTGGGGCGGCAGGAACTGACCCGGCGTACCCATACCCTGACGCGCAAATCGGCGTGCATGGCTTTGACATCGTGCAGAACAGACTTTACTTGCCGCAATCGAGCGTCCGTGATCTGATGAGCTATTGTGATCCCCAGTGGATTTCTGACTACACCTATCGAGCCTTATTTGATGACCAGCGCGCGAATGGGTTGCGTGCGGGGGAAATCGGGGATGTGCTGTTAGTGCGTGTGCGCTTGGATGGGGGGGCTGCGGAGATTTTGCCGTTGTATCAGTTTGAGGGCCGAATTTCGGCCGAAACGCCCCACGACACCTACCAATTGCAATATCTCAACGCGCAGGGCGAGGTTGTCGCAACTGACAACCTACGACTATTGGAAGCAATTGAAGAAGACGTCGCACATCGTTCGATTGTGATGAGCGTGCCGCAGATTGATCTGCCATTTGCAAGCGTGCGACTCTTGATTAATGGGAGAGAAGCGGCCAGTCGCGCACTAAACATGGCGGCACGTGAGGCGGCGACGGTTGAGCGGGTTGGCAACACCATTCGCGTAACGTGGTCGGATGCTGACATTGCGCAGACAATTCGCGTCTCGAATGGGGATGAGACATACACGCTGGTGGGACTGGATATCACTGGTGGGGCGTTTGAGTTTGACGCGGGTGATTTACGCGACTTAGGGCGTGTTGAGGTGATCTCAGCTTTGAGCAATATTGCAGATACCATAAAATCAGGGCGTTGACAGAATATGCATGTCAAATTACAGGGCGATTTCAAGCTGAAAGTTGCTACAATGGGAAACCTTTGGAGCGTGCTGGTGATCGGGTGATTGCGGGCATTGCGCTGGCAAATGGCTTTGGCATCGTCACGGCACATGTGGCTGATTTTTAAAACATTGATGGACGAATTGTTGAGAACTGGTTGAATTAGATGGCAACACAAAAAACTGGACACTTAAACCCGAATATCGCATCGGCCGAACTTTCACGTCTGATGACCAACGCAGCCGCTAAAATGGGTGAGTATGGCCTCAAACTGCTCACCCCGCAGTTGATATTGCGTATTTTTCTCGACGAGACGGAGAGCGCAGCCTATCAGATATTACGCCAATTGCACTCAGAGCGTGGTTTTGACTGGGACGGATTGGTGCGGCGCGTCGAGATGATGGCAAAAAATGCGGCGGGACGGGATGCCAACTTTCTGTTTACCGACGACTTTGGCAAGGACATTGCGCTGGCAGACGAGACGCTGATCGGTGTGGATGAGGGTCTGAGCATCGCGCAATCACGCGACGAACTCAAGGTATCGAGCGGCCATTTGCTGGCGGCGATGGCAGGGAAACAGGTCACTACCTATGCCGTTCTAGAGCGCATTGGTGTGACACAGGCGTCCGTTCTGAGCAAGCTCGAAAATGTCACACAAGACGGTGGATCGATTATTCGTGATCTCGTTGAAGAGGCGAAACAAGGCGAGCTTGATCCATTTTTTGAGCGACGCGGCTTGCTCGATGAAGTGTTGAGCCTGCTGGCTCTTTCGGACAAGCGGCACATTATTTTGGTCGGGGCAGAGGGTGCGGGGAAACGTTCGCTCGGTATGTCGCTTTCGTTACTCTTGGCAGAAGGGCGCGGCAATGAGTTGCGTTCGCTGGTGATGTTGAATGAGACGGCGTTACTTGAGAATCCGCTGGCGACGATGCGGGCTGGCTTGCGACGAGCGAGTGGCGGGGTGTTGCTTGTGCCAGACATCGGCCGATTTTTCCCCAGCCGCACCACCCCTTCCCCATTCCCGCAGCAGGTCTGCCGCGAACTACATAAGGCATTTTTGGGCGACGAAATTGTGGTGATGGGGACGGCGGTTTCGGCCGAATATGATCGCATGGCACAAGCTCGCCTTATCCGCGAACGTGCCAACCGCATCGATGTCCCCCCCGCAACGGTCGATGAAACGGTCTCAATTCTAAACTATCATCGCACCCGTCTTGAACAAGAGTATGAGATCGAGGTCAAGGTCGAGGCGCTCGACACGGCGGCGCAGATGGCGGGTCAGTATATCAAGACGACCGCCCTGCCCGGTGCGGCCGTTCAACTGATTGATCGCGCCTGTGCCTTAGTCAAGATGGCGGGATCGGGGCATGTTGAGTTGGAAGGGGTGACGGGGGATAAGATATTATCGGCCGAAGATGTGATGGTTGCCACGAGCCGACTGACAAAAATTCCCGTCGCCAAACTAGGCAAGGACGAATCGAGTCGCTATGCCAACATGGTTGACCACCTCCACCAGCGCATTATCGGACAAGATGAAGCGGTTCTGGCCGTCAGCCGCGCCGTCAAAATTGCACGGGTCGGCCTACGCGATCCCAAACGCCCAATTGGCAGCTTCCTCTTTCTTGGCCCCTCTGGTGTCGGAAAATCTGAACTCGCCAAAGCACTCGCCGAATTCATGTTTGGCACAGAAGATGCCATGCTTGTGCTGGACATGAGCGAATATCAGGAAGAGGCGGCCGTTAACCGCCTGATTGGCCCGCCTCCCGGCTATGTCGGATTTGAGGGTGGCGGACAGTTAACCGATTTTGTGCGTGAAAAGCCGTACACCGTCGTGCTATTTGACGAGGTCGAAAAGGCACATCCACGTGTGCTTGACGTGCTGCTTCAGGTGATGGAGGAAGGGCGATTGACCGACGGGCAAGGGCGGTTGACCACCTTTTCCGAAACGGTCGTCATCATGACCAGCAACTTGGGCGCACATGCAATGCTCGTTCCCGTCATCGGCGAACATGAGCGTGAACGGGTGATGGAAGCTGTACGCGACTTTTTGCGTCCCGAATTTATCAACCGGCTCGATGACGTGATTTTGTTCCATCAACTGACCCCCGATCAACTCGCCCTTATTTTGGACTTAATGCTCAAGAAGGAGTTCAAATTAGCGGAACGACAGGGGCTATCGCTTGAAATTAGCGAGGCGGCAAAGGAATGGATGTTGGCACAAAACGATGAACCTGAATTTGGCGCACGCCCGCTGCGTCGCATTATTACGCGCTATTTGCGACAGGAACTAGCCGATTTCTTACTACTAAATGGGTCAAAAAATGCAACGATAAAAGTCGATGCGGATGACTCTGGCTTGACATTTGACACAGTGAGTGGGTCTTAACCGGCTCCATACAAACGGGCTGAAGTCCGTTCACCATGAGAGGAACGATGAGCGAGAATACAACACGAGATTTGGTTACCCGTCTTGAAGAATCATTCCAAGCGGTCACCAATATTTTTAGCAACATTGCAGATGACCAGTGGGACACCATCGTCTTTTCCGACGGCGAGTGGTCGGTACATCACATATTGCGCCATATCGTCACGTCAGAATACAGCATGAATGGGTTGATCCAAATGATTTGTGACGGTGGGGCTGGTGCGCCAGATGACTTTGACATCGACCGCTTTAATCGCGGACAGGTTCGTAAGCAGGAATCAAAAACGGCTGAGGAACTGCTCGCTACGATGGCGAAAAATCATCAGGGGACGCTGGCATTGCTCGCCTCGCTTAGCGATGATGATTTGGCAAAACGCGGGCGGCATGGTGGATTGGGGCGCGAAACGAGCGTGCGGACAATCTTTAAAATCATCGCAGGACATAATTTGCAGCACGCGCAGGATGTGCAGACTGCATTGGGCGCATGATCATTTATTGGGAGGATTCGGCCGAATTAACAGCCGCGCAGCTGATGGGCGGTTTCTTTGTCGGTTGGCCGAATCCACCATCGACCGAAAAACACCTAGAACTTCTCCAGAATAGCTACGCCTGCATTCTTGCGCTTGACGACACATCAAACGAGGTCGTCGGATTCGTCAACGCCGTATCAGATGGTGTATTGACCGCCTATATTCCGCTCCTCGAAGTTTTGCCTGCCTATCAAAAACAGGGCATCGGCGCAGCCCTGATGGAGCGAATTATTGCGAAGCTGTCCCATCTTTATATGATCGACCTGTTGTGTGATGTCGAGTTGCAGTCGTTTTACAGTCAATTTGCCATGCGTCCGGCAACAGGGATGTTGATCCGCAATTACGAAAATCAAGCGGGATGATTATTGGGTGTAGGTGTATGGGTAAATCGGCCGAAAACCTAACAATATCATGCTTTTCCATGTATGAAACAACCGCATAACCCGCTATAATCATTGAAAGCGCGACCATTTAAGGTCGCCATTGAGCATGCAATCGAAGCAGTTGCACGCCATAAGAAAGTAACTACAAGGAGTAAACCGATGGATACAGGGATTCTATTTCTTCCCATTCTTGTTTTTGTGATCGGTATCGCAGTCACAGCGATCCGTGTTGTCAAAGAGTACGAACGTGCCGTCATTTTCCGCATTGGTAAGGTGCAGGATGGGGCAAAAGGACCCGGCATCTTTTTCTTACTCCCCATCATCGACAAGATGGAAAAGGTCGATTTGCGAACGATCACGCTTGACGTTCCCGCACAGGAAGCGATCACGCAAGACAACGTGACGGTGCGCGTTAACGCCGTCGTATACTTCCGCGTCATCGACCCAGTTGCGGCCATCATCCAAATTGAGGATTATCGTCGCGCAACATGGCAAATCGCTCAAACGAGCTTGCGTAACGTCATCGGCCAATCTTCGCTCGACCAAATTTTGCAGGATCGTGAAAAGATCAATGACCGACTGCAACACATTATCGACGACGCAACCGAGCCGTGGGGTGTCAAAGTCAGCATCGTTGAGATCAAAGATGTCGAGCTAAATACACAGATGATTCGCGCGATGGCGCGTGAGGCAGAGGCAGAGCGTGAACGCCGTGCAAAGATTATCCATGCAACGGGTGAGTTGCAGGCATCAGAACAGCTTGCACAAGCCGCCCAGATGATCAACTCTGAACCGGGCGCGATGACGCTACGTTATCTACAAACGTTGGTCGAAATTGGCGTGGAAAATAACACGACCACCATCTTCCCGCTACCTGTTGAGTTTCTCAAGCCCTTCTTGGAAAACATGAACAACAAACCCGCGAGCTAACCGACCGTCAAAAGCGCAACCTTCTTTCTTTATCGTAAATCGTTGAAAAAATAGTGAACACGTCCCAATCGGCGTAACAAAGAGACTTCATCACAGCTATAATGCGTTGAGGTCTTTTTTTTATGGGAGATGTTACTGTGCGGTTTCGTTTTATTTTATTGTTATTGACGCTTGTATCGTTGACGGGGTGTTCGCTGATTTTTCCACAACCTGCGCCAACCATTCCCCCTATCGACATCACACCAATCCCAGTGGGAACTCGTCTCGCCGAGATTGGCAGTACCAATAATAATTTAAACGCTGTTGCCAGCGGAGATATCGTGTTGCCGGGTCGTGACAGTGATATTGCCGCACTGCTCAACGATGTCTCTGACCAGCAGTTGAAGGCGTATTTGCAGCAACTTGAATCATTTGGAACACGCAATAGCTTTAGCGAAACACAACGTGATGACTTTGGAATTGGTGCAACTCGCCGGTGGATTTTCAGCGAATTTGAGCGCGTTGGATTGGGTCGCCTGCAAGTTGAGTATCAAAATTTCCCACTGCTTTTTAACGGGCTGACCGCCAATCAACAAAATATCGTCGCCACGCTGCCCGGTGTGAGCGACTATCTGGGGGTCGTCGTCATTGGCGCCCATTACGATTCACGAGTCGGTGAAGGAGACGCGACCGATGCAGTGAGCCTCGCGCCTGCCGCCAATGACAACGGATCGGGTGTGGCGATGCTGCTCGAATTGGCACGTTTGCTGAGCACACGCACGTGGAATCAAACGATTGTGTTTGTAGCGTTTGCGGCCGAAGAGCAAGGGACGCAGGGCAGCAAACATTTTGTCAATACGGCGATTCGCAATGGGGTGCAGATCGATTTTGCCATCAACAATGACAGCATTGGTGGTCGGCCGGGCATTCCCCAATCGATCCGTATGTTTGCCCCCAACATCGAATCTTCGCCCTCTGGACATGCCGCTCGCTACATCGAATATATCAATCGAATTTATCAACCTGAACACCCCATTACGGTGCAAAATGCGTTTGACCGTGAAGGACGTTATGGCGACCAGCGTGAATTTCAAAACGCGCTCATACCAGCCGTGCGCTTTATTGAATCACAAGAAGACCCAAGCATCTTAAACTGCTCATGTGACCGTTGGGATCGGATCGACTTTCAATACTTTGTCAAGAATGTCCGTGCCAATTTGGTGGCGGTCGCCAGTTGGGCGGGTGCGCCATCCCCTCCAGCACGTCCATCTGTTACGCCGACGGGAGACGCGGGCAGCTATCTGGTCGCGTGGACGCCTGATCCGGCTGCGGTCAGTTATGCGATCTCGTTTCGCCGACTTGATCAACCCGGCTATCCTGAATTTCGCTATTCGTCAGCGGCCGAAGCGGGTCAGATCGTCGTCAATGGTCTCGATCCAGCTGTGACCTATGGGGTGAGCATTGCGCCAATCGGGATTGGTGGACGGTTGGGGGGATTTTCAAGAGAACAGATCATACCGTAATGGGAGTCAGTCAATAGTGAACAGTGAACAGAAAGAATTGCGCGAATATTTGGATTTTGCGACACGGGTAGCATATGAGGCGGGTCGGTTGACGCTGGGCTATTTTCAGCGGTCGATCGGTACAACTTGGAAAGCGGATGATTCGCCCGTGACCATTGCGGATCGGGAAGCAGAGGCATCTATTCGTGAACAGATCGCGACTCATTTTCCCGATCACGCGATTGTTGGGGAAGAGTTCGGCAGCAGCGGGGCGGAAGACGCAACCCACCGCTGGTTTATTGACCCAATTGACGGAACAAAGTCATTTATTTGTGGCGTGCCGCTTTATAGCGTTTTGCTCGGGTTGGAAATTAACGGACGAGTCGAGGTCGGGGTTGCCAACTTTCCCGCCTTGAATGAGATGGTAGCGGCGGCATCAGGTGCGGGGTGCTGGTGGAACGGGCGACCAGCGCGCGTTTCAAAGCAAACTGACTTGGCACGCAGTTTCGTTGCACATATCGACACGGCTTCGTTTGAGCGCGTTAGCGTGGCGAAAGGGCTGGCATGGTCGCGACTGCAACAGGCAAGTTACTACAATGCGGGGTGGTGCGATGCGTATGGGTATCTGCTAGTGGCGACGGGGCGCGTCGATGTGATGCTGGACCCAATCATGAACGTGCATGATTGTGCGCCGTTTCCCGTCATTTTGCGTGAGGCAGGGGGATTTTTCGGAGATTGGCAGGGCAATGAAACAATTCATGCAGGGGAAGCGTTGGCGACCAATGTACAGCTTTTGCCAGAGGTGGTTGAGATTTTGAGTGGGCGGAAATAGAAGGGGAACGTATTGCGTATTGCGTGGTGCGTATTGCGTATTGTGCGGTCAATACGCAATACGCAATTTCACTTCCTAAAGAGCTCTAGGAAGTAACGGCGATCAATTAAGGCTCAACTGTAAATGATCGCAGGACGAACCATTCAGTCGTGAGGCCTTCGGGTTGCAAGCGTGCGCTATTTTCGGCCGATCCATACGGCAATCCCACTGTAATTTCATACTTACCTGGTGCAAGTGCGGCAGGAACTTTGATCGTGTGCCGGTCGCGCACATATTGGTCGAGCGGCCAGCGGCGCGTTGGAAAGTCACCGGGATTGAGTTTGTCCGATTGCGTCACAACGGCTGGCTGATCAGATAGCAAGTGGACAAAGACACGATAGTTTTCTTCAAGCGGTTGTAATGGTTGCCAGTAAAGCGTGATTTCAACCGTGTCACCGGGTTTGACGATCGCTGGCGCATCGTAGCCGATCAGGGCGATCTTGTCCCCAAAGCGGACGACGGTTTGTTCTTGGGCCGGTTCGGCCGAAACGCACTCGCCTGTCGCACAACTCCCCCCACTATCAAAATGCAATATTCCAGTCGGTTCCAAAACGAAGAGATGGAAAGAAATTAACACACAGACTGCTATCAGTGGCACAATCAGCCAGCGTGTGAAGACATCCTCTGCCTGCGCTTCCTCCCGATTTACCAATTGCAATCGTGACACACCTAGCAACATGATGATCGCCCCACCCGCGCTCATGATCCATGCGACGGTTCGCACGGGCGTGTTCTGAAAACGCAGGGCGACGGTATGTTGACCTTCTGGAACGGTGATTGTAATAAAGCCTTCTGGCAATCCGAGCTCGATATCAACAGGGTTGCCGTCGATGGTCGCTTGCCAACCGGGAAAGTGGAAGATGAAAAGGCGTAGGACAAATTCGTTGGCGGAATCGGTATGGTAGAGGTAGTAGGTGGGGGTGATGAGATCGGCCGAAACCGCCACATCTGCTGCCAACGCCGCACGGTTGACGTGATCTGTCCCACCCGCAAATTGATAATCTGCCATCAACTGCTCGGTTGGTCGCGGAATCACATCCACCGTCGCTGGCACAAAATCATCTGTGCTCGTCGTCCCGGCCCAACGCCCCTGAATCTCTTGCACCATGATGGTCCATGGATCAGTCGCTCCAAAATCGGGGTAAGGCGCAATCTGTGTTAACGGCAGCGCAATAAAGATGAATAGCAGCAGGCTTGAGGTGAGAATTATTGTTTGTCCTGACTCGGTTGTCTGTTCATCAAGACGTGAAAATGCAGCCCCACCAACAATTGCCAGCAGTCCATTTGCCAATCCTAACAACCGCCATGGGAATTGTAAAAAACTGAGAAGCGGCAAAATTTCCCACGCAAATTCGGAGATCGGGAGCATGAAAAACACGATAATGACAAACATGACGAGAAAAAATCCCGTTTGTGCGCGTTTCTTACCCCAAACGACCGCAACAATCCCCCCCAACAACCCAAACAGCCACTGTAATATCCCAACATTCAAGCGATAATCTGGCTCCGTTGCGCCCCAATCTAAGCGGGTCGAGGTGCCAAAAAGCTCGCTCAGCGTCAGAAAGTGATTACGAAAATCGTAGTGGCTGCCCGCTTCAATGACGCTGCCAATTCTTATCGCGCCCTGCTCCCATGCCATTGGCAACCAAAAAAAGGAGGTGATCAAAACGGCCGATAAAAAGGCCAATGACCCGTAGCCGATTGAAGCGGAGCGATCTCCCTGAATCCCACGTGTCACCTGAATCGTTGCGGCAATGATACGCCAAAGGAAGTAGCCGAATAAGAATGTCCCAAAGACAAATGCCATTAGGTTGTGGGTCAGAATGATGGCGGCGAGCAGGAGTGTCGTTGCAAGAAAGTTGAGTGGGGTCGTGCGCTTAAGCAGCCGATCCAACGCCCACAGTGCCATGGGAAAGATGCCCAAGCTAAATGTCTCTGGCAACACGCCGCGTGCGTGCGGATCGATATAGAGTAGATAGGGAGACAGCACATAACTGGCGACGGCAATTAGTGCCGCAGTGCGTCCATAGTTATCGCGCATGAAGCCGTACATGCCGAAGCCCGCGCAGAAAATGCCCAAGACAAAAACAGCCTTGACGCTACCGACGGGATCGAGGTTGGGAAGCAAGTTGAACACCAGACCGATGTAATAGGTCAACGGGGCATAAAAGTTGAAAATTGGATAGCCGTATCCATAGTAAAAGTTGGCTGCCCAGCGGGGGTAGATGTCGCCCCCGGCCCACATGCGCTGTAGTTCGGCAAGGCGATAGACATGTAGCTCGGCGTCTGTTCCCAACGGCAAACTTGCATGGCTTAGAAAGGGCCATGCAGCGAGAAAACAGATTGCCAAGACGATAAGAAAGCCTGTGTCGAACTTTCGCATACGGAAGAAGCAGCGCGTCAATGCCGCAAGTGGTTAGTCGTTTATGGGTCTTCGAGTATCCAAGTGATTAGCAATGTACATTATCGCTCAATCGATGCAATCCCAAAGAGCCTCGTTTGTTGCGCAATTGTGGAGGAATTGTTGCCAATCGACAAAGACGTTTAACCCACGCTAAACGGGCGGCCATGGGTAGTGACGACCGGGACCAGGTTCGGGGAAGATGCCAACTTCGATCAGCTTATCAAGACGACGACGCAAGACATCGAGTTCATTACGATGGAGAAGTTGTAACAGCTCTTCACGATAGAGGGGCGTTTCTAGGTTTTCGCGCAGCGTTTTGAGTGAAGTGTGTAATTCGGCCGAAAATTCCCGCCCTGCAAACTCCCAGATTACGCTACGCAACTTGTAATCGATGTTAAAACAGATGCCATGATCGATCGCCCAGATTCGATCATCTGCGCCGACTAGCACATGCCCCGCCTTGCGATCAGCATTATTTGTGATCCAGTCAAAGACGACAATGCGCTGCAACATCTCGGCAAAATCAGCTTCCCCCTCAATGTTAAAATAGTGCAGGTCGGGATCATGTTCAACAAATGCCTGCACAGAGCCAAACCCATGCACGCCCTCACGCAAAACCGTTGGTGGCACGATATCCCAAGCTGCCGCCTCGCTAATTAGAAATGCAGCCCGCTCACGCAGACAGAGCGTCCCCGTTGGAAAATCCCACAACGGCCGCTCGCCGCGTCGTGGCTTATAGACAATCGGCAATTCAATATCAGCCGCGCAAACATAACCAAGCAGCGTATAGTTCGACCCCCAAGCCAAGCGGCCTTCGAGTCGCATTTCGCCATTTGTCAAGATTTCGAGCGTCTGCTGCTTATCCATTGACCATGCACCGTTCGCAGTGAGTGCCAATCTATGATTGGATGCAGTTCACTGTCTACTAAATTTTATGTCCATTGCGATGGGGGCAAAAATGTCCATCTGCATCAATCGGCTGACCGCAGTTGCCACAAATCGGCCGACCGCCAGCCACAATTTCGCGAGCATGTTCGATCAATGCACGGGCGTGATGGGCCTTAACCCAGAAGCTGACCATATTGGCATCGTCCTCTTCAGGAACAAGTTCATAGGCCACCACGATCACGCGCTCAAGTTCATCGTTATAACCTAGCCCAAGATTGCCGACACGAAATAGTGGATCCACTGGCTCCTGCAAGCGCAAATCGTGCTGCACCGTTGCTTGCAAGTCGCGGCGCACGGCCGCATGTTCGCGGGCGAGGTCATTAAGCAGTTCCTCAAAACTATCCGCAATCGCGACCGCCTGAATCTTTTCGATGACCAGCGAGATGATTTCCCCGCTACGCCCACCTTGCAGGAAGAATGTACGATTGCCCGGTTCTCCAACCGTGCCGATTGTTAGATGGTTTGATGGATTGATTTCGATATGCCGTGCCATTACGCTTTCTCTGCTGCGGGAGTTGCTCCGCTCCCCTCTTGTTTCTCTTCACGCTTGGGCGGCGGTTGCAGCGGCCCATCATCATTTATTCGCAAGACGCGCACACTGCCCTTACCCAATGCCAACGCGCTCACCGATGCAGGTGAAACGATGATGCGCTGAAAGAGGTCGATATGCATGCCAAGATAGTGTGCCAAAGTCAGTTTTATCACATCGGCGTGCGACACTACGATAACTATTTCATCAGAATGTTTTTCCGCTAGACACTCAATCGCGTTGACGGCGCGTGTCTGCACCCCACGCAACGACTCGCCATCCGGAAACTCAAAGCGACTTGGAACATGCTGAATGGTGTGCCACTCTTTCAGCTTTGCCAACTCGCTGATTGGCTCCCCTTCCCACTCGCCATAGCGCACCTCGCCCATTTCGGGGAACAAGCGCACACCCAGCTTATGCGGCGCAGCAAGGTGCTGCGCCGTCTCCATACAGCGTTCGAGGGGGCTACTATAAATTGTTGTGATAGGAAGTTTGCTGAGACGTTCAGCCTGTGCTTTTGCTTGGTCGTGGCCCTTCTCGTTTAGCACGACGCCGGGTGTCCAGCCTGCCAAACGATGTTCCTTGACCCAATTGTTTTCGCCATGTCGGACTAAGAGGATAATTGCCATCGTGAGATCATAGCACAAATCCAAAGTCGATAAACGTTTCGAGCGCGAATCTATTGAGGGCAAGGAACATTTGGTTAAGAATGTCGCGCCATCACACCAGTTTCTCGCGCCCTTTTGAACTCAAATAATCCATCGTCCAAACCATAATCACAATCGCCCAAGTCGCGGTTCCCGCTGAGCTATACTGGTTCAGGCCGATCCACAAGCGGAACTGCTGCCCGATACCACCACCGCCGACAAAGCCGATAACGGTGGACATGCGGATATTGATGTCCCATTGGTAGATGATAAAGGCGAGAAATTTCGGGACGAGTTGTGGCACGATGGCGTAGACGAGCGTTTGCATGCGATTCGCACCCGTTGCCGTCAACGCATCGATGGGGCGATTGTCTACTTCTTCGATCGTTTCGGAAAAGAGCTTACCCAAATTTGGAATGTTGTTGAGGGTCAATGCCAACACGCCCGCAAACGGCCCTGCTCCCACCCATGCGGCGCAAATCAGCACCAAAATCATCGGTTCAATTGAGCGGAAGAGGTTAAATGCAGCGCGAAAAACGTTATAGATCGTTTTTCCGATGGCACTTTCACCCATGATGTTGCGGGCGGCAAAGAAACTAAGCGGGATCGCAAACAGCGAGCCGAGCGTCGTCGCCATCAATGCCATCAGCAGTGTCACAAGCGAGAGGCTGACAACCGTTTTGAGCGCATCACTGATTTGCGGCCCACCGACCACCTCTTTGAAGGAAATCTGTACGCCCCCGGGCAACGGTTGCCCCCCATCGGGATCAACTTCGAGCAGGGGATGGATGTTCGTTTCAAGCGTCAAGTTGCCATCTGCGTCAACCATGCAACAGCCAGAGCGGACGCGCAAGAAGGCGCCATCGGCAAAGACCCAGCGGACGGAGACTTCTGTATTGGGAGGCAAATTCGAGCCTGTGATTGTGAGCGGATCGCCGACATCGCCACATTCGGCCGATAATGCCACCCGCATCCCCTCTAACGCTTCTGTCCCTGTCTCTCCCGATCCACAAGGCACAGGCAACGTCAACGTCACATTGCGCTCCTCCGTTGGTCGCGTAACCAAGTTTGGTATAGCAAACGACCGCATCAAGCGCAATCCACCCGGCGCGCCGCGAATTAACTCAACTGGCTCAATCCGTGCCACTTGCCATGACCAACCAAACGCGAGGATAAAGACCGCGACCCCAGCCATTTGCGCCAGTCGGCGGCCAGTCGTTGGTTTCCTAACCTTCGGCGAGCCTTCAATGATGCGTTTGCGAAGATAGCTTGAAAGAATGTCGAGCAGCGAGACAACAAGGATAATGGCAATCAATGCCGTCGCCATTGAGCGGAAACGGTTTAGCCGAATCCATTGAATGACCAAGAAACCAAGTCCTGCGTCACTAACCAACCCAATGACGGTTGACATGCGCACGTTGATGTCCCACCGATAGAGCGTGAAGGATGTAAACGTCGGCAGAATTTGTGGCAAGACCGCATAGACGACCACCTGTGGCGCATTGGCCCCCGACGCACGCAATGCATCAATCGGCCCTTGATCGACGCTTTCAATTGCCTCTGAATAGAGTTTGCCCAATGCGGCAACGGTATGTAAAAAGAGCGCGAGCGTCCCACCAAATGGCCCTAATCCGACCCAGACTGCAAAGATAATCGCCCACATCAACGTCTCAATCGAGCGGATGACGTTCAAGATCGTACGAACGACATAGTAGATCGCGAGCGTGACACGGTTGCCACCCATGAGATTGCGGGCTGCTAAGAAGCTAACGGGAACGGCAAAGATCGTCCCCATCACGGTTGCTATAAACGCGAGCGCAATCGTCTCGCCAATCTTTTCCCAAACGAGCTGCAATGTATCGGTCGGCCGCAACCCACCAACAGGCTCATGTTGCTCGACCCGCACCGCATGGGTTTGTGTCTCCCCGTCACCCGGCTGTTGACTGAGCGGGACAGCCAGCGGAACAGCAAAGGTTGCCGTAAAGTTGCCGCTATCATCACTGACAAATGTAAAGGGTTGTCCATCACGCAACACTCGCTGAGCATCACCAATCGGATTGATCCACCACAGCTCACCGGCAAAGTTCGGCAGGAGACCCGTTACCTCAATCGTAATTGACTCACCAACAGAGGCACATTGCTGGTCGATGGTCACTTTGGGCGTATCAGTTGGCGACCGTCCCGGTTCAGGCAGCGGCGAAATACAGGGAACCTGAATCGGCGCGAGTCCCTCGACATCGTTGGTCGCATAGTCGAACAGTTCGGGTTGGGTTAGAGCGCGCAGATAGGGTTGGATGTTTGGCCAGCCAGTGACGACCCGTTTCGGCCGAAATTCCACCGCACTCGCACTCAATCCATATACGATCAATGCACCTAATAGCAGGGGTGTTCCCATCCCCAACTGCCGACCTTTGGCCGATTGGAAGGCATCGAAAACCTGCCACGCCCAAATCGCCAACAGCGGCGCAAATAAGGCGGGGAGCATTTGCCAGAAGATCAATCCTCCCAGTGCCAAGATGGATGTAAGGATCGCAACAGCGCGCTCCTTCTTACCGAGCCGCCATTGACCTGCGCCCGGAACAATTAACGAAAAAAGTGCTGCCTGAATTGAATTTTGCTGCATAAGGGGATGCGATCAGAACTGTTTACTGTTCAATGCCAACTGTTAACTAAAATTTCCGCCCACACTGACCATCTCGGCCTCTTCGCCATAAACTTCTTCAAACCGTTGCGCCGTCAGCTCTTCGGGTTTGCCATCAAAGACAACTTCCCCATCTTTCATGCCGATGACGCGCGTGGCGTAACGATGCACCAGATCGAGAAAGTGAAGGCTACACAACACGGTGATTTCGTCTTGACGATTGAGCAATTCGAGATAGCGCAAAATTGAATGGGCCAGAACAGGATCGAGACTTGCAACGGGTTCGTCGGCCAGAAGCAGTTGCGGCTCCTGCATTAGTGTGCGTGCGATGGCGACGCGCTGCTGTTGCCCCCCTGAGAGCTGGTCGGCCCGGTTGTCGGCCTTGTCAGCGATGCCAACGCGGTCGAGTGCAGCGAGTGCGCGGTTGCGATCATCGGCCGAAAACTGTCCAAAGAGACTCGCCATTGGGCTGGCATAGCCTAACCGTCCCGCCAAGACATTGGTCATCACGCTGCTGCGATTAACCAAATTAAACTGCTGAAAAATCATGCCAATTTGCCGCCGAATCCGTCGGAGATCACGTCCTTTAGCTGCCGTGACATCTTTATCATTCCAGACAACCCGTCCGCTTGTGGGGTCGTGCAGTCGATTGATGCAGCGCAACAGCGTCGATTTGCCCGATCCAGATAGACCGATGACGGCCAAAAATTCGCCGTCTTCTACCTCAAACGACACGTCCTTTAGTGCAACAGTCCCATCGGGAAACACTTTGGTTAGATTTTCAACTTTCAACATGGAGATAAATTGGTAGGGCGTGTCAACGTTAATGACACGCCCCGTTGTAGGAAAGCTTGTTGCGGGAATATGAAAATCCCGCAACTGCAGATTGAAGTTCTCGTTCTAATCAGCCAACTCTTCGATATCGATTCCAGCTTTACTCAGGTCAGCACGGAATGCATCGTAGAAGCTGTCTTCGGCCGATTGCAAGCTGTCGATTGAATACAGTTCATTGAGGGCAGTTTGTCCCTCTTCTGTTGAGGCGATGTCGAGCAGTGCATCGACAATCTGTTGACGGATTTCAGGATCCATGTCGGAGATAAACGCTACGGCATCGTTGGGGATGTCGGTCGTCGTCGCCAGAACAACAACTTGTTCGTTTACATCTGGGAAATCTTCTTCAATCGTGCCGCGTGCGTCAACGAATGAGGCGCCGAAGTCGCAGTCGCCGTTGTAGACCTGTGTGATCACGTTGTTGTGTGAACCTGCTTCAATTTGGTTGCCCAAATCTGTTTCAGGGTCAATGCCGTTTGCGGCCAACATAATGCGTGGAATGATGTAGCCAGAGGTCGAATTCGGGTCAACCCAGCAAACAGATTTACCAGCAAGGTCGCCGATAGCGGCAATGCCACTGTCTGCACGCACGTTAAATTGGCCGTTGTAGAAGGTAGAGCCAAAGCGTTCGGTGACAAGGCCAACATCGACACCATACGTCTCGTTTGCGAGGATATAGTTGAATGTGTTGAGCCAGCCGATGTGAGCCTGGCCTGCGCCCATCGCTTCACGGACTGCGGCGAAGTCTGTGCCAACGTTGGCTTCAATGACGAGGTCGGTGCGTTCGGTGATCATCTCTGCCAGTTCGTTACCGCTGGCGATGATCTCCTGCGTGTCGCCTGATGGCACAAATGACATGACGATTGGATTGTCAGCCGTGCCGAGCGTATCGCCACCACCGCAGCCAACCAGCACGAATAGCGCAAGGCAAAGCATTAGAATCGTTGAAAGGGTCTGTTTTTTCATATTTTCCATCCTTGTGTTGTCAGATTCTATTGTGAAGAATCTAATTTGATTCGTTTCGACATACCATTATCCGAATCAGGTTGTATGAAACGTTACCGCGCTATTATAACGCTTCACCGTATCATGCAAACAGGTTTTATGGCCCCAATGTTGAAAGTACCGTCCATTTTGCCAGATTGGCGCGTTGCATAACAAATAATTAATAGAAAAGTGGTGTTGTAATCGGCCGAAATGTCGTAAACTGGCGACTTAGACAAGAAATCTGAATCCCTTTACAAGACATGACGACCCTGATGAAACGCTTACTACTGCTTATCACACTGTTCTTGATGGCATGTCGCGCCACAACCCCAAGCGACACAACCCTGATTCTCGCCACAACCACTTCAACCCAAGACTCTGGCTTACTCGATCTGCTCGTGCCAATTTTTCAATTGGAAAGTGGCTATACGGTGCAGACCGTCGCCGTCGGGACAGGGGCCGCGCTCAAAATGGCTGAGGAGGGCAACGCCGATGTGCTGCTCGTTCATGCCCCCGCAGCCGAAAAAGAGCTGATGGATGCGGGATTTGCCAAAGATCGCCAATTGATCATGCATAATGATTTTGTGTTGGTGGGAAGTTCGGCCGATTCGGCCGATGTGCGCGATCTCGACATTGTAACCGCTCTCACACAAATAGCGACCACACAATCCCCATTCATCTCGCGTGGCGATGACTCTGGCACCAATAAGAAAGAGTTGGACATCTGGTCAGCCACTGAACATGACCCCAATGGAGCTAAACCCGCATGGTATATCGAGTCCGGTCAGGGGATGGGTTCAACGTTGATAATCGCGAGTGAAAAATCGGCGTACACGCTGACAGACCGCGCCACCTTCCTTGCCAATCAAGACAATCTCAACCTAAAAATTCTCGTTGAGGGGGATGAAATTCTACTCAACGTCTATCATGTCATGACCGTGAACCCAGACAAGTGGCCGCAGACCAACTACGACGGCGCGCTTGCCTTCGCGGAATTCTTGACCAGCGATGCAACCCAAGCCCTGATCGCCGAATTCGGAATCGACCAATACGGACAGCCGCTCTTTTTCCCTGACGCGGATAAGACAGATGCCGATCTTGGATTGGAATAGTCGGGGCGAGAGGGTAGATTGCCAATTGCCTAGAAAAAAGTGGTTGCTTGGGAATCGGCGTAGCGCATTCAGAGGTCATCGCGCATGAATGTGGAACTATTCCAAATCACCCTGCTTTCTCTGCAAATTTCAGCGTTGGCGACAGGCGTCAGTTTGCTGATTGGGCTACCGTTGGGAACGTTTTTGGCGTTAGGGAAGTTTCCCGGTCGCAAACTTCTCCTGAGCCTTGTCAATACGGGCATGGGACTGCCGCCAGTTGTGGTGGGGCTATTCGTGGCGATGATGCTCTGGCGCTCGGGGCCATTAGGTGACCTGCGCTTTATTTACACACCCGTCGCAATTATCATCGCCCAAACGGTCATTTCCGCGCCAGTCGTAATTGGCTTAACGGCCGCCGCACTGCAAGCCCTCGATCCACGCTTACGCTTGCAGCTTTATGGGCTGGGCGCGTCGCGTTGGCAGATGGTTTGGATGCTGTGGCGTGAAGCTCGACTGCCGCTGCTCGCCGCGTTGATGGCGGGGTTTGGCTCTGTGATTTCAGAAGTTGGCGCGTCGCTCATGGTCGGTGGCAACATACGCTATCAAACCCGCGTACTGACCACAGCAATCGTGTTGGAAACGAGCAAGGGCAATTTTGAGATGGCGATTTGGCTTGGCGTGCTGCTGCTGATTATCATCTTTCTGGTCAATTGGGCATTAACATGGATTCAACAGCGGGGCGCACGTTGATGCAAACACCACTGCTTGAAATCCGCAATTTGCAGGTGCAACGGGGTCGCAAAATCGTGCTGACGGTTGACGACTTATCATTGGCAAAGGGTGAACTGTTGGCAGTGGTTGGGCCGAACGGAGCGGGTAAGAGCACGCTGTTGCTCACGCTCACACGTCTCTTGCGACCACAACGGGGCGACATCCTGTTCAATGGTCAGAATGTGCAAGACGAGTCTGACCTGCGCTATCGGCGGCGTATTGCGCTTGTATTGCAAGACCCATTGTTGTTTGACATGACTGTTTTTGACAACGTGGCGGCGGGACTGCGCTTTCGTGGCATAGGCAAACAGCAGATTACCCGAACCGTTGAACGATGGCTGTCACGCTTGGGAATCGAATCACTACGCGAAAGACGCGCCACTCAACTTTCGGGCGGGGAAGCACAGCGCGTCAGCCTCGCACGCGCCCTCGCGTTGGAGCCACAACTGCTCTTGCTTGATGAACCTTTCTCTGCGCTCGATCCCCCTACTCACAAGCGATTGCTGGCCGAACTTTCCGCGTTGTTGACTGAGGCAGAAACGACAACCATTTTGGTGACGCACGATTTAGATGAAGCGGCACAGCTCGGGCAACGCATCGGGATTGTTCTAGAAAATCGGTTGCAGCAGGTTGGTACGCTGGATGAACTGCGACAGGCATCTGATGTCGCCATTCGTTGCTTTGTTGGAGAGGGATAAAGATTGTGGGGCGTTGGGATATAGCTATGTTCAAATTTCGGCCGAAATCAGTCGCAACCCTTTCCACCCTCACCCTGCTGCTCCTCACCATCGCGGCGTTTGGCAGCCGCATCGTCTGGTATTTCGATTTACTGACGTTGTTTCACTTGCCCTACGTCATTTGGGCAGCCGTCTCATTGGCATTTTGGACGGGAGCGCGGCGTTGGCGTTGGGCGGCCGCTGCGTTGATTTTGCTGTTGCTGAACGGTGCGCGTGTGTTGCCATACATACCGAAAACAGCTACGAGCATTGAGGGGGAAACGCTGCGAATCTATCTACACAATGTCTACTATGGCAACCAAAATCTGCCGACGATTCGTGCTGACGTAGACAAATACAATCCTGATATAGTCCTCTTAATGGAGTACTCCGACGCCATTCAGCAAGAGATCGAGCAGGAATTTGACGACTATCCCTATCGGTTAATTCGGCCAAGTCGCTTCGCAATGGGAAATGCACTCTTTAGCAAATACCCGCTCGCAAATTCGCTGATTACGCAAAACCGCGAGACAACGCGCATCGCTATTTTTCAGACAGACGTTCAATGGCATGGGCAATCATTTAGTTTGGTGGCGGGGCATACATTGCCACCGCAGCCCAAATGGGGGGCATTACACCGTTTGCAGATTGAGACAATTGGAGAGATTGTGGCAACGCAGTCATCACCGCTGATTGTGATGGGGGATTTTAATGCATCGCAGTGGGCCTATCCGATGCGAGAATTGATGAATTCGGCCGATCTGCGCGATGCCCGCCAATCATTTGGCCTCAGGAGCACGTGGTTCTTTGAAGGCAGATGGCCGGGCCTGATGCTCGACCACCTGCTCGTTTCAGACGAATGGCACGTCGCCAACTTCCAGAACGGGGAACTAAATTTCTCCGATCACACACCCCTGATCATCGATCTGCAACTTTGTGAAACAGCATGTCAACACAACTGATGACTCTCTCAGATTTCGTGATATTACATAGCGAATGTCCAGCAACTATTACGCACCACGCAATACGCAATACGCAACACGTGTCGCAAACCCCTTGTGTGCCGAAAGTCCCCAATTATCTACTGATATTTCGCCGTAATCTCTTTCAAGTTCGTGACCGCTTTTGTCAATGCTTCAATCGCGGCATCGACATCGGCCAAGCTGTTGTCACAACCAAACGAGAAGCGCAATCCGCCTGTCGTCCACTCGTCACCCAGCCCCAGTGCTTGCAAAATGGCGGAAGGTTCAGGATTACCGACCGAACACGCAGAACCGCTGCTGGCTGAAATTCCTGCCAAGTCAAGATGCATCAACAGATCATTGCCGCGCAAGCCGCGCAACGCGATACTAACATGGAAGGGGAGCCGGTCTGTGGGATGTCCCGTCAAGATGCAATCGTCGCCAAATGCATCTAACGTGCGCTCGATCATCGAATCGCGTAGTTCGAGATAGTGACTATGCCGCGCTTCGCGCTCTGCTTGGGCGATTTCGAGTGCTTTGGCTGCGCCAACGGCGAATGCAACATTCGATGTGCCGGGACGCAAGCCGTTTTCCTGCCCGCCACCCGTCATTGAGGGTGTCAACGTCACGCCATCGCGTTTGTAGAGGATGCCAACCCCTTTGGGGCCGTTGAATTTATGCGGCGCAAGACTCATCAGATCAATCGGCTGTGCCTGCATGTCCCACGCGGCTGAACTTGCCGCTTGGACGGCATCGGTATGAAATAGGATGTCATGATCGTGCGCTAATCGGCCGATTGCCTCAATATCCTGCACCGTGCCGACCTCATTGCTGGCAGCCATGATGGAGATCAAGACGGTATTCGGCCGAATGGCCTGTTCAACATCGGCGAGCCGCACCCGACCATACTCGTCAACGGGCAAAATTGTGACCGCAAAATCATAGACATCTTGCAACTGTTTGGCGGTATCCAAAATAGCCTTGTGCTCGATGCAGCTCGTGATCATATGATCCCCGCGCCCCTCCGCGCGCGCCGCCATCATTACACCGCGCAACGCCAAGTTGTCACTTTCCGACCCACAGCCCGTAAAGATAATCTCTTTTGAGCGGGCATTGAGCTGTTTGGCGACTGATCGGCGCGCTGCTTCGAGCGCACGTTGGGCAGATCGTCCCTGTTGATGAATCGAAGAGGGGTTGCCCCACCCTTCTAACCAATGCGGCAACATCGCATCGACAACCTCTGGTCGAACAGGGGTTGTTGCGGAGTGATCAAGGTAGATATTTTTTGTTCCAAACATAGAATGTCAGTGTATATCAAAGCGCGTTTATTCTCAATGGGGAGGAAATAGATTGACAATTTACGCGCATTCATTTAATAACGATTGTTAGTTCTATTACCACTGTAGACATCGAGATAACATCTTTTGATACGGATTACCAATAGACTACAATGCTTGCTATGCACACCACTAAATTTGTAATCCTTAGCTCCGGCACGCCGAACTATAAGCCGAGCCACGCCCAACAATGCTCGGCCGTTATTGTCAATGACCAGCCTTATCTGATCGATGCTGGAGATGGGATCATGCCACGCCTTAGCGAAGCATACCATGTCAAAGGGATGACAGCCTTTGCAATGGAGAAGTTGACGCGCTTGTTTATCACCCATCTCCATCCCGATCATACCAATGGCTTACCTGGACTGATCATTGGCCCATGGGTACTTGACCGCGTCGAGCCACTGCATATCTATGGCCCACGGGGAACACAACAACTCATCGATGGGATTCTCGCCGCCTATGAAACGGGCATTGCGGAACACCGCGATGAGTTAGCGCCGATGGCAGGCGCGTTGATTGTGAAGGTAACGGAAATTGAAGAAGGGGAGATCTATCGAGATGAAGATTTAACGGTAGAAGCGTTTCGTGTCTCGCACGGCACGCTAGATGCCTTCGGATTTCGGTTTACATCGGCCGATAAAGTAATCGTCCATTCGGGCGACACCTGCCCCGTGCAAGCGATGATCTACTATGCGAAAGGGTGCGATATTTTGGTGCATGAAGTCTATCATGCGGGCGGCCTTTATGTGCGCCCACCCAAATGGCAAAACTATCACAAGTCCGTCCACACATCAGGGACCGAGTTAGGCCGCATAGCGCGAGAAATTCGGCCGAAACGCCTCGTCCTCAATCATCAACTGATTTGGGGCGACCACACAGCCGACGAACTGCTTGCTGAAATTCAGGCTGAATACGACGGCGAAGTACTCTTTGGCCGCGATTTCGACCTGTTTGAATAAGCGGTTCTCTTACCACTCGTCCGTTTGATCTTTTGTGAGTTTTGGTGCCACCACTGCGATCACCATGATGATGAAAAATAGAATATAGAATGCCCAGCCAATAACTTCCATTTGTATGCTCCGTGAAGTTGCTAGTTTGCGGACGTTGGTTGCCAGCCACGCGAAACAGCGTTCGTTTCGTTTCTGACCAGCGACTAGATCCTAATTGCTAGCTGCTTTCTCTAAATAATCCGCAATTGCCGTGTCGTAATCGCGGGTGTGTTGGAATGCTTTAAGTGCGAGTGCGCGACGAGTTGCTGCGTCGATGGCGTTGGTGGCGCGCAGTTGGTCGAGAACTTGGGAATAATCGGCCGAATCCACGACCACTGCCACCCGTGCAAAGTTTTTTGCCGCAGCACGTAGCAACGTTACCCCACCAATATCGATCTGCTCAACCGCATCTGCCAGCGTCACGCCAGCCTGTGCAATCGTCTGCTCAAACGGATAGAGATTGCAGACGACGAGATCAATCATCTCGATCTCCTGTGCCGCCAGATCAGCCCGATCGCGGTCGATGTCCTGTGCCAAGATGCCACCATGAACGGCGGGATGTAACGTTTTGACGCGACCGCCCAAAATCTCCGGCGCACCCGTCATCTCCGCAACGGCCGTCACTGGTAACCCTGCCTCGCGCAACAGGCGTGCCGATCCACCGCTGGCGATCAGCTCCCAGCCCATTTCTGCCAATGCCTGCCCAAATTCGGCAAGTCCACTCTTGTCGTACACCGATAAAATCGCTCGTTTACTCATTTTGTGAAATTTACCACGAACAACGGTGAATAACCAAGCGATCATATGACCGTTGAATCTTAATCCAATGGTTGGTGTCTTCAGATGTTCGCCACCTTAGTGCGTGGTGCGTGGTGCGTATTTCGTATCCAATTCACGCACCACGCACTACGCACCACGTTTGCATCGTGGCGAAACTTCGTGCCACAAACGACAATGCCCAAACCCGCTCAGGGCAATGAACATTACAACTCTCTTAATCGCCGCGATCCAACTGCGCAAATCGGGTTCAATTGGTGAATAACGTTGCAAAGGCATAGATAGGTTGCAAGTGGTCGTTCACAAGCAACCGGCAATTAGAAATTAGCAACTATGAACCATTACACGGACAAGATTAGTGATTACGTTTTAGGAATAATGGATTCGGCCGAAATTCTCGCGCTCGAAAAACACGCACGTGCGTGTGAGCAATGTCGTGCCGCTATCGTGCAGGAGCGACGGCTGATGGCACAGATCGGGGCGACATTCGCCGCCGTGCCACAGCTCTCCCATGTACGCCTCATGCACCGAATGCCAGCACCAACACGCCGCGCAATCAGCCACACATGGCAACGCGCCGCGACGGTGATGGCGATGGCGGTTTTTCTGTTGATTGGCGGTTTTTCGCTGCGGCCATTGGGATCAACGCCCGTCGTCGCCAGCCCTGCCCCGTCGCTCGTCGCGCTGACGGCAACGGTAACGACCACCGCCCCGACTTCTACCCCAACTCAGTTAGCACAAGGGGTCTTTGCAACGCCAATTCCTGAGCCTGTGAATGGCTATTAATGACTAGAACGAACAAAAAATAACGCATAATCGATTTCCACCATTATGCGAATGACAGATCGTAGTGGCACTGCTCGCTGTTTACACACAACTGTTCACTGACCACTGTTTACTGACACATGACACAAGTAACGATTAAAGAACCCCGTCAACAAAACCTCCTCGATCGCCCGCTGGCAAGCGTGCTGGCACTCGATTGGGAAAAAGCGATCTACATCGCATTTATCCTCATCGCTATCATCTCGCGCTTTTACATGTTGGGCGACCGCGTTGTCAGTCACGACGAGAGCTTGCACACCCAATATAGCTGGCAGTTTTACAATGGGGATGGCTTCCAACACACACCGTTGATGCATGGCCCCTTTCTATTCCATATTACCGCCGCCACCTTTTGGCTGTTTGGGGATAGCGATTTTACATCACGCATTCCCATCGCGTTGTTTGGCGTTCTATTGGTCGTGATGCCCTATTTTTTGCGGCAATGGCTAGGCAAAAAAGGCGCACTGTTTGCCAGCTTTCTGTTGCTAATCTCCCCTTACATCGTCTATTACTCGCGTTACATTCGCCATGATACTTACGTGATCGTTTTTGCCATGGTGACGTTTATTGCCACTGTCCACTACATGCGAACGCGACAGGAATATCTGCTCTGGTGGTTTGCCGCGGGTGTGTCGATGATGTTTTGTATCAAAGAGGTGTCGTTTATGTACGTCGCCATTTTTGGCAGCTTTTTAGTACTGCGCCTCTTGGCAAAAATGGTGACGGCGACATGGTTCCATACCCGCTGGCAAGAGACAAAAGGGCTGTTTGCGTTGTTGGCAGTTGCGGTGGTCATTCTCGTTGCAGGCTTGGGTGGCAGCGCGATCTTTGGGGCAGAGGAAGAAGGGGTGGCAGCTGGCGAAGTTGCGGTTGCGGCCGATCCGTTGGCAGAGGGAACCACAACATTTGAGGCTGCCTCTTCGATGGCTGATAGTGTGATAACGGGCATGGAGGTCGTGGGCCTGATTGGGCTTGGTATCATGCTGTTTATTATCGCGAATCGGCTTAAGAGCGACCTGCAAAAGTACCCCGAATTTGACCTCATTGTGCTGTATGTAACACTCGTTCTACCCACGATGACCGCGTTTATTGTGACGCGCTTTGGGGTGGATCCAATGAATTACAATCTACCGCACTGTTCGTTGACATTGACAGACGGCACGCCGCTGACAGGATTGCGCTATGCAGCTGAGTGGGTCACGAATGGTCAATGCTGGAGCGCATTCCTCACGTCCTCTGTCTTTATGTCAGGGATTGTGTTGATTGGATTGTTGATTGTCAGCGTACTGGTTGGTTTGTGGTGGGGCGGTCGCCGTTGGTTTGTGCCGGCAATTGTCTTCCACGCCCTGTTTGCCCTCTTCTACACATCGCTCTTCACCAATCCAGCAGGCTGGTTGAGCGGTATGGTCGGGTCGCTTGGCTATTGGCTAGAGCAACAAGGGGTTGAACGCGGCAGTCAGCCAGACCACTACTACATTTTTGTGACCACATTTTACGAATTCTTGCCGATCTGGTTGTCATTCTTAGCGGTCGGTTTGTGGTTGAAGATGCAGAACTTGGGCAAGTCGGTCGGCTTTTGGATTCAGGCGTTGTTTGTTGCGGTTATCGCCTATCAGTTTACGAACTGGTTGTTTAATCGGCCGATTTCCCCCACAACCACCCTCTCCCTCCCCGCAAATCTGCTTATCCTTGTTATCGTCGTCGCGGCCGTTGCGATTCAATATGCCGTGCGCTTCCGCGATGACGCGCCCGAATGGATCCACACGAGCGCACGCTGGGTCATGCTGGCCGCGGTCATTGCCATCTCTGTCGGGGTTGCCAATCTCCCTGTCCAAGCTGAAACGTTTATAGATGAAAACGGTCTCGAACAACTACGCGAAACAATTGTTCCCGGTGTCGTTGCCGTCTTCGTCGTGCTAGGGTTAGCGATTGTTTACTTCATCACGATGCGAACGACACAACGTGATGCGGAAAGCATGGAGGCGGTCAGTTGGCGCGAACGCATTAATGTCGATGAGCTGTTTGGCTTTATCCCCTATGTCATCTGGTGGATGGTATTAAATTGGGTGATTTACACATGGGCTGGGGAAAAGATGCCGTGGCTGAGTACACACATCGTCATCCCGACCGCTATCGTTGGCGGATGGTATTTGGGACAACGGCTGAAGGGTGTTTCTGCACGCGAGTTCTTAGGTCAAAAGTCGCTGGCATTGATTGGAACGATGATCGTGCTGCTGTTAGCCATCTTTTTCAGCTTGCAAACGGCGTTGCTCGATGTCGAATTTGGCGGCGCGAAAACGCTGGCAAACCTGACGGGGTTGAATGTCCTAATCGGCCGAATTGCCCTCATCCTCATCCCATCTGCAATTCTGCTGCGCTACCTTTTGCGCGACGCAACTCGTGAAACGGCACGCCGCAGTTGGCTATTTGCCGGCTTCATTTTGCTCGCCGCGCTGACGATTCAATTCACCTATCAAGCGAACTATCTCAACGGCGATTACGCCAACGAGTATCTCATCTACGCACATGGTAGTCCGGCGACCAAGAAGCAGGTGATGGCACAAATTGACGAAATTTCGATGCGCTTGGAGGGGGACAAGTCGATGCGCGTCTCGTTTGATAACAAGTCGTCTTGGCCCTACTATTGGTATCTACGCGACTACAAGAATCAACATTTCTTTGGAGAAAATCCCGACGCGAGTATCGCGGATTCACCCGTAATTTTGGCGGGCAGTGACAAATGGGACACCATCGAAAACATCGTGCGCGATGATTATGTCCACAACACCTATCACTACATTTGGTGGCCGATGGAGGAGTATCGCAACCTGTCATGGGATGCGCTCTATGGCGTCAACCGCAACGAGACACAAGCGCGCGGGTTAGGTAGCCGCGACGTGCGACAAGCGATATGGGACATCTTTATGCACCGTGACTATGAAAAGTTCGGTGAGGTATTTGGCGGGACATACAGCGAAGGCAAGTGGCCGCTACGTGCCGATTTACGACTCTACATTCGCCGCGATGTGTTGGCGAGTCTGTGGGATAGTGGTTTGCAGGTTACCAACTACACACCGCCCGTCGATCCCTATGCAGCGGGTGAAGTTTTCCCTGTTGCCGTGCAGTCGTTTGGGGATGGCACGCTCAATGCGCCGCGCAATGTGACTGTGGCAAACGGGCGCGTTTACGTTGCCGACACCAATAACCATCGCATTCAAGTCTATAATGAAGATGGGTCATTCGCGTTTGGAATTGGCGAATTTGGCTCGGCGCCTAGCCAATTCAACGAGCCATGGGGGATGACAACCGACGACGCATTCCTTTACGTCGCCGACACATGGAATGGACGCATTCAGAAGTTCACACTCGATGGCGAATATGTTACCTCATGGGGTACATTTGAAATTCCAGCTGAAGGGGATATAGGAGAGCTCAAATTCTATGGCCCGCGCTCCGTCGCACTCGTTGGCGACAATGAGCTTGCAATTATGGATACGGGCAATCATCGTATCCAAATCACAACACGCGATGGGGAGTATGTGGCACAGACGGGCAGCAACGGCTTTGAGTTAGGGCAGTTTAGTGAGCCTGTCGGAATCACCTCCGTCGAGGACGGTCGCATCTTTGTTGCCGAAGCATGGAACCGCCGTGTGCAGGTGCTTTCTCCCGATTTGCAAGCTCTCTACGACATTCCAATTGACGCATGGGAAGGCAATTCACTCGACAACAAACCGTACATCGCGGCCGATCCGAGTGGGCGCGTCTATGTGACCGATCCAGAAGGTAGTCAGATTTTGATCTTTAATTCGGCGGGCGAGTATGTGGGAAGATTCGGCCGATATGGAACCGACCTCTCCTCCTTCAACTTGCCAACGGGCATCGCGATTGACGACGCTGGAAATGTCTTTATCGCGGACACCAACAACGGGCGCATTCTCAAGTTTGCGCCCATAGAATTGGTTGGTGGATCAGTTGAACAAGGGGAAACTGCGCCTTAGCAGGAAAGCGAGAGAAGAACCGACAGTATCAAATGGTCGGTTCTTCCTCTATGATGACTCAGCTTGAATAATAATGCCCGAAGTCGTTTGAATCGTGCCGATTTGGACGAGTTCGGGGAGAACAGCTTGGGCGCGATCGCGTTGGTCGGGCGGGATGATGACGAGCATTCCGAGACCCATGTTGAAAACGCGGAACATTTCGGCCGAATCGATCCCCCCCACTTCCTCGATCAATTCAAAAATCGGTAACACATTCCACGTACCGCGCTCAATCAGTGCACCTGTTCCTTCTGGCAAAATGCGTGGCAAATTATCGACTACGCCGCCGCCCGTGATATGCGCGAGCCCGCGAATGTCGAGACCTGCCTCCAGCAATGCGTGAACTTCGTTGAGGTAGCTGCGATGCGGGATGAGAGCAGCATCGCCAATTGACATGCCGAGCCGCTCATTGTGTTCATTCCAATCGAGATCCGCGAGGACACTACGCAGTAGCGTGTAGCCGTTGGTATGTGGACTTCTGGCAGGGATGGCTAGGATAAGGTCATTGGGCTGGATGCGGGTTCCGTCGATGATTTTCGGCCGATCGACAACCCCAATAATCGTTCCCACCAAATCAACTTCCCCGTCTTGATAGACACCGGGCATTTCGGCCGTTTCGCCGCCCAACAGCGCACATCCGTTATCTACACACGCTGCCGCCGCACCGCGTACAATCGCCGCGATCTGCTCGGGGTCAAGCTTTGATGACGCGACATAATCGAGGAAAAAGAGTGGTTTTGCCCCCTGCACTAAAATATCGTTGATGCAGTGATTGACGATGTCGTGGCCGATGGTGTCCCAGCGGTTGAGCTTGGCGGCAATCTTTGTCTTTGTGCCGACCCCATCAGTCGATGCGACCAAAACGGGGGATTCCATCTCTTTCAATGCGGAGACGTCGAACAGTCCCCCAAATGCGCCGATACCAGTCAGCACCTCTGCGCCATAAGTCGCCTGTACCGCCTGTTTCATCAGGCTTGTCGCTTTTTGTCCAGCATCAATGTCAACGCCCGCTTGGGCATATGCAGATTTAGTCATGAGAAGAAAGTGGTAAGTGGTAAGTTTTTGCCTATCACTTATCACTGCAAAAAAGGATTTGTCGTGCGTTCGCGCCCAATTGTGGTTGGGTTGCCATGTCCAGAGAGGACGTGTGTCTCATCGGGGAGCGGCATTAGCTTCTCCTCGATACTGTTCATCAACGCACTGAAATCACTGCCGGGCAGGTCTGTTCGGCCGATGCTGCCTTGAAACAGCACATCGCCGTCAAAGACAACCGCATGGTCGCGTAAATAAAAAGACAGGTGGCCGGGTGCGTGTCCCGGTGTAAAGAGAACTTCAAGCGTCAAGTTGCCGATGTTTACGACATCCCCTTCAACCAAAAAATGGTCGGGATCAGGCTGTGGCTCCATCGGAAGGCCAAAACGAGCGGCCGAACGCACTGCATTTTTCAAAAATGGGATAGCGTCCTCATGCGCGTAGATTGGCGCAGCCGTTGCGTTTTTAAGATCTCCCAAACCACCCACATGATCGAAGTGTGAATGGGTCAGTAAAATGTGCGTGAGCGTGTAGCCGTTTTCGCTGATGAAGTCAGCCAACGCCTGCCCATTGTCGGAAGGGTCGATAATGGCGGCCTGTTTCGTTTCCGTACAGCCCAAAAAGTAACAATTGGTTTGCAATGGACCGAGCGGAAGCTGTTTGATGTCTGGTTTCATGGGTTCGAATGATCGCATCACAACAATAATTTGCGTAGGGTGAGTTGCATAAATAATTGTAAATCTATACGGAAATTAGGATTTCTGAAAAGATGCAAAAAAGCCTCCCACGTTAGGGAGCGTGGAAGGCTTCGGAAAAGGGATATTGGAAGAGGAAAATTTACTACTTACCAGTCATGGTACAGTGATTACCGTTTCCGTGCGGAAGTTTATCTGTATTTTTCAACGCTGCCACGCATTTTCAATATGGACGAGCAAAACAACACCATTTCTTAATTTAATAGACGCAATTTCCATTGTCATACGGTTGCTCACGCCACGTGCGGGGCCAAATTTTAACGTGCTGTCATGGAGTGCCCACTTTAAGCCTGTTGTCTCTGCAACGGTCGCATCGCCAGCCAATGGTATCAGCGAAACGGTGTCACCCACGTTGCCATCAATCGTTGCGCTGGCAGTGAACACCCATGCCGTTTGATGTGGGTCAATCAGGCGAATGTCACGCTCAAGCCAATCGGGGTGTGTGAGCAGCAGGATGTTGGCAATCTGCTGATCGAGCCGCCCGCCAAATGCGGCGCAAATAGTGATGGGCGATTTGTCGCGCGCGGTTGCTTGCGACAGGGCAAGTTCGAGATCGGTCTCATCTTTTTCGGCCGAAACCCGCCGAATCTCCACCCCACCCGTTTCTAACCATGCCAGCGTTGCGGCCGACACGGAATCCAAATCCCCGACAACCAAATCGGGCAGTTGCCCAATCTGATGCAGATGGTTCGTTCCTCCATCGGCGGCAATAATAAAATCGGCCGATTCAACCTGCTCGCGCAACCAGTCTCTTGCTGGCAAATCACCATTTGCAACAATCAATATCGTCATCTTTCGCCTCTTCCATTAGATATATAGAGCATAATCGTGACCCACTTTGCGTTTTCAGTCAATAAGTTACAATAGTGTAAAAGTATATAGTTGCTAGTCGCTACTTGCTAGTCAGAAACTGTTTTCACTAGCCGCTAGCCACTAGTCACCAGCCACTATCACCATGAACTTTGAGCTAAACGCAGAACAACAAGATTTTAAACATTTTGTCCATGAATTTGTCGCACAGGAAATTCGGCCGAAAGCGCACCACGTCGATCAGACCAAAGAGTTTAACTGGACAGCCGTCCGCAAAATGGGGCCGCTAGGCTTACTCGGTCTACAGGTTCCCGAAAAATACGGTGGGGCGGAGATGGACTCCATCAGCGCGTCTATCGCTATTGAGGAGATCGCATGGGGCTGTGGCGGAACGGCGCTCGCAATCTCTGCACACAATGGGCTAGGATTGATGCCCATCGTTGCCTTTGGCACAGAAGAACAAAAGCAAACGTGGTTGCCCCATCTCACGTCAGGCAAAAATGGTCTCTCATCGCTCGGCCAAACAGAGCCAAACGCTGGTTCCGATTTGCATGGGGGCGTGAGTTTATCGGCCGAATTGGATGGTGACGAATGGGTGCTGAACGGCTCGAAAATGTGGTTGACCAATGCGCCTGTCGCTGACATGATGATCATTCTCGCGTTGACCGACCCTGAAAATCGTCGTATGAGCCACATACTTGTCCCAACGGCAACCGACGGCGTGACCATCGGCAAACCAGAGATCAAGATGGGATTGGGTGGCTCCCCCACCTCGCTGGTCAACTTTGATAATGTGCGCGTACCCGCCAGCAACCTGCTTGGCGTCGAAGGACGCGGCTTGAACCAAACGCTTGAATGTCTCGACGGGGGGCGCATCAGCATTGGTGCATTGGCAATTGGCCTAGCACAAGCTGCCTATGAAGAGTCGATCCAGTATATGCAGCAGCGCGAAGCATTTGGGGGGCCCATCGCCCGTTTCCAAGCACTTCAATGGATGATCGCTGATGCTGCAACTGAGATCGAGGCGGCGCGACTACTGATTTATAAAGCAGCATGGATGAAGGATCGTGGCGAGAATTTCAGCACAATGGCAGCCATGGCAAAGTTGTTTGCAACGGAGGTCAGCGAACGCGTTTGCCGCAATGCCATCCAAATTCATGGGGGCTACGGTTATAGCAGTGAATTCCCTGTCGAGCGTATGTACCGCGATACACGCTTGATGACAATTGGTGAAGGCACCAGCGAAATTCAACGCATGATTATTGCCCGCAGCATTTTGGGTCGCTATTAACTCGCGTACCAACCTTCGACTTTAGCAAGGTCTCGTTGACCTTTAGACACTAGCGTAGCATCGACGCAAAACGTAAATATAAAGTAGCCAAGCTACATTCAAAAGTTACACAAAGTCACGTCAAGAAGAACGCTGCGCCTTCTTGACGTGACTCTGTGCAACAACTTTTCTCTTACAGGTCACCCGGAATCGACTCATTGCGCGGGACATTGAAGATCCGCACATGACGATTGGGCTCACGACCATAGCTATGTGAAACGAGATTTGCCTGTCGCGCCATCTGATGTTGATAACGCCGCATCGCAGAACCAACAGGCAACAGGTCGAGACTTGGCTCACCCGCTCGCACTTTGGCTATCCCTCGATTCGCATCTGAGATTGCGGCCTCAAATGGGTCAGCAGGCACAGATTCCATATCGAGTGCTTCCGCCAAAAAGCTCTCCATCTGGTTTATCGTGTTGGCACGCAGGACATAGACGGGTTTTTGTTGCTGTTCTGCTTCGCCAATCAGCTTGCGGTGTTTGCGATAGTAGCTTTTCAGCGTCACCATCACATCAGCCTCATCTATCCCATCAACAGGTTCAATTCGGACACCGAGCCGGTCGGCCGCTTGCTGCAACCGATTGCGCGCCACACCATATGAATAGACCTTGAGTTTGCGGGTTGGCGTTGCCATCGCAGGCGCATGGGCGAGCGGAGGTGGCGTTTCAACAGGCTCAGCCACCGGCTTCTTACCGTTGCTGCGCTTCTGCACCCGTCCATTCTGTTGCTGACGTGGATCGGGCAGATCGCGCCGCCGTCCCGTCACGCTCGGTTCATTTGTGATGACCTCGTGGCCATCCATTTCAATTTCACCCTCTTCATTGCGATAGCGCATTTCAACAGGTGCTGGACGGCCACGCAACATTGCATCCACCGACGCCGCGACATCCCGATGCACCAGCACCTTTTGACGCTCTTGAATCTCAATCAGAATGTCAAAGGTCGGGGGGGCGCGACGCTCCAACACCGTCTTCTGGGTGCCGCGTCGCCGTGCCTCTTCATCTGAGAGTGTCACGCTTTCAATTCCACCAATCAGGTCAGACAGAGTCGGGTTCAACAGCAGGTTTTCAAGCGTCCGACCATGTGCCGTGCCGATCAACTGAACGCCACGTTCGTTGATTGTGCGTGCGGCTTGGGCTTCCTGTTCTCGGCCGATTTCGTCAATCACGATCACCTGTGGATTATGATTCTCGACCGCTTCGATCATCGTCTCGTGCTGATGGGACGGACGCGGAACCTGCATCCGCCGAGCACGACCAACAGCAGGATGCGGTATGTCACCGTCGCCGCCAATCTCGTTGGAGGTGTCGACAATGACGACGCGCTTCTCCTCTGATACGATGCGAGATATTTCGCGCAGCATCGTCGTTTTGCCGACGCCGGGCGCACCTAACAGCAGGATACTTTGCCCCTCTTCTACGATGTCAGCGATGATGTCGATGGTTCCGTAAATCGCGCGGCCAATCCGACAGGTCAAGCCAATCACTTTGCCACGCCGATTGCGAATCCCCGCGATACGATGAAGCGTGCGCGCGATGCCAGCACGATTGTCGTCGTCAAAATCGCTAATTGCCTTTACGACACCCTCTATCTCTTGTTCCAACACGCCCGTTTCGCGCAAGACTTCTTCGCCCTCGAAAAAGCGCGCCATCGGCCGACGACCTAAATCCATCACTAATTCAAGTAGTTCATTTTCGCGCCCTGTTGCAGAGATAGCGCGGCGGATCGTTTCTGGTAGCACGTTAAGGAAGAGCCGCAAATCCTCACGTGCTTGTTCTTCATGTATATGTCCAGTTGTGGTTTCTAACATTTATTTTTATTGTGGCACGTGCGAATGCGGAGCGCATTCTTGGAGCGGCACGTGCTATTTAGTGTGCAGTGTTGCAGTGAACAGTTTACAGCAAGTTGTAACCAGTAAAACTACTGTTCACTATTTGCCGCATCCAACCAAAGGTTGGTCTGTTCGCTTTTTTGAATAATGGGGGACGTCTTCGCCGCAGCCCCATTGGTTGCCAGCACTTGTTCAAGGCTGGAGATCGGTTTTTTAATCGCTTGCGTTGTATGGCGCACCATCACAACTTGACTATCGAAATGGCTAAAGTTGTTGCGCCGCAAGGCGTTCTGAAGCCAATCTTGGTATTGGCGCACGCAAGCGTAGAGTGGTTTTTCGGCCGATGGTGGCTTAAACACCACCGTATCGTGGACGATTTTGTCGGCATCGGCCGAATCATCCATCTTTACAAATAACCGCAACCAATTCGCCGCGCTGCCTTCTTTAATATGAGCATAAGCCGCTAACTCCGTATCGCTGGCAAATAAAACCCAACTGTCTTCTCCCATCGGTGGGTGGGGTTCGATCAGGCGCATCATATTTGGAACGATATGTGCGTATAGTAGTTCGATGTACCAATCATCTTTTGTGCTGCGCTGTCGCATGATGGTGGTTTTCGGGGTTGATTTCGGCCGATCTAACCGCCAAATATCCTGCCGCGTATAGTTGGCAAACCCCAACTCATGCAAAATCCGCGCTTCTTCACTATCTTCGCGTGCCTCAACGATAAAGTTTTGGACACCACGTTTACCCAAATAGATGCCTAACTCTTCAAAAAGTCCGCGCCAAATTTGTGTGACACGCTCCACCAATCCGTTTGCCTGCCAGCCAACCCATAACACGTGAGCCTGCGTCTTATCTTCGCTCAGGCGCAGTTGCACAAATGCCTGTAAGCGTCGATCCTTTGATCGCCAGATGTAGGTTGGATAGTTTCGACTGAGGGCAAAGTTGAGCAGCGCGCCACGTAACGGTGGCGACGGAAACGTTAAGATCAGTGATGCGTTGAGCGGCACGCAGTTGTCATTCAACTGATAAAGCAGACCGATATCGCGCAAGCCAAAAGGTCGTATCATCTGGGTACAGTGTAGCAGTCACAAAATGTGATGGCAAGCTATGTTTTCTCGACGCTGTATTTTAGCAGGTTGAATGATACCAACGCCACCCTATCATTCGGCCGAAACACCCTCTAAACACCTATGTAGCGAGCGACTATCGTTGACAAGTTGCTAACCAGCCCATTACAAACTGTTAAACCATTGTTCCATAATTGACGGTACACTTGAACGGTAAATTCTTTCTCCTTCCTCTTCCCCTTTAAAAGCCAGGCATCATTGTCTGGCTTTTTATTTTGAATGTGACGTCCATTTTTAAGGAAGGCGCGCCAAAAGGTGTAGTTGGGTGGTAGATTTTCCTTAACAGACGATTTTATTGTTTGATCTACTTTACGAATTTTCATGCGACTGTTATAATTTTAGGCTTGATGCACGTTTGAATATCCCAAAATTTGGTTATAGTGCAATTGAAAAGTTTTTAGCACCCAATTGTGGTGTATGAGGAGAAATTACCGATGGCTGACACTGTTATGGACGCGCCTGTGCAACCTTCTAGCCTTGCTGACTTGAAGCGTAAGGATTTGTTGCAAGGTACAGTACAACGTACCGAGCTCTATGGAGCATTTGTGGACGTTGGTTTGGGAACGGATGCGATTCTGCATGTTTCGCAAGTTCCTGGTGGATCACGGATCCAAGATATTTTGAAAGAGGGAGAGACGGTCAACGTTTGGGTCGATAAAGTCGATCACGAACGCAATCAACTGATCATTACCATGATGGAGCCGCTGGCTGTTGAATGGAGTGACTTGGCTGATGGCAACGTCTACACGGGGACGATCAAGCGACTCGAAAATTTCGGGGCGTTTGTCGACATTGGCGCAGAAAAAGAAGGGCTGGTTCACGTCAGTGAAATTAGCCATGATTATATTCGCCACCCCTCTCAAGCAATTTCAGTAGGTGATGAGGTTGAAGTGAAGGTGTTGAGCTACAGCAAGCGCAAACGCCGCATCAACCTTAGCATGAAAGCGTTGCTTGCCGAACCAGAAAAAGAGGTTGAGGACTTTATTGAAGAAGTCTTTGAACTTGAAGAAGAGCAGGAAGAGATGCCAACTGCAATGGAGGCTGCCTTCCGGCGTGCATCTGGCGGTAGCGTGAAATCTTCTAAGAAGCGCGGCGAAAAGAAGCGGCGCGGAGGCAGACGGCGCAATGATTATCATGATGATATTCTAGAGCGCACATTAGATTATCGGCGTTAAGCCAAATCTGTCAGCCATCGGGGGGTGGAATGTACCACCCCTTTCGCTTCTCTTACAACAAAATAGCGGTCAACCGCTCCCCACGCTGCACTTCCCCAACACCTTCTGGTACAATCAGCAACCCATTTGCCTTCACTAACGAGGTGATGACGTGTGATCCCTGATTACCTGTTGTGGTAGCATGTGTTTCATCACCATGCTGCTCTAAGATAACCCGGATGTAGCTTTCACGTCCATCTGATTTGAAGCTGTCTTGAACGACTGCGCGGACACGACGCGGCGTTAAGTCCGTTTCCCCCATCATCTTGCGAATCGCAGGTTTGGCGAAGCGTTCAAATGAGACCATTGACGAGACGGGATTACCCGGCAGTCCAACATAGGGCACACCCGCATACTTGCCAAATGCCAGCGGCTTGCCTGGTCGCATTCGGACACGCCAAAAGTTTACATCCCCACCCTCAGATAATACTGCCTTCACAACATCATATGCGCCAACGGAAACACCTGCCGAGCTGATAAACATATCAACCCCTGCATCTAGTCCAGCTTGAAGTTTTGTTCGCACATCAGCTTCGGTATCTCGTGCTACACCAAGCGGGACGGGAATCGCACCCAGGGCGGCGACCTGCGCCGACTGTGCATACCCATTGCTATTGCGGATTTTGCCCGGTGAAAGCGCGTCTTCGACAGAAACAAGCTCATCACCAGTCGCCAAAATGCCAATGCGTGCGCGGCGAACAACGCTTAGCTTTGGTACGCCGAGCGACGCCAACACGCTAATCTCCTGTGGGCGAATGCAATGCCCCGCACGCAGAATCGTAGCACCGGCTTGGATGTCGTCCCCTTTCGGCCGAATATAGCCCCCTTCATCAACTGACCGAAATACTTGAACAGCCTTTGGCAATGGCCGTGCCTCTTCGCGCCAATTTTCGTCCGTTCCTTCGACGGGAACAACCGCATCTGCACCAGCAGGAATGGGCGCACCCGTCATAATGCGTGCAGCCTGGCCTCTCGCTACACGAAAATCGGGCCATTTCCCCGCCGCAACATCTCCGACAACTTTGAGCGTGACGGGGGCGTTGGGTGTGGCGTGGGCAATATCGGCCGAAATCAGCGCAAAACCATCCATCGAAGAATTATCGAACGGCGGCAGACTATCCCGTGCTACTACCTCTTGCGCCAGCACTCTGCCGAGTGCATCGAGTAAAGAAACCGTCTCACTTCCTAAAACTGAAACGGTGGCAAGGACTCTTTCAAGCGCCTCTGCCACCGACAAATCTTGATTATTCATTGTTGTCCGCTCCTCTCGTATATCTGTCCCTACACATCAAGCAGTCGCGAGCTGGCCATCTAAGCCAAGCAGTTCAGCATCCTTTTGCATTGCAGCCAGCACATTCCCAACATGCTGCCACAGTTCGAGATTGCCACCAAAACATTCGCGGCAAAAGTCCTCTGTCACTTCAACAACATGTGGACGATCGACGCCAGCAGCAAAACTCTTCTGTTTCCACTTTTTCTTGACCGACTTAACATTCATATCGCGGATATCTTTACTCGGTCGAACCAATGAGCCTGCCACCAACAGTCCTGTGATTTCGTCACATGCGAGTAATGCAAAGTCTATTGGCTTCTCGCGCGACACGCCCGTTCCCGCCTCATAATGGGACAAAACAGTGCGAATCAAATCTTCATCCCAACCACGTTCACGCAGAATGAGCGCGCCGTCGCCCGGATGACGGTCGAGATCGGGGTGAATTTCCCAATCAAAATCATGAACGATGCCTACCGCTTCCCAGGTATCGGCATCAAAGCCCAACTTTTCCGCATACCAGCGCATCGCCACGCCAACAGATAACATGTGACGACGCAACCCCTCATCTTGTACAAATTCCTGCACGATCTCCCATGCCTTATCGCGTAATTTCACATCATCTCCTATTTCTTGCGTTTGCTGCGCATCGCATTTAGCTGTTTGATGTCTGGATTGTTGGCAAATGTTTGGTATTCGGCCGAATCGACTGCCACCAGTGCAACTCGCCCCTCTTCATCAAAATGCGCGCCCCAACCATACTGTTTTGTCAACGGTGAAGCGCGTAGACAAGCATGTTCCTTGCTAAAAAACTGCATTTCCTGTTCTGTGCGTTCCGCTTCAGAGATGTTCTTATGACGCATGAAGGTCTCGAAAAGTATATCGGCCTGCTTCATTTGGTAGGGGTTGTCAGCGATCAGTTCGTATTGAATTTGAGCAACCGTCTTCTTGCCACGAAATGGCTGTGGGATTTGGGCGGTTTCGGCCGAACTATCCTCTGCGACACGAATAAAGGTTTCATAGTAGTTGTGTTTCTCTTTCTTACTCACTTTTTAGCTCCACAATCACATCCGCCGCCTTCATGTTTCGTGCACCCTTGTGCCGACTTCTCTTTTAACGCTTGCAACTCTGCTAATGGCTCCAATTCGTGTCGAAACACCTCTTGATATTCGCCGTCATTTAGCTGGACGAGAACGGAATCACGCAATACGCGCACATCAACCACCCGCCCTTCTCCATATGGGGTGCCAATCTTTTTCTTCAAACGGGGGAGTTTTTTCTTGGCCTCAACGTACTGTTCATATTCATAAACCAAACAGCAGCGCAACCGTCCGCACATTCCAGTGATTTCATTCGGGCTAAGCGATATTCCCTGCTCTTTGGCCATCTTGATCGAAACGGGGCTAAATTCTGTGAGAAATGTCGAACAACAACGTGGCCCGCCACAGGCACCATAGCCTCCCAAAATTTTCGCTACGTCACGTGGCCCGATTAGCTGTAGTTCAACTCGTGACTGTAACTTGCGCGATAGCTGTCGGCGCAGTTCACTCAAATTCATTTTACGCTGTTCGGTTGCGTAGGAGATAGTGAGCCACGAGCCGTCAAAACTGTATTCTGACTTAATAAATTTTACGTCCTGCACGTTTAGGCGGTGACCGAGTTCACGACAGGTAATCAGCGCGTCTAGATTTTTCGTCTCCCAAATCTGTTGCAGAACGAGTTCACGCGGCGTTGCAGGACGCTCAATCGGCCGAACGCTACGCCGCCGAATAACCTGATCGGGTTCAAGAAAGGTTGCAACCGTGCCTAACTGTCGGCCGCGGCGCGTTTCGACAATCACGGGATCGTTCAATTCCACATCATAGTTTCCCGTGCGAAAGTGGTACAGCTTACCTAATTTCTGAAAGCGCACACCGATGAAAGGGGTTTTTTCGGCCGAAACTGCCTCTACGGGCAGCGAAGATGTCATCAATAAAGTCATTGAATTATTTCCTTACAAATCATCCACGAATTGTACTCGACACACCTACACATTCAACCTACCGCTCATCTTCGATCAAAAAAGCGGCCTGTCCTTCAACAATGCCGCCCTTCGTCTACTTTATGTTCCTATTGAACGGTTCTTATCCGATCATCTCAATTGGAATGAAGTTCGCCTGATTCTGGAATGCCAACACGCTAACTTTGGCTGCAACTTTTTGTGAAATCTCGGTCAATGCCAATGCAGCGGGTGAATTGGGGGTGGCTGCCACAATCGGCTTACCCGTATCCCCACCAATGCGTACCCGCGCATCGAGCGGAACAGTTCCAAGATAGTCCAGCTTTTGACTTTGGGCGAGCTTTTCGCCAGCCCCTGTCCCAAAGAATTCGCCGCTCATATTCTCAACCACGCCCAAAATTGGCACGTTTAGTTGCTCAAACATTTTGACGCTACGTAGCGCATCGCCCGCTGCGACCGCCATAGGTTGTGTCACGATGACGGCACCGCTTAACGGCAGTGCTTGTGCCAATGAGAGGGGCGCATCACCCGTGCCGGGAGGCAGATCAATAAGCAAGTAATCGAGCTCACCCCATGCTACATCAGTCAAGAATTGCCGAATGGCACTGTTCAACATCGGTCCCCGCCACACCAATGCCTGATCTGGTTTAAGCAAGAACGCGGTTGAAACAAACTTTACACCGTAATTCTCGGCAGGATTGATCTTGCGGTCACTCGTTGGCGGCAACCGATCCACACCCATCATCATCGGCACGTTTGGCCCCAAAATGTCGCCATCCATCAATCCAACGGATGCACCCGAATTTGCCAACGCAATCGCCAAATTAACAGCGATGGTCGATTTACCAACCCCGCCCTTACCACTGGCAATCGCAATCGTATTCTTAAAATTATGCCCCAATTGCTCAATGCGCTTGTTCTTCTGTACCTGTGCATCCCAGTTGATCTTGATGCTTTCGACCTGTGGCACATCTCGGCGCAAAGCGACATTGGACGCTTGTTCCATCACATCTTTCAACGGACAAGCTGGCGTTGTCAACATAATTGTAAATGTGACATCGTTGCCATTTATCTCAAGATCGCGCACCATATTCAGCGAAACCAAGTCGCGGTGTAGCTCGGGTTCAATCACCGTCGCCATCGCCGCCATTACAGCCTCTTCCGTCACCGCAGATTGTTTATTTCGTCCAAACATATCATTCCTAAATTATCAATCGCCACCTTTGTGGCAATGGCAGATCAGAGTCAAAACACTGACCTACAACGCATAAATCACCAATCTAGAGTGTAGCCCATCACACTTAGAATGCTATTACAGATTGCTAAAAACAAAAAAGCTCTGTCGATCGACAGAGCTTTTTTGTTTTTAGAGTCTGTTGACTATTTTTTCTTTTTCTTAGACGCCGCCTCATCACGGAGAGCGGCTTCATGGGCAGCCCGAGTGGGTGCAATTTCACGCCAGTAACTAATCGGCTTGCTCAGACGTGCTTTATCGTGAATGTGCGCGGTTGTGCGGTCATAGCTGGCCAGCTCATAGTCATGATCCATCTTGATCGCATCAAATGGGCAGAATTCGGCGCACAGGCCACAGTTCATGCAGATGTCAATGTCAATGTAGAACTCTTCTGGCTCGGGATTCGGCCGACCATTCGGCAACTTTCCACGTTTAATCCAGATACATTGCGGTGGACACACCTTTGCACAAATACCACAAGACGTACACCAATCCTTGCCATACATCTGTCCCGGTGCGGGGTTGTCTGTCACCAAGAATGGAACAAACCGAAAACGCTCTGGTACTGGCAGTTTTTCTTCAGGGTACTGCACCGTGATAATGCCCGTTCCCTGCAACCCCTGTCGCTCCTCCAACGCCGCATCGTTGTAATAACGGCCACCTTTGCTTAGCCAGCGAATATCATCCACATAGCTTTCCACAAAATGGCGCATCGTAATGCCAAGACCTTTTAGAATGCCTAATCCATACATATTAGTTAGCAGTGAACAGTGAACAGTGAACAGTCAGCACTATTTTTTATTGCTGACTGTCGGCCGCCTACTGCCTACTGATTATCTGTCTACTTCTCCCAAAACAATGTCAATTCCACCAAGAATTACAACGAGGTCAGCAAGTTTATGCCCGATGCTCATCTTTTCGAGCGTCGTCAAGTTGATAAATGATGGGGCGCGGATGTGATAGCGGTCGAGATTTGACTCTTTTTGACGCACTTTGACGTAGAAACCCAATTCGCCCTTTGGATTTTCAGCACGTCCATAGTGATCGCCCGCTTGAGGCGCACGAATGGCGTACTGTGGTTTGCCTTCCATGATGGGTGCGCCATGTGTCGCGCGTAGGTAGCCCAGCACTTGGCGGCAAATCCGCAAGCTCTCTTTGATTTCATCAACGCGCACGAGGTAGCGCGCCCAAATATCGCCATCATTGTAAACGGGAATATCAAAGTCTAGTTGATCGTAGAAGGAATAAGGTTCAGCGCGACGTACATCATACTGTACACCAGAAGCTCGCAACATTGGGCCGGCCATACTGTGAGAAATTGCATCTTCGGCCGATAAATAACCAACCCCATGCGACCGCACAGCAAATACCTCGTTACCCGTCACCATCCCTTCAAAATCTTCCAAGCCACGCGGGATATGTTCGTTAATCAACTCGTGCAGATGCTCGTAGGTGTCGTCTCCCTTAATCGTCGCGGGCAGGTCATAGGCAACACCACCAAAGCGCATATAGTTACACATCATGCGCGCACCAGAGATTGACTCAAAGACATCGAGAATCATTTCGCGCTCAATGTACATGTAAAGCATTGGCGTTTGCAGTGCGCCCACATCGTTTAGCAAGAAACCCAACGCCCAACAATGGTTTGCGATGCGCGTCAACTCCGCCATCATGATGCGAACCCATTCGGCACGCTCCGCAACTTTATTGCCCAACAACTTTTCCATCGTCAACACATACGCGTGGTTGTTGCACATCGACGAGAGGTAATCAAGGCGATCGGTGTAGGGAATGTTTTGGATAAAGGTGTTGCGCTCCCCAATTTTTTCATGATTGCGATGCAAGTAACCCATGACGGGCTTGAGCGCGACGACCGTTTCACCATCCAGCGTCACAACCATTCGGAATACACCGTGTGTGGAGGGATGCTGAGGGCCGATGTTGACCGTTACCTTATCCGTCTTCAAGCCCGGCGTAGAGGTTGGCGACTTTTGCAGCAGACCATACATATTGGTCTCAACGTCATACTCGTCGCCCGTTGGCAACCAGCCAGCTGGATACTTTACATTTTTACCAAATGGATTTAGCTCTTCAGCACGAACGACATCGCCACCCGGCCAACGACTGCCAAATGGTTTGTGTTCATCTTCAAAAAATGCCTCTTTCCAATCCTTACGCATTGGATGACCGACAAACTCTTCCCACATCAAAATACGACGCAGATCGGGATGACCGTCAAACTTGATGCCATATAAATCCCATGCTTCGCGCTCTTGGAAATCAGCTCCGGGGAAAATTGGGGTCAATGATGGAATGCTGGCACTATCATTGCGCGGAACCTGCACCTTGAGCGTGACGGGGCCACCCCCCTTCTCAATGCTGTAGGTGTGATAGACAACTTCAAGTTTGTCATCCTCGATTAGGTCAAGACCTGTCACACTTGAAAGGTAGTTAAAGCCGAGTTCATCGCGCAAGTAGGTGACAACTTCAATCAAGTCATTGCCATCCACCATGATCGCATCATGATTTTCACGGGGATCATCGCTTAGAGAGCTAAATTTTTCTTTGAGGAGATCCTTGGCTTCAGCTTCGGCCGATTCCCACTCCCGTGCAGGTGTTTCTAAGACTTCTATGCTCACGCTGCCACCTCCGCATCAATCTCTTCGCTGACGGCCGCATCTGCTGCCGCCGCTCGTTCCAACCCTTGTGTACGCAACGCCTCTTGGCGAATTACGTCAACCTGCCGCAAATCGACAAGATCTGGTCCCAATACAGGAATTGGGAAGACACCCGCCATCGGATCATCTTTAGAGTACCATGGAACATTTGTGAAAGATTGTTGACTGATCTTTTCATGTAATGTGAGCAGACCATAGATCAACGCTTGCGGCGTGGGAGGGCAGCCGGGAACATAGACATCGACTGGCACAAATTTGTCGATACCGTCTACAACGTTATACCCTTCCTTGAAAGGGCCACCACCGTTCGCACATGCGCCCATGCTTAACACATAGCGTGGTTCTGGCATTTGGTTATAGAGACGCACGATGGTCGGAACCATCTTTTTTGTCACCGTTCCCGAAACGATCATCAAATCTGACTGTCGCGGGGTAGCGCGGAAAACTTCCATACCAAAACGCGCCATATCATAACGGCTTGATGCCGCGCAGATCATCTCAATCGCACAACATGCTAAGCCAAACGTCATTGGCCACATTGAGTTTCTACGCGACCAGTTGTAGATTTTGTCCAAACTGGTAATAAAAACGTTGTTTTTGACTTCACTTGGAATCGGGATGTCCGACTCAAAGGTTCCTGCGGTCATTAAACTTTCTCCTCGTACCACACGTTTAGAATATCTTGCAAAATACGTTCCGTGACTAACGCTGGATCATCGCAAAAATTCGGCAATGCCATGACTAAATCAGCAATTTCCAGCAGTCCAACTTGCAATGGCGACACGCTTGGATGGGTTTCAAGCAGCGTCATGGCGATGGCGTAACTACTATCCCAATAAAGTTCATGTAACGGGGGTTCGTCGCGCATTTGATTGTGTAGTAGATATGTTAAGCATTATTGAATCAGCTTTCGATTATAACAAATTTCACAAATGACGACTATGTGAGTCATGGTTCAAATAAGACGCTGCTTTTACAAGTAGAGGAGATTGTACTCTCAATAAAACAGATGTTGTTATACTTTGCCCGATGAATATTCTCAAAGGCAAACTTCCAACTGAATCAATTTGGCGTGTAGCGGTCATTCTCGAACCTCGTGATGGCGTTACGCTCGATTGGCAATTCGGATTGGCGTTGGCGCGTGCCAATCGCGGTGCGCTCTTGGCAGTCGTGTTAGTCCGAGAAACGAGTGCCGAGACGTTGGCACATGCGGAACAGACATTAGCTAGTGTAAAAGCGATCTGTACAAGTGAGGATCGCTATGAGAGCATCATCGTTGAGATGATTAAGCCCGACCAGACGATACGCGAACTCATCGCCGCTGCACGAATCGACATGTTGGTGACAGACCCGAACATTCCCGCATGGGCGAGTTTGCAAAATCTGCCTTGTACGGTTGCAGCCCTCCGTTTTGGCAGCGACCAAGAAGAGGTGATCCAGCGTAATGGAATTCGGCGCATCCTCATCCCTACGTCGGGCGGCCCCCACACTGTCGCCGCCTTGCAATATCTAGCCGCACTGCCCGACACGATTGAGATAGACGTGATGTATGTGGTGCGTGCTGATCAGGGGGCGCATGAAGAGGCGTTGGCATATTCGCGGTTGGAAAATGTGCTGGAATTAGCTGATGCAACCGAGCGTGTCAACAGTAAAGTTATTCAAGCCAATTCTCCTATTGAAGGTATCGTCAAGGCGGCGACTGGCGACTACGATCTGGTTGTGATTGGCGCAACGCAGGAGAGTTCGCTCGATCGAGCCTTGTTTGGGGATATTGTGAGCGCAGTTGTGCGTGAGAGCAAGGTTCCCGTAATGGTCGTGCGTCGGCCGAAAAATGCCACCAAAGATGTTCTCAGTCGCCTTGATTTTGCCATCCGGAGAGTCATCCCAAGCCTCCCGCGTGAAAATCGGCGCGATGTCTATGTCAAGTTGCGTGAAAATGCGGCGCCCGATTTTGACTACACCGTACTCATCACGCTTTCAGCCGCCATCGCCGCACTCGGACTGCTCTTGAACAGTCCGGCCGTTGTAATTGGCGCAATGTTGGTCGCGCCGTTAATGTCTCCGATTGTGGCAACCGGAATGGCACTGGTTGTCGGGGATGCGCGTTTTCTGCGCTTTGCGTTTGGATCAGCCGTGCGTGGTGCACTGATTGCGATTATTGTGGGCGTTTTAGTTGGCTTACTGCCCGGCGACAGCATGACCGCGGAGGTGTTGGCACGGACACAGCCGAGTCTGATCGATTTAGGCGTCGCACTATTTTCAGGGTTGGCAGGGGCATTTGCATTGACCTATTGGGAAGCCGCAGGTGCGTTGCCGGGCGTGGCGATTGCGGCCGCGCTAGTGCCACCATTAGCGAGTGTGGGGATTTCGTTCGCAGAAGGAGATTGGCGCAGAGGTCTAGGGGCATTGCTGCTGTTTGCGACCAACTACATCACAATCGCGCTGGCGGCGGCGTTTGTGTTTGGTGTGTTCGGTTTTCGGCCGAATCCAACCGCCAAAACAAATCGGCGTGTTCGTCTCAACTCTGGGCGGATTGCCATACTTGCCTTCTTTATCGTCGGTCTTATTCTTACTCCAACAACGATTTCACTCTACCGCGAACAAACCCGTCAGGAGATCATTGGCTCCGCGCTGCGTACTTACTTTGGCACCGATGAAAGTGGCTTCACGTCCGTTTCCGGGATTGCAAGCAACTACCCGACTGCATCGGGCGAACCATACATTGCGACTGTGACGATCGTTTCTGAACGCCCATTTTCAGAGTTAAATCTGGTGCCGCTACAAACGGTCATCGAGCAACAGTTGCGGGATCACGGTCGTCTGAATGCTCCGTTTCAGCTTCGGATCATCCATCACGATCTCTACACGGTTGCGCCGAGCGGCTTAAATGAGCCGTAAACAAAAACACGAATGAATTTGCATCCATTCGTGTTCGTGTAATCTGCGCGGATAGTTTTGTCTTACTTTTTTCGGCCGATATAAATCGCGTTCACCGTCAACAACTCATCTTCACTGTAGTCCGCAAGTTCTTCGCGCAATGATCCCTTCAGCATTGGCCCATAAACCTCTGGATGCTCGAATTTTTCCAGCACTTCCTCGTAGTCACCACCCGTTTTCTCAGCAAACAGCGCACGATATTGTGGCAATCGCCATTCATTCAAGTAGGCACTCGGTTTGATGAGGTGCGCCTGATCGGGTCGCAGATGCCCCCACAACGGCAACGATTCATCCCCCGTGAATGAGCGCATGTCGTGGTGTCCGTTGTTACAGGTGTAAAGATGCAGACTAATATAGAAGATGCCACCGGGTTTCAAGGCGGCTAGGACATGGTCGATTGCGACCGCAGGATCGCTGACATGCTCAAAAACCGACCAGGACATGACCATATCGTAATGATTGGCACGTGGCACGATGTCGCAGATGTTGCCATACATCGCATCGGGAAAGTTAAGTTTTTTCACGCCGAGCAATTTGCGCCATGCGGCCCGATTCGGCCGATTTGACAATATCTCGCGCCCAAGCGTTTTCGCAACACGCCCCAGCCCATTTGTCCGCAACATCTGCAAATAGCTTTGCCATTCCAAACCACGCGCAATGATGTCGGTGTCTAGGCCAGTGATATGATTATTTCGGCCGAAATAGGTCGCTCGCTCCAATCCTTGCCCCGGCCCAATCTCCAAAATATCCATGTTGGCAATCGGCTTGCCATCGTTGTGCGCGACCATCCGTGTCTCCGCAATCTTGACTTGATCAAGCAAGGCGCGCATGTGCGTTTCAGTATCAGATCTCTGCTGCAAATGGTGTTTGACTTGTTGAATCGACCGTCGCCACCCAAAGTCAGCATAGCTATTCTCAAATGTGGGGGTTATCGCTCCCATGATATATTCTCCCGATCTTTAGCTACTTCACTACCAGTACCAGCGCATCGAAACGCTACTACGCATTTACCCAATAGGACTATGGTACTATCGTAACGAGGTAGACTTACGGGAAATCTTGCAAATGACCCCATTGGGGCAACATTATCGCAACCTTTGCGGTAAGGTAACGCAATGGTGTGTGTAGGCTGTCCCATCACCTTTTTTTGGTTGCGATTGTAGTCTGCGCGGTGAGACCCAACGTTAGTTTGCCGCGTCTTTGAAGCGGACAATGGGCCAATAATTGTATGCCCACGTTATTTTCGCTATGCTTCGGCGCTTAGTTAAATCAAGCGGAACGTCAAATAATGAACTTACTCTTGCAGCTTTGGGGTGGTCTATTTTATCTCAGCAACAAAATTCTGCTCTCACTCGGCGAAGGACGCGCAGATGACCGCAACCTAAAGATTTGGGGCTGGTCATGTTATCTACTCGGTCTGCCTGCATGGGTCATTATCCTTGTGCTGGATCGTAACTGGATACTTGCTGCCATCGAATTGGGGAGTGGACCATCGATGCTATTTGGCTTGCTGGTTGCGTTGCGCGGTATCGAGCAGATGCAAGAGACTTTCTTGGCAAAGTTATCTGTTTGGGCTGTCTATGGTCTGATTCCGCTCGGTGTAGGCTATAGCCTGTTTGACTACGGTGGCATCGTCAGCCTCTCACAGATCTTAGAAATTTTTTCTGTTATCGGCTTCTTGGGTGGGACCTATCTGCTAGCAAAAAGCCAGCGACGGGGCTGGCTGTTGTTTATGTTGATGAATGGCAGCGTCACATTGCTGATGTTTGTACAGGCAAACTATATTTTGTCCGTACAACAAGCCGTCTCGCTGCTGTTTGTCATATTTGGCTATGTTCGCTCTGGCAGAGAAAAAGTCCCCTTAGCGTAGGCCAAACGCTTTCAGGATATTGCCGAAAAGATCACTCCAAAAACCACGCGACTCGGTCGATTGAACGGGTTCTGAGCCACGCTGTTCACGTTCGATGCGCTTAAGTCGCTTATTGCGCTGCTGCACCTCCGCATCAGTTGGGACATCCGTAATCGAAATCGTGACGACCTCTTCCTGCGCCCCATGTGGCATAATCTTTGTGCTGGTGCAACCCAAAATAGCGCATTTGCCACCCGACTGTTGCCAACAGGTACGATGATAGAGTGTTCCGCATTCAGCACAAACAACGGGAACCAACTCCCGCCGATCGGCCTGATTCTCGACTGGACTCACACAAATAGGACAAGCCAAACTAAGCTGGTTCGCCTCTTGAATGTCATCGACTGTAATGCGAATGAACTCGCCTTCTGTTTCCATCTTTTCAGTGAGCAGTGAACAGGTGTCAGTAAACGGGCTTGTTTTCTGTCATGTATTCGACTGCTGATTCCATTAACTTAGTGTGCTATCGCTCACCAAGAAGTCCCCGATGTCCACTCAGGCCACGGGAAATGATACGGGACAACTTTCGCCTGATCTTTGTCCCACGAGAAAAAGCCACTGCGGAAGCCGACAGGGTCAAGCACATAGGCGATGTGCCATTTTTGCGTGAAGAAATTTGTGTGAATGAACAAATCCATGTTTGACAAAAAGATGCCAAAACCCGGATGTGTATGATACCAACCGACCATGACCATGTCACCATCGGGGTACATTTTCTCAAGTTGATCGTTGAGATAACGCCACGACTCGGGCGTATAGGTCACAGACGCGCCCGCCATTTTGGTGTGCTTGGCAATGATCATGTCGGTGACATGCACCACATAGCGGCCGTCGGGCTGTTTTTCAGGGCGTGGCCCGATCATAACGCCCGCAACTTCGCGGCGCAGACTCGACCGCGCATGACCCTGCATTAAACGTAAGGGCGTCTCATCCAGCCAAATGGCGACTGCACACGCAGCGGGATAACCGTTATCGACTAGAATGCCGGCTGTTTTCGTCTCAGGCTGTGGGTCACGGGTTGCGCTTGTCGGGTCGTTTGTCTCACGTTCTTCGTGAATCTGTTCTGCATCAGCCACAGTGATTTCGGCATCATCGTCGTCATCTTCTGCAACGGGCTCACGTGGTGGGATTTCTTCGACAATGATCTCTTCAACGGCGGGGGCATCGGCGATCATGACAATTTCATCGGCGACGACATCTGGTGTGGGTTTTTCGGCCGATTCTCCCCCACTCTCCTGAATTTTCTCTTTTACAGGAAGGACAACGACCCTCTCCAAGAAATCACTCTCATCACAATCAATTGCGAGTGAATCGGCTTCGACCAGCGATTGAATCGTCGTTGCTGCATACGCTTCACCAAATGCGGCCTCCTCAGCCTCAGCATATTGTCGTAACTCATCGAGCGTGCAGTCACCCAAAGGCTTAACAACACCCCCTGTCACAATTGTGTCGGAGGGGTGCAGCGTGAGGTGCAGCGTCATTTTGCCCTCTGCTTCAGGTGGGGTTAATGTCAACACCGCTTTGTACGTTAAATCTTCGCGCATCTGTTGTAAAAACGGACGTTTCCTGTCCGCTTCCTGTAAAAAACGCGGGAACTAGCCCCGCGAAACATGTTGTTTATAGAATGGGCGCACGCCCATTCAACATTTAGCGTAGTGAAAAGTAAAGGGCGATCATCGAAATAATCATTGCAACGAGCGAAAAAGCCATTGGCAAATAGACTGCTTCAGGAGGAATGCCGTCGTTGTAGACGATGTGTGGTGCGGCTCCTGCGGTGTGCGGGGGCATGAACCAACTATGGTCGATTACCACATCCCAGTCCACAACGGCGCGTGGGACTTCGCCATCTTCGCCCGCATCGGCCGGAATCAACTCGTAGAAACCGGGCAGCGGACGAGGTAGCCCGTCAATCCAGCCAAAGAAACTGCCCTGATTGCGCACGGGATCGACGACGAGACCGACATGCCACGGCTGCGTAAAGGCGGCTGAATGGACGACTTCGTCATCGGCCGAATAAAACACCCCTAGATCGGGATGTGTGTGAAACCAACCGACGATGTCAAGGCTAGGGTATGCCATACGGTCAACGTGGATTTGCGTCCACGCATCGGCCGTAAAGGTAAAATGCACCGGTCCGTTGTCGTCCGTCACGGCGGGGATCGCCGCTTCAACACGCACAAATAACCGGTCATCGGCGCGAAATGCCTTGCCCAGCAGAACACCGCCTAGCTCAACGCTAAGATTGCTCTCGCTGTGTGCCACGACCTGCTTAAGCGCATATTGCGTCGTGATAACGTGAACATGCTCGGGGGCAGGATAGGAGCCATGCAGCAGGCAATCATCCTGATGGGGCGGTTGTTCGGCGGTGAGATTATCGGTCACCTCACCAATATGAATACCGTCATCCTCAGAATATCTTGATCTCGAATTCATCGGCCGATTCCTCCTCACCAATCGTGATGAGGTCGGTAATTGAACTGCCTTTCAGCGGACGATCATCAATCGGGAATATCGTGCGATTTTTCTGCGCCCACTGGGCCGCCTTGCTATTCATCGGGTCTTTTGGATCGAGGTTTTTATACTGAACCATCTCCCCCAGCGTCAGCAACAGCTCATCAATCGTCTTGGCCGCCCACCATGCACCGATACACACCGCACCCGTCACATGAATGTTTGGGTGGAAGATCGGGGTGAGCCACTTCAACTGCGGCTGCTTATGCGGATATTCGGCGTGCAGATAGATACTCACCTCATGCAGTTCACGCATGACTGGCGTACCGTTGCTGCGAATGCTTTCAACACCACGCGCCGTAAAGCGGATCTTGTAGCGATCTGGTGGCGTGCCATCAACCGCGACGAGGTGGATCAAGTCGCTGCGATCGGTTAGATCACGCACACGTTGATATTCATTTTCTAAACGTCTTTGTCGGATATTAAACATTGCAGTGCAAGGATGAAGGATGAAAGACGAAGGATGAATGATTCATCCTTCTCATATCATCACCGTACTACTAACCCGCGGTTACTTCAGGGAAAAGGCTCAAAATATCGTCGTTCGAAACACCTGCATCGCTCAGCGACATGTCTTCGGAAAGTCGCTTACCGCTCGAACGATGGTCGAGACGGTATGTAATCGGGTTTCCACCTTGCGACGTTGGCAAACCCATCTTGGTCACAAGTGCTGGAATCAGGCGACGCATGGGGACATCGGCGGGTAGTTCAACTGGGGTTTTCTTAGACCCTGTGGGGTCGTAAATAATGACTTTGATGCTTGCCATTGGTTCTAAATCTCCAAAAATTATTGATTGGCCATTGTGCCAATATCTTTCGTTTCACCAGCTATACGCGCATTTAATCGGAAGGTTGCACGCACTATGTCACAATAGTGTAAGTATTCTATCGGATTTGTCTATCAGGTAAATCAGGATGGGGTAGGCAAGAGCCGTTGACGTGCCTATCCACTCCCCACTGTTGAAAAGCGTGCAATTAATTCAACGGGGAGCGTCGTGTTTGTGACAATGCCATTGTCGATAAATTGGAGGAGGTTCTCAGCAAGGAGCTTACCCGCAGCGGGGACGCGCTGGCGAACAGTGGTTAGAGGTGGGCTACAGTGGGCTGTGAGGTCTATTCCGTCAAAACCGACGACGGCAACATCGTCAGGGATGGTGCGATTGGCTGCCCGCAACGCCTCCATCGCGCCAATTGCCATAATGTCGCTGCCGACAAACACTGCGTCAAAATGTGATGTGTCGGACTGTGATTCGGCCGAATTCAGCAAATCCTCCATCTGCACGAATCCAGATTCGCTACTGTAATCACCATAGCGCACTGCGACAATTGCTGCATCACCAACCGCCTTGCGTAATCCATTTAGCCGTTGCATCGTCTCTAATTCGCCCGCATTGCCACCGATGAAGGCGATTCGTTTGCGCCCCTGTTCTAACAAATGATTGCCAACCATGCGACCGCCACCAAAATCATCGGAGGTTACCGTTGGATAGTGAATTTCGGCCGAAAGCTTTCCCCACACAATAAATGGCAACTCTTCCTCAACCAACGCGGCAAATGTTGCGGGGTCCGCATTGCAGTCCATCGTTATGACACCATCGACACGCCGACTGCGCAATAGTCGCTCGACCCAAGCGGTATCCCCTTCGGCCGATTGTGCTAACAGTAAATCATAGTCACGAGCGTGCAATGTCTCCGCGACCGCCCCAATTAGCTCCATGTTGAATGGATCGCTGACCGTGCGCCCACGTGCAGGATCTGTCGGAACAACAAAGGCGATTGTCTGCGTGCGCTGCAAGCTCAACATGCGCGCGGCGTGCTGGAGTCGGAAGTTATGTTGCTGCGCAATCTCGTGGATGCGCAATTTCGTTTTGGCACTGATGAGCGGGCTGTCTTGCAATGCGCGCGAGACGGTTGATTTTGACACGCCGGCAAGCTCGGCAATGTCTGAAATGGTACGAATCGGTTGATTTGTCATGGCTGTGCAAATTATAGCATGATGTCGTGCAACCGTTTGCATTGTCTAAATTTTGCGGTTTCTGCCCAATGCAAACGGTTGCACTGACACTACAATTGCGCATCATGAGCAAAAAAGTCCGCCTTTCAACAATTCTGATCGCCTACGCATCATTCATCGCACTGGGTCTATTCGATGGTCTGATCGGTGTCGCGTGGCCCTCTGTACGGCTTTATTTTGGGCAAACGCTCGGTGCGCTGGGTGTCATTTCCGTCGGGTTGACCACTGGTCACATCTTGGCCAGCGTCCTGAATGGTCGCATGGTGGCGCGGCGCGGGATTGCCTTTTTGTTGCCGTTAAGCAGCGGGATAATGGTGCTGGGAACACTGCTGCAAACGGTTGCATGGATATGGCCTGCACTTTTGTTGGGAACTGTGCTGCTGGGAGCAGGCATGGGAATGCTCGATGCGGGCATGAACACATTTGCGGCGAGTGAATTTCGGCCGAAACTGCTCAATTGGCTGCACGCCAGCTTTTCCATCGGGACGACAATCGGCGCATTCGTGATGACGCTGGTGGTGACCAATGCGCTCAGTTGGCGCTATGGCTTTGGATTTATCGGGCTGGCGTTAATCCTGATTACAGTTGTATTTTGGTTCACACAGGATCGCTGGGGGACGGTTTTGGAGGTGGAGGATAATTCGGCCGAAATCAAGCATGCGGACCGCCCTACCCTACGGCTACCCATTGTCTGGATCAGCATCATCGTCTTCTTGCTGCATACAGCCATTGAAGTCAGTATTGGCAACTGGAACTATTCACTCTTCACGCTGGCAAGGGGCATTCCAATTGCACAAGCAGGGCTTTGGGCAACTTTATATTGGGGAAGTCTAACGACGGGACGCATTCTGATCGGTTTTGTGGATGTTCGGCCAACGCGCATTGTGCGAATCGGTTTAGGCGGGCTGCTCTTAGGGACACTGCTGTTGTCGCTGAACGTCAGCTGGTTGGGGTTAGTTGGCTTGATTATTTCGGGATTGTCAATCGCGCCGATCTTTCCCGCCCTGATCGCCGCCACACCAATCCGACTTGGCAAAAAACACGCGGCAAACGCAATTGGCTATCAGATTGCAGCAGCAGGTCTAGGCAGTGCAGTTGGACCGGGAACGGCTGGCATATTGGCAGATACAATTTCGCTCAATGCCGTGCCGCCCTTTATTTTTGGGATGGTAGTGGTAATGTTTGGGCTGCACGAATGGCTAGTTATGCGGTCACGATGACCAACATTCCTGCACGGCTGCTTTTGTGAGAGGGAGAACTAGAAGAGCTTTTAAATCGGCGACTGATGGAGCTTCGACCCCTACCAGTCGCCAGAATAATCGCTACTTACCGCAACATGAAATTGTACAACTCAACGTACTTGTTTGCCGAGCGCGTCCATGAGAGGTCACGCATCATTGCCGAATGCTGCATCCATGCCCAACGTTGTTTGTCAACATTGTAGACATAGATCGCACGTGCGAGAGCTTCCCAGAAGGCATCGACAGTGTAATCGTAAAATTTGAAGCCTGTTACCCCTTCATCAACTGTATCGACCAATCCGCCCGTTGCACGCACAACGGGCAAACAGCCGTAGCGCATTGACAAGATTTGGCTCAAACCACACGGTTCAAAGCGGGAAGGCATCAAAAACATATCACTACCGCCATAGATAAGGGGAGCCAGCCCTGCATTGTATTCAAGTATGGCCCGCATCTTGTAGCCATATTTTGCCTCAAGCTGGCGGAACATATTTTCATATTCTGGAGCACCCGATCCCAAGACGACAAATTGCGCTTCCCCCGCCCAGTGGGTCATAAGGCGGTGGATCACTTCTCCCGTAATATCGAGCCCTTTTTGATAGTCGAGTCGGGAGATAAGGGCAACAAGTGGCACGTTATCCCAGCGCGGCAGTCCGAGTTGGTCTTGCAGTGCATGGCGCACAGCAATACGCTGGTCAAGCGTGTTCACGTCAAAATGGTGTGGCAAACGGTCATCATCGGCCGGGTTCCAACGATCTGTGTCGATGCCATTGACGATACCGAATAGCCGATTTTCACGGAAACGCAAGAGACCTTCCAAGCCCCATCCGCCTTCGCGGGTCATGATTTCATTGGCATAGGTAGGGCTGACCGTTGTAATCGCATCGGCGTGGTAGATGCCCCGCGCCATCAAATTGATCATGCCATACGGTTCTTCAGCGAGACTATGCGTTTGGATATGGAGATAGTTGGTAATGTCCCAGCTTGTCGTGCCTTGATGTCCCAAATTGTGAATAGTGAGCAGCGTGCGAATATTGCGGAGACGTTTGTCGGCTTGACCAGCCGTTTTGAGCCAAAAGATGGCGGGGCACGCATGCCAATCGTTGGCGTGCAAAATTTGCGGATACCATTCAAGCGCGTGCATCAATTCAAAGGCAGCACGGCTGAAAAATGCGAAACGCTCCGCATCGTCGTGATAGCCGTAAATGCGATCTCGATTAAAGAGATTCCACTCAGCGATAGCATAGACTGGCACATCGCTATTGGGTAAGCGTCCTTCAAAAACTCCAGCTGGTCGCCACTCCCCGCCGACTGGAACCATCAATGTCCCTTCCATCGGCCGAAATCCCGCAATCTCCCCCTGCTCAATCTCTTTGTACGCTGGCATGACGACACGTACATCATGCCCTTGTGCTTTCAACGCCAATGGCAGCGATCCTGCTACATCTCCAAGCCCACCTGTTTTGGCAAATGGGGCAACTTCGGCCGAAATAAACATTACTTGCATACGCTTCACTTTCGAATTGCCAGTTGCTCACAAAGATCCCGTGACCAACCAGTCGCTAAATAAAAAAACCTCGCAAATGCGAGGTCATAGTTTACCGTTGAATGACAAATTGCCCTAGAGAAATTCGACAAATCCAGTTGCACCCATTTCAGCAGGAACGGCAAAGATACGCAACATCGATTCATTGCCCGCCTCATCACGGATACGCAATGGCTCCTGTCGCTCCCAATAGTCCCAAATGTTGCCTTCAACGACTTTAAAACTGCGCATCGCGCCTGTTCGGCCGAAAACGCTCCCTGCATTAATGTTGTGCCCATTCAATGCTATTTTCGCCACTGGGGTTGTCATCCTATTTATCTCGTACACTTCAACGATTTGATTTGCCATATTATAAGAGTCCTTGTAAAGAAGATTACATTAATTATTATAGTTGAAGTTAGTTCAATCGCAAGGTTATTTATAACCAAAATGTAACTTTTTGCGTAAAATAACCGCCTGCCTGACTCAATTTCACTATTTACACTCCCCCATTTGCAGAATGGCTGTGAATCATCCGCGTTTACTCCACAGCAACCTTGATAAAATGCTTACCGATCGAGAAGATGTCATCTACCAGAATGATTGACGAACTGATAGAGAAATGCCGTCTTGTTAGAGGATGCGCTATAATACATCATTTGATAACTTTAGCTACCAGCCGCTAGTCAGAAGATGGCGTTGCCCTAGCAACCAGCATACCAGTCACTAGCGACCTCTTACACATGGAACTTACTTGGTACGGATTAAGCTGTTTTCGTTTGGTGGAGCGCAATCTTTCCACCGTTGTAACCGACCCACATAGTGACGCATCGGGGTTGACGTTGCCGCGTATAAAAACCGACATCGTGACACGCAGCAATGAGCTTGTCGATGGTGAAATTGCAGGAGCAACGCGCACATTGACCGGTCCCGGCGAATATGAAATTGGTGGCGTATTTATTACAGGCGTCGCGTCGCGTAGCAAAGAGCGCAACACCATTTTTCGCGTTGATATGAACGGTGTGACGGTCGTGCATGTCGGCCGCATGACCAAGCTGCCTTCACAAACGCAGATTGAGGCATTGGGAGAAGTCAATATATTATTGGTGCCTGTGGGTGGCGGTAATCGGTTGAACGGCGTTCAGGCGGCTGAACTCGTCGCCATGATCGAGCCGGGAATTGTCGTGCCGATGCACTTTGCTCAAGACGGTGTCTCAAAAGAGCTAGACGGCGTTGAGAAATTCTTGAATGAGTTGGGTTCGGCCGATCTCGAACCAACAAGTTCATTGCGCGTCTCATCGAGCAGTAGTCCCGAAGAGACACAGATCGTCTTGCTGACGCCAAAAGTGTAAGACGATCATTTGATGCACAAGGTAGTAGGGATTTAGTGTATTGAGCAAAACGTAAAATCTATTTAAACTGATGTTTATAAGTTACGTTTTCTCAATCACTTAAACTCGGAACGCGCAATGGAAACTATGCCAGTAAAAGTAATTATGCGGTGGGATATATTGGAGGGCAAAGAGTCGGAATACTACGACTTTGTTGTCAATGAATTTATTCCACGTCTCCAGCAGTTGGGTCTTGACGATCTACAATTTTGGTACACAACCTACGGTGAGGCCGAACAAATTCAAGCAAGTGGCGTTGCGCCCAACATAGAACAGGCAAATACGATAGTCAATGCGGAAGAGTGGGAAGATTTAACGCTGCAATTGAGCGATCTTGTTGAGGATTTTGAACAAAAAATGATCCCCGCAACCAACGGCTTTCAGTTATAAAAGGGATGAGTCCAATCGACTGGATTGGACCCATCTAAATACAACTTAATCCATTTGCCCAGATAAAAAGTCGAGCAAATCAATCTTTGTCAAAATTCCCGTAATCCGGTGATCGTTGTCAGTAATGATCGCGAGGCCAGACGTGCTTATCTTTTGCATGAGTGTGTTCATGGGTGTATCGGCCGAAATCACCAACGGATCACGATTAACAATTGGCGCAATCGATTCACCCGCCTGATGCTCGTGGGACTCATCGAGTAGATGATTGAGCAGCGCGAGTTCCGTCACAACACCCACCAAGCGACCATCCGCATCCGCGACGGGCGCCTGTGAAATCCCATACTCCTTCATCAACTTGACGATCTCTTCCATGCTGGCATCTTCACGCACCGTGATGAGGTCTTTCTCCCCTTTTGCGCTGTGAACATCGCTGGCGAAGTATGTGCGTGAACGCGCGCGCGGCATGAAACCATTTTCGCGCATCCAGTTATCGTTGAACACCTTGCTCATGTAGCGTGAACCAGAGTCGGGCAGAATGACGACAACCGTATCATCGGCCGTCAAACCCTGCTCGCGCGCGTACTTGATTGCGCCGGCAACCGCCCCACCCCCAGAGCCACCTGTAAAAATACCTTCCTCACGCACCAAGCGGCGTGCCATCAAAAAGCACTCCTGATCGTTGACACGCACAATTTCATCTATTGCGTCTAGGCTCATCGATGAGGGCAAGAAATCTTCACCGATCCCCTCAACCTTATAATTTTCGGCTTGCCCTTCACGCCCAGCGTGCAGATCGAGCAAAATGGAGCCTTCTGGATCGACACCAACAATGCGGATATCGGGATTCTGCTCCTTGAGAAAATGACTGACGCCCGTGATAGTGCCGCCCGTTCCGAGACCCGCGATAAAGTGGGTTAGTTTGTCTCCCAACTGCTCCCAAATCTCGGGGCCAGTTGTCTCGTAGTGCGTGCGCGGATTTTCGGGATTGTGATATTGGTTGGCGAGAATAGCGTTCGGCGTTTCTTCCACTAGACGCTTGGCGACGGAGTAGTAGCTGCGAGGATCTTCTGGTTCAACGGCTGTGGGGGTCACGATTACCTCTGCCCCGAACGCACGCAATACCTCTACCTTTGCATGTGACTGCTTATCCGCCATCACGAAGATACATTTGTACCCCTTAAGCGCAGCCGCAATAGCGAGTCCAACACCAGTGTTGCCAGAGGTTGATTCGACAATTACGCCGCCGGGTTTCAAACGGCCGCTGCGCTCCGCCTCATCGATCATAAAACTACCGATGCGATCTTTGATCGAGCCACCGGGATTGAGGTATTCGAGCTTTACATAGATGTTGCACGGCAACCCATCTACAACCGAATTGAGGCGGACGAGCGGCGTTCGGCCGATTGCCTCGATTACATTATTAAAAACTTGTTTGCTATCAAAAAACATGAGGAAGGGGCTAATAGTTAGTTGCTGGTAGGTATTACAATGAACCAGCGACTAGCAACTAGCTGCTATTGGGTTAATGCTTGCTGTAAATCAGCGATCAAATCGTCTACATTTTCAATCCCGACTGAGATGCGCACCAATGCGGGATCCACGGCTAAGGGTGAGTTTGATACGGTTGCATGTGTCATCGGCGCGGGCAGTTCGATTAAAGATTCTACCCCACCAAGTGACTCTGCCAACGTGAAGAGTTGGGTCTTTTTCGCCACGTTAACTGCCGCCTCAACGCCCTCATTGAGCGTAAACGCGACCATACCACCCGGCCCCTTCATCTGTCGCTTGGCAAGCTCGTGCTGGGGGTGTGTGTCCAAACCGGGATAGATAACCTCTTTGACAGCCGGATGATCGGCGAGGAATTGCGAGACACGCATGGCATTTTCGCAATGCGTTTTCATGCGGATCGCCAACGTCTTGATGCCGCGCAACGTCAAGAAACAGTCCATTGGTCCCGGCACTGCACCAATCGCATTTTGCAAAAAGGCGAGGCGCACGTGCATCGTCTCATCATTGAGAATGATGGCCCCCCCAACGACATCAGAATGACCGCCGATATATTTAGTCGTGCTGTGCACAACGAGGTCTGCGCCAAGATCGAGCGGTTTTTGCAAGATTGGAGAGGCGAAGGTGTTGTCAACGCCGAGCCATGCGCCGTTGGCATGGGCAATCTCTGCCAGAGCAGCAATATCCGTGATGCGCAGCGTTGGGTTTGTCGGCGTTTCAAGCCAAATCAAGCGGGTGTTGGACTGTATTGCCTGCTCAACGGCGGCGACATCGGTTGTGTCAACAAAGCTGAACTGGATGCCATAGTCTGCTAAAACCTTATCGAGCAGGCGAAATGTGCCACCATAAACGTCATCGCCGACGATAACATGTTCACCGGGCTTGATGAGGCGCATCATATTGTCAATCGCGGCCATGCCAGAAGAATAGACAAGTCCAAATCGGCCGTTTTCTAGCGCAGCCAAGGCATTCTGCAACGCTGTTCGTGTCGGATTGCCCGAGCGAGAATAATCATATCCCTTATGTTCGTTGATGCCCGTTTGGGCATAGGTGGAGGTTTGATAGATTGGGGTCATCACCGCGCCCGTCGTCGGGTCGGGTTCAACGCCAGCATGAACAGTTAATGTTTCGATCTGTAAATTGGAATTTTTCATTGTGTGTGAGATAAGGTCGCTATAGACCCAAACACTTGTCATCCCTATTATGCAATTTGATGATAGTGGTGGATGGGGCGATAGATTTTAACTTTTTGAATCAGTTACAAAATGGGCTAATGTGCGTTCAAACTGTAATATACGTTGAAGATTTTACCACTCATCAACATGATGTTCAGTGAAATGTAAATGTGCCTCTCAAAATCTGCCGGTATATTGGATGATGTTTATTATGACTTTAGCAGTTGTCGAATTTGCGCTATCCTATTCGTTGTAACATAGAACAGACTTTCTCAATTCAACACGGAGAACATGATGAGCGACTACAATTTTGACGGATTTTCGGCCGATACTTTCAAATTTTTCCAAGAGATCAAAGAAAACAACAACAAGGCGTGGTTTGACGCCAACAAAAAACGCTTCAAACAATCCGTTCAAACACCCGCACAGGCGTTTGTTGTGACATTGGGTGAAAAGCTGGTGACGTTAACGGATTCGATACAGTACGATGTCAAGCTAAATGGCTCTGGTTCAATTATGCGGATCTATCGCGATGTGCGGTTCTCCAAAGATAAGACACCGTATAAAACGAATCTCGGGATCGTCTGGTGGGAAGGAGAAGGTAAAAAAACGGAAGCACCTGGCTTTTATTTTCACATGAGCGCGGATGAGCTTTGGATGGGCGGCGGGTTGTATATGTTCCCGAAGGACTTCTTGCCAAAATATCGGGCGGCCGTCATCGATGACGAATTAGGGGGTCAGCTTGAGCATGTGATTGCAGAGCTTGGCGCAATGGGCTATGCGGTCAATGGTGACCAATATGCGCGTGTGCCGCGTGGGTTTGATAAGGAGCATCCCCGTGCTGAACTGTTGCGGTATAAGGGATTGACGACTGGCAGTGGACAGTTGCGCAAAGAGGAGGCGTTTTCGGCCGAATTTGTCAACACCTGTTTCGCCCATTGCCAAAATATCGCCTTACTGCAACAGTGGTTGGCAAAAGTTTCACGCTCAGCACTGTGAGACTGCAACAAAAATCATTGCAGTCTATTTGCTGCTTAGATGCGCTCTAAGCCTATCTCACCCGCTGTCAATTGAGCATCCAATGCGCGCGTTTTAAGATAACCTAACGCGACGGTTTCATCACCAAAGGTTGCAACTGAGGTGAGGTTGCCAACCGATTTCCCGTTGCTCAAAATTTCCGTCACGTCATCCAGCGGCGCATCCAGCTTGAATTGCAACAACTGCTTTGCCAATTTCCCGCGACTCTCCATACGGGCAATAATCTCCTGCCCGATGTAGCAGCCTTTGGAAAAAGATACATCATCCCAAAGTCCCGTTTCAAGTGGAATGTAGTCGTTGGTTAGCTCTCGCCCAAATATTGGCTGGCCCTCTTTTACGCGCAAAAAATCAAACTGTTCTTGCGTCCCTGCGACAATGCCTACTGACTTTAGTAGAAGCGCGATCTGCGCTTTGTCGGCCGCGTTGCCCATGACAAAGAAGCCGTCTCCAGCAACGGGATCAGTCCGATGGATGTAAAGCGTCACGCCATTCACCGTTACCTGTCGCCAGTGATGCAGCGGAAGTGTCTCATCCACCCACGCACTAAGTTTGTCTGATGCACCCGTGCCGTACACGCCAAAGATTGCCGTCTGTGCGCTGACATCTTCAAGGTGAAAGTCATCATTGAAAAAGACAAAGCGCATAAGGTAGCGGGCGATATTGTCCGCGTTGTTTGCGCCAGTCAGCGCGTAGGCTGTGTCGCTGCTTGTGTAGACAATGAGGCGGTCGATAATTCGGCCGATATCAGTCGTCAACACCGTCGCCCGCCCTTCCCCACTTTGCATGTTGCGTAAATCCTGCGTAGACATACGATGGAGCAAGTCGATACGTGTCTCCCCCGTCAATTTAAGCATTCCCAATTCACTGCGATCTATAAAAAATGGCGTCATCATGCTTGCCTCTCTACGATTCCCTCGATCTGTTCGACAAATTTTTCTTCGTGTTCATAGGTCAATGCGGCAATCAGTGGCCAGAGCGGCTTGTTACCTAGAAAGCGGATGCGTTTCGACCGATTTAGGTCATCATGGTTAAACTGGATCATGCGTGCCTCAAATTGAATCAGTGTGTCGTCTAAACGTTCAAGCTTTTCGTTGAGCGTAAGATCGGCCGAATCCTCCACCGCATCACGCATAAAGCGTGTCCCATCATCGTGCCAACGCAACAAATCAGTTGGCTTCTTGCGCCGCTGCACTTCGCGCAATCCTTGGTTTACCTGCTCAAACCACGCGCCCAGATAGCCAATCGTCTGTTCAATCGAGTATTCACCGATGGCTTCTTCTTGTGCCAGCGTCTCAGGCGTTGCGGTCTTGACCGCGCTTAGCAGCCGCTCCCGCATTTCGCGCACCTTTTCTTCCATTTCACCTTTTGCCATTTTTTGCATAGTCTATAGATGATACGTCATCTCCAGAAGAATCAAATATGACTTACAAAATAACCCCGTTACCACGTTCGTAAATCGTAAATCGTAAAATTGAATTCCCAAAATCCCTGATGCAAAAGGGCAATTGTGTTATCATTGTGAAAAATTTTGCAAATGGCGCACGCAAATGCTTCGCGCACAATCGTAGGCTCAAGCAGCCACTTACAATGTAACTAACTTAAACTCAACCTCGTGTTCCTATTCCTTGTGGAAGGGGGCTGAGGTGAGGGCTATTCAATGGACTTCATCGTTCCAACACTCAACATCCAAGCGATTCTACCGCTGCTAATCCTCGCAGGCTGGGGGTTGATTCTCATGTTTATCGATCTGAGGATCCCCGATGAGCGAAAATCACTGACGGGCTGGCTATCACTTGTCGGCATTATTCCTGCACTCATCGCTGCCTTGATGCAGTGGAATTTCGAAATTGACGCATTCGAGACGCAAGCGGGCTTACCATTGGTCTTGCTCGACAATTTCAGCACATTCCTCAACGTTCTCTACCTCATCTCTGCTGCTATCTCCATTCTGATCGCGGTCAGCTACGTGCGCGGCACTCACAACTCACGTGGGGAACTCTACTTCCTCATGCTCTTTTCAACGTGTGGCATGATGTTGATGGGAATGGCAAACGACCTGATTTTGACCTTCCTCGCGCTCGAACTGCTCTCCATTCCGCTCTATATTCTTTCTGGGTTCGATAACCGCAGCGCGGAATCGGAAGAGTCTGCCCTTAAGTATTTCCTACTTGGCGCATTCTCATCTGGCTTTCTCGTTTTTGGCATTGCGCTCACTTATGGGGCAACGCAATCAACCGCGCTCCCCGTTATCGCCGCCAATATCGCAGACAGTGGCGCATTGGGAATGGCGGGCGTCGCCATGATACTCGTTGGATTTGCATTTAAGATTGGCGCGGTTCCGTTCCATATGTGGACACCAGACGTCTATGAAGGCGCACCCACCGCCGTGACCGCATTTATGTCGGTTGGCTCTAAGGTCGGTGGATTTGCCGCGCTGTTGCGAATCTTTGCAGGTGCGTTTGACAGCATCATCGTTGAGTGGGCACCAGCCATCGCCATTATTGCGGCTGCCACGATGATTCTTGGCAACATCGCTGCCATCTCGCAGCAAAATATCAAGCGTATGTTGGCCTACTCCAGCATTGCGCACGCGGGCTATATTTTGATGGCAGTCGTTGCGGGTCGGGACGGTGTTTCGGCCGCGCTCTACTACATGTTGGCCTATCTCTTCACAAACCTTGGCGCGTTCGCGTGTGTGATCGCGGTTGAGCGCAACGAGGGAAAACTAGGGCTATTGCTTGACGATTACAAAGGGCTTGCCAAGCGTAATTTGCCGTTCGCGCTCGCATTAATGTACCTCATGTTGTCATTAACAGGCATCCCACTGACGGCTGGCTTTACGGGCAAATTCTATGTCTTCCGCACAACCATTGACGCTGGCTATGTATGGCTAGCGGTCATCGGCGCATTGACAAGCGTTGTCTCCGCCTACTACTATTTGCGTGTCGTGTTCTACAGCTTTATGTTCGATGGCCCCGCCGAAGTTTACCGTTTTCCACGTGCGCTGAAATTGGCATTAGGCATCTGTGTTGTGGCTGTTTTGATTCTAGGATTTGTGCCGGGTGCATGGTATGACCTTGCACAACGCGCCATCATCCCAACTGTAACAGCAGTGGTCGGCGGCTAGTTAGTGCAGTGTAAAGTAAACTTTGTGGCGTTGTCATTCCCGCGAAGGCGGGAATCCATTCCCAGAAAAAGAATGGATACCTGTCTTCGCAGGTATGACGGGACTTACTTTACGGTGCAGTTAGCTAACTGACGTTTGTTTTAATGCAAGAATACGCTATGTAAGACGTAATCAATGATCCAATATGCAGGGTCATTTTGCAGATGAGAAACTCCCAGATTGGGAGTTTTTTGTTATGGATCAGGCGAAAAATTTTAAGTGAGTCAGACTGTTTGACAGGGCCTAATGGGTATGCTACATTTCCGCAGAAGTAGTTGATGTATCAACCAAATCGGGAATAGAATGCAGAAAAATTCAACGACGATTGCGATTTACAATTTGCTCAAAGATCTGTTTTTCACAATAGAAGATGGAGATCGGCTCTTTTTTCAGGAGCGTGGGCTGACCGTGACGCGCTTCTATGCCATGTGGCATTTGAGCGAGCAGCCGGGTCAGACGCTGCGCGATCTGTCAGATCGAATGCTGTGTGACAAAAGTAACGTGAGTCGAATTGTGAAGGGCTTGGAGCGCGAAGGGTTGATCTTCCGCGAGCAGCACGAAACAGATGGGCGGGCATATCGCCTCTTTTTGACTGGGACGGGGCGGGCAACAGTTAATCTCGTCAATGTTGAACATCAGGCGTTCAACGAGGAAAGGTTTGCGGGAAATCTTTCGGCCGATACTTACACCGATTTGCAAGGGACACTCACGACATTAAAGGCCGCGCTTGAACAAAAGCTGGCGGTCGAGAGCAATAACCAACAGTTCTAATTTGCATCTGAGCCAGCACCCTGTGAAAATTAGGGTATATGACAATGCAAAATATCTTACTGATTGGCAATGGTGGCCGCGAACATGCGCTAGCATGGAAATTGGCACAATCACCACTGACAAACAAACTGTATATCGCCCCCGGTAATGCGGGAACGGCACAAGTGGGGGAAAATGTGGCCATTTCGGCCGAAAATCTGCCCGCCCTCCTCTCTTTCGCCCAAGCAAATGACATCACGCTCACGCTTGTTGGACCTGAAGTTCCGCTCGCAAACGGACTGGTTGATCTGTTTCAGGCCAATGGGCTTGCCGTTTTTGGCCCCTCACAAGCTGCGGCACAACTTGAATCCTCCAAAGCGTTTTCCAAAGCATTTATGGCGCGGCATGGTATTCCCACCGCCCAATACGCCACCTTCAGCGAATTTGAAGAGGCCGCTGACTATTTAGAGTCACTGCCAAACGATGCAGTCGTCGTTAAGGCAAGCGGCTTAGCGGCTGGCAAAGGCGTGATCGTCTGCGACAACCATGCGCAAGCGTTGCAAGCGTTGGCAGAAATCATGCAAGAAAAGCAGTTTGGTGCTGCGGGGGCTGAAGTTGTGATCGAGGAGCGGCTGATCGGGGATGAAGTTTCCTTGCTTGCGTTGACCGATGGCAAAACGATTGTGCCACTTGCCCCAGCGCGGGATCACAAGCGCGTTTTTGATAATGATGAAGGCCCCAACACGGGCGGTATGGGCGTTTATGCGCCACCGCCTGATTTAGATTCCGATTTCGTGTCGAAAATGATACAAGAGATCTTGCAGAAGACAATCGACGGCATGGCAGCGGAAGGCAATCCGTTTGTCGGCGTGTTGTATGCTGGGCTGATGTTGACGGAAAATGGCGTGCAAGTTTTAGAATTTAACTGCCGCTTTGGTGATCCAGAGACACAAGTTCTCATGCCGCTCCTCGCATCCGATCTGGTTGAACTGTGCTTGAGTTGTTTGGATGGGACATTATCGGCTGAGAAGGTCCAACTGCACCAAGGCGCAGCAGCGGCCGTCGTAATGGCCTCCGCAGGCTACCCCGCCAACTATCCAAAAGGGTTGCCCATTTCTGGCGTGCAGGCGGCTGACATGCTCCCCAAAACGGTCGTCTTCCACGCGGGCACCGCTGCCAAAGACGAACAGCTCGTCACCAGTGGGGGGCGCGTCCTCGCAGTCAGTGCGCTTGGCGACACATTGGATGATGCCATCGACCGCGCCTATGCAGGTATTGATCAAATCAGTTTTGAAGGGGCGCATTATCGGCAGGACATCGGCCGAGTTTCTAACGCTAGTTTGCAATAACCTATGACCTGTAAACGGTTGACTACATGACAAATCTTCTCCAACGCGCCGACCCCGAACTTATCACCAGCACGCTACTGCGCGACGCGATGCAGTGGTTTGGGGTGCAAAATGCTCGCTATCGCAAAACGGTTGTTAGAAAGTTCCTCGAATTAACGTTGCCTCAGTTTTCGTCGATTGTAAGTTCCATGGACGAAGTTGTCGGGCAATCAGGATTTGTAGCAGGGGTCAATTGGATGTTGCCCCACCTCCAAATGACCGTGACGGGGCATGGCATCGACAATGTCCCGCGTACTGGCCCTGTTCTGATAGCCTCAAACCATCCTGGCGGGGCAGATTTTCTCGTCATCTTTTCACAAGTGCCGCGTGATGATGTGCGTCTTGTCGCCGCCGTTGAACAGCTCGATTTACTCCCTAACATCGTCAAACATATCGTCTACACGAGTCGCACGCGGGGCAAAAAGTCGGAGAAAGGGGCCACGACAAAACGGCTCATTCAAGAGCTTTCGCAAGACCATGTTGTGCTGATCTATCCACGGGGCATTATGGAGCCAGACCCACGCTGGTCGGCTGGTGGACGTGTCAATTTGCAAGAATGGTCAAACAGTTTTGCGCGATTTGCGGAGAAAGTTCCCGACCTGACAATCGTTCCGACGCTGGTCGCTGGGGCAACCTCGCGGCGGGCCCTGGATCAACGCTGGCTGTCAGCCTATCACAGCGAACGGGCGCGGCAGCGAGTCGCCACCTTTATTCAAGTGCTGCTCGGAATGTCGCGGCCGACGGGCTGGGAAGTAAATCCACACGTTTGGTTTGGTGAGCCTGTGCGGGTAGCGGAATATGGGCTAGAAGAGATTCGGCCGAAAGTTCTCAGCGAGGTCAACCATCTATTTAACTACGCTCGTTCTCCCGATTGGCCGTTGCGTCCACGCACAGTTGGCTGGACTAAGAAATAGAGGTTGCTGTTACGGGGATCACTTTGGTATAATCTATCGGCTTACCAAATGGTAAGAACCCATTGAAAGTTTACGAATCAAACACATACCTTGACTGTGCGGAAGGTGCTTGTCCATGCAAGGGCGAGTCTCGGCACGGGAAGACGGGTATGGGTGTTCGGTCGATAATTGGATCGGCCGAAAACAAACCATAGGAGCATTAAATGGCTGTTGTATCAATGAAAGCCCTGTTAGAAACAGGCGTACATTTCGGACACCGCACACGTCGTTGGCACCCGAAGATGAAACCATACATCTTCACGGAGCGTAACGGCATCCATATTCTCGATCTGCAACAAACAATCGTTATCCTGCACGACGTTTACGCAATGGTGCGTGATACCGTCGCTGAGGGTGGCAAGGTTATGTTTGTTGGCACGAAGCGACAGGCACAAGACATCGTAGAGCAAGAAGCACTGCGTTGTGGCATGCCATATGTCAACCAACGTTGGTTGGGTGGCACGCTGACCAACTGGGCAACTATCAAGACACGCATCGAGCATCTCGATCAGCTTGAGAAGCGACGTAATGCGGGTGAATTTGAAGGGTTGAAAAAGAACGAGCGACTGATGATCGACCGTGAGATCGACCGTTTGTTGCTGCGTATTGGCGGTATCCGCACGTTGAAAGATGTGCCAGACTTGATGTTTGTCATCGACGTGAGCAACGAAGAGACCGCCGTAAAGGAAGCTAATACGATCGGCGTGCCAGTCATTGCCATGGTCGATAGTAATGTCAATCCTGACCCTGTCGATTATGTGATTCCATCAAATGATGACGCAATTCGCGCCATTAAGCTGATCGTTGGCAAAATGGCCGATGCGGCAATTGAAGGGGCGAACATGCGGAAAGATGGACAGGAAGTGGAGGCAGCGGCAAACGTTGAATCCTACACCTACCGTGAAGACCGCCGCGACCTACACGAAGCGAGTGATGATGAACTACTTGGCTCATCGACACTCTCAAAAATCGCAGCAGAATCGAGCAGCGAGTAACCGAACATTTACGAACGAGAAGATTATGGGTATTGGTTCGGTTCGGCCGAATTGATACCTTTTTTTTGCAAAGACGGAAGTTGCTTCCGTGTTAGTTAGGAGATTTTCCGATGAAAGTAACAGCTCAAATGGTGAAAGAGCTACGTGAGATGACTGGCGCAGGCATTCTTGATGCCAAGAAAGCCCTCGATGCCTCTGGTGGGGATATGGACGCAGCTAAGACCGCACTCCGCGAAAAAGGATTGGCCAAAGCTGAAAAGAAGGCCAGCCGCGACGCGAAAGAGGGTGTTGTTGAAATGTATGCCCATCCCGGTGGCCAAGTCGGCGTGATGGTTGAAATCAACTGCGAGACTGACTTTGTGGCACGCAATGAAATGTTCCAACAGTTGGCACACGACATCGCCCTCCAAATTGCGGCAATGAATCCACGCTACCTGCAAAAGGATGATGTGGCGCAGGAAGATTTGGACAAAGAGCGCGAAATTTTGACCAACTTGACGCTACAAGAGGGCAAGCCAGAAAATATTGTCCAACGCATCGTTGACGGACGCATGAGCAAGTTCTACTCAGATTATGTATTACTTGACATGCCTTTCGTAAAAGATGAAAAGAAAACTATCGGCCAAATGGTGACGGACGCGGTCGCAACGCTCGGCGAGAATATCGTCGTGCGAAGATTCGCACGTTATGAATTGGGTGGATAAAAAAAGGCGGGTCGCATGACCCGCCTTTTTTGTATGTATGTCCGACCGAAGAAGTGAAGTGCTGTGCAGCATAATTTCGTCGCAATTGACGAAAATCCTCATACGCCTCTATATCCACATATAGAGACGCATAGAATTATCATTATGAGCAATCTAAAGTATCAGCGTGTTTTGTTAAAATTAAGTGGAGAGGCATTGGCCAATGATCAAGGGTTTGGCATTGACCCCGATAAGGCGGCCAATCTCGCCGAAACGGTAAAGCAAGTTTACGATCTCGGGGTTGAAGTTGTCGTTGTGATTGGTGCGGGCAACCTTTGGCGCGGCAGTGTCGGCGTTGAGCGTGGCATGGAACGAACGACGGCCGATCATATGGGCATGATTGCCACGGTCATGAACGCATTGGCATTGCAAGATGCACTTGAACGCGCTGGCGTCGTAACGCGAGTACAGACGGCAATCGCCATGCACGCCATTGCCGAGCCATACATTCGCCTGCGTGCAACTCGCCACCTAGAAAAAGATCGCGTGGTGATAATTGGCGGTGGAACGGGCAATCCCTATTTTACGACAGATACAGCAGGCGCATTGCGGGCGGTTGAAGTAGAAGCGGATGTCTTGATCAAGGCAACGAAAGTCGATGCCGTTTACGACGCCGATCCAATGAAAAATCCAGATGCAAAACGTTATGAACAGCTTTCCTACATTGACGTACTGCAAAAACAGCTTAAAGTAATGGACAGTACCGCCATCTCGCTCTGTATGGAAAACAATTTACCAATTGGTGTGCTAAATTTGTGGGAAGCGGGTAATGTAGTACGCTTTGTTCAAGGGGAAAAGGTCGGTACAATGGTCTCTGCTGCACCGACGCGCTATGCAGAAGATGCGTAAAAATGCATTCGGTATTTGGGTGGTCTAGATTGTGTATAACATGATGCGAAATCAATTTTGTAAGTGTTTTAATTTAGCTCCACTCAGTACAGTATAAAGTACAATTCATGGCGTTGTCATTCCCGCCTGCGCGGGAATCCAGAGAAAAGAATGGATACCTGCCTTCGCAGGTATGACAGGACTTACTTTACGGTGCACTCAGATAACTAGAAAGTTAAAATGTCACATTGCGAGGTAAACGATGGTCAACGAATTTTTAGATGATGGCAAACAACGGATGGAAGGCGCAATCACCGCGCTTGAGTCAGATATGGATGGCTACCGAACTGGGCGCGCCTCTCCTCGTCTGCTCGATCAGGTGACGGTTGAGCTTTATGGCGCCGAGCTGAACATGAATCAGGTTGCGGTCGTTTCTGTGCCAGAGCCACAACAGTTAGCAATTCGGCCGTTTGATATCAACACGCTTGGTGCCATCGAACGCGCTATCATGAAATCAGATTTGGGGTTAAATCCGAATAATGATGGCAAGATTATTCGCCTCAATATGCCGCGCTTGACAGAGCAACGACGTCACGATCTGAGCCGTTTGGTTAAAAAGCGTGTAGAAGAGGGTAAGGTGTCCGTGCGCAACGTGCGGCGTGACGTCATGAATGACCTACGCGAGTTGGAAAACGAGAAGATGATCACCGAAGATGATTATCATCGCGCGATGGATCAGTTGCAAAAGTTAACCGACAAATACACGGAGAGCATTGACGAAAAGGGCAAAGAGAAAATCGAAGAGATTATGGAAGTGTAGTATCGGATAGCAACTGTTACAGTGTCGAGATCGCTGAGTATCCGATTCACAAAGGTTAACAGTCATTTCAGTAGCAACAAATATGGTCAACGGAAAAATGCCACCTCTATCGGAACTTAGTGTGCCACAACATGTCGCCATCATCATGGATGGGAATGGGCGTTGGGCAAAACAGCGTGGCTTGCCACGTCAAGCTGGGCATCGAGCAGGGGCAGAAAATCTACGGCGCGTCATCAACGCAGCTGTGGAGTTTGGCATTCCGATATTGACCATCTATGCGTTTTCGACGGAGAATTGGGATCGGCCGAAATTAGAAGTCCGCGCCTTGATGAAAATTTTTGCGCGGGTGCTCAACCAAGAAGTGTACGAACTGCATGAACAAGGGGTCTGCATTCACCACATTGGAGAGTTGGAAGGTGTCGATCCCAAACTGAGCGCGGGCGTGCGCAATGCGATTGAGTTGACCAAAGATAACAAACGACTCATCCTCAATGTCGCGTTTAACTATGGTGGGCGACGCGAAATCCTGCATGCGGTGCGTCGCATGTTGGAAGATAATTTGCCGCCCGAACAGCTCGATGAGCAGACGTTTGACTCCTACCTGTTTACCAACGGCCTCCCTGATCCCGATCTAGTTATCCGCACCAGTGGCGAGTTACGAATCAGCAACTTCTTGATTTGGCAAGCGGCTTACGCCGAATTTTACCCCACCCCAACATACTGGCCCGATTTTGACCGCGATGAGCTTTACAAGGCGTTGGTTGACTATTCGTCGCGGAATCGTCGTTTCGGCCGAACTGATGCCCAAATTGCGTCGCAGGCAACCCTCCCATAATGTTTTCATCGTCTTTGGTTCAACGCGCGCTCACCCTTCTGACACTCGGCCCATTTGCATTGTTTATCCTTTATTTGGGCGGCTGGTTTTTTTTTGTTCCCCTCGCCATTTTTCTTCTTCTCGCCACAACTGAATATGCGATCATGGTTGAGGCGATGGGTTTTCGCTCACCGCGCTGGTTGTTGACAGGCTTGGTCGGCGTACTCTTGCTGGTCGCGCAAATTTTCGGCCGAACTTCAATTCCGTTTGGGCTCGCCTTTTTCGGTGGATTGCTTATTGGCTTTGGGAATGCGCTCTGGCGTTATGAGCAGAGACGTGAACGCGTTTCGGCCGATCTATTCGTTTTTGTGACAGGCTTTGTCCTGCTCGGCTGGCTCGGCAGCCATCTCGTCTTGCTGCGCAATATCGACCCCACACGCGGCTCCGAATTCTGGGAGTGGTCGGTGGTGACGATTGTCGCAACGTGGGCAGCCGATACGTTTGCCTATTTGGTTGGCAGCTATGTGGCGGGTCGCGGTATTTTCGGCCGACATGCACTTACACCACGTCTCAGCCCCAACAAAAGCGTTGAGGGCTATCTGGGCGGCATCGTCTTGGGAACGCTGCTGACAACCGCTGTCAGCTACTTTCTATTCGATTTGCCGATACCTATCGTCGTTGGGCTTGCATTGCTCTGCACGGCAGGTGGCACGTTAGGCGACCTCGTTATATCACTGCTCAAACGGGAGTCGGGCATCAAAGATTCTGGCAATCTCTTTCCCGGTCATGGGGGTGCGCTTGACCGGGCCGACAGCATCATCTGGACCGTTGCCTTCGCCTACTACTTTCTCAGCCTCGTCGTTCAATAAACTCAAAATGTCGGCAGACGAGAATCTTCTCTGGCACGCCGAAGAATGGATACCTGCCTTCGCAGGTATGACAGATTCTTTTCCAGAGAGTCTGAGTAGTTACGATCCCTCTTGCTTTCATTCCGTGCATTACTCAGCAAAAAGATCGTAGATGGGGAACTGTAATTCAAAACAGTGAGAGCTATCGTTTGAATAGAAGCTGACGGATGCACCGTGAAGTGCCATGTACTCCTCAAAGATAAGGAGGTTATTGCTATGGGGAAGGGTGGAAGGAGGCGTATTGTCGCTGAGGTAGGCCGTGATTTGGTGTTTTTCGGCCGATTCCAACCCCGACTTCTCCACCTTCAACTGACAGCTAATCATCTCCCCCGCCTCACGTAATTGAACCGTAATCTCGCCGTCAACGCTCCATGCAACATTGGCCCGTAACCACTGGGTGAATGCGCTGACCAACTGTTTGCGTTGTCCCTTAACAGGGGGTAGAAAACGGGGGCGGTCGAGTTGAATGTGCGGATCAACGGTCAAAAATTGTTGAAACCAATCCTTTTGATCACCCACAATCTCAATCGCCTCGACCCATAAATAATCAAAACTGTCGATCATGCGAGCGCGTTTCGTAAAGTTACGCCGTGCGACCCCAGAGCGCAACTCGACCAGTTGCGACGCATCTTCGACCAGTTCAGAAATCTGACGACTGGTTGCCTGAATGTTGAGCAGTTGGGTTCGCAAACTCGCCACATTTTGACTATCTTCGAGTGCCGCTGGATCGACCAGCGGTTGCAACGCATTCGATTGTGCCGTCAATGTCATGAGTGAACTGAGTAGATCGAGATCAATTGCGCCGATCACGCCTTTTTTCAGCTGGTCAAATTCGCGCTGTCTTGCCTCTGATTTTTGGAAGTGCCGTTCAAGTCGGGTTTGAACCAGATCGAGCAGGTAGTCGCTATCATACGGTTTCGTGATGTACTGATCGGCGCCAGCGACGCGACCACGATGGACATCTGGACGACTTCCGTGCGCGGTCAGCATGATGAAGGGGATGTCTGCCCAGCGGTCATCATTGCGCGTTTGTTCGAGCAATCCATATCCATCCATGACGGGCATGCGCAAATCTGAGATGATCAAATCGGGATGTTCCTGCTCCAAAATAGCAAGGGCTTGTTGACCATTGGCAGCGGTCAAACAGCGATAAGGATGTTCGATCGAGCCATACGTCAACAGATCATGCAATCCTTCCAGCAAAAATTGTTCGTCCTCAACAATCAAAATGGTGGCTGGATTCTCGTTTGGTGCCTCAATTACTCCACATTCGTCATCGCAATCGCTGGTTTTGGGAAGGCGAATGACGACAGCCGCGCCGCGATTCTCGCTGCCTGATAGCGTCAGCGTTCCCCCATGCGCGCGAACGATTTCACGCGCAATGGTGAGACCAAGCCCAGCCCCCTGTTGCTCATATTTGCTGCGGTTATGTTGATAGAAGAGGTCGAATAGCTGCTCGCTAAGATGCTGTGGGAAGCCAACCCCATTGTCGCGGATGTGGATTTGGAGGTGATTGTCGGCTTCTTCGGCCGAAATTCGCACCGCCCCACCGTTTGCCGCTTTTGTAAACTTGATCGCATTGTCGATGATGCGTTCAAACAGCTCGCGCAAACTGTCAGCATCCGCACATAACGTGAGATCGAGTCGGCGCGGGCGATAGTAAAGCGTGACCCCATAGTCTGCCGCCTCAGACTGTTTGTCGGCAATCACCGCCTCCAAGATGGCAAGCGGGTTTTCTAGGTTACGCAAGTTGCGCTGTAGCTGCTCGCAATAGTCACCAGAGAGACAGTCAACGGCACGCAATAGGTCGGAAACAAGCTGTCCCATTCGCTGTGAGCCACGCTGCAATCCAACAAGATGGTCGCTAAGTTCGTCCATCTTTTCGGCCGAAACATCCGTATACAGAAATTCCATGTTGGCGACGATAAACGTCAGCGGGGTGCGGAACTCATGCTGCAGGCGTCGTGAAAGTTCTGATTTGAACTGGTTGATATTTTCTGAATGTTTGTCCTGCGTCAGCAATGTTTGTGAGAGTTGGCTTTCTACCAGATCGATCAACTCTCCTCCGTCGAACGGTTTGGTCAGATAGAGTTCAACGCCCTTGAGCAACCCGTCGTATATTTGCTGTTGCATCGTGCGCGCCGTCAGAAAAATGAACGGGATATGAAGCCATTCTGGATTGCTGCGGACGCGCTCCAAAAAACCAAACCCATCGAGTTTGGGCATGGCGATGTCGGAAATAATCAGATCGGGGGTCTGCTCGGCAATGACCCGCAGCGCATCCTCACCATTTGTCGCTTGTAAAACGGAAATGTCAAATTGATCGGCGCCAATTTCCAGCAACTCAACAATGCCCGCCAAAATATTGGGGTCATCTTCAACAGATAATACGGTGACAGTGCGACGTTCTAGTGATACTTCCATAATCCAAGCGATAAATTAAATGATTCCTCTAAGAGTATAACAGTTGAATAAGGCGGATTGCTGACCCATTGGTACTAGCAGGGGAAAAGATGGCGTAAAATTGCGCTATGGAAAATCTAGAACAATCGTTAATGCAGCATCATCTCGTCGTCCTGCGCATGTTGGGGGAGTGGTGGGAGATGGATTTGATCGGCAAAGACAAAGAGGAGTGTGCGGCACTGTTGGCGAAGCAGCTAATGCAAGTCAATTTAGAGGCGGAAATGTTGTATTTGCAGCCAGAGGAGGCAACCGCACTAAAAACATTGGCGGCAAGTGGCGGGCGCATGACGGTCGGAGAATTCGGCCGAAATTTTGGTACCGTCCGTGAAATGGGGCCCGCCAAACTCGAACGGGAAGAGCCATGGTATAGTCCTGCCAGCGTCGCCGAAGCCCTCTGGTATCGTGGCTTTCTCTATCGTGCTTTTGACGAGACAGATGATGGTTTGATCGAATTCTACTATTTGCCCAAAGAGCTGCTCGAGCAGTTTGCAACGGTTCCCGTCGTCGAACCCAAAACGGTCGTTAAGGAAGAGGTCGAGCCATTTATCATCGAGCCAGACGAGACGGTTGAGCAAGTTATTTTGGACACACCCGTCGAGCCGCAGCTAGAGGTTTCATTTACGCTGGAGGTGGATGCGCCAGATGAGTACATCCCTGCCAATACAACGGCCATCGATGATCTAACAACGCTATTCGCCTTCACCCAGCGCAATCAGCTTAACGGCAAGGACAATGAGTGGCTGGCCAACTATCTCGTTGATGCCAATCGCAGCCGACGCTCGCTGTTGCTGACCTTGGCGTGGGAGTTGGGGATGTTAAAGCGGGGGGATGGGGAAATTCGGCCGACGCGCACCGCTGTCGATTGGTTACAAGCCGATCGTGAAAATCAACTCGCCATCTTGATCGACAAATGGACGGAAAGCGACTGGAATCCGCTGCGCCATCTGCAATCTGTGCGCATTGAAGGGGATGCGCCCAATCATCCTGCGGCTGCCCGCAACGCCCTGATCGGCGTCTTGCCACGTGATGAGCAGTGGTTCAGCATCGACGCGCTGATCGCCTTGATCAAGGCAAATGATCCTGATTTCCAGCGGCCAGACGGTGACTACGACACATGGTATGTGCGCGACACGACGACCGAAAAATATCTGCGGGGATTTGAAAGTTGGGATCGGGTTGAGGGTGAGCTACTGCGCTTTGTGTTGACGACCGTGATGGTGTGGTTGGGGTTGGTCGATTTTTCGGCCGATAGCGCACGCTTAACGCCCCGCGCCGTCGCATGGCTGGAGGGGCGCGTTCCGACAGTGCCAGATTCACAAATGCCACCGATTGTCCAACCTGATGCAACTATCATCGTGCCACGCCAAACGAATCGCTTCACACGCTTCCAAACGGCCCGCATTGCCGAACCACAACCCTACTCACAGGATAAACCCTACCTGTTCCGCATCACGCCGCAATCGCTCGAATTTGCGCGTGACAAACAGGGGATTGCCCCACAGCGCGTCCTAACCTTTCTGCGCAATTCCGTTGGTGGCCAACCTTTGCCCAAAGGTGTCAAACGTGCCATCGAACGATTTGGCGAACACGGCACGGAGGGCAAACTGTCACAAGTTACCGTTCTGCGTGTCGGGGATGAAAAGGTGATTGCGACATTGCGCAAGAACCCCAAGACGCGCGATCTATTGGGTGAAAGTCTCGGCGAGTTGGCGGTCGTTGTGCATGATATGGAACGCTTGCGACAGGTAACAGCACAGCTTGGATTGCTGCTTGAGCTATCCTGAATTGATTGGGATGGTTCGCGCCACCCACATTCGTAACGACATAAATTTACGTTAGTGCGGTTGGCACGAGAATCAATCACGGTTACCATTTGGTAGAACGGTCACGAATAGGAAACCCAAAATGGCATTGACAAAACAAGAAGTGGAACAGATCGCTAATTTGGCGCGTCTGGAGTTGACAGATAAACAGATAAGCATGTATCAGGAGCAGCTCTCCGCAATTTTGGCGTATGCAGAGCGACTGAACGAGCTGGATTTAGAGGGTGTCGAGGAGACAACGCAGCCTGTGACGTTGACAAACGTGATGCGTGCGGACGTGGTGGAAGGGTCACTTGAGATAGAGCGCGTGTTGGCAAATGCACCTGAGAAGCAGGGGCGACAGATTATGATCCAAGCAGTCTTGGATGAGAGCGCGGATTAATGCGTTGGGATGTTTATTCCCACGCGATAAGGCTTCGCCAGTCGAGAACGCTGGCCTCAAGCCATGACCTGACTAAAGTACCGCAATTTTGGTTGTAACTTGGAACAATTAGCATAGGACACGGTTGAACGCATGACGAAAGAGCTGACCCAATTAAGTTTAGTAGAGCTGCGCGATAAGTTGCGCACAGGTGAAACGACGAGTGTTGCCGCAACACAGGCAATGCTGGCGCGAATTGCCACACTCGATAGCACCTTGAAAAGTTATCTGACAGTGACACCTGAGTTGGCGCTGGAGATGGCGAAATCGGCCGATTCTCGCCTACAAAACGGCGAGTCCACCCCCCTGCTCGGCATCCCCGTCACCGTTAAAGACATCATCTGCACCGATGGCGTGCAGACGACGGCTGGCAGCAAAATTTTGGAAGGGTTTGTCCCGCCGTATGATGCGTTTGTCGTTGAGAAGCTGAAAGAGGCTGGCGCGGTGATTCTCGGCAAGACAAACACCGACGAATTTGCGATGGGGTCCTCGACCGAAAACTCGGCGTATAAAACGACGCGCAATCCATGGGATTTAGAGCGCGTGCCGGGTGGCAGCAGTGGCGGTCCAGCAGCGGCAGTGGCGGCAAGTTTGGCCTACGCCTCGCTGGGGACAGACACGGGTGGCAGCGTGCGACAACCCGCCTCGTTTTGCGGCATTGTAGGCTTGCGACCGACGTATGGAAGAATGTCACGCTGGGGCGTGATCGCATTTGCCAGCAGTTTGGATCAGGTGGGCGTTTTCGGCCGAAATGTGCGCGACACGACCGCAATCTTCCAGGCAACTGCTGGCTACGACCCGCACGACAGCACCAGTTTGCAAACCCCCGTTCCCGACTATGAAGCGGGTTTAACGGGCGATATTGCCGGGCTACGCATTGGGATTCCAAAAGAGTATTTTATTGAGGGGATGGACAGCGAAGTCGAAACAGCGGTGCGTGCGGCAATTGCCAAGCTTGAATCATTGGGCGCAGAAATTGTCGAAATCAGCTTACCGCACACTGAATATGCGTTGCCCGTCTACTATCTAATTGCACCATCCGAAGCGAGCGCAAATCTGTCACGCTACGATGGCACGCGCTATGGTCCGCGCGTAGACGGTGGCGATTTGATCAACACCGTCAAAAAGACCCGCTCTCTCTTTGGTGCAGAGACACAGCGACGGATTATGCTCGGCACATATGCATTGAGCGCGGGCTACTATGATGCGTATTACGGTCGTGCGACAAAGGCACGCACCCTAATCAAGCAAGATTTTAAGAACGCTTTTGAAAAGGTGGATGTCATCGCGGCCCCCACGACGCCAACAACGGCGTTCAAGGTGGGTGAAAAGACAGATGACCCACTCAGCATGTATTTGAGCGATGTATTTACCGTTTCGCTCAACTTGAGCGCAAGCTGCGGACTTTCTGTGCCGTGTGGCTTCGATAGTAAGGGATTGCCGATTGGCCTCCAACTGATCGGCGACACATTGCAAGAAGGGACAATTTTGAACGCCGCCTATGCCTATGAGCAAGCGACAAATTGGCACGAAAAACGACCAGAGGTAAGTGACAAGTAAATCATTTGTACTTGCAACTCGCCTCTTACTACTTAATACAGTGTAGAGTAAATTTTATGGCGTTGTCATTCCCGCGCAGGTGGGAATCCAGTCTTAGAAAAGAGTGGATACCTGCCTTCACACATATGACAGGTCTTATTTTACGATGCACTTAAGACAAATATGAAAGTAATAATCCTCCTCGCCGGATACGGCACAAGAATGCGACCGCACACGTGGAGTCGGCCGAAAGCCCTGATGAAAGTGGCTGGGAATACGACAATCGGACATTTACTCGATTTGATGGAAGCGATCACGACAGAAGAAGTCATCTTCGTTGTGGGCTATCGCGGTCAGCAGATTCGGGAATGGATCGAATCCAACTACCCCCATTTGGACACCCATTGGGTTATCCAAGAAAAAGCACTGGGGCAGGCGCACGCCGTTTATTTGTGCAAAGAGTATTTAGCACAAGATAGCGAGGTTGTTGTCGCATTTGGAGACGGCGTGGTCAAAGGTGACTATGCGCAATTCCCAGTAATCGCGGGCGATGAGGCGGATGCCGTCTTGACAATCAATGAGGTCGAAGATCCACGCCCATTCGGAATCGTTAAGGTGGGCGATGACGGCTTTGTGACAGAGTTTGAGGAAAAGCCTGATTCGATGGAGCATAAAAACGCGGCGGTTGGGATCAACTGGTTCCGCAGTAGCAAACGGCTGCTCTGTGCATTGGAGACGATGCTGCGTGAAGAGCGTATGACGAAGGGTGAGTACTTCATGGCGGATGCGTATCAGGTGATGCTGGAAGAAGGTGCCAAGATGCGCACGCTGGCGGTTGATTATTGGCTCGACGCGGGAAAACCAAATCATATTTTGGAAACAAATGCGAAGCTGTTGGCACTGGGAAATGGTGTTTCGGAAGATGCGCTCGAACGCGGATATGGCGAAGGATTTACGGTGATTCCGCCAGTGTTTATTCACGAATCGGCCGAAATTGACTCCTCCGTGATCGGCCCCTACGTCCACATCGATGCGAACGTCAAGATCAGCAACGCCGTCATCCGCAATAGCATCATCGACCCTGATGCAGAAGTCAGCGACATCATACTGGCGGATGCGCTGATTGGGGAACAGGCGTTTGTCAAAGGGCGTGCAACAGGCATGTTTGTCGGCGATAAATCAACGATCGATTTAAGTTAGGTGTTGACCTCGCCTTAGAGAATGAAAATGTGCGGCCTTTCTGGTCGCATTTTTGTTTCACTCAAGGGGTGCAAGTTACAATTCAGCTATGTCTAAACAATACGAAGCAGTAATCGGCTTGGAAGTCCACGCCGAAATGATGACCGAATCGAAGATGTTCACGGGGGCACCTGTGGTCGATAGCATCGAGGCAGAGCCAAATAGCGCGGTGTTGCCGCTCTGCTTGGGGATGCCGGGAACGCTACCCGTGATCAACAAACAAGCCGTTGAGTATGCGATCCGCGTTGGGCTGGCATTGGGTTGCGAGATTAATCTCTACAATCGCTTTGCACGCAAAAACTACTTTTATCCAGATTTGCCAAAAAGCTATCAAATTTCGCAATATGAGGAGCCAATTGCAACCAACGGGCATCTCGATATCACGCTGGCAGATGGGACGAGCAAGCGGATTCGCGTGCGGCGGGTTCACATGGAAGAGGACACGGGCAAGCTGACGCATATCAGCGCAAATGCATCGCTGGTTGATTACAATCGAGCCGGCGTTCCCCTGTTGGAAATTGTGAGTGAACCGGACATCAGATCGGCCGAAGAAGCCCATGCCTACGCCACCACCCTGCGTCAAATTTTGCGCTATCTCGGCGTCAATAGCGGCGATTTGGAAAAGGGCGTTTTGCGCGTCGAACCCAACATCAGCATCCGTGAGCCGGGAACAGATGACCTCAACACGCGCACCGAAGTCAAAAATTTGAACAGCTTCAGTGTCTTATTCAAGGCGACCGAATATGAGTTGATGCGACAGGCTGAGCTGGTTAACAGTGGTGGGGCCGTTGTGCAGGAGACACGCGGATGGAATGAGGATGAAAAGCGCACCTTTAGCCAACGCGCAAAAGAAGATGCCCACGACTATCGCTACTTCCCCGATCCCGACCTGCCACCCTTGATGTTGGAGCAAGATTGGGTCGATTCAATTGCGCTCCAGTTGCCAGAGCTACCCGCTGCAAAGCTGTTGCGCTATCAGCAAACGTTTGGGCTTTCACTCTATGATGCCCAACAGCTGACGGAAGAGCTGGCCGTCGCTAAATGGTTTGAGTCGGCCGTTTCCGCCGGCGCAGATCCAAAAGCGGCAACCAACTTGCTGATCAATAACCTGTTTGGCATGATGAGCGAGAGTGGGCTCACAATTGATGAGATGAAAGTCTCCCCACGCGGGCTAGCTGACTTGTTGCAGATTATCGACGCGGGAACGATCAATAAAAACATCGCAAAGACAGTGTTGGCGGAGATGTTCGAGACGGGCAATGCGGCGGCCGAGATCGTCAAAGAAAAAGGTCTCGCACAAGTTTCAGATGAAGGAGCGATTTTGGCGATCATCCAAAAAATCGTCGCGGATAATCCAAATGAGCTGGCCGCCTATCGCGCTGGTAAGACAAAGTTGCGCGGCTTTTTTGTCGGTCAGGCGATGCGTGCATTGCGTGGCAAAGGGAATCCCAAGTTGGTCAATCAGCTTTTGGATCAGGAACTGTCCGAGTAGAGACGCTCAGCCTATCTCCTGCGCCACAGGGACGGCGTTGGGATAACAGCCATGCACATCAAACCATTTCAGACAGAACTGTTCTACGAGCAATACGAATTCACTGCGCCACATCTGCTCTCGGTCTCAGATTGTGAAACGATGCCAGCAGGAGAACTGTTGGCAATGGCGAACGTTTCGCTAGAGGATTTCGCCAATGTTTCGCTCGGCTACACCGAGTCGCAAGGTGATCCTGAATTACGGGCGCATATTGCGGCAATCTATGGCTCAAATATCTCCGCTGAGGATATCGTCTTGGTCAACGCACCAATGGAGGGCATTTTTCTGACGATGCATGCATTGCTTGAGCGGGGCGATGAAGTCATTGTGCTGACACCGACGTATGATTCGCTGATCGACCTACCCGAGCATGTTGCGGGGTCAGTTAAACGGTGGGCATTGGGCATGACGGATGAAGGCTATTTTCTCGACTTCGACGCACTGCCCATCAGTGCCAAAACAAAGTTGATCGTCGTCAATTTGCCCAACAATCCGACGGGGTTTTTGCCATCGCAAGCTGAATTTGAACAACTTCTTGCGGTCGCAGAACAGCATCATGCGTGGGTTTTTTGTGATGAGATGTATCGGGGGTTGGAACATCAGGGGCGCGCAACCTTGCCAACGGCACCACAGCTTTACCAACGTGCGATCTCGTTGAGCGGACTCTCGAAGTCGTTTGGGCTGGCGGGATTACGTGTGGGCTGGCTGGTGGTGCGCGATGCAGAAATGCGGAAACGACTGCTTAATTGGAAGTTCTATACGACGATTTGCCCACCCGCGCCGTCGGAGTTTTTGGCGACAGTCGCCTTAACTGTGCGTCGCGAATTATGGGCGCGCAATTGTCAGATCATCGCGGAAAATTTAGCGCTGGCGCGACCGTTTTTTGCCAAACATCGTGACGTACTGACGTTTAGGGAACCATCTGGGGCATCGGTTGGATTGGTTGAAGTTGCCGTGCCAGATGTGCTGGCATACTGTCACACGCTGGCGCAAGAAGCGGGGGTCGTGCTGTTACCAGCGTCGTTTATGGGGCTGGAGAAACCGGCTGTGCGCATGGGTTTCGGCCGAAAATCATTCCCAACCGCCCTCGCAGCCTACGACGCATACTTAACCAATGACTGACAAGAAGCAAGAGTATTTAACGTTACCGCCTGATGTGAGTGGAATATCGGCCGAATTTCACCCCGCCCTAATCGACTATCTCAAGGCGGTCGTCACTCCCGAACGTGCCGCACGGCTGGCAAAAGTGCTTGCCCAACGCACCCGCCACATCACCGTCGCCCTTGAAAACTTACACAAAGCGCATAACGCCAGCGCGATTCTGCGCAGTTGCGACAGCTTTGGCGTGCAGGATTTGCATATCATCGACACGCAGCGTCAATACGGTATCAGCAACACCGCCACCAGCGGCGCACACCAGTGGGTGACCCATCATTTCTATCATGACAGCGCAGACAATCGCGAGAACGTCGCCTCCTGCTTCGCATCACTACGCGAAAACGGCTACCGTGTGATGGCGACAACCCTGCGTGATGACGCGATCCCAATTCACGATCTGCCTGTCGATCAAAAAGTCGCGCTTGTCTTCGGAACGGAGCTATTTGGTCTGACGGATGACGCACATGAACTAGCGGATGGCTTTGTGCAAATTCCGATGTTGGGGTTTACAGATAGCCTGAACGTGTCTGTTGCAGCCGCGATTGCGATGCAAAATCTAAGTGGGCGGGCGCGTTCGCAAGGCGTTGCATGGGAACTCAGTGCGCAGGAGCGGGACGCGCTGATGTTACAATGGCTGTTGAATAGTATTGAACATCCAGACGTGATTGTGGCGCGATTTTTTGAGGAAATTGGCGAAAACCCCATTTAGGGAGCTTCTCGCTCAATTCGTGCGTTATCCAGTTAACGTGATCGTGCCAAGAGTTGCGCAAAAATTTTATAATGGGGTCTGGTGGCTACACTACCAGACCCCATTATTTATTGCGGCTTCGCCCGCCAAAAGGTTGAGATTTAACGAGAAACCCAATCAGTCAAATGGGTTACGTTCCATCACATCCGCAGTTAATTTGTCCGCTTGGAAGCGCGACGGCTTAAAAGCAGACCGCCAGTTACGCTGAGGATCAGCAAGCCTGCAATCCATTGGAGGGAGTTTGTGGCTGGGGTGATTTCGGCCGAATTGAGCGTCAGCGCGAGCGGAACCGCCAAGTTGACGATGCCATCTGTCACTTCACCACCCGCTACCTCACCTGCCGCCGTTGCGCCGGGATCGGTGACGCTGTCGTAGAGGCGGAAACGATAGGCAACATTGGCGGCGGGATCGCTTGGGACAGTGATTGCAACGTCGTTGTCGCCACTCACAACCGCACCATTAAACGCCATTTCACCCGCTTCAAAGAGGTCATTACCATTCCAGTCAAACCATGCCGACAGCCATCCGTCGCCGCTGGTTGTTACGATTAGGAGGCTGCTAGAATCGGCCGAAAGTCCATCAATGCCAGCAATACCATCGTCAGTATCGTCATCTTGTCCTGCGCTAAACGAGTCATCCACATCCCATGCCGACCCGATCTTCAATGTGCCGTCGCCCGTATGGGAGGCGACGCCCAGCACGGCGGTGAGATCACTATAATCGGCGGGGTCACCAACGACCTCGCACACTTCAAGCCCCCAGCCAGTCAACAATCCTACATTTGCCAGTCCATCATCGCTTATTTCGAGCGTCCATGTGCCGTTGGCTGTATCTCCTGCAAAGCCAGCCAACGATTGCGATGGGCGATGTGTGCCCCCATCCGTTGCTGGGCAGGGAATTGCGGTCGTGGCTGAATCGTCGAGACTGAGGTCCCAATTATCATTCGATCCACACACCGCGCTCATAATGTCGACAGTCGTGCCAGAAGGACTACGCAAACTAAATGTCAAATCACCCGTGTTGGGATGCAAGCCAGTGAGGTCAACGACATTGACATCTGCGACTGGGCCTGCAATTCCTGCAATGTCTGTCGATGACGTTGTGGGCGGGAGCAATGAGCTGATCGGCGTGGGCAGGGTTCCTGTGGAATCTTCCGTGACACAGCTTAACGCACCCGTAGCAAACGCCTTTATGTCCGAGACAGCTGCACTGTCGCGTGACTGTGCGCTTGTGCAGGCATTATTTGCCAGCACGCGCCAGAAGTAGACTGCATTTTCAGCCAGCGCATTAGGCAACGTGTAGCTCGTCGTTGTCAATTCACTGATGTCGGCAACGAGATTGTTGAACTCACTATCGGTTGCGACTTGTAGGCGATAGCTGCTTGCAGTGGGAGAGGCGTCCCAAATGAACTGTGGCAAGGTCGATTGCACGACGCCTCCATCGGCCGGCAACATTGTGACTGGGGCAGCCGGTGTGCCTGCCGCATAGGTTACTTTGAGATAGGTCGAGCGCGTTTCAACACCGTCTGTCGCTTGCAGATGCAAGGTGTAATCACCAGCGGTCGCGCCTGCTCCTGTCAATGGAAAGGTCGTCGCGCCTGCGACTGCTGCGCCACTCAATGCACCGCTGAACCCCGTCGGTGGATTGACCAACGAGACATCGACGTTACCCGTGTAGCCGTACAGGGGCACCAGTCGCAGAGGTGCATCGAGCGTGGCATCGCCACACACTTCGACCCGTTGACCCAAATCGGTGCGAATAGCAAAATCGGCCGATGTGCTTGTCGGCCGTACAACAAACAAACCCTGTTCGATCCCACTGATAATCACATTGCCGCTATCAAAGTACGGGTAGTTGCTCCACGCGCCGTTAAATTCGGCGTTGTCGTCGGCTGGATAAATATCAAAAAAGCCGATTTCGTTGATGTTTCCATTGGCGACATCGGCAATGTCAAAGATACGCAACCCAGCACGATAGTGCGCCATGTACATCGTGTCACCGACAACATACAAATTGTGGTCGATATTGGGGATGGCGTGCTCATGAATTTCGATCAGTTCGGGCGCATCGAGATCGCTGACATCCCAAATGTAGGTGCGCGTGTTGTGGCCGTTGTTTTGCTCATCCAATTCGTCGTTGAGGATGAAATAGTCTTGGTCTTCTGTCAGCCAGCCTTGATGTGTGTAGCCTTCGCCAGCATAGGTCTCGCGTGAGAGCTGAACGGGATTGGCCTTATCATCAACATCAACAATTGTAAGCGTATCCTCGTTGGAGTTGAGGCAGATTTCTTTGCCGACATAGGTACTGTCGGGTCCGCGATAGAGAACGCATTGGGCATCATGCGTATAACCATCGGCCGAAAAACAACCTTCTCCGACGGGATTTTGGGGATCATTGATGTTGACGATGTGCAACCCTTCATTGCAACCATCTCCCGTTGCCGTCCCTACCCCGTAGGCATAGCCAGTATCTTCGTCAATGACGATATTGTGTGCCGAACCAAAGCCCGAGTAGACCGCGTCTGGAGTGAAGACAGCGGGCGGAGATGCGACGTCGCGCAAATGCGTGAGATCAAAAATTTGCATCCCATGACCACTCGCCTCACTGACGACGAAGGCATGATTGGCATACACTTTTAGATCACGCCAGCTAGAGGCGGTGGTCTGGGTTGCCATAAAACCCAGATTGATTGGATTGACGGGGTCGGTGATATCTACAAAGGCGGTCCCTGTTGTCAATCCCATAAGAGCGTACTCTCTGCCCGTTGTAAGATCGGTCCAACCCCAAATGTCGTTGCCTTCCGCGCCTGTTCCGTTGTCGATTTCGCTTAGCGGAAGATAGGCGAGCAAATCAACGTTGCCACACGGGAACGTGTCGGCCATGCCGCCGTCACAGCTAACATTGGAGAGTGCGCGTTGGTTGCCGCGGCTTTGGCTATTTAGCGGCTGTCGATCTGCAAGAAAGGCCGCCTTGAGGGCATCTCGCGTGGTGCGCCCCGCATCATCTTGCGCTTTGGTGGGTGTGCTGCTGCTGAACGTCAAGAACAGTAGCAATAAGGACATTGCAAAAATGGGGATGAATGGATGTTTATTCATTTTTTTCCTCATCAAATGGGTGGCGCATCCTGTCATGCACCACCCACTTCACGAATCAGTTAAGCGTGGTCGGCCTGACGCAAAAACGCCATTCCACTACCAATGACAACCAATAAGACAACGAGTAACAACGCCGCGTTGCCTGTTCCGTTGTTGACCTCGCGCAGCGTAACGGCGGTTGGCGTATTGCCAGCGGTCACGCCGTCGGTCACTTCGCCACCTGTTGCACCATTGAGCGCAGAGGCGGTCGGATCGGTTGCACTGTCATAGAGACGGACGCGATAGGTGGTCGGCTGTCCGGTTGTTGCGCTGGCGGGAACAGCGATGGTGATTGCGTTGTCACCAGCGGTGGCAGCTTGATTGACAAACAGTTCGTCTGCATCATCGAAATCGCCATCGTTGTTCCAATCGAACCAGACGCTTAACCACATGCCGTTGGTCGCTGTGCCGTTGGTGGTGACGGTCATGCCGACCGATTGACCAACGATTAAACTGTCGGCAAAGCTGATGCCATCATCGGTGTCATCATCTTGGCTAGCCGCAAAGCTGTCATCGGCATCCCAAACATCACCGATGTGCAGTGCGCCGCTGCCGCTATGCCATGCAGCACCGTAGGTGACTGCGCTATCACTGTAATCTGCGCCGTCACCAACACAGATTTCGAGCCCCCATGCGTCGAGTGTGCCGCCATCTTGCGTTGTGCTGTCCACGACATTGAGCGTCCACTCACCATTTGCCTCTTGATCGTCAAATGTCGAAAGTGCAACCGCTGGACGATAGGTTCCACCATCGGTTGGAGGACATGGAATTGAGGCACTACCAGCCTCATCGTCAAGATTGAGATCGTAGTCATCTTCGTCGCCACAGACGCCAGCGAGGACAGCGACTTCCGTCTCGATTGGGCTGATCAGCGTAAAGGTTAGATCACTGATGTAGGTGTGCGTTCCAGCCAATCCAACGACATTCACATCGCGGATGTTACCACTTATAGGAATGTCTAGAACTGAGTTAACAGGTGGGATGATTGGCAAGCCGCTGATGGGCAGGATATTTTGTGGGACATCGGTGCTGGTATGGACCGTACACGAGGAGACAGGTGTGACAAATGCGCCAAAGGCAGATGCGGCTCCCGTAGCGCAGGCATTTTCGGCCGAAACTCGCCAGTAATAACCCGTGCTAAAGTTAAGCGGCGTGTCCAACTGGAAGCTGTTTGTTGCAAGCCCACTCTTCGTATACACGATGTTTCCAAACATCGGATCGGTTGCAATTTCCAACGTGTAACTCGCCGCTTGGTTATCCGCACTCCAGGTGAAAAGCGGCTGCAAGGTTTCTATCGTCAGGCCGTTGGCAGGGGTAGAAACCGATGGCGTTGCTGGGGTTGTTGTGGCGATGTGCAATTCGGCCGAATCTGTTTGTGTATAGCTAGACGACTTGCCAATTGCCGTAATACTGTAGTGACCGGGTGCGGCTTGATCGCCACCGTTAATGGTCAAGGTGCTGTCATTGGGCAGCGAAAGTAGTTTTGTTGGGGAGAACTGTGCGGTGGTGTTGGCGGGTATATCGGCCGAAAGATTGACGATACCCGTATAGTTGAGCACGGTGACGCCGCCAGAAACGGTATAGATGGCTGGTTCTGCGCCACAGATGTCAATGCTTTGCGGAGAAATGTCCAGGGTGAATTCGGGAATACAGCTTGTGGGCAGGTCATACCCTTCCACACCATCCGTCTTGTCACCCGCATCATTTTGTCGTGCAGAAAAGCCCAAGCCACGTCGCGCAAACGCTTCCCAAATCAAACATTGGTTTTCACCACCGAAAAGGTCGATGTTCGCCTGCAAGATCGCATCGCGTTGGTCAACAAAACCGGGTGAACAAGGCTGCAACTTGAGCGCATGAACGATAAGCTGGATGGCGCGATTGTTGCCAAGAAATTCGGGACCACTCGTCGCGTAGATATTTTCGCTAAAGCCATACTCATCGACAAATTGCCAATACATATCCCAGATCATCGTCGCCCAAACAGAGCCAACGCCGTGTGGCGCGGCGGCGGCGATAATGCTGTCATACGTTTGCGGGTTAACCGCCATGCTTGTCGAGTAGGGGAATGAACGAATGCCGGGGCCGTTGTTGGGCTGATTGAGCGCATAGGTTCCAACGCCGCGCGGATCAACTGATGTATCTGACGCAACGGCGGTTAGAGCTAAACCAAAGAAGTCGCTCCACCCTTCACCAGCCTGCTCTTGGCTGCTCAAACAGGAAGTCGAGGGGCCACCCGTCAAGCGGATCGAAATACCATGACCATATTCGTGCGCGATGATGCCGCTGTCGAGATCACCGTCGAGGTTGGGTGTGTCCGTCGTCCAGACATACATCTGCATGCGCGGGTTGCTGCCGTCGCTAGGGGTGGCAAAGTTAGCGTTGTTGCTGTTGAGCGGAATGCCGAGCAGGAGTGCGCCATCTTGCGCCTCAGCATAGACATAATCACCATCTGCGCCACCGAGACCTTTATAATTTGTCTCTTGGAAGTTACCACTTGGCTCGTCAAACCCATATTCATAGTAGACATCGTGCATGATGTTGTTCCAGTAAAAGAGGTTTGTGACGGCCGCATCGACGTATTCTTCGGGGTCTTCAGAAAAGTCAATCGGGAAGTCGAAAACGAGTTCCTCACCACCATCGGGCGATGGATGGAGCAAAAAGTTTTCTATGTTCAAGCTGAGACGGTCGGCATAGGCGTGAACGTTGTTGCCGCGTGTGATGGTGTACTCTGCGCCGTCCACACCATCGTCGTCGTGCCATCCAAAGGGGCTGGCGTTGAGGTTAGCTGGGTTGACGGCCAGCGTGCGGCCACTGTTGTCATGAATGGGGCTTTCGGCTGGCATTTCATAGACGCGATAGCTTTCGGAGAGGGCGCGGGAATTATCGGCCGAATCCGCATGCCCATGCAGCAGCACATGGTTACGACTCGTGTCGTGCGCCTCAAATTGATCATGAATCACCTGATCCATCTCGACCAGCAGGCTGCCATCTTGCGCGTCGATCACACTGATCCACCAGTGCATAGCATCTTTTTGATAGAGCGACACTTGCCAGCCAAGCCGCAACGAGCCATCTTTCGCAGGGGCATAGACGAGGCTGGCCTCAATCGGTTCAAGTGCGACATTTACAGGGGCAAACGTCGTTGCCTGTGTTGCGCCGCGGGCTGCACTTGTGATCTCTAAGCTAGCTGGTTGTGTAAGATTTTTTAGATCGATCAGTTGGGAAACCGCATCGGCGGCTGTCAGTTGGGGTACGGCGCGACTTGCGTGCGCTGCCGCATCTGGTGTAAAACGACTGCCGACGTTCAAAATGTTGCCGCTGGCTTGCACATTGATATTCAAAATTGCTTGATAAACAGGGATATCATTGACGTGTTGTTGAAAGTAGATGTGGGTTGTGCCAGTGCGAGCGGTAACATATTGGTCGGTGACAACGGCGTTGTCGAGGTCATGTGTGGTCAATTGCCATTGCTGTTTATTTTCTAGCAGATGACTTTTAGCCAGCGCAAGGGGGGTGTTGGTTTGTGCTGTAACAGAACCAGACGCAAAGAGGGTAAAAAGACAGAGTATGATCAGTAGAACGGAATAGTGCTTATTCGTGTGCATATTCTCCTCACATGTATGATGAGTGCGATAATTTTTGCACTCAGAGTTAATGGGAATGGCTAGTGCCATGACTATTGTACTAGCTTCAGAGGATATCAGTTCATCTCTAGCGATGAATTTTTGTGCCAATAATCGTTACGACGCACCACAAGCTGTTATAATGCACCAACACTTACAGCGAGACCGATGACCTCAGCAAACCACACCGAAGCACCAAAATTAACCCTTCTCCGTCGCTATTTGCGTGCGGCAATTTCTGCATTTCTCCTCATTGCCGTCGCCATTCTAGCGATCAGCATCTGGCAAGCGCGACGCCGTGCCTTGTTTGAAATGGGACAGTTGACGAGCATTTGGGCGGAGGCGACGACGGATGAACTACTGCCACCTGTCGCAAACTATGAGCTTTTTGTGCTACAAAACCCCGATTTTGTGATTGCCCGTAATAGTGGCTATCCAGTAGATAGTTCGTGGCAGCTTCCCACTAACGCGACGATTCAAGCATCACAAGCGGCTCTGGGCGAGAGTTATAGCGTTGGGGACTGGCTGAGAGGGGAGCTGTTTCATGTCATTGAAGAGGAGGAGCGCACGCTCGTTGTGCGTCTGCCAGCACGTGCCGCTGTGCGTGATGCGGTCAGCAGTGCGCTCATGCCGCTAATTGGATTGGCGATGCTCTTTGGCGTGGGAGGGGCCGTCATCGAAACGGGTGATCGCAATCGCCACAAACACGTCCATCGACTTATTGAGGAGTCCACCACCGTCACCCAGGGCATTATCGACACGTCGTTAACCCTATCTCAGCGCAGCGACCTCAACGAGCTGACACTGGCGTTTGAACAGATGCGGCAAGCGTTGACACAACGGATCGACGAATCGGCCGAATTGCAACGCATTACACAACAGGTCACAAATACGCTCGACATTGAAAATGGTCTGAAAATTATTCTCAACGGGATGGAGACCGCGACAGATGCATTGGGCGCACGCGCAATTATCTTTAATCCCGATGGTGGCCGACCGCTGCAATACAGTTCGATGGGGGCGGTGCGACAAGGCAGCCTAGATCGCCGTCTGTTGCTGCTGATCAAAAATACGGGGCGTGAGATTATCCTGCGCGATCCAAGCCAGATTCGGCGCCGGCTTGAACTGCCCGACGACCGTGATGTGCCCGTTCAGTCAATTTTAGCCTTTCCACTTTACGCGCAAGAGCAACTGCACGGAATCCTCTGGCTCGGTTATGCTCGCCCACTCGCCAGCGAACCGACGGGAATCGACATCATTCGCGCCTACGTTTCGCAAGCGGCCACGTTGGTGGCCAATGTCAAGTTCCGCTTGCGCTCTGAGCGGCAATATCGACGGCTGGCAGCGGTCTTGGCAAGCGTGTTGGATGCGGTGGCCGTTACCGATCAGACCGACCATTTTGTCCTCATCAATCCCGCGATGGCAAAGGCATTTGATCTGGATGCGGAGGGCGTAATCGGCCGAAAAGTTCACGACATCATCACCGATCCAACCTTGCTCAGAACGCTCACCGAACCGATCAGCGAAGTGAATGCGCGTGAGGTGACAAGCGGAGATCAGGTCTACCATAGCAGCGTCTCCAACGTCACTGCGCTCGACGGCAGCATGGGGCGCGTCGCCGTCTTTCACGACATCACCCATCTCAAACAGCTTGACGAACTCAAATCAAAGTTTGTGCAAAACGTCACTCATGATCTGCGTAACCCGCTCACATACATTCACTCCTACGCGATGCTGCTGCCCGAAATTGGCGCATTGACCGCGAAACAACAGGAGTATGTCGATAACATCGTCAGCGGCGCACAGCGGATGCACAATACGATTGGCACGGTGCTTGAACTCATCCGCATCGAATCTGATACCGCCTCGTTCTATCTTGAACCGATCAACGCGGCGCAGTTGCTGGATACAATTTCGGCCGAATACAATCCCGCCGCCCAAACACAAGGCAACCAAATCATCGTCTCTGCCAGCCCCAATATCATCGTCATGGCAGAACGCCTCTCGCTGCAAAGCGCGATCAGCAACCTCGTCGCCAACGCGCTCAAATATGCCCCACACACAGGCGATATCCTGCTCAAAGTTGAGGAGGATGCCCGTCAAGTAATTTTCAGCGTGCGTGATGATGGAGAGGGAATCGACAAGGCGGATCAGTTGCGAATTTTCGAGAAGTACTATCGCGCCGCCAAGCCGCACACGCTCAAGACGGAGGGCAGCGGCTTAGGTCTTTCAATCGTTCGCTCAGTTGCCCAACGGCACGGTGGTCGTGCATGGTTGACGAGCGATGTCGGGCGCGGCAGCACCTTCTTTCTGTCCATCCCGAAAGTGGTCGCAGATACCCCGAACGGTCATGCGCCAACCATTTCTACAATCCGTATAACTGAATAATCGCTGGCAATCTGGCTAACGACCTATTTCGCCGTCATGTATAAAGCGATTCGAGGTCGCTTGCTCAGCTTCTAAAATTTTTGTGGGGGTGAAGGGAATATGGGAGGATGGGGCAGCTTTGTCATGCTGCCCCAGGTCAGAAGTACCAACGTTCGCCATAAGGCTTGTTGGCACCTCGCTAGTTTCGACTAAACGCAATCGAGCCGATTGGGCTTTCTGTTCCGTCTTGATTCACCGAATCACCGTGATTTGCCGCCCATTGCATCGTATACAAATTGTAGTAGCGGCCGCGTTGCGCAATTAACTCACTGTGGCTGCCCATCTCTACGATGCGCCCCTTGTCCAACACGACAATCTTATCTGCACTGACGATCGTGCTGAGTCGATGTGCAATCACGAAACTGGTGCGACCCGTCATCAGGCGGTCAACGGCGACTTCAATCAGCCGCTCTGTCGCTGTGTCCACACTGCTGGTCGCCTCATCGAGAATCAGAATCGCGGGATCAGCCAGCAACGCGCGGGCAAACGATATGATTTGTCGCTGTCCAACACTCAGATTGACGCCGTTTTCGCCGACATCTGTATTGTAGCCATCAGGCAAACGCGCGATGAATGTGTGTGCGCCAACGGCCTTTGCCGCGTCAATCACTTCATCGTCCGATGCCTCAAGGCGACCATAGCGAATGTTATCCATCAATGTGCCGCTGAACAAGAAGGTGTCCTGCAAAACGATGCCCAACTGCTGGCGCAGGCTCGCCTTTGTCACCCCACGAATGTCGTGACCGTCAATCGTGATAGAGCCGCTGGTCACGTCGAAGAAGCGTGAGAGCAGACGAATGATGGTGCTTTTGCCCGCACCTGTTTCACCGACGAGGGCGATGCGTTGGCCAGGTTCGGCCGAAATCGACACCCCTTGCAACACCCCTTCATCTTCCTTGTATGAGAACCAGACATCTTCAAACACCACCCGACCCTCAACATTGCGCAACTGATGGGCGTTTGGTTTATCTACGATGTCGGCCTCCATATCGAGTAGACCGAAAATGCGCTCACTCGCCGCCATTGTTGCTTGGAATGTGTTCAGCCGGCGTGCTAGCTCACGGATTGGGTCGAAAAATCGGCCGACCCACAGCACAAACGCGATCAGCGTCCCCGCCGTCAGCGCATCCCCCAATACGAGATAGCCACCTACCCCGACGATCAACGCCGTTGTCAAATAGCTGAAAAACTCGATGGCGGGGAAGAAGGCGGCCGACAAAAACTCTGCCACCATCAACGACTCAAAATGTGACTGATTGAGATCATTAAAATGTTCGACGTTGCGCTGCTCACGCGTGAAGCTTTTCGCTACACGCACGCCAGAGATCGACTCGTTGAGATAGCCGTTGATGTGCGACAGAATGGAGCGCGTGCGAATGTAGGCTGCGCGGGCATGTTTGCGCCAGTAGTTGGCAATCAGGGCCATGAACGGCAACATCGCAAACGCCACCAATGCCAACTGCCAGTTCACCGCCAGCATCACAATCACAATCCCAACCAGCATGAAGACGGCGCGTGCGACACCCGTGATCGACCACGTGATAAACTCTTGCAACACGCCGACATCACTGATCAGGCGGCTCATCAAGCGGCCGACGCTGTACTGATTGTGGAAGGTCAGGGACAGCGTATGCAGATGGCGGAACATCGCGCTGCGAATATCCGCGATGACGCGCGTGCCTATCACGGCCATAATCAACATGCGCGACCGATTGGTGACAAACTCCATCAGCGTGATGGCGATAAAGACGACCGCCCAGAAGCGCAGTGTGTTGTAATCTCCCGCCGCTACACCATCATCAACTGCCCGTTTTACAATGTAGGGAGCCGCCACACTCGCAATTGAACTAAGAACGATTAGCACGATTGAAAGCATGAAGCGGCGGTTATATGGTTCGACAAAGACCCAGAGCCGTCGCACCAAGTTGCGGTCATACAGCTTGGCGAGATGGTCGGTGTTGGTCGGCAGGATGTCTTTCAGCAGCCCTTCACGCCGCTGGCGTTCCGCCTGCGTCGAGTCAATGTCGAGATTTTTTTCCAAAAACGCTGCGATACGTTCATTTTGATTTGACATAATTTTATCCCCCAGCATTGGGCTACAGCCGCGACGCCACATCTGCCGCAGCTAACTCATCTTGATCCTTCAACTGCAAATCGTAAATCTCACGATACAGCCCTTTTTGCGCCAGCAGCTCATCATGTGTGCCGCGCTCAACAATCGCGCCGTCATCCAGCACGAGAATTTTGTCAGCATTTTTCACCGTCAAGAGTCGTTGGGCGATGATAAATGTCGTGCGTCCTTCCATCAGCTTTTGCAACGCCAGCGAAATTAGATGTTCCGTTTCGGTGTCTACGCTGCTTGTCGCGTCGTCGAGAATCAGAATGGCTGGATCGGTTAAGAGCGTGCGTGCAATCGCAATGCGCTGCTTTTGCCCGCCGGAAAGCGTGACACCGCGCTCACCTACGGCCGTGTCATAGCCATTGGGGAAGCGCATGATAAAGTCGTGGGCTTGTGCCGCCTTTGCCGCCTCGATAATCTCTTCACGCGATGCCGTGCGACGACCATAGGCGATATTCTCGGCAATCGTTGTGCTAAACAAGAATGAATCCTGCAACACAGCGCCGACATTACTGCGCAACGACTCTTGTGTGACGTCACGGATGTCGTGGCCGTCGACCAAAATTTGGCCAACTTTTTGCTCATAAAAGCGCGGCAGCAGGTTGGTAATGGTTGATTTCCCCGATCCTGTGGGGCCGACGAGCGCAACCTTTTCACCCGGTTTGGCATGGAATGTCACATCGCGCAAAATTGTTTGTTCAGGACGATAACCGAATGTAACATGGTTAAACAGCACTTCTCCCTTGACGTTTTCAAGGGTGACGGCATTCGGCCGATCTTTGACCTCATTCTCTTCATCCATGATCTCAAATACACGACCTGCTGCTGCCCCTGCCGTCGCTGCCAAGTTGACGATAAAGCCTAGCCCCTGAATCGGCGCCTGCAACATCAGGATATAGGTGATCAATGCCGTTAACTCACCAATTGTGACCTCGCCGCGAATCGCCATCGGCCCACCCGCCAACAAAATCAAAAATATGCTGACGGACACCAAGAAGGTGAAAAACGGCCAGTTGTTGGCCCACGTTGTGACCAAACCGACTCGTCCCTCGTACCAGTTGTCGTTTGACTTGTCGAACTTTGCCAATTCATACGGCTCGCGTCCAAACGCCTTGACGACACGAATCCCCGTGATGCTCTCCTGCATCGTGCTGGAAACATCACTGAGTTGCTCCTGAATTTGTTTGAACATCGGCCGAACAATCGAGCCAAAACGCACCGTTGCATACGCCAAGATGGGGATCGGGGCTAGCCCAATCAACGCCAAGCGCACATCTGTTGCCATCATTGCAATCACCGTTCCCGTCACGGTCAATGCAATACTGACCAGTTCGGCGAGGCGAATCCCTGCAAACCATTCTGTCTCTGTGATGTCGCTGGTGGCACGACTCATCAAGTCACCCGTCTTGGCACGATCATGAAACGAAAATGGCAAGAGCTGCACGCTCTTATAAAAATCGTTGCGGAACGCATAGGCGACGCGATGGCTTAACCAGTGCCCATAGTAAAAGTAGAGAAACGATACCACGCCTGAAATGACCGCCAGCACCAAAATGATGCCGCCCGCCTGATAAAGCGCGTTGGCGTTGCCTTGGGTCAAGCCGTTGTCAATTGCCCACGCGACCACACGGGGAATGATCAACTTGCTGACAGTCCCAAACAACATGCCGATATAGGCGATGCCAAGCTGTTTTCGATATGGTTTTAGATAGCTAAGTAAGCGTCTATAAGTTTGTTTTTTGTCCACAATAAAACCTCTTGAGAGGGGCATCGGTTGCCCATTCACTAGACGATAGCACGCACAAGTTAGATAAATATCTAATTCGCACGCCTAATTCTGGATTTGGTCGCCTCCATGCCATATCGTGCAACATTCCGTCCTCACATGTTGCAGATAGGGACAAAAAAAGGCCACGACTACAGCGCAGTCGTGGCCTTCAAAATGTTAATCACAATAACATCATGTTGCCTCATTTGGTGCGCCGCGCGGAGTCATCTGCCAGACTTGTGGCTGACCAGTCGTTCCGTACATAAGTGTGGTGCAAAATTCAACATTCAACATGACGTTTTCCTTGCCCAAATAGGGCGAAGGGACAGCGTAACATAAACGATGGGGGGCTGTCAACCGTTAATCAGGTGCCAGAATCAATGTATCGACGGTTGACGCGTCAACGGCGGTGTCGCTGTAGACAAAGGGATGATAGTCGCCATCAAGCCAGAGCTGAATCATGTCACTGTAGTGGGCATGATAGGGGTGACCGCTTTGCCCTGTTGGGTGGATGGCAAGGCTTGCATCATAGTCGGCAAGGTCGATGATCAGGCGCATCGACGGGTTGGCGCGGACTTGCCCGAAATTTTCGCCCCATGAGAAGCTGTTCGCGTTGACGATGTTGCTGCCGCCTGAAACAGGATAGGGGCCACGATTGACAAGCATTTCGACCGGCGCAATTCCACTCTGCCCGAGCGGATCGCTGGAAAAGGTGACTTGATGGACATCTCCCCACGTCCAGCCGCTGCTATCATTTCCATGCTCCTCTTGCAGCCATTCGACCGCCGCATGCATGGCACTCAAGATCTGGTCGTTTTGTGTTTCAATGGGCTGGGTCGTTTTATCGTCCCAGAGTGAATCGCTGGGACGGTCGGCAATGGCGTGCAAGAATTGACGCGTTGAACTGCCGTTGCCGATGATGTCATCAGCCGCCGCTCCCAAGTCATCTGTCAAAATTGCGGTGTGCAATTTCCAGAGAAACACCTCAAAAATCGAAGCAGGGACGCTATCGGTGACCAGTTGTCCATCCCAGCCGCGCACGCGCTCGATTGCAGCCTGCACATCGGCATCGTCGCTCCGCAACCCGCTAAACAGGGGAAGGTAGCTGTCAAACAATAGGTCGTAGGAGTCGTTGTGCATCGTGGCGTAGGTTTCGGCCGAAATCTTCCCCCCACTATCGATCACCGCCCGCAACATATCTTCAATGCGCTGCGCCCGATCGCCCGATGCCCAGTTGTGAGAAAGAAAGAACGGGAATGTCTCATCGACAATGGCGTTGTTTGCCGTGACGATATAGCCCGCATCTGGATTGAAGAGACGCGGCATTTCGTCAAACGGGATGAAGCCATCCCACTCCATTTCGCCCCGTCCGTCGACGGGACGGCGTCCATCCCAATCACGCACAGGATAGCGTCCCGTTGACTGATAGGCGATATTGCCCGCCTGATCGGCGTAGACAAAGTTTTGTCCAGAGGTGTCCCAATAGCTCAGTGCCGAACGGAACTCATCGTAGTTGGTGGCGCGATTGAGCAAGACAACCGCCTTGAGGATGCGCGATGGCTCAAATGCTGCCCAGCGCACCGATAGCACTTCGGTCAACTCATCGTCAATCGTGTTGAGAATTGGCCCGTGTACCGTTTCGCGCACCTCCAGCACAACATCTTCGCCCCCACTGACGGCGATGCGCTCCTCGATCACGTCCATATTGCGCCACTCGCCGTTGAATTCATATTGGAGCTGATTCTCGGGGTGAACCGTCTCGACGTAGACATCCATCGTATCGGCCGACATATTTGTGACACCCCACGCGATCTCGTCATTATGCCCCACGACAACGCCGGGAACGCCCGCAAAGGTCATCCCCGCCACATTGTAGCCGGGCGCGTGCAGACCCATCCAATACCAAATCGACGGCATTTGCACGCCTAAGTGGGGATCGTCGGCCAGCAATGGCGCGCCCGAAACGGTATGCTCGCCCGCGACCACCCAATTGTTGCTGCCAATTCCAACGCCATCCCCTAACGCAAATCCAAAGTCGGGCAGCTCGCCAATCATCTCAAACTGCGACCAATCGACGGCCAGCTGTGGGCTACTTACAGATGAAGGTTCATCGTATGGAGGGGGGGCGATGATCGGCCGATCCTGTGGATAGTTCGGCCAAACCTGCTCCATCAGATCTTCGCCCAACAGAGACTCCAACTGCACCAACTCTTGCTCCTCATTCAAATCTCCCGAACCGCGCAAATCCCACGCCATCACGATGCCCCACGCAACTGTATGCACAGGCTCCCACGTCTCGATCTCCCATTCGGCCCGTGTCAGATTCAAAAGGGTCTGATTGAATGAGATATTGTCCTTATTGGCGTCGATGTAGGCGTTGACACCTGCGCTGTATGCTTCTAGGACGGCGTACATATCAGGTTCCTTCTCACGATAGTGATCGACGGTTGCCTGCGCCATGCGGTTCCAACCGATGTTGCGGATAAATTTATCCGTCTCAACCGTAGATGATCCAGCGATTTCGCTCAGCCGACCCATACTGGTGTGCCGCCAAAACTCCATTTGCCAAAAACGATCTTGTGCGTGTACATACCCTTGCGCGAAAAAGAGGTCATCCTCATTGGTGGCGTAGAGGTGTGGGACGCCCAGATCATCGCGTTTGACGGTGACGGGATCGGTTAAGCCAGCCAAATCAATTGTGCCAGACGTTTTAGGAAATGGGCTGCGAATCGCCCAAACAAGCGCGATTGCAACGGCAATCAGCAGAATAACGAGCAGAATGAAAATCCAACGTAGTGCGCGGCGCATAGGATAGTTCTCCTAAATTTTGGTTTGCTCTATTGTGGATGTTTCGGCCGAATTCGGCAAACACAGATTGTCGATCTTGGCTTGACAAGCATGGAAATAAAACGATGACAATTGGCAAATTCATCTCTACAACGGATGCGAGATGCGCTATTCTACAAGCCTATGGAAGACATACTCGCCAACTATCGCGCCGCGCAAAAGTGGCTTTACTCGTTAATCACTGATCCAGAAGGGGAGCGGTTCAAGGCTGAAAAATCGGCCGAAACCATTCGCGCTGAGTTGCAAGCTGCCATTCCGCGTCTCGCTGACTTTCTCGATTTTGCGGGTAATCCGCACCGTCAATTCGACTCTGTGCATATCGCAGGGACAAGCGGCAAAGGATCGGTCACGGTGATGATCTCGGCCTTGTTATCCGCGTGCGGGTTCAAAACGGCTGATCACACCAGCCCATTTCTGCAAATCCCCAACGAAAAACTGCGCTTAAACGGCCAAATGATTGCCCCTACGCAGTTCGCACAATTGATTTGGGATTTTCGTCGACTGTATGAAGCTTGGGGCAAGCGATTGGCCTATATCGAGGCGTGGAGCGCAATTACGATGCTCTGGATCGCGCAGCAACAGCCCGACTGGGGCGTGATCGAAACGGGGATGGGCGGCCGATTCGACCCCTCAAACGTGTTGCCCTCTGAACTGGCCGTTATCACAAATGTCGATTTTGATCACATGAAATCGCTCGGCAACACGTTGGCAGAAATCGCCTACCACAAGGCGGGAATTATCAAACCAAACGGGCGGGTCGTTACAGCGGCGACCAAGCCAGAGGTGTTGGCCGTCATTGAGCAGGAAGCCCGCGAGAAAAATGCGACGCTGCAACGGATAGATTACACGATTGGTGCTGATGGCACGTTGACGGTGCGCGGACGATTTGGTACTTACGAGCGATTGGCATTGCCGCTTGCGGGTCACTATCAGTTGGTCAATGCGGCGACGGCGATCACGGCGGTTGATTGGTTGTTGGGGGAGACGGAAACGCCATTAACTCAAGCTGCCATCAACAGGGCGTTTCTTAGGTTAGGCAATATCGGCCGATTTGAAATTTTACAGACAAACCCAACTGTCATCATTGATGGCGCACATAACCCGCATAAAGTTGCTGCACTTGTGCGCAGCGTGGCGGCAGCTTATCCGCAGCGGCGCGTCACCGTACAGATGGGCATGATCGCCAATAAAGATTCATCGGCTGTCATTGCCGCGCTCTTGCCGATTGCCAGCGACTTCATTTTTAGCGAGCCAAACGTGTTTGGGAAGTTGCCACAATCGGCCGAAACGCTGGCCGAAACATTGCTGTCAATTGATAGTGAGATCGAATTCGTGATCGCGAAGCGTGTTGTCGAGGGGATCGACCATTGGTTGGCAGACGCTGAGACAACGGATATTTTGCTGATTACGGGATCGATCTATCTGATTGGAGAGGCGCGCGGGCGGTGGTTTTCGGCCGATCAACTGCTGCGTGCGCTGGAAGGCTGACGGTTAAACAGGAGCATCCCGCCCACGATCAACAGAAATCCAGCGAAATGATAGCCACGTAGCTGTTCGCCTAAAAACAGGATGGAGAGCAGCGCGGCGAACAGCGGCAGAAGGTTGATAAACAACCCACCGCGATTTGCGCCAATGATGCTGATCCCGCCATTCCAGCAAAAGTAGGCGATGATGCTTGGCCCAATGGCGATATAGAGCAGGCTCAAAATGGTCGTCTGGTTAAATGGGAATGTCGCACCTGTCGCGCGTTCCCAGAGGAAGGGCGGCAGCAACAGCACAGCTCCAATTGCAAAGGTATAGCCAATCAGCGCAATGGGCGGGAGCACGGGTGCCTTGCGTAGCAGGACAGAGTAGAGCGCATAGAGCAAAATCCCGAACAAAATCAAAAGATCGCCAAGTACAAAGTTGAGCGTTTGAAGCGTCATCATGTCGCCATGCAACACCACAACAAACGTGCCAAGCGTACAGATTGAAACGCCCACGAACTGCACGCCCGTGATCCGTTCGCCAGTGAGAAACAGCGAAATAATGATCACAAAAGCGGGCAATGCAGTTTGCATCAGTGACCCATTGATCGCCGTGGTCGTTTGCACGGCGGTGTAGAGTAGCGTATTGAAGGCGGACACACCGAGAAAGCCGAGCATGACGATGAGCGGCAGGTGGGGACGGACGACAGAATAGGTCTGGCGCATCGGCCGAATGGCAAATGGTAATACGATCACTGTCGCCAAGACCCAACGATAAAATGCCAGCGTGATCGGCGGCACAATCGTCGTCAGACCACGCGCCAAGACGATGTTGCCCGCCCACAGCAACGGTGCGATGGTCAACAGCAGATAGGGATGTTTTTGCATGTCGTGAGGAGCGCGTACTTTCTAGCGACCACGCCCGCGAAAACGTTCGCGATTGCTGCGGCAATGGGGGCATTCCGCGTCTACGTAGTCACGCCCACATTTGCGGCAGGTTTGGGGCTTGATCGGCCGATCATCTTCCAATGATCCCAACACGGTGACGATCTCCTCTCCCTCATGCGCGGCAAGCCATGCTAACAGGTCATGGTGACCGATCTGCCAACCATCGGCCGTGCGCTGAATGCGCCCTTGCATAACGGGGAGATCAATTTCGACTGCATTTGCTGCGAGTTTGAGGATGGCGGCGCGTCTATATGAGAGCATGGCATTTAAGCTGCGTAAATGTTTATAAATCGAAGCGGTATAGTGTACTTGCTATCCATCAACAATCGGTAGACGGACGGTAAATAGTGTTCCCTTATTAAGCTCACTCGTGACGGTTAGCGTCCCCTGATGTTTTTCAACCCCTTCTTTGACCATATAGAGACCAAGACCCGTCCCCGCAATGCCATGTTCGACAGCGGTTTTGGTGCGGTAGAAACGGCGGAATAGATTTTTTTGACCATCGGCCGATATTCCGATCCCCTCATCTTGCACCTCAATGTGCAACATGTTGTCATCCCGCATCGCGGCGACGCGCACGGTCCCACTCGGCGTAAATTTAATCGCGTTGTCGATCAAATTTTTGAATATCGAATAAAGCATGTCGCGGTCGCCAAAGACATCAGGAAGCGGGGTGGCGATCTGCGTAACAAAATTTAACCCCTTGATCGTCGCCGCATCTTGTAATGGCGCGATAATTTCTTTGAATAATGGCTCGGTCTCCATGCGATTGGTGCTGCGCTGTGTCTCATTTGCCTCCATTTTCGCTAACGAAAGCATTTGGCGCACCATCGCCTGTAAACGATCACTCTCATCAACAATCGTGTCAAAGAAGCGTTCCGCCTTACTGGGATCTTTGACCCCTTTGCGCAGCAGACGCGCATAGAGCAGAATGGTCGCCAGCGGTGTGCGCAGCTCATGGACGATGTTGTGGAAGAAGTCATCACGCATCCGCTCAACTTCGCGGATTTCGCGCAGATCGCTAAAGACAAAAATCGCCTCGCTAATGCGTCCACTCGCATCTTTAATGTTGGCCGCGCTGATCAAAACCGGGACAGCATCAGATGGATAATCGGTGTAGACATCACAGGCGAGACCATCTGTCTCGCCCACCGTCGTCAGGACACGCTCGATAAATACGGCAATGTCTACGCGCCTTGCCTGCAAGATTTTTTGCAGCGGTTGTCCAATCAGCGCGGCACGCTCTTTCTGCAAGAGTGCGCTCATTGAATCGTTGATCGTTGTGATACACCCTAACGCATCGGTCGTGAGCAACCCCTCCGACATATTGTCAAAAATTGTCTCAATGCGACGTTTTTCGGCGAGAACTTCACTATGCAGACCCGCATTCTCAAGCGCAATGGCAAGCGGGCTTGAGATGGCGCGCATTAAATCGAGATCGGAATTATCAAATCGGCCGACTTGCTTATTGATTGCCTCAACCACCCCGATCACCTCGCCTTCAACCAAGAGTGGCACAGCCAAAATCGAGTGGGTCACAAAACCTGATGCCGCATCGATATCTGAAAAAAAACGTTTGTCGGCGTAGACATCATTGATCATCAACGGCTCTTTGTTTGCCAACACCCATCCCGCGATCCCCTGCCCCGCTTTTAGGCGCACCGCAGGATAGTCTTGAAAAAACGATTCCATCAAATCCTTGATAAAGACCAGCTCATTCTGCGTGTCATCGTATAGTCCAATCGAGACTGACTCAACGTTGAGAATTTGGCGCACAGGGTTTGATACTTCGTCAAAAATCTCTTCCAAGCTAAGCGAGGAGGTGAGCGATAGCGTAATTTCATTGACTACATCAAAGACGATTTCTTGCTGTGTAGAGCGATAGCGTAATACAGCGCGTTCGAGGTAGATAGTTAGAAAATGAGCGATGGCGGTCAGCGGAACGGTAGCGCGTTGGTCGATTAGACCCACTGCGCCGGCGGGGGTCGATCCGTAGCGGGTTTTGTTGAAGGGAGCAAGTGTGACGGAGGCGGCGGTTTTGGGGATGGGGGATGAGCTGAGATCGGCCGAATCTAAGCGCACAATTTCATTCCCTGCCAACGGACCAGCCAACACCTCTGAATCATCCTGCCAAATCAGCTGTTCCATCGTGCCATCTGGCTCGGCGCACCAAAGATCATAGGGCTCTTTGTAGGGCGACCGCAACACGACAATCGCCGTGTGATGGGTCGTTCTTGCCAGCGTTTGTGCTGCCACCATGCAAACATGGTGTGAATCATAAATTTCCGCGAGGTCGTGGGTCAACTGTTCAAAAAGCGTCGTCGATATTGTGGGAACTACTATAGACATATCCTCATTATCAGCGATGATCCCCCCTATTTGCAACCCCCTTTCTTGCCATTTTCACTGTCCGATGTATATTGACGCATAACAGCTTAACAAAATAGTATCCTCGTCCGCACACGACCCACTTGCACAGTTCAATAGCACACGTTACGCAATTTTACGAGTGTCATGCAAGACTTAAACCGTTCTGCGTTCACCATTCTTTATTGACAAGAAAAGAGGTCAACAGATAGTAGAATGAAAAATGTGTAACTAGTCTAGTACAGTGTAAAGTAAATTTTATGGCACTGTCATTCCCGCGCAGGCGGGAATCCAGTCTTAGCAAAGAGTGGATACCTGCCTTCGCAGGTTTGACAGTACTTGCTTAACGCTGCCCTAGTTTGCAACTGTCTAGTATTTAACGTGAGACGGCGATACAAAACAGGAGTTAGTAACTATGTCATATATTGATGCAATTCACGGCCGCGAAGTGCTGGATTCACGTGGCAACCCAACCGTTGAAGTTGAAGTCCTGCTCGAAGATGGTTCACATGGCAGCGCGATTGTGCCATCGGGCGCGTCAACTGGCGTACATGAGGCGTGGGAAAAGCGCGATGGCGATAAGGGTCGCTTTATGGGCAAGGGTGTTCAAGATGCCATCGCCATCGTTAACAACGATTTGGCGGAAATTGTCTATGGAATGGACGGTACGTGCCAGCGCGAAGTCGATCAGGCAATGATCGAGGCAGATGGTACAGAAAACAAGAGCAACTTCGGGGCAAATGCCATTCTCGGTGTCTCGCTTGCCGTTGCCAAGGCTGCCGCCAGCAGCGTTGGATTGCCCCTCTATCAATATCTCGGTGGCGTTAACGCCCACGTCTTGCCCGTACCGATGATGAACATCATGAATGGTGGGAAACATGCGGCTGGGGCAACTGATCTGCAAGAGTTTATGGTGATGCCGGTTGGTGCCGAAACATTTGCAGAAGGACTGCGCTGGGGTGTTGAGATTTATCACAACCTCAAAAAGGTTCTCACGCAAAAAGGGTATCGAACGACAACTGGCGACGAAGGTGGATTTGCCCCCAGCGTTTCGGCCAATAGCGAAGCGTTCGACCTAATCCTTGAAGCAATTGATCGTGCTGGATACTCAGCGGGCGATCAAATTATGTTGGCGATGGATGCTGCTGCCAGCGAATTTTATGAAGATGGCAAATACCATCTCAAGACGGAAGGTAAAGTCTTGTCAGGCCCAGAAATGGTCGATTTCCTCGCTAACTGGTGTGACAAGTATCCAATTATCTCAATTGAAGACGGACTACACGAAGACGATTGGGAATCATGGTCACTGTTGACAGAGCGGGTTGGCGACCGTGTCCAGATCGTTGGGGATGATCTACTCGTCACAAACGTCAAACGCATTCAGACGGGTTTCGAGCGCAAGGCGGCTAACTCGCTGCTTTGTAAGGTTAACCAAATCGGCACATTGTCAGAGTCAATCGACGCGGTTCAGATGGTGCAACAAGCGGGTTGGACAGCTGTTGTAAGCCACCGTAGCGGCGAGACAGAAGACAATACGATTGCTGATCTCGTTGTCGGTCTCAATGCCGGACAGATCAAGACGGGCGCACCCGCACGTTCTGACCGTGTTGCTAAATACAATCAACTGTTGCGAATTGAAGAAAATCTTGGTGAGATGGCACGCTATGCGGGAATGGGTGCATTTACCAATTTGAAGCGGTAAGCACACCCCTGCGGTTAAAACCGAAGGCTGTTACACAATGCGTGTTAAATGCTCAGAGCAAGAACGCTCGCGCAGCAGATCAGTCTTTGGTTTTAACCAGACAGAGGATTGTGTTTCCCCTTAATCAAACAGGTCTTGAATGAGACCGACAGCCTCATCCGTGCGAAGGATGAGAACGCTTGCACCGCTGGGGGTTGTGTAACTGTAGACATAGTTGTAGTCAAGCACACCCGTTTTGATATCATCGGCCGATATTCCCAATCCAGCATTCGCAATACTCAATAGCTCGTTCAGCGTTAGATCGGTGAAAATACCGTTTCTGACATCCTCATAAAGCGCAGGCGCACGACGCGCCAGTCCCGTTACACCCGCATCCAAAACGGCTTGACGGAAGGCAAAGATAACTTGCTGCTGGCGACGCGAGCGTTCAAAGTCCGTATCGGCATGACGGGTTCGCATATACTTGAGCGCAAACTCCCCTTCCATCGTCTGCACACCTGCAAAGACCTCAAACGGATCGTAACCATAGTTCATGTCAGGATAGAGCGGATCGTAGATGTATTTTGGTACATCGACCGTCACGCCACCAAATTCGTCGATGACGTTGGTCACTGTATTGAAATCGACCAACACATAGTGATCGACTTCGACACCGAGATTGCGCTCGACCGTCTCCATCGCCAACTGTGCGCCAGCTGCGTCACCGCCGTTGCGGATGTAGCCAGCGGGAAAGGCGACGTTGATACGTTCGCGTCCGTAGTTGGGAATATCGACATAGAGATCGCGGGGAATCGACATCATCGACGCGTTGTTTGTTTTGGGGTCAAGCGAGAAGAGAATCATCGTGTCGGTGCGCGTGGCGGCCGATTCATTGGGACGGCGGTCGAGACCCATCAATAAGATCGTTTGACGTTCATCACTTTCGAGCGTAGGGAGTGGTTCCGTTGTGGGAATAATCGCCAGCTCGTTTTCGGCAACGGCTGGTGTGACGGGCACGCCATCTTCATACTGCACGATGATGACTGGTTTGAGCGCGGAATCATCGGGATTGTTGACGGTTTCGGCCGATCCCGCAGGATTCAACGGCGAATCAAAAATCGTCTCGGCGACCGCGTCAAACGTCAAATAGGCCAGTGCAGAGACTGAGATTATTGTGATCATCGCGGATGTGATTAACATCCATTTAAGCCAAACGGGAATGATGGTTTTTCGCATTGCTATTTCCTGTAACAACAACCATAGGCCATATTAGAGATTACGCCTACGCGTCGAGTTATTACCAACTGCATTATACAAATTGACAGGAAAGACTGGGTGTCGCTAACAATACTATAGTGTGGTTGAGGACTACGTTTGCAATACGCTGGCTTCAATAACAAGCTAAATCGCACAAAATTTGGGGTATACTGTGGCGCACATAAATTTAGTACTGAGGTTATTTCTATGTTGAATATTGGTGATCCTGCGCCAGACTTTACACTTTCGGCCGAAAATAATACCCCCTTCACATTATCCGATTTGCGCGGCAAGCGCGTTCTCCTCTTCTTCTATCCAAAGGCCAACACAAGTGGCTGCACTACCCAAGCTTGTGGCTTCCGCGACAATTGGGAGACGATTCAGTCGGCCAACGCCACCGTCATTGGCATTAGCCCTGACGAGCCTGCCGCCAATGCCAAATGGAAAGCTGCACAAGACTTTCCCTTTGCGCTACTGTCTGACCCCGATCATGCTGTTGCTGAAATGTACAACGCATGGGGCGAAAAGAGCATGTATGGGCGCAAGTATATGGGGATTATCCGCAGTCACTTTATTATTGATGCAGATGGCAATTTTGAGGATGTACAGGTGAAGATCAGCCCCAAGAAGAGCATCGAGAAAGCTATTAAGCAACTATCATAAGAGCTAGCAAGAGCGATACGGTTTGTCCTGCCTATTCTGAGAATACGTGTCAGATATTCGACCTTCAAAAACCCAGTTTCTGGCAGAAACTGGGTTTTTCAGGGCTTACAACTTACATCACTTGTCGTCACGATTGGCATAAATAATCAAGCCATCGGCAAGCTAATTGCCTGTCCTCGTTTCTCCGCCTGTTGCAACCGTCGCTGCTCCCGTGTCAATACGGGCGGACATTCCCACGCGTCCTTGTCCATCCCGCGCCGCGTCTCTTTTAGCTTGGGCAAAATCCCGCACGCAAAACATTGATGACGACAATCAATGCGTGTCTCTTGCTGGCGACTCATGAGATAGTCGTCGGACAGAAAACGTTTTGTTACGGCGATGTCGATGTGTTCCCACGGAAATGTCTCATCAATCGGCCGACGGCGATGCGTAAAGAGGGTTGGCTCAATTCCATACCGCTCACTGACGACATCCCACGCATCTTCCCATGCCGAACTAACAAATTTATCCTGCCACGCATCAAACTTCGCGCCACCGCGCCACGCCAACTCGACCACGTCTGCTACGCGCCGATCGCCACGTGACAACCATCCTTCAAACAGCGACCCTTCTGGATCATTCCAGCGCAAGCGCAGGCCGTGTCCACGAATTTCGCGCCGCAAAAAGCTCAGTTTTTCTTCTAATAGGTCAACATCGCCCATCGGTTCCCACTGGAATGGGGTATGCGGTTTTGGGATAAAGGTCGATACGCCGACATTGACGCTGGCCTTATTGCCATGTATTTTGCGCCCCTCGTCCAAAACGCGCCTTGCCAAATCCACAATCGCCACGACATCTTCCATTTCCTCCATCGGATGCCCGATCATGAAGTAGAGCTTAATCGTGCGCCAATTGCGGCTATAAATCTCGCGGGCAGTGTCGAGCAGTTCTTCGTCAGTGACGTACTTATTGATGATATTGCGCATCTTTTCAGTTGCAGCTTCAGGCGCCAGCGTAAATCCACCGCGCTTACTATCACCGAGATTGTCCATCAATTGTGTGCTAACTGTTTCCGTTCGCAATGAGGGCAGCGAAATGTTGAGACCGCGATCCCCATACTCCTCACCAATGCGGCGCGTTAGCTCCAAAACCTCATCGTAGTCACTTGAGGAGAGTGAGAGCAAGGCAATCTCTTCATATCCCGTTTGCTGCAAAATTTGACCCATCGCATCGAGAACTTCCTGCACTGGTCGTTCGCGAACCGGTCGTGTCACCATGCCCGCATGACAAAACCGACAGCCACGTGTGCAGCCACGCATAATTTCGATGGGAGCGCGCGCGTGAACCGTTTCGATAAATGGGACGATAAAGTTTGTGACGGGCGGGGGCATGATCGGCGCAATCGTTTTTAGAACTTTGCGCGGGGCTTCAGGCATGTTGGGCGTGATTGCCGCGATGGTTCCATCATCCTGATAGCTAACATCATAAAAACGTGGAACGTAAACACCCTCAACAGTTGCTAAATAACGTAGCTGTGTCTCCCGATCCATGTCGGGATTCTCTTTGCGTGCCGCCATCAAAATATCGGTGATATTAAGAATCGCTTCTTCCCCTTCACCGATCACAAATGCGTCGATAAAGGCGTGCATGGGTTCTGGATTGTAACATGCATGACCACCCGCGATGACGATAGGCATGGTTTCATCCCGTTCATCGCTGCGAATGGGCAGACCCGCTAAATCGAGCAGGTTGAGCGCATTGGTATAAAGCTGCTCATATGGCAAGGTGATCGCCAAGAGATCAAACTCATGAATCGGATGCTTTGTTTCAAGGGAGTAAAGCGGCATTCCCAACTCGCGAAGTTGCTCCTCCATATCAAACCATGGGGAGTAGACACGCTCAGCGACGAGGTTGTCAAAGCCATTGACGAGATCATAGAGAATCATCAAGCCAAGATTTGACATGCCGAGGTCGTAGGTGTCAGGGAAGGCCAACGCCACCTTAAAATCGACATCATCCCAATTTTTGACGATCTGATTGTATTCACCTCCCGTGTAGCGTCCGGGCTTGGAGACATAGGGGAGAATGCGTTCAAGAGTAATTTCGATCTGTTCTGGAGTCCACATAGCTGAGGATTATAGCATGGTGAATAGAGGAACACAGTGGAGAGCAGTTGGCGAAACGCATGTTTAGAAACAGATCGCCTATGCAGGACAGCGAGTATAATCTAGCGAATGATACAGAACCGCGAACGCCTGACATGGATTATTCTGATTTTAAGCTTTTTGGCATTTTGCAGCCTGACGCTGGCCGTGCCATTTGGCGCACAAGCTGCGGTACAGCGATCGACGCGCGCATTGATCGTGCAGGCAAGTACGGAAGATACGGTCATTGAATCGGTGACACAGGATTTGATCGACAATAGCGGTACGCCACAGCGCTTCCGCACACCGACGGGAATGCAAACCAGTTTTGGGAGTCGTGGCGTCTATGAGCTGATCAATCCCGATACAGATAATAATTTGGCGCGGATTGAAGTGTCGGACAATACACGGATGCGTATTAGTCGAGCGACGATGCCGCGCTTTGGACGCAGTTCGGCCGAACCCTATTTGCGCGTCGCACTTGAACGCGGTCGAATTCGCCTCACGATTCCAGAAAAGGCGGGTGACGATATGCCAATTGTCACGCATGTCGATGTGGGAAACACTCGGGCTACTATTGTCACACCGGGCAGCTATGCTATTGAGGCACGTGATGGTCAGATGCAGCTTTCGGTTTTGGAAGGAAATGCAGCCATGCAGGGAAGTGGCACAGAGCTATTTGTCGCAGAGGGTGAACGCGGCATTATCAATGCGGCAGGCGAGACTGTGGGATTGTTTGACGCGGATCGGGAATTGATTCGGAACGGCAGCTTTGAACAAGGTCTGGCATTTTGGAATCCGACGGCATGGACGACTGAACAACTACCCACTGGAAAGACCGAGGTATTTAGTGCACAGGGCGAGGCAGTGCTGCATTTTGAGCGATTTGGTATTGGGAACGCCCGCACGGATGTGATTCAACCAATTGAACAGGGGGTCGCCGATTTTGCAGAACTGGAGCTAAGTATTACGATGCGCGTGATCAGCCAAACGCTTCCTGTTTGCGGCGGCATTGGCACAGAATGCCCGATGACGGTGCGGCTTGAATTTACTGATGCAAGTGGTCAGGGGCAAGCATGGGAGCAGGGATTCTATGCTGTCGGTTCGGTTAATCCGCAGGGCGCTCCCGACACCTGTCAGGGGACGTGTGGGTTTCCGCTAAACCGTTATCAACATAAGTCGGTGCCGCAGTTAGACGAAACGTATGTCTATCAATCACCAAATCTGATTTCTGTTTTGGCAGGGTTGCAAATTCGGCCGAATTTCATCCAACGCATTATCCTAACGGCGGAAGGCCATAGCTTTGCGGTTGACGTGATTTCTGTATCGTTGGTGGCACGAGAAGTGGTGCAATAGCGGCCGCTAGAAGCCTAATCCTAGCTCTTTCATCGAGACGAATTTATTTCGGCCGATAATCACATGATCCAACACTTCAATATCAAGCAATCGCCCAGCCTGAACAACTTGTTTGGTCATCCGCGCATCTTCACTTGAGGGGGTTGGATCACCGGATGGGTGATTGTGCGCCAACACAATGCACTGTGCATTTTCTTTGAGCGCATCACGGAAAATTTCCCCTATCCGCACCAACGCCATATTCAAGCTTCCGATGTAAACCGTTGTGATTTTCTGCACACAGTGTTTCGTGTCTAGCAACAAGACCCGCAGATGCTCTTGAGTCAAAAAGGACATTTCTGACATCAGCAGATTAGCGGCATCAGCAGGTGCTTTGATTTGGGGACGTTCTTGCGGCGTTGTGGCCAATAACCGTCGTCCCAACTCTAGCGCGGATTTTATTTCCATCGCTTTAGCTGGTCCGATTCCACTGACAGTCTGCAGCTCATTTACTGTCGCCTTGGCGATCCCAGCCAGTCCGTTGAACGTCATGAGCAGTTCACTGGCGAGTTCGGTCACGCTTTGCCCCGGTTTGCCTCTGCGTAGAACGATGGCGAGCAATTCGGCCGAACTCAACCCATGCTCACCGACCTGCTCGAACCGCTCATAAGGCCGCTCGCCAACGGGCATATCGTGCATGTTGATACCATTCATGTCATAGAAATAAAACCAGCCTAAAGCAAGCAGCAAACAACCAGATAACTGTCTGCGGTCCACTGCCCCACTGTCAACTGGCTATTGGCTATTGTCTGCCTCTCGAATCAGTTCTACTAGCTCATCCCACTCTTCGGCGTTGAGATGCAGGGAGACACCACCTAATTCGATGTGGTAGGCAAATTCTCCGTCGTCGGTGGTTGTCCAGACGAGGAAGGATTCAGTTTCGGCAAGGGTGTTTTGTTCGTCCATTCAGAGTTCCTTTGAGGATTATTGTCCTCAACTATCGGTTCAGTGTCAACGTGAATTGGGGTGGCTAAAGTCTCATCCAACCCAGTGGCAAGCACGCGATCCCCTTCAAAGTAGATCGGGGTATCAAACATCTTACCATTGATAAAACGGAAAAATAAGCGAATTGTGGCCAATGTCGGTGATGCTAGCAGAATTCCAATTACACCGGCTAGTTGATAGCCCGCGAGTGCAGCAACAAGTACGACTGCGGGGTGCAAGTTTAGTTGATGTCCCATAATGCGCGGAACTAACAGATAGTTTTCAAATTGTTGAATCAGCCAGTAACACCCCCCGACGATGACCATAAACCAAAACGGATTCAACAACTGTCCTAACCAACTCGCGTCAGCCTGAAAAAAGGCCAATACGACGGCTGGTATCGCAGCCAATATCGGCCCTGCGATCGGGATCAATTCGGCAAAGCCAGCAAAAACGCCCAATGCAATTGGGTTTGGCAAGCCGAGAATGGAGGCAACAATGAAGACGACTACGCCAATTACGACCATCAACACCAGTTGACCGCGTAGGAATGCCCCCCAGATCAGGCCAATTCGGTTGAGGATGTAGCGCAAATCTTCGTGATAACCTCGGGGCGCGGCGCGAATTAGTGCGTTGGCAGCAAGGTGCCCATCCTTTGTGAACCAAAAGGCCAAAAATAGGACAAATACTGTTTGGCTTAAAAACGCGACGGTCAACGTTGCCAAGTTGCTAACAATCCCACTGACAGATGTTGCTGACGAACCGAGCAGTGAGATCACGTTGCCCGCGAGGTTTTGAAACTCGCCAATGGTAATTTCATTGACGGGTAGAAAATAACGACCACCAAATAGGGGAATAGGCTCACTCAAGAATTGTACGGTGTTATCAACAATGCGACTCAGCAACGTCGGAAAATTGTTGATAAGCGTGGTAACTTGACGCACTAGATTTGGTGTCGCCGAAAGCGGAATAGCAAATAGACCCCCAAGTAGGCCGAGGTAAATAACAAGTGTAATCACCAAGCGAGGTACTCTATGGGCACGCTGATCAACCCAATCGACCATCGGCCGAATTACCAGTGAGAGCACGAGGGCGAAATTGAGCATGACGAAAAGCTGTGAAAACGTCAGGAGCATGGCAACCAAAAATACGCCAACCCATGCAGCGACAAACACCTTCGTGCTTTTTGACCATCTTGGAGAGGAAGGAAACTGTTCTGGACGTGCGTTGCTCATCGTTATCTCCTGCTGCAATTATAGCACCCACGCGAGCCAAGTTGTTATAGGTTAGGTGGAAGTTCTTGCGTGGCCAGAGGCCATCCTACAAATCCCAATATGCCATAACGGGAGAGACTAGCTGCTCAAATTTTGCTGTGTTATTTCGGCCGATTGTCTAAACGACGCCAACATCAAGTGTCGACGTGCAGTTGGGGCAACGTGTCGCTTTACGAGGAATTGTTGAGATGCAGTAGGGACATTTTTTATCGGCAGGCTGCGCAACTTTCTCTTGCTCCCCAATGCCCAATTCCTCTTCCAGTAAATCATCAAGTCTTGTTATCAAGCGAATAACCAAGAACATCACCAATGCAATCACAAGAAAAATCATGACATTCTGCAAGAAAACGCCATAGTTGACCGTAACGGCACCGAGTTCTTTGGCTTGGGCGGCGGTCATTTCGGCCGAAACTGCGCCACTCTCAGACTCACGTAGCACAATCAAGCGCGATTCCCAATTAAATCCACCCGTCAAGTAGGCAATGAACGGCATGATAATGTCATCGACCAGTGAACGGGCGATTGTGCTAAATGCTGCCCCCACCGTAAAACCAATTGTCAGATCTAAAATATTGCCGCGTGTGGCAAATTTGCGAAATGCTTCAAAAAATCCTGCCATCGTAAAATAAAGACCCGCTTTCCCAATAGAAATGAGTCTTACACAAAAAAAGACGAGCTAAATGCTCGCCTTCGTTTATCGTCTCATTTTGTGTCCAATGTAGACAAATAGTTTAACGCTTCGTGTAAGTCGGAGCCTTGCGCGCACGCTTCAGACCCGGCTTCTTGCGCTCTTTCACACGTGGATCACGGGTCAAATGCCCTTCTTCACGCATCTTTCCGCGCAGCTCTTCTTCGTGCATGACCAACGCACGCGCCAACCCGAGACGCACTGCGTCACGCTGACCCGTCGTGCCACCACCCTTTACTTGAACGGTTACATCCATCTGACCCGTAAAGCCAGCGTCTTCCAATGGACCATTCAAAATCGAGAAGTCACCAAAACGAGGAAAATATTCCTTCACATCTTTGCCATTAACGGTAAAGGATCCAAGTCCTTCACCTTCTGGGTAAAGTCGCACTCGCGCAGAGGACTTCTTACGACGACCAATTCCTTCGAGATAACGTGCCATAATATGCTCCTATAGCAGCTCCAAAACTGCTGGCGACTGCGCTTGATGTGGATGATCCGCACCCGCGTAAATCTTCATTTTCTTAATCATTGCGCGACCCAATTTGTTCTTGGGCAGCATCCCTTTAACGGCTGACTCAATCGGCCGAGTTGGATGGCGCTGCAACTGATCCCGCAATACGGTCTCTGTCAAACCACCCGGATACTCCGAGTGACGATAATACATCTTTTGGTCAAGACGATTGCCCGTAACGTGAATTTTTCCCGCGTTGATAACAACGACGTAGTCACCACAATCCACATTGGGTGCAAAAATCGGCTTATGCTTTCCGCGCAAAACCTGCGCGATCTTTGATGCCAAGCGGCCGAGTGTCTGCCCTTCCGCATCCACCACGTACCATGTCCGCTCAATATCATTTGGCGTTGGTGCAAATGTTTTCATTACTTAATCCCATGTTTTCAGTAGTTCAGCACTCAATCGAAGATTGGCCTGCTTACTGCTCACTGTATTTTACAAACTCAAGCACAAGTCCACACGCTGGAGCTGACTGACCTGCACGACTGCGCTCCGCTGCCTGCAACGCCGTCACAAAATCATCAATACTCCAAGTTCCAATCCCAACAAGTCGTAGTGAGCCAACAATACTGCGCACCATGCGCTTCAAAAACGCTGTGCCAATAATGTCAAACAGCAGGAAATCATCATTCCGCTGCCACTCAGCGTGAAAGATGCGCCGCACACTGTTATTACCATTTGGTGGAGTACCAAAAGTGCGAAAATCGTGCTCACCAATCAGATGTTTAGCAGCAATATTCATTGCATTCAAATCGAGCGATTGGCGGATATGCCAACTGTATCGTTGATTTAGTGGTGAGGGATTCGGCCGATTCCAGACCGTGTACCGATACCCTCGGCGCGTCGCATCGAATCGTGGATGAAACTCATCCGTCGCCACCTGCATATCACGTACTGCAATATCACGTGGCAATGTGCCATTTAATGCCGATTGCAATCGTTCAGTGCCATGTTTCCAGTTCGCAAAATCAAATGCGATGACCTGACCTCGTGCATGAACGCCCGCATCGGTGCGCCCTGCACCTATGACTTGTATAGAGGCTTGTGCCAAATTGAAAAGTGCTTTTTCTAGCTCACCTTGAATCGTCTGCTGCGCCTTAATCTGACGTTGGAAACCAAAATAATTCGTTCCATCATATTCGATTACTGCGCGGTAGCGGGTCAATGGTAGTTGGCTTAGTCTTCCTCAACCAGCATGATTGCCGCAATCTTTGCGTTATCACCCGGCCGACGACCCAGCTTAACAATGCGCGTATAGCCACCCGGACGTTCCGCATAGCGTGGCGCAATTTCACTAAACAACTTCTTCACGACATCGACTTCTTCAATAAAGCCATCTTCATCTTCTGACTCACGGAAGCGCATAATCCGCGCCGCCGCCAGACGTCTGGCGTGAACTTCAGATGCTGGGTTATTCTGCCCTTTTGCCAACCCACGTTTTGCGATTGTGATCACTTTTTCGGCCGCTGGACGCAACATGCGCGCCTTTGCCTCAGTTGTAACAATCTGCTCATGGGCAAGCAGGTCAGAGATTAAGTTGCGTCGCAATGCCTTACGATGCGCCATGTCGCGGCTAAGCCGACGACCTTTTACTTTATGTCTCATTATAAACCTCGTTGCTTTCTAATTTTTACGGAGCCGAACCTCTTCGCGTCTGCAACGGTGAACACTAGCAGAGAATTTCGACACCTAAATTTCTAATGTAAAATGCAAATGCACTGTCGCACTATAACATCTTACATTGTATTCAAACTAATCTTCATCTTCCAAGAAACCCTTTGTGCGCAGTTGATCTTTCAACTCGTCTAAAGATTTCTCGCCAAAATTACGAATTGCCAACATCGTCTCTTCACCACGATCTAGCATCTCGAGCATTTCGCCAACTTTCGTGATACCTGTCCGCTTTAGTGAGTTGAAGACGCGCACACTCAAATCGAGTTGCTCGATCGGTGTGTCGTAATACTCGTTTGGAATTCCATCCTCATCCTCTTCAACGACTGAAACAGGCGCAAGTGAATCAGGTGTAACGCCACCAAGCGGCATGAGATGTTGGATCATGATTTGGGCAGCTTGCGACAATGCCTCTTCTGGCTTAGTCGTGCCGTCTGTCCAAATCTCCATCACCGTACGATCATAATCTTGATCTTGGCCAACGCGGGTCTTCTCAACATTATAAGAAACACGGCGAATCGGGCTGAAAATTGCATCAACAGGCAGTTCACCAATCGGTAAGCGGCCACGCGCCTCAGCAGGGCTATACCCTCGACCAGACTCGATGGTCATTTCAATTTCTAAAAATGCATCATCTGAATCTACACTAAATAAATACAGATCAGGGTTGATAATTTCAACCTCTGGGGGCGCGATAATATCGGCCGCCGTCACGGTTCCCGCACCATGCACCTCTAGACGAACGCGCGCATTATCCGTATCAATCAACTGCACGCGCAATTGCTTGATATTGAGAATCAGGCGCATCATGTCTTCACGCACATGCGGAATCGCCGAGAACTCATGCGACACATCACTTACTCGAACTGAAGTGACTGCCGCGCCCGGCAATGAAGCCAATAAGACACGCCGCAGCGAATTTCCGATCGTCGTGCCGTAACCGCGCTCCAGCGGGCTAATCACAAACTTGCCATATTGTTGCGTGATGGCTTCACTTTCAATTTTTGGCATTACAAGATTTTCAACAGCCAATTTCGTACCTCCACGACCTAAACCCGTAAAAGGCAGGAGCGAACTCCTGCCGTCTTAGCACGGGCAGCGGATGCTATTTGTCTTCTTAAAAGTTCCAACTAAACGCGACGCTTCTTAGGAGGGCGCACGCCATTATGTGGCACAGGGGTAATATCTTCTATCAAGCGAACGCGAATCCCTGAACGCGCAATCGCCCGAATTGCAGACTCGCGGCCGGGACCAGGTCCCTTAACGATAATCTCAACTGAGTTCAAGCCATAAACGTCACGCGCTGTCTGAATGGCAGTTTGTGCAGCCAATCCAGCCGCATAGGGTGTCGATTTACGCGAACCCTTAAATCCCGCATTCCCTGCACTCGACCACGATAACGTATTTCCATTGGTGTCCGTCACCGTTACGATCGTGTTGTTGAAGGTTGCACGAATATGTACTTGCCCTTCAGGAATTTGTACTTTTGCGCGTTTCCGAACTTGTTGTCCGCCGCGCCGATTATTTCTTCTGCGTCCCATAATTTACTTACCTGAACGACGTCCACGCCCAGCAACCGTCTTTTTCGGCCCTTTGCGTGTGCGTGCATTAGTCTTCGTGCGCTGTCCGTTCAAGGGCAAGTGGCGACGATGGCGTAAACCACGATAGCTACCAATTTCGATTAACCGCTTGATGTTTAAATTCACCTCACGGCGTAAATCACCCTCAACCTGATAGTTGTCAACCTCTCGGCGCAACTGCGTCACCTCGGCCTCCGTTAAATCACGGACGCGCTTGTTGCCGTCAACTCCAGTCGCCTCTAAAATCTTGTGCGACGAAGTCAAGCCAATACCAAAAATATATGTCAGCGCAATCTCAGTGCGCTTGTTTCGTGGAATGTCAACACCAGCGATACGTGCCATACGCTCTTACCTTACCCCTGACGTTGTTTGTGATTTGGATTAGAGCAAATCACACGAACAACACCTTTACGCTTAATTACTTTGCACTTTGGACACCGCTTCTTAACGGAAGCTGATACTTTCATTTTCGTTCTCCGAGTCTCTAAAAGCCGTATGGCAAACAACAATCACGGTTTGACCGCAATTAAGTAGTATACCAAACTGTATTGGCTTTATGAAAAAGTCGTCAACTTTTCTAGGCAATATAAATGCTAGTGTGACTCAATCGCCTCAACCAGCTTGCTGTTGACTTCTTCGATGGATTCTTGACCATCGATGTGTGTAACGTTGCCGCGTTCTTCATAGTACGCGATAAGTGGTGCGGTTGACTCTTTGTAGACGCGCATTCGTGTGCGAATCGTCTCTTCATTGTCATCCTTCCGACCTTCTAGTTCAGCACGCTTGAGCAGGCGTTGAATCAACTCTTCCTGATCTACTTCAATCACTAGGACGTGATTAACTGAACCGCCTAACTCACTGAGCAACTCAGACAATGCGTCAGCTTGGGCTGGGGAACGTGGAAAGCCATCAAGCAATGCGCCCGCTTGAGCATCATCTTGCGCAAGTCGATCACGCACCATTGCCACCGTCACTTCGTCTGGAACGAGCTCGCCCGCTTCCATGTAACTCTTTGCGAGTTTGCCAAGTTCGGTGTTATTTTTTAGATTATAACGGAACAGATCACCAGTTGAGACTTGGGGGATGCCAAGTCGCTCTTGCAACAACTTGGCTTGTGTCCCTTTGCCTGCACCGGGAGGTCCCATCAGAATAATATATGCCATTAGCTAAAGCCCTCGTAATTGCGCATGACGAGCTGTGCCTCGAGCTGGCGAATCGTGTCGATGACTACGCCTACCACGATGATGAGTCCAGAGCCATCCAAGATGACAGCACTTAAGTCTAGGCCCGGCATCCCAACAAGATAGGAAACTAACTGCATAATACCGGGAACAACCGCGACAAGACTTAAGAAGAGTGCACCTACGAATGTGATGCGGCGTACAACCGACTTGATGTAAACTTCCGTCCGCTTACCCGGACGAATTCCAGGAATAAATCCACCTTGTCGTTGCAGATTCTCGTGTAGCTTTTGCTGCGTCACCATCACATCTGTATAGAAGAAGGTGAAGGCGAATACGAGCAAGAAGTAAACAAGCCAATAGCCCCAACCATTTTGCTGACCAAACGATGTGTTCAGATAAACGGCGAAATTATTGATCCAAGTGTACTCGGCTTCTGCCACAGTCGGATCTGGTACAAATATCTGTGCTAGCAATGCTGGGAATGCCAACAATGATTGGGCAAAGATAATCGGGATCATGCCCGCGGTGTTCACCTTAAGCGGAATGTAGGTACTTTGGCCCTGATAGACTTTTCGACCACGTTGGCGACGCCCATACTGCACAGGCACCCGACGATTGCCTTCCTGAATCAACACAATGACGTAGGTCAAGAAAATCGTCAGAACGACAAATGTGACAAATGCAACGATTTGAGTCGTTTGCGTAACAGGTGCGCCTTGTCGATCAAATCCAGAGGCGATCTGTGCCAACCCTTGCGGAATGCCAGCAACAATGCCGCTGAAAATGATAAGCGAAATACCTTGTCCAATACCTTCCTCAGTGATGCGTTCACCGAGCCAGATAGCAAACATCGTACCGCCAGTCATTGCGGCCAGTGTCATTAAAGTTGGCAAAATGTTTCCTACTTCACTGAAACCAAAGTAGGGCATGATGCCTTCAAGCGAACCACCGTACGAGAAACCGATCAAGTTAATCTGACCAACAGCTTGTAACAATGCCAGTGGCACAGTCATATAGTAGGTGATTTTGTTGATACGGTTACGACCCGACTCACCTTCTTGCTGAAGTTCTTCCAAGTATGGAATAATCGGTGTTAAAAGCTGGATTATAATGGACGCAGTGATGTATGGATATACACCCATTGCCATTACTGAAAAGTTTCGAACCGCACCACCTGACAACAAATTCAACGTGTTGAGCAAAGGGCCCAAATCATTTTGTTGAGCAAATGAGCTAAGAGCTTGTGCGTTTGCGCCCGGAACCGGGATATTGGCTAACAGTCGATATAAGATCAAAATGCCAATCGTAAATAAGATACGACGGCGCAAATCTGGAAGACTGAAAGCGTTGCGTAGCGATTGAATCATAAGGTCTTCTCCCTAGCTAACTAACTGAGGGGAATCACTTCGGCCGATCCGCCCACACCTTCAATCTTTTCTTTTGCTGAGCCAGAGAACCGATGTGCCTTGATGTTTAAGGCAATGGTTAAGTCACCGTCACCTAGAATCACGACGGGGTCGCTCTCTTTTTTCAGATACCCAAGTGCAACCATTGTCGCAGGGGTCACTTCTGAACCAGCTTCAAGGTCATGCGAGGCGAGATCGCCCACGTTGACCGTCTTGTAATAAACCTTACGTGTATTTGTAAAGCCACGTTTGTATGGCAAACGACGTGCTAGTGGTAACTGTCCACCTTCAAAGTAGACTCCCTTGCCACCACCGCTGCGTGCGCCTTGACCCTTGGTACCACGTCCAGCAGTCTTACCCTGCCCTGCCGCAATACCACGACCCACTCGCTTGCGCTTTTTCTTCGCCCCGTCATCTGGACGCAGATCGTGTAATTTCATAATAATACCTAGTTTGCTAGTTGTTAGTTGCTAGTCGCTAGCGAAGAATCACTAGCCACCAGCCACTAACGACTCGCTACTCTTAATTAACTTCTTCAACCTCAACGAGGTGTTCAACTTTCTTAACCATCCCGCGAATGACAGGATTGTCGTCATGTTCAACCGTCTGCTGCAATTTTTTTAAGCCCAACGCACGAATCGTGCCTTTCTGCTTAACGGTATAACCAATCGCGCTTTTGGTATAGGTAACTTTTAGCTTCGCCATTCTTTTCGACTCCAGAATGGCGCAACATCGACGATATCTTTTCCGCGATTCTCAGCGAGTTCGCGCATGTCCATCAATTGATCCAAGCCATTCATCGTCGCCTTCATCACGTTCAGCACATTGTCGCTGCCCAATGATTTAGACAAGATATTTTGATAACCAGCCGCTTCCACAACTGCGCGCACACCACCCCCAGCAATAACACCCGTACCGGGAGATGCTGGTTTGAGTAAAACACGCGCTGCACCATGTGCCCCAACAACTTCATGTGGAATAGTGCCATTCAACATTGGGACGCTTTGTAAATTATCGCGCGCCCGTTCAATTGATTTGCGAATCGCATCTGGGACCGCACGCGCCTTGCCCGTGCCAATCGCCACACGGCCCTTGTTGTCACCAACGACGACCGTTACGCGGAATGCAAAACGGCGACCACCCTTGATAACTTTTGCAACACGGTTGATATCGATGATGCGCTCGTCGAATTCGGAGCGGTCATTATTGTTGTTTCGTCTGCCACCCATAATATGCTCCTAAAACTTGAGGCCACCCTCACGTGCGCCTTCAGCTAATGCCTTAATACGCCCATGATAGAGGTATCCGCCACGATCAAAGACAACTGATTCGATGCCTTGTGCCTTGGCGCGTTCAGCAACCGTTTTGCCAACAAGTCCAGCACGCTCTGATTTCGATTTTCCTTCGAGTTCGGCCGATAATCCCTTATCTACCGTCGAAGCCGACACCAGCGTGTGCCCTGCAACGTCATCGATCACTTGTGCATAAACGTGTTCCAAGCTGCGAAACACATTCAAACGAGGACGCTCAGACGTTCCCGATATCTTTCCGCGAATCCGACGATGCCGCCGTTTTCGTTGTTCTTCTCTTGATTTTTTACCCATTTCGCTATCTTTTACGAGAAAAGTTGCTAGTCGCTAATCAGCTAGTCGCTAGTGGAATGCACTAGCAACTAGCAACTAGCAACTACTATACTTTACCCGCCTTACCAGCCTTGCGACGAATATGTTCACCAGCATAGCGAATGCCTTTCCCTTTGTAGGGTTCTGGTGGACGTTGCTTCCGAATATATGCGGAAATTTCGCCAACAATCTGTTTGTCAATACCTTTTACAAAAATCGTCTTACCGCGATCCTGCACATCAAAGCTCGTTTCAGGGGTTGGTGGGGCCACGTCAACGGGATGTGAATAGCCAACGTTCAAAACTAACGTTGTCCCCTTCATCTCCGCACGATAACCAACACCTTCAACTTCTAGCTTCTTCTCAAACCCATTGCTCACTCCTTCAACCATATTGTTGAGCAAAGAGCGGGTTAATCCATGCAGTGCACGATGGTGCTTTTGATCAGTTGGTCGTTCCACACGCAATTCGCCACTATCCTGAACAATTTTCATGTCTGGATGCACAATCTGCGAAAGTGAACCGCCTTTGCCTTTTACCGTCACGGTTTGCCCATCCATACTGACGTTTACGCCGCTGGGAATCGTAATCGGTGCATTACCAATTCGAGACATCGCAACCTCCTAATAGACGGTGCAAAGCACTTCGCCGCCGACACCGACTCGACGCGCTTCTTGCCCGGTCATAACGCCGCGTGATGTGGTCAGAATCGAAATGCCCATTCCTTGTAAAACCCATGGAATGTCACCTTTCCCAACATAAACCCGACGACCGGGCTTGCTCACACGAACCAATTTAGTAATCATCGGTGTTTGACGTCGACGATCACCCAGATATTTCAAGTTAACGCGCAGAATGTCCTGCGGTTTTTCGGGCAGCACCTCAAAATCAGAGATGTATCCTTCTTCTTTCAACACTTCTGCGATAGCCTGCTTCATCTTTGAATAAGGAATCGCTACGCTCGGATGTTGGCGCATATTCGCATTACGAATGCGTGTCAACATATCAGCGATAGGGTCTGTTGTATTCATTCTCTAAATCACCTTGTCAGTACAGAGTTGCAGTCAGCACCTACACTTTCCATACCGCGCTTAATTAATACTCGTCTAGGATTTGTCGTAAAACGTAAAATACTGTGAGAGTTGTCTTGCTATAAAACCGACTCTTTACGTTTCACGCTTGGCCTATCTACCAGCTCGATTTCACCAAGCCGGGAATGTTGCCCGCCAACGCTTCTTCACGCAGACAGATGCGGCACAACCCGAAACGGCGATAATATCCACGTGGACGGCCACATTTTTGGCAACGATTTCGCACGCGGGTGTCATACTTGCGGTTCTCTTCACGAGCAACCATTGATTTCTTAGCCATATCGTTTCCTCAACTACTGATCACGCTTGAATGGCATTCCCATTTCTGAGAGCATCTTGCGTGCCTCTTCGTCTGTCTGCGCCGACGTCACGATGGTGACTTCCAATCCGCGCACTTTGTCAATTTTATCGTAATCAATTTCTGGAAAAATCAACTGTTCTCGAATGCCCAGCGTGTAGTTTCCACGTCCGTCAAATGAGTCAGGTGAAATACCTTGAAAATCACGCGTACGTGGGAGCGCAATGTGAATCAACCGCGTCAAGAATGACCACATCTTCTCTTTGCGAAGTGTCACTTTTACGCCAATCGGCCGATCCTCGCGCAACTTAAACGCAGCGATTGCTTGCTTTGAACGCGTGACAACTGGCTTTTGACCAGTAATTTGCGTTATATCGCGCACGGTGGCTTCAATTGCCTTTGCGTTTACCAGTGCCTCACCGACACCAACATTCACAACGATTTTCTCAATTTTCGGGACCCGCATTGGGTTCCCGTAATCAAATTCTTTCATTAAAGCAGGGACAACATCCGCTTGATACTGCTCCTGCAAAGCTTTAAATGCCATGTTTTTACCTCAGCGGGTGGCAAGCTGACTGTGGGTTTTTACCATTGCGCCGCTTGGCTCCACCGAGTCAGTTGGCAGTTAACAGTTAGCAGTTGGCAGTTAACAGAATCTTGTGTCAACTGTTCACTATTCACTGTCCACTGTCTACTAACTAATCAATATCTTTTCCGCTCTTCTTCGCCACGCGAATGCGTTCGCCATTCTCACCTCGACGAATACCAACTCGTGTTGGTTCACCGGTGCTTGGGTCGATCAACATGACGTTCGAGACTGAGATCGGAGCCTCAAACTCGATGATTCCGCCCTGTTGTTGCCGACCGCCGATGTTTTGTGGCTTTTGATGCTTTTTCACCATGTTCGCACCATCCACAACCACGCGGTTGTGTTTGCGATCCACGCGCAAAACTTCACCTTGCAAACCTTTGTCGTTGCCTGCAATGACAACTACCTTGTCGCCTTTCTTAATCTTCATGACCATTCACCTCACAGCACTTCTGGCGCAAGCGACAAAATACGGCTGTATCCAGCATTGCGCAATTCGCGTGCTACTGGGCCGAAGATACGTGTGCCTATCGGCCGTTGATCTGGGTTAATAATAACGGCTGCATTATCGTCAAAACGAATCGTGCTGCCATCTTCGCGCTTGAACGGTTTCTTTGTTCGTACTATAACCGCCTTAACGATCTCACCCTTCTTAATTGCTGAATTAGGGGCTGCCTTCTTAACTGAGGCAACAACGACATCACCAACGCCACCATAGTGAACGCGGGAGCCACCCAAAATCTTGATTACAAGGATCTCGCGTGCGCCTGTGTTATCCGCTATCTTTAAGCGGGACTCTTGCTGAACCATCTTCAACACTCCTTTGAGCATTTCAGGTTGTCAGGTTATCAGGTTGTCAGAGACTATCTGAAATCCTGAAACTCTGAAATCCTGATATCCTCTACTCTGCCCGCTCTAAAATCTCGACAACTGCCCAACGCTTATGGCGGCTCATCGGCTTCGATTCAATAATCTGTACCCGATCACCGATCTGACAAGCATTTTGCTCATCATGCGCTTTGTACTTCTTCGATACCTTGACCGTTTTGCGATACAAGGGATGTTGTTTCAATGTTGACACTGCAACCACGACTGTTTTATCCATCTTGTCGCTTGTTACTGTGCCGATCAACTGCTTGCGTTGCTCTCTCATTATTTCACCTCATAGCGAACCACGCGCTCTGGCGCAGCTTTTGCAGCACGCGCACGTCGTCCGCTGGGCTGTTTTTTGCTGAGGTTAACGAGCGCAGTCGCAACCGTATTGCTTCCGTCGGTAAATTCGACATGGAAGCCCTGATCTTCATAAACATAAGTCGCGGTTGCAGTATAGTCGCGTCCCGCCAGTGCGGCAGCAATTTCTGATTGTGCTGCGGCCTCTTCAATCGCCAATTGACGATTGGCAAGCACTGTGTTCAACTGTGCAACTTCACGACGGACTTCTTTAATCCGCGTTGTATTATTCAGGCGCGAAGAAGCTTTTTGGAAACGAAGGTTGAACATCTCTTCACGATTGCCCTCGATCATTTCTTCTAGCTTCTCATTGCTGAGACCACGCAATTCAACGATATTTGCCATTAGAACGTCTCCTCGGCCGATACAATCTGCGTTTTGATCGGCAGTTTATATTGGGCGCGTTTCAACGCAATACGAGCAATGTCCTCAGAAACGCCCGCGATTTCAAACAAAATGCGTCCCGGTTTGACAACCGCTACATAGCGATCTGTCGCGCCTTTACCTTTACCCATGCGTGTTTCGGCCGCTTTGGCTGAGACTGGCTTATCAGGGAAAATGCGAATCCAGTATTTACCACGACGTTTCATCTGGCGTACTGACGCGACACGAATCGCCTCAATTTGCCGCGCTGTAATCCAGCCCGGCTCTAACGCCTGAATGCCGAACTCGCCGTATTCAAGATTCGTGCCACCCTTCGCCATGCCTCTCATGCGTCCACGCATCTGCTTGCGATATTTCATACGCTTTGGCATTAACATAACTCAATCTCCAAACGTCAGCTTTTTACTCGCTGACGTATACATCTGTGTTCTGCGAAGTTGGCAGAATTTCACCCTTATAAACCCAAACTTTGACACCGATTTGACCGTATGTGGTCAATGCTTCGGTAAAGCCATAGTCGATGTCGGCGCGAATCGTATTACGAGGGACTTGTCCTTCGCTCATCTTCTCACGACGTGCCATGTCTGAGCCATTCAACCGACCTGCAACTTCAACACGCACACCTTGTGCGCCAGCGCGCAATGTATTTTGCATTGCACGTTTCATCGCACGGCTGTGCGAGATGCGGCGCGTCAACTGGTTGGCGATATTCTCTGCCACCAACTGTGCGTCCAAGTCTGGGTTGGTAATTTCTTCAATATCGACCTTAATCGCTTTACCCGTAAGGTTGCGAAGGTCGCCACGTAATTGTTTAACGGTGGCTCCTTTTCGGCCGATTACCACACCCGGCTTTGCCGAGTGGATGTTGATTGCGACCTGATTCGGAAACCGCTCAATCTGAATGTCACTGATTGATGCATGACCGAGATTGCGCATGATAAATCCGCGAATCTTACGATCCTCATTCAGCAACTCACGATAACGACTGCCCTCTGCATACCAGCGAGCATTCCAGTCACGAATCGTCTTCAAACGAAAACCAAGTGGATGTACTTTACGTCCCATATTTGCTCCTAGTCGAATTCGGCGGGATTACGTTCCGCGAGAATAACCGTAATGTGTGCGCTGCGATTGATAATCGGCTTAAACCGACCGCGTGCGCCGAAACGACCACCAAATGGACGCAAGCGATTGCGTGGTCCATCGTCCGCAAAAATGCGGTGGACGTATAGTTCTTCGATATCCAACCCAAAGTTCTCTTCCGCGTTTGCAACAGCTGATGCAACCAATTTATAGATTGGCTCAGCCGCTTTCTGTGGGAGAAAACGCAGGGTATCCATTGCGTCTTGTGCGTCTTTACCGCGCACTGCGTCACAAACCAATCGTGCCTTTTGGGGCGAAATTGAAATGTGTTTGGCAACCGCGCGTACTTCAAATGCTTCAGCCATTACCGTCGTCCTCCGCGCTTCTTCTTCTCTACGATATGACCGTGAAAAGTGCGTGTTGGGGCGAACTCGCCAAGCTTATGACCCACCATATTTTCCGTGACATAGATGGGTACGTGACGACGACCATCATGTACGGCGATGGTGTGACCCACCATCTGCGGGAAAATCGTGCTGGCGCGAGACCATGTACGAATCACCGATTTACGTCCAGATGAGTTCATCGTCTCGACCTTCTTCAAAAGTTTTGGGCTAATAAATGGCCCTTTTTTGAGTGAACGTGACATATTATCTTATCTCCGCTTCTTTGTACGACGACGACGAATCATCTTGTCTGTAACCTTATTACTGCGCGTGCGTCGGCCGAGTGCAACCTGACCCCATGGAGTCTTTGGCGCTTTCATACCGATACCCGTGCGCCCTTCACCACCACCATGTGGATGGTCATTCGGGTTCATCGCAGTACCACGAACAGTTGGGCGAATACCCATGTGACGCTTGCGGCCTGCTTTACCAAGCTTGATATTGTTATGTTCCGAATTGCCAACTTGACCAATCGTTGCCAAACATTCTTTTGGCACGTAGCGTTCTTCACCGCTAGGCAAACGCAATGTTGCATATAGCGGATGATCTTTAGCCAGCAGCTGTGCTGACGTTCCCGCCGAGCGCGCCATTTGACCACCTTTACCTGGTTGCAATTCGATGTTGTGTACCAACGTACCAAGTGGAATTGCATCAAGTGCGAGTGTATGACCAGGGCGAATTGCCGCACCTTCACCGCTCGTTACCTCATCACCTACGTTCAGGCCAAGAGGAGCAATAATGTAGCGACGTTCACCGTCTTCATATTGCAACAATGCGATGCGTGCGGTGCGATTCGGATCATATTCGACCGAAACAACCGTACCAACCATGCCAAACTTGTTGCGCTTAAAGTCGATGATACGATACTTACGCTTGTGACCACCACCGCGATGGCGTACCGTGATCTTACCGCGCGAGTTTCGTCCACCGCGCTTCTTGAGACCCACTGTCAACGACTTTTCAGGACGGCTTCGTGTGATTTCCTCAAACGAATAGCTCGTCATGTCACGCCGTCCCGGTGAAGTCGGCTTAAATACTTTAACTGCCATAATTACCTCCGCTTACAAACGCCATAGTTGCGGGCAGTGCGTTTATCGACGCTTGCAAACATTGACGATTCATGATTTGTGATTGATGAAATCTTATACCTTTCGTAAATCGCAAATCTAAAATCTAAAATTCTCTATCCAACACCTTCAAAGACATCAATGCTGCCTTCTGAAAGTGTCACAATTGCTTTTTTATATGCAGGCTTACGTTGAACCATTTTCCGCAATCGGCGCCCGCGTTTAGCAGGCATCACCATAACGCGAACTTTGTCCACTTTCGTATTGGGCCATGCTCGTTCGATCGCCTCTGCAATTTGTAGTTTGTTGGCACGCATGTCAACGACAAAAGCATACTGATCGAGTGACGATTGGTAGTTGCTTTTTTCGGTGATAATCGGCCGACGAATAATATCACGCCAGTGCATTACGCTGCCTCCTCGCCCAGATACCCCTTGATTACTTCAAGTGCATCCTGTGTCATCAATACTTTGTCGTGACCGAGCAGGTCGCGCACGTTGATGTAGTTGGCGTGCAACGCTCGCAATGAGGTCATGTTACGTGCCGACTTTTCAACGTTTTCATTGCGCTCACCCAAGACAAGCAACGCGCTGCTGTCACCAACTAGTTTACGTTGTGTTGCAGCAATCTCTTTTGTCTTTGGTGCATCCATGCTGACACTGTCTACAACCAAAATGTCACCATTTTGTGCTTTCACTGTCAATGCAGAGCGAATCGCAGCGCGGCGCATTTTGCGCGGCATATCTTTACTGTAGTCACGCGGCGTTGGGCCGTGTGCAACACCACCACCGACAAAGATTGGCGCACGTTTACTGCCGTGACGAGCGTTACCCGTTCCCTTCTGTCGATAAATTTTCTTGCCTGTGTATGCAACTTCGCTGCGGCCTTTTACTTTATGCGTACCAGCCCGCTTGTTTGCCATCTGGCGCACCAATGCTTGATGCATCAGGCCACGATTAACTTTGGCCTCAAAGATGTATGCGGGAAGTTCGACGTTGCCGACAGCTTCACCATTTGTGTTAATAACTGAGACTTCCATGCTGTTACCCTGCCTTTTGCGCTTCCCGAATCAGGACAAGTCCGCCCTTGTGTCCGGGAACAGCACCCTTGATCGCAAGCAGGTTGCGTTCTGAGTCGATGCGAACAACGGTCAAATTGTGGACGGTGTGACGGTCAACACCCATGTGTCCCGCCATCCGCATACCCTTTTGAACACGCGCCATCGTTGAGGTTGCCCCAATCGAGCCCGGCGCACGCCAACGGTCAGATTGACCATGGGTCTTTGGACCACCAGCAAAGCCATGACGCTTTACAACGCCAGCAAAGCCACGTCCCTTCGTTGTTCCCGTCACATCAACTTTGTCGCCAAGCTCAAACTGCTCAACGGTCAACGTTTGACCCAAGCTGTATTCGCCAGCAGTCGATGTGCGAAACTCTTGCAAGTGACGAACAAATGGAATCCCATTGTTTTCCTTGCGATTTGGATGTTTATTATCTGATTGCAATAATCCCAAGTGTCCACGTTGTCCTTTACTGAGACGCTTCTCTTTTGTTTCTTCAAAACCAACTTGAACAGCAGTATAACCATCTGTCTCGTCTGTTTTGACTTGCGTCACATAGCAAGGTCCCGCCTGAACGATAGTGACAGGTGTTGCCACCCCATCATCATCGAGAACTTGGGTCATGCCGATTTTTCGGCCGATTAAACCTTTCATCATAACCTCCGGAACTGAAACGCGAACGCGAATCGTTTCGCGCATGCGCCATCATTCCCTAAAGCTTAAAGTCGAATTTCAATATCTACACCAGCGGGTAAGTTCAAACGCATCAACGTATCAATCGTCTTTGCATCTGGGTTGACCACATCGATCAGCCGCTTGTGTGTACGAATTTCAAAATGTTCGTGTGAGTCCTTGTGGACAAACGTACTGCGCCGCACCGTAAAACGCTCAATGCGCGTTGGCAGTGGAATTGGCCCTAAGACCGTTGCACCCGTCCGCTCTGCCGTACCAACGATACGCTTTGCAGATTGGTCGAGTACGCGATGGTCGTAAGCCTTCAAGCGAATGCGAATTTTCTGAGCCATACTTGCCTCAACAAAAAAGCAACTTGGCTCACTAGTGGAGCCAAGCTGCTCTTAGTTCATTTATTCAATAATCTTAGTGATAACACCCGCGCCAACCGTCAAGCCACCTTCACGGATTGCGAAGCGTCCACCCGCTTCCAACGCCACATCTGAAATCAACGTCACGTTCATCGTCACGCTGTCTCCCGGCATCACCATCTCTTGTCCTTCTGGCAATTTGATTGCCCCTGTGATGTCCATCGTGCGGATGTAGAATTGGGGACGATACCCGTCAAAGAATGGCTTATGACGGCCACCTTCGTCTTTCTTGAGAATATACACTTCACACTCAAACTGGGTGTGCGGGGTGATGCTGCCACTCTTTGCCAATACTTGTCCACGCACAACGTCGTCGCGCTTCAAACCGCGCAACAATAAACCGGCATTGTCACCAGCCTGTGCTTGGTCGAGCAGCTTGTGGAACATCTCGATGCCCGTTACCGTCACTTTGCGCGTTGGGGCCAAT
>JAUIAP010000100.1 GCA_030425205.1 Anaerolineae bacterium
GGTGCACGGAAGGTAATGTGAACCGCTTAAAATTTATCAAACGTCAGATGTATGGTCGCGCCAATTTCGACCTTTTACGCAAGCGCGTTTTGTATCGCTCGCCCAAATTGCCCTCTCACACAAAGCTCGGATGAACCGAAAAAAATCACAAATATTGTGTTTTCTGCTGACAATTTATCGGTCAACACACAATAGTCACTTCTTGTCAGGTCGTTGGACAAAGACAGTTCGCGAGACAATAACCATCCCGATAAAGAGTAAAAGACTCCCGTAAATCATCCATTGAGAATGGCGAACGGTCGTTACTTCTCCAGACAGTGTGACCGATGTTGGGGACAAACCGTAATCACAATTGGGATCATCTATCGGGTCAAACAGATTCAATACGACGACCGTCCCCATATTGGACCATTCGAAGTCATGCGGATTGTAGGCAGGACTTTCAGCATATCCAATGCCAATAAACCCCTCGGAGTTGGCATCGCCATAGTTATTTGTGAAACCGTATCCTTGATTGCCCAAGTCGTTATCTTGTAACAGAGCCGCCTCGCGGTGTCCCCAACTGCTTGATGCGTCGTTGAATATCCAGTTGTAGATCGCTCGCTCGACTGGGAGGGCGTTACTGCTGCCACTTGTCCAGAACGAGGCGATATTCTCGGAACGGTTGATAAATTCGTGGCACGCACCAAGCACAGGGTCGTTGTCAATGCGCGCAAAGGGACTGGTTCCGTCAGCGTTGTGGCCCGTCGCGTTGTTGTCAACCAAGTAGTCGGCGTAGTATTGTGCGATATTGTCCATATCTGTTTGGATGTCGGTGAAGGGAAGACCTACCACACCGCTTGGTGATCCATTCCGTGCAGTGCGTTCGGCATTGAGGATAAACAAGGCGCGACTATCAATGCTCATCGTTCCCCAGTTCGCTGGTAGTGTTAAATCGCCAAGCACGTTGGCTGTCAATCCAAGCTGGCTTTCCTCATTGCGTCGGCCGTTGTTAAAGGCCGCTTCAATATCAGCCGCCCCATTAAATGTGGCATCAAAAACACCATTGCCGGGATCATAGACGCCGCCTGTGTCCGTCCATAAGATGTCACTGGTCAGGTTGGGTGGGGAATCGGCCGAAACCACCAATACCCACAAAAAGCTGCATATAAGCATCAAAAATACATGTCTTACGATCTTCATTATGTTTTCCTTTTTGGCAATTATTTCTCAAGCGCAGTGACGATGGCTTGGTGACGGTAGCCGAGTCGTTACTTACCTAGAGATAAATGTTGCAAGTTTAGCATTGGCACGAACTAGCCAGAAGTGAAAAAGCGTAACGAATCGCAACAGATTGCGACGATTTGATGGAGAGTCAAATAATGGGATAGGCGGCTATTGAGACATGCCTGTTGAGCGGCATCTGAGAGGTACCCTGGCTAAGTGCTTCACGTTCTTAGGACATTTAGTGAGGATGCAAGGATAGAAGTTGGCGTTGGTGAGTCAGATATTTTTCGCGGTAGGTCGGATCAGCGATTCCAGCAGCGCGTTGGTCGAGGCTATCATGGACAAGCTGCGCGCAAGTAGTCGCTCGCTCATCTTGTAAATGGGTGAATCCATCAGTGACCGACTTGTAAAGTTCCAACGGAATATAACCAGCGTAAGTTGTCACGAGAGCGAGCAATTGTTCAACGATTTCCAGCGAAAGCGTATCGGTTAGCAAGCCAAAATTGACTTCTGCATCGTGGTAAAGGAGCTGATTGTGAGGACCTTGGGGTGATCTATCTCGTAGCTGATCGATCAGCATTCGTGCTGTGTTGATGTCTTTGCGGGCAAATTGAACGCGCAGGGTATAGAGATAGACAACTTCCCAGACATAACCCACGACAGATTCTGCTTGCTTCAATAGCTGCAAGCTGTGTTTGTGGGCTTCATCAAGTTCGCCACGGCGGAGCAGATCCATAATGTCATGTTGACACATATACAGATCGTAACCAATGCCAAGCGGATTTGCTTTGAGACGCGCTTTGGCGCGTGTGACGAGTTCTACGGCGCGATCGTATTCGCCTTGCACGCGGTGGCAATAGGCCAACATCGACAGGATATTGACTTCGCTCTGTACCAACTGGAGTGCATAGGCTTGTGAAATAAGCGGGGTTGCGACTGCAATGACACGATCATAACGGTAATTTGCCTGATGATCGCGTGCAATATCATAGCGCATGGCTATTTCATCGTAGCGGTATGCGCCTGTAACAGCAAGTGTGAGACCCTTTTGCAGCAGCTCATCGGCTAACTGCGTTTGTCCAACTTTTCGAGTGGCGTGTATCAGCAATCGCAAAATCGTTACCCGTTCGTGTTGCAGGATGGGATCACTGTCAGCTTGAGCATATTGCCAAGCTTGTGCAAAAAGAGGCTGAGCAGCCGCCGCATTCCCTTCATAAGCAAGGATAAGGCCCCAAATTTCGTATGCTAGTGCAAAATGTGTCGGTGTTGTGGCACGGTTTGCCGCATCTCGAATGATGTCAAATCCCAGTTGCACATCTCCTGTCAGGACAAGGGGGTACGCCTTCAAGATGGCGGCGGTCAATCGCAGATCGTCTGGAGCGGGAGAGTGTTCGATCTGTTCAACAAGTCTGATAAACGCATTGTATTGACCAAATGCGTTCATGTAGAAACGGTAGAGAGGCTTTATCGCAGCCGCCAGTGGTGGGAAATGCTGCTGGTCGATAGCGAGTTGCCATGCTAGCTGAATGTGCTTGAGTTCTCTCTGAAGTCGTTCTATCGGCGTTCGCGTTGTCAACTTATAGAGTGGAACTTTTTGTTGTGCAACGCAATCGAGGTAATGGGTGAGAAATTTGTGTTCAATCGCGGAACGCCCTCTACTAGCCACCAACTTCTGCATGGCAAATTCGGCAATGATCGGGTGGAGGTCAAAACGGGCGGGCGCAACCTGCTGGATGAGCGAATGCTGGACAAGATAGTGGATTTGTTCGGCCGATCCTCCCGTCACCGCCCGCGCAGATTGCAACGAAAAGTCACCCTGAAACAGCGCACAGGCGACGAGAATTTGCTGCAAATCGGCCGATAACAACACCCACGAATGGTCAAACACCGTTTGCAAGCTAGCGTGTCGCGCATTGTGTTCAGGATTGTGCAGCCTAGCTAATGAGCGAGATAAGAGGGTGACGATTTCGGCCGAATCGCGCCGCACAATCTGCGCCGCCGCCAACTCGATGCCCAGCGGCAACCCGCCTACCATGCGACAGATCTCCGTGATCGCCGCGCCGTTCGATGCAGTGAGCGCAAATGTCGTCCAGACGCGCTGCGCCTTCTCAGCAAATAGCTGGATGCTGGAAAATTGCCGCAGTTGACTGAGCGGTAAATTCGCCTCGTCTGGCACAGCCAACTGCTTTAAGTCGTGGCACCATTCGGCCGAAATAGCCAGCCGACGGCGTGAGGTCGCTAGCAGATGCACGTTTGGCGCACTGTCGAGCAGTTGCAGCAAGAACTCGGCAAATTGCGGTTTTTGCACGAGCTGTTCGATATTGTCGAGAATCAGGAGAAGGTGACGCGCTTGCAGAAACGCAAACAGTTGTTGCCGCGCATCCAATTGGTTTACGGGCGCATTTTGCAACAGTTCCAGCATATTGGCAGCAACTATCTGACCAATATCGTCCGTTGCAACATAGGTTGTCAATGGAACAAACCAGATACCATCGGTGAAATGATCTTGCAGGAATCGGCCGATAGCCAGCGCCAACTGTGTCTTGCCCACGCCCCCAACACCAGCAATGGTGATAAGCGGCGTATCACCAGCGAGGATGCGCCCTGTTAGCTGCTCTATCTCATTTTCACGACCAAACAGCGGTGTAAGCGCACGCGGGATATTCGTTTTTCGCTCGGTTTTGCGGGGTTGTGCAATATGAACCGACTGTTGTGTTTCAAGCCATTCTTGAAAGCGTGGACTTCCAATGTGGTGCAAGTCTGGCAAAAGCGGCTGTCCAGCAGGTCGCGTCTCCTCATCAAGCAGGTCACACCAGAAGGCGGGATGCGAGCGATTGAAGTAGACGGTATAGCGTTCGATGACGAGCAAGCCGTCAATGTGGCTGAACAGTTGTCTTATATTGGAGAGCGTGACCCGCAAACTCGCTTGAGCCGATTGGGGCATGTAGTCTGACCAGAGCAATGCTTGTAGCTCTGAGCGGGCAATCGGCTGCTCATCTGTCAAGACGAGATAGACCAGTAACGCCTTGACTTTCTGAGATCGGAAGTTGTCAATCTCGCGACCGTTTTCCAATAGCCGGAATTGATTAAATAGATATAACTTCACCACAAACGCGGCTCTCCAATGCTAATTAAATTATTGATTGTAGCAACTCGTTGTCCTGTTGTTCACGCTTAGAAAAAACCGTCACGGATTCGTTACGATTCGTTACGATTTACCACTATCCAACACGCGTTTCGTCGGCATAGAACCTTTAGAGGCTATTTGAAGATTCCTGTTTAGTAAACCAATGGTGCTAGTTTGAAAAAGACACCTGATTCTCGTAAGCTGAAATGAATCACCAAATTAGCAAGGAGAATATGATGTCAACGGAAGATTTTATCATCGACGCTCATATAGGTGGAAAGGTGAAGTCGGGCTGCATGAGCATTCGCAAGTAGTGGTCAGAGGCATGACCAAGGTTGACCGCCCATTCATACATGGCAACGTACTGAGCCAGATACTGTTTGTGAACG
>JAUIAP010000054.1 GCA_030425205.1 Anaerolineae bacterium
TGCTGGTCGACAACATCTACTACGATTCGAGTGGTGCCAACTCGACCTTCCCGATCGAGAACCCGGACAGCGACGGCGATGGCTTAACTGACGGCGTTGAGGCATACGAGATCGGCACGGCTCCCGCACTGCCCGACACGGACAGCGACCAGATCAGCGACGGTTTGGAGGTTCAGGGATTTAGCTACAACGGGCAACAGTGGTACACCGATCCGCTCGATGTGGACAGCAACCGGGACAACCTGCCCGATGGAATGGAGTGCGCTGTGCGGGTTGCGGACAATCCAGACTATGATCCGGATGGAATTTGTCCCGACACAGATAGCGATGGCACACCCGATCTATTCGACAACGACAACGATAACGACGGCGTGGTGGACAAGTTTGATGTCAGCCCACTTTCGGTTGGGACAGAGACATATTCGTTTGACAATCAGCTTGAGGTGACGATTGACAATTTAGAGGTGGGGCAACCCGTCTATCTCGATCTGCAATTGCGGCCGACTAACCCCGATCACCTCAACTATGTGCAGAGCGTTTTCGACTGGCCGACGGGCGACCATGAGGGGCAGGTGACGCGCTATCTCGATTCGACGTGGGCAGATACAAGTAATGTGGCGTTGCAGAGTTCGGCCGAAAATGCTGCTAACGGCGACCTCCGCATCATCCCCATGCTCGAACTGCACATTCCGTTCAACACGACGGGACATTACGGCAATCTGCCCGTCAACGATATCTATAGTGGCGGCGATCGACCGGGCGGCTCGATCAACAATTGGATCGACCAGAGCCGTCTCGACCCGTATGGCGTGACCGTTAGCGATGCGGGCGTTCCCAATTTGGTCTTTCCCGACATCTTGGCCTATATCCCCGTCTCTGTCATCGACAACCCCGACACGGGCGAAACCGTCGCGTTGGGCGCACGAATGCCGTATTTCCCAGAGCAGGGAACGAGCGGCGTGGTCGATTGGGGCGACGCGCATTCATACAGCTTGGTGTGGATGGTGCAGATGCTGACCGATCAGTGTGTCGATCCAACTGCTGAACCCGACAAATGTGTGCGCGAGGATGTCGTGCAGGTGATCCACGCCTACGACGATGAGTGGACGCTGACGGGAATGCGCGTCAGTGAGGAGCAGGGGATGGATATGGCGATTGTCTACGAAGACCCCGCCAACGATCCCGATTTGAGTGTTGACGATCAGCTATGGGCGGCAAGTTGGGGGTTGAACGCGACATTTGTGCGTGGGCGCGATGCCGATCTGAACGGCGTGCGCGATGTGCGGCTCGACAATTTGGCGACCGAGATCGACACATGGCACGACCCCGCGGCGGGTGACTTCTATCTCAATGTTGAACCGTTGGGCGGATTTGACCATAGCGACGAAATTATGACGGTGATGATGACGGAGACAGTCGCCCTGCTCGACAACGCGTTCGCGGGATATGAGTCGCAAACGGTTCCATCGTTTTTGTTTGCGAAAGAGGTGACCAATCGGGAGGTCGGTTTAGCGTTGATGACGGTGGCGGGGAACGGGATTTCGGCCGATTTCGCTGACATCACCCCCATGACAACCGCTTCCCTAACGTGGAAGCCATATCAATACGTCGCAGGAGAATGGACAAACGCCGACCCTGAAGCATATCTCGAAACGCTGGCGTACCAACTTAGCCAGAGCGTCTTTATCGCGGAGGAAGACGACGACCCCGACTACATCGACGAAATCGAAGGGCGCATCGTCTGGGCGCAACTGTACTATAGTGCGCTCTATCAGGGGATCAGCAACATCGTGGCGGCGGATGGTGCGGCGATTGCCCCACTCGCTGACTACAGCGTTCCCGAAACGATCTATGATCCGACATGGCCTGTCTCGACCTTTTCTGGTGTCGCCTACGTTGGGTCAGCCTTCTTTCAAGCCGCCCTCGTTGGACTGGCGACGACCATTCGCAATGTTGGTGCGCAGCCGGGCATGACGCAAGGCACATTTTATAGTTCATTCCGCTCATCATTGGGCGAATCGCGCTCACAGACGTTCGCCAACAGTTTCGCCAACACCGACAATGGCACAGCGTTATTCCGCTTTGGGGTCGATGTGCTGTTGATGCTGGTCGCAATTGTGGCGATTGTGGCGACGCTGGTGCTGCTCTATGGCTTAATAGCGGGGGATGACACGGCTGTACAGTACGCTCTGATCGCGCTCAATGTGACGACAATTGTCGTTTCACTCGTTCACATGGCGGTCATCATCAACGCGCTACATACCCTGTGGACGACAACGGCGACGGGATTGGCGTTTTTGGCCTTAGCCAGTCGCATTCAAACTTTTCTCAACAACTCGAACGCCGTCGGCGCGGCGGGCTTGGTCGTTGGGCTGTTGGTGACTTGGGGGATTTTCCTCTATCAACTACTCGGTCCCGGCTTTGATGGCAACAAAGTGTCTAAGAATGTCGCGCTCTCACTCGCCATTGCCGCCTCGATGATCATTTTAGTTCAGGCGATTTTGTATATCGTCATCAGCGTTGCATCAGCCGCCACCGCTGGCATCCTGTCGATCCTATTCCTGATTTTTATTATCGTTGAGGCGATTTTGTTTTTGTCAGGTGAAAAAACGATCACCGAACGCGCTACCGAAGCACTGGCAAAACTGCTCTATGATGTCGATTTTATCTTGGCGAACTTCAACTCGGCCGAACGCCTCAAATTTGACATTGCTGACATCGATCTAGTCGATCCCAATTTGGGCATCTCGGTTGACAACAGCTTCCGCGCTACGATTGCCGTCACCAATACGATCAACTTCCGCAAAAATGCGAGCAACAATCAGGCCAAATACGCTGCGTTTGAATATCACGCGCAGACGGGCGACGTTGACCAACACAGCACGCTCAAGGGCAACTCGATCCGCGAACAGTGGGTCACGTTGCCGGGTCGCGCTCTGCAATACACGACGACCGTCACCTCAGATGCGTACCAGTTTGCGACGGCGGGAACGGGCTTGAATCGGCCGATTGCCGACTTCTACCTCACCGAAGCATACGCCCTGCCGTATCGCGGCTGTTGGCTTGGCGTAACGGGCTGCAACCGCGAATACGTCTTTGGCTCACTGCATATTGACGTTGGTGAGGAGTTGCTGTTCGACATCTTCCCCGGCACGCTCGCTGAGTTTGTCGATTTTGAGACGTGGACGGACGGCGCGATTACGAACACCGTCTCGTTTGACGTGCAGCGCGATTGGGACAACGATGGGCTGATCGTCGATCAACTAGGCGGGGCCGACCCCGACGATAGCTCTCCTGACAGCGATGGTGACACGGTGAGCGACTACATCGAGCTAGTCAACGGAACCGATCCGCTCGACCCTGACACCGACGATGATGGCTTAACCGACGGCGAAGAGATCATCCATCTGACCGATCCGCTCGACCCTGACACCGACGATGATGGGCTAAACGATGCGATTGAAGCGGTCACGGGTTGGCTTGTGCCGTATGGGGTCAATAGCGCGACGATGCGGGTGTGGTCAAGCCCATTTTTGGCCGATGCCGACAACGACCGCCTCACCGACTATCAAGAGTTCCTGTTTGGAATGCACCCCAGCGTCCCCAACGACGCATCTGCCATCGCCAACATCGTCCAATTTGACGAAATGCGCGTCAACGAGGTCGATCTGCCTTTGCTGCATCTGCAATTTGAAGAAAACAGCTTGGCGAGCCTCTTCAAAGATGCGGCGGGCAATGCCGACTTTTTCTGTGCCGCCAACTGCCCTACAGCGGGCGTGACGGGTCGCTATGGCTCTGGCGTTGAATTTGGCGCACCGCTCACGCACGATGACGCGATCATCAACCCCGCCGACCCATTCAGCATCGGCGCGTGGGTCAAATCGACATCTGGCAGTGGCGCAATTTTCACGCACAGCAATGCGACTAACGGCGACGGTGTGCTGGAACTGGATGGCAACAGGCTACGCTACAGTCACACGCAAGGTGTATTGGCAACTGGCAATAGCTTCCTCAACGACGGCACATGGCATCACGTTTTGCTGACTTGGGATGGTACGAATCCGCGTTTGTATGTCGATGGGGTTGATGATACGGGTGCGGCTTCGTTTGTGGGATTTTCGGCCGATCCACAGGATAGCGCAGCAACCACCCAAATCGGCGCAGTCGATCTCGGCACTCTCGATGAGGTGATCGTCTATGACCGCGTGCTATCCACGAGTGAAATCGCCGACGTGATGCACGGGCGACACAACCCCGACGACCTGATCGTGCGCCCCAGCGACGCATTGAGCTATCAGGCAACCGTCACCAACACGCTTTTTACGCAAGACCTCGACGGCTATCTAATCGGCGCGACGGAGTACATCTCCCCCGCCGTTACTGCACCCGCGCTGTTGCTCGAATTTGAAGAATCGGATCGCCGTATCACCTTCCCCAACGACGCGACGGGTGAGGACAGCGGCATCGGCTGCATTGGTGACGGGAGCAACTGCCCGACGTTTGACGTGGCGGGTGTTTACGGCAACGCGGTCGAATTTGACGGCGACTATCTCGAACTGCCGAGCATTCATCAAGGATTGGCGACAGGATCGGTGGCGTTCTGGATTCGGCCGAACAGCTTCCCCGCCACATCCAGCACCATTTTGACCACCAACAGCGACGACATCGGCGCACTCGATATCACACTCGACGCGGACGGTCATCTCAACTTCGACATCTACGGCCGCGACTCTGTGACCGCCCACCGCACCGACAATCCGCTCACGCTCAACACATGGCAGCACGTCATCTGGCATCACTACACCAACGACGCGGCGGGCAGCAGTGCCAGCGCGATCATCATCGACGGCGGCTTGCCGATGACGCAAAACCACGCCTACCCCGTCACGCCGCACACGCTGGCGATTGGCCCGGGTCGCCTAGGCAACAGCATGGCGGGAGATGCCCCATTCGATGGCGCAATTGACGAGCTCGCCTTTTACAACGATCAAATTTTGTGGTCGGCTGGCGACATCGACCGCGCCGACGAGGTTCGCAACGGCAACTACTATCCCGGTCTCGACACGGATGATTATGTTTCATGGCCGGCCTATCTGCTGGAATTTGAGACAGAACGGCAAGGGGCATTCCGCAACGCGATCAGTGATGCGTATGCGGCGACCTGCTCGACTGAAGCGCGTTGTCCAGCGATTGTGGCGGGGCAGTATGGCGATTCGGCCGACTTCGACGGCACAAACGACCAACTGCTCACGCCGAACGCCGTCAATCCCGTTGAAGATGAATTTACAGCGATGGCGTGGATCAATCCCGATAGCTTGGGTGGTGTCTTCCTCGCGCAAGAAGCGGGATCGGGTGTCGGCCGACAGTGGCTCGGCATCTTTAACACGGGCGAGCTGTACACGCGCGTTCACAGCGCATCAGCTTTCAACTCTGGTCATGTGTTGACGACGGGAAGCTGGCAACACGTCGCGCTCACATCAGATGGTACGACCATCAAACTGTATGTCGATGGTGTGCTTGCTAATCAATTTGACGCGACCCCGCAAGCGAACGATGGTGGCATGGTCGTCGGCAACAGCAGTGTCGGCAGCGTCTACTTTGATGGGCAGATCGACGATCTCGCCATCATTCCCGCCGCGCTCGACGTGACGGCGATTCGCTCGGTAATGAATAATCGCTATCCCGCTATCGAGATCGACGATCCGCTTGTCGATTTCCACATCGGCGCGACGGTCGAAATGGACTATCTCGCAGCATTAGCGCGGCACGACGACGCACGCTATGTCACGACGTTGATGACCGTTTCGGCCGATACCTGCACCACCTGTCCCACCATCGTCACGCAAAGCGGCTCTGGCAACTCGCTCACATTTGACGGCGCGGACGATTGGCTCGATGTCGGCACAAGCACCTATCTCGCTGACACCTACAGCTTCGGCTTTTGGTTCAAGGCCGACCAACCTCCCGCCAGCAATCAGACGATCCTCGCGCTGACCGATGACAACGGAAACTATCTGCCCGGCGTGCTGGTCGAGTTGACCAGGGCAGGCGCGATTCGCTATGTAGATCGGCCGCAAGTCGGCGGATCTGGTGGCACAACGCTGATTAGCAGCGGCAATATCGCTGATGGCGAATGGCATCACGTCGTCGTGACTCGCGTGTTTGTTGAGTTTGGCTTCCCCGATTCAGAATACGAGATGCGGTTGTACGTTGATGGCGCGTTGGAGGGAGCGGCGACAACGTTGGGCGACATCAATGAGGAGCCGTTGGCGTTGAGTATCGGCCGCTTCCGCCCCGCCTCCCCTCGCTACTTTGACGGCGAACTGGATGAACTGATCTTCTATGCGGCCGATCTGACCGAGAGCGAAGTTCAACTATTGCTGGAGCGTAATGCCCCCAATGGCGACCAAAACGTTATCAGCAGCACGGCGCATGTCTCCGAGCGGGCTGGCACAGGCTTGCACCGCTTTGAAGAGACAGTCGAAGCCGCCCTGCAACCGCAAACGCCCATCGACTATCCGATAGTCGATGACCAAGCGGGTGATCTGCAACTATTCGTCCCGTTTGAAGATGTTCCCGCGTCGCAGACCTTCCAAAACATGATCGGCACGGGCGACATGACGTGTCAATCACCCGCTTGCCCTGCCGCTGGTGTGCGTGGGATTGCGGATCGCGCCGCGCTGTTTGATGGACGTGATGACCGCATTGCTGGCGCGACGTTTACGGCCGATGATACGACACTCGCCGCGTGGGTTAAGGCCGAGAGCGGCACGTTGATCGACATGCGGCGCGTATTGGAAGGGTTCCAGCCGCCGAACACACCAGCTGAGGATTCTGGTACGGGGATGTGGCTCGACATGACGGGCTTGCACTGGTTTATGCGCGATGCGAGCAATGGGGATGCCAAAATCCGCTACGATTTGCCGATCAACTTGCCATTGGGCGAATGGGCGCACGTCGCCGCCGTTTTCGACACGTCAACAGGTGTCGTGACGGCTTACGTTGATGGCGTGGAAGTTGGCAGCGTGACGACGGCGATGGCGGCAGGGGATGCGTGGACGGGTGACGATCCCGTTCTCGGCGCGACGAAGTTTGGCAGCAGCGTGCTGGATGGGTATTTGGACGATGTGCGGATTTACGCTATGGCGTTGAGTTCGGCCGAAATCACTACCCTAATCGCCAACTCAACCCCCATTCTGCGCTTTGAATTTGACGAGGAAAGCAGTGCGCCTGTCTTCAACGACAGTTCGCAAAACGGCGCAATCGGCATTCCAACTGTCATTACCGCCTTCAACACCACGCTCAATGAGACAGTGACAACCCGCTCTCCCATCGTCGGCACAGACGGGCAGATCGGCAACACCACCCTGTTCGACGGCAACGGGGCAATCACGCTTGACGACGCAAGCCCCATCGACGCGCTCACCAACAACCTGACGATCATGGCGTGGATCAACCCCGACGATGTGACAACGGTGCAAAACATCATCGGTCACACCACCGCCAATAGCGGCGACGGTTTCCGCTTCAACATCGATGAAAATGGACAACTGCGCTTCACGCTAGTTGGCAAAAAACATCTCGTCAGTACGGCAACGGTCGCGCCCGAAGCGTGGCAACACGTCGCCGTCGTCTTTGACAGCAGTAACGACGCGCATTTCTATCTCGACGGCGCGTTGATCGACACGATCAGCAACACCTCAACGATGTTGCCCAACAGCGACGATGTGGTGATGATCGGCGCGACGGACAACGGTTCCAATGCGCTGTTGTGGCCGTTTGCGGGTCAGATCGATGAGTTGGCGATGTACGGTCGGGGGTTGAGTTCGGCCGAAATCGACAGCATCTATCAACGTGAACTGCGCTGGTATCGCGCCCGTGCCGTTAGCGAAATCACGATCGACACCGACGCGCCGACGCTCGAACTCGTTACCGATTATGGCTATCGTGCGGCGGGTTACACGCAACTCGTCGTCGCGGCGGGGGATACGACTTCGCGGGTTGCGCTGCTCGATGCGGGTCTTCGCAATCTGGGACAGAGTGAATTTGTTTGGCAAGGTGCAAGCGAATGTGATGACAGCGAACGGGCTGGCGTGGCCTGGTGTCCCGTGCTTGACCTGAGTGAAGGGGGCTACGAACTGCAATTCCGCGCCGTCGATGCGGTCGGCTACGAGACGATGAGCGCGATTACGCAACTGCTCGTCGATGCGACTGCACCGACAATTGGCAGCGGCTACAGCGATAGCTGGCTGCAAGCGATCACGACCGACGACTTGACATGGCAAATCGCGCTGAATGGGACGATCAGCGATCCAGCGATTGGCGGTTTGGCGGGAAGTGGTGTTGTCACCAATAGCGTGATGGTTAGCTTGGTCAACAACTTGGGCGAAACGCTAGACGGCGCAGCCCAACGTGCTACCGTCACAGGCAATACGTGGTCGGTTAGCTATCAGGTCGCGGGAACTGTGCCAGATGGATTGTACTCGGTCATTGTGAGCGCAGAAGACGCGGTGGGCAATCAGGCAGAGACGATTGTTGGTACGATTTTATTGGATGAACGGGCGAGTTCGGCCGATGTCAACCGCTGGCATCTACCTGCTGGAACGATCATCAGCGACACGCTTGTGTTATCGGGAACGGTGAGCGAATCGGCCGAATGGGGTGGCGAACTGGCTGTCTACCATCTCGAACAAAGCGCATCTCCCTTCTACGACAGCGGCCTCGACCAAGCGCACGCCACCTGCACCACCTGCCCAACCAGTACAACGGGCGTATACGGTAACGCGCTGCAATTTGGCGGTGTGGACGACTCGGTGACGATTCCGAACCCGTTTAACCCAGTGACTGATACGTTCTCCATCGCACTCTGGTTCAAAGCGGACAGCGCAGGCAGTGGCAATCGCGCACTGGTTCAACAGGTGGACGGCACGGGAACGGGGCGCACGCTGTTGTTCGTCAGTGGCGACAACTTGCTGAAAACGAGCTTTGGCACAGGTTCAGTGGCAGGTGGATCGGTGACGGTTTCGGCCGATGAATGGCATCACGCGGCGATAACATGGGATGGCGAAACGATCTCAATTTACCTGGATGGCGTTTTGGATAGCGAGTTGGCGCGGACGGGTGAATCGTCTGACGGCGACTTATTGTTCGGTCAGAACAAGGGCGGCTCCATGCGTTTTGTCGGCGCAATGGATGAAGTGACCATCTACGACCATGCGCTCTCCGCCTACACCGTGCAAGCACTCGCCAACACAGCGGCGAATGGTGTGGGAATGGTGCGCGTCGGTTTCCAAACCGTTGAACCGCAGGGTGGCGAGCCACATTTCTCCGTCCTAACTGAAACAACAAACATTCGCGCCACCGCCGTCCAAACGACGACGTGGGTGACGGCGACGGTTGACAATATCGGCGCAAACTTCTCGAAGTGGACAGCATTCGACGACGCACTGCGCGAAGATTTCTACACCGTTCTGCTCGAAAGTGCAGACATGGAAGGCAATCGCAGCAGCGTTGGCACAGTTTGGCGCGGATTGATCGACCGTGTGCCACCGCAGATTGCGGGTGGTGGATTGCAAGATGGGAGTGAGACGGAGTACACGATTGTGTTGAATGACTTCATTTTGGATGAGGGGTCGGTGGATGCGCCGTGTGGATCGGCCGAATGGACAGTCACGCGCTACGACGATATTCTATTGCCCCACGATGGCCGCGCCTCCCAAATTACGATGACGTGTCGAGTGAGCGGTTTGGAGAGTAGTCGTGATGTGATAGTTTGCGACGCGGCAGGAAACTGCACGACGGAGACGATTCAAGTGACGGTTCCGACGGCAGTGGTGATGAATTCTATTGGTACTCAGAGCAGTTGGTTCGGGATATGGCAGATATTACTGGTGGGGTTTGTATTACTGTTTGTGTATGGATGGGTAAGTCTCAGACGATTGATGTGATGTCAATTTAAAAAATATTTGTGAGCGATTTATTGGCACAACAAGTTGAAATACGCTTTGATACCGGTCATTGGCTACGCAGCAAAGCTGGTCGCTGCTCTTGCCCTACAAGAGTACGGGCGCCTCATTAAAACGATCCATGCTCTAAGTTGGTATGCTAGCGTTGCTTTTTTTCCACTTCTATCCAAACCCGATCTACTGCAAAACGTGGCGACATATCCATTCGTAATTATCATCACTTTTAGCGTAATCGGAAAGGGCGGCAAGATTGCCGCCCTTTCCGATTACGCTAAACATTCTTAGCAGGACGCGTCTCACATATATCCTTCCCGTCTACGCCAAGCCAGCCACAGCAATGACAAACTGACAAGCAACGTCAGCAATAGCCACACCGAGCCAGCCGTCTCACTCTGCACCGATTGCACTGTGACACTGGTCGGCACTGCCTCACTCGTGCCGAGCGTGTAGTAGCCATCGGTGACACTGCTGGCGGGGAGGGTGAAGCGGGCTTGTCCATTTGCGAGCGTTGTTGCGGTGGCGAGAACAGTAAAGTTGGTAGTGAGATTCGGCCGATATAGCAACTGCTGCTGACTCACATCCTCAAACGGCAACCACAGTGTATCTACCCCGCCCACGACAAACGCAAGCACCAGATCACCACTTGGTGTACTCGCTTCTGTCACGTCGAGATACCAACTCCGTTCCCAACGACGTTGTGTGCCAGCGGGAAGATTAGTCGAACTCTCCCCATTGTTACCTGCCGCATGACCGATGAAAACGTAATCCCCATCTTCGTTGATGATGTTGCCAGCGCGGGTCGTTTCGCCGTTCTCTAACCCAAGTGCGCCAGATTGCGCCGTGTTGACGGGCGTGCCGTCCGCTTGTCCAATCCCTGCGATATCGTAGTCGTAGTCGCCATGGGCGGGTTCATCGCCGGCATAGAGATCGACCGCAATCGGCACGTTGTACAGTCCGCTCAGGTAGTTGTGGATTGCCGCCTCTTCTGCCGCCGATAACTCACCACGCACCACGATAATTTCCGCGATGTCGCCTTCGAGTGGATAGCTGCCGCTGTTGAATCGGCCGATTTTCACCGGACTATCATTCGCATGTGTCTGCGTCGTCGTGTCCGCGCTGACCATCGCCGCCCCCGCATCAAAACGAATCCGCATCTCATCAACCGCCGCATCCCGCTGCATCAAGATGATGTGCGGATCGTTCGTATCAACAGCAGTCGTGGATAGGATATTGGGCCTCGGCCCACCATCTTGCTCCACAAGCAGACGGAAGAGCCCGCTGTTGTGTCGTGTCCACCATGACGCTTCGCCCGTCCCAGCATCCTTGGCGATGACTCCGCCTGATGACGTGTGGTCGCTTTCCATCACGACAAAGATATGGAAGCTCTCGTCGGTGTCGAAGTCGAGTGTGTCATCATCGGGGATTTCGAGGAAGTTGAACAGACCATCAAAGCGCAACACAGGCTGACCGTTGATCGCGTTTTCGACTAAACCCGGTCGCAAGAAGTCGTCGCTGTCAACGACTGTTGCGTGGTTGTCATTGCCCGACAGGTCGCCCCAACTCTGCACATCACCCGTCGCGTCTATGGTGTGGGACTGTGCTTGCAGCCACAGCATGAACTTCTCATGCGGCAACCCCGCCGCGCCGCGCAAATTGCTCGTCGTGTCGATGTACCCTTCCCAGCCGATGTTGCCTTGACTGCCGAAGCTCGCCGTGCCGCCATCCCCCAGCACGTCGCTAGTGCGTAGCTGGATTTGGTAGGAGCCGTCGAGATTGGCGGGAACGTGGTAGCCCCATGTGGTGCTGGTCACGCCGTTGCCGCTATCAGCGAGGTGGACGGATTGCCAACCCTGATGATAGAGTGCGGCAATCTCCTCTGGCGGCAACACCTGACGATAGATCGCAATTTCATCTAACCCGCCCTCAAAATAGAGGGAATCGAGAAAATTAAACCCGTCGCGTGCGCCAATTTGGAAGGCGATTGTGGCGTGTGGCTTTGTGCCTGCAAAATCCGTTGTGCTTCCAACAGGTCTGCCATTGACGTAGATGGTGTAAGTTGTGCCGTCAAACGTCGTGGCGATGTGATTCCATGCGGACAGGGTGAGAACATCGTTCACGCGATACTCTCTGCGCGTTGTGCCGTCGCCAAACTCCACACGCACATCATCGCCAAAGACGGCAATCCCCGGATACGCTGTCTGTGGATTATTGCGATCTGTCACGCCGCCCAGCACCATACCGCCTAGGAATTCCCCTTCGGTGCGAACCCAAGCCATTTGGGTGAATTCGCCGTCGCTCAGGTCAAGGTGTGGTTGTGGGATGACGCTGATTACGTCCATATTGCCATCGAGTGCGTATCCACCTGCGCCAACAGCCGCATTGGATGTGCCGCCGCTGCCGTTGAGCGTGTACGGGTTGCCACCGCCGCCAGCAAAGCTGAAAGTCACCTCATTATCATAGGGTGAGCGGTCTACGACCAACTGATTGGGCAGGATGCGCTCTGTGTCGAGAGGTAAATGCAACACGGGTTCAAAACCGCGATAGAGACGGTTCACCTCTGCCGCACTGAGAACCTTGTCGTATACAGCCACCTCGTCGAGCAGTCCGCTAAATGACCGATAGTTGTGTGTCCAAACTTCGCCCAAGATGAAGTCGTGACCTGCGGCGGGTTCTGCTGTGGTTGTCGTGCTGCCTTCTTGTGTGCCGTTGATGTAGATTTTCAACTCGTCGCTGTTGGCATCGTATGTTACCCAGACGTGAATCCATTGTTCTGGCTCAAATGTCTGCGTTAAACGGTAAAAGGGTCTAGACGAATCGGTGAAGTAGAAGGTGCGTAGATGGGTGCTGTAAACAATGAAGTTGCTCAATGCTGTGTCTGCTTCGTCGCCAAACCCAAAGAGTGGTCTATCGCCAAGCGCGTCGTCGGCATAGACCCACCCACCGAACGAGTAGGAGCCGCTGGTCATGCTGTCCACTACATCAGGGGCGGTCACATAGTCGTTGTCGCCGTCAAAGCGGACGGCGTTGCCGACTTTGCCACGTTCGGCCGATTCTGGGCAGTTTACACACGCCGCATCATTTCCTTCACCAGACAGATCGTTGTACGTCCCCACAAGCGTATCGAGCGAGAAGTGCAAAATGTTGCCGTCGTCAAATTCGCGCACCGTCGAGCGGTCGTTGCGGTCGGTTTGATGGAAGCTTACTTCGACCCCTGCCACACCAGTTGCGTCGCTGACGGTTCCCGTGATCGTCGTCAACTGGTCGATGGCGGAGTCGGATGGAGCAGGGTATTGAAGTTGGGCAACTGGAGCTGTGCCGTCAACGGGCGTAGCGACAGTGCGCGTTGACGTGTTGCCCACGCCGTCTGTCGCCTCGATGCGAATGGTGTAACTGCCCTCTGGTCGCGTCGTAAATGGGTAGTCGATTTGCCATGAATTGCCGTTCAGCGTTGCTGTCCGTCGGCCGCTGACAGAATCACCGCTTGCATCGCGTATCTCGACGATTACCTCTGCGGTCGGACTCCCCACCGCCGTCACATCTCCACTGAGCGGCAAGTCCCAACTGTCATTTACGCTGTTGCGGGTGACGGATGGCACACTGCTCTCCACGTTGACCGCGCCGAGCGTGGGTGGCACTTCGTCAAAGCGCAGGTTTTGTGTCTTTTGCAGAATGTTTCCCGCCGCATCTTCCACCTCTAAGCTGATTGGAACCGTTTCGCCATTCATGAGCTGACAACAAGGGACAAAGGGCGTAAACGTGAACAGCCACGCATCCCCATCCCGTGTGGCGGGTTGCGGCATACCAAAGTTAGAGGGCGATGCCTTGACAGACGTGATGTCAGATGTTCCGTCTTCTGCAAGCACGGTCAGCACAATCTCGTTGACGGGTAGATAGGTTGCAGTCGTTGAAATACTGGCGGTCGGCAAATCTGCATCGACAAGGATTTCAGTTTCGATACGTGCATCGTACAAATCGGCTTGATGACGCACGAGATTGGCGATTGCATCACTGGATAACGCACTGTCGTAGAAAATGAATTCATCTAAATCACCCGCATACTCAAGAATCGGCCCACGCCCTAGCACGATGTCACCTGTCGAACTGCACGACCCCACCCCAGCCGCAGAGCTAACAAGCGAGCCATTGATGTACAGTTGGTGTTCGCTGCCAGTGACGACGAGCATGACGTGATTCCAATAGTCGGCAATGAGTGGTTGCTGGCTGATTTGTGGTTGCCGATCTGTACACGCACTATCACGAGTCGCCAGCACAACACGCAAATCATTGAGCAGGTAAAAGTTGAACGGGCTATGGGTGTGTGAGGGGTTGCCAGTGGTCGCTTCCCATGTGGCGAACGTTGCGTTGGTTGGAGAGTTTTGCGGGCGTAGCCACATTCCAACGCTAAACGCATCGGTGTCGAATTCTGAGCGATAAGGGATGGTCACTGCATCATCAACGCCGTCAAAGTTGAGGCCGTTGTGCTGCTTGCCAGCGATGCCAGCGTTGGGACATTGATCGGCCGAACCACGTCCACCACCCCAGCGTGCATTCACGTCGGCGAGCGTCATGTCGCGCTGCCCCGTACCGTCGGCACGTCCCGCCATAAATGATGCGTCGAGCGACTGCGACAGCGCCCACAGATCTTCTTCAGGGAAACTCGTTGCGCTGCGTGTCGCCGTCGGGTTGGCGCAAATGACGGCGGTGGAGACACCTTGATTCTCCTGCACCGAAAGACCCGTCAAGTACCATTCGTCGCTGTAGGTGTGCATGATGCGCGAGCCGTTTTCGATCCAGTTGTCGGGGATACCGTCGTCGTTGTCATCGGCCGAACACCACGCCTCGATCTCCTCTGCTGTCGGATTGGTGAGACTGCTTTGATCACAACTGTCTGTCTTCACCTCCACCAGCCACGTCAGCCGCACGCTATGGTCGCCCCCCCAATTCGCGCCCGTGAACTGATACGGCATCCGCCCTGAAAAGGCGACTGCGCCACCTTGTGCATCCTCCTTCACCAGCACCAACGGCACGTAGGCAAGCATGGTGGTGCTGCCTGACACAATCGGCCGAAAACTGATCCCATACTGCTCCTCCGACAGCGTTTGCGCTGTCCCAAAACGGCTTGCAAACTCAGGGATTTCGATTTCAAGCATCGGCACAAGCCGCATATCGCCGTTGTCATTGCGCGGGTCTTTAATGGTGCCAGTGTGACTATCGGCAAAAGTAGAGTCAAACACGCGCGTGACTTGACCAGCGGTGTCCTCGTCTGGCCAGTCAAGCGGATTGAAGGCGTACCAGAGATGATCTGGGTCGGTCGGCCGCAGTTGAAAATCGACGTAGGTAATTTTGTTGTGTTCTAAATTGTCGATGCTCAGGTTGAACGTGTCGTCAGCGAGACCGTTGGTGATGTCACCAATCGACCTTCTCGGCGCGAGGTCAACAGAATCGGGAACGAGATCGTTGTCGTTATCCCAATCAAACACGTCTGGTTCGCTATCGCCGTCGCTGTTCGGACAATCGAGCGCGTTGCTGACGATGCTGCACTCCAGCCCGTCGGGCAAACCATCGCCGTTCGTATCCTGCAACAGCGGGTCTAAGTACCGCTGTACGCCGTTGCCGTCGATGAACCCCTCAACCTCAATCTTGTCTTTCAGCCCGTCACCGTCCGAATCATCTGCTGTCGGATTTGTGCCAAGCTCCATCACTTCAATGCGGTCGTCTAACCCATCGTCATCGCTATCCGCATCGTTGGGGTCTGTCTCCAGCAGCCCTTCAATCACGTCGGTCAGACGGTCGCCGTCGCTATCCGTGCCGTCATCGATAATTTCTTCATCATCGTTGGCGAGTTCTGTGGACAACCGCGCCAAATCGACATCCAACCCCGCCGCCTCATTGCGCTCCGCAATCGCGGCAAACTGCTCCTTCGCGTCGTCTAGCTCATCCCGATTAGGGTCTTGCGCGGGATTGGCCTCGTAAAATGCCGACACACGCTGAACGCGAAAGATCGGCATCAGCGGCGTGAGCAACATGCTGAACGCCAGCGAAATGGTCAACCCACGCTGCAAGCGGCGCGATGGACGGTTCAACATCGCGTGTAGGAGTGCCGACACCAGCACAACGGTCAACAGTGTGTGACCCATCTGCGTTGTGTCAGCGGCGGCGATTTGATCGCGCACCTGTCCAAACAGCGTCGGCGGCAGCAGGCTTGTCTTTTCTTTCCAATTGGAGAAGGTGGTCGTGATGGTCGCGTCGATCTGGTCGATTGCGTCGGGTGGCAGTTCGATGTGAATGATTTGGCGCACGGGCAAGCCGTTCGCGGGGTCGATCCACAGCTCACCGCTACCCACCATGTCGGCGTATTGTTGTTGAATTTGGTAGTTGAATCCGTGCGGCAAAAGCCCATCGCTACGCGCCTGAGCTTCCATTAAATCACGCATGTGGGTTGCGTAGGCGAGGCCGTCAATGGTGAAGGTGTAGATGTCGTAGTCGGAACCCTCGCGGCTCACCCCAACATCAGCAGCCGCATTCAAAAAGCCAAGCGGATCACCGCCGGGTGCAAACAGGTTGGCAACGTTGTCGATCTCCTGCCATGCGGTGTGGGATTGTCGGCCGAATGCCTGCCCATCCTCCACCTTGATCTCGATCGCCCCCGCGCCGCTGACGACGCTACCGCCGTTTGTCCACATCTGAAAGTTCATCGTCTCCGCAGTGCGGTCGAGCGATCCTTCGAGATACATTTGGTGGGTTTTGGCGGTGCGCCCGTTGTTGACGAGCAGGGGGAGTGGGTGGGTGGTTTGCTCGATGGTGGTGGCGTATTGGTAAGTGGTGGCGTTTTCGGCCGATTGCCACGCCGCCTGTAGTTGGTTGTTTGCACTAGGCGCGGCCGTTAGCTGTCGCGCCGCAAGCAGGAGAAGGGCAACGGCAAATGAGGTGAAGTACAGTTTGTAAACGGCCGAATGTTTCATGTGGATTCCCGTGGTCGTAGCTGGTTTCTTTACTTTTTCTGAGGATAGGGTGGAAAAAGTGCAGGGTTGTCATGCACGAACGGATACAATGTCTTCGCTTTACGCTCCCATCGTATGCTCTTTCCACGCAATCCCTGAAACAAACCGCCAGACTGCTTTGACGGTGACGTAGCTATCTGTACTGTACGTGAACGAGTCGAGGAATGGGAGTGAAGAATTTAATCGCTTTTCGACAATTTTTTCACTCGTCAGTCGAGTGTCGCCCAGCCGTAGCGCAAGGCGTAAAGCGCGGCCTCCGTGCGATTCTGCACGTTGAGCTTGTTGAAGATGACGCGCAGCCGATTGCCAATCGTGCCGACGGCCAAGTGTAGCTGGTCGGCGATGGTCTGATTGTTTGCGCCCTGTGCGACCAGACGTAGCAGCGCAATTTCATTCTCGTTGAGGATGGGGGCATCGCCGCTCAACTGTGAAAGGATGGTGGGCGTGATGGAGGGGTCGAGCCAGCCGCCGCCGTTGTGGATGGTGCGGATGGCGGTGAACAACATCTTTTCATCGGCCGTTTTCAAAATATACCCAGCCGCCCCCGCTCGTAAACTCGCCAATATCTGCAAATCCTGCTTGTACATCGTCAAAATCAGAATGCGTGCCTCAGGATTCTCGCGCAAAATGGCGGTGGTCGCCTCAATGCCCGTCATGTTGGGCATTTGAATGTCCATCAAAATGACATCGGGCTTGAGCTTTTTTGTGAGCGCAACCGCATTCGCCCCGTCAGTTGCCTGCCCGATAACATAAAAGCCACCGTTGATCTCACATAATTGCGCGAGTCCTGTGCGAAAAAGCTGGTGATCGTCGGCGATCAAAAGTTTGATAGACATCGGTTAAATTTAACCCATAAGTGGCAACAAAACTGTAACTTCCGTTCCTTTGTCGCTCGTTGATCGAATTGTGTGCCGCCCATTGCGTAAGGCGATGCGCTCTTTTAGTTGGGTGAGGCCGAAGTGGTTGCCCGGCGTTGTTTTGTTTATGTCGAAGCCAATGCCATCGTCGCGCACGGTGAGTTGAAGCTGACCATCTGCAACGGCCGCCTGCACCCATAGGTTATCGGCCGCTGCGTGTTGTGCCGCATTGTTCATCAACTCTTGGATGATGCGAAATGCGTCGTGTTCCAAATCTGTTGGAATTTGCTCCGTTAGGGAAAGATGCACTTGTAGTTTATACTGTTCGCGCAAAAGGGCGGCGAACTGTTCGATGGCAGCGTTGAAACCGAGTTCTTCGAGCATAATCGGCCGAAGTGCATAAACCGACCGCCGCACCTCCTCGATACTCTCCCCCAACACCGCCACGCCCTCATCAAACTGCTCTGGTAACTGCTCAGGGGTGCGTTGCAACAGCGTGTTCCAAACGCGCATTCGGAAGCGCAATGCTGCCAACGTTTGCGCCAGCCCGTCGTGCATCTCACGCGCAATTCGCGCCCGATCTTCTTCGCGCACCCGCTGGGCATAGGTCAGCGTCTCGCGGACGCGCCGCGCATGGGCCAGTTCACGCGCCTGTCTGCGTGTCCGCACCTGCACCAGCAGCGCGACGGCCGTCACCGCCAGCAATCCATAGCCCGCATACGCCCACCATGTCTGCCACCATGGGGGCAAAATCGTCAGCGCGACGGTCAGCATCTCCTCATTCCACACCCCATCGCTGTTCGCCGCACGCACGCGAAACGTATATTGTCCGGGATCGAGATTGGTGTAGGTGACAAAATTGCGATTGCCCACATTATTCCAATTGGGGTCAACCCCGTCCATTTTGTGGGCGTAGCTGTTTTGGGCGGGGTTGGTATAGCCAAGCGCAGCAAACTCAAACGAAAAGACCGACTGATCGTGTGTCAGCGTGATCTCGTCAATAAAGTTGATGTGTTGTCCGTTCAAAAGCTCGGACTCTCGTTCAACCGATTGGTTAAACAGTTGAAAATCAGTCAGGTAGACGGGGGGTGGGTGCGGGTTATCGCGCAACGTCTGCGGGTCAAAAACGAGAATGCCCCCATCTTGTCCAAACATCAACTCACCTGACGATGTTTGCAAATAGGCCGCTTGCACAAAGCCACCGGGCAAAAAGCCGTCGCTTTGGTTATAGCGACGCACCGCTTCTGAACGCATGTCAAAGTGGACGAGATCGTTAGGCGTGGAAATCCAGAGGGTGTCGTTGGCTCCTTGCAAAATGCCCAAAATGATGTTGTCGATCCCCCTGTCGTACCGTGTGACGGTTCCCGTTGTGCGGTCGAGATGCGCCAACCCATCCCCCCACGTCCCGATCCAGAGATCGCCATCTCTATCTTCGTGAATGACGGAGACAAACCCCTGTACGTCGATGTCGGGAATGCGAACGGTTTGTCGGGTTGTTGGGTCGATGGTGTGTAACCCTGCCTGTGAACCGATCCAGATTTGCTGCTCGTCATCTTGATGAAGCGCGTAGACTCCACTTGGTTGCTCATCCTCTGCGATGGCTTCAATCGTTGTCAATTCATTGTTGTGTGGGTTGAAAACAAATAGGCCATGCGATGTGCCGATCCAGAGGCTGGAATCGGCCGATTCCAACACCACCCGCGCCAGCACGCTTTCTGGTAGCAGTTCAATACGCTCAGATTGCAACGTCGCTGGGTCAAAATGGGTCACGCCGCTAAACGAACCGATCCACAATCCTCCATCGGCCGCTGGCTCGATGTCAAAAATAAATGCGTTATCGTCATCAATGAGATAAGTTTGCCGCGCAACTGTGTCACTGCTACGGTCGATCTGCACCAGCGTTGAATCAGGTGTCCCTGCCCAAAGTTTCCCATCTGGTGATTCCTCAATAACCGTCACAAATGCGTCCAGCATGATCTGGTCTGTGAATTTATAACGGTGTGGATCGAGGCGATTGATCCCCGCCGTCCATGAACCGATCCAGAGCGTGCCAGTGCGGTCTTCGTATAGTGAAACGATAGCGTTGTTACTCAGGCTGGTGGGGTCGTCGGGGTCGTGCGTGTAGGTGTGAAATGTTTGGCTGTCGCGCATGAACTGAAACAACCCGTCGCCGTTGGTGGCGAACCAGATGTCACCGTTCGTGTCTTCGAGTATTGACCAGATGAACGCGGAGCGCAGTGTGTCGGGGGTGTTCGCGGGGAGGGGGAGTGGGGTTTGAGTTTCGGCCGAAATCAAACTCACCCCTGCCGCTGACCCAACCCAAATCATATCGTGACTATCCACCAACAACGCGGGGAGTGCGGGGTGACCGATTTGGCGTTCTGGCGGCGCGTCGGGATGAAAGCGCGTGAGTTCGTCCGTCTGCAAATCGAGGCGATCCAGCCCATCCATCGTACCGACCCAAACGCCACCAAAGCGATCAATCGCCATCGGCCCAGAGCGCGGATGGCTGATGGGATGACTGTCTGTTGTGAACCGCTCAAACGTCTCCGTCACGGGATCAAACCGATTGAAGCCGTTGTTGCGCGTCGTGATCCACAAGTCGCCAGCATCATCTTCGGCAATCGCGTAGATGTAGTCGTCGCTGAGTGAAGTTGGATCATCTGGGTCGTGGCGATAGTGCGTAAACGTTTCTGTTGTCAGGTCAAGCCGATTGAGACCGCCGCCGCGTGTGCCAATCCAGAGTATATTTGGCTCGCTCTCATGCAGTGCGCCGATGTCGTTGGTGGTCAGGCTGTTTTCGTCGTCATTGTCGTGATAATAGACGGTGAAGCGGCTGCCATCATATTTGTTGAGGCCGTTTTGTGTGCCAAACCAGAGGAAGCCCTTGCTGTCTTGCAAAATGGCGAGGATGGTGCTTTCAGAGAGTCCGTCCTCGACGGTGATGTGGTCAATGCGTTCGGTTTGTGCTGCTGCGAGAGGTGGCAATGAAAAGATCAGAAGAAGGGGTAAGAGGAAGGCTATTGTGCGGTACATCAGATGATAACCCTGTACAGCATTTATAGTACACTGCACGTTTTTTCAATAGTAACTCCAGCAGCGGCAAGAGCCATAATCAAGAGGCATCTAACTCAGCCAAAACCAGTTTGAAGAATGATGCACTCGTTGCGCTGATCCATTCTGGCACGGATGGCTGCATTTTATTGGACCTGTTTCTGTTGACATGTTTGGATTGGCTGGGATTTTTCAATGAGACGAATAAGTTGTCACGCCCGAACTGTAAAGACCAGCTTGATTGTCAATATACAACAGAGAATTAGAACACCCCCCAGAACAACGGCTGGGATAATGCTAAATCCGGTGCTTTGGACAGTTAAATCGATAGCTGTTGGTAGGGTGAACGTTTCGGCCGAAACCATCCCCGTTAATGGATTGCTCTGATTCTGAAAATAGCTTGCGCCCACTGCCGTATTCGTATTGGGTGGCAAAACATAAACCGACTGCTGTGCAACAAGTATGCCAGAGGGTGAATCGACAATCATGCCCGTGTCGGCAAACTGTTGTCCATCTCCCGTGTCGTCGCTGGGCGCAACATCATCAGCGTAGTATGTACTGAACGTGCCACTGTCGATGCTAAGTTGCGGATACATTGACACATATCCACCAAGGGCGCCGCCACTGATCTGATACCAATCCCTCAGATCGGCCGTGATCAAGCTATCATCGCTACCATCAATCGTTGCGCTAATACCGTTGCTGTCAAAGTATTGATTGGCTCCTGTGGATGCTGGCGGCGCGTGATCGACCGAAAGGCGAATGCTCTGGATGGTTCCACCAAACGGAATTTGCGAGTTGAGAAAATCAATATCCAATCGGACAGTGACATCGAATCGTGCGGGATAGAAAGCTGTCGCAAAGTCGCCGCCTTCAATAAGGCGCACAGGCCCCGTAACGATTGATGTGAATGGCTGAAATAGCCCTGCGAAATCTTCCTCATTTTGGGTGACGGTGCCACCGAACACGCTTGCGCTCGCGCGTGCTTTTTGACGATCCACAAGATCGGCCGATTCCCCATTTAAGTGCAAGCTGTCAATCCCAATAAATTGTGCGCTGTTGAACCCGACCGTGTAGGAGATGCTGCTGATTCGCTCGTTGGCTGCATCAACCATCACATACTGTGTGTCACTGCGAGGGAGTGTATCGGAGCGAAAGAGGTAGACAAAGCCGCTCACTTGGCTGAGTGCATCATCCACCTCAATGCGTAGACGGTCATGTTGTCGAGCGACATTGTCGGCCGGCCAGCTTGTTTCGGCCGATCCCGCATCCCCCACAATAAACACAAGCTCATCATTCGCGTCGATTAGACCATCTTCAAACATGACATGGTCACCCTCACTATCCCTTTCATCAATCTGGAACGGAACAGGCCGCCAACTGCCATCAAATACAAACAGTACCACCTCTGTAATAGGGACGCTTGCAAACGAAGAGAGTTGTGATCCCTGAACGATGAGTGGGTCGAGTGTGCGTGGGGTTGCTGTGGGAGTTTCGGCCGAAATCCACCCCACACCAAAGAGTGAACCAAAAAATAGACCGATGAGGGCAAAAGTAAGTACAACACGCGAATGCATTGAAAAGACTCCTTTCTGTACTGGTTTGCTACAGTATACCAAACCCCGACCTCACCATTCCCAAAACCATTCCCCTGCAAACCATCGGGCAAGCACAACCCTTATTGCTCACTGCCCACCCTATACAACACAGCAGGCGCAACTTCGACACAGTTTTCCGATCATCCGCGTATGATGCACTCCCTCAATGCCAAAGTCGTCAACAAAGTGACCTGTCGTAGACAAACCCAGTACATTTGTCTATGGTGCGTAGGAAATTCGATCATTACACTGCTACCTAATTAGACCTGTCAATTGAGATGGGTTTCCCATTCTACCCAACCGCTTTTAAGAAGGAGAAAGTGCATGAATCGTTTGAAATTTTCTTTACTTGGATTGCTTGTGATGCTGTTATCATTTCCGTTACTGGTGAGCGCGGATGACACGGCGCGTAGCCTTTTGAATAACACGGCATCGGCCGATACCGTCTACGAAGAGTACTACGTGCGCTATGAACGCAACACGGAGAAAGAGGTCGCCAACATCATCGCGCAACAGGGCGGCATCATTCGCTACACTTTCCCTGCGGTGCGTGCCTATGCGGTTTCGCTTCCTGCGGGACAGCGTGCGGCACTCAACAGACATCCGCAAATTGACTATACAGAGCCCGTCCCCGAGTACAAAATGTTGGAGGACGTTTCGGCCGAAACGATTCGCCATACCTCCATTTCACTCGTTCCAACAGCCCAAACCGTGCCTTGGAATATAGATCAAGTCCAAGCCCGCGACATCTGGGATGTGGACCGCGATGGTGTCGTTGATGCCAATGCGCCAGACGGCTCAGGTATCAAAATCTGTGTCATCGACTCAGGATTTCATGGCTCTCACGAAGATTTTCAAGGCATCACCGTCTCCGGTATGTCCCAGATATCAGGTGAGGTTTGGAATGAAGATGGCAATGGACACGGCACACATGTCGCCGGCACAATCAACGCGATGAGCAACAATATCGGTGTCGTTGGCATGGTTCCGGGTGCGGCGGAACTGATCATCGTCAAGATTTTCAACAACGACGGGGTCTGGTCATTTGGTCAATCCAATCTCGGTAATGCCGCCACCTATTGTGCCAATGAGGGTGCTGACATCATCAACATGAGCTTGGGGGGTGGCTTCTCAGCGACAGAAGAAGCGATTTTCCAAAGCCTGTATGACAGCAACAATATGTTGAGCATTGCCGCCGCTGGCAACGATGCCAATGCTGATGCCAGCTATCCCGCCAGCTATGACGCGGTAATTTCTGTCGGCGCACTGGATATCAACGAAGTCCATGCCGACTTTTCGCAATTGCGGTGGGGAACGACACGTCCGTTTTGACCATCAGCAACTTAGGGGGCGTGGCGTTGGGCAGCTACACACTCGACATTACAGGTGATGACAGCGGAGCGGACATGTCCACGACGAGCGTGGTGTTGAACGTGTTGGCTGGCACGCCAACCGTCACAACCTTGGGTGCGCCCGCCAATGGCTCGGTCAATGTTAGCAGCGCACCCACAATTTCGTGGAACGCAACGGCCGAGGCGACCAGCTATCTGATCGAAATCGCCACCGATCCCGATTTCAACAACATCGTCATCAACGATACCAGCGCAACGACCAGTTACGCTGCGACTGGCCTGAGCGTAAGCACCGCCTACTACTGGCGTGTCCAAGCGACCAACGGGTGTGGCGCTGGCACATGGTCGGCCGCATCTGCATTTGTGACCGAGGCGGGCAACGGCGAACCCGTATGCGGGGATGTGATTCTGGATGGCGGCTTTGAGAATGGCCCCAATGTCGATTGGTCAGAAAGCTCGACGCAAGGTGAAACTATCGTCAGTAGCGCCCATCCTGATACAGGAACGTATTCGGCGTGGATGGGTGGTCTTGCCAACGAGGATGCCCAAATTTGGCAGGCGGTCAATGTGCCGGCCAATGCGACTTCGGCCACGCTGTCCTTCCGCGGCTGGATCGATTCCAATGATTTTTGTGGATATGACTTCGCCTACCTTGTGGCAGATGGCACAACGATCGGAAGTGACAATCTGTGTTCTGCCACTGACACAGGTGGATTCGTTGCGTCAGGGGACATTGCCGTTCCCGCTGGAACGACAGAGTTGCGCTTCCAAACGACGACAGACGGCTCATTCAACAGCAGTTATCTGGTTGACAATGTCGTGTTAAATGTCTGTGTGCCGGGAGCCATAGAGACGGAAGCTGATTTTAGCGATTTGCAAAGCAGCTATGGCCCTGCATGGCATGAGGGGGATGGCACTGTGTACATTGGTGCTGTCTGGTCGGCCGATACCACATTTGAGCTAGGTCAAGACGATACAGACAGCGACGACGGCACAACGTTTGCCGATCTCGTTCCCGATACCGCAACCGCTGTCGATGTGACCGTGGGTGGCACATTGAGTGGGGCCAATGGCTGGGCTGGTATTTGGTGCGATTGGGATGACAACGGCGCGTTTGATGATGGCACAGCGTTCACGGGCGTAGTCAACGTCGGCAGTAACAGCCTGAGCGTTACCGCGCCGAGCAGCGTGGTAGCCGCAGAAGTTGCCTGCCGCGTGCGATTGTATGACAGCGCAACAGAACCAGCACGCATGGCACTTTCCCCGACAGGCTTGGCTTCCACTGGTGAAGTTGAAGATGGGATGGTGACCGTTACAACCACAACACCAACGGCCGTCGGTCTAAGCGGCTTCGCATCACAAGCGCAAAACAGCCTATTGATGACCGTTCTCATTACAATTGTGCTGATAACGATCTTCGCTATCGGATGGTATCGTCGTCACAAAGTCGTGATGTAATTCTTCCCCACCGATAAGTTGATAGACCAAAGAGTCTCCGACTGGGAGGCTCTTTGCATTTCTCCCGACTTCCGTTGAAAGTTGCGCACTGCTGCCATCACGCTTAGAAGTCAGTACATTTGCCTATTCAACCCGTCCCACTGCTCGCGTATACTTCTCCGACCACAGAAAACACAGATTCAGGAGACAACATGACACTCATATTGCCCGACCTTCAGTGGTTCATTATCACATTTCTGCTCATCTATTCAGTCACGATGACGCTGATGTACTACCGCGAGAAAAACAGATAATCTCGATGCAACTCTCTCGTCTAATCAAACCATTGCGCCCACTTCCAGTAGGGCGCAATGGTCAGTTTTCTACGCTTAACGACGGGACATCTGTCCAGTAGACAGTGATCCGTGTGCCTTGATCAGGTTGGGAGGTGATGGTGAGATCGGCCGAAATCAGCATCCCGCGCTCCATCATCCCCACCAGACCATAATGCTTCTCCCTGAGCAACACGCTCAACTGCGCTGCGCCCTGCCACGCAAACCCAATCCCATCATCCTCAATCACTAGCTTGATTTTGTCAGGCAGCAACGAGCCAGAGATAACAATTTGCCCTGCTTGTGCGTGGCGTAGCGCGTTTTCAATTGCCTGCTGGACGATGCGGAACAGGTGTTGCTCAACTTGTTTTTCGTAACGCACGTCGGTGCGTGGGATGGTAAACGTCACTTTCTCACCGCGCTGCTGTACTGTGCGGATGTAGTCATCAAGCGCAAGCCAGAGACCATAGTCGAGCATAGGGGGGCGCAAGTTATGAATCGTGCGGCGCAGTTGGTCAGTCAATCCGTCAACTGAGGTAAAGAACTGCTCTGGTACATTCTCGTCATCGACATACATGGTTAGCAGGGCAAGCTTGTTCAGAACGTCGTCATGCAGTTCAAGCGCAAGCAGGCGTCGCTCTAGCTCCTGACGCTCAATGCTCGTGCGATAGAGTGCTTGCAGATTGGCCTGTTGTTCAGCATTGACAAGCGCGATAGCGGTTTGGTCGGCAATCGCCTGAAAACGTTCGCTGTCTGCATAGAGGTCGTCGGGATCACGTCGGCCGAAGAGGAATCGGCCGATTTCCCTTCCCTGCACGCGCAACGGCAGCGACAGCTTGATCCACTCAGGTGGCGATTCATCTGACACGGTCGGCAACGCAGTCACCCCCATTTGCAAAATAGGTTCTGCCGGCCCATCACGCCACAGCACAATCGTTGCCTCACGCACGAGTAGCGATGGCAGCACCTCGTTGACCAGCGTGCGGTTAATGTCTTCAACCGTCAAGCTCGTTGCGATGCGTTCCGCATAACGTGCCAACAACCGTTGTGGCAAATAGACAACACCAAACAGAACGCGATTGACAAATCGTTCAAACCGTTCGTAGTAAAGCACTGTGGCAACAGTCACCACGATAAATAGAACGACATCGAGCAGGAATGTGCCAAAGTTGGGCAAGAGCAATTGCCAGATAACCTTGCACAGCAGCACGCTCGTCAAAATGACAATCGTGAATAAATAGATGACCACAACGCCGTTTGAGCGCACTTGGATTTGGCTGATTTGCTGACGATAGATTGCAATAGTGTACGCAACTGGGATAAGTGGCAGCGCGAGTAGCCCTGCAAGCGCGGCAGAACTTTGGCTGTTCGAGCGGCACGCTGACATCGAGCATCAATACATCAACCTCGTGCTGTTCAAGCATCAGGTCTAGCTCTTCTCCGTAGTTTGCCGTCGCAACAACTTCGATGTCATGATCGTCGCGCAAGCGAAAAAGATAGCCGTCTATGATGCTGGGATGGTCATCTAAAATGGCAACGCGAACTTTTTCCATTCTATCTCCAATGGTTAAAACTTATGCACGATGGCCGCCAAGCTGGTGCGTAACATGAGTCGGGTGATTCGTGGATTGATTATAGTTTAGTTGGGGCGTTTGCGTGTTGCCAAGATGCAAGACCAGTACATTTGCCTATCTGATATATCCATTTCAGGAAGGTTCGTATAAGGCGGGTGGCGCACTGATGGCGCAAGATATCAGCATGGGCATTCTGCCACAACTTTACGCCTCAACCGCACCAGCGGCGAAAGGGGGCGTGTTCTACGGGCCGAAAACGTTTCGTCTTCGTGGCTATCCCGCCGAGCAAGCGGTCAACGACGCAGTTGACGATCTCGCTCTATCAAAACGCTTCTGGGAAAAATCGGAAGCATTAACGGGTGTTTCGTATCTATAGCGCATTTGCAAATATGTACTCTCGTACCTCATAAAAATGAAGGCAAGTAGAAAGAAAGAAAGTTCAACGACTCCGCACCTGCCGTAAAGGTGGGGGCCGTCGCGTTGGGTGTGGCGAGGACAACATCGTACAGTCCGAGCGATGTTGGTTTGATTGCGCCATTCGCGCTACCGCTGCCGTTGACGACATAAAGGAAGAGGTCTTCCCCTTCGCGCGGCCGTTCAAACGTCGATTGACCACCAGCAGGGATAATCGTGCTGGACAGCCGCGCGTTGACGTGTGCGTTTGTCGCGCCATGTTCGCCGATGATGTCGCGCACCACGCCATCGCCAATCGTGCGCGGTGGCATCTTGTCAAGCGAGATTTGCTCGTAGTTTGGCGCAACGCCCATATATTTTGTGTCAGCCACATACCAAATCTGAATGACGCGCGTGGCTTGGTCAGTGCGATTGAGTTCTTGATGCTGGATGTAGTTGCCAGAGAACATGCGCTGGACTTCACTGGCGCGAATCGTGCCTTTACCGCCCGTTGAATCTTCGTGATACAGCTCGCCGTCGATGACGTAGGTGTAGATTTCGAGGCCGCGATGCTGATGCCACGTAAAGCCGTTGTGCGGCTTAATCTGCGACATGTGGGCGGTCAACATGCCGCTAAGACGTTGCAGGGTGCTGTACCCGCCGACGGCCATGTGGACGGTCAGCCAGTCAATTGGGTTGAGGGTGGGAAAATTATCGGCCGAAAGCAACGTCAAATCCTGCTTCGGCAACTCTCCACGAATAATCGAATCAAACATAATAGCTCCTTATTTTCCACCTAAGAGCGGTTTGATGCGGCTTCCAATTAGCTCCATCGAGCGCATCAGTTGCGTGTGCGTCAAGCCCGCATTGTCCATCTGAAAAGTCACCCGCGAAATGCCCCCCAGCGCGTCACTATGCCGCAAAATTCGCTCCGCGACCTCTTCAGGCGCACCGACAAGCAGTGCGCCGCGCTCGCCAATTTGTGCATCAAAATGTCTGCGTGTCACAGGCGGCCAGCCACGCTCTTTCCCCAGTCGCGTGAACATCTCAGCGTAGCCGGGGTAATATGTCTCAACCGCTTCTTCGACACTGTCAGCGACGAACCCCAGCGAGTGCAGTCCAACTTTTAGCGCTTCAGGGGCATGTCCCGCTTGCAAACCCGCTTGCCGATATAGCTCAACAAGGGGTGCAAAACGATCCGTCTTGCCACCGATTACGGCGACCATCAACGGCAAACCCAACGTGCCAGCACGCGCAAACGAGGCGGGTGTGCCGCCAACGCCGAGCCAGATCGGCAGTTTCTCTTGCAGGGGGCGCGGATAGATCGCTTGGTTTTTGAGCGGTGGTCGAAATTGCCCAGACCAAGAGAGTTGCTCTTGGTCACGAATTTTTAGCAGTAGATCGAGCTTTTCCGCAAAAAGCGCGTCGTAATTTTGCAGGTCGAGGCCAAATAGCGGGAACGCTTCGGTAAAGGAACCGCGCCCCACAACCATTTCAGCGCGACCCTGTGAAATCAAATCCAGCGTGGCAAAATTTTGGAAGGCAATGACAGGATCGGCCGCACTTAACACCGTGACGGCACTCGTTAGGCGGATGCGTTTTGTTTGTGCGGCGGCAGCGGCCAATATCAGGGTGGGCGCAGCATCGAGAAACTCTTCTCTAAAGTGCTGTCCAATCCCAAACACGTCGAGACCAACGCGGTCGGCATGAACCATTCTTTCGAGCAGTTCAGCCATCGCGTTGGCATTGTTGCCGACATTATCTGACCTGCTGCCTGCAAAACTATCAATTCCAATTTCCATCTTATTTACTCCGTTATCCCACGTCTATTGGGCTTCAATCAACTGCTTTGCAGTGTTCAAATAGCGACGGATGCGTCGCGAGTATGACCGCGCAACCAGCTCAACAGGTAGCGTAATCGGTAACATTTGGCGCGTCAATTCGAGGTCAAACGCCAGTTCATAGATAAATTTTGACTGGTTCGACCCAAGCGATTCAACTTGGCGGGTGCTGCGCAGCCATACGTGGTCATCTGGCGTCTCCATGACGATGCGCTCGGGAGCTTCAAGCTCAGTGATATAGGTTGGGGTTACGGTGTGCAGGAATTTGAAGAAGGAGGAATACTCCATCAACAGCGTGCCAGCCGCGATTTCGCCCTGCACATCCATCTCATCGACTTCGCTGCGCCATAGTGGATCGTTGTTGCCATCGCTGACAAACGCAAAAACTTCTTCGGCCGATTTATCGATTACAATTGTGTCTTGCAATTCAACTTTTTTCATTTTTCATCTCTTTACCAGGCTGGAACCAGCACAAAACGACCATATGCCACAAATGCCGCCAGCAGTAAAAGCACAATGTTTGTTGCTGGTGACTCACTGCGCTGCACGTGAAGTACCGCTGCACCGATCATCGTGCAGACAAACCCGACTGCCGCAAGCGGTGTCAACCACGGCAAAATGCCCGTTAGCTGTGGCAAGATCAGGCCCAACGCGATCAGCACTTCCAAAATGCCAATCGACTTGACCGTGCTGGCTGAAAGAGAATCAACCCACGCCATTCTGTCACCCGCCGTCTCTTTTAATTCATCCTTCGATTTTGTTGCCTTCATCATGCCTGCCATCAAAAACATGACGGCCAGCAAGCCCTGCACTATCCATAAAACAATATTCATTGTATTCACCTTTAATTTCTTGTTAACAACAGTTGTTGTTTATAATTCGCTTGTTGGCTAGAATGCTATCGTTGTATACAAACGAAAACAACCATCAACATCTAACGATTGTTGAGTTAGACAACAAAAGGTGAAAAATGTTGCATAAATCGGAAAAACTTGATCCTCGCGTCGTTCGCACACGCCGCGATTTGTCCGCGTCAATGTGTTCGCTGATGCGCGAAAAAACGTTTAGCCACATTACGGTGCAGGAGATCGCGGAAAAGGCGATCATTAATCGTGCAACCTTTTACGCACATTTTGAAGACAAGTACAAACTGCTGGAAATTATGGTGCGGAGGACGTTTCAGGAGCAGCTAGAGAGCAAAATTAAATCGTGTGAGGGATATACGCCTGAGAATTTGCGGCTATTGATGTTGACGACCTGCGAATTTCTCGCGGGGTTTGACGATGAGTTTGCGCCGCGAAGTGGCAACGACCACCCGCCGATCACGCGGCAGATTCAGCCGTTTCTCTATGAAGTGCTTTTGCGTTGGGCGACGTTATCTGAGATCGATTCGGCCGAAATAACCGCCATGACCTTTAGTTGGGCGATCTTTGGGTCAGCCTTGCAGTGGTCACGGGGGGAACGGGAGATTTCGGCCGAAACCCTCACCACTCAAACGATACATTTGCTGACAGAAGGGATCGCAGAGTCGCTCGATTGAGTTGCGCTATGCCAAATTGGCTGTGATGATACTTTCGTGAAAGCTGTTCGTAGTTCAATACCATCACCAAAGAATCAGGTAGTCGAGGGGTGAATAGCCCCAAGACGGCTGGCTATGGCGAAAAACTGCGCAATAAATAATGGGTCTGGGGTATCTGGGAGGCAATTTAATAGCCGCCGAGCGTACCAAAGACCACGATAACGAGTTTTTAGGTCGAGAACACTCCGATTGGAGACGTCGGTTGACGCCAGCAATGCATGGGAGACATTGACCATAAACATGGCCAAGTTCGCCGCGTTGTAGACGGGGAGTTCTTTGATGTTCATGAAATCTTCCAAGCCCCAAAATTGTTTGGCATCGCGGAAGTTGAACTCAATGGTATGATCACAAATGATAAATTCTGCATGGTACGGACAGGAACACTAGAACTGACATGGTGGAGAAGACCGTTGAGATTGCGAGAATAGAGTAAATCAAAGACCGTCTACAGGAACAAAAGTGAATGTAGGAGGTCAAATGAAACGAGAATGGAAAATCGGCCGAAGCCTGATTGAAAAGGAAGAAGGCCAAAGACGCTGGGACAGTGCATTTCAACAACTCCTACAGTGGGCGCAAACAAACGCCGTAGAAAAACAGGAGTCTGAAAATGAAAATAGCAATGTACAGCCGGGTCTCGACAACGCGCCAAGCGCAACAGCAGACAATAGAACAACAGATAAAACGGTTAACACAGGAGATTGAAAAACATGCTGGGTGGGAAATAGAAGCAGAGCACATTTATCAAGATGAAGGGTACTCAGGGGCAACGCTAAACCGACCAGGATTAGACCGATTAAGAGATGATGCGGGAATGGCGCAGTTTGAAATTGTGTTGATGACAGCACCAGACAGGCTGGCACGCAAATATGTCCATCAGGTGTTATTAGTAGAAGAGCTACAGCAAAAAGGGTGTCAAGTGAGCTTTCTAGAACGGCCGATGAAGGCAGACGACCCGCACGACCAATTGTTGCTACAAATTCGTGGGGCAGTCGCCGAATACGAGCGCAACCTAATCGCGGAACGAATGCGGCGCGGTCGTCAGGCAAAATTGCGTGCAGGGACATTACTGCCATGGACGACTGCGCCATATGGATACATTTTGGATGCTGAACGTCCAAGAGACCCCAGTCGTGTGCAGATTGACCCAGTCAAGTACCACCACTGAAAGTGGTGGCATGAAGTAATGCACCTAGAAGGTGCGATGTTACGGGTCAAATAGTGACGAAGTACGTTCAATCGGTTAGGTCTGTCCATGAAAAAAGTAACCTGTTTATGGGAAAGCAGAGACTGAGCCTCTGTTGCCTTGAATACTGCCGGCAGCCTGCCTTTTAGCAACCATTTTTTTGCCAAGCAACCGACTATTGACGCTGGCTTCATGAAAAAATGATACTGAACATACTCAATGCACTGGTAGAACCATTACTTATTCCACTACCAGAGGTAGTGGTTTAATCAGTTAATTAAAGCGGAAATCATTAGACAAATTTTCGCATGGTACACAGCGGTCGATGAGCGTTGGTCACTGTATAAAATCGCCAAACAACTGACTGACCAAGGCATCCCAACCCCACGCGGGGGGGAGCGTTGGAACGTGGCATCTATTCGCCACATGTTACGTTCGCAAGCTTATGCTGGCACAGCTTTTAGTGGTCGGCAACGCTCAGTACCTGCTCAAAGACGCAAGTCGGCAATGCTACCGGTCGGTTCTGGTCAAAGTATCGCTCCTGCGCCAGAAGATGAATGGATTGCGGTGAGTGTGCCAGCGATTATCACAATGACGCAATATGAGGCTGCCCAACACCGTTTGGAAGAAAACAAACAGACGGCACGACGCAACAATAAAACGCATCAATACTTGCTGCGTGGGTTAGTCAGTTGTGGACAATGCCGCCTCTCCGCCTCTGGCAAGGAACGGCGTGGCTACCTCTACTATGTTTGTCGCGGTCATGACGATGCACTCCGCAAGGCTAAAGATGAACGCTGCACCGCTCGCTATGCCCCTGTCGCGGCACTTGACCAACTCGTCTGGCAAGACTTATGTCGAATTTTGCAAGACCCCACAATTATTACTTCCCAATTACAACGCGCTCAATCTGGAGCATGGTTGCCACAAGCTCTGCAAGCACGTCTGAAAACGGTCAACCAAGCACTCAAACAATTGGAACGTCAACAGACTCGCTTGCTCGACCTCTTTCTGGCAGAGGTGATTGAGCGTGCAGAATTTGAGCGCAAACGACACGAGTTAGCCCAAACAAAACATGGCTTAGAACAACAATTGCGCCAACTGGAGGCGCAAGCCCAAAAACAGATCGATACACTTGAGTTAAGTCAAAATATTGCGGCATTTTGCCAACGACTACAGCCTACCTTAGAGCAGTTGAATTTTGACCAGCGTCGCAAGCTCGTTGAATTGCTCATTGACCGGGTGATTATCGATGATGAAAACGTCGAGATTCGCTATGTCATTCCCACCTCTCCCCAAGGTGAAATTTCTCGCTTTTGTCATTTGCGTTTAAACTATTTCGATTTGAAATCGCAGTTTGTAAAAATCGACCAATTTCTCCCATGCAAGGGAAAGGTCGGATGAAAACAAGATAATGTGAGCCTGCTGCTGAGTTTGCAGATTGACCTTCACAATCACAACGACAT
>JAUIAP010000055.1 GCA_030425205.1 Anaerolineae bacterium
TGGCGTTCTCAAAAACAACACCGGTTTTGACCCAGATTACCTCGTTAATTCGTCCGCTACTGCTTGACTTTTAACGTGGTATCTTCATCCTTCATCCTTCACAATTCTTCTGGTATGTTGTAAAACGGATAAACCAAGCTCCGTTTGTCGTTTGTCGTCTTAATGGTGAACTCAATATCGATTAGGATCATGCCAATTTTTCCGCTGCCGATTTCGGCACGCACCTCGTCTACTTGAATGCGCGGTTCCCACATTGCAAGTGCATCGCGGACGTACTGCTCCGCCAGCGCGAGCGCACGTCCATCGCACGGCTCATAGATCAGTTCGTTTAGCCGACTCCCAAACGTCGGCCGCATGACACGCTCACCAATGCTTGTCGATAAAATAATCACAATCGCCTGCTCCAATTCGCTGCGCTGGCTGGTCAACGCCAAGCCGCCTTGTGCATCAATGTTGAGCGGAAATGCCCATCCTGCGCCGATGATGTTGTTTTGCATAAAGTGGTTAGTGGCTAGTGGCTAGTTGCTAGTAAGAAGATCACTAGCAACTAGCCACTAGCCACTTCCTATATATTTTTCCTCAACGCCCGCACGTTAAACGATGCCGCCGCCGTCATTGTGATGTCCATGGCGGAATTTAGGTCGATATTGCCTTTGGACGTGATGGTGAGATTACCCTGTGACGCGATGGTGATGGTGTTGCGGCGGTCATCGAGCGTAATCGTCTGTCCGCCTGCGCTCGTCACCACCAACTGCCCCGCGCTCTCGTCGAGCTTGACGCTGTGACCGCTTTGTGTGGTCAATTCGAGCCGTTGTTCGGCAAGGCTGTCGTGCATGGCGATGGCACTGCCGTTAGGGGAACGCCATTGGCTGAGGGTGGTGCGACCATTTTCGGCCGATCCTTCCCCCGCCAGCGTCCCCAACGATCCCGTTAAAATCGGTCGCGCAAAATCCCCTTGCTCAAATGCGATCAACACTTGATCACCAACAGACGGCATGAGCATGAAGCCAGAATCGGCCGATGCGCCCATCGTCGCCACGCGCACCCAGTCGCTTTCACCATCCTCATCCAGCCACGGATAGCGCACCTTGACGCGCCCCATTCCCTGTGGATCGTTATTATTTGTCACCAGTGCGGTATAAATCCCAAACCAGCGATCTTGGCTGCGCCCTGCATTCATCTGCTCGGCGATCAAGCCACGCCGCGTGCCGCGCACTTCAAACTTTGTTTCCAAACCACCACCCGCCGAGAACGTGTGCTGCGCGTTGGTGACAAGATAGACCCCGCTAAATCGTCGCCCCATCCCCTTTAGCTGCACTTCGCTCCCCGCCCGAATGCGCGGCTCCCGAAAGGCAATACCCTCTGCGCTGACAAACGCCCCGCTCAGTTCATCCATACGTGCCTCTGCCAAAATATCCGCCTCTGCCTGTGTCGCCACGGGTTGATCGACAATGATCAACTTGCCCGATCCAAACACCTCCCGTGCGATCTCTTCCTGTGGTGCATCGGCGACTTTGGCAAACAGCTTGCCCACTTTTGCACGCCCAACAATTGGCTTCTGTGCTACCGCGTCCCAGCCGCGCACCACCACTTCATTGACCTGTTCCGCCACGTTCATGCGCGGAACAAACGAGAGCAGTTGCTTTGTCCACGTCAATGTCACAACCCCACTGCCGCTCGGTTTTGGCTTGCGAAAATAGAGCGTTTCATCGCGTACATAACATTCAAATCCGATCCGCGCTGCTCGTTTCAGCAAAAAGGCAAGGTCACTCTCATTGCGCTGATAAACGTGGTCATACACCGTGGTCGTGTTGTCTACCTCTGCATTAAGCCCCCACGTCTCCGCAATTTTGCGTGCCAAGTCGCTGTCCTTAATGTTCAAATAGGTGCAGCTCTGCACGTTGCGAAAAAGACGGTAGGCGAAGTCATAGCCGCGCACCTGAATTTCGGCGGCTCCATTTCGGCCGAAAATCGGCTCCAAAGATGAAATCTCCCCCAAAATCAACCGCTCGTACATCTGATTCCCCGCCACCGACCCAATCTCAATCTCATCCCCCACGTTCAACATATGCCCGTCGAGCAGCTCCAAGCGCGGATCAAACAGCCGCAGCTCAAACAGGCTCGGCAAATGCGCGTGCTGATCGACCAGTGCCTCGATCAAATTCGAGCCAACCAGCCGCGCCATTTCATTGCCATTGACGCGAATGCGGATAGAGCTTGTGATGTGGATGTTGTCCATAAAGTCGTAGTAAGTGAGAAGTGGTAAGTAAAAATCACTTCTCACTTACCGCTTCTCTCAAAAAGCTGGTATCGCCAAATCAACCCCACTTCTCAACGCCTGTGGGTTTGTCAAATCGTTGTATTCTGCAATGACGTGCCAGCGCGTTGCGTCGCCGTAAACTTGTGCTGCGATGTAGTCGATGCGCTCACCTTCCTTCACGCGCCAAATCCGATCACGCGGACTGCCGCCAGAGGTCGGATTTTGGTTCGGCAAGCTGGCATCCTGCTTATACTCTGTCAGCTTCAAATTCGCCTTTGCGCGAATCGGTGTGCCGTCTTTCTTGAACAGCACATAATCAATCGACAGCGACTTAATCACCCCTTGAAACTTAAATGCGCCCCACTGAAAGATGACTTTTGCAGGTGGTGGTTTTAATTCAGGCCCACTGCTCTCTGCGCCCCCCGCGCCTCCTCCCTGTGAAGGCGGGGGTGGTGGTGGAGTCCACGATGTATCCTTTAGTTGTGCGATGATCATTAAATCATTCGTCACTTCACACACGTCTTTACCCTTTTCATCTGGCGTATCAAACCACAGCTCCGAGAGCGTTAACTCGCGTGGATTGAGCGACGACTCATCCGACTCCATGTTGTAGTTGCCGTTGCTGCCCATCCCCTTGACGCGAAAGTTGTTTGTGACCGACAGCGTATATTTGCTTGGGTTAAACATGCAAGAAACGGTCGGCCCACCTGTCACGGGGGAAATTGTGGCGGGAACGAGTCCGCCGCGTGTCAATGTCTTCGTGAGTGTTATTCCCATCTGTCTAGCGTAACGGCTGTGACCGTTCGCGCTCCTGCTCCATTTTGCCTTTAACCACGCTGTATATCTCGCGTGCTAAGCTGTCGATGTCGATGTTGGGTGGCTGCGCCGTCTCTTCGAAGCGTTCAGCCTGCCCTGTCAATTGGTTAAATGTCTGTTCATCCATCTGTAAAACAAATTGAGAATCATCATCCCCTGCGTGCCTTTGCATCAAGACGGGAATCATGGCGGCCGATGGCGCACCCTCGCTGTTGTTGGCGATGTAAACCGTATTTCTAGACACGCTGCCTGAACTGTTTTGAGTCGGATCATCATCTTGTTCCGACCCTTCTTCCGCGCTCTCTTCAATATCAGCCTCTTGTGCTAAGTCACGCATGTCGTGAAAGGCCAACTGCTCGACATAAACCATCAGCGGCGTTTCCATGTCGGGCAATCCAACATGCACTTGAATCGGGTCGCGCAATTTGCTCATCGCATCGCTCTCTTGGGCATACATCATGACGCGGCTCCGTTTGGTACTGGCGGACTCACCATCGTTTTTTTTTGAACGACCCGCTGGGTCGGCGCAGATTCGGCCGCCGCGATTGCACGCATCACTCTATTCATGCTCTTTGCTTGTGCTATCGCTCCTCCCGACTGCCCGCTGCCTGCTGCCCGCTGGATATTCTCGTTGTCAGCCAACAAGCCACCTGATTTCACCCGAACATCCCCCGTCCCATGTTTCGGTGTTTCCATATCCCGAAACCCAGTGTCAGCAGATTGAGTCATAGCGCGGTCACCGTGTTCTGAACGCATCACGGCTTGGCCTTGAGCATCCAAATTAGCCACTCGCTGAACACGTCCCTCAATCGCACCACTATTCGACGATCCCACCTGTCCCTTCTCCGTCTCATGTTTCGGGATTTCCAAATCCCGACGCACCGTGTCAGCAGATTGAGTCATCGCGCGGTCACTGTGTTCTGAACGCATGACGGCTTGGCCTTGAGCATCCAAATTAGCGGCTCGCTGAACACGTCCCTCAATCACGCCACTATTCGACAACCCCACCGGTTCCTCCCCCGTCGCATGTTTCGGGATTTGGAAATCCCGAAACCCAGTGTTAGGGTGAGACGTAGATTGTCTACCGTCTTCTGAACGCAAAACTGTTTGGCCTTGAGCATCCAAGTTGACGGTTCGCTGAACACGCCCCTCAGTTGCGCCACTATCTGACGACCCTACTGGCTCACCCGCCGCCGCACGTTTCGGAGCTTCTATATCCTGAAACCCAATGTCAGTCGATTGATCTGCTGTCCCGCGAGTATGTTGGGTTGGTACGGGGGGCTGCCCCGCTTCAACGTGTCCCGCAGCGCGTTGAACGGTCGTTTTATTCATGCTATCAACCGACTGTTTGGCCTCTGATCCCGGCACAGGTTCATCCATCAATCCCCATAAATCGGCCGGCAGTGCGCCAATCTCCGTTTCAACTTGTTGTGGGGCGTTGCGCTGAACATCGGCCGAAACTTCCCGACGAACAGTGCGCTTATTGCGCTGCTTCCGCATCGGACGTGGCTGTGATGGAGCGACAAACTCGACGGAGGAATCTGTTTTCTCCTTCGTTGCCGTTGAGCGTAAAATTTGTTTGACAACTGCACTATCTGCTGCGCTCTGTTCGGCCGAATTTCGCTGCAACGCATCCCCATTTCGTGCCTTCCGTTGAACCTGCGCCACCTCTGGCAAATCCGCATTCGCCACATCCCCGCTCTCGACCCGTTGAACTTGTGACACAGCAAGCTCGTCGCTGTCTGGTTGCACAACGGGTGGTTGGGATTGTTGCACTGCCTCTTTTCTTTGTACTGCCGCCTGTGCTTCCCGCTCCATTCGCTTCTGGTGTGCGGCTCGTTTGCGTTGGACGATCTTCGCTTTTTCCTGCGGTGATAACTGGCGCAGTCGCTCGTTTTTTCGCCGCAATGCCAGATCAGCTTTCCGTTGCAACCTCTCTTCATACTCTTTGCCACTCAGCATACTTGGCTTTTCTGGCGTATAGATTTTGTATGCGCCGTTTGTCTCAGCTTCTGCTTTACGGTGCCGTCGCAATATCGTGGAAAGGCGAGCATCTTCATTGTGTCGCTGTGGGGAGGCTGGACTTTGCGCCATGCGGTGGAGAGCTTCATCGGCCGATTCATTGCCTGTTGTGGCTGTGGAGGAATCGGCCGATTCTCTGCGTTGCACAGCTTGATTCTGAGCAACTGGGGAAACAGCTTGCGCCTGTTGTTCAGAGTGCGGTTGTGGTAACTGGTTTGTCGTCACGGCTTGTGTTGCAGGATGCGCCGTTGATGACACTGCATTGTCAGGCTGACGCTGCACAGCTTGATGTTGGGCAACTGGGGTGGTGAGCTGTGCTGGCGAAACAGCTTGCGCTGTTTGATTTTGGATCGCTGCCTCTGTTCGGTGAACAGCGTGCGCCGATTGCGTTTGGGCAACGGGCGAAACAGCTCGCGCTTGCACAATAGGCTGACGCTGCACAGCTTGAGATGGTTGGGTTTGGACAGCAGGTGGCGTTAATTGCGTTGGTGAAATGGCTTGTCGCTGGATAGCTTGAACGGGCTGGTTTTGAGCAGTAGGTACAGCCGTTTGCGCTTGCACAACTGGTTGACGTTGTAGCGACGGGTCAACAGAAACGGCGTTTTCGCCGCTATTTTGTTGAGTTGAAGAAAAATTGTCCGCCTGACGTTGAACTGCGGAACCTGATTGATTCGCGTGCATTTCGCCTGCATGGAATTGTGTTTCGGGATTTGGAAATCCCGAAACGCCCAACCCAGATGAATGGAGTCCCGTCATTCCTTCGGCGTTGCTCAGGGCAGGTGCGGGTACGACAGCTCTATTGATTTGAGATGCCCCTGATTGAGTGTGGGAAACAGGTGTCGCCAAATGGGTTGGTGAAGCGGTTGTTCGTTGGACGGCATGAACTGACTGATTTTGTGTAACAGGCAGTGTAGCTTGTGTTGGCACAGCGGGTTGTCGTTGCAATGGCTGAGCAGATTGTGCGGTTGGCACCGCCGTATTTTGTATACCTGAATAGGCGTGTTGAACGTCAATTTGTCGTGTCTCACCAGTTGACGATACAGCTTGTCGTTGCACAGCTCCCACCGCTCGACTTTGGGAAATAGAGGATGCAGATTGCGCTGGCATAACAGGTTGTCGTTGCACCGATTGATGAAACGATGTGGCTGGCGAACCGCTATTTTGTATTGTGGGAGAAGCTGTCGGCCGAGTTGAAGAAAGATTGTTCGCTTGCCGCTGAACAGCTTGCGCCGATTGCGTATGGGAAACGGGTGATGCGACTTGTGTTGGCAACGCAGGTTGCCGTTGCACTGCCTGAGTCGATTGATTTTGAGCAACGGGCAGCGCGGCTTGCGCGATGGGTTGCCGTTGTATTGGCTGATGAGGTTGCGCGGCTGGCGATGCTGTGTTCTGTTCGGCCGAAAAAGCCCGTTGAATGCGTGCTTGCTGGGGGATGCTTGTCGGTGAAACGGCTTGTCGTTGTGCCGCTTCACCCAGAGCAACAGGCGATGCAGCTTGTGCCATAGGTTGACGTTGCACCGCTTGGTCAACTGTCTCGGTTGTCGGATTTATACTCTGTACCGTAGAAAAATCTGCTGATTGCGTGGGTTGATCAGGTTGTCGCTGAACAGTTTTTTGAGTCGCTAGGTTTTGGAAATCAGGCGATGAAACCTGTGTGGGTGCAATAGCTTCTCGCTGAATGGGCTGAGCCGATTGCGTTTTTGCAGCAGGTGAAACGACTTGAGCTCGCACAACAGGTTGCCGCTGCAATGCTTGCTGAGATTGTTCTATTGGCGACCCTGTATTCGCTGCTGTTGAAAAGGTGCGCTGCACACCCACTTGTCGCGTTGGGTCAGTAGATTGCGTTTCGGGATTTGGAAATCCCGAAACACCCAATCCCGATGAATGGAGTCCAGCTTTTCCTTCGGCATTGCTCAGAGCGGGTGTGGAAGCGACGGCTCTACCAATTTGAGATGCCCCCACCTGATGTTGGGGAGCAGCGATAGCGGACTGTGCTCGAGATGCTTGATTTTGAGTACCTAAATCGGTGCGTTGAATAGGGCGAGCCGATTGCGTTTTTGCAACAGTTGAAACAGTTTGTGCTTGCACAACAGGTTGACGCTGCAATGTTTGCTGAGATTGTTCCGTTGACGACCCTGTATTCGCTGCTGTTGAAAAGGTGCGCTGTACACCCACTTGTTGAGTTGGGACAACAGATGAAGCGACTGGCACAGATTGATCTGAGCGCATTTCATCTGTATAGGATTGTGTTTCGGGATTTGGAAATCCCGAAACGCCCGAACCTGATGAATGGATTCCCGTCTGCCCTTCAACGTTGCTCAGGGCAGGTGCAGACACAACAGCTCTATTAACTTGAGATGCCCCCGCTTGAGTATGGGAAACAGGTGTCGCTAAATGGGTTGGTGAAGCGGCTGTTGGTTGGACGGCATGAACTGACTGATTTTGCGTAACAGGCGGTGCAGGTTGCGCTGGCACAACAGGTTGTCGTTGCAAGGGCTGGGCAGATTGTGCGGTTGGCACTGCCGTATTTTGTATACCTGAATAGGCGTGCTGAACCCCTGTTTGTCGTGTCTCACCAGTTGACGAAACGGCCTGTCGTTGCACAGTTTCCACCGCTCGATTTTGGGAAATAGATGATGCAGATCGCGCTGGCGCAACGGGCTGTCGTTGCACCGATTGATGAAACGATGTCGCTGGCGAGCCGCTATTTTGTATTGTGGGAGAAGGTGTCGGCTGAGTTGAAGAAAGATTGTTCGGTTGTCGCTGAACAGCTTGCGCCGATTGCGTTTGTGAAACGGGTGATGCGACTTGTGTTGGCAACGCAGTTTGTCGTTGAATCGCCTGAGTCGATTGAGTTTGAGCAACAGGCAGTGCGGCTTTCGCTTGCGCGATGGGTTGCCGTTGTATTGGCTGATGAGGTTGCGTGATTGGTGACGCTGTGTTCAGTTCGGCCGAAAAAGCACGTTGAATGTGTGCTTGCTCGGAATCGCTCGTCGGCGAAATGATTTGCCGTTGTACCGCTTCCAGAGCAACGGGCGATGCGGCTTGTGCCATAGGTTGACGTTGCACCGATTGGTCAACTGTCTCCGTTGTCGAATCTATATTCTGTCCTGTGGAAAAAGCCGCTGATTGTGTTAGATGATTAGGTTGTTGCTGAACAGTTTGAGTCGATTGATTTTGGAAAACAGGGGGTGAAACCTGTATGGGAGCAATCGCCGCTCGCTGAACGGGCTGAGCCGATTGCGTTTTTGCAGCAGGTGAAACGACTTGTGCTTGCATAACAGGTTGACGCTGCAATGCTTGCTGAGATTGTTCGGCTGGCGACCCTGTATTCGCTGCTGTTGAAGTTGAAAAAGTGCGCTGTACGCTCGCTTGTTGCGTTGGCTGGAGATTATTAGGTTGACGTTGAACCGCTTGGCGAGTCTGATTTTGAGCAATAGTCTCAGCCGCGTGCGTTGGCAAAACGGATTGCCGTTGTAGTGGTGTGTCAAATGATACGGTTGCGGGGTCGCTGTCTTGTGCTGAAGAGTGCGACGGCTGCAACGCTTCATGTTGACCGACTTGCCGTGTCGCCACATCACGTACAGGCTGCATCATCCAATCGGCCGCCTGACGCGCCAACTGCATCCGCATGATAAGCAGGGCATTACTTGGCCGCTCACTTTTATGCTGCATTCGCTGAACCAACTGTTGATGACTATTGTGCATACTATTTGCCGTCTCTAAAAATGACCTCAGCCTGATGTCGATTACCTACTAGCTGACGGTTTTCTAACAGATGTATTGACTCTTCGACTCCAATCTGTCGTAGCTGGAATTAGGGTTTTGTCGTATGTGACTGATACCTCGCCGCACGCGAGTTCAAGTGCCTCAATAGCAACCGCCTTGCCACTATCTGATTTCAGGCGCGGCCCCGTCCACTTGACAGGATATGCTCCCTCAACTGTCCATGTCATCACAATTTCATGCAGTGAGTTGATCATGTGGATAGAGATGAGGCGTGGCGCATATGTCCCCTTCAACACCTCGTCATACCAATCGACAATTTCGCGCCCCAGTCCCAATCCGCGCCGCAAGACCAACTTCGCCTCTTTGCGCCGCGTTGGTAACTGATGAACATAGGTGTTGACACCACCTTCCTTTATCATTTGCGTTTCCCATTGCAATGTTGGCAAGGTGCATTCAACAAAGGCTCCGATACGGTCGGCTCCCATCTGGATGGCGAAGCGAAATTCGGTTAAGAGCATATTGGTCGTCAATATTCGGTGCGTGCATTGTACGAACGTGACCGAATATCTGTTTGTTTGGAAAAAATCACCCCATGCTACCCTGTCGCTCCCGCGTGCGTTCAATATCTTTTCGCAGTAGCGCAATGACGCGCTTGGTCAATTCTCGCTTCTGCGCGTCTGATAGTTCGACCACTGTGCGTTGGGTCGCATTGCTAGGGCGTTGGTTGTTCATGCGATGGGGGCAACTTGGACGTGCATCCCATTTTGACAATGAGGGCATTGAACGTGCATCGTCATTGCCTCATGCCCGTTGAGCCGCAGGTACAAATCTTCTAAATAGGCCATATCGGCCGAATACAGCACCTCGATCAGCTCTGGTGACACCTGTAGCTCACCCAACTGCGTTACGACGCGGGAAAGTAGCAAAACGGGCAGATACGCTGTGTTTCTCTCAGCGCGTGGGTCTGTCGTTGGCTCTACCTCGTCCATGACGGTCGCCATTCGCATTCGGCCGAATTTGTGAATTCGGCCGAATTGATCCGTGACCCCGTGCGGCAATGTAAATTCAATTTCGTGTGCGCTCATTGTTAAATGCCTGATCAAAACAAAGGTAATCCGTCTGCTCATGTGCTAACGGATTACCTCGTCATTACTTTTAACTCTTACGATGAATAAACTCGTGCGTAATCGTCAGCTCTTCCAAGCCAATTTCACTCCCATCCGCTTTCGGCTGGGGGCCTGTGCATTTGCTCGGCCACCCTAGCTCAAAATCCCACTGAGCGACTGCCGTTAACATTTGGTTGTACATCGTGATCGTGCCGTTTCTGCGTGCGCCTTTAATGTCTCCATCCTCAACCATCTTGCGCCATACCCACATGTCCATATTGGATGTGATGCCGCGCTTGAGAACGATGTCTTCCCACTTGAGTCGCCCCGGAACCTTCATAACCACCTCGACTCCATCTTTGTTGACGACTTTATGCTCGACAATTTCCGTTTCTGACCCTAGTCCAGAACATTCGGTGAAGTAGCCTGTAATATCTCCAATTTCCACCGAAAAATGAAAGCCAACTAGCGGGTCTTCACGGTCGCCTCTCGTATCAACCATTACATGTCCATAATCTGTAGCCATGATTTACCTCACATGAGATGTTCGGTCGTGTGACCAAACATCGATCTCTTTATTCAGTTTCTCCGTCATCCATATCTTCTTCTGCGTCATCCATATCCTCATCGCCAGCGTCCAACCATGACCATTGGCTGAGTCGGAAGATGACAAATTCGGCTGGTTTGACAGGGGCGATTCCAACTTCGATGATCAACTGCCCTGTGTCGCGCACCTCTTCGGTGTTTAACTCCGCGTCACATTTGATGTAATACGCTTGATCGGCCGAATCACCAAACAGCCCGCCGCTGCGCCAAACATTGCGAAGGAAGCTATTGACATCACGACCAATCTGTGACCAAAGCCTTGAATCGTTTGGCTCAAAGACGACCCATTGCAGCCCCGCATCCATCGACGCGGCAACCATGATAAAGAGGCGACGCACGCTGATATAACGCCACGCCCCATCGCTGCTCAACGTGCGACCACCCCAAACGCGAATCCCGCGTCCCGGAAATGCGCGAATACAGTTCACGCCAAGCGGGTTGAGAATATCTTGCTCACCGCGACTGAGCTGCAATTCCAGCCCCGTCACACCCATCAACTGCTCATTGGCAGGGGCTTTGTGAACACCGCGCTCCGCATCGACACGCCCATACATTCCCACAATGTGACCACTTGGTGGAACTTTCTTTGTACCGCCGTTGATGAGGTCGCTCACCTCAACCCAAGGGTAGTAGCAAGCGGCGTGGGAGGTGTCGAAGCTGAGGAAGTGTCGCCAATCACGCGCCCCTTTCGGGTCAAGACCCGGTGGCAAATCGAGGACGGCAAAGCGATAGCGCATCTTTTGGCAATGTCCGATAATCGCTTGCTGGACGACTTTGATGCGGTTGTTGGCATCATCAGAACCGTCATAATCAGCCATCAGGTCGGGACAGGCGATGAGCCGAATCTCTTCATACGCTTCCAGCCCAGCCAGACCTGTGCGACTGAGGGCATCACCGATGAAATCTTCAACTTCGAGTGGACGCATCCCGCCGCCGCTCAGTGAATATGACCCAGCCTCTGGAACTGCCGTTTGGGGACCGATGTCATCGAGCGTCACCGTGCTAAACTGCACGTTGCCAACGTAGTTATCATCACTCTTTTTCATCGACAAACCCGCATGGGATTCGCCGCCCAGTTTGAGCGAGAACGCGCCCGTCGGTTTCCCTTCTGTGTCCGTGTCGTGGCTGACAGAAAGGACGAGATTGTTGCCGCCAGAGCCAGCAACTTTTGCGGTGATGCTAAATGCGTCCCGCGATTTTGCACCAGAAATAGTCGCTTTGGCTGCGACAGCCGCATCGCTTTCTTTGAGCGCACGAATGCTGACGACGTAGCACGCGCCGCCGCCGTTTGTGAAGTGGGCGTACACCGCATCGGGCAGGTAAACGCCGTCGGTGAAGCCGCCAAACGTGCGCGTGAATTGTGTCCAATTCGCCACAAGAACCGGTTTTTGCAAACAGGATTCAAGGACACGGACGGAGCCAGTGCGTGGATTGACACGCTTGAGACTCGCCTCTTCCGTGATGCCGATAAAAGCTGGGAGTGAGGTTCCGACCGCCTGAATCGGCCGAACTGCGTTGTGGACTTCCTCCACATATACGCCGGGTGAGGCGTAGGTTGTTGTTGCCATTTTGTTTCTCCATTGCGCTAAAAGCGCGGTTGCTAGTTGCTAGTTGCTAGTTGCTAGTGGGATTCCCACTGTTTACTGTTTGCTGTTGACTGTTCACGGCGGTGACCGCCCACGCCTCCCGTTCACAATGCCAACTCCACATCATAATTGTTGTCCTCATTGGGCAACGTAAAGGTGAGTTCTTGTGGTTCGCCGCTCGGTGGTTGGATGATGAAGGTGTGAGAGCCGGGAGGGAGAGCGGTGAAGCGATATTGACCGTGTTGATTGGTCACGGTTGTTATGTGGCTGATTTTGTGTTTGATTTCGACGTTGTGGAGGGGGTTTTCGGCCGAATCGCGCACCACGCCCCCAAACGACACCACCTCATCAATCTGCGTCGAGTTGTTCGTCAACCCTTCTTTATAATGTGTCCGCATCGTCAAGTTCAGCACCGCTGGCCCTGTCACCTCTTCCCATGGATCAATCGCCAACGTCACGATGTAGGAGACGGTCGGCCGCATCTCGTTGTCGAGTGCGCTCCACAGTTCGGCGGGGTTGGTCAGCTTATCGTGCTTCGCCAGTTGGGCTGGAATGCGATACGGCTGCCGCTTGAGCTTGCCGTGCAGTCGATCAACGGGCAAGGAGGGGTAGCGGAATAATGCCCGCACCACGCGCCCCATGAGTCGGTGTTCATCCTGTGGCTCGGCCGCCCATGTGGACAGCATGTAGGTCAGCTCCAACCGCAGCGGCGTGCGCTTTTCTGTTACCTTGCGCCCGTTCTGCTTTTGGTGCATCCGCTCAAACTGATGCTTCCGCAGCGCATAATTTTCACGAGTGTCGTAGAGAAAGAGGTTGACCGTCGGCTTGCTCAGCCGTGCGCTCCACTCGCGCTTTGGCTGGTCAAACGCGATGGCAATTTCGCCATTCTTGATCGGAATATCCGCGATCAGAAGTTGGCGGAGGGTTTCATCTAAATCTGCGATCATCTATAGAATTCTCTATGATGACCGTCGCAGAAACGTCACAAATGGGGGCAGTTGCGTCTCAAATCACCCCCATTTCTTGAGACGCACCCTTATTTGATCTTCACCCATTTGCCCATAAGAACGAATCTTTTTATGTCGAATAGCTACGGATGATAACAACGTCGTAGGGACAGGGCGTGGCGGGTATGATTTCCGATACAACTCAAAATTCCCGTTCCCGCACGCCTTGTCCTGTTTGACAAAATCTGATTTCAGTCAAAATATGCGACGATGGTGGCAGGGCAAGGCGTTGCGGGTGGATAGGTCATGGTTATTGTCGAAATCATGCCGCAAACGCCCTGCCCCTACGGTTACGGTTGGGGTGGGGTGAGGCGTTGGGCGCGGCGTTGGCGGAGGCGTTGGGCTTTTTGTTCGATGGATTTGAAATCGGCCGATTCCACAATCGCCTTAACCTGCTGCTCTCGCTTGGCCTGATCGATCTCAATTTGAAGCTGCTGCACCTGCTGTTTGAACCCCTCTTCACGCGCTTGAACCCCCTGCGCCATGTTGATAAATCCATAGACGAGATCGGATGCACGGGTTTCGGCCGATTCCTGCGCCGCGATCTCCGCTTCGGCACGCACGCTTTCATACTCCCCCGCCGCGATTCTGCGACTCCACGCCGCGCCCTGCTGGATATACGCGACGGACGAGCGCAGCTTGCTTGACAGATCGACCAGCATCGCGTGGGCGATCTGCGGCTGTGCTTGCAAGACGTTGAGGAAGGTGGTGGTATCGAGCTTGAGCAGTTGCGTTACGCCAGCAGCGACGGCACTGGCCGAGCGCGGCTTTTGATCGACGAGCGACATTTCACCAAATGAATCCCCTGCGCCAAAGCGATTGAGAATTAATTTGTGGTCGCCCTCGCGGGTAAAGATGTCGATGTGACCCGTTTCGACGATAAAAAATGCGTCACCGCGCTCGCCCTGCTCAAACAAAACCACACCGTCGGTGAGCGTGATGGGCTGCATGGCGGCGGCCAGTGAAGTGAGCGCGTCGTCAGACACGTCGGCAAAAAGTGGGATGCGGTGGAGCAGTTGGGTAATTTGATTCATTTGATTGTCGAGCGAACGAGGGCGGGAATTTCAGCGTGCCAATCGGCCGAAAAACGCACCACTCGTTCAAATTCAGCGACCAGCAGTTCAACCCGCCACTCGCTTTTTGGCATTTCGCACCAGAGATTGCCGTCTGATTTGTGCAGCAATCGGCCGATTTCGCGCAAAATCGTCTCCATAGACGTCTGCAATTGGGCGGACACGGCAACCTGTAACGCGCTGTGCCATTCAGCCAACGCGGCATGGGATTGACTTTGTTTTCGCAAAATGCGCCCTAGTTGCAGATGCGCCTGCGCCATTCCGCTCGCCTGATCTAGCTGCTTAAACGTTTGCAGCGCAGCACGCAGATGGGTGACGGCGCGATTGAGCAAGCTGGCTTGCTGGGCAATCTCTGCCAACTGTAATTGTAACGCAGCTTGGCGGGGCAGGTCGCCAACCTGTTCATAAAGGCGCGTTGCCTGTGTAAAGTGGAACTGTGCCTCATCGTGCTTATGGGTGGCATGAGCAACCTGCCCCGCACCCGCGTGCAGCAACGCCATCCCCCACAAATCTCCCTGCACGCGCCGCATCGCCAGCCCGCGTTCAAAGCTGAGTTGCGCCTTTGCAAACTGTCCGTTGTGATAGGCCAACTCCCCACCCACGCGCAAAACATGCCCACTTTCGAGCAGCGAATGCGAGGGTAGGTCGATCAGTTGCTGCACCGATTTTGCGGCAAGCGCATCATCCCCGATGGCGGTGGTGAGGGTGACATAGCGCGTGTGGTGAATCGCGTTTTGACAGTGTGGCAGATAGCGATTAAACAGCGCATAGGCACGTTCAGCATCGCCATTCAGAAAGAGCAGCCACGCTTGATGGCAACGAACGGCGTGTGGGCTGCTCACCTTCTCGGCGGTCAATGCGAGCAGCTCCGCACCAATTTGGTAGCGACCTGTCATGTCGCAAAATCGGGTGAGGGCAGAGGCCGCGTTCGCCCCCTGTTCGGGGTCGCTGCGCCACGCACGGACAACGTTTTTCCAAGTCGCGGAAAGCTGTCTGGTTGCGTCGGGCTGACGATGGTCACAGAGAGCCGATTCGGCCGATTGCAGCACGCTCAGATAAAAGTCGGCGTGGCGTTGGCGCACGCTGGGGCTGGGTTTGGTGTGAATGGCGAGAAATCGGCCGATTAGCGGCGGCAAAGAATAAACCCCCGCGACATCCTGCGACACCCATGCACAGTCAAGCAGTTCAGTTAACGCCGACATCGTTGCGTCCGCCACCGTCACCAGTGCATTCCACGTAAACGTGCACCCAAACAGCGGCAACGCATGGGCAAGACGGCGCGTGCCAACGCTAAACGTGCGCCACGTTTTGCCAAGCTCGTTCATTAAGTCAGCGTGTGTTTCAACCGATCTCTGCAACGCCGTTGGCAGATTGAAAAAGCGCAGCGAGGCGGCGACCTGCTGAATTGCCAGCGGATGATTGCCCGTCTGCTGGCAATATACGTCGATTTTTGCGCGATCAGCCACACTAGGGGCAAACGCGCCGTGCGCCTGCTGTGCGTAATGGCAAAAAATTTCCGTGCCAGCCTGCGCCCCTTCGACTAAATATGTCCACTCACCGATAATGTTCAATCGCTGGCGGCTGGTGACGATGATTTGCACCTGTGGCGCAGCTTGCAAAATTCCCAACAGCGTTTGTGTCAACTCTGGCGTGCGCTGCTGACACCCATCAACGACAAGCAACAGGTGTCGCTGGCGTAAGAATGCCTGTATCTGTTGCTGTGTTGATTGGAAGGGGGCGTGTGCCAAATTAAAGTGAGCGCATAGCTGATCGGCAATCGGCTCTCCTGCGGGGTCAATGGTGATCCACTGCACGCCGTCACGGTAGCGGATCACATTGTCGTGTGCAACTGCCGCCGTGAGTGCCGACTTGCCGCTGCCAGCCAATCCGTAAATCGTCAAAAGACGACAGGCGGGTTGCTGGACGAGGTCGTTGATTTGGTTGGTGGTTGTGTTGTCGTTGGTGATGAGAGGGTTGATGGGAATGGGGAGCGTGGTAGGGAGGGTGGAGATGGAGAGGATGATGGAAGAGGTGTGTGGTGGGGGGATTTCGGCCGAAAAATCGCTCCCCAACTCTTGCTGAAACAACAGCCGCGCCCGTTCAAATTGTGCCAATGCGGCTCCGCGTTGGCCTGATTGTGCCAACGTTTCGATTAAGAGACGTTGTGCGTCCTCTTCCAACGGGTCGAGCGCAACCAGCTTTTCAGCATAGGCAACGGCAACGGTCAAATTTCCCAAATGCGTGTAGTGTTGTACCAACGTCTGCAACGCATCACGCATCTGCGTCGTCAACCAGGTTTTGCGCGTCGTCAGCCAGCGTTCATACGCCGCACTATCGACGGCCGGAAACCCCGTCAGCAGCCCATCACGATAAAGCGCAACCGCCTCTTCCAGCCGCGCACAACAAACCGCACACGTTGCGACTGACGCATGGTTATGCCGTGCCACACGGTCAAGGGTGGTACAGAAAATGTCCCAATCAACGCGGATGAGATCGGCCGATTTCCAGCCAATCATATCCCGCGTTGAGGACAACAACGCGTCGGCGTTTGGCAATGCTTGCTTGAGCAAATAAAGGGTTTGGCGCAGAGCTTTACGCGCATTCTGATCTGTGTGCGACGGCCAAAATAGCGTGGCAAGCTGATTGCGTGGAATATGAAGGGTCACTCGCTGTGTTGCCTCAACTGCGAGATAGGCAAGCAATGCTTGCGCCCTGCTCGTTGCAAATGTTTTTATAGGCTGGTTGTTTACCGCTACTTCTAAAACACCCAGCAAAGAAACTTCTATAGAATTCATTCTTTGCCTTCTGGTTTTTACATTGACATTTGTCTATCCGAGAATTGCCATCTCGTAATCCATAAACTGATTTCCCCGTTTGATTATCACTAACGAAATTTCAAAACATTTCGACGCTGACCCAACGGGTATTATTAAAGTTACCCGATGGTGCGTTACAAAAACGTGACAAGAACGTTGCAAAAACGTCGCAAATCATTTCTGATGGACAAATTGCAATCGCTCTAACTTGGAAACACAGCGGGAGGCGGCCGAGGAGCAGTTAAGCCAACGCCTCTCAGATCGCAAAAGCATGATTGACGGATCAGTAGATTTTTCAGTGTTTGACAAATTTGTGACGTTTTTGCAACGTTTTTGTCACGCTACATCTTTATAGTAACGTGGTATGTGGTGCATCATGTGTGAAAGGTAGCTTCTTCACGCACGACGCATCACATAGGACTCATTATGACAACTGCTCACACCTACCTCCCCATTGACCGCCGCCGCGCCCTCGCCACAAATGTCGCGCTGCCCGAAAAGATGCACGGCACCGTGCTGTTTGCCGATATGTCTGGCTTTACCGCGCTGACCGAAGCCCTCGCCCAAGAGCTTGGCGCAAAGCGCGGCGCGGAGGAGCTGACCATCCATCTCAACCGCGTATATGACGCGCTGATCGACACGCTGCATCGCTTTGGCGGCAGCGTCATCGGCTTTAGCGGCGACGCGATTACGTGTTGGCTTGACGAGGATGATGGGCGGCGTGCGGTCGCTTGTGGTTTGGGAATGCAGACGGCGATGGCGCAATTTTCGGAAGTTCGCACCCATTCGGGGCGAGTCGTCGCGCTGGCGATCAAGGTGGCGATTGCGACAGGAACGGTGCGCCGCATGGTGGTCGGCACACCCACGTATCGCCTCGTTGACGTGCTGGCGGGGCAAACGCTTGTCGATATGGCAGATGCGGAGGCGTTGGCGGAGCGAGGGGATGTGGTCGTACATCGCTCGACGGCCGAATCGCTGGGGGATGTGCTGCAAATCGCAAGCTGGCTGGCGGATGATGTGGCGCGGGTGCAGTCGCTAAACGTGCCTGTGCCAACAACCGCGTGGGAAGCGTCGGATGCGTTGGATGTCGAAACCGCGAATCAGTGGTTGCTGCCACAGGTTGCAACACGGCTTGCCAATCAGCGCGGTGAATTTCTGGCTGAACTGCGTCCCGCGTGTGCGCTGTTTATGCGCTTCGTCGGCATTCAATACGATGATGACCCCGCCGCGCCCGTCAAGCTGGATCAGCTTATTCGCGGCATTGAGGCGATTTTGACGCGCTACAGCGGCAGCTTGATCCAGCTCACGATTGGCGATAAGGGCAGCTACCTCTACGCCGCATTTGGTGCGCCGATTGCGTATGAAGACGACGCGATTCGCACAACCGCCGCCGCGCTCGAAATTCGCGCACTGGCGGCGACGTTTGACTTTCTCGAACCCGTGCAGATCGGGCTGACACGCGGCCGAATGCGGACGGGCGCATATGGCAGCCGCACGCGACGCACCTATGGCGTTCTCGGTGACAACGTCAACTTAGCGGCGCGGCTGATGGCGTTTGCCCCACCGGGCGCGATTGTCGCCAACGAGGCACTACACAAGGCGGCGGGCGCGGCGTTCCAGTGGCAAGAATTAGAGCCGATGCGCGTGAAGGGGAAGGAGACGACGATCACGCCACAACTGTTACAGGGGCAGGCGGAAGTGGTGCAAAGCGCGTATGCGCTGCCGATGGTGGGGCGTTCGGCCGAATTGCAAACCGTCCTCGACCGCCTAGAAAAAGCCCAATCAGGGCATGGGCAAATCGTTGGCGTGCTGGGAGAGGCGGGCATGGGCAAATCGCGGCTGGTCGATGCAGTTCGCGCTCAAGCGTTGGGGATGCAAATTTTAGCGGGGGAAGCGTCTTCATATGGCATGGAAGACAGCTATCTCGTCTGGGACAGGGTGTGGCGCGACTTTTTTGGGTTGGACGGCACGATGTCAATTGACGAACAGATTCAGACCGTCACCGCTGCGCTTGATCCCACTTTGCTGCCGCGCTTGCCACTGTTGTCAACGGTGTTGAGATTGCCAATTCCAGACAACGACTTGACCGCCTCGCTTGACGCGAAGGTGCGAAAGTCGTCGCTTGAAGCGTTGCTGGTGGCGTGCATTCGACGGCGTGCGGCGCGAGAACCGCTGCTCATCATTTTGGAGGATTATCAGTGGAGCGACGCACTTTCCCGCGATTTGCTGGCGGCGATTGGTCGCGTGATTGAGGATTTGCCAGTGTTGATTGTGGTGGCTTATCGGTCGATTCACCCCCCGCTAGACCTGCCCAACTTCACCGAGATCACGCTCCCCGTCTTCACACGGGCAGAGGCGGCGCAGCTGATCGAGCGCAAACTGGAACAGCTCTTTGATGACCCCACCTTAGGCAGCGCAACGCTGATCGAGACGCTCACGACACGCGCCGCTGGCAATCCATTTTACATCGAAGAAATTCTCAACTATCTCGTCGATTTGCAGATTGACCTCAACGACAGCGACGCGCTGGCGGCGGTCGATTTGCCGACGAGTATCTACAGCTTAATCCTGAGCCGTCTCGATCAGTTGACCGATCAGGAGCGGATGACGCTGCGTGTGGCGAGCGTCATCGGCCGAATTTTCAAAGCGTCCATCCTCTCTGGCATCTACCCCGAATTGGGACAGCCCGACAGCGTAATCGCCAATCTCGACTATCTCAGCCAGCTTGATCTGCTTGCGCTCGACTCCCCTGCGACAGAGTTGGTCTATCTGTTTAAGTACATCATCACCCAGCAGGTCGCCTATGAAAGTTTGCTCTTTGCAACGCGGGCGCGGCTGCATGAGGCAATCGGCCGATTTATCGAAACAAGTGAAGTCGCTAACTTAGCCGCCCACTATCCGCTGCTCGCCTTCCATTTTGAACACAGCGAAAATGATATGAAGAAACGATACTATCTGCTCAAGGCGGGTGAATCCGCACAAACGGAGTACGCCAACGCCGCCGCCATCAGCTACTATCAAAAGGCGTTGCCGTTGTTGGCAGGAGACGAGCGTGCAGCGATATTGCTCAAACTAGGCGAAGTACAAGAGGTGGTCGGGGCGTGGGAGGCGGCAAACGCGACGTATGACGACGCGCTTGCGTCTACTGACGATCCAAACTTAGCGGCCGAAGCGCACATCGCCAAAGGGGAACTGCTACGGAAACAGGGGAAATATGAGGCGGCCGACCAGTGGTATACGTCGGGAGAAAATTTGGCGCGAGCAGCAGATGCACGCACTCACGTTGCCAAAGCGTTCATCTGTCGCGGCACGATGCACGCCCAGCAGGGAGAGTATGTCACGGCGCAACGTTTATATGAAGAGAGCCTCACCATTCGTCGCGCACTCGCCGACAATCTCAACAGCGCAAAAGTCCTCAACAACATGGGGATCGTCGCCCGTTTTCAAGGAGATTATGAGCAGTCGCGCCACTATCATGAACAGGCTCTGTCACTGCGTCGCAATGCCCACAATCGCTGGGGCATCGCCGCCTCGCTCAACAATTTGGGCAACGTCACCGTCGATTTGGGTGATCTCGATGCGGCACGCGCCTATCTTGAAGAGGCGGTTGCGTTCCAGCGCGAAATTGGCGACCAGTGGTATCTCGCCAATGCGCTCAACAACTTGGGCAACGTCGTGCGTGAACAGCAGGATGCAGCGGCCGCACTTGCGCTCTATCAGGAAAGTATGCAGATCAATCAGGTGTTGGACGACCGCTGGGCGTTGTCCTATCTGTTGGAAGATGTTGGGATGCTGTTTGCCAATGCTGACCCAGCGCGTGCGCTCACTCTAGCGGGGGCAGCCAGCACCGTGCGCGACGCAATTGGCTCGCCGCTTTCGACCGTTGAGCAGGAGAAACTTGACCAAAAGCTCGCGCCCGCACGCCTCGCGCTTGGCGACAACGCCGACGGGGTTTGGCGTGCTGGAGAGCAGTTGTCGCTGGCGGATGCAATTGCGCTGGTGATAGAGAATTAAAAATTTTATGGTTCTCTGGGAACTTAAGGGGTTGACAAAACGTATTGCGTGTTACGTATTGCGTATCCAGAGGAGGTTACGCAATACGCCATACGCAACAGTGTCAAACCCCACGAATTCCTAAAGAGCCAATTTTATGTTACGCACGCAGTCGTAGGGGCTATGCAAACGGAGCGCACTCTAAAATAGCCCGACTGTTAAGGCCGTTTGTTTCGCCCTTCTTGGCATCGCGGACAAAGCGGGCGAAACAAATGGCGTAAACAACCTGCTAGTCAAAAGTCGCAAGCCATTTGCCGTTCGGCTGAGACGTTCGGCGAGCTCAGTCGAGTCGCTCACGCCGAAGCCTAGCCCCTACGATTCGGTGCGTAACATGAGTAACGAGTCATAGAAGCAGTAACGGAGTTTATATTATGAAGACATTCAACAAATTTTCTTTTATTTTTGTCATCGTTGCTGCGTTCTTTTTGGGTTGGCACACGTTGAACGTTGCGGCGATGGAGCGCAGCACAATTCAGCTAACCGCACACAGTCCAACAGACAATGCGGTTGGTGTCCCAATGACAACGAATGTGACGGCTACATTTAGTGGCGACGTAGCAGCTAGCAGCGTCACCAGCAGCAGCTTCGCGGCGCACACCCAGTTTGGTGGCTTGCTCACCGGCACGCTCAGCGTGGCGGGCGACACCATCACCCTTGACCCAAATCGTGATCTTTTTGCTGGCGAGCGGGTGCAGGTGGTTGCCACCGACCGACTTACCAGCGCGACAAGCGACAGCCTGACCAACCCAACCCAGTGGGGGTTCACAACAGGCAACACCATTCCAAATCGCTGCGTCGTGTTTACTGAGGCAACAGAGATATCCGACGAGCTGGTTGGTAGTAGTCGCGGTGATGCCCAGTGGGGGGATTATGACAACGACGGCGACCTCGATATTCTTCACATCGGCGATGTGACCTCAAATGTCTATAGAAATGATGGCAATGGTGGTTTTGCCATAGCGAGTTCCATCGTATTGGAACCCGGGGATTATGGCGATGCCGAATGGGGAGATTATGACAATGACGGCGATCTTGACATCCTCTACGCGGGCATATACGACTCGAATGTGTATGAAAACGACGGTGACGGGGGTTTTGTCAGAGACGCTGCTGTCTCCGATGTTTTGTCGGATGTTGCGTATGGCAGCGTCGAATGGGGAGATTATGACAACGATGGCGACCTCGATATCCTCCTCATGGGTCGAGTGGGGATCGACGACCATGTCTCGAACGTGTATGAAAACGACGGCAACGGGGGGTTTGCCAGAGCCGCTGCTATCTCGGATGTTTTAACCAACGTGAATCATGGTAGCGTCGCGTGGGGGGATTACGACAACGACGGCGACCTTGACATTATCATTACAGGCTCGACAACGCAAAACAACACGGGTGTGCTCACAAAAGTGTATCGGAACGATGGTGACAGCGGTTTTGCCAATGTACCGGCTATCTCCGATGTGCTGGTCGATGTCTATAATGGCAGCGTCGCGTGGGGGGATTACGACAACGACGGCGATCTCGATATTCTAATCACTGGGCGAACTCGCGGTAGCCGTGTCTCAGACGTTTATGAGAACGACGGTAGCGGTGGCTTTACGAGGGTCGTCGCCATCTCTGACGTGCTGACTAATGTCAATTCTAGTAGTGGGGTGTGGGGGGATTATGACAACGACGGTGACCTCGACATCCTAATCACTGGCGACACAGGTGGCGGCAATTCCCTCTCGAATGTCTATGAGAACGACGGCAGCGGTGGCTTTGCGCGGGCGGATCACATTTCTGATACGCTGGTCGATGTCTACAGTAGCGACGCGGTGTGGGGAGATTATGACAACGACGGCGACCTCGACATCTTCCTCACGGGGTATGTGATCTTCGGCACTCTTACCTCCCGCGTTTATCGCAATGAAGATTGTGCGCCTATTTTGAATGTGCAGAAGACAGCATCAAGCGCATCTGTTGGTGTCGGCGATACGGTGACATACACGGTTGTGATCGACAATAGCGGGGTTCTTAGCGCAACCGACGCGATTATCAACGACACATTGCCTGACGGCATGACCTTTGTTGCGAACTCGACAACACTTGAGCCAGCAAGCGCGGGGACAACGGGGGATGCGCCGACGCTGGTGAGCGGTCTGACGATTACGGCAGGTGGCAGTGTGACGGTGACTTATCAGGCGACGGTTGATGCGGGTAGCCAGCCAGTGACTTATATCAATACGGTGCGCGTGACGGATGCGGAAGGGTCTGATGTAAGCGATAGTGCCGCTGTTTGTGGTTCGTCACCGTATATGGTGGAATCGGCCGAAACCCTAACCGACGCACTCAACTGCTTTAACCTCATTGATGTCGCTGGCACAGCCATCATCAGCTTCACCAACGACATCACGCTCACAACGGCACTGCCCACCATCGACAACGCAACGGCCGATGTCGATCTGCTACTGTTTGGGAACGGCTTTGCGCTAGATGGCAACAACAGCGTCCGTGCGCTCAATATCGCGGCGAACACGCACGTCACCCTCGACGGGCTGACCATTCGCAATGGGCAAACGCCCGCTGACAATGGGGGGGGGATTTTAACGTCAGGGTTCCTGACGGTTCGCAACAGCACGTTCAGTAACAATCAGGGCCAGTCATCTGGTGCAATCGACAACAGCGGCACACTGCTTGTGGAACACAGCACCTTTTCGGGCAATCAGTCAATGGTGTTTGGCGGTGGCGCGATGGTCAATCGTGGCATGGCGACGATTGTGAACAGCACCATCTCTGGAAACACATCTGATGGCCAAGGCGGCGGGTTGCACAATCAGGTTGATGCAACGCTTGTTCTCAGCTATACGACCATCACGAACAACACCTCTGGTGGGGATGGTGGGGGACTCAGTTCGCAAGGGGTTGCGTCAAATGATACCCGTCTCTTCGCCACCATTGTCGCGAGCAACCACGGTGGCACACACGACGTTGCCTTGATTTCTGGCTCAATCAACAGCTTTACCAGCCTTGGTTACAATCTGATTGGCTCAATGGAAGCTGGCGTTGAGATTGCAGAGCCGAGCGACCAAACGGGTGTCGCTGACCCTAAGCTCGACCCGCTTGCCGACAATGGGGGCGCAACCCAAACGCACGCGCTCCAATTAGACAGCCCAGCCCTTGACAGCGGCAACTGTGGCGGGGCGCTTGTCGATGATCAGCGCGGGGTTCCCCGTCCGCAAGGTGCAGGGTGTGACGTTGGCGCGTATGAAGTGGTGTCAGATTTTGTCGTCAACAGCACGGGGGAAGCGTCAGATGTGAATTTGGGGGATGGGGATTGTAGAACGCCCGATGATGAATGCACCCTTCGCGCCGCCATCGAAGAGAGCAACGCGCTGGCCGTGTCGTCGGTCATCCTGTTTGACGTGACGCTCGACGGGCAGACGATCCAGTTAACTAGCCGACTGCCCGAAATCATGACGACGATGGATATTTCCAGCATCTATGATGTGACGATTCGTGGGAATAACGCGGGGAGCGGCTACTTTTTGATTGGCAATTCCACAATCGTCACCATCGACGGGTTGACGATGCGCGATTCGACGGGAAATTCAGATGGCCCGATTTGGATACGCAGCGGTGGCGAGCTTACCTTGCAAAACAGCACCGTGCGGGACAGCAGTGCCTCACGAGGGGGGGCAATTGCGAATTATGGCAAACTCACCGTGCAGAATAGCGTTCTCATCAGCAACACTGTTTTCATCAATGGACATCGCACGGGACGTGGGGGTGGCATTTGGAGTACGGGCGAGCTCGCCGTTTATGACACGGTTATTGCCGATAATTACGCTGAATTTGTGGGGGGTGGGATTTGGTCGGCCGAAACGCCCACAATTGTCGAAAACAGTACGATTACGGGAAATTCGGCCGATAGTCGCGGCAGCGGTATCTACAATCAACATGTGCTTACCGTCACCAACACCATCATCAGCGCAAACACAAATGACGGTGTGGAATCAGACGGCATACTCTATGTCGAAGACAGTGAAGTGAGCGATCACAGTGGTACAGGGGTGAGGGTGTCCACGCCAGGGATTGCAACGATTTTTAACAGCACCATTAGCGGCAATCGACGTGGGGTGCATCTGTCGAACAGTTCTTCTAGCGCGTCTGCCACCGCCTTCACAGCCGAGTTCAGCACCATCGCCAACAACAGCCAAGAGGGAATTTACTTTGGTGATGGAGATGGGCCAATACGAGTCGATTTAGATGCGACAATTGTGGTGGACAACGCAACCGATTGTTCCGATCCAAACGACGTTGGGCAGACTGACACCGTGATCACGTCACTTGGTCATAACTTGGACAGTGATGGGACGTGTGAGCTAGGGGAGGCGAATGATTTGCCTGACAGTGACGCTATGTTGCTGCCTCTCGCATTTTATGGAGGCGAAACGCGCATTCATGCCCTGCATCCCGACAGCCCTGCGATTGATGCGGCGGGTGATTGCGCTGCCAGTGGGGTCGGGGATGATCAACGGGATGTGCCACGCCCACAGCTTGGCAGTTGCGACATCGGCGCGTATGAGCTGAAGCCACAGGACAGCTCTCCCTTCATCGTCAACACGACTGAAAACATTGGCTCAACCATTTGCAGCATCGATTTCTGCAGCTTGCACAACGCCATTCTCGCCGCCAATGATACATCCAACATCGGCGCATCCCCCGATGAAATCCACTTTAACCTCACGGGTGTCTCGCCCTTTATCTTCACCCCACTCGTCGCGTTGCCAGCCATCACGGAATATGCGGTAATCGACGGGCGCACCCAGCCTGGCTACATCGATCAGCCGCTTATAGAGATCGACGGCTCTCTCACCCCGTCTGGGACAAATGGACTTGAAGTTGGCCAAATCAAACACAGGGCAATGGCCTCAGGTGGTTTTCTGTTCGGCTTGTCAATCCACAGTTTTGATGGGGATGGGGTTGTGGCGATCAAACCCGTCACGTTGGAGGGTAACCACATTGGCACGGACGCCACTGGCACGCTCGATCTCGGCAATGGGGGTCACGGGGTTGTCCTCAAGGAAATCAGCTCACCCAGCGACATTTCCGATAACACAATTGCGTTTAATGGCGGCGCGGGACTCCTTGTGCAAGATGGAATAGCGGCAACCGCAACGACGATGAACCGCATCTATCAGAATGGTGGGCTGGGGATTGACCTCGACGGAGACGGAGTGACGGCGAACGATTTGGGAGATGGGGATGGGTTGCTGAACAAACCGATTTTGTTTGGCGCACACCCGATCACAACGACGGGGAATATGCGCGTGGTTGGCCTGTACAACAGCACGCCTGACACGACGGTTGATCTGTTTATTTTTGCCAACGCGCAGTGTGATCCGCGTGGCTTTGGAGAAGGAGCGGCGCAGGTTGGGCAATTTTCTATCACCACCAACGCCGACGGCAATGCGGTCGTTAATGTGACGGCGGCGATTGATGAGGATATGCCGATTCTCTCCGCTCTTATCCACGATACAAACAATCGCTTTTCCGAATTCTCCAACTGTGTGCCACTAGGTGACCCGAATTTTAACTGGCCGCTGGCGACCAATGTCCCCGCTGGCGACACAATTGAAGGGTACATCGACCGACCGGGGCAGTCGCGCTGGTTTAAGTTCAATGTGTTGCCGAGCAGCAACGTTGAGGTGACGCTGGACAATCTCCCCGTCAATTATGACGTGGTGCTGTTCCGCGACATCACGCAGGTGTACGACCAGCTCAACTCACCCGCAGACCTCGCCCACATCAACGCCGAACACGCACCTGATGCGTTTACAAATCCAGACGCATTCACCAATCCAGACGCATTTACAAACCCAGATGCGTTCACCAACGGGGCGATTATCAACCCAGACGCATTCACGAACCCAGATGCGTTTACAAACCCCGACGCGTTTACAAATCCAGATGCGTTTACAAATCCAGATGCGTTTACAAATCCAGACGCATTCACAAACCCAGATGCGTTTACGAATCCAGATGCGTTCACAAACCCAGACGCATTTACCAACGCGCAAATTCGCAGCGTGATCGGCGCGTCGGCGCGGGAAGGACGGGCGAGTGAACAGATCACGGTCAACTCATGGAACAGCACGGGCGAATTTTATGTGCGCGTGCGGGGGCGCAATGGGGCGTTTGATCGGGCGCAGCCGTTTGAGCTAACTGTTGACGTGACGGCGCAAGATTGTGATGGGGCGTTGAGTTCACTGCCGTCGCCGACGATGATGGGGGAAGAAGGGGGGTATGAGACAATTATTTTGGTGGATTTCGGCCGAATGTCCTCCCCCCAAGCTGACCTTGCACAACTGCGTACAAGGCTCAATCTGCTCGCTCGTCGCCCAGAGGTCAACGGCGTAATCGTGGACATTGGCGCAGATGCACGGGTCAACGCTGCACGCGCACAGGGAGACAACAATCCAACGTGCGTCTTTACCCAAAACGTGCTGGCAGACAGCATCAAGGGAATCATTGAACGCTATCGGGAATTCAACCCGCTCAAATACGTCGTATTGGTAGGCAGTGATGATGTGATTCCATTCTATCGCTACGCCGACCCGTCGCCGCTGGCAAAAGAGTCGGATTATGTGCCACCCGTCAGCGACGACAGCGCGTCACAAGCGAGTTTGCGCTTGGCGTACATTTTGAGTCAAGACGAATATGGCTCATCGCGGGAAATCTCGCTGCAAGAGTCACAGTTGCCGCTGCCTGATTTGGCAGTGGGGCGACTGGTAGAATCGGCCGAAGATATGCTCCCCGTTCTCGATGCGTACCTCGCCACGGTTGATGGCATCGTACAGCCAGAAAACGCATTCATTTCAAGCTATGGTTTCCTAGAAGATGGCTCGCTCGCCGTCGCCGACCAGCTGGAGGACAACGTTGAGATCGACACGCTCATCGCGCCCAGCAACCTGCCGCCAAGCGATCCCGAATCGTGGAGCGCGGACGATTTGCGCGACTTTGTGCTGGAAAATGAGTACGACCTGCTTTATTTGGCGGGGCATTTTAGCGCGAACAGTGCGCTGGCGGCCGACTATAGGAGTCGCTTGCTGGCGACCGAGATCGCGCAGTCGCCGCTTGACATGACAAACATGGTCGTCTTCAGCAGCGGTTGCCACGCGGGCTACAACATCGTCAATCAGCACGCGGTTGCGGGCGTGACGCGAGAGCTAGATTGGCCGCAGGCATTCGGCCGAAAAGGAGCCGTCCTGATTGCCGGCACAGGTTACCAATATGGCGACACCGACCTCACCGAATACTCGGAACGCCTCTACCTCAACTTCGCCAAGGCGTTGCGCGAGGAGGGGGCGATCTCTGTTGGGGATGCGCTGGTGCAAGCGAAGCGTGACTATTTGGCGGATACAGGCGTAGAAATCGACGGCGTGTTTGAGAAAAGCGTTTTGGTTCCGACGCTGTTTGGGCTGCCGATGCTGCGCGTCGATTTGGCGGGGGATGCGCTTGACGAGCCAGAACGTCTCTCTATCGTTGAAGAGACAACTGTCGTTGCTGGGGCAGAGTTTGGGTTGGAATCGGCCGATCTCATCCTCAACCCAACCATCACGCTGACGGATAAGCCGCTAAGCGTTGTGGGAAGTCGCTCATCTACCATCGTGACGACGCTCGGCACGGGCAGAGACGGCAACGCGACGACGGCAGGGTTCCCCATTTTGCCACTCGAAATCGTCAACGTTGAACCACCGACGAATTTGATTTTGCGCGGAGTCGGGCTGCGCGGAGCGGATTTCACTGACATCGAAGAACAAATCCCCCTCACCAGCGCACCCGCCACAGATACCCACGGCGTGCATCCTGTTTTCCGCTCGAACAATTTCTACCCCTTGCGGACATGGCGCATCAACTACTTTGACAAGCTGATCGACCCCGTTGATGGCAGCACGCGCCTGATGATCACGCCGCTGCAATTTATCTCCGATGACGACACCACGCTGACGGGAACGTTGCGCCAATGGGAAAACTTCGATTTCCGCCTGTTCTACAGCGACTATCTTGGCGATGAAGCGTTGAGTGCGCCGCCGTCGATTGGGCGTGTTTTGTCGAGCGAAGAGGACGGCGTGTTGACGTTTTCCATCGATGTAACTGACCCGCTGGCTGGCGTGACGGCGGTGTGGGTGACGTATGCGGTTGAGGGCAGCGGAGAGTGGCGGTCGCTGGATTTGGTGCGAGAATCGGCCGAATCTTCACAATGGCAAGGCCAAATGCAAACCCCACAAAATGACGTGCGCTTTATGGTTCAGGCGGTCAACAACGTCGGTCTCGTCACGCTCGCCAGCAATCACGGCGCGTACTACGAAATCGGCATCGACCCCGCTAATCCCGTTGATCCGACCAATCTAACACCGCCCATAACGACAACTTTAGCGGTTGGTGTTCCGACGCTTGCAGGTGGTTCGGCCATCCGTTACCCAACGACCAATTACCCCTACGGCACTCAGCTACAAGTCACCGCGACACTCAAAACAGCCGACAATCAAGGTATTCCCGATAAGACGATTCAGTTCACTATCGGCCGATTCGCCTACCATGCGAAGACCGACGCGGACGGCGTGGCGCGAGTCCAGTTTGCACTGCTGGCAAAGGCTGGCACGACGACGATTCAGGCCACCTACAACGGTGAAACGGCACTTTCCCCCGCCAACAGCGGCCAGCCCATCATCGTCACGAAGCAGCCAACACAGCTAAATTTTCCACAACCTGAGTACCAGTTCCGCGAATTTATGCTCGAACAGCCAATCACGACGACGCTCAAAGACGGGGTGGGGCGCATTCTCGCCAATCAGACCGTTTTTATGATTGCGGATGGAGACAAAGGGACACACGCCGTCGCCGTGGAAACCGACTATCGCGGCGTGGCGCGGCTTGACGATGTGCCGCTGTCATCAGGTTTTTATACGTTGACGGCATACTTTAGCGGGGTCGTTCCGCTGCCCAATGGTGCACAAACGCTTGATGACCCGCGCTATGGGCCGAGTCAAACGAGCGTGCAGTTGGTGATTTTGAGCGCAACGGCGGTACAGAATGTTACAATGACAGCGAATGAATCACGACATGTGGGCATTGTTGTTGCGTCTTTGTTCTCGGTGTTGTGTGTGACGTGGGTTGGTCTGAAAAGGTCAACTCGTGCTGATACGACGCTGCCCCCCAAAGCCAAACAGGACGCAGCGCGTCAAAATTCGCACTCTAATCAAAAATGGTCGGAACGAGTCTAAGAATGACAGCAATTAACTTTTCAGCCGCATCAGCTTACGCGCTTAGCCGGATAGAACGAGAGATTGAGCCGCAATTTTGCTATCACAATATTCTCCACACGCGAGATGACGTACATCCAGCGGCGGTGCGACTGGGACGGTTGTGTGGGGTGAGTGCGGATGAGATGGTGTTGTTGGAGACGGCCGCGCTGTTCCACGACATCGGATTTATTGAACAGGGGCGTGGACATGAAACGATCAGTGCGCGGATTGTGGGAGAGATGTTGCCGAGGTGGGGTTTTTCGGCCGAAAACATCCAAACCATCCAGCAAATGATTTGCGCTACCGCCTTGCCCCAATCTCCCCAAACACTGCTCGACAAAATCCTCTGCGACTCTGACCTCGACATATTGGGGCATGACGATTTTCTGCCGCGCAACCTTCTGCTTTACGCTGAATTGAGTGCAACGGGGCGCGAAGTTGGCTTACACGATTGGTACACGGGGCAACACCGCTTTCTCGTCAACCACACCTATCACACCCCCGCCGCTCGCACATTGCGCGATGCTGGCAAGGCACGGAATACAACACTGTTACAGAATCTGGCAAATGCAACCTCAAAAAAGTCGGATTGGCACGAACAACTTTGAGCAACGTGCTAAATACAGCGTAAAGTAAGTCATAGCGTGTTTCGGGAATTGCAATTCCCGAAACAATCAAGACTGGATTCCCGCGAAGGCGGGAGCGTGTTTCGGGAATTGCAATTCCCGAAACAATCAAGACTGGATTCCCGCGAAGGCGGGAATGACAACACTTTAGAATTTACTTTACAGTTAGTGTCGTAGCTGCGGTCGGTCTCCTGACCGTACCGCGAGTGGAGCGGTCAGGAGACCGACCGCAGCATTACGCCAGTTATTAAATTCTGATTCCTTAGGGTCTGTCCAGAAATAAGTTACGCATCTTTTGGGAATTGAACGCAAGGATGAATGGTGTAATTCCACTCACCATGCCAAGAGTCAGGCACAATATTGACAGCCTCAATCTGTTGCTCTGAGATACGGCGTTTAGTTTGATAATGACGTTCATCAAGGCGACTATGAACGGTTAGTCCTTGAGTCGTTTTTGTGGCACAGATGAGGTCTACAATAACTTGGTGGGTGATGAGAGGCTTGCCACGCCAATTTTGTGTAATGAAAGAAAAGAGACGGTGTTCTATCTTGTTCCACTTACTGGTTCCAGGTGGCAGATGACAGACGCTAATAGGAATGTTTATGTCATTAGCCAACTGTTGCAGTTCGACTTTCCAAAGCCGAACACGATAGCCATTACTGCCGCCCCGGGTATGTCAATAGGATTGTGTAAATAGATCTCGCCTCAGATAATTTCTTCATAAATGCGTTGGTTGTCTATCAGCCGGAGCAGCCTGTGTGTCAAGGGTCGCTACGCTTCCTCCCTTGACAAACGGGCTGCGGAGGCTATGCTGGGACAACGCATTTGTGAAGGTTGATGTGTTCATAATGTTAAGCGGTCGCCAAAACGGATGGCGAGTTGGTTGAGAATCAATGCCCAATTGGGGATGTCGCTACGCGACCGTTGCCGTTGTGGACGTGTCCACTTTTTAGCGATATTGAGATGAGCCAAGTACAACAGCTTGGCGGCCGAGTCGGAATGGGGGAAAGCCCCCTTCGTTTTGACGACCTTGCGTAGCTGGCGGTTGTAGGCCTCGATGGCGTTGGTCGTGTAAATGACGCGGCGAATCTGCGCGGGAAAGTTGAAAAAGGTGGACAGTTCGTGCCAGTTGTTCTCCCAAGAGCGGATGGCGATGGCGTACTTGTCGCCCCACGTCTCGCCCAGTTTGAGCAGATTTTCCTCTGCCTCAGCACGTGTGCCAGCCTTATAGACCGTTTTGAGGTCGCGCATGAATGCTTTTTGGTCTTTGGAAGCAATATAACGCAAACTGCTGCGAATTTGATGAATGACGCAACGCTGAACTTCTGTTAGGGGAAAGACGGCGTGAATGGCCTCGCTGAACCCCTCCAGCCCGTCCACACAGGCGATCAGGACATCTTGTACGCCGCGACTTTGCAGGTCGGTGACGACACTCAACCAGAAATTTAACCCTTCGCCACCAGTGGAAACCCAATGCCCCAGAATATCCCGATACCCATTGGCATCGACCCCCATCACCGCAATAGACGCGCCGAGGATACGGCGGCGCAATTGGACACCTTGCCATTGTGACGATTTTGAGATGAATCGCGTCCAGAAACAGGAAGGCGTACAATGCCGCCAACGGTCTGTTTTGCCACGCCTTGACCTCTGCCTTGACCTTATCGGTCACCGCGCTGACCGTCGCAGCCGAGACCGTCACCCCGTACAGCTCAGCCAGCGTCTCCTCAATGTCTCGTGTTGAGACCCCTTTGGCATACAACCCCAAAATCTTTTCTTCTAACTCGTTTGTATTGCGGCTATATTTCTCCACAATCTGCGGTGAGAATGACCCTTCGCGGTCGCGTGGCACGCGGATCGTCTGCTCCCCGTTCGAGGTACGCACTGTTTTGTCGTAATAGCCATTGCGACTGTTTCCGCTTTTGCGTCCTTCCCCTGCGTACCGTTCGTATCCCAGATGTGCGCCTAATTCGGCCGCCAGCATCTCTTCCAGCGTCTTGGCAAACAGCCGCGCAAAGATCCCTTCGCGACCAAAAAAGTCATCCATCGTCTCCGCCGATGCCAATTGTGCCATCACCTCATCAGCCGCTGGCATTGTTTGCCATTTTTGTTGCAGTTGTTTTTCTTGTGTCATTTTTGCCTCGTTTTTCTTTGTCATTGTTCCATTCTAAAGAGGCTTTCGATTTACACAAATTATTTTACATACTCGACGCTGGGGTGGAATGCAGCCACACACGGCCAAAGAGAGCGCAACCGCGCTGACCAGTCATCTCGTTGCCCTCTGGCGCTGGTTCATCGACCAACGCCAACTCACCAGTTGGTCGTCTCTGTCGCGGGCTGACGTACAGGCATGGGTCGCTGCCCGGC
>JAUIAP010000056.1 GCA_030425205.1 Anaerolineae bacterium
CTCTTAATTGGGGAGGGGGATTTTGTATCCACCACTCATTTGAGGTCATTTCACTATGCGAACGATAGCATCATTTTCTGCTTCTGTCAATTCTGCCAGCGCGTCTTTACTGACTGCCAATGTGCGCCTATTGACTATGCGTGCTGAAAGTCAACAGTCACAGGGTAGAATCTGTCTGCCTGATGGTGAGTTGCGACAGCATGTGGGAAATGATGTGCTTGCTGGTCGTTCGGCCGAAAATCAACCAAGCCCTACAGAGTCAGGCGGTTGGCTATCCCCACTGCGCCAAGCGATCACAAACCCCGTTCGTGACAGCATTCAAGCAGAAACAGTTGCAGAGAAGTGGGCAAAATCTCCTGCTCGCCCAACTGACATCACAACATTTGGAACAATCGCCACGGCAATACTCAAGCATGATGGCGGTACGGTCGGCCGTCTTTGGTTGGTGCTGCGTGCGAATTTTGCGGGGGAGGGGCAAAGTGGGATGGTTTCGACCGATCCGCAGGGTGACGAGTCACATTCTCTCTGGCCATCTCTGACCGAGAACTTCCCTCAATATAGTAAGCGGTATCTAAGCGATCTACTCAATCGTGGTGAAGGCATTTATTGGCAGCGCGACGCATTTGGCCGTCTATGGCTGCATGGCGTGACAAAGTTAGCTGGTCAGTTGGGTGTTCAACGCTTGCAAGGGAGCCGCGTCATCATTCCACTGGCTGACCTAACGGGCAAGCTCACCAAAATGCGAACGTCTTTGCAAGCGGCATTTCATGTTAGCCGCGGTAACGACAGCCCAATCAGTCGCGCCACGCTACGCGATCTGACGGGCATCAGCGAACGCTCGCAGCGTGAGCAGGAACAGGAAAATAGCAGACTGATCGATTCGAAACGTAATTATCGTTTGGACGGGGTGGCGAACCCTGTTTCGGCCGAAAACCACAGCTTCCGCTATCAGCAAAACTCATTTCACTTTACAGATAAAAGGGGAATGCAAGGCGAACAAGGTGTCATCCATCTTGCACACCAGCTTCCCAATTCCTACACCGCACGGTATGCACGCGCATCTCGCGGTAGAAAACGCAAAATCAATCGTCAACTTAACCGCGTGAACCAAGGGGCGCGTGGCACTGAGTGGCAACAGATTGAACCCGTTTTCTGCAACGATGGTGCAACCGCTGTGCAACAGGTAAATCGTGGGAATAAGGAGGTCGCCTATCCAGCCTATGATGCGCATCATGGTACACGTATTTGGCTAACCCTGCGTAGCTGAATGTAGGAACTTTTTCGCCGTCGTTATTAGGGGTTTATTCTTTTTTCCTTTCTGACCGCTCTGTATTACCCGCCGAGAGCGCGCAGATCGCCCAAAACCACAAAGATAACTCGTATAATTCGTGGCCTTTCTAAATCATTCAATTCCACTTCTTTTGACCATTGGCTGCAACATCTCCCAACTCAACCGCAAATAGTAAGCACACCACAACGTCATTCCCACAAACTTCGCGCCATCCTCGATCAGATGATGCTCTGCAAATTCAAACGGTATAAAGTCGGAGACAATCGACAGCGCGAAAAATCCCAATGCTAAGAGCAGCAGCACATACTCCGTTTGCAAAATTGCCCCCGCAAAGATCAGCAAATACGCCGTCATCAACCCAACGTACAACGCGTAAACGACCTCTTCTGGAATCCCCACATGATCGGGCAGCACCTCCTCGTGTATTTGATAGAGGTCGTCAAGCAAAAGCCACGTCGTAAACAGGCCCGAACTCATGATAAACCAAAACTGATTTCTCGCGCGCTTAGCATGATAGAGCAGCCAGCCAGCGTGTAGCGACACCGTTGCCGCCGCTGCCATCACCAGCACGCCCAAATTGGACAACGCGCCTGCATAGCTCGGCGCAGTTCCGCCCGACACTGCTGCCGCTGGGTCACGGGTGAAATAGGCAAACGGCACGTCGAAAATAATCGTCAGCACCCCCACTGCTGCCAGCACCAACGCGCTTCCACCCAAGCAAAGTAGCAGCACCCACCACAAATGGCAAACCTGCGCTACGATGTCATCCAAACAATTTTTACGTTCGATTGTCCAGATTTGCTGTTTCATTTTGTACCTTCCTCTTATACCGTGATCTAATAATTTCGTTTCTTCCGTTCCTCCGCCGACAATGCAAGTTGCGCCACCCGCCACCAGTCGGCAAAAAATGGCACAGGATCACGCCATGACCAAATCGCAAACCAGCGTTTGCCGCGCAGTGAATCGATCCATTGCCGCACAGTCAATTCGCCGCGCCGCCAGTAGTAAAACGATGCTTGCATGTCGCGCCGCCAGTGAAACCACTTAATCGGCGTGGCGGGGATTGGCGGTGGTGTGGGGAAGGGGCGTCCCACCGCCTCGCAGTATTGCGCCCAGAGAAGCGGCTGGTCGGCCGCTTCGGCCGATGCTGATCTTCCCGTCGGCCGCCCAATGTTTGGCTCGATAATCAGATACTCGCCCGTGCGACTGTCCCGCTTTAACTCGACATAGCCCAGCCCATAAAACGGTACGCTGCAAAAAAGCTGCATCGCTACCCGACAAACCGCCTCATCCTGCACCACTTCGCCCGAACACCCTTGCCCCGTGCGCGGCGGCCACTGCCGAATTTTGCGCGTCGTGACGCTGACAACAGGCTGTTGATTGCGGTCAAAGTAGCCGTTAAATGCGTAATGGTCGCGGTCGCTGCCTTCAATATACGTTTGCGCGATCAGTTGGTCGGTCCATGCGTGATATTGGTCGTAAATGCGCAGGAGAGATTCGGCCGAATCGACTCGCAACGCCTTCTCATTCGTATTGGCCAGCCACACCTTCGACCGACTTTCTGGCTTGACAATCGCGGGATAGGATAATCTTGCTGCCGCCTCAACCGCCTCATCGCGCGTCGTCAAATTAAACGATTGCGGAATCGGCAACCCACGCTCAGCCGCAAATTGATAAAACTGCGCCTTATCCAGCATCATTTCGACAATCTCTGGCGGCGGCAGCGCGATGTGAAACCATGCCTCCAACGCCTCCCGATGCCGCGACACCAGTCGCACGTTGTTATCCTGACACGGAAACAGCACGCCTTTCTGCCCCAAGCTGCGTCCCAACTGTTGCAAGTGCGGAATCAACGCCGCCGTGTCCCACTCCACAATCTCAATTCGCTCACACACGTTTGTGCGACAGCAGTAATGCTTGGGATTCTTCGCCAGCGCAATCACGGGAACCCCCCGCGCCGCCAAAATCCGCGCCGTCTGAATGCCCGTCGTCCCGTCGTCAAGACCGATGACGATGGCGGGAGGCTGTGAGTTGTTTTTCGTCATAAGCTACGTTGATAATTTACGATTTGAGATTTACGATTTACGAGAAAAGAGCTTTCGTAAATCGTAAATCGTCCTTCGTAAATCCCATCATCCTCGATTAAACAAATTCGCCACAACTTGCAGCCGCTCCGACGCTTTGAGACGCGGATAAAGTTGTCGATACGCCCAGCGCACCGCGCCGTTGTAAACATATTCGTATGGGCTTGGATTGAGCGTTACATCACCCCCAAACCCAAGTTTGAAGCGCGTCACAGAGCTGATTTCATTGCTGGGCGGCGGATCGTCGCTCATAATGCGGCGTACCGTCTCTTCGTCCAGCCCTTCAAAGTCGTAGATGCGATACCCGTTTTCCTTTGCCCACTGAATCGCCGCCCAGTGCATCGCCTCGTTCGGGTGTAGCTTGCTGCCCTTGCCCGACCAGCCCCCTTTTTTGAACAGCACCGTCTTTCCAAACGGAATCGCCAGCAGCACAGAGAGCGGCTCCCCCTCATGCTCTGCGACAAACAGTTTCATCTGCCCACGTGGGCTAAACTGGCGATCCATCTCCTCAAAGTAGGCGAGCGAGTAATCGCTGAATCCCTGTCGTTCGGCGGTCGCTTGTAGCATGGTGTGGAAGAGGGGCAGATCGGCCGAATCTCCCATCCGCACCGTCACCCCCTTGCGCCCCGCCAGCCGAATGTTGTAGCGCGTCTTCGACTTCATGTTCGCCATAATTGTGTCGAGCGGCTGCGTCAGGTCGAGGCGCGTCGTGCCGATGGGGATAGCCCGTAGCGTGCTTGGCGCGAAGTTGTTGCGCTGTAGAAAGTCGGCAAAGGCGTGTTCGTTATCAGCGGGTTGAATGATCAACATTCGCACTCGCTTGGCGCGTGCCGCCACGTGAATTTTCGCCAGCAGTTCGGCCGCTGTGCGCTCGTCGTACCGCTTGAAAACGGCTCCTTTTGGCACATAACCGACGTTCCCAAAAATCGCGATTGGGCATTTCAAAATCTGTGCGCCTGCCACAATTTCGCCGTCGCGCTCAACGTAAACGCGCGTTGCTTTCCAGCCCAAATGCGCCTTGACCGCTGCCCAGCGCGACGACTGCGCGTGATGTCCGTTTGGTGCGTTCTCGACAAAGCGATCCCACCGCGCCACGTCGTCCACAGCGGGCGCGACCTCTAACTGCTGATTCAAAAGTTGTACTGTCATAATCCATTGCTCCGTTTCGGCCGCAAAATCGTCATGAATTTGTTGACCTCATCGGCCGAAAACGCCCCGCCAACCCACATCAAAACGCTGTAAATCATCATCCCCGCCAAGACGACAAAGACGAGCGGCGTGCGTGGGACAACCCACCAAATTGCGCCGCCCATCACCATCGCTGCCACGCCGCTGCGCCAGCCGACGCTGAGAACAGGGAGCCGCGTGCCATCATGTCGCACATAGCGTCCCAGCAGCACCGCCGTCAACATCAGCGACAGCACAGCCGATAACGCCGCCCCCTCAATGCCAAACTGCGCGATCAGCCAATAGCCACCCCCCAGTCGCGCAATTACCATCACAATCCGCACGCGCAGGTCGAGGTGCTGCTCGTTGCGTGCCGCCAAGACGCGCCAGAAAACGTCGATCAAGGCGTTCAGCGGAACCATCAGTGCCATCAGTTGCAACGGCCGCACCGCCTGTTCAAAACCCGCCCCATACAACAGTCGAATGATCGGCTCGGCCGCCGCCATCATCCCGGCTGCAATCGGCAAGCACAGCACCAGTAGATACTTGATCGACAAATTTTGCAGCCGCGTCGCCAGCGGGTCGCTGTCTCGATAGGCACGTGAGAGCAGGGGGAAGACGTTGGTCATCGTCACCTGCGGCACGATCAGCCAGAGCGTGATCAGCTTAAACGCCGCGCTGAAATAACCCGTTTCGGCATCCGTACTCAAAAAGGTGAGCAGCAGTACCTCTGGCTGTGCAAACAGCCCCGAGAGCAGCGAGAGCAGCGCAAACGTCCGCACCTCATACGCCATTTGCCACAGTCGCGCCCACTCCAGCCGCCACGTAAAATGTGTGATCGGCCGAAGTAGCAACATGCTGATCGCCAGCGTCGCGCACTGTCCGACAACGACCGCGATCAGCACCGCCTCCGTCTGTGCGCCCCACCACAGCAGCAGAATGCTGATCCCGATCTGCAACACTGTCAGCACAAATTGAGCAATCGTGATGTTGCCGACGCGCTGGTGGGCGATGAAGGCGGTGCGTACCGTCGTATTGAGGACGGCTGGCAATAGTGCGAACGAGACGATTTGCAGTCCATGTGCAACTTCGGCCGAAAGTGGCACCCAGCCCACGCCCACCCAACACAACGCCGTCACCCCCACCGCCAGCATGCCTCCCAGCGTGCCAAAATGCAGCAGATAGCGACCCGTGTCGTCGGGACTTTGCGCGATCTCGCGCACCAAATAACTCTTCGCCCCCAGCGTGCACGCCATTGACAGCAGCCCAAAGTACGCCATCGCGCTCGCATAGATCCCCAACTGTGCCGCGTCCAGCCAGCGCGAAATCACAAACAGCAGCACCACCGTCCCCAGCCGTTGGGTCATGTTGGCGATGGTTAGAAAAATCGTGCCGTGAAACAGTTTTTTGGCCATAAGTTTAGGCATGCGGACGAGCCGTCCGCGCTCCAATTAGATAAAATATTGGTAAAGCAAATCCCCAGCTTTTGCTGCAATATCATCAGGAACCGACGGATCGGTAAACAACTCAGTCAACTGCGGAAACAGGCCGCGCAATGGTTGCGCCGCCGTTGGCTCCCAGTCGGCTGGCGTGTGCCGCAAAAAGTGGATCGTCTTCTCTTCCGTCGCATATTTGCGCTTGTAGTTGACAAGTCCTTCCTGATCCCAATCGCTGAGACCGAAATCGAACTTCGTGTAGCCGTTTTTCACTCCCCATTGAATTGCATGCCAGATAATCAGGTCGTTAGGGCGGTAGGGGAGAGAATTGGCCGAACTCGCATTAAACTTATAAGTTAACGTTTCCCCCCACTGCAAAAATAGCGTCGTTGCCAGCGGTACGCCTGCGCGCTCCGCCACTGCGATAAACCCGTCCCCCTGCGAAATCAGCTCTTCCCAAATATGTTGGAAAAAACAGCGTGGCTGTGCGACAAGGCGATACTTGCCTTTCCGAATGCCGACGTGTAGGTTGTAGAACGTTTCTAGGTCGCGGGAATCGGCCGAAAACCGCACCGTCACCCCCTGCTTTTCCGCCCGCCGAATCGCCCGCCGCGCCGAAGAATGCAGATGCCCCCAAAGGGTGTCTGCCCCTAACGAGAGGTCTATCCCGTGCCAACGCGCCCGATCAACCGTTGGAATTTCCACATCGTGGAGCGGCGCACATTGATGTAGCACGCGCAGCTTGAGCGGCAGATGTTCGGCCAAAAGCGCATCGCGGAGAAGTTGCCAATCTTCATCACGACTCAAAATAGGATCACCAAAGTCACTGAATGGCAGCGCAACCATCCGCTCCCCAAATGGATCACGCACATGTCCAAACGCCACCCCCGCCGTCGGCTCCCCGCCATCACACAGCACGAACGCCCGTATCTGCATCTGATACGTCGCTGCCACCACTTTCAGCCATGCGGGCGTGTGAAAAATCAAACTATCCCGCCGAAAAATCAACCGTCGCCAAATCGGGTCACTAATCGGATCAACTTCCATTACTTGCATCATTACAGCCTCACTAATCACTACCCACTTCTTCACTCATGCTGCGCCGTTCGCGCAATCACCGCGTCATCCACATAAATCAACACATCATTCGGCGTGATATTGTCCGTGTAGTTGTTGACGCTCCACTGGATATTTCCATCCAGCGAAGTCACCACACCGTCGATGTCAAATAGCGTTATCCCGTTTTGCCACAGCGTAATCCGCCCGTTCTCGTCATCATCCCGCCGTACAAACATCTCGAGGTGAATCCATTCAAATGTCGGCACAGGCCGCGGATCAATTTGTGCAATCGACTCGTCGCGGATATGGTCGAATAGATAAAAGTACATCTCTCCATCTTCCCCTGTCCCGATATTGACGATCCATGTCGGCAGGCTCTCTCCGTCCACCTTAGACTTAAACTGAAAGATGTTCCACCATTGTTCAGGTTCATACACCTCTGGAAAAAAGAACCATGCGCTGTAATATCCTTCCGCCAAATTTTCGGCATAGCGGAAGATACGTGCGCCCTGCGCGCGGTCGGTCGCGTCGTCAATGCGCAGCAGCATCGAATAGTTGCCGCTGTGAACGTTGCTCTCCGTAATCGCCACCGTCCCCGTCCCGTTGTTAAAAACTGCATCTCCCTGACCCTCTTTCCACTGCGTCAAATCCCCCGTTTCATGGTCTGCTTGCCAAATTATGTCGTCATCTGCTTGCATAGAACATCCCATCAACATGCCAACTATCAGGCATATCACAAATACACGACGTAGCCATGGTTTCCAACCGCGTTTTGAGCGAGGATGGAATCCTCGGCTACAGGAGTTTGACACGGTAATGAGTCGGTGAATTCTAAGCATGATTAACAATACTCTCTGCTGTCGACGGAAATAGCTGGGCGTACACATTGAGCAAATGCGGGGCTTGCAGATGCCATGCCAACTGTGTCTCGGCACGCTGTCTGGCGATCTGCGACATCACGGCGCGTTGGTCGGGATCATCAAACAGTTCAGCCAGCGTTTGCGCGAAGCGTGCAATATCGTTGTCGGCAATGTAACGGGCGGCATCGCCAGCGGTACGGCGATGTTCGGTCAAATCAAAGCAGACGACCGGCTTGCCCAGTGCCATGTATTCTGTCATTTTGATCATGGTGGAGCGGTCGTTAAATGGATTGGCAGGGTCGGGATCGACGCATATTTCGGCCGAATTCAAAACCCGCCACAATCTCTCCTCTGACACAAACCCCGTTAACTCAACACAATCCTCCAGCCCTAACGTCGTCACCATCTGCCGCAATCCCTCCCACGCGGGTCCCGTCCCGATCAAAATCGCGTGGAAATCATCCCGCTCATCACGCAAAAGGCGCAGCGCACGCAGCAAATAATCAACCCCATCATGATGTCCCATCTCGCCGACATAGCCGATCAGATGACCCTTTTCGCGCAACTTGGGATCGGGTGGCGCAACTTTCACACGTTGCAAATCTGGCCCATTCCGCACAACCGTCACGTGCTCGCTCGTCTTGCCGCCATGCTCAAACGCCACCTGTTTGTACGACTCGTTCGTGCTAATCACATGATCCGCGACGCGCAGCGACAGCCGCTCAAAAAAGCGCAGAAGCCGCAACAGCACCCCGCCGCCACCCTGCGCCATATACATTTCGGGTGACAAATCGTGATGGTCAAAGATAAATTTCACCCCAAACGGCTTAAATAAGAGCGCGACCAGCACGTATAAATCGGGCGGATTGTGTGCGTGAATAACGGCAAACGGATCGCGTAGCCACAGCCGAATCGCCAGCCAAAGCGCCCAAAAGAGCGACACGCTATATTCGCGCAGATAACCAACCGCGCCATCCCCATCGGGCGGCATCGAATAGCGCAGCACGTTCACGCCACTGACCGTCTCACGGCGCGGCTGTTCCCGCTTGCCTGGCGCAATCACCGACACGCGATACCCACCCTTAACCAGCGCGGTCGCCTCGCGCCGCACGCGCCCGTCTTGCGGGTAGGGGTTGTTTTCTAGGAGCATTAAAATGTGTTTCATAGTTGCTGGTTGCTAGTTGCTAGTTGCTAGTTGCTAGTTGTTAGTCGCTAGTTGCTTCACTAACCACTAGCCACTATTCACTATCCACTTCTTCTACCAACAAATCCCCTCATACGTCCCCCGAAACCGTCCGTTAATCTGCTTCACGCCGACCAAGTCGATCAGCGTTTGGCCGGGCTGGATGCGGGTGGCGATGTTGCGGAAGGGTTGGCTGTTGTTGGTGACGACGATGGTTTCGGCCGATTTCAACACTTCATCAATCGACTCCCGCATCAAACTCGCAATATGTGGTAATTCGCGAGCGAGATACGCCTTGTTGCTGCCGATCAAGCGGTCGGGGCACACGTTTTCGTCGTAGATGCTGACGTTAAAGCCGCGCCCGATCAACGTCTCGACCAGCGAGACGACGGGACTTTCGCGCACATCGTCGGTGTCAGCCTTAAAGCTCAAGCCTAACACGCCGACACGCTGATTTTCTGCCCGCTGCACGAGCGTGATGCCACGTTCAATTTGTCGCTGATTACTTGCTAGCACCGAGCGCAACAGCGGCGTATCAAGGTCGCGTTCACGCGCACGATAGAGCATGGCACGACTATCTTTCGGCAGGCATGAGCCCCCAAAGGCAAAGCCCGGTTTAAGATAGGCGGGTGAGATATTTAGCACGTCATCGCGGCAGACCATCTCCATCACCTCGCGCCCGTTGACGCCGTGTGCCTTGCAGATATTGCCGATTTCGTTGGCAAAGCAGATTTTGAGCGCGTGGAACAGGTTGTTGGCATATTTGACCATTTCGGCCGATTCCAGCCCCAAGCGCACCATCGGCGCATTCAGCGAACGGTATAGCTCCGCCACGCCGTCCCCGCTTGCCGCGTCCCACTCCCCAATCACAATGATGCTGGGATCGTCGTAGTCGGCAATCGCGCTGCCTTCGCGCAAAAATTCAGGATTCATCGCCACGCCAAAATCGCGCCCGACGCGCCCTTCACCATGAATTTCGAGCAGCGGCACAACCGTTTCGCGCACTGTGCCCGGCAGGACCGTGCTGCGGACGACAACGGTGTGATAGCTCTCCTTTTGCGCCATCGCCGCCCCAATATCCCGCGCCACTGCCGCCACGTAGTCGAGCTTGAGGCTGCCGTTGGCGTTGCTCGGGGTGCCTACGCAAATCAGGCTGACATCGCTCTGCAAGACCGCTTCTGTCGCATCGGTCGTCGCCGACAGCCTGCCCCGCGCTACGCCCTTCGCCAGCAGTTCGGGCAAGCCCGGCTCGATGATCGGGCTGTCTCCCGCGTTCAGCTGCGCTACCTTTGTCGCGTTGACATCCACGCCAATCACGTTGTGTCCGTCCCTTGCGAGACACGCCGCCGACACACAGCCGACATACCCCATACCAAATACTGAAATGTTCATAGTTTACGAAGTGGCTAGTGGTTAGTGGCTAGTGAAGAAAATCTCCGACGAGCAACGGGCAACTAGCAACGCTTAAATCAATCTTTCGTGTAAAAAGTCTGTCACTGATCGCACCCACGATTGGGAGAGCAGGTGACTACTGATGAGACGCACAACGGGATTACGGGCGTAAAAATAGGTGGGAGCACAAATGCGAGCCGCTCCGCCAAAGCCGAGTTTGTAAAACGTCGGCGTGTGCAGAAAGTGCTCAGGCAGCGGTTGGCCCGCTAAAATCGCATTGGCTGCACCCTGCTCGATCCCTTCGAAATCATAAAAACGATAGCCGCACCGTTTCGCCCAGCGCATCGCTGCCCAGTCGAGCGCGATCATCGGCCGAATCGCTGCAAAATCACGCCGCCAGCCCGTGCGCTTGGTCGTCACCGTGTCACCAAATGCGCTTAAAAGCTGTGCCGCAATCGGCTCTCCCGCCACCTCCGCAACAAATAGCTGGAGATAGCCATCAAGCTGATCCCACATCGTTTGGTAAGTCGTCAGCGAGTCGGGCGTATAGCCGTTTTCTGCGGCCGATTCTTGATGTAGCCTGTGAAATAGCGTCACATCCGCGCGCGTCCCCTGCCGCACCGTCACCCCTTCCCGTCCCGTGCGCCGCACCCAGTAGCGCGTCTTCTTGCGCATGTTCGCCAGCAGCGCAGCTTCCGATTGCGTTAAGTCACAGACGACCGTCGCACGCGGCACGATGCGGATCGGGTTAGGTTGAAAGCCGAGCGATCGGATCATTTCGGCCGAAAAATGTCCATCCAGCGGCGGTTGCCAAACAACCAGATGCGCCAACGATTGCACCTCGCGCATCAATGCTGTGGCGATTGATGCTTGCAAACTCAACGGCCCTCCGCGAATCACGCCGACGCGCAGCCCGAGCCCATTGTGCCGTGTCAAAAGCTGCACGCCCCCGACAATCGCGCCGCCGTTCATGTGCACGCGCCGCGTCACTTGCCAGCCCGTCGCCTGCTTAAAATTGCCCCATGCGGCCGATTGGGGCAGCGTCCCGTGTCGGCGCACAAACGTATTCCACGCCCCGTCGTCGTTGAGCACGGCTCCGCGCCAGTGCAGTGCTGCCTGACTCATCGCGCATCCCCCACGCTCGGCGCGTTCGATATCCGCGACCGAAAACGCTCGATTGCCAACTCATAGACCCGTTCGACCTTTTGTGCCGTTGTGTCTAGGCCAGTCATAGCGGCGATGTGGCGCGACTTTGGGCGGCGTGGCTTTTCCAGCAGGGGGCGCAGTGCGTCGGCGATGGCGACTGGCTCATGCGGCACAATCGCGCACGATGGGGCGTGTTGTAGATAGACAGCCACATCCCCCACATCGGCCGAAACGACCGCCATGTTGCACGCCAACGCCTCTCGAATTGCAGAGGGCGATCCCTCCCAATCGGCGGTCAGCAGCAGCACGTCACACGCGCTCATGTAGGTGGCGACCTGTTCGGCCGATTTATCGACGATAGCCACCACCTCAACCTCATCAGACAAATGCGCCAGTGCTGCCTCCACCAAGTCGTACCGTTTGCGCGTGCGCTTCGGATCATACGGGAACAAAATCAGCGGCTTATCCGCTGGCAAGCCCAACACCGTTCGTGCATCGGCGCGTGGTTGCGGCTGATATACGCGCAAATCGATCCCGTAGGGAATGACATGCACGTCTGGCTCGTTGAGAACGTCGCGCATTTCGGCTGACATCGTAATCACCGCTGACGCACGACGCACCAGTGGGCGCGTCACCCGCAGTTGCTTTGGAATCATCACGTCCGACCCGCGCAGCGTAATCACGTGCGGCACGCGCCACTGCAACGTGGCGGGAATCGCGTTTGTCCAGCCAAAATGGGAATGCACGATGTCATATTGATTGCCAAGCAGCAATTTTTGCCAAATTTTCAGTTGCGTAGTGACATACGCCAAGCGCGATTTCTGGCTGGCAATCCACAGCACATCGACCGTATGCCCTCGCGCACGCAGCGATTGCGCCTGTTGCGCGATGCACGGCGAGTCGCCGGGGGTGTCGGGTGTTGGGTAGCGGTTGGTGACAAATAGGATGTTCATAGTTGCTAGTTGCTAGTTGCTAGTTGCTGGTAAATCGGTGGAGTCGTCTCGCTTTTACTATCCACTAGCGACCAGTCACTAGCCGCATTCTTCAACAAATGATGCAAAACCATCGCCAAGTATCGTGGATAGCTGCGTCGGTCACTTAAAATTTTGTAGTTGCGCTTGGAGTGGACGCGCAATGACCCGTCTTTGTGCTGCTGAGACAGTACCCAGCGATAACCGCGCTCGCTCAGGTCGGCGTAGTCGCCCAGCCCCAAGCGTGTCGCCACGTCGAGGGCGCACGCGATGGCGGCAGCATAGTAGGTGACGGTGGGCGCAGCGTGGTGGCAGTCGTAGCGGGCGGAACCTTCAGCGGTCAGCCCGTCGGCGAGATAGGCAGCAAGCGGTCGCATGATGGCGCAGGCCCGTTCGTCGCCCGTCAACTCCCAATAACGCGCCAAGTCCATAAACTCAAAGGCGTTGTATTGGTAGCAGAGAAAGTGGATGCGATCTGACGCGCCGCCGCTGGCAACGCCGTAGGGCAGTTCGCCCGTCGGCAATTGCACTGCCGCTAGAAAAGTAAGCATCCCGTCGATTAGATGGTCGTGTTCATGGCTGCCCGTCACGTCGCGCAGTTCGGCCAGTTGCCAAATTGCCAGCGTCGCGTTGTTGGGAATTTGCCGCTTGTACTGTCCCGCAAAGTAGTTGACGCAGCACTGGTCGCCGTCGTGCTGGAAGCCAGTTTGCTCAACCATGAATTGCGTCCACAGGGTTGCGCCCGTCAAGAAATTGAGGTTGTTCGTGCGGCGATAGCTCTCGGTCAAGGCGAGTGCGCCAAAGCACCCTTCGACCGTCTGGATGCGTCCGCGCCATTCGGGGTTGGGAAAGACCCAATGGCCGTCAGGCTGCTGGATACGGCGCAAGTTGCGACTGCAAGCCAGCGCGATCTGCTCAAATCGCGGGTCGCCCGTTGCGTCAAAGAGCTGCCAGTTGTCAAAAATCCAGTATGCTTGCGCCTGAATGTAGACGTGTTGATCTGACCAGTTGATGATGCGTGTTGCGCTTTTGAGAAATCGGCCGATTCTCGCATTCCACCGAATCCCCGGATCAGGCCCCACCAGTGCATCCCCATTCCAATGTCTCTTTTCAATTGCGCCGTGCAGCTTCAACGCTGCGTTCAAAAATTTGCGTGTGGATGTTGCGGGATTTCCAAATCTCGCAACACGGTTATCATGGGTTGCTGCTTTCAGCGCACGGCGATAAACGTCAAATGTTTGCGCCGCAATCGCATCGGCCGAAAGTTCCGTCCGCGCCTTGCGCTGCCCGTTGCGCCCCATCTCGCGCCGCAACGCAGGCTCACGCAGCAGTCGCAGGATTGCGTCCGCCAACGCTGCCACATCTCGTGGCGGCACGAGCAGCCCCGTCTCTCCCTCATCGACCAACTCTGGCAAGCCGCCCACCGTCGTGGCGATGACGGGCTTGCCGACGTGGTAGGCGACAGGAATCACGCCACTCTGCGACGCTTCGATATAAGGCAGCACGACGATGCTGGCGCGTTCAAACAGTGCCATACGTTCCGCGTCGTCAATCCAGCGATTCAGGACGGTGAAGCAAGCGGGATCGTGCATCATGCGCGCATAGCGATCAAAATGTTCTCCCTTACCCGCGATGATGACGTGGAAGTTGGGATAGTGCTGGCTGACGATGGCGGCGGCCCGGATCAGGATGTCGAGACCTTTGTAGGGCCAAATTCGGCCGAAAAACAGTACCGTCTCTGCCTCTTCCGCGATCCCCTGCCGCGCCGCCGTCTCGCCGCGTGTGATCATCGGCATCACGGTCATGCGCTGCATGTCTAGCCCCCAGCGTGCCGCCGCAAGCTGCTTGACCGCCTGTGCGTGCGTGATGATTTGTGCCGCCCGACGATAGCCACCCGCCGCGATCCATTCGGGCGTGAAGCGTTGGCGCACGTCGCCCGTATGGTGCTGGGCATCGTGAATGGTGACAACGAGCGGAATGTCGCGCAAAAAGGGGAGGGCGAGGTTAAACCAGAGATGTCGATGTTGCAGATGGATGACGTCGGGCTTGAGCGCACGCAGTCGGCGCACCAGTTGCGTCATCTGCCAAACTTGCCGACCCACCGAGCGCAGACGCACCTTCTCAAACGTGTGCAGCCGCACGGCTGGGTCACACAAATGCTGCGCGGGGGTAACCACTTTGGCTTGAATCAACAGATCGACGCTCGCACAGCGGCTCAATCCGTTCGCCAACTGCACACAGTATTCGCCAAAATCAAACGATACAATCGCTACTTTCATGCGTCTACCTCTTGCCATTCCGTCTGGCTTTCCAAGTACAAAACGGACGCGAACGCCCCCAGCAGCCAGAGAGATTGCACCTGTGGGCGGCTGTGGAATACGTCGGTGAACATATGCGCCGACTGACCGATCAACGCCGCAAATAGCGCGAGACCGAGCGGCGCATAGCGGCATGCGCTATTTGCGACGCGCCAACTGCGCCACATAAAGACGGCCAGCAGCGTCAAAAAGGCGAGCAGCCCGATCACGCCGTTTTCTGCCCAAACGAGCAGGTATTTGTTGTGGACGGTGTAGAGCCATTCATGGGCGAGCGAGCCGGGCAGATAGTCGTTGAGCCGTAGCGCGTACTGATTTGCGCCGAGACCGAAAATCGGCCGATCCTGAATCATGCGCCACGTCAACCGCATCAAGGGTAGCCGCGAATAGGCCGCACCGTTGTCGGTCGAAGTCAGCCGTTCGATCACGATCCCGCCCGTTGCGGCCACCACGCCGAGACTACCCAATAGCCCAATCCCGACCAGTTTGATCGGCACCCACCGACGGTGTAGCGCGATTGCGCCCCAAATCAGCAGCGAAATCATAAACGCAACCCAACCGCCGCGTGATTGTGTAAGAACAAGCGCGATACTACCGCCTGTGAGTGCCAATGCCGCCAGCCACTTGAGGCGCATTTGCCGCGCTGTAAAGACGCTCAACGCCAAGATCAGCAGGGGGACGAGATAGCTCGACAGTGTGTTTGGTGACCCCAGCGTGCCAGAGGCGCGACCATGATCGACATCCATTTTCAACCCCGCAACCTTCATCCCGTCGCTACCCGCCGCCATGCCGATAAACGTTAGCCCACTTTCAAGCAGTAGCCCGACCAGCAGCACGCCGACGAGAAACGTGATTTCCCCACGGCCGCGCGTGTTGGCAACGACGTACAGGAACAGCAGTAGCGTCTGAAACAGCAGCCATATTTCGTATAGTGATAGTGTAGGGTCGCTGGCTGCAAAAACCGACAGCCCAACTGTTCCGACATACAGCAGCAGTGGCCACGCGACCCGCCACGCCTTGCGATAGCGCTCTCGCGGATTGTGCAACCAGTTGACCAGCCAGAGTGCGTATAGTCCCACTAAGCAGATGGTCGTCAGCCCGATTCCATACCCCCCAATCGCGCCCAGTTCACCCAGCGGCTCGCGGTAGAAATAGTATTTGTCCCACTCCAGCGGCGTGTCGAGAATGGCAACAGCCAGCAGCACGCGCCGCACTTCGCCACTAATGACAACGGCGGCGAGTCCCAACAGAGCGATCAGGAGCAGTAGAGAGGGGGTGGTGGATGATCGGCCGATCATCATCACACAAACCGCCAACGTGACGCTCAGGCCAACGCTTGATAGGTATTTGGAGAAGTGGGAGGAAAGAGAAAGCATTATCATAAGGGCTAGGCAAATGGCGACGAATCTCACCTTGCATGATGTTTGCGCCATTTGTCTCGCCCTGTTGGGTTGGGTTTGCTGGGTGTCTGGGCGAGATAAACGGCGTTGGCTTGTATGCTGATAAGCACCTAAAGCCGTTTACCTCGTCCCTACGTCACATCGTGTGTTTACGCCGGTACGGCAACCCGCTCATCAAACGCCGCCATCGCCTTCTCCATAAAGAAATCCTCAATCGCCGCGACCACGGCGTCGATCTGCTCGTCTGTCAGTTCGGCAAACATGGGCAGAGAGAGAATTTCGCGGGCGTACCGTTCCGTGACGGGGAAATCGCCTGCTTCATAGCCAAGTTCGGCGTAGGCAGGTTGCAGATGGATCGGGATAGGATAGTGGATGACGGTGCCGATGCCGCGCTCTTTGAGGTACGCTTGCAACTCATCGCGCCATGCGGTACGGACGACGTAAACATGGTGGACGGGGCTGACGGTTTCGGCCGATTTTGGTAACACCAGCGGTGTATCCGCTAGTTGCGCGGCATACTGTGCCGCATGAGCCCGCCGCGCCTTTCCCCACGCATCGAGATAGGGAAGCTTCGCGCATAACACCGCGGCCTGGAGCGTGTCCAACCGATGGTTGTAGCCGATCATGTCGTGGTGATATTTTTTGGTCGAGCCATAATTGCGTAATAAGCGCAGCTTTTCCGCAATCGCGGGGTCATCTGTCACAAGCACGCCCGCATCTCCAAACGCGCCCAAATTCTTGGCTGGGTAGAGGCTAAATGCGGCGGTGTGACCAAACGAACCGACGCGCCGACCTTTATATAGCGCGCCATGTGCTTGCGAGGCGTCTTCGATGACAACCAAATCGTGCTGTATGGCGAGTGCCAAAATTGCGTCCATGTCAACGGCGTGACCATAGAGATGAACGGGCATAATAGCGGCCGTGCGCTCGGTGATGGCGTCGGCGACAAGCGCGGTGTCCATCATATAGGTGTCGGGATCAATATCGACCAACACGGGGGTTGCGCCACAATAGCTAATTGCCAGCGCGGAGGCGATAAATGTGTTGGCGGGAATGATGACTTCATCCCCCTCACCAATGTCGTGGGCGCGGAGTGCCATCTCCAACGCTGAGGTGCCAGAGTCCACGCCGACGCCGTAGGCAACGCCGCAATAGTCGGCAAACGCCTGTTCAAATTGAGCAACTTCGTCACCCATAATAAAGGCGGTGCGCTCGATCACGCGCTGCATGGCGTTGTCGATGTCATTGCGTAAGGTGTGATATTGTGCTTTTAGATCAACGAATGGTACGTTCATTTTAATAATGGAGCGCGGACGCCTCGTCCGCCGTAAAGATCGGATGAGGCGTCTGCGCTCCTAGGGTTAGTCTGCTGCCATTGCTAACTCTGCATACGACGTTGTGATGGCAATCGGCTCAATTTCAATGGGTGCGCCGTTATGGGCGAGCGAGCGGTCAATGGCGCGTAAAATTTGGACGACTTCGAGGCCGTTTTGTGCGTCGGTATTGGGCTGCGTGCCATTTAGGACGCAGTCGATAAAGTGGCGGCATTGATTTTTGAGCGGCTCGCTGGGCGCGATGCGCGGGCTGATGATGTCGCCATCGCGCATTAGGAATTGATATTCACCAAAGCTTTCCGCTTCTGGTTCCGCTTGGACGACCCCCTTCTCGAAAATTTTCAACCGCTCCAGCGAACTCGCGTCATCAAAGACGATGCGGCGATTGCTACCGACGGCGACCAGCTCACGCACTTTGTTGGGATCGGCCCAACTGACGTGAATATTGCCAACGATATGGTCGCCATAGTGCAGGGAGATAAAGCCGACATCTTCGCGGCAGTTGCCCAAAATGGGAGAGCCAACCGCGCTGACCCATTGCGGCATTCGGCCGATCAGATAGTTAAAAATCGAAATATCATGTGGTGCCAAATCCCAAATCGCATTGACATCGTGGCGAATCGGACCGAGATTTGTGCGGCGGCTGTATAGATAGTAGAGTTGCCCCATTGCGTCTGCATCGATGAGCTGTTTTAGCTTAAGCACGGCGCCGTTATAAAGAAAGGTGTGACCAACCATCAACGTTAAGTCGCGCCGTTCGGCCGCGTCGATCAGCTCTAAGCTGTCGGCAACAGATGTTGTCATCGGCTTTTCGACGAGGACAGGTTTGCCCGCCTCAAGCGCAGCGAGAACGGCATCGTAGTGACCATGTGCACCCGTGCAGACGACGACCGCATCGACGTTTGGGTCGTTCAATGCTTCCGCTAACTGTGTCGTTAATCCCGCATTGGGAAACCGTCGACCGACTTCCGCCAGCCGCTCGCCCCGCTGGTCACAAATTGTGGCGACATACGTTTCTGGCAGCTCCTCAAAGACCCGCACATAGTTCACGCCCCAATAGCCGCAGCCGATGATGGCGATCCCGAGTTGATTGTTTTTGTTCATGTTTTGGCTCCGTTAGGTAGGAAGTGATAAGTGATTAGTGGAGAGTGGAGAGTGAGAAGATTTCAAATTTGCATCTTGCTCATCACTCTCCACGCCCTACTGTTCTCACCGCGCCCCATCTCCCTTCAAAACAGCCGGAATCGTGAGCAAAAAGAGCTTCACATCGAGCCAGAAGGAGCGGGTGCGGACATAGTTAATGTCGATTTCCATTTGTTCATCAAAGGTGACGCGGCCGCGACCATACACTTGCCATGGGCCAGTCAAGCCGGGCAGGGCGTGCAGGCGTTCGCCGTGCCACGTGTCGTATTCGTCCACCTCATAGGTAGGAACGGGACGCGGACCGACAAAGCTCATTTCGCCGCGTAAAATGTTGATCAGTTGCGGCAGTTCGTCGAGACTGGTGCGGCGTAGAATTCGGCCGATTCTTGTCACGCGCGGATCGTCCCGCAGCTTGATCTCATCCGCCTCTGGATCGAGATCGCCGCGCACGTAGGCTTGAATGTGATCGGCGTGTTTCTGCTGGTTCACGTCGCTGTACATCGTGCGAAATTTCCAGACTTCAAACAGTTGGCGCGCCCAGTCCATTTGGCGCGGGTCGTACTGTGCACCGACGCGCTGCTGGCGGAAGAAGACAGGGCCGCGAGAATCTAGCTTGATCAGCAATGCGATTAGCAGCCAAAGCGGTACGCTGATTAACAGCATGAGTGCGGCAACGACGACATCAAACAGGCGTTTTAGAAATAGGTCTTGAGGCGTTGGATGTGTGTTCATGATAGATGGGATAAGTTCGCTACTACGCATGGGCTGGTTGGAGTCCATTTCGGCCGAATGCCGACACCTCTTCTCCCGCGTTGACGACGACGCCTAACGGCTTGACGTTCATGTTGCTCAACTGTAACTGCACCGCCTCCAGCGTCTCGCGGCGCGACTGTTGCTTATCAACGACGAGCAGCACCCCATCGACGCTTGGCATCAGCACCTGTGCATCAGAAAATTGCAGCATGGCGGGACTATCAACCAAAATCACGTCGTAGTGACGGCGCAGGTCGTCAAAAATCTGCTTGACCGTCGGGTTATAGAGCAATCGCCCCGTGCGCAACGAGCCAGCTGGCATAACGGAGATGAGCGGCAGGCCGCTGGGCTTGATCACTTGATTGACGGTTGCATTGTTGCTGAGTAGATTGCTCAACCCCTTGTCGTGATGCACCCCGAGCAGTTCGGCCGCCTGAGGGGCACGGAGATTGGCATCGATTACCAGCACGCGCTTGCGAGCGGTTGCCAGTGCGAATGCGAGATTGATCAGGATTGTCGTCTTGCCCTCACCCTGCTCTGCGCTTGTCACCAGCAGCACCTCAGTCGCCGCACCCCCTTGCCTTTGAAACAACGTTGAATAGAGACTGCGGAACGCCTCGACTTCCGGTAGCCCCAGCAGCGTATGATCGAGATCGTTTTGAATGAAGGGGACTTCAGCTAGAGTTGGCAACTTGACCAACTCGGAGATAGAGCGCGTGTCACTCAAAGATGTGTCCAGTCCATCAAAGACAAAGGCGAGTGCGAGTGCGCCCAAGCTGCCCAAAAGAGTCGCCAATGCGAGATTGAGCGTCCAGTTGGGATATTTGGCGGTGCTGGGCGGATCGGCCGAAAATGCGATCAACAGCGTATAGCCACTGATTGGATTGGCGACGTTTGCCCGCCCCATATCGACGCCGAGCAGCAAATCTGCCAACGCATTCGCCGCATCGGCCGCCTGTTGTGCGTCGGTCATGCGTGCTGAAACGGTCATCAATTCGCTGTTGGGAATGGTATCGACGATAAATTCTGCATCGCCTCCGAAACCCAACAGCCCATCGACGCGCTGCCGATAGATGGCTGACTCGGCCAGATTTGCATAGGTATTCATCAGGCGGTCCGCATATTCAGTGTCGTAGTTAACAATACCGCCCCCATCTTCGCGCACCGTCGTCAAGCGTAACTGGGTCGTCGCCTCATAAACGGGCATACGCAGGGCGGTCCCGATGGTCGTGATCGCCAGCGTCAAAAAGAGTGTGCATATCAACAACCAGCGTTGTCTGCGGATAATGGCTAAATAATCTCGTAATTCCATTTGGGGGTTGCTCCCGTTCCCAAAAAGTTGTCAATCAACTGCGCTTGATAGGACTATAGTCCTGTTGCGTTGCCTGTTCGTTGCCAAAAGCGTTGCGAAAAGCGTTGCAGCAGCAGAACGTGTCGTAATCGGCTGTACAAAGGCGTAAAAAATTTACGAGGGACGAGTTGCGAAATTGACTCTCGGGCCTCATCAATGGTGATGGATGTATTTGCAGACCGCGCTTAACGCAATTTCCACGAAAAAGAGCGCAAAGCCACGCTGATGCAAGTTGCATTGCAATGGGAGGATGCGTAAATTTAAGTTGTCGATAATTGGTAATTTTGTAATGGCAGTTGTTCGTAAGTAATGGAGTAGCAGCATCTTGGCAGCATCACTATCGTGGTTAGGAACCCCGCAGTTAATCATCAACGGTTATCAGACCGAACTTGAGCGACGGAAGGCGGTTGCGTTGCTCGCCTATCTATCGCTGTCCAAAACGCCCGTTTCGCGTGATGTGTTGGCGACGCTATTTTGGTCACAGAGTGAACGAGAACAGGCGATGGCAAATTTGCGGCGCGTCTTTTTTGTGCTCAATCGTGTTGTGCCTGAGCTTGTGCGGATCGAGCGCAAATCGGCCGAATTTTCCCCCCCTCCCAACACAACGATTGATGTCATCTTGTTTGAGCGGCAGGTCATGGATGGGATCAAGCTGCCGATCGCACAGCGCGTCGCCGCGTTACATGACGCGCTTATGCTCTATCGAGGTGACTTTCTGGAAGGGTTGACGCTGCCCGATAGTTACGCATTTGAAAGCTGGCAAGTTCAAAAATCGGCCGAATTACATGCGCTGGCGCAAGAGGCATACCGCGAGTTAATTGCGGCACTTTTTCAACTAAGGCGACAAGATGCAATGTTTCAGCAAGCGTTACTCTGGCTGGCGTTGGCTCCACAATCGGAAGAGCCATATCGCACGCTGATGTACTTACACGCCGCTTGTGGACAGCAGCATGAAGCGATTGCCTACTATGATCGCTGTCTCGATATGCTGCAAAAACAGTTGGAGACGGTTCCCGAACCTGCCACGCTGCGACTGTATGAAGCGATTATCGGGCATGCGCCACTTCCCGCAACGGGCTATTTGCCCGTGCATACGCGCCAGACCAAGCGCAAGCCCACGACATTACCGATGCGGGTGGAAGTGATCGGCCGCGAGTCGCAACTTGACCAAATTTGTAACCAACTGATCGATCTACAGCGACGAATGCTGACGATCAAGGGAATGGGAGGGGTTGGCAAGTCGGTTCTGGCAATTGCGGCGGCACATCAGCTACAAGATAAGTACAGCGATGGCGTGTTCTTCTGTGATTTTGCAGCACAATCAGCCAACAGATCACTATTCGATATTCTCTTGGATGCCCTCACGGTCAAGTCGCTGTCGCAAATTTCGGCCGAACAGCAGCTCGTCGCTTATCTCAAAGGACGCCATCTGCTGCTTATTCTCGATAACTTTGACCACTTTCATTCACAGGCTTCCCACCTTGTGCGTCTGCTACAAGAATGTACCTATCTCGATCTACTTGTCACGGCGCGGGCGCGGCTTGGGTTGCGTGCGGAGTGGAACATCCAGCTTGATGGGCTGCAATGTCCAGTTGACGTCAATGAAACGGGCCAGATGTCCGAAGCGGTGCGCCTCTTCTTGCGCCAGTCGGTGCGGCTTGGCAATCAGGCTGGCTGGAATGGGGAAGAGATGGCGGCGATCGAACAGATTTGTCAACATGTTGAAGGGCTGCCACGCGCCATCAACTTAGCGGCTGAGTGGACGGACGGCATGTCACCGCTCTATGTATTGGAAGATTTGCAGGAGGGAGATGACTTTCTCGACTTTCTCACTCAAGAAGGCAGGCATATGTTTGAAATATCGTGGCAACAGTTGGCTCCCCGCTTTCAAAAAATTTTGGCGCAGCTTTCCGTTTTTGAGCGCGTCTTTGACCGTCATGCGGCGCGTTTTGTGACGGGGGCATCGCTGCCCCAAATGGCACGGTTAGCGGAACATTCGCTGCTACAACAATCGGCCGATGGCAACTGGCGGCTGCATCGCATCATCAAACAGTTTGCTGCCCGCAAGTTGAGTCAGCAGCCGACTGACTTGATGGAGGCCACCGCACGTTTAGAGCAGTATCAAGTTGCAAAACTCAATTTACGCGGATATATGACGACGGAGATACCCTCATCTCAGAGCCTAGCGTATTTCGCCGACAGCGAGCAGCATTGATCCAGTTCGGGGCCACACAAGACAGTCTGCGCTATTCGAGAATCATTCGCTCCCCATCATCCAACGGGACAAGCCCAGATTTGAGGGCATAAATTGCCGCTTGTGTGCGGTCGTTCATGAGTCAGAACTTTTGGTGTAGATAAATACCAATTCCCAGATGAAACAGTCTGTTCAAGCCGAAATCCACCATCGTCAGCCATTACATTGGCAGAGAAGCGCAATACCAATCGGGACGGCTATCAGCCATTCGGCCGATAGCTCTTTTATTTTGGATCGTTTTTGGATCGTTGTTCTTTATCCTTGTTTGTACAGAGCTGAATAGCGTGTTGACGCAAACAGAACGTTTGCGTTGAATCTGGGAAATGAGATGAGCGAACAACAATATAGCACCTACGTGTTACGCATGTGGCGAGATGGAATTGAGTGGCGAGCATCGTTAAAAGATGCGCGAGATGGCAAGCAGCACAACTTTGTGTCGCTGGAGCCGCTCGTCGAATTTTTACACATGGAGCCGGGGCGAGAGTCGCCCACGAGCAACGGAGACAAAAGATGAAACGTTTACTGATTGGATTATTTTTGTTTGGATTATTTGGGATTTTTGGAGGTCGCGTTTCGGCCGAAACGCCCACCGCAACCTTCACTGTCAACAGCCGCGACGATTTTCCCGACGCATTGATTAACGGCACGTGCGCGACAGCGGGTGGTGTCTGCACGCTGCGTGCGGCAATTCAGGAGGCGAACGCCACGCTTGCCAAAGACACCATTTTGTTTGAGCCACTGCCGGGCAACTCAATGACGATTGATAGCGCATTGCCGAGCATCACGCGCCCAGTTGACATTTTGAATATAACAGGTTCAACCTGTCCAGAAACGGGGCGGTTGGGACTTCGGCAAAGCCCCACCGCACCCGGCACAATCAACGGCCTTACGCTCGCAGCAGGCAGCAGCGGCAGCAAGATTCGCGGCCTCGCCGTTTATAGCTTCTCTGGTGACGGCATCCGCGTTGAAAGCAACGATAACACGATTGATTGCAACTTTATCGGCACGGCTTTGAATGGATACACGCTTTCTGGAGTTGATGGAACGGGGATTAGCGTGTCGGGGGACAACAACAACATTGGTACGCCGAATAATCCCAACGTGATTGGGGATAACGGTGCAGCCGGCATTTTGCTCAACGATGGGACTGATAACGACGTTGTCGGTAACTTCATCGGCGTGGGGCGCATTGGTTACAACAATAACGCGGTCAGCCATGTTGGCAATGTCGGCAACGGCATCTACGTCATCGGTGGCGACGGCAACGCGATTGGCGACGGCACGGCGGCAGGTCGCAACATTATCAGCGACAATGGCGGTCACGGAATTCGTCTCAATGGGACAAAAAACGCGACAATTAACAACAACTACATCGGTGTAAGCATCGACGGTGTGATCCCATCTGGTGATCCTGCCAGTAACTACAACAACGTACTCAATGGGATTCGCGTGCAGGATGGTTTTGACAACAGGATTGAAAACAACGTCATTGCCAATAATGATGATTATGGCATTGCGTTTGATGGTTCAGCGACGGGAACGACAGTCGTCAATAATCGCATTGGGGTTGATGTGACGGATTCGGCCGAAAGTAACAACGAGGGTGGCATCCTGATCAACAGCGGCGACGCGAACCAAAATTTGATTGAGCGCAACCAGATCGCCCACAACGGCGGTCACGGCATCTTGACAGCGGGCGGTTCGACAGGTAACACCTTCACTCAGAACAGCATCTACAACAATGGCGCATTGGGCATTGATTTAGGTGCGGATGAGGTGGATGAAAATGACAAGGGCGATCCTGATGGGGGCGACAATCTCAAACACAACTATCCAATCATTATAGAAGCGAGCAACATTGGTCATATCGAGGGGGTGTTGGATAGCACGGCTGGCACGCATCGCGTCGAGTTTTTCCAGAATGACAGTTGTGACAATGTTTCGAGCAATGGCGAAGGTCAGACATATCTTGGCTTTGTCAATGTGACAACACCGGGTGATGGAACGCAGGTTCCGTTTAGCGTCGATTTTGTGCCGTTTGCGGCGGGGTTTTTGACGGCAACGGCAACCGACAGCAACGGGAACACATCGGAGTTCTCAAAATGTAGTGAGATTGATATTGAGCCAATCCCATTGATTGTCAACAGCGATGGGGATGCTGGGGATTCAAATTTAGGGGATGGCCTTTGCCAAACAGCGAGCCGTGCGCCCGAGTGTACGTTGCGGGCAGCATTGGAGCAGACAAATGCGTTTGCGACAAGCACACACATCACGTTTTCTGATGAGCGATTTATTCTGCCAAACAGTCCGCTTCCAACGATCACCACACCTACCAACATTGATGGGCTCTCACAAGGGAGTTGCAGTTCGACAGTTGGTGTCGCGCATGGATTGGACGTGACGCTTGATGGGGTCAACGCAGGCGTTGCACATGGGCTGCACTTTACGGCAGGAAGTGAGGGGAGTACGGTGAAGGGGTTGAATATCGGCCGATTCCAGCAAAACGGCATCTTAATCGAAAGCAGTAACAACGACATCCTTTGTAATCACATTGGAGAAGATGGATCGGGAAGTTTTGGAAACGGGGGGAGCGGCGTTTTTGTAAACGATTCGGACAGTAACGATATTGGCGGTGGCGGTAGTGGCCGCAACGTCATCTCTGGCAATAGTGGACGTGGTGTAGAAATCTTGTCAGGTTCAGGCAATCGTGTGCGCGGCAACTATATCGGCACTAACTTGACCGGAAAATCGCCATCTGCAAACAGTCTTGCAGGCGTTTACATCGGCAGCCCAGACACCACAACAACCGTCGGAGGCAGTGGCTCGCTTGGCAACGTGATTAGTGGCAACAAAAGTCATGGCGTTGAGATGGCATTTGGCCTGAGTGCGACGAATAAAGTCGTGGTGACGGGAAATATCATCGGCCGATCCTCCGACAGTGCAATCCCACTTGGTAACGACGGCTATGGCGTTTACGCCACAAACAGCATCGACTTTGACATTACCGAAAACATCATCAGCAGCAACACGCAGGAAGGTATTTACATTGCAGATGATGGGGCAGACCTGCAACTTACGCAAAACACAATTGCAAACAACGTAATCGGCAGCGACCAAACAAACGCGAGCTTTGGCAACAGAGGTGGCATCTATGTCGGTGCGCTGACGGCTGTCACGATTTCAGACAACGTGATCGGCAGCAATCAGACAAACCCAGCCCTCAAGATCGCCTGTGATGCAACAGTTGATTCGACTTGTTCAGACAATTTGCCAAACGGCAATGTAAATGTCATCGTTGAAGACAACTTTATCGGCGTACAGTCAAACGGCACAACGATCATTGCGTCATCGGCAATTGGCGTACATTTAGAAAACGCAGAGGGGGCTGTCGTCCGGCGCAACGTCATTGCGGCGAGCAGTGCAAGCGCCAATGTATTGGTTGAAAACGATGGGTCCGGCAATGCGTCGATTGGCAACACGTTGAGTGATAATCAGGTGGGAATTTCGGCCGATGGCAACACCGATCTCAACGCTGCCACAAACGGCGTGATTGTTAACGCAGGCACGCTTTCAATGACGATTAGCGGCAACCAAATTGGCGCAGATGGCGGCGTTGCCCTCATCTATGCGGGTGACAACGGCACGATCAGCAACAACGCAATCGGCACAAACACAGCGGGAACGCTCAACGTGGGCGGCACAATCGGCCTACACGTTGACGGGGGTGATGACAACAGCATCAACGGCAACATCATCGGCTACAACGGTGTGGGCGTGCAGCTTGAAGAAGCGACCAACAACAATCTCTATGGCAATGGCATTGGCACAAATGTCGCCGGCACACTCGACATCGGCAACAGTTCGCACGGCGTTTACGTCCTCAACGATAGTGATAATAACGCCATCGGTGGTGATACTACGCTACCTTATAATCAAATTCGCAACAACGGCGGTGTCGGGGTTGTGGTTGGTGATGCCGCCATCGGAGTCAGCACGGGCAACAGCATTTTTGCGAACGAAATTAGCGACAACGGATTGCTCGGGATTGACCTAAACAACGATGATGTCACCCCCAACGATGACGCAACGTGTGACAGCGATACGGGGCCAAATGACAAACAGAACTACCCGACGTTAACGGGTGTTTCAACGGGTGGCAACATTCTTGGGACGCTAAAAAGTCGGCCGAGTCGCAACTATCGCATCGACGTGTTTAGCTCGCCAACGTGCGATGTGCTGTTTAATCACGGCGAAGGCTCACAATACTTTGGTTCGACAACGATTCAAATGGATGTGTCCGGCTCGTTTGATTTCTCTGTCACACAAGCCAATCCCGCGCAGCCACACCAATACTTCACGGCAGTTGCGACGAACCTCTTGACGGGGGACACATCGGAATTTTCAGCGTGCTTTACGGATGGTGTGCCGACGGCGGTGGGGTTCCGGGAACAGGGAACAGGGGACAGCAAACAGTTGATGGTAACCAGTTGGCAGGTTTGGTTGCTGGTTGGGTTGGTTGGCGTGACGCTGGTGGGGATTTGGCAGGGGCGACGTGGGATCGTTTTGCTGGTGATTGGCGTTGTGATGGTGGGGGTGGCTATTGCGCCAAGCGAGACGTTTGCAGAAGAAGAAAGTGTGCCTAATTCCTGCGGCGCATTTGACGACTTATTGCAAGATGGCAGCTCGGCGCAAAGTGGTGCGGGCATTATTATCGGGGCAGTCGGTGGGTCGCTCACGGAAGATGTGCGCGTTTCGGCAACGTCTGCGCCAGAGCCAGAGCCAGCATACGACGAGTTTGCCGTGAAAGTGAGCGACTATTATCAACTTTCGGCCGAAGATCTGCGCGTCGCGCCAAGTGACAAACCATTCTTGGTCGGCGTGCCAAGACCAACAGGATTTGCGGCCGACAATCTCGCGGTTGCGTTGCTGAGTGATTTCACTGATGTGCTGGACGTTCCCATGACTGGTTTAGGCTGGCTGCATACACCTGTCAACTACGACTCAGAAAATGACCTGCTGATTTTCACCATCACACGTCTCTCAGCGAGCAATCTCGTCTTTACCGTCGTTCAAGATGCGTCGTTTGAGCTAATGGAAGCTCCCAGCCGTGCAACATCAAGCGATGTTTCCTTTGTACCAACCTGCACAGGCACGCCCTGTAACGATGCCGTCAAGCTGCTTTATACAAACGAGCTAGTGGCAGCGTATGACAATTTTGTGGGGTTTCACGGCTTTAACCCGCCCGCACTTGTTAAGGGGATTCCTCTTTTTAGCGGTCACTCAGTTCCAGTTCCCAGCATCACGCCAATCAACTCCTACATCGGGGTTGTGATCGATGATGGCACGTCGCCCGGTTGTGCAGGTAATCAGGGTTACTATGATCCAACCGCCCAAAAACTGTTCATCTGCACGCAAGGGGCAATTACGACCACCGTGCGCGAAACAATCCGACATGAGCTGTTTCATGCGATTCAGTACGCCTACCCTACTATCGCGCAAGACCCCGATTGGCATCAAGAGTGGGTGATGGAGGGAACGGCCGAAATGGCGGGAGCGTCTGTGAATGCGCCACACACGACGGGGGCTTTCGGCCGACGCAAAGTAACCGATTCACTACACCAGGTTTATCCCGTAGATAGTGGCGTCATCGCTTATGCAGGAGAAGAATTTTGGTTTTATTTTTTAGATGAATATAGCCAGCCGTTTAGCTATTTAGAAACGATCTTCGTGGGCGGGATAGAGCTAGCCGATGTAGATGCAACGGTGGGCAATTTGGGGATGCTCTACTGGGATTGGATTAAGAATCAGGCACATGAACATTACAACTTGACGGATGGGGCGTTTACGGCGGGCGATGCGTGCAAAACGGTGGGCGTGACAGCGGATCCAAATCCGCTTGTCCCAACCACAATCGTCGCCACCACAAACGAATATACGCGAGATGTGTTCCTACTCAAAGTTGACAGTGCCATTGTGAAATTTAAGATTCAGTCTGTTTATGGAGGCCGTTCCGCCATTATTACGGTGGAGGATGCGGCGGGGCAAACGGCCCCCAACTTCAAGGTGTACGATAGTCGTTCGGATGGGGCAGATGGATCGTGTCAAAATGTCGCCGAAGGGGAACGACGCATCGACAACTTGCGAAACGGGCAAGAGTTCACGGTTGTGATAGCCAACACCAGTCTGACAACGGGGAAAGGTTACACGGCAAAAGTCACGATTGTGTCGAGTGATGAGTAGGTGTTAGACGATTGAGCCTCGTTAATGACAGCCTAAAACAGCAAGCACCAACGTTTTTAGTCAGATAACAAAAATGCTAACTCCTTGGGGCGCGTTTACATAAATTCGCGCCCCTTTTTTGCTAGCTCCATCACGCCAGCCAAAGCCACACTGGTTCACAAGTTGGGCAAGCCCGTAGATGCGATTTGTCTCCAAATTTGAGCAACTGGTCGCTCGTGAAATCGTGTAGATAGTCGTTGAGTTTCCTTCTGTCTCGTTATACTCATCCTCATATGTCTACTACCTCAACTACAGCGAGGCGAAACTGATCGTTGTCGATCGTAACAGTTTGGCAACGGCGCGGGAGATTTCGGCCGAATGCCCAACCTTGCAAACAGTCCTTGTCGTGGGACATGCTGGCGATTTACAAGCTGGTGAAATCGACTTCGCCAACGCTTTCACCACTGCTCACTTAACCCAGTGTTGTCAATCGGCCGACAAATCGCCGAGGCCATTCTCGAACATACTGATCTCTCTAAAAATGCAGCTCGCGAGCGCACCGTTGAACTGTTAAGGCGCGTGGGCATTCCAGATGCCGACGCGCGCTTTGATGCCTTTCCACATCAATTTTCAGGCGGGATGCGCCAGCGAGTCATGATTGCGATGGCACTGGCGTGTGATCCGCAAATTTTGATCGCTGATGAACCAACTACCGCGCTCGATGTTACGATTCAAGCCCAAATCGTTGACCTCATCAAGCAATTGCGTGCGGAATACAATATGGCGATCATCTGGATCACGCATGATTTAGGTTTAGTCGCAGGTATTGCCGAGCGAATTATGGTGATGTATGCGGGGTTTGTCGTCGAGACGGCCCCTGTTCTCGAATTCTACAAGAACACACAGCACCCATATACCATTGGACTCTTAGGATCGGTGCCGCGTCTCGATCAGATTGACCAAACGCGCCTAACAAATATTGAAGGATCGCCACCCAACATGCGAGCGAAACCGGTCGGATGCCCGTTTGCTCCGCGTTGCCCGCACGTGTTTGAGCGTTGTCGCAATGAGAACCCGATGCTGCTTTCCGTCAGCGAACAACATAAAGTCGCCTGCTGGTGGGATGTCGAAAAGGATGCACCCCGTGATGTCTAAGAAAACTGAATCGCCAATTTTGCAGGTGCGTGATCTTGAAGTCCATTTCTCTATTCGCAAAGGGTTGCTCCAACGCCAAACAGGGGTTGTCAAAGCGGTCGATGGGGTCAGCTTTGATATTCACCATGGGGAAACGCTTGGGCTCGTCGGCGAAAGTGGTTGTGGAAAATCGACGCTGGGACGAGCGATTGTAAAATTAGTTGAACCAACGGCTGGCAAAATCCTTTTTAATAATAAAGAACTCGTGGTGGGACGCAGAGCGGACGAGCGTGCTATGCGCAAGCAGTTACAGCTTATTTTTCAAGACCCCTATGCGTCGCTCAATCCACGCATGACGGTTAAGACAATCGTGAGTGAGCCACTGATTGTTCACAAGATTCTTCCACGCCAGCAAATCGATGCGCGTGTGGCCGAATTATTGGAAAAGGTTGGACTTGATGTATCGTTTATGCATCGTTACCCGCACGAATTTTCAGGAGGGCAACGGCAGCGAATCGGGATCGCCCGCGCACTGGCCGTCAATCCTGCATTCATCGTTTGTGATGAGCCAATTTCTGCGCTTGACGTTTCGATTCAAGCCCAAATTGTCAATCTTTTAGCTGATCTACAGCTTGAGCTGGGTCTGACCTATCTCTTTATTGCCCATGATTTAAGCATGGTGCGTTATATCTCGGATCGGGTCGCAGTGATGTATCTGGGTCAACTGATGGAGCTGGCCGATCGCAACGAAATCTACAAGAATCCACTTCACCCGTATACGATCGCATTGCTTTCGGCCGTTCCCACGCCCGATCCCGTCGTCGAACAGAACCGCCGTCGTATTGTGCTCGCGGGTGATCTGCCCAATCCTTCCAATCCGCCACAGGGTTGCCCATTTCACACGCGCTGTCCATTAGCGATTGAACAATGTCATGAGGAGAAGCCTGCATTTGTGGAAGTTCGGCCGAAACACTTTAGTGCTTGTCATCGCGTTGATGAAGCGGGTGCTGGCACAGGTTTGCCAAAACTTATTTAATTACATATCAGACAGAAATTGACTGATGACGACGCAATTTTAAGGAGAATACCAATGAGTGAACATTATCTCGATGACTCGATTGTCCATGCGTTCTGGGATCGTTCGCTGGCGCCACGTTTGGAAATTGATCCCGGTGATACCGTAGTTTTTGAATGCCGCGAGGCCTCCGACCGTCAGATAACGCCTGATTCCATCTCAAGCGATCTGAATAGTCTCGACTTTGGACCTATTCACCCACTAACTGGGCCAGTCTACGTCAATGGGGCTGAACCGGGTGATGCGCTTGAGGTAGAAGTTCTGGATTTGCAACACAAAGGGTGGGGCTGGAATGGGGTGATTCCCGGATTTGGTCTGCTTGCCGATGACTTTGCCGAATCCTACTTGCACCACTGGAAGTTAGAGGGGACAAATTGCCTTTTTGATTCTGGCAGTGACATTGTGGTGCCGTTTGAACCATTTTGTGGCGTGATGGGCGTTGCCCCAGCCGAGCAAGGGCAATTGGACACTATCCCACCGCGCAGAAACGGTGGTAATCTCGACATACGCGGGTTAGGGGTCGGGGCAAAACTTTGGCTGCCTGTGCTGGCCGCTGGTGCACTCTTTTCAACGGCCGATTGCCATGCGGCTCAAGGAGATGGCGAGGTGAGCGGCACAGGGATCGAGTCCCCGATGACCGTTACGTTGCGTTTCAACCTAAAAAAGAACGCGAACTTGCAAGAGTTGCAATTTACAACACCCAGCCCGCTCACAAGAGCTGATTCAGCAGGATATTTTGTGACGACTGCTCATGGGCCAGACCTCTTTGCCAACGCGCAAAATGCGTTGCGCTATATGCTTGATCACATTGTCGCTGAATATGGATTGAGTCCAGAAAAAGCCTATGTGTTGGCAAGTGCAGCAGTTGACCTCAAGATCAGCGAGATCGTTGATGCGCCTAACTGGATCGTGTCGGCATATTTACCATTGAGTATTTTCTAGTGGAACGTGCACCAAGGTTGAAGTCCAACTGATTAACGCGCAGTTCGAGGCATTGATTAGGTGTAAGCCTATCGCTCTTATCGGTGCAAAGGTGAAACCAATAGAGATATGGTTGAGTATAAGCATGATCAGCTATCCAATCCAACATCTCCTAGACGAAGAAAAGAGCTACGCAGAACTAGTGGACATCCTGCATCCAGAAGGGTTGCACTGCCCAGCAGGACATGAGCTGCCAGAGGGTCAAGCACCACATGACCGGACGACAGCTCCGCGTTTGAGCTATCGGTGTCGGGAATGCGGGCGGGTGTTCAATGCGTTAACAGGAACGGTGTGGAGCCGAACGCAATACAGCAGCCGAGTCATCATCCTGCTGATGCGCGGCTTTGTACAAGGACGCAGCACGCAGCAGTTGAGCGACGAGATGGAACTGGATTACAGCACGGTTCTGAAGTGGCGACATCGGGTGCAGGCGCAAGCGCAAGCCGCGTCCGAGCAGCAAATGGAAGGGGAATTACCAGACAAGCAGGTAGAAGCCGACGAAGTGTTTCAGAATGCGGGTCAAAAGGGAGATGAGCACGACGACTCAGACGACCCACCGCGCCAGCGCAGCAATCCCAGACGTGGGCGAGGAACCTACGCCAATGACCGTCCGGTGATTGCTGGCGTCGTTGGTCGGCAGAGTGGTATCGTACAAATCAGCGTGGAAGCCAATACCAAAACGGCGACCCTGACCCCTCTC
>JAUIAP010000057.1 GCA_030425205.1 Anaerolineae bacterium
TCAATGCGCTGGGGGCAAACGGTATTTTGCTCTTCGCCCTCCCATTGCTACTGCTGGCCGTGCCATTTCGCATCTACATTCGCGACACCGAAGCCCAACTCAAACAGCTCGAAGCCCTCAATTCAGAACTCCAACAGTTGGGACAGCGCAAAGACCGCATGCTCGCGGTGTTGTCCCACGACATGCGTTCCCCGCTCGGCGTAATCAAGATGGCCGCCTCTGGTCTCGAACGCCTCCCCAATCTGCCGCCAGAAAAACAGGCACGGATGCTGCGCTCGATTCTGTCGAGTGAGGCGATGTTGGAAACCCTCGTCAATGACATCATCGACATCGAGCAAGTCCAGATGGGCAAAGAGCTGGAGTTAGAATGCGTCCCCGTCGACCTGTCTGCCTTGATCGTGCAAGTGCTGGAAACGCTGCAAGAACAGGCGACAGAAAAGGGCATCACGCTACAAAAAGCGTTGCCCCTCCAGCCGCTTGTCGTTGATGGAGATATGAACAAGCTCTTGCGGGTCGTGCTCAACTTAGTGGGCAACGCGCTCAAGTATTCGGATGGGGGCGGTCGTGTTCTGGTGGATTTACGCGCAAGGGATGGGCAAGTCGCCTTAACGGTGCAGGACGAGGGGGTTGGCATTTCGGCCGATCAGCTCCCCCACATCTTTGAACCGTATTTCAGATCGGCCGAACACAAACGCTTCGCCAGTGGCAATGGGTACGGTTTAGCCATTGTCAAAGCCTACGTCGAGGCGCACGGTGGCAACGTCAACGTCGATTCAATCGCGGGACGCGGCAGCACGTTTCGCGTCCGGTTGCCGCAGTAGCGGCAGTGTCTTTAGGGTAGAACTACAATTCGGCCGAAAAGCAGATTTCCCCTTCAAAAACAGCACTATAAAAAACCAATCATCAACCTGCTAATCGAAAACGGCTAGCAGGTTAAGTTTGGACTTTGGTAACGCTATTGCCGCCTGAGTCGCAGTTGATCGCGCACTTTGAGAAAGAGTGTTGCGCCACCGATCACGCCAAACATCACTATGACAAGCCAGCGATGAGATTCTGGGCTGAGCGCACCTTGCAATGCAACGGCGGTTGGCACATTGTGAACGGTCAGCAATCCGTCGCGCGTTGTGCTGGCAAGGGGCATGGCATCGGCCGATATTAGCCTATTCAGTTCGAGCGTCAGATCGGCCGATCCCGCCACGTCCCCTACAAATGTCACCGATCCCACATCCAGCGCACTGTTGACCCCATCAACGGCGATCACGCTAAATAACACGCGCCCCGCCGTGATCTCACACACGCCAAATAGCCCGCTGGCAACCGTGCAGTGATGTGGGGTGACAATCGTTGGATCATAGATCAAGGCAAAGTTGCTGGCGGCGAGGTTGCTGTCGGTGGGAATATCGGCCGAAATTTCCACTGTGGCCGTCTCATGTAGCGATGTTTCGGCCGAACTGACTTGCAGCGTCGTCACACCGTTTGTACGACTGTTGGCATGTGCATCCGTCCCCGTTGCAATGGTTCCATCGCCCACTTCGCAGAAGAAATCGCCAATCGTTTTGACTCCGGCAAACGCTGGCACGATAGAGAAGCCGCGTGCAGTGGGGCAAAGCGCGTTGTCAATGCCGACGATGCACTGCATCACAAAGAGCGCATCAACCACATCACACGCGCTATCCGCATTGCTGTCGCACGCAGGTGTGTAAAGGGATTGGGGGGGTGGGGGACAAGTTTCCGAATCCCCACGTGAGCCAACGCTATACTGCAAAATAAAGAGCGCATCGACCGCATCACGCGACGTACCACAATCGACATCCCCCACGACCGTACTGACAATCGTCAACACACCATCCACGGCGGCCACGCTTTGCGGCGCACCCTCTGTGTCTGTGAAGATTGGCACCGTGATGTCGAGTGGTGCGGTTGCGCCCGCTGCGCCGATACCGCGTACCTCAAGCGTAAACAGGTCGGGTTCGCCGCTCACCCCATCGGTCGAAAGTAGACTCACGTTGACATAATCGCTCTCCACGTTGCAGGTCGCCAAATCAAACGTATTGGCGGGATCAGTCTCACAACTAACAACCTCTACAACCGTCGCATCAAAATCGAGACGCAGTGACGCAGCGCCCACGCCCTGCCAGTTTTCACCAGTGATAGCCACAACACCCGTCTCTTGAGGCGCAACGGATAAATCGGCGACGTGGACAGTGGCGGTGTTCGGTTGTGGGGTTGCGGTCGGCGGCAATGGGGTTGCCGTGGGCGCGGGGGCGGTTGGAGTCATGGTCGGAACGCCATCACAGGTCGCAATTTCACGCCAAACGTTGTGCGTTCCCGGCTCATCCCCACGTGTCCACCATTGCGCTTGCCACTCTTTGCCACCCCAAGTTGCCAGATGACCTGCGTCAAAAACGACGACGGGATGCCACTCGTTTGAACGACATTGACCGGGCTGTGGCAGCGGTGTCGGCGTTGGAACCTGTGACGCATCCTCTACAAAGACTACATCTGAGCAGGAGTAAAACGCCTCTGGACTGTCATCCCGCTGCCAAACGTTGTAGATGAGATGTCGGCCCGTGCGCTCTGGTAGATCGCACGACATGACATAGTTGCCATCGACAATGGCGGGATCGCCTTGAATGGTGCAGAATGGCTCCATCATCCCCCATGTCAGCGGTTGCGTCGGGTCATAGTCGTTGGGCGTGACATAGAATTGGAAGTAGTCGGTGCTGTGTGGGACATATGCGCTGTAGAGAAAGTCAAAGCTGCCATCTGCCTCAGGCCAAATGTAGCTGGCCGTCCAGTCGTCTCGTGTCTGGTTCAAGCCCGCATATTTTGCCCGACCGCCGCCGCACAGTTCGCCATCTGGCACAAACGCTAAATGATCGCCGTCGGGCAGTTGGTTGACCTCATGCCAATCGTAAAATTGCTGTTTCCCGCTGATGGCATACGCATCACGGCACGTATCAGAGGTCGGTGCTTCTGGATTTTCGTTGTAGCAATTCAGGCTACGGCTAACGGGTTTTGTCATCGACCCATGCGCAGCCACCTGTTGAACAGCCCCGCCAAACATGCCTGCGATTAGCAACACGAACAGCAGTCGGGACTTCATGCGCCACGTCAATAGGCCCAACCCGAGCAAGAAGGCACAAAGCGATGCGACATTTACCGTGCTCGCCGAGCGGTGCGCGACGGTGACGGCAGTCGGAATCGCTGAGACAGCAGTCGTCGTATGTGCGGGTTGCGTCGCCATTGCGTCGCCATTTTCGTTGCCCATCACAGGGGCAGATAGGTCAAACTCCGCTGTGCCGGACTGAATGGCAGAAAATTGGACGTGGGCAACATCGGCCGAAATTCCAGCCACGCTCGCCACACTCAACATCACCAGCCCCTCTGCAAACTTACAAACGCCCATCACGCCGTCTTCCAATATACAACCCGTCGGCTGCAATAGGGAGCCGTCATAGGCGAGTTGAAATGTGGCGGCGTTGAAGATGGAATCGGCCGAAATCTCAACATCAACGTCACTGCCCACTGTCACCACGTCAAGCTGCAATCCCGCACTCGTCGGCGCATTGACAACGCCACGACCGCTGGCACACAGCACGTTGCTGCCCCCCGCTAGACATTGCACCACCAACAGCGCATCGACCACATCACACGCGCCGCTGCTGTTGACATCGCACGCCGCCACGTTGAGCGTCCCTGCGGGCACGGGGCAAGCCGCGCCTGTGCGATCACCAACCGTGTACTGCAAAATGTAGAGTGCATCGACGATGTCCAGCGTATTGCTGCAATCGACATCACCCGCAACGACTGTGCCAATGGTCAACGAACCGTTATGTGTCGTTGCGCGGATTGGCTGACCGTCGCTATCGGTCAGGGTGTTGATGGTGATGGGCAGCGGGATACTGCCTGTTGTGCCGACGGGTGAAAATTCGATTTCCACGAGCGTTCCGTCGCCGCTGATGCCTTCGCTGTCGATCAGGACGACTTGCACACTGTTCGAGTGGATGTTGCAAGTTGCGAGGTCGAACTGGGCGGAGGGGAGACAGCTTTCGGCCGAAACAACGCCACTTTCATACCCAATCACCAGTTCAACTGCTCCCACATTTTGTATCCCGGTCGCGCTTACAGGAACGGTAATTGGCTCTGTGATCACATAGTCAGCAATCTCGATCAGCAGGTCGCTTGTGGTTGGCGTTTGGGTTGGCAATGGGGTTGCCGTCGGTATCTGGGTTGTTTGGGTCGGTAACGGGGTCACAGGTGCCGCATCGCCACACGCAACCCCATTCAGCGTAAAGTTTGTCGGCGCAACGTTCGCACCACTGTAGCTGCCAGTAAACCCAATATCCGAGACCGAGCCACCGCTGGCAATTGTGCTATTCCAACTGACATTCCTCGCCGTCACTGTTACGCCGCTCTGGCTCCAATCGGCATTCCATAGCTGCGTAATCTGCTGATTGCCAGCAAATGACCACGCCAACGTCCAGCCGTCGATTGTGCTGCCTGTGTTGTTGTGAATGGTCAAATCAACTTGGAAGCCGTTGCCCCAATCGCTGACGACCGTGTAATCGACGCGACACGCGCCTGCGCCCGGCGTTGCTGTTGGCGGCGGCGTGTGGGTTGGCAGTGGCGTATTGGTTGGGGTGGGGGATGGGCCAAAGGTTGGCGTGTGTGTCGGTTGCGGCGTGTCGGTTGGCGGTCGCGTGGCCGTCGGCACGGGTTGATTCCCATCTGGCTCCGTTCCCCAGATCAGGGTGTCGTCGGCATAGAGCGTCATTTGTCCGTCCAAATTGGCAAACGACCAATCGTCGCTGTTGTCCCAACCGGTAGCGGACATGCGGAATTGCACCTCTTTTCTGTAGTGAGCCTGTCCGCCGGGATAAATCTTTGTTCCCGTGCAGTCGATTTCAACATAATAGCTATCACCGCCTGCGTTGTGCAGCGTCGGCGGGTTGCCGCACTGATCGTAGTGGGCTTGCAGCGTGACGTTGCCGCCCGCGTGTGTGAAGTAGTAGCGGAATGTGAGATTGTCGCCCATGCGTGCGGGCCATGCCGATTGGTTGACGACGAACGTTTTGATTTCGATGTAATCGCTGCCCTGCGAGTTGACGGTTGACGCGAGATAGAGTTCGCCGTCGCGCTCTTCTGGGGCTGGGAAATCGCTCAATACCGTGCCGCCAAACGCTTGCACCAGCCGCGCCAGTGCGCCACTAAAGCCCGCGTTGTAGTCGGTTGCAACTTCGTTCTGCACATAGTCGCTGCGGTCATCGATGTAATTATCGTTTCTGTCTGGCCCGCCAACGAGTGCGCCGTAGAGAACATGGCGCGTTTCAACGGGCAGATTGATGTTGTCCGCCCATGAGCCGTGTGCGGTGTCGTGGTGTGGTTTGGTCGGTGGATTGTTGCCAAAACCGACGACATAGCTGCGTCCACTTGGATTGTCGCCAAGCATGTAGTCGATTTGGGAAACGGCAAAGTCTTGGTAAGTGGTCGCTTTCGTTGCGTCGCCGTCGGTCGCCGTCAACCAATCGCTGTAGATGAAGGCTAGCAGGGCGGAGTTTGCGCTGTAGCGCAGCGATCCCCACTGGTCGAGCCATGCTAATCCACCGGGCGTGTAGGTGACGCGCTCGCCGTTTGTGCCAGTTGTCCAGTAGTCGAGATATTTTTCGGCCGATTCCATATAAACAGCCTTACCCGTCTCCTGAGCCAGCAAGATGTATGTGCCAAACACCTTGTCATCCCAGTTTTGCGTCCACTTGTAGTCGTGGTTGGCGTTCGGGTATTCACTTTCTGCCTTGACCAAATAGCTGTCGCCATAGCTGCTGTTTTGTGCCACCATCGCCTTGTGTAGCCAAATCGCGCCCCAAACGAGTTCGTCCTGATAGCCACTCCATGAGCGATAAAATTGCGCCGCGTCGGTGATGCAATCAGAATAATTGCCGCGATATTGATCGGCAAATGTGTAGAGCTTTTCAGCTTGTGTCAAAAGCAGGTCGGCTTGCTCGGTGTCGCCCGCGTTGCGTAGAACCAGCGATGTGGCCGCCAGCGCAGCAGCCGTTTCAGCCGCTAAATCCGTGCCGGGACAACTGGTGTCGATCTTGTAGGCGGGACGATCCATCTGCATCACTTCGGCCGGCCCCCACCACGCATGGTCCAAATTGCCATTGCCGACCTGTCCATAGAACTCATATTGACCCGGCGTGTCGTTGGTAAATGCCTTTAGAAAGTAGTCGGTTGTCCAGCGTAAATTGTCGAGCATGTACCCATATTGTCCGCTCTGCTGATAGCCCGCCTCATATTCGAGCATTCCCCACGCCAGCAGCGTCGTGCTGGCGGCCATCGGAAACCCAAATTTGACCTTGTCCCCCGCATCATGCCAGCCACCTGTCAAATCATGCCCGACATCTGCGCCATCGTTCAGCCCTGAATCGCCGCGCCACTCCACGCGATTTGTGACGGGTAGACTGCCAGAACGTTGGGCTTCGTAGAAGTAGGTTGCCTTTTGTAACGCCTCTGCGTAGTTGAAGTTGGCGCTTGCCTGTGTGGGGCGACCGATCAACAGGCTGAAAATTGCCAGGATAAACAAGCCAATACGGTTGGATGACATCGTGCTACTCTCCTCTGTGATATTGCGTTCGGTTATACAGAGGGCAGCGCGGCGCAAAAAATACAACGAATTTGCGCTATAATGGTGCGCGAACGCGAGTAGAGGATAGGTTGTGATCGACTGGAAAAACGAGACGGACTCAGAATTGATAGCTGCGTGCATGGCGGGCGATGGGCTGGCGTGGGACGCGCTGATCGGCCGATATTCCAATCTCATTTACGCTATTCCCCTGCGCTTTGACCTTTCCCCAATGGTCGCCGACGAGATTTTTCAGCAAACATGCGTTACCCTCCTAAACAAACTCGACCAATTGCAAGATAAATCGAAGCTGAGTGCGTGGCTTGTCACCGTCACGCGCCGCCACTGTATCCACGCTTTTCGTCAACAAACAGCTGAACCCCTGCCCGAATCGCTGCTGGCGGAAGGCGCATCTGTTGAGCAGGAGATCATGCAGTGGGAGCAGCGTCAACTCGTCGTGCAGACGGTGGAACAGCTACCAGACCGCTGCCGTGAATTGCTGACACGCCTCTTCTTGCAAGCATCGCCAGACAGCTATGAAACGCTGGCGGCCGAAATGGATATCGCGTTAGGCAGCATCGGGGCGACACGGCGACGCTGTTTGGACAAGTTGCGCCGCAAGTTGGAGAGTGCCGACTAGCGAGAGTTTGGGGCTGCGAGAATCCAAATGTATTTTTTCGGCCGATAATCCCTCTGTAGGAGTATGATGACAGATAAGACCCTTCTCAAACAGCTTTTGTCAGACGACGAAACGGCGCAAGACAGCGCACTGCGCAACCTTGCGCTACCAACACCTGCCGATGATCTGCTCAAGCGCGTTGGCGCGTTGTTCCAGCAGCGCAACCAGCGGGCGCCAGAGCGCGTGACGATGGCGGCCGATCTACAATTTGATAGCTGGGCCCACGGGTTGCCCGTCGGCGTGCGCGGCGCGGTGCTGGAGCGACAACTGCTGTACGAGGCAGGCGATTACGACCTGGACGTGCAAGTTATCCCAGTTGGTGAAGCCCATTTGACGCTGCACGGCCAGTTGTTGACGATTGATGAAACGGCGACGCTGGAAGGGCTACAAATCCAGCTATCAGCCGATAATGATCTAGCCCAAGACCGGATCGCCGATAGCTTGGGACGTTTCACCTTTTCGACCTTGCCCTTAGCTGACTACATGCTGACCGTATTTTTACCGACCCACGACGTACAGTTTGCCTTGCGCAGACAGTAAGTTAGGTTTTCGCGCTGCATGCGGTGCTCAACACCAGCGCGTTGTTCAATCATGGCGTTCTGACTCGCCCCCTACGATAGCGAATTCCAAAGAGTTTCATTTTGATAACGCAGTACGACGAACTACTAAACCAATCGGCCGAAAATCAACAGACATGGTTGCGTAACACCGCGCCAACTTACAATGCCGATTTGCTGGTCGAATGGCGTGAGTGGGCGACCCATTTTGAGCGCGTCAATCCACAAACTGCGCTGCAAATCGCCAAATTATTGGAAATTGCCGCCGATGTTTGGCAACATGCGACGACCCGCGCTGCGGCGCATCACATCGAGGCCAATGCGCGCATGTTGCTTGGGCAACAGCCAGAGGCGTTGGCGCAATATGAAGCGGCAGCCGCCATCTATCGGGCGCAAAATTCGCCCGCAGATGTCGCGCGGGTTGCGGTTGGACAGATTGGCGTGCTGCAATTTTTGGGTCGCTATCCAGAAGCACAAGATTTAGCGCAGACAACCCTTTCCGATGCGCCGGATGCGCTGACCCGCGCAAAAATTTTGCTCAACAGCGGTCTAATCGCCGCTCGACAGGCACAATTCGAACAGGCACGCGCCGCATTTTCTGAAGCTGAAACGCTGTTCGCTGCCAACAACGCGCCGCAACATGTGGCCATGGCGCAAGGCAACGCGGCCATCGTGCTGACCGAATTAAACGATTTTCGGCAGGCGGCGCAGCAATCCCAAGCGGCACGCACCTTTTTTGCCGCTGCTGAAATGCAAAGCGTCGTCGCGCAAATCGACCTCAATCTCGCCTACCTGCGCGGCAGTCAAGGGGATTACCAGCAAGCGTTGATCGATGCGGCACGGGCACGCGCCGTTTTTGCTGCCCAAGCAAACGGGATGGAACAGGCGCAAGTTGATCTGCATCGTAGCGACTTCTACCTTGCGCTCAACTTATGGTACGAGGCGCAGCAGCAGGTCGAAAGCGCATTGCCCCACTTCGAAGCGGCGGGGATGGCGTTTGAAATCGGCCGATTACACCTCAACCACGCTGCCGCGCTCGCCCACAGCGATCAATTTGAGGCTGCGATTGCCGCCATTGAACGTGCGCAAGAGATCTTTTCGGCCGAAAACAATCCCGTCTGGCAAGCCATCGCTACGCTGTACCACGCCTTGTTCGACTGGCGACGCGGCCACACGGAGACGCTCACCGACCGGGTCACAGCGTGTCGCGCGACGTTTGAGATGGCGCAACTGCCCAATCGGATCGCGCAGTGTGACTTGCTCTTGGGCGAAGTTGCATTGGTGCAGAATGACGGCGCACAGGCGGAGAGCCACTTTGCCCGCGCATTGGCGTTGACAACAGACCTGCTGCCCCCGTTGACTTTTCTCTGTCATGATGGGCTCGGACGTGTGGCCGAGCAGCGCGCTGACTTGAGTGCGGCGCGCCAACATTATCGTGCCGCCGTTGATAATTTGGAACGCCTGCACACGGCGATAGGGGCGCAAGATTACAAGCTCGCCTTTTTGAGCGACAAGCTGGATGTTTATGAACGGCTGGTTGGGTTGTGTTTGCGGGTGGGATCGGCCGAATCTCAGGCCGAAGCGTTTGAAACGGTCGAACGCGCACGCTCCCGCGCACTGCTCGACCAACTCGCACGCACCACCTCTGCGGACGCGACCCCGCTCGACGAACTGCGCCAGCTAAAGCAGGAGCTAAACTGGTATTACAATCGCCTCAATACACCGCAAGATGATCCAACCCGCCACCAGCATACACAGTTAACCGACGAAATTGCCAAACGAGAACGTCGTCTGACCGACCTCCATCATCTCACGCACAACCGCGATTTGGTTAAGCCATTGGGGCAGCAGACAGTCACATTGCCCGAACTACAGATGCAGTTGCCGTATGACACACTGCTGCTTGAATTTGTAACGGTGCGAGGGCAACTGTTTGTCTTTGGGATTGGCGAAGCGACGCTATGGGTGCAGGCGTTGGCGGTCGATGAGGAAACAATTGGCACACAGGTGGCGCAGTTGCGCTTTCAGATCAACAAATTTAACTACAGCAAACGGTATCGCACGCGCTATGCACGGCAGCTTCAACAGAGTTGTGATAGCTGTTTGCAACAACTGTACGATGCGGTCTGGCGGCCAATCGCGGCGCGTGTGACGAACCGCAATGTGGTGATTGTGCCACATGGCCTATTGCACAATGTGCCATTTCAGGCACTATATGATGGAGAGAACTATCTGCTGGCACGACACACGCTATCCCTTGCGCCAAGTGCCTCTGTCTTTTGCCATACGTTGCAGCCGGTCGCGGGCACAACGCAGCGCGGTCTGTTTGTTGGCGTCGATGATCCGCACATTCCACATGCGACTTGCGAAGCGCAGGAGGCGGCGCGGCTCTTTGGCGAGCAAGCGGAGTTACGACTCAATGATGCGGCAACGCTAGACGATTTGGACGATTTTCAACTGCTCCATTTGGCAACCCATGCCACCTTTCGCGCCGATAATCCACTTTTTTCTGCGCTCAAGCTGGCAGATGGCTGGATGAACGTCCACGACATTTATGCGCTTCCCGCTGCGCCCCCGCTAATCACGTTGAGCGCATGTGGGACACATCAGCATCAGGTCGTGACGGGAGATGAGTTGATCGGGCTGTGTCGCGGCTTTTTTGCAGCGGGCGCACGGTCGCTGGTGGTAAGTTTGTGGATGGTCGATGACAAGGTAACACAACAGTTGATGGAACTGTTTTATGCACGATTGCAGATGGGTACAACGGTCGCCAGTGCGCTGCGACATGCCCAGTTGACATTGCAATCAGAGATCACGCACCCTTATTTTTGGGCGGCGTTTGTAGTAACGGGTAACCCTAATTTGCGATTAAAGGTAGTACGATGAAGACGCGACTGATTTGGATTGGTTTATTTGTATTGACAATGGTTTGGCAGAGAACGGCGCGGGCGGAAGAGTTGACGGTTATTGTGGCGATTTCGGCCGATGCCACCATCGACCAAATCGCCATTGACCACGACATCAGCGTGTTGGCTGAACTACCCGAGCTATCGCTCTTTCGCGTAGAGGCGGCGAGTGGCTTGGAAAACGATGCACGCATCACGGCTATCTATCCAGACAGCACGCTCGACGCACGCCCCAGCTATATCGTCGCAACGGGTGATATTTTGGAAGCTGCCCCAGCGGCTGGCTCCGTGCAACAGGTCGAAAGCCAACCCGCACTTGCACTCTTGCGTGTCGCGCAAGCCCATACTATCAGTCGTGGCGCAGGGGTCACCGTGGCCATTTTGGATACGGGCGTTGAGTTCGAGCATCCGCTCTTAACCGATCATTTGGTCAGCGGCTATGACTTTGTCAGCGTCGATAGCGATGCCGCTGATGAGGCAGACGGCAGCGATACAGATGGCGATTGGATGTTTGACGAGGGGGCGGGTCACGGCAGCCACGTTGCGGGCATTATCGCCAGCGTTGCGCCCGACGCAACCATCTTGCCTGTTCGCATCTTTGACAGCAACGGGCACGGGTTCAACTTCAACGTCGCGCAGGGGATTATTTACGCCGTCAGTCAGGGGGCAGATGTGATCAATCTGAGCGGCAATACAAGCAGCGGCGAACCATTCTTGCAGGACGCCATCAACTATGCAGCACAGGCGGGGGTCGTTGTGGTTGCGTCTGCGGGTCTCAACAACATCGGCTATCCCGCTGGCTATGCCAACACCATCTCGGTTGCCGCCACAGATATCAACGATTGGCGTACCGCTCTGTCGCACTTTTCGACTGGCGATGTGACGTCCTATGCACCCGGCGAACAGATACTGTCGGCCTATCACGGTGGCCGCTATGCGCGTTGGACTGGTCATTCAATGGCGACTCCCTTTGTGACGGGAACGGCAGCACTGATGATGGCGACTGGAAATTGTGATGCCGATTGTGTGCAGGCAACTCTAATGGACGGGGCGCGACCAATTGACGTCAATGAGCTGGGACGGCGGCTGGATGTCTATGATGCGGTTGGCAGTGCGGCTGACCAACAGGACATCACACTGCAAACTCGCGCCACCAACACCAGCGATGATCTACCGCAAGACAACGTGCGCAAACTCTGGTTGCAGATTGACAATCAAGCTCATACGCTGTCGCTCGACGAGCTGACCTTGCGCTATTGGTATCAGAATGAGGCGGTTTCGGCCGAAATCTTCCATTGCGATTGGGCGGCCGTCGGCTGTGCAAACGTCACGGGCACGTTTGGCGTAGACAGGGGCATGCAATATCTGGAAGTAGGGTTTGCGGCGGGGGTTCTGTTTGGATCGGCCGATAGTGGGCAAATCCAGCTGCGCACACACCACGTCGACTGGGCCACCTACGATGAAACGAACGACTACTCCTATCACGCCGTTTCTGATTTAGAGATGTGGGAGCGCGTGACGGCCTATTACAACGGGGAACTCGTTTGGGGCACTGAACCTGACACACCGACTGCGGTTACGGTTGTCGCACAGGCTTCCGTTGGACAGCCATCGACGGGGACGTTCTTAATTGCCCTGAGCTTAACGCTCCTGATTGCCGCGACTGTCCACTATTTAGTGGGGCTGAAACTGCGCCAACAACCAGCGGGTCTCCGCGCCACTCGGCAACAGTAGCCCATGTCGTTGATAGACCGTATTTGCACGATTTAGTGAGTGCACGGCAGCTGCAAATTTCCCCTGCGCGATCTGTATCTTGCCCAGCGTTAAATAGCCAAACCCAGTTGATGAGTTGTGCCTGTCCTGTTTGTCAATAATCGCCAACCCCTGTGTCAGCCAACGATGCGCCGTGTCGATATTGCCAAAAATATATTCTATCGCGCCGATATTGAGCATCACGCGCGCCGTCGTCACCTTGTCTTTGCCATAAACGGCACGATGTAATTGGTAGGCTTCATGAAAGCTGTCTTGTGCCGCTATAAACTCTCGACGGCCATAGGCGACCATGCCGTATGTGAATAGCGTCCAGCCGCGTGTGGCCGAATCGGCCGCGAGATGGGTATTGACAAGCGCCAATGCCCGTTCGACATAGGGGTGGGCTGCTTCAAATTCATGGCGACGAATATGGCTCAGGGCAAGATTGTTGAGCGCGGTGACGATACGGCCATAAACAAACGGGTCGGGCGGCGATTGTTCATAAACGGCGATTGCCTGCTTGAAATGGGATCGCGCTTCCTCAAACGCATTGCTCATCAGCGCGATTGCACCCATGTTATTGAGAAGTTGTGCAGTCTTGATCGAATCATTCAGCTCGATGAAGATAGAAAGCGCCGTTTCATAAAATGGTCGCGCAGCCTCAACGCCCTCCATGCGTAGCAAGATGTTGCCAAACGATTTAAGACAGTCCGCCCAATGATTAAATTCTAGTTCTCCCCTGTGATGCAGCACACTTTTGGCAAGCGCAACAAACGGCGTAAAGCGGTGTGGCTGTTCGATGTCCGCAAGATATTGCGCCCACCAGCGTAAGAGCGGAACTGGGGGATGTTCGCTGGACAGATCCAATTGTAATACGGCCTGAATGTGGGCAGCGGGAATGGAGAGCGGATAAATCGATCCCTGATTGAGATACTGTTCCTTGCAGCAATTCGGCCAATATGCTGGCAATGCGTTGGCGACTCTCATTTAGTTCGCCATGCAACCGTACAAACTGTACGACTAAACGGTGTAGCGTGATCTGCCCCCGTTGCAACGTCAGCAGTCCCAACGCTTGTAGCTGCGTGAGTGCGTCGATGGCGGCAAGTTCGGCCGATTCCGTTCGCAATTCACCCCCACTGCCCGTCACAATCCGCACCGCCACCGCCTGTGGCACGGGCTCCCCCGCCGCACAGCATGCCAACGCCAGCAGCAGATGATGGGCCGGTGTGCCGACAGACAACTGGTCATAACTCAATGCGAAGGTATGTGCCAAACTCAGATCGTGGTCAGTCGGTGAGCGTTGGACACCACGCCCGTGGAGTGATGGATGTTCGATAAGGTTGCGCCGATTGAGTTGTTCGAGATAGTTGGCGGGCGTGACCGTCGCATAATGGTTCAGGAAGCTACCTGCCAGATGCAACGCCAGCGGTAAATCGCCCAACTTTGCCGCAATTTGCCGCGCCTCCTGTGCAGTTTGCGCGGGTGCAAGCTGCTGCAACAGCCGCACGCTTTCGGCGCGCGCCAGCAGCTCTTGCGACACAACGGCTACGCCCCGCGACCAAATGCCGCGCCGACTCGTCAACAACACGCGACAGCCTCCCGTCACTGGCAGCCAGTCGGCCAGCACTTGTTCATTTTCACAGCTGTCAAAAATCAGCAGGCGCGGTGTTGCCTCTTGCCATGCGCGCTGTACGCGCAACACCTGCTCGCCAGTTGAGAGCTGATCCGCCGCCTGAAACAGTCCCATGCCACGCTCGCTGCCAAGCCGTGCGATTTCGCTGGCAACATTTTCAGGATCGCCAAAGTTGAGCCAATAGACGCCATGAAATTGCTGACCGTACCGATAGGCGAACTCAACCGCTGTCTGCGTCTTCCCAATGCCGCCGATGCCCGTAATGGCGACCGCTTGGGGCTGTTCGGCCGATTTTGCAAACAGCCCCACGATCTCCTTTAGCGTCTCCTCCCTGCCCACAAAATCGCGATTGCGCTGAAATGGCATGACGCTGCTGGGTGGAAGATTGGCAGGCGGGAGAAGTTCCGCGTTTGCGAGTCGTTCCCAAGTTGCCGCATTGCGTTTGCGCTCGATGCGTGCCAGCAGTTGCGTTGTCTCTTGGTCAGGGGAAACGCCTAGCTCAGCATGAAGGCGTTGGCGCAACGTTTCATACATCTGGTGTGCGGCCGAGAATTGGTTGCGTTCGGCCGAAAAGCGCATAAAGTAGCGACACGCTTCATCGCTCCACTCCGCCAATTGCAACCAACGCCGCGCTGCCGTCTGACCCGCTGCCCACATCTCGTGCGCCTGATAATGTTGACAGAGTTGCCGATACGCATCTAGCACCCGACGATGTAGTCGCTCCCGTTCGATCAGCAGCCATTCGTTGAATGCCGTCGCCCCTTCGACATAGAAACCACTCAGCAATTCACCTTTGTAGCGCGAGAGAGCGTTGTCTTTGGTGGCTGGATCGGCCGATTGTAATCCCTCGCGTAACGCGATTAGATCGACTTCTGTTTCCACCGTCGGAACAAAGATCGCCGTCTGCCGCGTCGTTTCGACCTCTGGCACATCTCGCCGCACACGCACCAATAGCTCACGCAAATTCTGCAAGCCACGACTTGTGCTTGTTGCGTCCCACAACATATCGGCAAGCTGCTCCCGCCGCTGCTGCTCGGCCGTCACAATTAAATAGGCGAGCAACGCGCACCCTTTTGGGCTGTTCACAATGCGGCGTGGCTTGCCGTCATGTGTGATTGAAATTGCGCCAAGTAGATCAATTCGTTGGGTCAAAGCTATCTCACGTTTGTCTTGCGTTGATTCTCTATTGTGCAGAGATGAGTGCAAACTATCAAGCGTTTCTGCTTCGTTTACAGCGTTCTGCTACTTCTGCAAGGTGGCGCGGGGTGCTAAAGGATATTGAAAACAACGACGAAGTGACGTTTTCAAACCCTTATGAACTGTTCGACTATTTGCTTGAAACCGTGTTCCGTGAGCCGTCCGCCCGCGATGCGATTACGCCAACTGTGAATATGAATGATGACCGCAGATATGAGTGACCAGCATACTATGGCAAGTGATCTGTCACTTGCCAATCACCTTGTTCAAAGCGCGTATTCGACTGAAGAGTAAATGTCACATTACGGGGATGCATCATCTCGTCGTGCATGTTTGAACCAGATTGCGTCATAGGGTTGAAGCCAGTCGATGACAGTATTACCCGTGAGCGAGAAGAGCGTGATGTGTTCAGATGGTGGCATCCAGCCAAGATGCCATCCCTTATTGGTGACGTTGAAGATGCAAGTGATTTTGTCGCCTTGGTATTCGCGTTCAATGGTCAGGAACATACCGCCCGTTTGAACGTGTTGTGAAGCGTTTGGATGGAATGCGGGTTCGGCAGATCTCACTTGCAACATCTCACTCAACCCCGCGAAAACTTGCTTTCGCAGCCCGTTCGTCAACTCTTGTTCCAACCGATCGTACTGCAACTTCTCCCGATTGATCGTCCGATTGCGACCCGTTTGCTGCACGCCCTCATGCCAACTGCGCGATCCGAACAAGCTATGAAAGTAGATTCCCGGCACACCGCGCAACGCCAACATAATTGCCTGTGAACACAGAAAGCGACGGGCGCGTAGTTCATCATCCTCATCTGCGCCGGGCGTGCCAAGCGCATCGAGATAGTTGATGTTCAGTTCATAGGCACTTTGCGAACCATCACTGTTCGTTTTGTAGGAAACAAAGCCGCCCAATGCCTCAACGCGCTGCGCCATCGCCTCGATTTCCGCATCAGAGAGCAGGCCACGTGCAGGCGTCACGCCGATTCCGTCATGAGAGGCGCAAAAGTTGAAAAAGGTCGTTTGGTCAGACGGCGTGTCGAGCGTGTTTGCCCATTTTGATAAAATGGTCGCATCGCCTGTGTGGAAGGTGTGGAGTAGGAGCGGCGGCAGCGAGAAGTTGTAGACCATCTGCGCCTCGTTTGTGCCGTCGCCGAAGTAGCTGATATTCTCGTGGTGCGGGACGTTGGTTTCGGTGACCAGTACCACCTGCGGTGCCGCCTGATTCAACACGGCGCGCATTAGCTGAATGAGGGCATGGGTTTGTGGCAGATGGATGCAGCGTGTCCCCGCATGCTTCCACATGAACGCAATGGCATCGAGACGAATCAGTTCCGCGCCATGTTTGACATATTCGAGCAGCACGCGCAGGATTTCTAGGAGGAGATCGGCCGATTCATAATTCAAGTCGATCTGATCATCGCTAAACGTTGTCCAAACGTACTTCGTGCCATCTACCGTCTCTACGGGCGTCAAAAGCGGCAAGGCACGCGGGCGAAAAACGGCGGAGAGATCGGCCGATGGATCAACCACCTTAAAGTAGTCTCGGTACGGTTGCTCACAGCGCTTGAACGCTTGGAACCAATCGCTGTGCTGCGAGATATGGTTAATGACCGCATCAAACATCAAGCGAAAGTCATCGCTAAACGCTTCTACATCTTCCCACTCTCCTAAAGCGGGATCAACCTGCAAATAGTCAATCACCGAGAAACCATCATCTGATGAGTAGGGATAGAACGGCAAAATGTGAACACCCTTTACGATTCCTGCGACATGCTTTACCAAGAACTTGCGCAAGGTTTGTAACGGTGGCTCTCCCTCCGTTTGTATCATGTCGCCATAGGTGATGAGAATTGCGTCTGAGTGATCGAACAGAGGCTTTTTATCGCGGGAATTTGCGAGAGATGCATACTTGGCGATAAGCTGTGTGATGCGTTCCACGATTTCGGCCGAATCTGCGTCGCCATAAATCAATTCAGCCAATGAAGAAATTAGGTTCATTAAGGATTGCCATGTAGATAGCCGTTTACTCAAAAATGGCCTATCTGCTAGAGTGCAGCTACAACGTAATCATAAATGCGCCGCTTAATGCGAAGCTGGTTAAGTTCCCATCCGATCTTGGCAACCAGCGGATCTTGTTCGTAAAGATAAGCTTGATCTGTGTTGCCATTTTGCGCCAATTTCAGCTCATTAAGCCGTGCTGAAAGCTGGTACTCTAGCATCTCGCGGTGATGGACGTAGACGCGGTGCTGGAAACGGTAGCGAGCATCGCCCGTTGCGCTGAGTAGATCCGCTTCAGCTTGTTCTTTGGCGGCTTGAGACTGCGCGGCTTTTTCATGTAATCGGCCGATTTCCCCCTCATCTGGCAACCCATGATTCTCACCAACACGCCACTCTGGGTAGTTCAAAATTTGCAACCCCGCAGTGTCCACCGTTGCTGACTCCGATATGGGCTGAATAGGCAGCTCAACCGTCTTTATCTCTTTCGGCGCAATGTTTTCCATTGGCTGTGTTGTTGGGTTATAGAAGCGGGCAACAGGTTTCCCGTCAACCAGACGCAAGCTAGAAATTGGGACATCTGATTGCAAAAATTGCCACTCTGTTTCTGTCCCCGTGCCGTTCCATTCGACAATCAAGGGCGGATTCTGAAAGGCAGCGTTGAGGCGTTGGAGTTCAATAGAATCGGCCGAAAAATTCCCCGTCACAAACGCCAACTCATGCTTAACCGTTCGCTCACACCGCGCATCTGGCACATAGAAAAACGGCCCTGCATCCCCGATGCGGTTCTTCAGATTTGGCCGAGTCAACCACTCCGAACTGCGCCGCAACGTCACCGCAATCTTGCCATCCTCAAAAGCACGATAGGCGTAAATTCCCTTGGCAAAAATGGCGGCGGTTTGCGTGCCGTCGTCTATTGCCACAAAGTCGTGAAACGGGAATGAGCGCACTTCATTCAGTTCGCGCTGTCCCATAAAAATCTTGCCCTTATCGCCCAACTCTCGCGGCATGAGGTCAGCATCGACAATCGGACGTTCAACGACATCAAACGGCATTCCCGCCATGACACGCCCTTGTAGCTGCGTATCCACGACGAACTCAACGCGAAAGTCTGTACCTGTTGAGTCGAGTTCAATCGCCCACTTTAGAACTGAATCGTTGTTTGATGTAAATGAAACATTCGCTGTAATTGACAAGTTTTCACTTTGAAAGTGCAGATTGACGCACTGTGCGTTGTATTGGGTAGCAGTTGAAATAGGTGTCAGGCAGCCTAAAATTTCACCTGTTTCATCGGAATAGGTGTCGCCATGATCGGTCGATACCACCAACCGCCCAACGCAACCACCCCCCAATCGTATCATCCCGTCTTCTTCTACCATTACAGTAAGCTGCATAGGTTGCGCAGCATGCCGTGTAATGCCTAGCCCCGCTTGAGGATTCGCACCAATCGCATACGTTCCCGCTGCAAAATCATCCAACATATAACGTAGAGATTTCTCAATATCTACCTGAATGCCAGCGAAGATCTGCTGATAAATGTCCTGTGCTTTCTCATGCACTTGGTCAATGCTGACCCCGCAAATTACATCGTGAACATCACACTGCAACAGTAAGCGGCTCCACGCCTCATATTTCTCCGCCTCATACTCACGCCCTTTCGCCCACGCCATCACTGCCAGTGGCTCCGCCCAACGGTACAGCAGGTTGGCACAATCTCGCGCCATGATTTTGCTGTAGACCCGTGCTGAGTAGGTTCCAGGAAATGTCGCACCGTATTTGCCAGAGTTGAGTTCGCCGCAGAGGGTTGGGAGGGTGGGTAGTTTCGGCCGAATTGCATTGACAAAGCTGCGCGGTGTCGCTTCAAGGAGTTGGTGGGCGGTGCGTGGTGCGTGGAGGGTGTAGAAGGTGAGGGGGTCTTCGGGATTGTCTTCGAGATCATACCCGTCGAATAGCGGGATGTCTGGCGTCGGGTAGTAGGGCGCGAGTTTTGCGATCTCAGAAATGAGCCGCTTTTCTGCCATGTCGGGCGCGAGCGTCACACCGTATAGGTTACGATAGCCGCCAAACAGATCAACGCCGAAGATCACCGTTCCGTCTGCCCCTTGCCAATCGAAATAGGGCTGTAACAACGGCACACCGCGCCACACAAACGCCGCGTCAATCCCGTTCTGCGCGTGAATTTGCGGCGACTGCGAGACATGCCCAAACGTATCGACCAGCCAGCCAACGTCGGTCGTACCGCCGAGCGCGTCGGCATCTTTGTGCCCATATTCTAAATTGCGGAACAGGCTTTCCCCACACGTCAGCTTCCAATCAGGTTGGCAGTAGTAGGGTCCAATCGTCAAGTTGCCGTTACTGATTAGCTGCGCCACTTTCGGCCGATATCCCGGATACGCCTTTAGTAAATCTTCTATCACCAGCGTCTGCCCATCAAACAGATAGCGAAAGTCGGGATTTTCGGCCGAAATTTCAACCAGCCGGTCGATCAGACGCGGAATCCAGTGTGTCGTATAAATCGAACTGAGAAACCACTCGCGATCCCAATGGGTATGGTTGATGATGTGGATGGTTTGCGGCGTTGCGGCGTTGCGGCATTGCGAAGTTATAGCGTCTCCATTGTCCTCGCTTTGCCACTTCTTTACTTCACCACTTCGCCTATCCATAGATCACCTTCCCGCTGTCCCGTTCAATCCAGCGAATCTTGTCGCTCGGAAAGCGGAGGTATACGCGATCATCGGCCGAAACCCGAAAATCGGGATGGGTTGCGACCTTGACAAAGTCGTTCCCGATCTTGACGGTCAGCAAATTTTGTGAGCCGAGCGGCTCAACGACGTGGACATCAACGGGAATCGTTTCGGGCGATGGCTCGCGCAACGTCTCCATATTTTCGGCGCGAATCCCCACGATCACATCCGTCTGATTGCCCAACAGCGATTGGAGTACGGGAGCAGGTGTCAACGCCGTCTCACCGACGACAACTCTTACATTGCCCCCATCGCGCTGGACGTTCCCACTCATAAAGTTCATGGGCGGATTGCCGATAAAGCCACCGACAAATTGGTTAGACGGCCGATCGTAAACGATGGTCGGATGGTCGATTTGCTGGATCACGCCGTTTTTCATCACGGCGATACGGTCGCCCATGCTCAACGCCTCGATCTGGTCATGCGTGACGTAGATCGTGGTCGCGTCGATGTCATTGAGTAGACGCTTGAGTTCCGCCCGCATTTCGAGCCGCAGCAGGGCGTCCAGGTTGCTCAATGGCTCATCCATCAGCAACACCTTTGCCTGCATTGCCAGCGCACGTGCCACCGCCACACGCTGCCGTTGCCCACCCGACATCTTGCTTGGATAGCGGTCGAGCAAGTTTTCGATGTGCATCATTTCGGCCGATTCGCGCACCCGCCGATCTGTTTCCTTTTTTGGCACCTTCGTCATCCGCAGCCCAAACGCGATGTTGTCATACACCTTCATGTGCGGAAAAATTGCATAGCTTTGGAACACCATCGAAATCTGACGTTCACGCGGCGGCAGATAGGTCACGTCACGCCCCCCAATCGTGATGCGCCCCCCATCCGCCATGCCTAACCCTGCTACAGTGCGCAGCAGCGTCGTTTTCCCACACCCACTCGGCCCTAGCAGCACGACAAATTCCTTGTCGGCCACAGTTAAATTTGCATTGTCAACAGCAGTAAAGTTGCCGAACTTCTTGACTACGTTTTCGATTTTTATTTCAGCCATTTTTTCTACTCACCGCAAAAATGACGTAGGTGATTAGGCAAATGGTGTCTGGTCTCAGTTGATCTGATGTCAATACCATTGGTCTCGCCCCTACCATAATTGGGCTATTTGCTAACCTGCCCCCACATATTGAACAGATAACGACGGATAAACCACATGAAAATCAGCGCGGGAATCAGCATGAAAAAGCCACCCGCAAACTGGTACGCTTCCGACGATTGACTGAGCGCGACCAGCACTTGGGCTGGCAGCGTGCGATTTTGAATCGTCAAAATGGAGGCGGCAAACACTTCGTTCCATGAGAGAACGAACGTAAACACGGCCGATGCCGCAATACCGGGCAGAACGAGCGGCAAGACGACGTGTCGAAATGCCTGTAAAGGCGTGCAGCCAAACACCTGTGCCGCTTCTTCTAACTCATACGGAATGCTGGCAAAGACGCTGCCAATGACCAACACGGTTGTCGGCAATGCCAGCGCGGTGTGCATTAGCGCAAGGCTGTAGATGCTGTCAAAGATGCCGACGTTGATAAATAGAACGGCTAGCGGAATCGACAGCACGACAATTGGAAACGCCCGCACAGCCAAAATCGACAGGCGAAAGAAGTCGCGCCCCTTAAAAAAGTAGCGCGAAATGGCGTAGCCCGCAGGCGCTGCGATCAGCGTTGACAACACCAGCGTGATAACTGCCACGATGATGCTATTGATCAAGCCCGGAATAATCCCTTCCGAGTTGAGGAAGAAGCGCATCGTCTCAAACGAGAACGGGATGAACGGCAACACGCTCTTTGGATAGGCACGCACCGCTTCCGGTGTCGTGAACGCCATTGAGAAAATGAAGAAGATCGGGATAATGATCCAGAGCGCGATCAGAATCGCCACGACATAGGTGAAGGCACGATTGCGCTTGGCTGCATTCTGCATTTGGCGATGAATGGCGAGAGAATCGGCCGAAATCGGATTCGGATCAACGGGTGCTGTCTTGCTCATGCTGCTGAAACCTCCTGCTGTGTCCGCACAGCCCGTAAGTAAAACACGGCACTAACCATCGAGAGCAGCAAGATAAACAGCGCATAGACCGCTGCCACGTTGCTGTTGCGGAATTCAAAGTATTGTCGATACGTCTCGTTTGCAAGCACGGTCACGACGTCCCCACCGCTCAACGCGATGACGACAGCGAACACTTGCAGCGCGAGAATGGTGCGAAGGATCAGGGCAACCTGCAAACTTGGCTTGAGCAACGGCAAGATAACGTGCCACAACCGTTGCCAGTACGTCGCGCCAAACAGTTCGGCCGCCTCCAGCACCTCATCTGAAATTGCTTGCAAGCCCGACACGACAATCACCATCACAATTGAAGTCGCACGCCACACCTCCGCCAGCCAAATCGCAATGATGATCCAGTAGCGCGTGTTGGCGGTCAGATACGGTTGTGCCTGATTGATAATGCCTAATCCTTGCAAAATGCTGTTGAGCAGGCCGTTCTGGGTAAAAATCGAAAAGAACAAAATACCCACGGCAAGGTCTGAAACACCGAGCGGAATCGCGTAAATGTATAGGAGGATTGAGTTAAATTTGAGCCGCGCCTGAATGACCAACGCCATGATGACCGCCAATACAAACTGGGTTGGGATGATAATGACGATCAAGAGCAATGTTGTACGCAGGGCGGGCATGAAGAAGCGGTCACCAAGCATTCGCTCGATAAAGCGCGTTGTAATCTCACCCGCGTTGCCGCGATCCACTCGTCCGCTGACCTCATCCCCAAATACCTGAATAAAGCGGGATGGCGCCCACCCCTCAACAGTCGCCCCGTTTTCCTCGCCGCGCACCTGATACCACAATTCAAGCGTAGCGAGTTCACTAATCTGTAGTTCAGTGCTGGCTTCAACGCGAGCAACTACCTCACTTTGGACATTCGGCTCGGCATAGATGTCGGTCAGCGGGTCGGCATTGCTACCCAAGCGACGGCGCACCGTTCCCATGATCGGCGTGCCGTCCTCTGCCTCCTCACGCACGCGCACGCGGCTTTCTGGTGTCCAACCGCTCACGGCGTTGCCTTCCGCATCCTCCCCATCAACTGCAAACCAGATTTCAGTCAGCAAATTTGTCTCGTCAGCATTTGCCTCTTCCAACAAATTGCCCTGCTGTCCCAAAACCTCAACCTGTACCCCCTGATGGAGTTGTCCCGCTTCATCACTCGCTAAACTTGCTTCTTCACGCAGAGATAAGACCGCTTCATCATCCCAAACAGCCAGCTTCAATCCCTGCACCATTGGGTAGGCGAAGAAGAGTAGCAGGTAGATTACGGTCGGTAGAATTAACCAATAGGGGGTTAGGTTGCGCTTTTTCATAGTACGAAGTAGCGGAATAATGGCGGAGCGGAGCGATGAAGTATTCAACGCCACCACTGCACCACTCCGCTTATCTTTTTATGGATTCACCACACAAGGCCCATCGCTCGCAGGATCAGGCGCCCAGCATGGCGCACCCGTCTCATTCATGAGGGCTTGGAGGTTATCCCCTTCTTCGTTCAGAACGGTTTCAACATCTTCGCCATCGAGCACGATGCGGTCAAAGGCATTGCGGAAAATCTGGTTGATTTCACCGCCGCGATCGCCCAAGCCGACGGGGAGCAGTGCGGGGAGTGCATCAGGGGCGGTCGATTGGGCTTGAACTGCACCGGCCTCAATCTCAACACCGGCGGGCAAATTGCTTGTGTCCACACCCCCAACGACGGGGAAGAAGCCTAGATTTTCGAGAACCGCTCCTTGCGTCGATGGACGAGTCAGGTATTCAATCAGCGCGGCGCCAGCGTCTGGGTTTGGTGCATCGGCTGGAATACCGACACCAACAATGACGGGCATAAAGCCACGACCTGCGGGGCCAGCGGGAGCGGGGAATGCGACAAACCCTTCTGGATCGCTGTTGAATGCGTCGATCAGGCGTGCTGTGTGGTCAAATGCGACCCAAACTTCACCTGCCAAGAGTGGTTCCTGCATGAATTCATAGTTGATCGACTGTGGATTGACGGCCGGCCAGAGTGTGTCACGCGCCCACGTCATCATCTCAACTGCCGCGTCGCTGCGGAACTCGCTGACCATGCCGCCTGTCCATGATGGGAACATATATCCTTCAAGGAAGCGGTGGAACAGACCTGCGTGTGGCAAGCCGCATTTTGCGCTGCCCGTCTCATCCATCAGCGTTTGACACCATTCGCCAAACTGCTCCCACGTTAGAGCGTTAACGTCTGCGCCATCGGGCAGATAGTCGAGAGCCTCTGCATTGGCACCCATGATGTAGGTCGCCTGCATCCATGGGACGTAGTGCAAGAAGTCATCTGTGCCGAGCAAACCTGTATCGATATATGCTTCGGCCAGTTCGCGGTCGTCGAGCAAATCTTCGGCGACATCGATCATGTTCATCAACGCCCCTTCACGCGCTAAGGGTGGGAATGAGCCGTGCAGTGCACCGATGACGTCAATTGAACCAGAGCCAGCGAGAACTTGGTCAAGCAGAGGCCCCTCTTCAGATGCGGTGAAGTCATAGCCACCTTCGTTGAGAATCGCGCGGAATGTTTCTTGCTCTTCAACCGGTGTGAACTGCGTGCTGAAGAAGCTCGCATCACTCATCACCATGTCATCATCACTCATGTCGTCCGACATCGACATTGCGCCGGCTGGATTGACTTGACAAGGACCGTCGCCGATGGGGTCTGGCGCCCAGCAGGGTGCGCCCGTTTCGTTCATCAGGGCTTGCAGGTTGTCGCCCTCTTCGGTCATAACCGTTTCAATATCTTCGCCGTCGAGAACGATGCGGTCGAAAGCATTGCGGAAAATCTGATTGATTTCACCACCGCGATCACCTAAGCCAACTGGTAGCAGTGCGGGGAGTGCGTCGGGGGCGGTTGCCTGAGCGTTGACGGCTCCTGCTTCGATTTCTACACCAGCAGGCAGGTTGCTGGTGTCTACGCCATCAACGACAGGGAAGAAGCCAAGCTGTTCGAGAACTGCGCCCTGTACGTCGGGGCGGGTCAGGAATTCGATCATCTCTGCCCCTGCTTCGGGGTTAGGGGCATCGGCCGGAATACCCAAGCCGACGATGACGGGCATAAAGCCACGACCAGCGGGGCCAGCGGGGGCGGGAAAGGCGACAAACCCTTCGGGGTCGCTGTTGAATGCATCGATCAGGCGTGCGGTATGATCAAATGCGACCAGTACTTCACCCGATTGGAGTGGTTCCTGCATAAATTCATAGTTGATCGACTGCGGGTTGACAGTCGGCCACAGTACGTCACGTGCCCATGCCATCATCTCCATCGCCTCGCTGCTGCGGAAGTTGCTGACCATGCCGCCCGTGTATGAGGGGAAGAGATAGCCTTCGAGGAAGCGGTGGAATAGACCTGCATGTGGCAGACCACAGCCTGCGCTGCCCGTCTCGTCCATGATGTTTTGACACCATGCGCCGAACTGTTCCCATGACAGAGCGTTGACATCGGCTCCGTCAGGCAGGTATTGCAGCGCATCGGTGCTGGCAGCCATGATATAGGTCGCCTGCATCCATGGAATGTAGTACAGAAAATCATCCGTGCCGAGCAATCCCGTGTCGATGTATGCTTGGGCGAGATCGCGGTCACCTGAGAGGTCATCCGCCACGTCTGCCATGTTCATCAACGCGCCTTCACGTGCCAGCGGCGGGAAGGTGCCGTGTAGTGCGCCAATCACATCAACGGAGCCACTGCCTGCGAGAATTTGGTCGATCATCGGCCCTTCTTCAGCGACCGAGAAGTCATAGCCACCTTCAGCGAGGATGGTGCGGAACGCTTCTTGCTCCTCAACAGGGCTAAACTGTGTTGACAGGAACGTTGCGTCGCCTATCATCTCGTCATCACCCGTAGCTTCTGGCTCATCGGTTGGTTCTGGCGCATCTGGTTCATCGGTCGGGTCTGGGGCGGTGGTTGGCTCGGCCACAGAGGTATCTTCGGTGGGTTCGGCCGAATCTGGGGTGCTACATGCTATGAGAATTAGCATCGTAGCCATTATGATGGACAATAGTTTGACGTAGCGAGACATTTGCTTCTCCTATGAGGGGGAACGAGTAGGGCTTGGAATTAGACAGTCATGCCCTGCTCTGACCCCTGTTTCATTTTGGCCGACCCGTCGATTGCCTCACGACGAGCTGCGGCTCATAGATCGTTTGCGGGTCGGCAAGTTCCTTCCCGTTGATAACAGCGTGTAATTTTTCGCAGAGGGCCATCCCCATTTCGTAGGCAGGTTGGTGCAAAGTTGTGAGTGGGGGATTGGCGTATTCAGCCAGTGGAATGTCGTCAAATCCAGTGATGCTGACATCACGGCCGACGGTAAGACCGAGCTCTTGGGCTGCGCTGATGGCACCGAGTGCAAGCATGTCATTGACGGCGACGATGGCGGTGGGGGGATTATCCATGCTCAAGAGCTGATGTCCGCAAATGCGGCCAGAGCGTTGACGGAAGTTGCCATGAATGAGGAGATCGGAATCGGCCGATAATCCCCAAGCCGCCAACCCATCCAAATACCCCTGCACGCGCTGATTTGACTTCATCAAGTGGGTCGGTTCGGCAATGCAGGCGATGCGTGTATGACCGAGTTCGACAAGGTGATCGATCAGCTTGCGGATGCTTTGTGTGCCATTTTCGTCGATCAGTGGAAAGTCGTTGTCCATTGCAGTTCGGCCGAAGGCAACAAATGGCACATCGTGTTCCTGCAAAAGCGCAATCCGCTCATCTCCCTCTTCCAAACGTACCAAGATGAATCCATCCACGCGCCGACTTCGAATATATTTGAGGTAAAGCTCTTGTTGAGTGACTGTCGCGGGGGTAGTGACATTTAACTCCAACCCATAGAGCGCACACTGTTCGATAATGCCTGAAAATAGCTCGCTGAAAAAGGGATCCGAGAAGCGCAAATTTTCGTTGGGTAAAATCAGGCCGATTGCGTCAGCGCGTTGTGTTTTGAGGCGGCGTGCATTGAGGTTGGGTGTGTAGCCAAGCTGATCCGCAACGCTTTGGATCGCGTCTCTTGTCTCGGCCGCAACATCGTCAAACCCGTTTAATGCGCGGGAGACGGTCGTTACGGAAAGGCCAGCTTCTTTGGCGACATCGCGTAGGGTTACTTTCATTTCTCTTCTCAGTGCAAAGTCATTATCCGAAACGTTTCGGATGATGATGCAAGTTTAATCCGAAACGTTTCGGATGTCAAGAAATTTCGTCAACGACCTGAGCAGACCATGTTATACTGCGTTAAAATTTAGCAGTGAACCGCCTAATTAATAGAGATGTGTACGATGCAGCGACTTTTGCAGACTGAAAACAACTTGAACCTTTACAACGCTGGCCTCCCGCGCTTTCCGCGAAACTTCACACGGGATAGCGTCATCTCTGCGCTCTTGGCTGAGGACGCGGAAATGATGCGCGATCAGCTTATTTTTTGTGCGCAAAAGATGGGGAAGCGTAACGACCCGCTGACGGGGGAGGAGGTCGGCAAGGTGCATCACGAATGGCCGGGCTATCCGCTGCGGGAGCGCATGACGACGTACAATGCGTGTGATGGGTCGGCGTTCTTTTTGATCGGGCTGGAATGGCTGGTGGCGCGAACGGGGGATCGGGAACTGTTGCGCCGCTTTGACATAGAGATTCAGGCTGCCGCTGGGTATATTCAGGCGCATCTCAATGAACAGCACCTTTTTATGGAAAGCCCTGAATTTTGCGGCGCGGATCGCTATGCGCTCAAGGTGACGTATTGGAAGGATTCGGTAATCTTGGATCGGCCGAATGGCGAACCCGCATGGCCGGCCGTTTTCACACTCGCACACATCCAAAATTTGTGTGGGCTGCGCTGTGCGGCGAAGCTGTTGGATTCGGCCGATTTCCGCACCACCGCCGACCAAATGCACGCCGCGCTCGATCTGCTTTGGGATGCCCGACTCGGCACGTTCTACACCGCGATTGACGCGGATGGCGCAATTTCGGCCGTCACATCGGACGCGCTGCACGCGCTGTTTTATTTGGAGGTTGGGGATTTATCGGCCGAAAAAATCGCCTCCATCGAACGCACCTCCGAACAACTCGAAACGAGCGTCGGCTATCTCGTCATGACCCCTGAAAACGCGCCGCGCATGAATCGCGCCTATCATGGCGCAACCGTCTGGCCTTTTGAACAAGCGATGATCGATGTCGGCGCGGGCAAGTTTGGGTTAGCGCGTGTGCAGCGCGTTTGTCGGCGCGTCTTGCGTGCGGTGGACGTGGGTGATCCAGAAGCGGTTGAGATACAAATTATCAAAAACAGTCCGCTTTCTTGTGACCCTCAGCTTTGGACGATTGCCGCCAAGCATTATTTTGCCCGTTGAGATTTCTGCTTACCCTGACCAACGCGGAAGTGAAGCACTCCCCCAATAGCCTCAGCATTGAACGCCATTTAAACATAAGCACTTTATTGTTTCCCTCCTTAACACATTTTTCACGATAGGGCTACCTCGTGTTATAGTACTAATTACTTATTTAGTCGCGCTCGAAATAGGTCGTATTTTACAATCAATAGACTTAAGGCTTTCTAGAATCTAGTGAGTTTTCTGTTCAGGGCTATGTTTGTCGTAAAATCTAAACAGCGTTTGCGTGTTTGTTAGAGAAAATGCCCCGATCTATCTTTCAATAAAGAAGCTGTTGATTATCTATTGTCGGGTTGTGTATGAGGAAGGATCATGAATTATAAGTACGTGCGGTTTAACAAATTTTTTCGCATAGCGAGTGTTGTTCTGTTGTTGTTGCAGAACTTATTGACTGCCAGTGGGCTATCGGCGGCATATGATGGATCGGCCGATTTGCCACCCACCGTTGCCGAACAACTCACTGCCGCAATGCAAGCCGCCTCAGAATCGGCCGCCCCCGTCGCGCAATCGGCCGAATCGCCTAGTGATCCAGTCCCGCCACTTGAATCATTGCTGCCCGCACTTTCACCCATTGAAAACGCGCGGTCGAGCATCATGGCTGCCCCTGCCGCCTGTACACCACGCGGCGCGTTGCAAGCGAAGTTGACGCTGCCCGACTATGTGATCAGTGCAGGCAACCAATTTGCACCTACACCGGGTGACAGCTACCACTATCGCATTCGCAACAACGGCACGGTCACGACGACGGAAGTTAGCTTTCGCGTCACGCCAAGTGCGGGCTTTTCACTAACCGCCGCCGAAAACATCACCAGCACCGTAGACGGTGGGTTGACCGCATCAATTGTAGACAACGGCAACGGCACGTTTGACATTGTCTTGCAAGGGGGTAGCCCACTAGATGCGCTCGGTCCCGGCGAACAGATCGAGTTCGACTTTACACTTGTGACAGATAGCACGGTCGCCTCAGGCCAACCCCTCAAGGTTGATATATTGAGCGGGACGCCAACGCCAACCTCCTGCAAAAGTGTGACTGAAAATGTTCCCGTCGGGCGAGGTAATTTGATTGTGCAGAAAACGCCAGCTATTCAGGAAGGCGACTATGGCGACACAATTACATGGACCGTTTCGGTAGGTAACTCTGGATTGGGCGAAGTTTATAATACTGTCTTGACCGACACGATTGGCGTTGGCTACATCCCCAGCCTGCCGACCTTTGCCCCTATCCCCGTGCTGGCACCAAATGAAACAATTGAATACACGGTGGCAGGGCAGATCAATTCTTGTACTGATTTGACCAACGCAATCGCTGCTGCATGGTCTGTTGGCAATGAAGATGGCACTGGCACAAGTGCAAATCCTGTACAGGATTTTGCCGACGTGATCTATCAACTGAATGATCCAATCATCAACATAACGGTGGGCGATCTGCCCGTTTCGGGCTATTGTGGTTCGCTGATCGGCGCGAACTTGCGGATCACGGTGACCAACACGGGTGGCCCCGCCCGCGATCTTGCGCTCAACATCAGCGGCATCGAAAATGCCAATGTCAGCTTTTTATCATCGGCCGATTGGAGCGGCACATTCCCCAATCTAACCTACACAGGCGACGCACTTGATACAGATGAATCGGTCGTCCTCTATCTTGAAATCAACGGCAACGGCACAATTTGCAGCGAAATCAATGCAAACTTCACCGTCACGCCTACCTATAGTGACGCATGTCGACTGGGAACAAGCACGACGCCTGTGTTGGACGTTAGCAGTCCACTCGGCGAGGATGCGCCCAGTATTAATCTGTCGAAAGTTGGCCCAGAAGAGGCGCAACCTGGTGACATTGTTGAATATGTGGTGACGGTTTCGGCCGAAAATATCGACAACTCAAACGGCATCATCCTCACTGACACCGTCCCAGCCTCCCTTATCAACGTGTCTGCCTTAGCATCGGGCGGAACCGTCACGGTCACCGGCAACATCGTCGAATGGACAACTGACAACAGCTCGGCGACCGTTAACGAGACGATCACCATTCAGGCAGAAGTTCCGACAACTGAGAGCTGCGGCGCGGGTGGCTCGCTGATCAATCGTGTCGTCGCCACCGTTCCAACCGTTTGCCTCGACTGCTTAGTGCAGGATACGGCCGAGTCGATCACGTACATCATTGATCCACTCGGCGACAACAGCTTTGATGTGACGATTGACGAAATCGAGTTGTGCAGTTTGGATAGCGGCGATCAGCAGATCAGTGCAAGTGCAGTCATCAGCAACGGCATCGACTTTAACGGCTCTTACTATCGTAATAATTTAGGTGCCGATCAATTTTCGGGCGGCAACGCACTGGACGTTGTTCCCGGCTCCGTCAGCGTATTCATCAACGACATTAACCGCACGGAAGATGTCAGCGTGACGCTCGCCCCTGAATTTGAAGTCGATTTTTCCCCGCTCAACCTCACAGTGCCAGCGGGCACGGAAACGAAGATCGCGATTAATTTTGCGGTAACGGGGGACGACGATTTACTTTCCAGTGCGTCATTGCAGAACATGTACTATCTGTTTTCTGAAATGGTGATCAATGGATCATCGGCCGAATCTTGCGGCGGCGGGTTTACTGCATATAGTGGCGATTTCATCACGCTCTTCCGCGGTGATCTCAATATATCCCACAACCCCAGCACAATTCTCTCTTGCCAAGAAAACACGATTGAATTGACGGTCGATTCAGCTACTGTGCGCGGTGTGACCAATCAGCTTGTCATCACGCACACCGCTGCCATCGGCGACATCATTACCCCGACAGCGGCAACCTTTAGCGGGAGTCTGAGCGGTCTTTCGATCGGTGTGGGTGTGAACGATGTACAGTTGACACAAAACGGGCCAGAGAGCGTCTTCACATTCCCTGCCAATTTTGATCCTGACGGTGCCGGAACCATACGCTTTCCTCTCTATCGCCCCTGTGGGATTACGGATGTGCTCAATGCAACGCTTGAGTTTGGTTCGAGTTGTAGCGCTGTCTCTACAAAGAGCGATGAGGCAGGGGGTACAACGCAGACCTCAAACGTCGTCCTGTTTGCCTCGCCGACGCAATATACAATTGCCAATCGAGATGCGGCGTGGCGGTTCAACATCAAGAATGTCGGCACAGCTCCTGCCAGCGAAATCAACATCACTGACGAGTTGCCCGCTGGATATCAGTTCAAAGATGTGATCATCACGACGCAAACGCCGGGTCTTGCGCCATTTCTCTCGACCATCTCCACATCGACGGCGATGAGTGGCGGTATAGAAACGCTGTATATCACCATTCCAGAAGGGCTGCCGATTGATAGCAATATCCAATTTGATGTCACTTCAAATATTCTAGGGTGTAACCTGCCCGATTCTACGACGATCACGCTTTCGCAGACGTGTGGACTCGTCGGTGGCGGTGTGGGTGTCTGTCAGGGTACCGATTCTGCAACGATCAACTTTATCAAGGCACCAGGATCAATGACGACAAGCAACGTCCAAGAGGCCAATTTGCCCCTGTGCGAAGTCGGCACGATCAAGGTGGTACAGAAAAACACGTCGGCCGCGGCTTTCCTTTACGACCATGTTATCCGCGAAAATTTGAACGAAGTGACCTATCGTCCTGGCACGGCGACCGTCACTGTCACTGATGTAGATAACAACGTCATTTTTACAGGCCCCTTTACACCCAATACCATTCAAATAACGGCAACAGCCTCTTGAAAAGAAGATTGAGGCTGAGGCCAATTGTAGTGTTCAGGTCGCTTCTTCAAAAATTTAGACATCT
>JAUIAP010000058.1 GCA_030425205.1 Anaerolineae bacterium
CCATCAGCAGAGCGACTGGAATACAAAGGCGACCGCCGTCACGTTGACGACGCAGCAGGCAGTCACCGGTCGAATCTTCTGGTCGATCTTGTTCCTCAGCGCAGGGTTCCTCACCCTTACGCTGAGCGTCATTCGCAACCGCCGTCGCTTCGGTAAAAAGTAACGGCAAGGCGACCGGTGAGCGGCTGCTCACCGGTCGCCGTTAGCGTTCGGCAGATTGGAGCAGCCTCTTGCAGATAGTTGGCCAGCAATGCGCCTCCTGTCACGAAATTGCGAAAAACGAAACAAGCAATCCCTTGCGCTTGTCACGTTCTTGTTACGGTCCGCGGATAAAGTTCCCGAAACTGTTCATTAAGTAGTGTCAACCAATGAAAGAAAGAGAGTCTCACGCCTTTATGCTACGTCTGTGGCGCGAATCGCCAGAAGAGGAATGGCGGCTTGCTATTCAGGCAATAGATGAACCCGCGCCACGTGGGTTGGCTTCGGTCGATGCGCTTGCCGCCTATGTGCGGGCGCAGATGGAAAGAGAACAGCCGCAAACTTCTGTCATTAGCCGTTCCGGTCAGCGCAAGCCATCAATCTAACGATTGACGGGAAAGAGGAAAAAACATGTCAAGCAGTAACCGTTCCGCAGAAATGTTCTGGCGCATCATCTTGATCGCCGCGATGCTAATTCAATATCTGGCGATGCCGTTTGCGGCGCGTGCCGAAACGACGACGCCACCGCTGTTCACCTACTACCAGCAGCGTGGCGAAACAGACAGTGCCTATCTGCAACGTCTCGGCACGACCGATCCAGAGCTGGTGCAGCAGGCGACGTTAGCCGCCGTGCAGGACGCGCTTAATGGGCGTGTCACTGAATTTGGGATGGAACGCGCCACGATTGGCTACATCAATGACGCGCTTGAGATGGCGCGTAGCGACTGGCGGGCGGTTTCTGTGCCGGAGGCAAGCGTAGCAGAAACGGCGGCTGACGAAGCGTACAACCTGTCGCTGCCGACGTATGACGAAAGCGGAGAGCGCAACGGCGGTTTTGAGATCACGTCTGATCCGGTGCGGTTTGAGCAGTTGCGGGCGGCACAAAACGCGGCGATTGCCCAACTTGAGGGGGAGTCGGCCGAACCTGCTGTGATCGATCAGATTCAAGAACGCTACCAAGCTCCGTTAGCGACTGAGGAACCACGAGAGATGGTTGAATCTCAACGCTCATTGGCTAACGCAACGACCAGAGACGAAACGACCGATACACCACGAACAGTTGTTAATGCGGCCGATGTCAGTCACCTTGACTTTTCGGCAGAACAAATACTCGGTACGTATACTGCACCAGACCATGATACTCTTGAACCGTTTGGCTTGCTAGATGTGAACGGGGATGGACTGGTCGATATCGTCTATCATCCGACGGGGGTTACTGGTGTCAGGTGGCTTGAGCAAAGAAGCGACGGTGGTTGGCTGCCACACGGAGACCTTTTTGATCGTGATGATTTTCCTGAACCGAATAGCTCTGGCAACATTATCAATACTGGTTACGTCGATATTAACGACGACGGACGACCCGATGTTGTTGTTCTCGTCCAGTATGGCAACCATCTTCGTCTCTATGCAATGCTGCACGGTGGGCGTGCTGACAGTTGGACTCAGGAACTATTGGGAACGTTTGACAACCAGCCTCACAACGACAACGCCCCCGCACGAGACAAGTACCGGGTCGTCGATGACGGACACGGCATCTACGAACAACCACCCTCCAGTGCAGCGTATGATAAAGAGTTAGTGCTGTATACCGAAGCTCAGAGAGGCTCCTACTTTCCATATATCAGCACGGGTGGGCTTAAGCTAACGTGGAGCCGCTCAGCCGCTACTCAGACCTGGTCAGAAACGGATTGGTGGGTTGATGAGAGCAACTTCAGCTTCGGCTCTGAGCGGATCGTGCCGAAAGAGAAAGCAGGGGATATTGATCGCAGTTGTGGAACGGGCGAGATGTCTGGATCGCTATATCAAAACGATCCGTTCTTCGCCCGCCTCATGGAGCCAGGACTTGAAACAGGTGAATACACAGCTACCTTTGCCAACTCAGGTATGCATGTGCGTGGTTTTGGCGACATTGACGGCGACGGTGACATAGACGCCGTGCGGTATCGAAACTTAACTGGGTTTACTGTTATTTCCAACGACTCAACGCAGCGCTCAACGACCGATGGATGGATGCCTCCAACCGCAACGCTAACGACGACTGTTAACCTGTCTCAACCGTCTGCGCTGCGCCAAGCACTGTATGAAATTTACATGCACGCGGGTAGCCGCTGCAACCTCACACTCGACCAGTTGTCGATTGCGTTTCTCGACCTATACGGCAACGACCTCAGCGATGCGGCATGGCAGTCGCTGCGTGCGGCTATTGACGCAATTGAGGTTTGGGAAGGCGATCAGCTGATCGCGGCAATACCAGTGACGACCGCTGATTCCCTTCCTCAACTGCGCTTGCGGCCAGAAGGTCATGCCGTTTCTGGCCAGACAACGCGCACCAGTGCGGTGACAGCCGATCCGCTGGAACGCACGTTTCAGATCGCGGTTCGTTACGATCCAGAAAAATTGGCAGGACAGCCGCTATACCGCGCCCGCGTGTTGACCAAAGCACACCAGAGCCGCGCCAAGCAGGATTGGGCGATCGCGTCCTTCCCATTTGAAGCGACTGAGACAGACGTAACCTTTTCACCGTGGTTGCCAATTGAGGGCTTAGCAAACGAGGTCAATGTGGTTGCAGTGGCTGCCAACGGCTCCGTTTATGCGGCGGGCGCAGGTACAGATGCTGTTGTTCAATATGACCCCGTAGACGGTAAGTGGAATGCGCTTACTGGGTTGAACGGCGTAGTGAATGCGCTACACATCTCGGCCGATCAGACGCTCTACGCGGGGGGCGATTTTGGCATTGCGATCTGGGATGGTGCTGCATGGTCAGTTAGCGACATTGGCGGCACCGTCAACACCGTCACATCGCATGAGGCGACCATTTACGCCGCTGGTGAAGGTATCGGTGTTAAACAGCTTGTCGGCCCAAATTGGACGGCAGTCGGAACAGATAGCCCAACAGGTAGCGTTTATGCGCTTGCCGTTTACGATGGTGAACTCTATGCGGGCGGTGCATTCACCCCAGACTACATTGCCCGTTGGGATGGGACAAGCTGGGATGGCTTAAGCGACGATAATTTTGGCACACTAAACGACACCGTTTATGCGCTTGCTGTCTTTGGAAACCAACTGATGATCGGCGGCGCGTTCTCTGTCTATACAACGGATACTACATTTGGCTTTGTTGCTTGGGACGGGCAAGAGTTCCAAGCGCTTGACGGCGTGACGGGGGGCAGCGAGCAGGTGCGTGCGCTTGCCGTTTATGACAACTACCTTGCGGTTGGTGGTGATTTCGCCCATGTGGGACTTGCTGCCCAACAAACCCAAGCGGATGACATCGCAATTTGGAATGGCAGCTCGTGGCAATCGTATTTGGGCGGCGTGGGGGAAGCTGGTGGCAAGGTCAGTACCGTCGCCATGTTAGCGGATGGCTTATGGGCAGGAGGCAGCTTCAATGAAATAGGCGGCCGTACAAGCAGCAACATCGGCCGCTATCAGCCCGATCTTGTTGATGTAAGCGCAACTCTGTTGCAACCTGCATCGGCCGAGTGGCCAGCTACCGTGGCGATCACCCTCACCGCAACCAATGCGTTGACGACAACCGTCAATGGTGTGCGCCTGATCGATCAACTTCCAGCGGGATTCAGCTATCAATCAAGCGACGGTGACTGTGCAGCGGTTGGTCAAACCGTGACGTGTAATGCGCCCTCGCTTGCTGGCGGTGAGAGCCATACAGTGACGCTGCAAATTGGTGTTCTGGAAGCTGGAACACAGCCCGTCACAAACACGGTACGAGCATTATCGTTGTACGCCTTGGATGCCACCCCCGTTGACAACAGCGCACAGGGTCAAATTGCGCTGTCCATCGATCCCAACGTGATGATCGATTTGAGTGTCTCTGTCAGCGGGGAAGATGCAGTACAAGCAGGTGAAATAGCCACCTACACATTGACGATTGATAACACGGGTGCCGTTACCAGTACGGTCGCCAGCGTTACGATTGGACTGCCAGAAGGCAGCAGCTACAACAACAATGTGCCCAGCTGTACGCAGAATTTTGAGACGCTGACCTGTACGATTGGTGAAATTGAACCTGATCAGCCGCAGCAGCTTGAGCTTCCGTTGACGATGAACGGCTTCGGCCCCGTTCAGTTGACAGCAGCGGTTACGCATTCGACCATCGGCGGGACACTGTACGAAAACGACGATAGCGACAACAGCGCGTCGATTACAACATTTGTGCAATCTGATAGTCGTGCTGCACTCGACGTCGGCCGTGTCGTCATTGAGGCAAACAGTTTTGCGCTGGACGGTGCAAGTCAGATGACCGCCTCTGGCGCGGTTTACCTTGGCTATCGCAACGACGATAACAGCGTGACAAACCACTTCAAATTGACCGGTGGAGCCGATCAGCTGACATGGGACAGAGCAGACGTTACAACAACAATCGACGGCAGTGGCACGCTCGCACACTTTGTCTCTGAACAACCGCTGTTGAGCGGCACATTCTCGATTTCCGACCTAGCCAGCTCGCCAACGATCGATGCACAGACAGCCACGCCGCGATTGACACAGCTTGGCCGCTACGCAATAAACGGGGATGCAATCATTCAGAGCGTTAGCCTCATCAGTGGTGCGGTCACGCTGTCCGCAGCGATTGCGTTCACCGCTCCCGGCATCGCCATGCCGCTCGATGCCAATGTGACCGTGCAGCCCGATGGCTCGTTTAGCGGTACGACGCAAGACGCCGCTGTTCAAATTGGTAGCTTGACGGTCACGCCAATTAACCCACGCCTCGATCAAAACGGTTTGACGGCCGCTCAAATGACCATTCAACTACCTGCACAACTGGGTGGGGGTAGCGGCTCGGCCGAAAACTTTGTCCTCACGCGCAACCGCATCACGATTGGTGGGGTTGGTGTCGGCGTGCCGCTGCCCGATATTACCCTAGCCAGTGGCAGCGTGCTCGGCATCTCAGATGTCACCGCCTCGATCACTTTTGGTGGCGGCGCGTTTTTCGTGGGTGGTAGCGGCACGCTCAACATTGCGTTACCAGACAATGGGCAAGCCTTGCCGATAGACTTTGTCATTGATCCCACTGGACGACTAACCTCCAGAGTCGATGAGCTAATCCTTGACCTTGCCTCGGTGACCCTGCGTGCCGAACACCTCAGCTTGACGAACGGAAAACTATTCGCCTCCGCAGCGACCATAACACTGCCGCAGAGCTTAGGCAGCAGGGTCAATACGGTGCAGAACGTCACCATTGATGACGGCGGATTATCTTTCGGCAGTGGTCAACCAACATTTAACTTGCCCAGCCATCGACTAGGTACGAATGCAACCTTCTTTAATCTCACTGCACAGCTTGTGATAGAAAACAACCGCGCAGCGCAAAGCTACAGGCTGTCTGTGGACGGCAGCGCGCTGATCAGTGCTGCTGACAACTTTGCCCCAGTGACGTTTACAGGTGCAATCGCTGATGGCGAATTGACGGGCACACTCGGGACATTTAATCTGAAGCTGTCAGGATCGCGCTTGACTGTGAGCGATATGGCGTACGCGAACAACAGATTGTTTACAGCCACGGGCAGTCTGCGCTTGCCAGAGTCGCTAAATAACACCGTCGTTCCTGTACCCAACGTTGAGCTGTTGCCGTCAGGAATGAATATTAACAACAACGATCCCATCTCGTTGCCAACGGTCGATGCGGGGCATCAATCTTCTGTGGGCGGTTTGCAGTTGATCGATAGCTCGTTGGCGTTTGACGGTAAGAAGTTTGACATTGACGGCGACTTCCGCATCAATCTATCAGGCCAAACGACGGTCGCTCGCACCATCAGCCTCGACATGGACAGTTTCGGCCGAATCAACGCCTTGCTGTTCGATTTCAGCATTGGCATTGTCGGACTCGAACTCACGGTCGATAACGCACGAATTGAAAATGGTGTGCTACGCATCGATGAGGCGGGCTTTGCCATGCCAAAAGGGTTAGGCGGTGCGGCGGCAGCGGTTTATGACGTGACGATCGGCGGCCGGAGCGGATTCTCGATTGGTGGCGGCAAATTTGCGCTGCCCAAGATTAAGATTAGCGACCAAGAGTTCATTGCACTTTCGGCCGAGATCAAACGGGATGAAGACGACGACAGCGTCTTGCTGATTACGGCAGCCGGCAAATTCACAGTCAAGCATCTCGAAGCAGACGGACCTGGCTGTTTTGGTATCTCTGTCTCGTTGACGATTGCCTATGACACGAGTCGCGGTATGGTCATTGATGTCGAGACAACTGAAACAGCAGACAGTGCATCTGACGCCCCCGCCACTCGTAGCACGCGGGCATCGGCCTCTCTTCGCAATGTCACCGTCGCTGCACACTGCACCATTCCGATTGGCACAACTGGCCTACAGATCACAAAAATCGGCGGTTCCCTGACGCTCAAAGGAGATAGCACGCGCGTCGAGTTTTTTGTCGAAATCGAAACCAAGCTCGATGTGTTGGGGGAACCCGCCCTTGCATCTGAGCCGACGGTAGGTATTGAAAGCGGCAGGAACCCCAACTATTGGCAGCTGGATTTTGCAGCGGCGGTAACGGTGTTCTCGATGATCACGGTCGCCGAAATTGAAGCCGGCGTGCGCATTGGTCAAAAAGAGCCGGGCGGTGCAGATGGAATTGTGACAGCTCAACTGATAATTGATATGCGGCTCGTCAGAGGGGAGCTGTTCTTTACCGCTTGGACACAAGCTGGCAACTTCCACATGGTGGGCGGAGCCAGCATAAGACTTGGTGTGCCGCGTGGCCTGATCATGGACGCCTGTGTCGCTGGCGTATGTGTGACGGTACCGAAAAGGGATTACTTCTTGACGACCAAGCTCGAATTTGGCGAGTTCAACCACAAGGGAGACGTCAAATGGGGCGGTAAGTTTAGCGCACTTGGCAAAGGCATCTTTATTAGCAGCGAGGGTGACTTCAAGATATTCGGCACGAAGCACATCAAGCTAATTGACGCGCCGAGTCTAAGGCGTGCGGTGACGCTCCACGATCAGCTGGCACGCGGTCAACTGAGTCGGACGGCACTTGCGGCGGAAGATGTCGCGTTGATGAACACCTATCGCGTGGTTGATAACGCCGTGACGGTCGACTTTGAAGTGCCGGTCGCCACCCACATCACCGTGATTGCGGCCGCTGCACGGAGTGATGAGAACCTAGAGTTCCGCCTCGTGCGTCCCGACGGGCTAGAGATCACGCTCGATAACCTGCCCGCCAACATTGAGGCGCAAGTTGACATCAACGAAAGTACAAGCCCGGACGAAGTTGATGCTGTGCAAACGGTGTTCGACCTCTACGAGGTAACGCCCGGTACGTGGCAAATTAAGCTGCTGGGTGCGAGCGAGGCTGAAAACGGCTTCTTTGTCGATATTCGCGGCTATGCCCAGGCGGCGGCACTCAAACAACTGAGCTTGCAGCAAACGGGCGAGACAACGGCGACGGTCAACTGGTCGATGACGGCGGCTGTGCCGACGACGACGGTCAACATCTACGCGACGCAAGGGCCGATCACCTACACGCAGACGATTACGGATGCGGACGGGATCACAACGACACAGGTTGCCGAGCAGTTCAGCGGTGCGCCCATCGTGGTCGATGCACCCACGACAACAGACGGTACGCCCGCTAGCGCAACGTTTGATTTCAGCGGCTGGGAGAGTGGTGAATACTACATCTGGGTCGAGGCGAGCAACCCCGACACGATGCCGACGCGCAAATATGTGCCGGGCAACTTGGTCATCCAACATCCGTGGCAAGAGACGTGGACGGCCAATATGCAGGTCACATCAGGCTATCGGGAGCTAACCGTGAGCTGGGATCAGCACCCAAGTGAGGATGTTGATTTCTATGAGGTGATGGTTGTGCCAGAAGGGGGCGACTTCCTCTCGGCCGAGACGATTACGGCCGATGTGGGTCAGGTTCTCAGCACAATCGTCAGCGACTTGGAGCCAAACACCGCTTACACGATCAAGGTTGTCGGCGGTGATTACGACACGGCAAACCGCTCCGACAGCGAAACGGCGGTCGGTACAGCCGCAGGCGCATCGTTTAGCATCGGCGCAACGCCATCGAGCGTCGTCGCGCAAGGTGGGCAGTCTGTTCATGCAACGCTGACGCTTTCGACAACGGTTGATCCACTCCCCGTTCCCGTTGTGCTGCGGGTTGCGGATGCGCCGTTTGACATCGCGGCCGACATCTTGACCGATGCCGTTACGCCAACGCTTGGCAGCGAGGTGACCGCCCAAATCGTCATTACACCGTCTGAACTGCTGGCGAGCGGCACGCAAACGGTGACGGTGCGTGCATCGGCCGCTGGTGAAGTCCAGCACATCGAAATTCCCGTCACCATTCAGCAACCTGAGTTTGCGCTGCGCGTTAGCGAGGAGACGCTGACGCTTACAAAAGATGGCGCTGTCTCGGTCGATGTTGATGCGGTGTACCAGTTTGGCGAGACGGATGACGTGCTGGTTTCGGCCGATGGCATCCCCGCTGGCGCAATCAGTGATGTGACCAACGACCTGTTTAGCGTCGGTGAAAAAGCCACGCTGACCATCACCGACACCGAACTGCTGCAAAACGGCAGCTACACCATCACGCTCACGGGTGAAGACGCGCAGCAGACGCGCACACAGACGGTGCGGCTGGTTGTTGATAAACCGTCATTTGGCCTCAATACAATTGGCTCATCCCGCGCACAGGCGTTGCACGGACAAACGGTGACGTACACCGTCGATCTGGTCGGCACCAACTGGAGCGATCCCGTTGCGTTCGGCTTCGATCCGCTACGGTTGAGCGACTACTTCACACCAACGCTGGCGGTCACAGAAACGACCGTCCCCGCGACGTTTGCTGTCGTGGTCGAGCTGCCGTCTGACACCCCTGCGGGTGAGTATGAGTTTGTGCTGCAAGGGGTGAGCGCGGATATTACGGAGACCGTGTCGCTGGAGCTGATCGTTGCGCCAGAGACGAGTCAGCCTGATTTGGCGGTTGATTACGTCTTATCGGCCGAAGAACTGAGCGCAGGCGAGCTGCTGACGGTGACAACACGCTATGAAAATCGCGGCGTTGCCCCAATCGATTTCGACAGCATTGCTGGGATCACGCGGACGCTGACGGCGGACGAGCCGCTGCTGATTCCTGTGACCGTTGCCGACTGCGCTGATCTTGTTCCAGGTAGCGACGTGAACGGCTTTAACGGTACGTATCGCTGCAATGCCCCTGCTGCGACACAGCTAGCCGGCCACACACCAGTCGTCTACCTGCTCAGTAGCGGTAGCAGTGCCGCTGCCGCTGCAAACGATCAGGTCATTGCGAACGCATTGACCGCACGCGGCATGGATGTGACGGTTGGTGTTGAGTGGTCAGATTGGAATGGTACACAGATCGACCTAAGCATGGTTGATGTTGTTGTCTTCCTCAATAGCTACAATTGGAACGGCAGCGACATGCCGTTGGCCGGGCAAAACGCCCTGATCGATTTCGTCAATGGTGGCGGCGGGCTAATCACGGCTGGCTCGGTTGGATACAACACCAGAGATAGCAATAGCGACCTGCGCGTGTTGCGCGACGTGCTGCCATTTACATACACCGGCTGGACAACCGATCCTGTCTTCACGTACACAGTGAAAACGGCTGACTCGACCGTCGGAGCTGGCTTGCCAGACACCTTTACGTTTGCGGCTGAGGATATTGAAGGCACTAACGAGTGGTTATTAGCCAAGGATGGTGCAACGAGCTTCTACACAATCGATCCTCGAACCAATTCGGGCGTTGTCGGTTGGCAGTATGGCGCAGGACGCATTGCCTCGTTCTCTACCATGCTTGGCGTGACGGAGTTTGGCAACGACAACTTTGCCACGCTCTTTGGAAATACGGTTGGCTGGTCTGGCAGACTCTATCATCTTGCTCCCGGTGAAGTCGTTACGCGCACGACGGTTTATCGGGCGTATGAGGGAGCCAGCGATGGGGCTGTGGCGACGATTGGTGAGGCATTAAACGTCATAAACGCCTTTGACCCAACTGAAGACGGCTGGTCGGCCGATATTCTCGTCCGCAACACGTCTGATCTGTCGGTGACGTTGGCGACATCGGCCGCATCAGTCAACGCGGGGGAGACGGTCAGCTACACCGCAACGGTGCGGACAAACGGTAACGCGCCCGCAACGGGTGTCGAATTGAGCATTGCGCCAGACGCATGGCTGTCGCTTGGCACGTTCTCAGACGGCTGTGTGGTGGTCAATGGTGCCTTGAGCTGTGAAATCGGCCGAATCGAATCGGGCTGTCAACGGGCGACGGCTGCTGATTCGTTTGTTTGTGGCGTTGCACCATCGGCCGAAATCACGCTGACGGCGACGGTTGACCCGGCTGCAACGCAAGCTGTTGCGACAACTGTGATGGCGACCAGTGCCGTTACCGACCCTAACAAGGGCAATAACGAGACGGCGATCACGATCGATGTCACGACGCTCGCGGAATTGCAACATACGTTGACGGCAATTGTGGAGGAATCGGCCGAAGGCGGCACCCACGAGCACCGCTTGGTCATCACAAACAGCGGGCCGTCCGTCGCACGCAATATCATTGTGAGCCACACGCTACCCGCCGATGCGTACTATCTCGCGCTAACGCACAACGGGCGGTCGCTCGATTTGCCCACAGCATCACAGTTGCTCCGTGTGGCACAGCTTGCGCCAAGCGAATCGCTGACCTTGACGATGCAAATCGTTCACCTGCAAGACACAGGCGGCGCATGGCTCACTAGCAATCTGCGTTACAGGGCGGATGGTGTCGCAGAACAATCGCTCACGGTGCGGCGCAATGTGACCAACAATGCGCCGTCAGTGACGCTCGTTGCCGCGCCTGAAATGGTGCGCGAGGGCAGCCAGATTTTACTGAGCGTCATCGCCACCGACACCGCGCCGCTTGATATGGCAAGCCCCGCGTGGTCAGTCGATTGGGATTTGGATGGTGACGGGCAGTACGACGATAAGACGGGCAACGTCGCCACGTTTGATGCGGCCGCGCTCGATGGTGCAGGCGCAACAAGGGGATTGCACGACCGGATGATTGGCGTGCGCGTGACAGACGGGGTTGAGGAAACGACCCAGACGCACACGTTTGTGATTGGGAACGTCGCGCCGACGGTGGACGCGGGTGACGACCAGCGCAAAGCGGTGATAGACACGTTTACGCTGGATGCGACATTTACTGACCCAGCGGCGGTCGATACGCACACAGCCGTCGTCAAGTGGGGTGATGGCACGCAAGAGAACGCTACCATCACAGACGGCGTCGTTTCGGCAACTCACAGCTACAGCGAGGTTGGCAACTATGACGCCGAAGTGTGCGTCATCGACGACGACGGCGGCGAGGGGTGTGACAGCGTGCAGCTACGCGCATCCTGCCTAGATCACGGCCTCGTCACCAGTGGCCTTTCGTATCACTTCGACAACCGCACGCTGATTGCGACGACGAACCTCAACTACTTGGGAACGTACTTGCCCAACCCGCTGCCAGAGGGTATTGACCTGACGCTCTACAACGGCGAGACGGCAGTTGACACCATCAATGTCAAAAATGCGTTTGCAACAGAGTTCTCGCAAGCTGTCTCATTCGAGTGGGAGATGGCTCCGCTCGACACGTACACGCTGACGGTGGCGATTGATGACGATGGAATGGGCAACAAGCCGCTCTCGCTGTGCGTCTCTGGCAAGCCAAACATGGAGACGAATACGGCTGTTGCGCCGCAAGATGCACCTGACGTTGGGGAAAGTCGCATTTACGGGCCGACGGGCGTGACGATTGGACGCACGGGCGGCGACGATCCCGGCATGATTACGGTCACGCGCAGCGAGACAGATCACGCCGATGCGGATTACGTTGACTTGATGTGGTCTATCGAGGCAGAGGACGAGGAGGGGTTGGAGCTCGACCTTGAGGTGTGCTATGCGGATGGCGACCTCTCGGCCGACCAGCAAGCCAACGAAGCCAGACTGATCCTCTATCATCGCCACGAACCGACGGACGCATGGGATGCGTTGGTGTCAACCGTTAACACGGACGTAAACTGTATCGAAGCGCATGTGTCTCAGCTCTCAGATTTCATCATTGGGCTGGCAGACCCGAACGCGATTACGCTGGAGTCGTTCACGGCGACGAAGACGGAAGATGGCACAGTGATGCTGGACTGGATGACATCGGCCGAATTTGACCATGCGGGGTTCAACGTCTATCGCGCAGACAGTAACCAGTTTGTTAATGCGGTGACGCTAAACGCGCAGATCATCCCGTCGAACGGCATTCAGGGTCAAGGTGGCCGCTACGCTCTTGAGGATACAACGACCGAGGCGGGCATCTGGTTCTACTGGCTGGAGGATATCGACATCTACGGTGAGCGCACGCTGCATGGGCCAGTTGAGATTAACATGTCATCCCCAACCGCCGTGACGGTGAGCCAAGTTAGCTTGACTCTGGTCACAGCGCAGGTTGTTATGATGCTCGCAATGTTACTTGTAGGCCTAACCGCAGTCAATATCCGACGGGCAGCCTCTAAACGCCAGCGCAAGACAAGCTAGGCGGCGTATGAGAGGGCAGCGAGCTACGGCTTGCTGTCCTCTCGCGCAAGCAAAACTTTCCATGAACAAAGAATAAAAAGAAAAACCATTGTATGAGGCACCACAAGTAACGTCATACACCATGCCGCAGTTGATGCAGCAACTTGGCCCCGTGCGGGCATCGTCACCGATAACCGGGAGCTTCCTTGATGAAGAACTGCTCGATCTGGACGATTAAACGCAGCTTTGGGTGTAACCGATATTCGTGCGCTAGATTACGCTAAGAGACGGCTAAGTCGGCAACAACGGCTTGCTAAAATAAACGCAACGGCAACTTTTAGATAGCAAACCCGATATGGCTGAAAAAAGGTCATCAGATGTGTCATTTTGCGAATGAAATAGTCGAGTTGACAAGTAAGCTGCAATTTAGCAGGCCATTTTGGTCTAGTTAGCTAGAGCTTAGCGTAATCTGGAACATGAAAATGACGTATACCCTTTTTACGCCAAAGCCTACGGAATCCTAAAGAGCCGAGATATTCCTGCCCTGCCTTGTGTGCGACTTATCAATCACGTTACGCGATATTGGGGTAGGAGATAGACAACCAAGTGTGTTTCGACCTAACGCACAATTCAGAGTAGTCAGAATTAACAATCAGTTGTCTCGCCCAGATTTGTCGTCATGTTCCACACGGGGCGAGACAGGCGGTTGTCAGCGGTAGAGTCGCTGGGCAAATCAACCCCGCCTGCCTGTCCCCTACGACGGTCTGCGTAATATCACCTTAAAAATCCCGCCGCCAAACCAACCACACCCCAGCCGTCACCAACAAAAGCGACAAGCTCAACCACACCAAATACACATTTGTTCTCGCCTGACCCCCACGCAACCCAACCGCCAACTCATCCCCGACGATCAGCGTCGCCTGTGCCGAATCGCTGACAGTCGTTCCCGCAACCGTCGCGTCAAGCGTGTGTAGTCCGTTTTCCGCTGGCGCAGTTGTGCGGAAGATCAGCGTTGCGCTGGTGTGCGGGGGCAGGTAGACGACAGTGCGGTTGAACATGCCGTCTAAGTTGGCGCGTGTCGTTGTGCTGGTGTTGAAGAAGCCCGCCGTGCGTCCCGTGTTGGTGACGGTCAGCAGGAAGGTGACGGGGGCGTTGGGCAAGCTGGTTTGCTCGCTCGGCGACCATGCGATTGCGACCGCTTCGAGCGGGTTGAAGGGGATTTCGGCCGAATCCGCCCCCATCACCCGCGCATCATTCTGCGACTGCGCCACTACGCCAATCGTGTAGCGGTCTGCCAGCGCGATCTCATCCGCGTTCATTGTGAGCTGCACCGTCGTTGACGCGCCGCTGTCGAGCGATACCGACGCTGCGCTCAAGGTGGCGAAGGGGGCGAGTGCGCCCGTGAGGGAGAGGGTGAAGGAATCGGCCGAATCCCCCGTATTCTCAATCGTCACGTCCAGCGTCGTGCCGCGACTGTTCACAACGTCAACCGCGACCCCCGCGCCCAACACCTCAACCGTCAGCGGAATCGTCGCCTCCGTCTGCTCAGAACGCACGCGCACAAAGCCGCTGTACGTCCCCGCCGCAACGTTGGCTGGCACATCAAACAGCAAGTCGATTTGAGCCGTGTTGAATAGGCTTGGCTGAATCTCAACGCTGGTAATCCGTAATCCGTTAGCCGTAAACCGACCGACACCGATGCCGAAAATGTTCGCTGACAGCTCATAGCTGTCGGGCAGTGTGCCGAGATTGGTGACGGATAGATCGAAGATGGCTGTGCCACCCGCGCCGACGGAAACGGCATCGGCCGCAACGGTCGCTTCCATTAAATGGGTTGGCTGTACGTCGATGGCGGCGAATGCTTGGCTTTTGCTGTTGGGGGTGTTGATCGTTTCGGCCGAAACCGCAAAGCTGCCCAACCCAACAGACCCCACAACCTCAACCACCTTCGTTCCCGTCGCACTCGCCCCCACGGTCAGCCGACTGCCCCCCACAAAACTCGCGTCAACGTCGCCCGTAACCGTCAAGTTAAAGCTGATCGTCTCCGTGTGCAAATTCGTGACGCTAATGGTGTACGGAACCGTCTCGCCTACGTCGGTCGTCGCATACTCTGGCGTGATGGTGAGGTCGGCAATCTCAACAACCGTCAGCCGCGCTTGCAGCACATCTGTTGCGCCGTCGTCATTGCCAAGCACAACCGCGAAATGGTAGTCGCCGCCTGCGTCAGCGGATGGCGTGATGTGGATCGTCGTGCCGTCGATTGCAACCCAATTTTGCGGCAAGCCCGTCACCGCGATGGCGTTTGCTCCGTGTTGTAGCGTCACCGCATAGGTCGCCGTCCCGTTGGGCGCGACCGTCTGGGCAAAGGGCGCAAGCGTGCCGAGCCGACCGCCAATCACGTTTTGCGCGGGGAGCGTCATCACGCCGCTGTTGTCACCGTAGCTGTATGCAACCGTTGTCCGCTGACTGACGGCGCGAACTTCGCTGGGCTGCAACGCCGCGACTGTTTGGGTGAAGCTGTTTGTTTTGTGCGTCGTTGACTGGCTGTAAGTACGGTTTTCGGCCGATCCATCCTCAAAAACATGCGTCAGCGTCACCATGATAGACGGCTTCGCATAGCCATCCGAGCGTTGCGTGCGGAAGCTATCCCACGTCGTATCCAGCACGGGCGGGACGCTCAAATCGTCGTTGATGTTGCTGGCGTGATAGTTGTACTGGTTGAACGTCGCCCGTGCGCCGATCCAGTCCGTATCATTGCCGATGACGTAGATGCCGTTTTCATCCCCGACGATGATTTCGGCCGATCCATCCCCATCAACATCTGCCACGGGGATGATTTCGTCCAGCGTACCTGAACTGATCGCGCTGTCGCTGTAAATTTCGCTGCCGTCTCTTCCGTCAAAAATGGCGAACCCTTGATCGGAGCCGTTGTAGAGAATTTCGGCCGAACCGTCCCCATCCAAATCATACGCGCCGACGGCCGAAGAGGATGCGGAACTATCCAAAACAGTTTTCTGCCACAAAATCGATCCATCCGCCTCAAAGACAAACAGTTCGTCGTGGCTGTTGTCGTAAACGGTGAAGATGATTTCTGGCGCGTCGTCCCCGTCCACGTCGGCGATGATGGGGGAAGAGGGGCGAATGCCGCCCGTTGCGCGTGACCAGACGAGTGTGCCAGCGGCCGATATGCGCTGCACATGCCCATCCCAGACGGCGATGATGTCGAGCGCGTCATCTCCATCCAAGTCGGCAACGGCGGGTGAGCCAAACGTGTTGATTGCCGTCGTGCCGTCGATAAAAGTGTGCGTCCACGCCAGCGAATCATTTGCGTAGTCAAACAGGTAGAGCGTCTCGTCGTAGGCGGCGAGAATGTCGGGTGCGCCGTCGCCCGTCAGCTCGGCAACAACTGGAATCGTTTGCTGTGCTTGCAGCCCAAAGTCGTCGCCATACCGCTTCAAGACGCTGAAATCGTTGTCCAGCACGACCGCGCCATCCGTTGCGCTGACCACAATTTCGGGGTCGACGTCCGCGTCCAAGTTTGCCACCGTGACACCGCCCCAGTGGTAACGCTGCTGCGTGATGCTTGGCGCATCGTAGCGGGATTTGATCGTTGGGTCGCGGTGGATGACGTTCCCGTTGTGGTCGATGACGTAGAACGCATCACGGGCGATGACCAACACCTCCGCGTCGCCATCGCCGTCGATGTCGGCAATCGCGGGGGTTGCGGCGCGTTCCATGTCCACCGTCCAGAGTGGTGCGCCCCCTGTGCCAGCGTAGGCGTAGAGCCGCCCGTCAGTGTCCGCGATTTGACCGACATAGCCGGGAACGACGATTTCGGGATTGCCGTCGCCATCGAGATCGCCAATTGCGGCGGCGGCGAGAATGCCCACGTCACTTGCGGGGGTGTTGTCGCTCCATTCGGTGTTTGGTGCGTGGTGCGTGGTGCGTGAGAGTTCTCCTGTGGTTAAGTTGGTTGTTGTGGTGATGAGGGTTGTGATGGTGGGGTTGCCCGGTGCGACGGTTTCGCCCCCTGAGCTTAGTCGAAGGGCGGCCGAAACACCCCGCCCAACCAGCACAACCGTCTCCCCAACCGACCCCTCAACTGCAACCACAACCGTATACGCGCCCGTCTCCCAGCCCGTCGTGTCGAGGTCGGTTAGGGTGTATTCGGTGATGCTGTTGGGTGTGAGGATCAACGGTGCATCCACGTTGGCTATTTCGCCCCCGCCATCATTAAACACCGTCACGCTGGCGGCAGTCGTGCTGTCGCCAAAGTAGAGATTGCTGATTTGTGCCGCGATGGTTGTGGGGCCGTCTGGCTCGATGAGGAATGGATCGGCCGAAACACCAACCACCTCAGCCAACTGCTCAACCCCGTTCACCGTCGCCGTGCGCGTCAAAACCCGATCCGCAGAGACAACAGCCGTAACGAGTTGCTCCCCTGCAACGGCGACGACAGTGCGCGAAAACGTCTGCGTCTGCCCCGCTGAAATAGTCGCGTTTTCGCTTGTGCCAGCGAAGTCGATGGCGAACGCGATGGGCGTTTCATCTTCATTGTCGATGGTAAGCGTCAGTTCGACAGGTTCCCCGACCTTTGCCGTGGCGACGTTGGGGGAGAGACGTGCATGGAAGGTCGCCTGTGTGCTTTCCGTTTCAACATTCTCAGTCACTTCGCATAGCAATAAAAGCATCGCTGCATCATCGTTCCCATCAACAATCGCTTGGGCGACTGTGTCGAGATCGTCGTTGAGGCCAGCAGTGGCAAACTGTTGGACGAGTCCGCGTACCGCGTAGATGGCGTTGACGATGGCGGGGCGTTGGTTGGGGTCGCTTACGAAACTGTCAATCGTCGCGCCTAAGTTGAGCAGGGCGGTGGAGAGGGGTGCGTCGGTGGTCAGGGAGGCGTTGTAGATGCAGAGGGCTTCGGCCGAAACGATTTGCAACACGCCCGTATCATCTGGCTCATACTCACCGACGGCGGCGTATGAACGAACAAAATAACGCTCTCCTATCTGCGTATCGGCCGTGTCAATCGTCAACGTTTGTGTGTGGCTACTGGTCAGATTGCCTGTATCGTAGGCGGTGGGTGAGACGGGCAGCGGGGTATCGTCGTAGCGGTCGGCGATCAGGCGTGCTGCGATGGACTCTACTGAGAAGGTGTCTGCGCTGTTACCGACGTTGGTTGTCAGCGCGGTAAATGTCGCGCTGTCGTCTGGTGTGGCATAGACGACTTCGTTGAGCGTAATGAACGGGAACGGTTGGGCTGGCATTGTCCAGTCGATGCTGGTGGCGGCGGTTAAGCCGTTGCCATTGGTTGCGGTGGCGTTGATGGTGTGCATTGTGCCAGCGGCAGGCAGGTTTCCAGCGGGTTGAACGTAGAGACCGATTTCGGCCGATTCCCCCGCCGCCAGCGTCACCTGTGTCACATCCCCGCTCACTTTTAGCCAGCCCGCCGGTAAGCCCGTCACATCTATCTCAAACGTGTGCGATTGGGTCGAATCGTTGTGTAACGTCAGTACAAAGGCGGAGTCTGCCACCTCTGCGCGTCCGTCGCCAACGCTCGAAAAGATGCCGCGTGACCGCGCTTCGTCAAGCGGTTCGCCCATCGGTACGGTGATGAGCGGGTCAGGTGCAAGCGACAGAGACACGTTATCCTGTTGCGCGATGGTGACGGTGTGTTCGACAAAGAGCGTCAGTTCAGGGTGCTGCTGTGACTGTACCGTAATCGGAATTATGTAATCCCCATGCGTCGCGTTTTGTGCTGGCGTGATGGTCAGCGTTGTTTCATGCAGCGCAACCGTCCACCCGTCAGGCGCAGAGGCCGCGAGATTGAACATGTCGTCAAGCGTCGTGGCGATGGTGATGTCGGCCGACATTGCGCGACTGCTGCTGACGGCGATGCTGAAATAATCGGCCGAACCGACCACCGCAACCCCATCCGCAACCATCGCCGTGCCGTTCAACCCTACCAGCGCATGACCATTTGGAAATCCCGCATGTGCGCCCAGCAGCAGATTGCCATCCGTAAGCTGTGTGCTTGCCGCCGTGATGGGCGCGATCTTGGCGGCTGTGAACGTCGCTATGCCGTCAACCGTCGCCGTAAAATCACCCACAAGCGCGTTCCCGTCAAACACCACCTCTGCGTCGTCGAGCGTGAGCGTGTAGGGTGTCTCTGCAACGGTGGTTAACGTCGCGTCTGCCGAGCCATTCGTCACGTCGAAAAATGAAAGGTCTGCCGCATCGAGCGTGTAAGTGATGTCGCCCGACAGACCAATCTGTGCGGCAGTTGTCATGCTCAACGCACCCGTGCCGATTACGCCGTTTTCATCAGAGAGCGTCACAGTTGGTGCGGATAGAGAGACGACCACGCTGCGATAGGTTGTCGTGTCGCGCCAAAGTGCCTGAGTGTCAAACGCAGAAAGTGACGAGAGGGGTTCATTGATGTTGATCGGATCGGCCGATTGGTTTGCCAACACGCTCACGCTGCTGGTCGCCACCGCGTCTGCTGTCGGCACTGGCGCGAGGTGTAGCCAGCTTTCTGGCAGCGAGGGATCAATGACGTGCTTGACCGCCGTTGCCATATAGATCCCAATGATCAACGCCTGTGTCACCCGCGCCGCTGCGATACAGAGCAGCGGATCAGGTGCGCCAGCACAAGCAGCTATCGCTTGAGACGCGGCATTTGAAGCGGCAGGAATGACCTTGATCAACGCCCCAATCCCACCGGGTAGCGGGGCAACGCCAGCACGAACCAGCGCGTTGGCGATGTTGACAATAAAGAAAATGTTGGTTGTGACAAATGCGACGAAGAAGCTCGTTAGTTTGCCAGAAGTTTGTTCTGAAAGAATCGCCAGCGCACCTTCTGAGGGTGCGTCGGCGGCAAACGTTCCATCGGCGTTGACAAAGGAGACATGACCATCGGGCGCAAGCACCATCCAGCCAATTGTCTCCACACCCGTGCGCGTCGTCACCATCTCTTGCGGCACGATGACGGTGTTGCCCGCCGCAACTGCGCTGCTGATGTGCGCTTTCGCGTTGTCTGGCAGTGGCAACGGGGCTAGCTGCTCAAGCGTATAGGGCGTGATTGCCTTTAACACAATGCCACTATCGACCGCATCTTCAAGCGTGTACAAAGCCGTTTCAACCGCCGCGCTGATCTTTGAGAATAAGTTGATTTCAACCTGTTTTGCCTGCATTGAGCGCAGCGCGTTGGCTTGTGCAACAGCGTCGCTATTTTGACCGGGCGCGGCAACGGTGCGTTTTTTGATATTGAGCAGTTCAATGCTTGACTTCGCACGCTCCCCGCTGGTTGTCTGCGTCATCAGCACGACTTCTGGTTGAGCCGCGTATGAACGCACAAACAGCATTTGATCGTTGAGAAGCCCGTCTGGATCGTTCGCCGTGTGATGATATTGCAAGCCAAGCGTGTTGAGCATCGCCGTTTGGGTTGTGTTCAGTGCGGAGAGGTGGGTTGAGAGTGTGGGGAGGGTGGTATCGGCCGAATGCAACGCCGCGACCCCTTGCCCATACGCCTCATAGCTTGCCATCATGTCCGAAACGCTTCGCAACACAGCCTCTTGCGGCGTGACGCTTTGTGGATGCACCTGTAACTGGATGATGTCCCCACTTGTGAGCAGTGGCGACTGGTCGCGGTCAGGCAGGTCAAATGTGCCTAGCGATTGGCGTGCATGGCTGCCGATCAGGTCTTTGACGATGCGCGTGTACGTCTCGCTTGCACCATTTGGCGAACGCAGCGTCGTATCGAGCCAAACCCCCGTCGTGAAGCGCGAACCGAGCGGGAAGTTCGTCAGCAAATCCTGCACAGGGTCGCCGACGAGGACAAAATCACGGTCGCCGAGTTGAAAGTAAGGGGTGTAGGTGTGTTCGACGCTGGCGAAGGTTAGGCCGCCGCGCTGTTGCGTGTTGACGAGGAAGCTGAGTGTGGGGTTGAGGCCGACGGTTTCGGCCGAATAAAACGTCGCGGTTAACGGTTCGGTTTCCTGCAAAATGTCGCCCCCAACCTGCCCGACTTGGTGAAACTGCTCGATCCGCATGGCTAAATCAACCGTGTGGCGCATCTCGTTGGATAGCTCCGCGCTGCGTTCGCTTGGCAACCCAAACAAATCACCGACGGCTGCATCGGCAAAGGCTGGATCAAGCGTCGTCCATGTGCCGTCGATGTATGCTTCGACCCACGTATGTGTCTGTGCATCCGTCAGCAGTACGGGGTCATTGGCAGGGTCACTCACGGTTGCATCAGCAGGAACATAGCCGCGACGATTGCTGCCCAACTCAGAAAACATCGACAGGATAATCGTCTGTGCGTCTGCTTCCGCCAGCGTGCCATGCACGTAACGGGCAGGAATCGCATGATTGCGGAGCAGCGCGATCAGCAAGCTCGACTTATCGACGCTGTTTCCCGCCGCACTCCACAGCGTCCCCCGCGTGCCGCGCAATGAACCCGCATACACCTCGTTGTCCATGTCGCGCACAAACGCAAACAGTGTCGTTGCATCATTCCCAAGTTGCGCCGCTGCACGCAGCATGTACGCATCGTCCAAATCTACATCGACGGTATCGGTCAGAAAATCGGCAAATTCGCTAGGCGCGATCATCACGACAGGCGCAGTTGCCGTGACCGTCGTGTTGGCTCTCGCGGCAAACGCCGTTGCGCCGACATCAAACGGTGTGAAATCGCTCAAGCCCGACGGCACGGACAAAACAAGCGTCACGTCTGCGCTTTGCATGGGCGCGATGTCGCCTACATTAAATATCAGCGTTGCGCCATCTTGCGAGGCGGGAGGATCGGCCGAAATCAGTGTTGCCCCGTTCAGCAGTTCATCCGTCATGACGACGTTGCGGAGCGTGTTGGGGTCGGCGGTGAAGTCGAAAGTGGCGAGGATTTCGGCCGATTCTGTCACCGTCGCGGTCGCGTCAATCTCTGGCGCAATGGTCGGCGGCAGATTGTTTGTCACCTCTAGTGTGACGGTCAGCGTGCCGTTTGCGGCGACATCGCTGTAGGCAGATTGGGCGCGGGAGAGGGTGATAGGGGTCGTTATAATCTCGCCCGATTGAGGCGCGGATTGCGCGTGGACGGGTCGCATAAACGACGGCGCGATCAGTTGGATGAGCAGGCTTACTGCGATAACTGCGTTGAGAATTAGATGGCGTTTCATTGTGTTATCTCCTCGTCGCGGTGAACCACGACGCTAGGTTGGGAAGCCTGCGGTTAAAACCACAGGCTGATAGGCAAAACACGCTAAAGCGCGTTGCTTCCCCAGTGCGTTTTAACGCACTTCGGTGTATCAGCCTTCGGTTTTAACCGTAGGATTTCCATTGCGGTTTCAACCGCAGGGTCACGGCAACGAGAACGGTTATGGCGAGTAGGATGAATGGAAATGGGGCTGCAATCGATTGCCCTGCTAAACCAACCGCCGTTGGGGTTGAACTATTGCCAGAGAGCATCAGATAGGCTGCTCCCGCAAATTGCATGGTCGTTTTGGGTGAATGTGCCGACGCGCCGAATAGCAGGTCGGGCGTGCTGTCGTTGTTGATGTCGCCAGCCGCCAATGCGGAAATGCCGTCAACTCCTTCGTAATGGTCGAGTGCGTCAATCGTTTGGTTGGCAAACGTGCCGCTGCCGTAGGCGATAAACGCGGCTCCTTTCCCATTGTCATAGCCGTTTGAAGGGATCAGCACATCGTCATAAGTGTCGCCATTGAGATCGCCGACAGCGACATGCGCATTGACATAGAGGTTTTGTGATCCCTCCCACGTAATCGCCAAATCGAGCGGATACCCTGCGGGGTTGGCACTGCCGGGCAGCAGAAAAATGGTGAAAGGGGCGGAACTGTCGTTGTTCATCATTAGCGCGTCGTCGTACCCATCGTTGTTGACATCGCCAGCCGCACGCACGATGCCTACACCGCGATATTCGTCTGTGCCGTCAAAGCGATGGGCGTGTCCTGCCGCTTCTAGCAAATCGACATCCCCATCAAAGAGCGTCGTCGCTCCCAAAATGAGCCAGCCCGCGCCGACAAAATCACCGTAGCCGTTGTTGTAGCCCGACGCGCCAAGCATGATGTCGTCGTAGCCGTCATTGTTGAGATCGCCAACCCCTGCCACGGAGCCGAGATTCATGAAATCATCGCCGCCCGTGAATTGGAGATGGTCGTTTAGGTTGCCGCTGCTGGGTGTTGCGCTGCCGAGAACGAGATAGGCTGCGCCACCGAATTGGGCATCGGCCGAACTGCCCGACGCACTCACTAAGAAATCATCGTATCCATCGTCGTTCACATCCCCCGCACCAGCCACCTCACCTCCTGCAAACCCCCCCGCTTGCCCCGCATAGGTGAGCGCAACCGTATTGAGATCGCCACCTGTCAACGCCGCGCCTTGTCCCAAAATCAGGAACGCCCGCCCACCGTCGCCCGTCGCGCCAATCACAAAGTCGTCAAAGCTATCGTTATTGACATCGCCCACGCCCGCGATGGCCGCTCCCGCATACTGGTCTTGACTGCCTGTGAAGGTGATTGTTTCGGTGACGGATTGGGTGGTGAAGTTGGGTCCGCCATAGATGAGGTAGACGGAGCCAGCATTATTGCCAGCGGTGTCGTTGCTCTGCGCTCCAATCGCAAAATCGTCGTATCCATCCCCATTGACATCACCGACGACAGCGACGCTGCTCCCTGCAAAATCGTTGCGAGCTTCCCCAATCCACATCGCGTCCGCATCTGCCAGCGATGCCGCCGCCGCGACGATGCCGCTCGTTATCAGAATAATTGCCAAAATCAAAAATGGTTTCGTCTGCATTGTTGTCTCCTTCTTGTCTGTCATTCCTGCGAAGAGTGTCGTTAGATTTTCACCACCGATTGAACTTCTGTAGCGTCGGCATTTATGCCGATGTTTTCGATGGCGAAGCCTTGTAGAATCGGGATTTATCCCGACAAACCAGCGGGAATAAATCCCCGCGCTACCAGCTTCGCATCGAAAACGTCGGGCTAAAGCCACGACGCTACAGTGGCGAAAATTGCGACGCAATAACGAAATCCCAAAACACGCTTCATTTGAGTTATTTGCGACCAGCATAACGGAACGAACGTGATGAGAACGTGATCAACAGCGATCACGTTCTCATCACGCACAAGCGCATAAACTGCCCGCAGGTTATGCAGAACGATATTCATCACCGAATACTGACATACGGAGACAACGACGATGATTAGGCAACGATCTTTCTTATTACGACTATGGGCAGATGGGGACGACACGGCGGCGCGTTGGCGTGCGTCGATGCAGGAAGTTCCCGACGGCAAGCGCGTCGGGTTTGGTGATTTGGTCGATTTGCTGATCTTTCTCGAATCGTTGACCCCGCCGAAAACGCAGCAAACAGTTGAGAAAGGGCGACAACAAAATGGCAACAATTAAGCCAAAATCAGGCGCACATCAACGCGACCGTGATGGTCGCGTTTTTAGTTCATCACGTTTTGATCACGTTCCAAATGCTATTGTGTCGCAAAACATGCAAAAAGGAGCATTCAGATGAACACAAAACGTTTTTTGACACTTTTTTTCTTGACCATTCTTTTGTTGACAGGGCGCAACAGCGCGTCTGCATCTGGCACAATTTTTGTCGATACACCTTGCAATAGCGCGAACACCTACTGCACCATTCAATCGGCCGTCACCGCCGCCAACAATGGGGACACGATTCAAATTGCAGATGGGGATTGGGAAGAGTATGTGACGATCCCTGCTGGGAAGGTGGTGACAATTGAAGGCAGCGGCACAACGACGCTGCTGCCCGATCCCAACAGTGCCGCCAGCGCGATTTTGACGGTTGATGGCACGCTGACGCTGCGCGAGGTTGAGGTTCGGAACGCCAACATCGCATTGGGCAGCGGGGGCGGCATTGCGGTCAATGCGGGTGGGTCGCTGACCGTTGCGGATGCCGTCATTCGCAACAACAGTGCGCTGCTCGGCGGCGGCATTTGGGCAGACATCAATACAACCGTGACGATTGCGGCAGGCAGCCAACTGGTTGGAAATCGCGCTGCGACGGGTGGCGGCATCTATAGTAAGGGCAATTTGACAGTCGATCAGGCAGAGCTTCAGGCAAATGATGCACAGTCGTCGGGCGGTGGAATTTATAGCACCAGCCAGCTTAACGTGACCCGCAGCATTATCCGACAGGGTGAGGCGGGAACGGATGGAGCAGGTATCTACGTCGGGGCAAACGGTACGGCGACGCTGATTCACAACCACATTTACACCAACCGCGCAGACCGCGACGGGGGCGGCGTGTTTGGTAAGAGTGGGAGCCACATCAATTTGTATTACACCTACTTGAGTGGGAATAACGCGGTTGGCGACGGGTCGGCATTCGCGGGGGATGTAATCGTGATGGCTGGCTCGGCCGTTTCTGGTAGCAGCAATGTTTGTGATGCGGCGACGTTGACAGGACTTGCGCTCAACTTGATTGACGATAGCACAACAACTGGGTGTGAGGGATTGATCGCGCAAGAAGCCGCCATCTTGACGGACGATGTGAACGCGCAGATGAATGATTCGGCCGAAACCAGCGTCATTCGAGACGCAATTACCGACCCGCTCTGGTGTGGAACAGGTGAGTACAGCGTCGATATTGACGGTAATCGCTGGGATGGCGCGTGCGACATTGGACACAACGAATTCGGCGCATCGTTTTATGTCGATGTCACAAACGGGGCATGTGATGATGGGGTGGGTGCGCCATTCTGCACGATTCAGGCGGCGATTGACGCGAACGTGGGGGATGAAATTGCGGTTTTGTCGGGCGAATATCATGAACGATTGTCGGTTGACCGCGCCATCACGCTGATCGGGCATGGGGAGAATCGGCCGATTATCGACGGCGATGCAGCGGGGAGCGTGATTGAGGCATCGGCCGATTTGACCTTAACCGCTATCGAAATCCGCAATGGTTTTGCGCTCAACGGGGGTGGCATTGTGGTTGATTCGGCCGATTTGACACTCACCGATGTCTATTTGCATGACAATGTGGCACAGGCAGTTGGCGGCGCGATCTTTGTCGAAGATGGCGACATCACGATAAAAAACAGCACGCTTATCAGCAATACAGCGAACGCGAATGGGGGTGCGATTGCGTGGGAATATCAACATCCTGACTTCGACGATTGGCCGGCATTTGCTCCGACGGCACGTTTTGATGTGATTGAAACGACGGTTGAAAACAACCAAGCTGTCATGAGCGGCGGCGGGATTCACATCAATAGCGATGGTTTTTCGGCGATGGGCGCGAGTGGGTTCATTGGGGATAGTCGCGTGTCGCTTGTGGGCAGCACATTTCGCAACAATCTGGCACAGGATGGCGGTGCGCTTTATTGTACGGATCGCTATGTGGCGGCGGCAACTGATCCGATCAACACAGATAATCAGGTTACGCCAGACAATGCACGCTTGACCATACAATCGACGACGTTGCATGACAATCGCGCAACAGACACAGGCGGTGCAATCCACACAACCTGTGAAACCGACATTTCGAGCAGCACGATCCGCGACAACACGGCTGGCACAAACGGGGGCGGCGTTGCCCAACTCGGCACAACACAATCTGGTGGGGGCAGCTTGACGACCAATATAAGCGTTGCGACGACGACCATTGCCAGCAATTCGGCCGATGCCAATGGTGCAAATCTCTATCTCGCGGAAGATGCGAGCAACCACGATTTGACGCTGATGATGGAGGATACAACCGTTTCCGATGGCGCGGCTGGCATAAGCGGGGGCGGGATTTATGCCGATACGGTGGCACAGATGCGGGTCGAAAACAGCACCGTCACGGCAAATAAGGCGACGGCGGGAACGCACGCGCTGCATTTTATGCGGGTTGGATCGGCCGATTGGCAATACGTCACCATCGCCTTCAACGGCACAGATTCACAAAATGACATCACCCTTGAGGGCAACACCTCGTTCTCACCCCTCCTATCGATTTTGTTTGGCAACTGCGGCGATGATGCAGGAAGTGCCTATCTTTCGCAGGGGCGCAATCTGTATAACGCGACATGTCCATTGGGCGACGCGACTGATGTGCAGGTGACGGATGAATCGGCCGAATTGTATAGTTCCCTCAGTGATCAGGGTGGCACAACCCAAACGCTGCCCCTCCGCGCCACAAGCCAAGCGATCAATCTCGTCCTGACCAACACACATGCCAACTGTGATGGCGTAATTGACGATCAGCGCGGCATTGTGCGCGGCACAGGTGATGCGGGGACGGGCTGTGATGCGGGTGCGTATGAGTTTGACGGGACGGTGGTTGTGCCGACGGCAGTGGGATTGAAGGGGGTTGGCGTTCGTGGGGGAGGATCGGCCGAAATTATGCTCGCATTGTTCCTCACTCTATTCACGATTCCACTATGGCATAGAACCGCATCAATAGGTATCCGTCACTGATTCACTCAAGTTACGCAGCCTGTCGCAGGGGCTAGGTAAACGGCTTATGGTGTCCAACTGGCGCACAAAATTATGCCGTTTATCTCGCCCCTTTTGACGCACATCACCCTAAACAGGGCGAGACAAATGGCATGAACGCAAGACAGGGTGAAGACTCGAAGCCATTTGCCTAGCCCCTACGTCGAATTTGTGTAACGTGAGTGGTTAATGCAAGAGACAATTGAGGTTGGCGACGCTCACATAATTTCCTGCTCTGCAAGGTCGCGCAATTGGGTCAAGGTATACGGCTTTGCGTCTGGGGCAGCGGGTAGCGTCGCCGCCATCTCTGTTGTCATCTGCCGATGAATGGAGCGCGTGAGCGGCGATTGTAGGACGTAGTCGATAAATGGACGGGCGGCATTCGGCCGATCCAGCGCGATCAACCCCTTCGCTATCGCCATAAAATTTTGCATCGACTGTGAACTCGGAGCTGTCCAGCTAATGCGCTTGAGCGACTCACGCAGCATTTGGTGGGCTTTGCCGACATCTCCCATGTCGATGTAAAGATTTGAAAGGAGCGAATAAACGCTGACCGCGTATTCAGTTTCAACTCGCGCCAGCACCATTTGATACAACTGCTCGGCAAGGTCGTACTCTTTGATATGTGTGTAGGCTCCTGCAAGGTGGATGGCGGTCACGATAATGCGTCGCTCGATATTGAGGCGTTCAAAGATGGTCAGTGCGGTGCGGTAATGTTGTAGCGAGTTTTGCGGCTCCTCTCGAATATCGTAAGAAAGGCCAAGCAGGTAGTTTGCGCTGGCAATTTCACGCTCACCCGCCATCCGCTCGACTGCGCGTGCATAGATTTTGGCATAGCGCGTCATCTCTTTGCGGTTACCGACGTTGAGGTAGGTGATTGATAAACGCTCGTAAATGCTGGTGCTGATGTCCACACGCCCAATCTTTTCCGCGATGGTGACGGCTGATTTCAGCATGTCGATAGCTTCTTCAAATCGGCCGATATTCTCCAACGTCCGCCCAAACCGACCGCGACATTCCGCCTCGATTGCCGCATCACCACTCTGTTCTGCCAATGTGAGGCTACGTTGATAGGTCGCCACACTGCGCTCATAGTCGCGCTGAATAAATTGATAAATAGCAAGTGTCGTGTGCGCGAGGGCTTCTTCACGCAACAAATTGTGCTGTTGACACAGGGGGATGATCGCCTCAAGAATCGGCCGACATTCCGCCTCTCGATTAAGCATGACCAGCCACTCCGCCCGCTTGTTATCGACCTGCACACGCAACGGGATGTCTATCGCTGCCATCGCCAGCTTTTCGCACCGCTCGCCCCCCTCCACAATCAGCCCGACGCGCTGCCAGTAGATAAACAGCGTTGCCAGCGCAGGTTGCAACAAGTCAGGCTGCTGTGCGGTTGCCCACGACCATGCGGCGCGGACGTTTTCGAGATCGGCCGAAATCGCCTCAATTGGTTCTGGCTCAAGCCGTGTTTTGAGCCGCTTTTCAAGCGCGTGTAGGCGTTCGACATAGTAGGCAGCGTGGGCGGCGTGCGGCAGTGCCATGCTGCGACTCTCTGCATATTGGCGCACCGCCTCGTGCAGACCAAAGCGATCATCGCGCCGCTGAACGAGCGATTTGTTGACCAGTTGCAGCAGCGTCAACAGGTTGGCATTGGCGACGCGCTCGGCCGCATTGCGCGTAAAGCCATCGTGGAAAACGGCGAGGTGGGACATCGTTTCCTGCTCATCAGCGGTCAATGTCTGCCATGTGTAATCAAAAACGGCGCGTAGATTGCGGTGACGCTGTTCAAATTGACGCGACTGCGTGGCAAAGATGGTGAGGTTTTTGTCAATTTCGGCCGAAATCTGCCCAACATCCAACAGCCGCACCCACGATGCTGCCAACTCGATACTGAGCGGATGCCCCAACACACGCTCACAAATTTGCTGGATGAGTGGGCGGTCGGCGGATTTCGGCCGAAAACGCGCATTGGCACGCTGCGCTGCCGCAAAAAATAGCTCCTCCGCATCTGATAGTTGTTCCGTTCCACCTGTTCGCAACCCTTCAACAGCAAAAACCCACTCGGACGCACTGTCAAACGATTGGCGCGATGTTGCCAACACCTGCACGTTGGGCGCGTTTGTCAAAAGCTGTTCGAGCCATGCCCCTTCATGCAGCAGCTCCTCACAGTTGTCCAGCACAATGAGCAGGTGCTTGTCGGCAAGAAAGCTATGCAGGGCGGTGTTGAGGTCGCTGGGGGTGGTCAGCTTTAACACACGGACGATGTTGGGCAGCATCACCTCTGCGCCAACCAGCGAGACAAACCACACCCCATCTCGATAGGTCTGTTCAAATAGCTGTCGCGCAACCGTCAGCGCAAGCCGCGTCTTCCCCGCACCGCCAAGTCCAACCAGCGTCAACAGTTGGCAGTCGGGTTCCATCAGCAGGGATTTGATGTCGGCTATTTCTTGGGATCTGCCGATAAACGGCGTTTTGTCTTCGGGGAGGGATGAAGGATGAAGGATGAAGGACGCGGCGGTTTTTTCTCTTATCTCTGCGTTGAGAATGCTTTTCGTTTCGGCCGATGGCTCAATGCTCAACTCATCCCATAACGTTTGCTTGCACTTTTCGTAAACGCGCTGCGCTTCGGCCGATTGTCCATCCGCGATCAAAAATCGCATCCAATCTTGATACGCCTCCTCGCGCCACGGGTCGATCTCAACTTGTTTTTGGGCGTAGATAATGGCTTGCGGGAGATTGTCTAAATCAAACGCCTCCCGTCCCAACTCACGCAGTTTCCCCAATACCTCCCGATGCAATGCCTCGCGCTGAATCGTCGCCCAGTCGTTAAACAGATCGTTGTCGGGCAAATACAACTGCGCCAACAGCCCGCCCCGATACGTCATCACATCCCCACCGCGCACCGCTGCCACATCGCACCACTGATCCGCCGCCACATTAAACTGCACCGTCTGGCGCGTGATGAGCAGATAGGGCGGGTCAGCCTCCTTGTTGCCAATCGCTAACTGCAACTGGCGCAGCGTCTGGCGCAAATTCTGGCTCGCCTTCTTCGCCTCAACGTCAGGCCACAGCAACATGGCGAGTTCGCCGCGACGATGCGGCCGATCTGCCTCAATCGCGAGATAGGCCAGCAAGGCGCGGGTGCGGTCAGAATACAGCTTGGTGATGGGCTGATCGTCTATCGCAACTTCAAACGCATCCAGCAACCGAAGACGTAAGGAAGGCATGTTGAAGATTATAACTGGTCGCGTATCTTGTCAATTTAAAAAATAAATGTGAGCAATTTTGGGAATAAGTGTGAGGCGTTTCAATAATAGATGTGATGTAATTTTAGAAGACGTTGTGAGGAGAAAACAGAGTCAGGTTGAAGGTGGCTGTTTAGCACGACGACGGAGATAGTCGTAAAGCGTGGTTTTAGAGATATTAAAAATATCGCAAA
>JAUIAP010000011.1 GCA_030425205.1 Anaerolineae bacterium
TATCTATGTGACGTTAAAGGCGTTGGAATATGCATTACTCGCTGAACCGATCAGCAACAACGTCTGTGGGGTCTCTGGCAGCCTGTTCACCGCGCTCTATCAGGCACGCACCGCCTCTCATCTCAACGACATTTTGTGCGAAATGGACAATATCTCCTTGCCAATCGACAGCTTCCCCGGCAACCCATATCCCGTGACAATTTCGGTTGCGGAGGATTTGTGGGGATTGTCGAGCGACAATTTGGCGGAGCGACTGCCGTACACCGTTTCCACCAGCGACACATGGCCGAGCGATTTGAGTGACTGCAACCCCGTCTCAAATGTCATCAGTGACGAGGCGACGCTGCGCTACTGCTTGTTCCAAGAGCGGCTGCAAGAGCTGATCTTTGAGTATGCCGATGTGCGAGCGATGGCGAACAGCACAACCCCAGCGGGCGCGGGCGAGGCGATCTACTTCAACTTCAACGCACAGCTTGAAAACGTGATTGAGGGGAACGTCGATAGCCGCTGGAACATTCGCATCGCGGGGGAGGATCAGTGCGCGGGATGCGGGGTGGCGGTCAATATCCAGACGCGCCAAAACTATACGGGTGATAGCGTCACTGTGAGCCTACGCCATCAGGGACAGGCGACCTATCGCAACGCGGCAGGGCAGTTTGTCAACTATCAGCCCGGCTTAACCGCCATTTTGGGGCAGGCGATTCCAGCCGGCTGGCCGCAAGGGGCAGCGACCAATGCGGCATTGACAGCCAACATCAACGGCGTGGGCGGTCTCGTCAACCAGACTGATTTGACTAATTTGAGCGCGGCGACGACCGACTGGCGGTTTATGCTGCAACTGGTCAATGGTGACTTAGATGTGACGCAGATCGAGGACTTTGTGCTGGACATCGACACGATTGCGCTGACGGTCAATCGGCGGGATGTGCGCGAGAGCCGCGCAATCCAAAGCGTTACACCAGAGACAGTGTTCAGCGATGACGTGATTGGCGGGACGTACAGTGGCAGCATCAACGTTGGGTCGCCCTTGCCGCTCGGCCTATTTGACATGGGGCTGACGATCACACGTACTGGCACGACGCTGACGGGGTCGTTCTGTGGGACATGCACACCGCTGATGCCGTCGATTGAGCTGACGGGGCAGTATACCGATACGATTACGGACACCTTCCACGTTCAAAGTCCCACGTTTAGCGACGTGTATGGCGGCGTGGCTGTGATGCGAACTGTCTATCTGTCGGGGATCGTCTATCAGTATGGCGACGTGATGGAAGGGACGTATCGTGAGGTGATTGAAGGGTATGGGGATGGGCCGCTAGTGGTTGAGGGGAAATGGTTGGGCAATCGGCCGATGTCCGTCCGCGAGCAAAATGCTGTCCCCACCGCCATTACGCTCAACACGCTCTCCCTCCAACTGCTGCCACATCGCCTCGTGTTTGTGTTGTTCAAGTTTGTCTTGCTCACGCTAACGACGTGGCGCGTTTGGCGCAAACGGGACGCGCTGTCATAACGACACAAAGGGACGATAGACTCCCATCGTCCATCGTCCCTCTGCATTGCGTGTCAGCTATTCGACCTTCAAAAACCGAGTTTCTGGCAGAAACTCGGTTTTTCAGGGCTTATAATTTACATCACCTGCGATTGGTTCAAAGATTTAAGTTGTACGGTTCCGTAACGCTGGTTGTGATTGTGGTGGATTTTCGCGCTCGATTTCAGCGCGAACTTCGCTCTCACGATTTTGCATGACATGCGGCCATTGGCACAGCTCTTTTGCTAGTTCACTCGATTCTACTGCGCTGAGCACAACAGTAGGCGGGTTGAGGGGCATTGCATCGATCGCCTTTAAGCGTATCTCTTGTGTGGGATGGGTTCGTGCGGTCACATTGTTGGTGAATCGGAGCAGAGCTTTGCGTGCTGCCATTGGGCCGGCAAGTTGTGCCGCCCAGTAATCTGCATTCAACTCCGCCTGAAAGCTATCTGTCTGGCGAATCATGTCGAGATACTGCTTGCACTTGCGCAACGGCCATGTCAACAGTTCCCCACAGGGAAACAGGTCGAGCACGCGCATCATGCGCAGCAATGCCACATAGGCAACGCGGTGGACGGAAGACCTTGCAACCGCATCATCGCGCAAATGTCCGATCTCATGGGCAATCAGCGCAACACGCTCTTCGTCAGATGCCCGCAGCAAGAATGGTTGGCTAAGAACCAAGAGGGGTCGCTGGCGCAACCCGATCAAGCCAAGCGCACAATGCTCACCCGAAACCAACATGATCGGCGGCGCGGGTGCGTCAATCTCGGCGGCAATTCGGCCGATTATTCCATTCAATCTCGGAAATGTCTCTTTGTCTATCAGGACTAAATTAGGGGGGAATCCCATTGATGGGAGGTAAAATAGCCAACCAATCACAAATAGCAGACCGCAGCCTAGCAAAAACTGCCAAATTCCACCATTTGTGAACAGTACACCAACTACCAAGAGCGCCATAACGACCGCGCTATAAATTAGGGCCGTTACCAGTACAAGTTTGTGTCTCAACTCCAACATTGTTATCTCCACACGTGTCATCGAATGTGACAATTGCCGTTCAATTGTCAGCCCTATTGATTCGTCATGTGGATGGCATACCATGCGAGTTGTTATTCAGTTGTAGTGCGCCAGCGGCTACTTAGCAAAAATCGGCCGAATTAATCAAAATTCAGCAACATGCCATTAGCTTCCTAGCGTCATCGAGCTTTATATAAATACGACAGCTAAATCTGTCGTGATTATCATATCGAATCGAATAAATTTGCGAAATCCTCAAAATTCCTATCCCCGCTGCAAGCGGACGGGGTATTACGGAATTTTGCCCCTTCGGGTACGGATTTCGCTAAGGCGTGGACCCCGCGCCGCAAGCGGCGGGGTATTCTGCTTCGCAATCAATAAATTAGCGAAAAATGCGACGATCTAAATTTCACGCTGTTGAATAAATGAAATAATGAAGCGTGAAGTAGGAGTTCATCAATCTATGCGAACATTCTATACGATCTCTTTGCGCTTGTCACCATTCTGACACCAAGGATAGGGTCACCTCGTCCCTAAATCACAAAAGATAGGAGTACATTCCTATAGTGGCACAACTTAGCACATCTTGCTGACAACAGATCAGCAGATTTTCGCGCCAATCTGTTTATTCAGTACGCAATGGAAGGTTCACCGTAAATGTGCTGCCAAGATTCTTGCCTGCTGAGTAGAGCGAGATCGCTCCACCCATCGTATCAACCAATTTATTGACGATGAACAATCCTAATCCAATCGACTGTTCACCCTGCGTCGGTTTGGCACTCAGCCGCGTATACTGCTTGTAGAGATTGGACTGATCTTCTTGTGTAAAGCCTAATCCTTCGTCTGTGATAGAAACACAAGCCGCTTGCTGTACGCTAAAAAGCCGGACAGTTACCGTGGTTCCCATCGGTGAGTATTTGATGGCGTTGGTTAACAAGTTGGTCACAATCTGCATAAAGAGTTCACCGTCGAGCGTGCCTTCAAGCTTCTGCGCGATTTGCAGATCGATTGTGATATTTTTGTGCCGCGCATAGGCCGCTTGATGATTGACGACCTCACGGACCAGCTGTGCAACGTCACAGCGACTTGGGGCGAGTGCGATTTGATCCGCCTCGATGCGGCCGATGGTTAACAATCGGCCGATAATGCCATTCATCGTATCGACCGACTTGTTAATCCGGTCGAGCCGTTCTGCCAGCTTTTGCGGCGAAAACCCATCCTTCTGGAGACCGATCATGCCGGCTGTCACCCGAATAACAGACAGCGGATTGCGTAAGTCATGTGCTGCAATGCGCAACCACTGCGAGCGTTCATACAATAGGGCTTCTAACTCGGCCGTGCGCGTGGCAACCTCTTGTTCAAGTTTGCTTGTGTAGCTCTGCTCTTGCTCCAGCAGTGCGAGCGTCTTCAGCATGTTCGATATTTGTGAGCGCAGCGATTCATAAACCCATGCTTCGCGCAGCTTTCCGTCGAATACGATATAGCCGAGCATCGTCTCTTCAAAATGGAGCGGCTCGATAATCATGTTGAATTGCGCATGTTTTTCCCAAAACGACGCCGGCAGCAGCTCTTTTGTTGGAAAAATTTCGGCCGATTGTGGATCAAAAATGAGACCATCATGGTCCGATCCAAACAGAAGTTTTGCATGGCTCATATCGGCCGAATCTGCCCAATGAAGCACGTAGCAGAACGCCAATCGAAGCTCACAAATGATGCGATGAACCGTCGCGGCCAGTTGTTCCATACTAAGCGACTGCATAATCTGCCGCCCATTCACTTCAAGTCTGGGCACCGTCTGCGCCATTGCCATCATCCACTCTTCGTTTTCGCTAGTGGCGTAAAGCGGTTTATGATTGTCACGACAACCGCAGGAAGCACGGACCACAAGCTTTGTTGGCAGTGTGATTTTCTGCTCACAAGTGCCGTGCTCTAAGTATTGCACCATCTGTTGCACAGCAACCTTGGCCTGCTCGCGCACAGGCTGATAGACAGTTGTCAAGGGGGGCGAGATGTAGGGTGCGTCAACCACATTGTCAAATCCCACCACGACCACATCGTTTGGAACCATATAGCCGCGCACGCGCAACTCGTTGATCACCGCCTTTGCCATTGTGTCGTTTGCGGCGACAATGGCGTCTATCGAAAGCGAATCCCGATCGAAAAATTGCTGCACGGCTTGCTCACCGCCCGTGATGAGGAAATCCCCAACGCTGATTAACGACGGATCCAATGCAATCCCATACTTTGCCAACGTATCGACATACGCTTGGAAGCGAACCTCTGCCTCTTCATGCGTGACGGGGCCACGCACAAATGCGATACGCCGCAATGAATGTTCAACGATCAAATGCTCCACAAGCGCGGCCATACTGTTGTAATTATCAATGACAACATGGGGTTCGCCTTGTAAATGGATGCTCATGCCGACGACAGGAAGCGCGGCGCGATATTGGCTGAGTAGTTCGGAGACGGTGTCTACGCTAAAGCGAGCAAGGAGAACCCCCGTTTGAACGACAAGTCCATCCAGCTTCTGCACATTGATCAGGTGCTGGCAAGTCAGCTCAAAATTCTTCGCCGTTCCTGCGTCTGTCAGCCCTGTGCAGATAAAAGAGATGGTGTTGACGGCACTATCGTCAATTCCATCTAAATATCCGTTCCACAAAAGCGAATCATATTGATCGCTTAATTTACCAACAAAGATGCCAATTGTTGGTCGCTTAACGGAGGTGCTATTCTTTTTCTGTCTGGGTACTTCAATAAGTTGCATAAGTCACGTCGGTTGTTGTCACCATAAGGTCACTCTTGATTTTATGCCATATTGCCCATTCCTAAAGGTATAGATTTGTCATGAATCGGCCGATACAGTTTAGGCTCTTTGAGAAATGGTGTGGTTGTGCGCGATGGTATCGGGAAATCCAATTCCCGATACACGCTCACTTTGTGGTTCGGGAAATGGATTTCCCGAACCTTTACCCTATGAAAGCTCAGAGAGTCACAGTTCATACATTTAAGCGTTACACAATGGATCAATTAGAAATGCACGGTGCGTTAAAAATCTAAGCCTAAACTGAGCGTCATCTGATTCGGGGAATCGAGATGCTTGGGGCGTTTGTTGGGCAGCTCCCAGCGGCTGCCATGTTTGGTGATGACCGCATGGGCTTGGGCGACCGCCTCAGGGCGCAAGCGGGCGCGATGGATGCGTTCATGGGCAGCGGTGGAGGCGGTTTTGTGATCGACAATCGGTTTTGGGTAGTGCTGGCCGAGCACGCACGCGAACTCTCTTTGCACAGACGGCGGCATTCGCCATGGCTCATGCACAAACAGATCGGGAACGCGACGCAGTTCGGGAATCCATTGACGAATAAAGAGCGCGGCGGGATCGCGTTCGAGGGCCTGTTTGGTCGGATCATAAACGCGAATTTGGTTGATGCCCGTGGTGCCACTTTGCATTTGAAATTGCGGATAGTGGATGCCGGGTTCGTAGTCGATAAAGGCGCGAGCGAGAAATTGCGCGGGTTCGCGCCAATGCAAGAAGAGGTCGTAGGAGGCAAACGAGACGACCATCGCCCGCATCCGAAAGTTGAGCCACCCCGTGCTGGCGAGCGAGCGCATCGCCGCGTCGATCAGAGGATAGCCCGTCTGCCCCTTGCACCAACGATCAAAATATGCGTGGTCGAAGTGGGGTTCGCGCACGCCGTCAAGCGCACGGATAAAGTTTTGAAATTCGACGGCGGGTTCACTCTCTAGCTTCTGGATAAAGTGGTCGCGCCACGTGATACGACTCTGGAACGCCTTGAGATTTTTTTTCCATTGGGAACGGTCGAGCGTCTCATCGCGGGCAACATGATAGAGTCGACTGCGCACCGCCTGCACGACGCGCCGCTCGGACAAGCTGCCCCATGCGAGATAGGGGCTGAGCCGGCTGCTGTAGTCAGGGGCGTGGACGGGAGAGGCGAGCCCTTGCAGATAATGGTCGCCGCGTTCGTGCAGAAAGCTATCGAGTGTGGCGAGGGCGATGGCTTCGCCCGCCTTAGGAATTTCAACGCGACGGTCACGACCGAGTTTGAGCTGTTGATGGGTGGGAATTCGGCCGATTTGCACCCCCACTCCCTCAATCGCCTCTGGAATTTCCGCTTGCTTCTGCTTCATCCGCCCATGCCAGAGATTGACCCAACCTGTGCGGTCCTTTAATCCACGCACGACCCCATTTTGTGGGATTTCTGTGAAGGGAATTTCGGCCGATTTTGCCCACCCGCGCACCGCAATATCGCGCTGATAGGTCAACTGATTGCCCGTCTCCTCATGTGCCCAAATGTGCGCCAGGGTCGTCTGGCGCGCCAACGATTTCAACACCTGCACCGCGCCACCCACACGCACAATGAGCGGCTGGCCCAGCGCAGCGAGATTTTCGCGCAGCTCGGCAAGGGTGGCGGCGATAAATGTCCAGTGGGCAGGATCAAAGTCGGGGGCGTGGATGATGGTTGGTTCGACGATATAGAGCGGCAGGACACGTCCCCGCTGGGCGGCTTCCCAAAGCGGCTTGTGGTCATGCACGCGCAAATCGCGTTTGAACCAGACGAGGTGGATAGGGCGCAGATTTTCCACTTAATTTGACGGGCGAACGAGGCGTTCACGCGCCAATGATTTATACCAATCGTGACGACAAGTGATGTAAATTATAAGCCCAGAAAAACCGAGTTTCTGGCAGAAACTCGGTTTTTGAAGGTCGAATATCTGACACTTGTTCTCAGAATTGGTATTAGAACAAAGATTGCTGCCTAAAAATTTGCGGATGGTCATGTGGCAAGTCGAGCATGGATTTTAACAGGTTCGCCGTCGCAATCGAATAGCCGCTGTAATCGTTGTTGAAATAGGCGTAGGCGGTTTGCGCGGGTTCGATTAGCGTTAGCCAGCGTTGCAGGCGGGGGGTCTGATCGATTTTCACCTCATTTTTGGTGTTGAATGCGCCGTGCCATCCGATGAAGCGCAAATAGTGCCAATCGGTCGTGGGGCGCAGTGTGAACTCGGACATGTTGTGTTCGTTGGTTGTGCCATAATCGGCGGCGACCCATGCACATGCGCGTTCTCGCAACATCGCCACTGCCTCGCCAACTTCCCACGATGGATGGCGAAACTCAAGCGCATAGCGTACCGTTGGCAACTGGGCGAGAAAATCGTTGAGTGGCGCGAGCTGATCGACTTGGAAACGGGCGGGAAATTGAATCAGGATCGCGCCGAGCTTGTCGCCTAATGCCCCTACCCGCTCGACAAACTCGGTCATCGCGGGGACAGCTTGGCGTATCGGTGTGTCGTGGGTGATGGTGCGCGGTGTTTTGGGCGAGAAGCGAAAGTGATCTGGCACATCGTTTGCCCACTTTTCGACGGTGGAGAGACGCGGCGTGCCATAGAAAGTCGAGTCAATTTCGGCCGAATCAAAATAGTTGGCGTAGTGGGAGAGATAATCGGCCGATTTCATCCCCTGTGGATAAAATGTGTCAATCCACTGCTTATAGCCAAAGCCGACGGTGCCGATGTGCCAGTTCATGCAACGGTTGAACCGACTTTCGCCTGTTCTTGTGTCGAGCGGACGGAAGTCCACTCAGCGTTGAGTGCGGTCGCTCCTAGCCAAACGAGTCCGAGCCAAAGCAGATCGGAGAGCAAGAGATGGAGCAGTTGCACAGCAATCGGTGTGAGCAAGACGGCATTGAGTGCGCCGAGTGCAAATTGCAGGGCAAAGATGATGAGAATAATCAGGCCGAGTTGTTCGGTGGAGGGGATGCGCTGGCGCACGGTGCGGATGAGCCACAAGAGATAGACACCGATTAGCGTGGCGAGGATTGGGTGAAGGACGCGCAGACGGATGAGATAGTGGGAATCGGCCGATAAATCTTTCTGCACCCCTTCCCAAAATGTCTGCGACGGAAAGATCGTACTCGCCAGCGACGCAATCGTGCCAAACGCGCTGAGCAACAAAACGCCACCGAGGGCAAGACCGAATAGCGTGACAAGTCGTCTGTTGGCAAAGCGCAAGCGTTGACCGCCGCGTGCCCAGTAGACGGTTAGCAGGAGGGCGGTTAACAGGAGATAGGTGTTGACGAGATGCAGGGGTTGGGTAAAGGCGCGCGCGACATTTTCGTTTTCGGCAACGAGTCCAAAGAGAACGATCAGCGCGCCAATGGCGGCCTCTCCGAGCATGAAGATCAACGACCAAAATGCACCGGTGCGAATCGGATTTCCCTTCTCAAACCAACGCCGCGAGCGCACAAACATGACGACAACCAAAATCAATGCAATACCGCTTGTGGCACGATGGAACAGTTCGATAAATGTTTCTAACCCTGTCGCTGTCCGTTCGGCCGCCGACGCACACAGCGGCCACGCCTCACCACACCCGTCCCCCGCGCCACTCGCGCTGACAAATCCCCCCCACAGGATGACAAGAATGTTGGCGATTAAAACAAATGTAGCGTATTTGGCGAAGCGATTTTGCATCCCCGTATTCTAGCGACTGTGGGCTGGTTTTCCATAATAAAGAGTTTTATTCCGCCCACTCAAGCACGCGCACATCATCGATCAAAATCCGCTGGAGGTAATACTCATCCACTTTGATGTAAAACCCCGTCACATATTTGTATTCCGGGGCAAAGATGCGTTCGGGTAGATAGTTGGTGACGGGAACCCAGCTATTTTGCGGGATGGCGCGGGCGACATGAAGGTATTGGAGAGCCGATTCGGGGAAATGATCGGCGTAGGCATTACTGATTGGGTCATCTTTGAGGCGACTCGGCAGATTCGGACCAGCGACGTTCTGCACCGTATCATCTCCTTCAACCCAATAGGGGTAGCGATTGCTGCCGATGACGGTCATCGCCACGTCGTCCACGCCGATATTGCCGTCGGGAGAGGTCAATTGAAAGGTGATGCCGAGCACGTCCTCGTGGGTGTAGGTTCGATCGGCCGATTCCTTCACCGTAAACAAAATAACGCGCGCGCCTAAGGTTGGTGTAAAAATAATCGACGCATCCCCCGACGCGGCCGATTCCGTGAAGCCCGTCGTAAACACACCCATGCTGCGAATCTCCCAATTGACAGCCAACCCATCATAGTAGATCACCTCCGATGCCTGTGTTTGCAATGTGGGGATTGGCGTGGGAATCGGCGTTTGGGTAGGCTGTGGCAGCGCGGTCAGCGTCGCGTTGACGGCAACTTCTGTGCCAGAGAGATCGCTAAATAGATGGCTCACCGTCGCCTCGCTGTCGGGTCTGACGATGGCGGTGGCGGGTTGCATCGTCAATCCATCGGTGATGAGTGGGGCAGTCGTCGGCAGTACAACCCCAACGACCGCATCTGGTTCGGCCGCTGCCTCACTCCCACAGCCGATCAGCACGAGGCATAAACCCAGCAACAGGAAAAAATAGACGGGAACTATGCAGAATGGATGTCTCCCTTTGCAGGTATGACGGGGCGATTGTCTGTTCAGCATCAATCTTCTCTCAACCCAAGCGCAGGTTCAGGCTTTGGCACCCAATGCCAGCGCGTTTCTGGCAGCGGGACAGGTTTCGCGACAATCTTCTCGATGATGTTGACGATGCCAAGCGACGTACCGAGAAAGAGCATATTTTGCGCCGACCACGACATATCGACATAGGCAAAGATCATGTGCATCAAAATATAGAGGGTAAAGAAGGCTGTGGCCGCGCCCATTTCGTTGTTGGGCATTCGCCACATCGCCGCCGCACCACGCTGCAACGCTGCGCCGATCATCAGCACCATCGCCACAAACCCACCGATTCCCGCCTTCATCCAAATCCAAACGACCGAATTATGGGTGATGTACTCATACCATTCAAAAAAGCTGATATCCGCCATCGGGATCAAGATCCAGAATTTATGCCCAAAGCCAACCCCCTGTATGGGATTGTTGCGAATCGTCCAGTTGATGTTGATATTTTCAACATCGCGATAGACGTTTGAGAGGCGATCTGATTCATTCGAGTTGTCCGTCGCAATGACCGATTTGACCGCCTGTGCAGGCAGCGCAATCGGGCTGCCACTATTCCAAAAGGCGAGCAAATACAATGTCCCCACGACAACGGCGGTGGGTGCTAGGAAATAGAACAGTTTGCGATAGAGACGAAAAACCATCAATAGCAATAGACCGAGCGCGACACCGAGCGAAATAAAGGCGGAACGACGTTGGGCTGCGAGGTATGTGATGGCGATAAAGGGCAGAACGCTCAGCACAAAAAAGCGGCGCGGCCATGCCACACGATAGAGAAAAATAGCCGCACAGTAGACAAAGATCGCGTTCATGTGAATGGCCGATGGATGATCCATAATGTCGCCAAATCCAGCCAGCGATCCGTGCATCGTAAAGATGAAAAAGCGCGTGCCGATCAACCCCTCAAACGTCACACCAACGACGATGCACGTGATGAGCGTGTTGACATGGCGGCGAGTTTGGATGAGGTTGCTCGTTGTGATGACGCAAAGCGGGATGTAGAAGATGGCGCGGGCTTCCCAAAGGGCGATGTTGCTATCGCCACCCGTGCCAATCCCATAAAGCAAACCGACAGCTGCAAAACCTGCAAAAACGGCCGAATGCCAAAACAGGGGGCCAAAGGTGATATTGGCAAGCGTATTGCGCCCACCACCGATGATGACGGGAATGAGCCACGCCAACACCGTGAAGATCAAGAATGATTCGAGCGGACTGATGATGACACTGTCATGGAGATACAGCAGTGATTCTTCGCTTGAAAAGTTGAGGTCAAATGGATACCACCACGATAAGACTGCATCTCCCGCAAGCGCGAGGGGCAGCGTCAGATAGACACCAATGCGCGGTTTGATAAAGATGGCAATCACGCCAGAAAGATAGAGCATCCAGACAAGAATGGAGTAGCCAATTTCGACGCCATCCGCGCTGTAGGTGATGAAACTGACCTGCAACATCTGATAACCAAGCAGCAGCGAGGCACAAACAAAGACGAGTTGCCACAAGCGTCTTTGGACACGTTGCACCGTTTGCTGGCCTTCCAATGTGCGGGCGTTGACGTTGTAACTAAGCATGTGTCACCTCGCGGCTGGGCGGCAGGATGATCAGCGTGGGGGGTGTATCGGCATGTTGCGTCAAGTTGAGCGGCATTGGCGCAGGCGGCATGTCGTCATCATCGTTTACGCCGAGCATTTCAGCGGGGAACGCCGTCTCGCCAATCGGGATACGCCCAATCACGGGCAGATAAAGATCGGTGTGTACATCGACGGGATAGCGATATGTTTTATCGAGCAATGTCGCGCCGACCCCTGCCCCGATGCAGAGCAAAATGCCCATGGCAAGAAAGATAAACAAGACGATGATACGCTGCGTTAGGGTATATTCAGGTTCAAGTGGCAGCGTTGGGGCATCAACGAGTAGGTAGGTGTTTTCAACCTCCTGCAACGCTTGGGATTGGTCGAGTTTGATGCGGTCAATTTGGGCGCGTGTTTCAAGGATGCGCCGCTCGGCAACCGAGACATCATCGGTCAGAATGGCGATCTGCGCCGCCTCCTCGCCGGGTCTGCGGAGGCCAAAGGCGGGATCGGGATGGTCTGTGAGATAGGTGCGGAGGGCATTTTCGGCCGAATTCAGTTCCACCTGATAGTCATCCATCACGCTTTGCAAAAAGGCGACCGAGTTGTTGACATCGCTGACGGCCAGATTGACCTTCCACTGACGATAGAGCGTAATCGCTGCATCGGCCAGTTGAAAGGCGATTTCAGGATCGTCTGACTGCGCGACGATGTGGACGTGTTTCTCTCCCTTGATCTCTCCCCACAAATTTTGCCGCACGGCATCCAGCAACTCGTCGAGTGGCACACCTGCCTGCAACTCTTGCTCCCACTTGGTGCGCTGCAAGATGGCACGCGCAAACGCATCGGTCTGCATCAGGCTGTCAAACTGCTCGATCACCGTCTGCCCGCGTGACACCCAAATGTAGTTGTTGCTGCGAACATTGGTCAACGTCGTCAGCAGCGAATCATCCTGCACATAGAGCACTCCATGACTGAGATAAGTTGGCGTGCTACTAAAAAAATAGATAATGCCAAACCCCATTAGCAGGAAAAACGGCAAGATGTTGCGCCAAAATTTGGCGTAGAAATTATCGAGAAAGCGTAAAATGAGTCTGCGTCGCAGTTTGCTCGCTTGTTGAACCATGTAGGTCTCCCACTACTGGTGATCTTTGAAAACCATAGGACAACCCGACACGGATTGTCACCACTACAGGATTGATCTCAAACCTGACAGGTCACATTGCGTTTGGATAAGAAGATGTGGAAGAGTTGGGAGGAAGGGAAAGTTTCACGGCAACTTCACTGTGATCATGCAGTGAAGTTGCCGTGAAACTTATTGCGTATTGCGTATTGCGTACCTCATCAAAATGTGCGCCGTAAGCGTAAATAGTTGCTAGTTGCTGGTTGCTAGTGAAGAAAAAGTGTCAACACATTTTCTTATCACTTACCACTCATCACTTACCACTTGCGGCTTCGCCGCCTTATGCAATACGCAATACGCAATACGCAATATCTCTTATCGCTTAACGACGCGCCACGTCAGCGGAAGCAAAAGCAACAACGCCAGCAACACAACCTCGCTCGACACGCGCTGTGTCAGCACGCTAGTCTGCTGTAAATCAACCGTTGTTGGCACGTATTTGTTGTCGGCAACCGCCATGTTGACGGTGTAATCGGTGTTGAGATCGACGTTTTCGGGCGGGTAGATTTCGAGATAGTACGCCTTGCCCGTGTAGACTTGCGGCGCGCGGCCGAGTCCATCGGGTAGCGCAAAGTGGAAGGCGGGATTGTCTAGAATTTGCATCACACCACCCCCGCTTGGGTTGATGTGATCGACGCGCGTCCCCAGCTCATCGACAATCTGCACACCCATCGTGTCGGGCAGCGTCATCATGACATCTGTTGCGCCGCCAAACTCATACCAACCCGGCCCACAACCCGGCCCGTCTGCTAAACAGGGGAAAATCGGTACGATAATCGGTTCGTGAGGGTCGATAAAACGCAGATCAAAGTCGAAGTCGAGCTGTGGTGGTGAGAGCAGTTGATGTTCATTGTCATCGCAGACGAGCCCCTTGCCATTGCCGTCGATGTCGATATCGTAGCGGTCGTAATCATCGGGGCAGCTATCGCTCTGATTGTCGATTCCATCCCCATCGCGATCACCATCACACATGTCTCCCATGCCGTCGCCATCGCTATCCGCTTGGTCAGGATTGCTGACCGCCACACAATTGTCACAGGCATTACCAACACCGTCGCCATCACTATCGGCTTGGCTGACATTGCCTGTAAATTGGCAGTTGTCGTTGCTGTCGAGAATGCCATCGTTGTCGTCGTCCAAATCACAGGCGTCACCCAATGCGTCACCATCATTGTTGCGCTGCCACGGATTAGACACATAGCGACAGTTATCATTGGGGTTCACAATTCCGTCGCCATCGTCATCATCACAGACGTTGCCGACGCCGTCGCCGTCGTCATCCTCTTGGAAAGGATTGGCAACCTGCCAACAGTTGTCCACGCCATTTTGCAAACCATCGCCGTCTGCATCGGGGTCACATTCATCCCCCAGTCCATCGCCGTCGGTGTCACGCTGGCGGATGTTGCGGATAGTTGGGCAGTTGTCGCGCCCATCTGCAACGCCATCCCCATCGTCGTCGCGGTCTGCACTATCGGGTGTGCCGTCGCAGTCGATGTCGCCATCCCCTACCCCGACGGCTGCCCATGCGTTGATGACTTGGCAGGTGTCGTTGGTTGTGAAGCCAAAACGACCCTCACGCACAAATTGACGCGCCTGTTCCCACATCAAATTGCGTGCGTCCATAAAGTTGCGTGCGCCACGCAAGCGATAGACGAGGGTCGCATAAAGAAGTTGTTCTGTTTTGCTTGCACCAATTCCATCGATGATGATGTCGTTGTGCGTGTCACCCTCGGTCAGCAGGTAGGCGACTTTGTTGGGAATGCCGCTGTTGGTATGCACGCCATCATTGTCGCCAACAAAACCACAATAGTCATTTGTGCTGGTGCAGAGATTGGAGAAGTGATCGGGATCGCTGTAACGGGTTGGATCACGCATGTCACGAATCGCGCCACTTTCATCAGGGTTTTGATCACGGGCTTCGCCAATCAGCCAGTTGCCGTCGAGACGCGCCCCAAAGTAGTCTGCGAAGCTTTCGTTGAGTGCGCCCGTCAGGAAGCTGTAGGGGAGATCGGCCGTTTTTGCCGTCAACCCATGCCCAAATTCATGCCCAACGATGTCAGGTGCAACCCAACCATCACGGAAACGCATCTGTCCGCAATAGTCACTATAGGAAGCGTTGGGGACATTTGTATGGACGATTAGCTCGACCTGTCCGCCACTGTTATCCCATGAACGTCGGCCGAATGTGTCATAAAAGTAGTGGTAGGTGGTGTGCATATCGGCCGCCGCACGCTGTCCGTGCAGACCGGCGTCGCCACCTGCGCCGGGATAGTCATCCGTCGCGCCATTTTCGGTGAACCATTTGGTCGTCCCTTCCCACGCCAGCCAGAAGCAGGTGCTTGACGTTGCGCCCGCTGCATCACGGACTTCAAAATCTTCACTCGGCCGATCGCCTTCCTGCACACCATTGAGCGTACTTAAAATTGTGCCGTTGGCATAATCGACAAAGACACGCTGGTTGCCCGCATCACCGCGCACAACGATCAGCCATGCAGGACGTGTTGTGGTGTTGTCATAGCCAAAGATGAATGGATCAAAGTAGACGAGTTGTGGTTCGCCGACTTGGATGGCCGTTTTGTCTACATCGAGTGCGATTGAGATAGCCTCAAATTGGGTCAATCCATTGCTGGGCAGTTCGGGCAGATCGCTGCGATAGGAACCATTTGTGCTGCGAATGCGTCCATCTTCGATGTGTACATTGAGCGCAGAGCCATAGAGCGGTACACCGTTGCGGTGTTGTGCGAAGTAGAGATGGTCGTTGCCCTGCTCTTTTTCCCATTTTTGGAGGAACAAATCGGCCGATTCCACCCCATAAAAATCACTATACGAAGAGACAAAGTTGAGAGCTTGTGCAACAGGATCGTCGGGAAAGTTGGGTGAAACGGGAATGTCGAGCGTGACAAAGGCGGGTGTGGTGTCGTTGTAAAAGATGTGGGGATTTTCGGCCGAATCTGCTACCAACCGCGCCAACCCAGCGATCTGTGCCCCCTGCTTGGGAACCAGCACGTTAAAGGTCGCGCCAGCGGGCATCGCCGCCAAGTCCTGATTATAGATTCGCCAACGATTGGCCGCATAGTACACGCCGATATTGTGCAGATTTGAGTTGCAGCAGCCGCTATAGTTCCAGTCCATCGTCACAAAGGCATGTGCATGCGGATTGCCGTTAAGATCGGGATGGTCGATTGTCGTCACATTGCCGGAGCTATTTGCAGCCGTTGCCACATGCGTAAATGCCTCGTCTTCATCAGCGATTAGCAGATTAAATGCCGCATTCTCATTCATCGGATCAAACTCAAAAGCGTAATTATTGACGACCCACTGCGCACTCTGCGTATCGTAGCTGACGGCATTGATGCGGTTGTTATAAACATCATGTGGCGACCAGTTTTGAGTGGTGAAAAGCAGTGCATCGGGGTTGCCGTTGATCAATGGATGATCGAGATAGGTTTCGTCATACCCTGCATTGCCGCTGTCGTGGATGTGCGTGTAGGCGGTTTGATTGCCCGCTAAAACGAGCACGTTAAAGCTGGCGTTGATTGGCATGGCAGCCAAATCTTCATTGAAAATGCGCCAGCGACCGCCCTCATAATCAACACCCGTCACGTGGTCATTATAGGTTCCCCCTACGCCGCCGGGATTGTAGTTGGCGGTAATAAGCAGCAACGCATCGGGATTGTCATTGGTTGCAAAATGGTCAATTATCGTGATGTGACCACTGGTGTTGTTCGGGGTTGCGCTGTGGACAAAGGCGGTGCCGACCGTATTTTCGGCCGATTCCACTGGTTCACTCCCCCCACCCGTGTCGATCTCAACGATCAACTTTGGTCTGACATTGCCTTCGCGTGTCTGGAATGCATTGTCGCGCATGCCGTTTGTCACCTGTTGCAATGCGACCCCATGATTTGGCTTGCCGCTCAGCCATGTCTCGACCAGCGATTCAAGCCCCGTCCACGTCACAACGCCCGCCGCGCTGGTGACCGATTGCGTCGCTTCACACTGCGCGTTGACGGTTGGCGCAGTCGCGCCTGTGACCGTGCCATTCCAACTGCTGACGACCCGCCGCACACAAATATCGGCCGCGAGGGATGAGCCTTGTTCATGGAAGAGTTCAAGCCGTGCGCTGACGATGGGTGCGCCGACGGGAATGGCTGACAGATCAAATTGGATCAACGATGAATATTTGTAGGTAAATTCATCTTCACCGACGCGCATAAGGGATGAGCCTTCATAGTTATTTCCGGTGCTGCCCGGCGTCGTGTTGATCCACGTGTCGAGTGTCGATTCAAGCGTGATCGTCGTGGGGGCAGCCTGTGTCGTATTCGACCATGAGAAGGTCAGGGCAATGAGTAAAAGGATAAGGGTTGTTTTGATCATTCGCATTGTTTATCTCCGTTTTGTCCATAGAACGGAGCAGATCGGCCGATTCCGCCATGCGGCAAAATTGAGCGAGCGTTGCGAATCTGTTAGGAAAGGTTGTGTAGGACAGCGTAAAACGGCTTGCGCCACACAATCAGAACAAGCGTCGATAGAGGATGCCCGCGCCGCCAAGCACAAGCGCAGCGGCAACGGCCCCACCCCAGAGCCATGTCGGAGTTGTCGCTTGTTGTGGGGCGGGTTCGGGCGTTGGGATGGGGGTGGGATTCGGCCGATTTGGATGCAAGACAATTTCGGCCGCACCCATTGCATCTAATGCAGCAGGAACCTGATCGAGCCCGTTTAATTCTGAGATAAACGCCGTCAACTGGAGATATTCGATATCCAATAGACTGCCGCGATTGTGATAGGGCATCGCCTCGCGGATATAGTTATAGAGATCAAACGCCGTCTCAAAGCGCACCAAAGCTTCTTCCCCTGCGACCGGCGGCACATACTTTGGCAACACAAATCCATCAACAGGATGTGTCCCATTGTGACATTTCGACTGCCAACAGTTCTGATCATCCGGTGAAAATGCTTCTGCGCGCCACTCGTCGGTTAACCCCTGTCCGACACCCCCATGGCAATCCTGACAAACCAAACGATAGATCTCCGCTCCATAGTTGGCGTGTGTTGCTGTCTCTGGCATGTCGGGCAGCGTCAACCATGATTCTCCCGCCTCACTCGTCGGCACTGGCGTATTCATTTGCGCCTCCGCTTGGCCTAGTACAAGCAGCCATGTTGTCGTGAACAGGAGCAAAAATAGTAGCGTTTGTTTCCATCGGGTCATCGGTTAATTGTAGCGTATTGCGCGGGAGTGCGGTGGTCTAAGGAGAGAATTTTATAAAGGTGGCAGTTCCATGTGAAACAAGCCAGTTCTCCCCCACCCCACTTACGACATGAGATGATTATGGTCAATCCTGCCTCTTCAGCGTTTTTTGCCATAAAAACAGTAAAACAGCAAAACAGCATTGATCTGTTCGCTCAGCGACCAAATCCACTTTTACTGGAAAGACAGCAAAACAGTAACCATTCTGACCACTGGTAAGTTGGTCAGTATATTGCTCACCTAACAAATACTGTAAAGACAGTAAAACAGCAAGACACTTTCATTCTTGTCAAAAGCGAGTAGAATTCTAAATTGTAGTGGCAATGCCATAAAGACAGTAAAACAGCAAAACAGTAAACACATGACACGACGAATCGCAATCACGCTTGGCAAGGGCGGTACGGGGAAAACGACAACAGCCATTTCACTCGCCGCAGGGTTGGCAGAACAGGGGCAACGCTGTCTGCTGATCGACACAGATACACAAGGGCAGGTCGCGCCAGCCTTGGGAGTTTCGGCCGATTACGGCATCACACATCTCATCACAGGGGACACAACGGCGGCCGAGGCAATTGTCGAAGCGCGACCCAACCTGCACCTGCTCGCAGGGGGACGCGAGTTGGCGGGGTTAAAGCGGCTCATCTCGCGCAAAGAGTTTGGGGGTGAGCGCACATTGGCAGAAGCGTTGATCCCTATCGAGCGTGACTATGATTTTGTTCTGCTCGATACACCGCCCAGTTGGGACGTCATGAACGTCAACAGCCTGTTCTACGTCGATGATATTTTGTCTCCAGTCTCACTGGAGGCGTTGACGTTGCAAGGGTTGGTTGAGTTCGCCAAGAATGTCGCCTCGGTTCAGCAATATCGGCCGAATCTCACCCTGCGCTACATCCTGCCCACCTTTTTCGATGGGCGTGTTAAAAAGAGTGGTGAGATTTTAGAACAGCTTCAGCGACACTATGGCGACCGTGTGTGTGACCCGATTCGCTACAATGTGCGCCTTTCTGAAGCCCCTGCCTATGGTGAAACGATTTTCGAGTTTGCCCCCCGCTCTGCTGGCGCGCAGAACTATCGCAAACTGGTCAAAAGGATTATGAAAAATGGCTCGTAGACAAACGCCCGACATCTTAAGCGACGTACTGGGCAATACCAGTAAAACAGTAAAACAGCAAGACAGTAAGACAGCGCAATCGGCCGCCGACTTGCGCACGCCGCCAACGGACGAACGCACGAAGGCGACTTACTACATCAACGAAGATGTGCTCAATGATTTGACGATTGCCCAAGGCAAGCTGCGCCGCATCGTGCGCAACGCGGGCGTCAACCGACGTGCGTTGAGCAAGTCAGAGATCGTTGAGGCAGCGGTTGCCACTGCGCTAGCAGATTTAGAGGCGTATGGCGAAAGCAGCAGTCTCGCACTGCGCTTGATTTCCCAGTAAACTGTTAAGACATCTTACTGTTTTGACAGTAATTTTCCAGCTACAGAGATATTCGGCTCTCTCTTCAAGAAAAAGAGGGGTCTTTGCCGAGCATTGTCTGTAAGACCCAAAATTTCGCCCCATGAGCGAATACGGCCGAAAACCCTCTACTGGGCGCGTCTGTAATTTCCAGTAAGCGACAGCGATATACAACCCAATTTGAGCCGGCCGAACGCATTTTGCACAACTGATGGCAGGTGTCAACTGATTCGGGGACGACGATACGCTGAAAAAAAGTGCGATCTGTTGTTCGTATTTTTGTTTGATCTCAGTTACAATGTCGGGCAATGATTTGGCGCACAGGCACGAATTCGCAGGCGCACTTAACAACTTTAGATTTTGCAGGGATCACATTGTAATGATCCCTAGAACGCAAAAAGCTCTGCTATATACCTTTGGCGGGTTGCAGAGCTTTTTCACAATCGGCGGCTTTGAATTAGCCGTGTGGATGTTGTTTCCCCGAATTATACACTACTCTGGAAACAACACAACACCGCTAACATCAGTCACCTTTTTTGAGGAGCACTGGATGTTGTGTAACACTCACTCACGCTACCCATTTCTATAAATTTTGCTTCAGCAGTCCGCTTGGGCTGGTTTCGCGTCCCTACTTACTGGTCGCAAAACCATTCCAATTGGGTCACTGAACATTGCCGACTCTTTTAAGCGTCGGCGAGTGGCCGATAGAAATGACAAACCGGCTCAGCGCCGGTAAATAGTTTTCCGTATTTTAGGTACTTCGCCGTGGAAAGTTGAGTACCTATTGTAAGAAAGAGCCTCTTCATTGGGGAGGGGGGATTTATGCCCCGCACTCAATGAGTGGAAGGAAGTCAAACCATAACACAGACGATCGCATCTGTCAATTCTAATGCCCTGCGTGCAGCGAATGTGCGTTTGATGGCATTACGGCAGGCCGCAGCAGTTGCTGAAGGTGCGTGTCAGCACGTCGAAACGGCGCAGAATAAACATCGGCCGAATTCTCACACCGCTGGCACCGACCTTCTCAACCAACGCCGCCAAGAAAACGCCAAGACAGTTCCCACCGCACGCGGAGCGGGTTCATTTCTTGTCGTGCCGACAGATGTCGAATCGGCCGAAAAACAGCCATCATCCCCATCGACAGATACCCTGCGAATCTATCCCGATCTGCTATTGGGCATGTTGCGCGAAGAGCAGGTGGCAATCGGCCGAATTTGGCTGCTCTGTCGTCACCTCGACAGCGACGGACGCGGCTGGCTCGATCTTGCATTTTTGCGCGATCAGTTAACGGGCAAGAGCTCACCATTGCGCGTCGTCGGCAAGCGACGATTGCGCCAGATTTTGGCGGATGGGGCAGGGGCGTTCTGGGAGCGGGATGAGCAGAATCGTTTATGGCTCTATGGCGTGGCGCGGGTAGCGGCAAAACTCAATGTGGAACGGCTGATTATTCGGCCGATTGCGCTCCCCATCAGCCATCTCATCACTAGCCTTGCTCACACGCGCGCGCACTGCTACGCCGCCTTTCACAGTGGGCGCGACAGTGAGTCGGATAGCGATCTGGGCAATCCAATCAGTCGGGCCACGCTCACGATGCTATGCGGTGTCGATGAGCGCACACAACGTCGCTATGACACATTGGCAGGGGTCGAGACACGCACCTGCATCGCCATCGGCGCACCCTACAACAAAGCCAATCATGCCGAAACGGTCTGGCAACAGGGGGGCGGCACATTCATTCTAACCGACCGACGCGGCTTGCAAGGTCGCGCTGGCACAACCTATACAGCATGGCAGCTACCCAACCAGTACCAGCGTTGCCATGCGCGTCTTCCCAAAGGTAGACAACGCAAACTCAATCAACAACTACGTCTTTTGACCAAAAACCATGCCGACCTTGTGACACAACGGGCGCGGGGCAACGATATGGCAACACAAAAAGAGACCGCTGGGAAAACTGAAAACTGTGTGCGTCGTTTTTTTGAGAATGGACAGGCAGCAATTAAGGCGCGATCAGGCCATCCTGTCTATTGGTTTGACCATGCAACACGAGAAATAGGCGTGTGGAGAATACATGAATAAGGGAGCGGCAATTTTGATCCGTCATTCTTACGGGTTATTTTTATACTCGGCACACAGACCCTTTCCAAATGGGTTGCTTTCCCCCACAATTCTATGATGGACTCTTGGCTTGCCTTTGCTGAACACACCTATCTGCGTGAACATGCCCCTGCGCTTTCCCCTGTGGAACAGTCTGCGCTCGCCAGATGGTTGAAAGAGCAGGTGTTGACCGAACATGCCCGTGATGCGGCGCGTGCCTTGCAGTGGGTCGAGCTTCTGCACACATTCGCGGATGCAACGACGCGCCCCGCCGATCATGCCCTTGCCTTGCGTATGGGTGCGTTTGTCCAGATGGTCAGCTACCGCGATTATCCACAAGCCCTCAACCTATATGCGCAAGCGCAAGCGATCTACACAGATTTAGGCGATCAACTGGGCTTGGCCCAATTGGCTGTCTCACACGTTTGGGGGCTGTCAGCCGTCGGCCGAATTGCAGACGCGCTCAAACAGGGTGCATGGGCGCGTACCATCCTAGCAGAACGGCAACAGTGGCGCGATTTAGCCACGCTGCTGAGCAATCTTGCGGCGATTCACGGGCAGCAAAGCGACTACCAAGAGGCGTTGCAACTGCTCGATGCGGCGATTGATGCGTATGACCAGTTGGGTGAGGAGGCGATAGAGGATGCGTTATCTGCACGCTGTAATCGGGCGTCGGTGTTGCGCTATCTCGGCCGATTTAATGCCTCGATCAAACTCTCCCGCCAGATTATCGCCGCCGCGCGTGAACGCAAACTCGCCATGCTGGTTGCCATCTTTCTGCACACGGTTGGTGACACCTATTTTGTCAGCGGGCGCGTGCATGAGGCAATCATTGCGCTCGATGAGGCGCGTGAGGCGTATGCGCGGGCGGGGCGCGAGACGGATGCGCTGCTGGTCGATCAGGAGTTGAGTCGTGGATTGTTGTATATCGGCCGAAATCAAGAAGCCCTAGAGCGCAGTCAACACGTCGCGCAACTTTGCACGCGCCTCAACATCGTCCAAGAGGCGGCGGCCGCACAGTTGACGATGGGGTTGGCAGAGGCGGCGTTGGGTCAGTTCAAGAATGCATTGGCGAGCTTAGAGGCGGCCGAAACAGCCTTCTTAACCGCCCAAAATCGACTGCAAGCAACGCGGACTACGCTAGAGCGCGCGGCGATCTTTGTCCGCATGGGGGATGTCAAGACAGCACAACCGCTGATCTATCACTGCCTCGCCACCAGTGAAAATGACCCATTGCAACACGTGCGTGCCTTGCTGTTGGCGGGTGAGATTGCGCTGGCGCAGGCTGATTTTGCGGCGGCGCGTGATTTTGCGGCGCGGGCAGCGATGGCACGCCAGAGCGTTCTGCATTACAAGGCGTTGCATTTGCAGGGGTGCGCCACGCAGGAACCCACACAAAAACTGGCTTACTTTTTGGCGGGCATCGCGGCGTTAGAGCAGTTGCAGGGCTGGATGTTGCCCCAATTTCGGCCGAATTTTATCCTCGACAAATCCCAACTATACGTCGATGCGGTCAACACAGCATTGCAGCTTGACCAACCTGCCCAAGCGCTTGCCATCACCGAACGAGCCAAAGCGCGGGCGTTGTTGGCGATGCTCTCCCACCGGGTGACAGGTGTGGTGGACGCACGCAGCGCGGATGATCGGCCGATTCTAGATGAGTTGAATCGTTTGCGTGAACGGCGCGATGTGCTGTTTCGGCGTTGGGAGAGTCGGGAGTTTACAACAGAGGCGGCACAAGAAATGGCGTGGTCGGAGATTAAATCGGCCGAAAAGCAGCTTTCCGAGCATTGGCAACGTCTGCTGACGCGCAACACCGACTATGCGCGTGATGCCGCACTTTGGCAGGTGCAGATTGCGGACGCGCAGCCGCATCTATCGGCCGATCAAGCCCTAATCGAATACTTTGCCAGCGACGACGAACTGATCGCCTTTGTCGTGACGCAAAAGCGTGTGACAGCACAGCGACTTGCCATCTCACCCGCGACCGTGCGCCAAAAACAGCAACAACTCCAGCTAAATTTCGCCATCGGCCAGCGCACGGGACAGTTCGCCCATCTGCGCAACAGCGCACAACAAATTTTACGCTATCTCTATGACGGCCTAATTGCACCGCTGATCGCCGATTGTCAACAGGCCAGCCAACTGATTATCGTCCCACATGGCATTCTGCACTATCTTCCGTTTGCCGCGCTTTACGATGGCGCGCAACATCTGATCGAACGCTTTGAGCTGCGTCAACTGCCTGCTAGCTCTTTCTTGGCACACTATAAACGGGGACGGGAGAATGGTGCAAGGGGCAGGGGGGAGCCGCTGATTGCGGGGTATGCAACAGCGGGTCAACTGGAACATATCGAACGGGAAGTGGCTGTCGTGGCGGCGCAGTGGGGCAGTTCGCCGCAGGTTGCATCACGTGCATTGCTGGACGAGCGCGTGGCGGACAGTCGATTGATCCATCTCGCCGCACACGCCGTTTTTCGGGCAGACAATCCGCTCTTTTGTGGCTTGCAATTGGCGGATGGTTGGTTGACGACGTTGGATGTGTTTGGCTGGCGAATATCGGCCGAACTTGTCACCCTCAGCGCGTGCGATACGGGGCGGACAGTTGTCGGTGGGGGGGATGAACTGCTAGGATTGATGCAGGCATTTATTACAGCGGGAGCCGCATCGCTTGTGATGACCCACTGGGCGGTCGAAGATGCCGCGACGGCGACGTTGATGGCGACCTTTTACAAACATCTGCACAAGGGGGTTGCCAAAGCCCGCGCCTTGCAACTCGCGCAAACGACGCTGCTCGCCGATCCGCACTATAGCCATCCCTACTTCTGGGCAGCGTTTATGCTGATCGGTGCGGATGGCGGAATCGGTTAGTTTGTGGCGTTTTATGTAGAAAATGTCGTATCTGGCTATTGTCGCTTGAAAATTGTGTGGTGCGCATCTATGCGATGCAGCACATCTACACGACAGCGCAACACAATAAAAAAACAGCATGACAGTAAAACAGCTTTTCATTCTACTATTGTTCTTTTTCCCCCTCTTGTATGTCGCGCCAGTCCATGCACAAAACAACAGCGCGGATGTATGGTATGTGCACATTGCCAACGCGAATAACATCACCAGTTACGCGACGCAACTCGACCATCCCGCGCTAAACAATAATCCTGCCGCGAAAATTCTCGTCACGCCCGTGTACAATCCCAATTCGGTTTATACCGATCACGTGCATGGGCTGCTCTATTCGCAAGGGCGTTGGTACATCTTCAATCAGGATGGGGCGGCGATGGGGGATGGGTCGGCGTTTCATGTGTTCAAATCGGCCGAAAATGCCCCCACCTACATCCACATCCACACCGCTAACAACGGTGGCTATAACGAAACCTATCTCGATCATCCGCTGCTCAACAACAACGCAAACGCACTCTTTTTCGCCACCGATCATTGGCGTGGTGTCGTCAGCGACCACACGACCCAAGTCGGCTATCAAGTTCCCCAGAAAAAATGGGCGATTGTCAAAGAGCAGTCAGACGAATTTACGCCGCTGCCAGAAGATGCGCTATTCAACGTCTACATTCCCACAAACCATCAAACCGCCTTTATCCACACCGCAACGCCCAGCAATGTGACGGGCAACTACACGCGCATCAACCATCCCGCGCTCAACGGCAACCCAAACGCTGTGCCAATCGTCAAACCACGCTGGAACTTTGAAGACTACCATGAGGCAACTCGCGCCAATGTTGGGGTTTGGTACACAGGCGGTCGCTGGTATATTTTTAATCAGGACGGCTCTGCAATGCCACAGTCGGCGACGTTTAACGTGCTTGTGCCGACGCAGTCACCGAGCGGGGGGAGTCCGTTTAATGCGGCCGATATTGTGGGTGCGCCGTTCTATCAAGGCGCGCCATCAAACGTGGGGATTGGACAGTTTCAGCAAGATCGCCACGCCGCCGTGCCGGGACAGGTGCTGCTCTACGGCAAACCGGAAGAACTCGATCAACTTTTGTCGAGCCGCGCAACCGTTCTGCACACCGTTACGCTGCGCAGTGACCGTGAAATGCGCCTAATTGAGAGTGCGATTTCAGTTGCTCAATGGCGCAACGATGCGGCCAATCAAGGATTGCTCTCAATTACAGTCAATGCAAACTATATCGTCGCCGCGCCATGGGTCATCGGAGGCGCGCCGTGGGTCATCGGGGGCGCGCCATGGGTCATCGGAGGCGCGCCGTGGGTCATTGGCGGCGCACCTTGGCAGCTTGATCCCGATGGCAGCGCGGGCAGTCGCACCCCGCACACCATCCCATGGCAGCAGTGGCCTTTCTTAGCTGAAAGCGGCATCAATCTCTACACCGAAAGCGGATCACGCACCGTCCCGCAGACCGGCGCGGGAACACGCATCATCATCTTTGACACCTCGCCATTTACCCAAACGGGAACGGTGACGGTTCCCTCCATCGCCCAGCCAATCAACGTCTCCAACCCGCTTGGCGTGCTGCCGACAACAGGAACGGGCGCGATTGCTGGTCTCAAACAGCACGGTCTGTTTGTCGCAGGGTTGGCGCACTATGTCGCGCCTGATGCCCAATTGGAGCTTGTGCGCGTGTTGGGAGATGATGCGACGGGGGATGGCTCAACCCTAGTGGCACAGTTGCAGCAGTTGGCGGACAGTTCGGCCGATCTCAGCAACGTCATCGTCAATCTCAGTCTTGGCTACACGCCTGAACTCGACCCCAGCGACAGCCCCGACACCGCCCGCGAACTGGCAGCCCTGCACCAAGCGATTCGCAATTTGCGCAACAAGGGGGCGGTCGTCGTCGCCGCTGCGGGCAACACTTCCTCATGGGTTGAGGGATTGGACGGTACGCGGGATGATATTAACTTTGATTATTTTAGCGATGTCGAACGCTATGAGAGCGCGATTCCCGGCCGTTGGTCAGACGTGATCGATGTGACGGGATATGTTGTCAATCGCTATAGCAATCGACTCTACGCTTGTTTTGCCAATGGCCGTCCTGCGGGTGGCGACACGCCCAACAATCGCGCGCTCGGTTTTAACCACTTTGGCACGCCGAGTGTCGCGGCTCCTAGCGGGGGCGGTCTCGACCATGAGGAGGTCGATTTTGGCACGGGCATGAATGACATCACACTGTGCCAACAGCCAAACGACACAGGTCGTTTCACACTAGAGCAGATGTGTGGTACCAATCGCGCATCCTCCTATGATTGTCGCTCCGCGCTCCTGAGCGTGACGACGGAAGGGTATTCCCACTGGGTTGGAACGTCGTTTGGGACACCGCTCGTGACGGGCATGATTGCGTTATTGCGCGAGGCTTGCCCATCGGCCGATTCCGCCGCCATCCAGCTCTATCTCGAAAGCTACTATCTCGGCACAATCGACAACAGCGGCTTGGGACAGATCGATCTTCCAACCTTCCTGCAATCCTGTCCCCCTGCAACCCCAACCGCCGTTCAGTTAACGGCCACACCCACTACTGCCCGACCGATTGGCGTTCTGTTGCCACTGTTGGCAGGATTCAGCTTACTTTTTACTATCGGTATGTTTCGGGATTTTCAAATCCCGAGACGTCCAGCCTAGAAGAATGGATGCCCGCCTACGCGGTCATGACCGTTTCAACTATTTGAAACGCCCTTTTTGCTATGTTGCGCCTACGAATGTGGCGCGACTAACCGATAGATGGTTTTTTCTGTGAGGTAAGTCCGCTATACTGCTCGTTACAAAATCGCTTTCGTCAACCAAAGGTGGCTAGGGTTCCGTCACAACATTTGTGAGTCTGGTTCAAGCGCCACACAACCGTCATGCGGTGAGCATCTGGAAGGAAAGAAGCCTTGGGGATTCGAGTTGGCAAACTAACCAACCTTGGAGGTTCCCGCATGGCTACGGAAGCAAACCAGCCCCGTTTCACACAGTTGTCGGCTCTGCTGCAAGCACTCTTTGTTACATTTTTGTGGTCGACATCATGGGTCTTGATCAAGATCGGCTTGGCTGATATTCCCCCATTGACCTTTGCAGGATTGCGCTACACACTCGCATTTCTGATTCTGCTCCCTCTATTTTTCCGTTCAAATAGAATCCAACCCGCGACCCTACGCAGGTTGACCGCTGCAAATTGGCGGCAGTTATTTCTGCTTGGTATCGTCTATTACGCCGTCACGCACGGGGCGCAATTCATCAGCATCGCCTATTTGCCCGCTGTGACCGCCAACCTCATATTGGGTTTTACACCCGTTGTTGTCGCCTTGTTGAGCCTGTTTCTGCTGTCCGAAAGACCCTTGAAAACACAGTGGTTAGGGATTGGTCTATCAGTGGTGGGGCTGTTTGTCTATTTCTATCCAGTGTCGTTGGAAGCAGGTGCGGCCATTGGGTTGGTCGCGGCATTTGTGGGCATGTTGGCAAATGCGAGTTCAGCCGTTATCGGCCGATCTATCAATCGCACAAAAACGCTTTCGCCCCTACTCATCACCACACTCAGCATGGGCATCGGGTCGATCTTACTCCTCATCAGCGGACTGTGGTTGGACGGACTGCCCAAACTGACATGGCAGAGCTGGTTGATTGTGGTGTGGTTGGCTGTTGTGAACACCGCCTTTGCCTTCACGCTTTGGAATCATACGTTGCGAACACTTTCTGCACTCGAATCAAGCCTTATCAATAGCTCGATGTCAGTGCAAATCCCGCTTCTCGCCGTTTTGTTTTTAGGGGAGCGATTGCTGCCCCGTGAACTGATTGGGCTTGTGGTGGTTGTGGTCGGTGTGTTGATTGTGCAGCTTGCTCGCATGTGGGTTGTCCAGAAGTCCGTGAGATAACACAAGCTGGTTTCAGCGCGGAGCGTTCTGGCGAAAAGCGTTACCGCGCAATGCAGTTTGTATGAAGTTGCATTCTATTGAGTCAAATGTACACTTGGAGACAGCCGACCACAACTTGCAACGGACATAAAGCGTCGCGACTATTTCGTACAAAATCATAATCCCATGCTATCTCAAACATCGCACATTGTAACAGCCTATCTTGAGCTTTTGGCCGAACAATATCCCACCATTGAAGCGGCCTCCACCGAAATTATTAAACTAGAAGCGTTGCAGAATCTGCCCAAAGAGACGGAACATTTTCTCTCGGACATTCACGGAGAGCATGAAGCATTTCTGCATCTGTTGCGCAATAGTTCTGGCTCGCTACGTCGCCGTGTTGAGGAACTGTTCAAAGATGAATTCTCGCATAGCGAGCGCAACGCCTTGACAACGCTCATCTACTATCCAGAACAGAAATTGCCCCTCTTGTTGGAGAAGGTCTCTGACGAGGCGGAATGGTATCGCATCACGTTGCGACGGCTGTTGCGAATCGGGCGTTCCATTTCGGCGAAGTACCCGCGCTCAGAGGTGCGCAATGCACTCACTGGCTCGCTGGGCAGCACGATTGAAGAGTTGTTGCACCCGCAAGAAGAGAACCACCAGCGCACCGAATACCATCAAAGCTTGATCGAATCACTGATCGCCGTAGGGCAGGGGCGACGCTTTGTAATTGCGCTGGCCTACTTTATCCAACGCTTCGCCATTGCCCATCTGCATATCATCGGGGACATCTATGATCGTGGGCCGGGCGCACATCTGATTCTCGACAAGCTGCAAGATTATCATTCGGTCGATATCCAGTGGGGCAATCATGACATCGTGTGGATGGCGGCGGCGGCGGGCAGTGAGGCGTGCATCGCCAACGTATTGCGTCTGTCGCTGCGCTATGGCAACACAGAGACGTTGGAAAACGGCTATGGGATCAGCCTCCTACCGCTGGCGTCGCTGGCGATGGATGTATATGGGGAGGATGATTGTAGCCAATTTATGCCGCGTGATGCGGATGATCGCGTCGAAGATGCGGTCTTGGATGATGTTGAACAGCGGCTAATTGCGCGCATGCAGAAGGCGATCTCGGTCATTCAGTTTAAGCTCGAAGGGCAGATTATCCAGCGGCGGCCGCATTACAACATGAATGACCGTCTGCTGTTAGACAAGATCGATCTTGAGCAAGGGACCGTGACGATTGATGATCAGGTGTACCCACTCCTGGACACATACTTCCCGACACTCGATTCGGCCGATCCCTACGCCCTCTCCCCCCGTGAACATCAGGTGATGTCGCGCCTTTCACAATCATTTCTCAACAGCGAGAAGTTACAACGCCACGTGCGCCTGTTGTATACAAAGGGCAGCATGTATCTCGTCATTAACGGTCAGCTTCTCTATCACGGCTGCATCAGTCTCACCGAAGACGGCAACTTCACAAAGCTGGTCATCGGCGACACCGTCTATGAGGGCAAATCATACATGGATCGCGTCGATCAACTGGCGCGACAAGGGTACTTTTCGGCCGATCCCGTTCTGCGTCAATATGGGCAAGATGCGATGTGGTATTTGTGGAGCGGGGCGCGGTCGCCGCTCTTTGGCAAAAGCAAGATGGCGACGTTTGAACGTTATTTTGTCGCAGATAAGTCGACACACAAAGAGGTGCAAAATCCCTATTACGACATGCGTAACGATGAGGAGATGATGCGCAAAATTCTCGTTGAGTTTGGGCTTGACCCAGAGACGGGGCGCATCATCAATGGGCATGTTCCCGTCAGGGTGAAACGCGGTCAGCGGCCGATTCTCGCCAATGGCAAGCTGCTCGTCATCGACGGCGGTATGGCAAAGGCGTATCAAGACGTGACGGGGATTGCGGGGTACACGCTGATCGCCAACTCACGCGGGCTGCTTTTGGCGGAGCATAAGCCATTTGTTTCGGCCGAAATCGCCATCCGTGAAGAGATCGATGTCCAGTCCACCACCGAAATTATCGCCACCTACCCCGAACGCCAGCTCGTGCGTCACACTGACCAAGGGCAGCAAATGCAACAACGGATTACCGCACTGAAGGATCTGCTCGCCGCCTATCGAGATGGTTTGATAAAAGAGGCGGCTTAATGCCAAACTATTGAGACGCAACATCTTGCATCTCGCCATTATGCCCAAATCGAATACGCCGCGGCAATTGCTCATAACCTATTTGCGCCCACAAAAATGGACGGTCTTTCTGCTCGCCCTGCTCGTCTTGGCGGTCATCACGTTGCAACTGATCAACCCGCAGGTGATGCGGGCATTCCTCGACGGCGTGCAGGCAGGGCAACCGCTTGACCGCTTGACCAACATCGCCGCGCTGTTTATTGTGCTTGCCGTGTTGCGTCAAATCCTTCAGCTAGCCAGCACCTATGTCGGTGAGCTGGTCGCGTGGACGGCGACCAACGCCCTGCGTGCCGACCTCGCCCTGCACTGCCTCAAACTCGATATGGGTTTCCACAAGGTGCACAAACCGGGTGAACTGATCGAGCGCGTCGATGGGGACATCAACCAGCTCGCCACCTTCTTTTCGCAACTCGTCATTCGCTTGAGTGCCAACTTACTGCTGGCGGCGGGCGTATTGGCTTTTTTGTGGGGGATAGATTGGACGATTGGTCTGAGCATCATGCTGATCGTGGCGATAGGCGCACTGATCATTCGCGTGCTCAATCGCCATGCCATCCCGCGCGTACAGGCGTTGCGCGAGGTGGAGGCGACGTTGTTTGGTTATATTGAAGAGTGGCTGCATGGCACAGAGACGATTCGCAGCAATTCGGCCGAACCGTACATCATGCAGCGACTCTATCGACTGTTGCGCGAACGCTGGCAGCGTGGCCACCACTCGATGAAGCTGACGACCGCGCTCAACACCGTGCCAAATTCTGTCTTTTCGCTCGCCTATGTCGCCATCTTCACCTTTGGCGCATGGCGATTCTTTGGCGAGCGTGTCTCGATTGGCACGCTTTATGTCACCTTCTACTACGTCGATTTGCTGCGCGAGCCGCTTTGGCAGTTGACGCGCCAAATTGAACAGCTCCAACGTGCGTTGGCAAGCATCAATCGCATCAACGAGCTTTTTGGCGAACAACCGACCATTCTCGACAATCCGCGCCACGCCATCCTGACCTCTACACCACAGGGGATGCAGGTGACATTTGCCGATCTGACGTTCGCCTATGCGGATGAGCCAGACACGGCCGTTTTGCAAGGGATCGATTTCACGCTGGCACCGGGCAAGGTGCTTGGGTTACTCGGCCGCACGGGGAGTGGAAAAACGACGTTGACCAAGCTGCTGCTGCGCTTTTATGACCCAACCAAGGGGGCGATTCGGCTGGGGGATGGGGTTACGCAAATCGACTTGCGCGAGCTTGCCCAGAGCGACTTGCGCCGTCAAATCGGGGTCGTGACCCAACAAGTGCAGCTATTTAACGCGACCGTGCGCCAAAATTTGACGTTGTTTGATGCGACGATTGACGATGACAAAATTCTGGCTGCGCTGCGAGCGGTGGGACTGCATAGCTGGCTGGCGGAACTTCCGCACGGTCTCGACACCCATCTGGCGGCCGATGGCAGCCTCTCGGCGGGGGAAGCTCAACTTCTCGCCTTTACCCGCGTCTTTCTGGCCGATCCAAAACTAATTATTCTAGATGAGGCATCGTCCCGTCTTGATCCAGCGACGGAGCAGCTGATCGAAAAGGCACTCGACAAACTGCTCCACAAGCGCACCGTCGTCATCGTGGCCCATCGCTTGGCGACGGTCAATCGGGCGGACGAGATTATGATTTTAAGTCAGGGGCGCATCGTTGAGCATGATCGTCGTGAAGCATTGCTGGCCGATCCTGAATCCCACTTCAGCACCTTATTGCGCAGTGGGTTAGAGGAGGCGATTGCGGCATGAAGACGTATCAATACTTTTGGAAACTGATCACATATCGGCCGATTTACTACACCATCGACGTGATCGCCATGGTGTTCAATCTCGGTCTGTTTACGGCACAAGGGCTGATCTTACGCGCCTTTTTTAACTACTTGACGGGGGATGCCCAATTCTCGCTTGCGTGGATCACGGCGGGTCAGATCGGCTATTCGCTGCTGACGATTGCGGGGACGGTGGGCGCGATGTTGGCCTTCAACCACTTTCTCTATCACACGACTGCGCTGCTGATTCGTAATCTCCTCAATCGTATTTTGCAGATGCCCGGCAGCCGACCGCTGCCTGTGCAGAGCGATGGGCAGATGATGTCGACGGGGCAGGCAATTAGTACCCTGCGCGATGACACGCAAGAGATGGCCTATGGGGTTGCCCTGATCGATGATCTGATTGGCGCGAGTGTTGGCGGCCTGATCGCCACAGGCGTGATGCTTTCCATCAACCCACTCGTGACGATTGGGACGTTTGCGCCGCTGCTAGTCGTCGTTCTGATCGCGCATCGACTGGGCAATTATGCCGAGAAGTTGCGTAAGGCTGGGCGCAAAACGACCAGCGGAGTGACAGGGTTAATTGCCGATATGTTCCACAATGCGGAAGCGGTCAAGGCGGCTGGCGCAGAAGAGCGGCTGATCACCCATTTTCGCCACGTCAACGACCAACGCAAGGCGGCGATGGTCAAAGATAAGCTGATGACCCAGTTTGTCAGCGTGCTTTCTGGTGGAACGGCCGATATTGGGGTGGGGCTGCTCCTGCTGCTGGCGGCGCAGGGGATGTATGCTGGCTCATTCACGATTGGTGATTTTGCGCTGTTTGCCTCTTACGTGTGGCCGATTACCCACATGATGCGGATTGCGGCCGACTTGGTGACGCGCTATCGACAGGTCGGGGTTTCGACGGCGCGCATGGATGAGATGATGCAGGGGCTACCGGCGGGAGCGGCCGTCGCCCACAATCCGATCTATTTGCGTCATGCGCGGCCACCGCTTGAACACAAGCACAAGGCGACCGCTGATCGGCTGCAAACGTTGCAGGTTTCCGATCTCTCCTTCACCTATCCGGGTTCGGAAAATGGCATCGGCCGAATTTCGCTCACACTCAAACGCGGCTCCTTCACCGTCATCACAGGGCGCATCGGCGCGGGCAAAACGACGTTGCTCAAGGTGCTGTTGGGGTTACTTTCGGCCGATTCTGGCACTATCCTATGGAACGATCAGCCAGTCACCGCCCCCGACCGCTTCATGAACCCACCACGCATCGCCTACACCGCCCAAGTGCCACACCTGTTTAGCGACAAGCTGTTGGAGAATCTATTGTTGGGGCTGCCGTCTGACAAGGTGGATGTCGAGCGCGCCATTCATGCGGCCGTGCTGGAAGATGATGTGGCGGCTATGGAGCAGGGGCTTGCAACGCTGGTGGGGCCAAAAGGCGTGCGCTTGTCTGGGGGGCAGGTGCAGCGCAGCGCGGCCGCTCGCATGTTTGTGCGAGAGCCAGAACTCTACATCTTTGACGACCTGTCGAGTGCGCTCGATGTTAACACCGAGCGGATTTTGTGGGAGCGGCTCTTTGCAGATAGCCATCCGACCTGCCTCGTCGTCTCGCATCGTCGCCCAGCGTTGCGTCGTGCCGATCAAATCATCGTCCTGCAAGAGGGGAAAGTTGTCGATGTGGGGACGTTGGATGAATTGTTGGAGAGATCGGCCGAAATGCGCGACCTCTGGCAAGGGACAGACGAGCCGGCTCATTGAATAACACCACGCAATACGCAATACGTTTCATCTCCCCTCAAATTCCCAATGCCCAATTTCGTAACGATCTCGTAACGCTCACTCTGTAAACTAGCGCATATTCTACCGATCTGTGTTGAAAAGAGCCTCATTACCATTAATGAGGAGAAAAACATTAAAAAAGGAACGAACTATGCACGCCTCAAAACGCTTGCGTTGGCTTTTGCCATTCGCATTATCATTGCTATTGACGCTTCTGGCTGTTATGTCGGTTTCGGCCGATGTCAGCAGGCAGAGCCAAACAACCGCCCCCACCGACACCCGCGAACTTGCCCCCGCTGCCCCACCAATTCAATTCCCCCGTTATCATATCTATACGCCGCCCGCGACACTTGGACAAGATGCTGGTGAACCGACACTCGGCATCAATCATAATACCAACGCCGTTATGTATATCGCCATTTTGGAAACATTGCGTATCCATTTCAATGACGACTACTCACAAGACTTGATCGATGACCCCGAAGTCGATCATCGTATCTGCTCTGCGCCCGTCAAAGAAGTCTGGCTCGATAAGAGCTATGTCGCCCACGTCAACACGCTCGATCCAATCCTGTTCACAGACCCGCTCACAGGGCGCACGTTTAGCTCCCAACTCGCTGCAAAAACGAGTATTCTCGGTCTTTCCGATGACGATGGCGAAACATGGTTGCCCAGTGAAGGCGGCTCGTTTCTAACTTCTGGGGTTGACCATCAAACACTCGCCTCTGGCCCCTATCCACCCAACTTCCCGATTCAAGGAACCATCTATCCACACGCCGTCTATTACTGTGGTCAGGACATCGCCTATGCCAACTGTGCGCGCAGCGACGATGGTGGCATGTCGTTTGGCCCGGCCATTCCGATGTACACACTCGCCACGTGCAATGGCCTGCACGGTCACATACAGGTCGAACCGCTCTACACAGACAGCGAAGGCGCGGAGCAGGGCGGCACAATTTACGTCCCGATTCGCAACTGTGCCGGCGGCATCGGGATTGCTGTCTCGAAAGATGCCGGCACAACTTGGAATGTCAGCATCGTACCCGGCGCATTGGCTTCGACAAAAGACCCATCGGTCGGCATTGGCGCAGCGGGAACTGTCTATGCGGGCTACGCCGATAACGATCAAAAGATGATGGTCGCCATTTCCCATGATCAGGGTGACACATGGGACAGCATCGTGGACATTGCGGCCGATGTGCCAGAGCTAAAAACGGTCACATTCCCATCCGCGATTGCTGGGGATGACGACCGCGCCGCCATCACATTCTTTGGCACAACCTATGAGAATGCGACCCAATACAACACGGAAGCCGTCTGGTATCTTTACGTCTCCCACACCTTTGACGGCGGCCAAACGTGGAACACCATCAATCTCACCCCCAACGACCCAATTCAACGCGGCTCGATCTGCACTGTCAGCTCAAGCTGTAATGGCGACCGCAATCTGCTCGACTTCTATGACATCAAAGTGGACCGTGAAGGGCGTGCCGTGATCGGTTATGACGATGGCTGTGTGGGAGCATGCGTCAATGACTTCCCGAACTCGTTCACCGCGGTTGCCGCGATTGCTCGTCAGGAAGGTGGCCTGCGTCTCTACTCAGCATTTGATGAGGTGGACGCAAACACGGCAACCATTCCCGCCGCACCGCGCGTCGATTCTGTCGCGCAAGATGCCGTTGGTGACGTAACGATTGCCTGGACTCTGGCAGACGATGGTGGTTCCGACATACTTGGTTACAACGTTTATCGTGAAGAAGATGGCAGTGGCACATTTGCGCTGCTCAATACTGACGGCCTGATTGCCGAGACGAGCTATGTCGATCAGACGACTATCCTTGGCACCGATTATCGCTATAAAGTAACGGCCGAAAATGCGCTTGGCGAAGGCGCCAACTGTCTCGATTTCCCCATCGGTGACGTAACTGGCGGCAGCCCTTGCGTGCTGCCCGGTGTTCAGGTTGTCGTCGATAGCGCGGGCGATGCAACCACCATCGTGCGCAGTGATGTCGATATTACGGCGGTTGCAATTGCCGAACCCTATGATGCGACAAATCCGCAAGAGAACTTTGTCGTCACGCTGCAAATCGCCGATCTGTTGGCGGGCGGTGCGGCCAATAGCTACTACGCTATGTTTAACTTTGACGGCGTGGGATACTATCTCGCGGGTATCCAGCTAGATCTTTTGACGGGTGGAACCTATGAGTTTGGTACGTTCGTCTACAATGAAAACGACAACTTCCTCACCACAACACCACTCGGCACACCCGATGAGGCCAGCTTCGATCCCAGTGGTAGCATCGTGTTTACCATCGCTAAAGATCGCATTGTCGGTATGGGTGGCGGCACGCCAGTGGCTGGTTCCGTCCTAAATACCGTCGATGCACGCGCCTATGATTACAACCCAATCACGGGCGAAACGCTGTTTGAGGATCGTCCCGGTTCACCGGGAACGTACAACGTGGTTAGCAACGCATCGTGCAACGTTGTTCCAAACGCTGCTCCAACTGCGCTGGTCGTCGTCACCCCGACGGAAGGACAATCACCGCTTGATGTAATGATCGACGCATCGACATCATTTGACGTTGACGAGAGTGACACCATTGTTGAGTATACGTTTGATTTAGATGACGGCAGTGAACCCATCGTTCAAGCGTCACCGATTCTCACCCACACCTATAGCCACACCGAAACGCAGACGATAGAGTATCGCATCACCGTTAAAGTGAAGGATTCGCGTGGTTTGTCAAGTCGCAACACGGCCGCACAGGTCGTTGAAGTGTTGCCAACACAACTCCCCACGGCACTGACCACAGCCAATATTGCTGCATCGAGTAGCCGTATTGCAATCTGGATTGGCATCAGTCTGATTGGGTTATTGACGGTTGGCGTGGCCGCAACAACTGTCCGTCTGCGGCGCAAGTAAGAGAATGGGGTGGTGGGCGCAGCCAACCACCCCATTGAAAGGTTATTACCTCCACATCGAAAGAAGCAACAGTTCCCCAGAAATAGTTTGTAAGAAATTGAGCATTTTAGCTGGCAATTCACATGCAATAATTTGCATGTATCCGATATATGCAGATAATTGCATGTTTATATGAACAGCAACGACTACCAACACCTCAGCCAACGGATCAAATTGCTCTCACATCCTGAGCGACTGCGTTTGCTTGACGTTTTGCGCCGTCAGCCAGAGTGCGTGTGCCATTTGGAGGCGTTGCTTGAGAAGCCCCAACCGTATGTTTCTCAACAGTTGCGCGTCTTGCGTGAGGCGGGAGTCATTTCGGCCGAACGTGACGGGCAAAATCTCTACTATCAACTTAGCGATATGGAAGTCGGACGCTGGCTTAATGCGGTGCTTGGTCAAGCTAGCGGCGAATACCCCGAGCTGATTCGACATAAACAGCTCATCTCATGTGCGTGTCCACAATGTGCAACGGGTATTGAAGTCTCGTTTCATGAACAAAACATTACATCGGAGGTTAGCGTGGCAAAACGCAAACTCATCTTCATCTGTACTGGTAATTCTGCTCGCAGCCAAATGGCAGAAGCATTTCTCCGTCATCATGCGGCCGATCAATTTGAGGCGTATAGTGCGGGTTTAGAGCCACATGGTCTCAATCCCTACACCGTGCGCGTCATGCAGGAAGTTGGCATCCCCATGGATGACCACATTTCAAACGATGTTCGTGACTATTTGGGCAAGGTGCATTTTGGACACGTTGTGACCGTTTGCGGCCACGCTGAAGAAAATTGCCCACGCGCATGGCTGGCCGGTTCCAATCATCTTCACTGGGCGTTTGAAGACCCCGCCGCCTTTCAAGGCAGCGAAGAAGAAACGCTCATCAGGTTTCGCGCGGTGCGTGACCAGATCGAACAAAAAATCTTGATGTGGCTGGCGGAAACGGCGTAATCATGCGGCGTTATGTGAGTTGATCGGCACGTTTGCACTTGTCTTTGTAGGAACTGGAGGGCTCCTCTTCTCATATTCTCGCCGCATCCCACGATGGGGACAACGCTACCCACTGGCATGGAGTCTGGCGCGTGGGAAAGTTTGTGGATCTACCTAAATTGCTGTGTCCTTGCATGTATTGCGTATCTCGCGGTCATTACGCACCGCGCAATATTACGCCCTCAATTCATCTTTAGAGAGGATGCAACCGAACAAGAATCTTTCTATACTTTGAGAAGCTTGTTTGAAACTAAAGGTCTTGACGTAAATAAAACCATGCTAGATGTAACACTTGAGAAAAACAATTCACAAAATGGGCAATGTCCCGTCGATCACGGCAACCTCTCTGCCCGCCGAATGCCATTTGAAACGCAGGGCAATCACCCCCCTGTCATGCAAGATGCGCACGGCGTTTGGCACGTGCGCGACTATGAGATCGCCAAGAAGATTATGCGCGGACAGAAGACACGCCAAGCGGGGTTTGGTTCTGAGCTTGTGCGCCAGCTACCCGGCAACTTTATGAAAAATGAACCCGTCCTCTATCAAGATGGGGCGGAACACAAAGCGCAACGGCGCGAATTGGCGCGTTTCTTTACCCCTAAGACGACGAGCAGCAACTATCGTCGCCTGATGGAGCGTTACGCGCACGAGATGTTGGCGGAGCTATATGCCAAAGGGCGCGTTGAACTGAGTGATTTGACGATGACGATGGCCGTTCAGGTTGCGGCACAGGTTGTTGGTCTGACCAGCAGCGTGTTGCCCGGCATGGCAGGACGAATCGACGCATTTATCCAGCAGACCGATCTCGACAGTACGATCGCGGAGTTTCGCTGGGAGCCAAAAGCGATTCTCAGCCATTTGCAAAACCAATCGCGCATGGGCAAGTTTTACCTGCTCGATGTCAAGCCTGCCATCATGCGGCGCAAACGCAAGCCACAAGATGATGTGATTTCCCATTTAGTCGCGCAAGGTTATAGCGATGCGGAAATCATGGTTGAATGCATCACCTACGGTACGGCCGGGATGGTGACGACCCGCGAATTTATCGTCTTTGCGACGTGGCACATGTTGGAAAATGAGGCGTTGCGTCAACAATATCTTGCGGCAGAAGAGGCTGATCGCTATCAAATTTTGGAAGAGATTTTGCGTCTTGAGCCTGTCGTGAGCCATCTCTTCCGACGGACGACGGAACCGATTGAGATTTCAGATGAGCTGACAATTTCGGCCGATTCCTTGATAGACCTGCACATCTACGCCATCAACACCGATGAAACGATTGTCGGCGCACAGCCAAATGCGGTCTGTCCGCTGCGCGAACTGCCGCGCGGCACGTTGCCCCCCATGATGTCGTTTGGGGATGGTCGCCATCGCTGTCCCGGCGCCTTTCTCGCCATCCAAGAGACGGACATTTTTCTCTACAAACTGCTCGCGATCCCCAATCTCAAGCTCGTCAGCAAACCAGTGATCGGCTTCAAAGATATCATCAAGGGGTACGAGACGCGCAATTTTATTGTGGCCGTTGATGAGGAATAAGCGGTTGGGCAAATAGCAATAGGGCGAGATAAACGGCGTTGGCTTGTCGTCATATTGAGGCGATAAGTCGTTTACCTTGCCCCTGCCTCACTAGCGCGTAATTGGTCAACCAAGTCAAAGAGGGCTTGCGCGGTTGCGCTATTTCCCAGCGCATTAAACCACTCCCCAATCGCCGCCAACACGTTCAACTTCTGATGCTCTGATGGTGCGTCGCGCCATGCGGCGGCGAGATGCGTTTGTGCCAGTGGCAAATCACCCTGCATGAGCGCAACACGTCCTAAACCAAGTTGTGCATCGGCCGAACTTCTCGAATTCATAATTTGCTGGCTGAGAGACAGTGCCTGCGCAAAATGGGCGGCGGCATCGGCCGATTTTCCCCGCAGCAGCGCAACTTTCCCCTGATCATTGCACGCATAGGCGACGCACAACCGATCCCCAAGCTCCTCAAAATCATGGCGAACCGCCGCAAACAACGCTTCTGCCGCATCGACTCGTTGCTGGCGTAGGGCAAGCTCGCCCAAGTTGCCGCGACAAACGGCGATAAAGCGGCGGCTGCCGAGCTGTTCCGCGCTGTGCAGGGCGGTTTCAAAGGAGTGGCGTGCGCGGTCAAGTTCGCCCGCGTTGAGCAGTGCCAGCCCGAGATCGTTGTGGCTGAGGGCTTGCGCCCAGACGTCATCGCCCAATAGCTCGATGGCGCGGCGAAAGTTGGCGATTGCCCCGTCGCCCCCTGTGAAGACGTGCCACAATCCCCAAATGGCGTGCCAGGTGGCGTGATCGTTGTGTGAGGGGTCCTGTGCATGTTTGAGATAGCTTTCGGCCGATTCCAAATCCGCTTTTGCCGCCACAAATTGATTGAGATGTAGCTCTGCCCGCGCCCGCCAGCAGTAGAGTCGCGCACTTGGCGCAGCGTCCACCGCCTGATCGAGCAACACCTTTCCCTGCTCGACCTGCCCTAAACTGAGCAGAAAAAATCCTGCGTGACCTTGCAATTCAGCGCGTAGGGTTGGGTCGCTGACAATTTCGGCCGATTGCTGCAACAATGCCACCGCTTCGGGATAGCGACTGCGCACCCAGAAAAACCGCTGGAGAACGGGCAGCATCGCGCGCAATCGAGTCGGCCGATTTGCCGTGAGCCAGCGCCACGCCGCTGTCAGGTTGTGCCAATCTTGCTGGATGGGTGTGAAGTCGGGCGTTGCGCCGTGGAGATCGGCCGATTGTGCCACCAACCATGTCGCAAAATAGTCGGCAAATGTCGCCTCGGTCGTTGGGTCTGCCAGCCGTTCCCGCGCATAATTTCGCAACAGTTCGTGAATCGAGTAACGCCCCGTCGCCAGCTTTTGCAACACGCCAACTCGTTCAAGCGCCAGTAGATCGACCAGCGTTGCGTTGGCGATTTGCTGCGCCGCCTCCCGTTGGAACCCGCCCCGAAAGAGAGCGAGCTTGGTGAGGATGGTGCGCTGTTTGGCCGAGAATTGCCGCCATGTGTAATCGAAAACGGCGCGAATGCTGCGCTGGCGTGCTGGCACATGGCTGCGCTCTGTCGCCAGCAGATCGTGCAGTTCCGCTATGATTTCCCGACAGGAAAGCAGCGGAACCCACATCGCAGCCAACTCCAGCGCAAGCGGCATCCCGCCAACCAGTTGGCACAGTTCGCGCAGATGGGGGGCGTCGCGGATGGACGGTGTGAAGCGTGGATCGGCGCGGCGCGCGGCTTGCACAAATAGCTGGAGCGCGTCGTTGTGGTCGAGTTTTTCGGCCGAACTGTCCAACCCCTGTAGCCCAAATTGCCACTCTTGCGCCAACCCGAGCGGCTCCCGCGAGGTGACGAGACACTGCACGTGGGGTGCGGCTTTTAACAACGTGTCAAGCCAGCCCGCCGCTGGCAAAAGATGCTCCATATTATCCAGAATCAGCAGCAGTTTCTTTGCGTGCATGATGTCACAGAGCTGATCGCCCATCGCCGCGCCACGTGAAAACGGTATCTCTTGCGCGGCGGCAATCGCGGCGATCAGGGCATTGGTCGCGTCCGCCCCATCGACGCCGACCAGATCGACAAAATGCACCCCATCCGCATAGTCGGGGCAGCGCTGTTGACCGACGGCGATGGCGAGCCGTGTTTTGCCCATGCCGCCGGGCGCGATCAGCGAGAGTAGGCGACAGGTTGGCTCTTGCAGAAGGGAGAGGATTTCGCGCTGTTCGCGTTTTCGGCCGATAAACGGCGTCGCAGGAGTCGGTAAATTACAGCGATTTTTGGACTGGGCGGGTGTCGTCCTTGCCGCCTTGATCTGTTCATAGAGCGCGTTCGTCTCATCCGTCGGCGCAACTCCCAGCGCAGCTTGCAGCGTTGTCCGACAGCGTTCGTACTGCTGCAAGGCAGCCGATCGCTCCCCACGCTGCCACAACGCCCACATCAACTGCCGATACGCCACCTCACGCCATTCATCATGTGCGATCTGCTGCTGTAACCAGTCGCACGCCTCATCCCACGCCTGCCGCGCCAGTGCCTCCTCCGCCAGCAATACCAACAGCGCAATCAGCTTCTGATGCAGCGTCTCCCGCCACAACAACGCCCATCCCTCAAACGAAGCTGATCCATCGACCTGTAAATTCGCCAGAAAGTCGCCGCGATAGAGCGCAACTGCCTTGCTTGCCGCGATGCGCTCGCCGCCTAATTGTTCTTCCTTCGGGTTGAGGGCCTCCCCCGCCAAACGCAAAAACTGTGCGACATCGGTTGTTAAATCGGCCGAAATCCGCACCGTTTTGCGCGTCGCCGCAAACAACGCTGCCCCGCCCAACACCTTTTTCGCATTCGACAGCGCATTGCGCAAATTCCCCCGTGCCGCCTTCTCTGGTTGATCGCCCCAAAATAGTTCGGCCAAGACGCTGCGCGAATGTGCCTGTTCTCGCTCCAGCGCGAGATACGCCAACAGACCGCGCACCTTGTTGGTGCGAAATCCATCTTGCAGCACCCCATGACGCCGCGCCGCAAAATCGCCAAGCAGTTGCAGATCAATCATAGGGTGATTTTCGGACGTGACTGTGGATATGGCAACGTAAAATGTTTTTGGCGCACCGCTTACGTTTTACTCCTATTCCACGCTAATTCCACGCAGGCGCATTACGCTTGCCACCATGCAGCAATTTTTTCTGATACGCCTCTGGATTGAGCAGGATTTCGGCCGAAATCATCTCCGCGCCGCCGTTTTTGACGGCACGACGCGCACGGGTTTTGCCGATCTGGAGTCGCTGCAAGTCTATTTGCGCGAACAACTGGAAGCCATACAAACAGGAGATCCCGATGAGCAATAAAAATTTGACCCATACAAAGATACGCGATGTAAAAATCTCAACCCCCACCCCTTTTCTATCAAAGGCCAGTGGGGGAGAAGACAGTCACGCCCGCTCCTATAAAAAGCGGGCTAGGGTGCGTTTCTTGCGTGTTTTATCGCTTCTCGCCCTCTTTATCATGGCGGTCAGCAACGTCAGTGCGGCCGACGCGACGCTAGCCCTTTCACCAAGCACGCATAGCGTCAATATGGCTGAGACGGTGACGGTTGAGGTTGCGATCAGTGGGGTGGAAACGCCCGTCGCGGCAGTTGGGTTTGTGGTTGGGTATGATGTGGCGAAATTGGCGTTTGTATCGGCCGATTCTAGCGACTGGCTCACGACCGGCGACCGCACGACAACATGCAGCGCAGTCCATCAAGACGTGGGCGAGATTGGGCTGGCTTGCGCGTCGGCCGGGGAGGGCGATGGCGTCACGGCTGACGGCACGCTTGCGACGCTAACATTTACGGCAATTGGGGTAGGTTCGGCCGATCTCACCCTCACCGCGCAGCTCGCCGATACCGCCGTGCCGCCCAACGAATTGACGGCTGACACAACCAACGCCACCATCACCATCGGCACGCCCACCAACATCACGCTCAACCAGTTGGCAACGGGTCAACAGCGAGCGTTGTTGGTTTGGTTGGGGACATTATTGCTGATGACGCTGGCTGCTGGCGCCTATCTTTTGCGACAGCGCAAGCGGCATGGTCTGGTCAATTTGTTAATGGTGATGACGCTGTTGGCGCAGCTTGCGCCGGTGCAACCGGTGTCGGCGGCGGTCAATCCGCCTGACGTTGCGCCAGAAGAAATCCCGCCCGTCCAGCAACCCCGTTTCGCTGCCAGCACGCCCTGTTTTGTGACCAATTTAGATTGTGATCGGGATGTCGATTCGGCCGATTTACGTCTCATCGCGGATCGCTGGGGGTGCGATTCGGCCGATTCCTGCTATCTCCCCGCTTATGACCTCGACAGCGACAACGCGATTGACCTCTACGATTTGGCATGGGTCGGCAACGATTACGACATCGCGCCGCCCGACGTGTCGATTAGCACTCCAGCGGCCGACACCGTCTTGACGGGCGCGACGATCAGCGTCAGCGGCACGATTAGCGACGACCATGCTATTACAGCAGTCAGCGTCAACGATGTGGCGGCGACGTTAGACGCGGGCAGCTATCACGCGAGTGTGCCAGCCAGTGGCGGAACGCAGCTCTTAACGGTGGCGGCGACTGATGCACTGGGGCGCACAGCGTTTGTGGAGCGGCTGGTCACGGTTGACAATGGCGCGCCGCTGATTGAAATTGCCGCCCCAAAGGATCGGCAAGCAGTTTACACGACCACGCCGACGGTTGGAATTTCGCATAGTGACTTTGAAAGTGCGATTGACGTGGCGACGTTTGGGGCAGTCTTGACCACTGCGGGTGGGGGGAGCGTCGATGTTTCGGCCGATTTCATCCCCAACCCAGATGGCGCAACGGGCAGCTTGTCTGCCCCGCTCACGCCAGCCCAAACCTACACGCTGACCGTCCAAATTGCCGACGAACACGGCAACGTTGGCACAGCGACCACGACGTTTTATGTTGCGCCCGCTGACATCGCACCGCCAATAGAACCTGAAGATGCGGGGTGGGTCAGTGGGGTTGTTTACGATTCGGCCGAATGCAACGCACATCTCGAAGGGTGTGAACCGCTGGCGGGGGCAGAAGTTGAGCTACTGCAAATCGACCTCGCGGCGATGGACGCGATCCGTGCGGAACAAGCGGCACGGTACAACACAGCTGAGGTTGATCACAATCCGCTCGATCTCGCTGTCGTCATCAGCGCAACCGAAACGGTGACAGGTACCATCGTGACGGGGCCAGATGGCTATTTTGCGTTCCCTGTCGCCGAAACGGCCGTCTACTTTGTGCGGGTGGAGAAGGACGGATTTACCTATGCCCAGCGCGAAGTGGCGATCGTGAAGCAGAAGAGCACGGCGATCAATCGACTCTACTTGACAGGTCTGGATTCGGCCGAAACCCAATGCACCGACGCAGGCTGCACGCATCAAAGCAGCGACAACGCGCTCCAGCTCGACATCCCGGCTGGGGCAATTCCGTCGGGCGAAACCTACCCGATCAACGCGACGCTCTTTGAAAATGTCGAATTTCTACCCAGTGGCGAACTGCCACCCAACACTTGGGAAACCTACGCCTTCAATTTGGGCGGGGATAGCGAAATCACGTTCACCATGCCGATCACGGTGCGCGTTGCCAACACGGTTGGCTTTGCGGCTGGCACAGAAATCCCCATGGGATATTGGAATCAGGTCACACAGGCGTGGGAACATGCGGGCGTGTCGACGGTGGATGCGACGGGTCAATGGGTTGTCGGACAGGTGACGCATTTTTCAAACTATGACTGGAATCAGAGCGGGGTTGTCACCTACGCCGACATCGATCAAGCGGCCGAGACGGAGAATGAAAATGAGGAAGAAGATGGCTGTGAAGAGGGGGAAAGTGGCTGTTTTATCGGGTTGAATTCGGGCGAACTTACCGAGTGGATCGATTTGCCAGCGGTGCGCGTTTTGGGGGAGGCGGTTGCGCCACGCCTGCGCTATAGCAGCGATTTGGCATCACCCGCCGAAGTGATCGACATCAAGCTCAACGTCACGTCGTTTGGCAGCGCGTTGCCAGCGGGCAGCGTGGGGTATGAGATGTACATTGCGGGTGAGTTGACTGACGCCTACACCGTTGCGGCTGACTTTGCGACTGTGGGCGAGATCGGCCGATTTCGCTATTACTGGGACGGGCGCGATGCCAGCGGCAACCGCGTCCCTGCTGGCTCATACCCCTATCGCGTGCGCTTTGCCATTCCCGTCACCGGCGAATACTGTCTGCCGCAAGACGGTGTTTTTGGCAATCCACCCGATTGTGAGAATAGCAACATTGGCATCACGTTCAGCGAGACGTTTGTCACATGGGCAGAAGGGATCGTGACCGTCGATCCACAGCCCGATTCTGCGCTGGGCGCGGGCTGGGTGTTTGATCAACAGGAGCGGCTCTACGCGGCAGAGGATGGGCAAATCATGATCAGCGACGGCACGCGCGAAGATGCCTATTACAGCGCGTCGTTCGATTTGCTCGAAACGGTTGCCGAAGGGGAGAGCGGTATTGTGTCATGGGTCGATGGCGAATCGAACACGCTGCAAGTGGCGACAGAGACGCTGGTTGGACAGAGCGGCTATGTGAAGCTGGATGCGGCAACCTATGCGGTCGAAATCGGGCCAGACGGTCGTCATGCCTATGTCGTCACCTACGACGCAAGCGACAATCGAACCTATCTCAACACCATCGATCTCGAAAGTATGAGCGTCACGGAGAGCTATCAAATCGGCCGAGCCGAGCCGTGGGATGCTGCGATTTCACTCGACGGCACGACGCTCTACGTCACGTTTTACAGCAGCAGCCGTTTTGTCATCATTGACCTCGCGACACAGGCAATCACACGTCTGTTCACGGGGAACGGCCCGCGCCACATCACGTTAAACAGCGACGGTTCGCTCGCCTACGTTGCCGACACGGTTGGTCAATCGATCACCATCTTCGATCTGGCGACCAATGGCTTTTCAGATCGAATCAATCTCGCCAATGCGTATGATGTTGCGCTTTCGCCAGATGACAGCCTGCTCTATGTCACCCAAGCATCTGTGGCGACGACTATGAGCGTCATCGATGTGGCTACGCAGCAGGTTCTGGCAACGTATGAAGTCGGACAAGGCAAAAAGCGCGTCGTTCTTGCGCCCGATGGCAACACCGCTTACGTGACGGTGCAATCATCAAACGAACTCAAAACGATTGACTTGACAACGGGTACGATTGAATCGGCCGAAGTGATCGACAGTGTGGATGGCATCGTGTTGGCCGACGACGGCGCGACCGCCTATCTCATGTCAAACGCCATTATCGCAAAGTATGATCTCGCCAGCGGAACGATTGTCGCGCAGTACGCCGTCGGTGATCCGGGCAGCAGCTTCTTCCCCTATTCGCCCGTGCTTTCACCAGATGAATCGCAGCTTTTTATGGTCAATGCAGAGGATAGCATCAACGATGGCCTGCGCGTTGTTGACCTTGCCAGCCAGCAGACGGTGACGAGCTACAGCATCGACGCAAATTCGCTACATGCGGCCATTGCGCTGCCCAGTCAGCTTGAGGCGTTTGTGATTGACGATCACGCTGTGGGCTATGACGAGGTGCACGTCGTCAACCTTGCGACGGGCGCGGTTGCTGCGACGATCACGGTGGGGGATGCCGCGATTGATATCGTTGCCGCCGTCGATCAAAGCACGGTCTATGTGGCGAACTTTGGCAGCGACAATGTTCACGTCATTGATGTGGCGAGTCGTGCGGTGGTCGATACGCTTTCTGCGACAGGCCCATACAAATTAGCGACGGGAGCGAGCGGGACGCTTTACGTCTTAGAGCACGGTGGAAACTTAAAACGGTTCCAAAACAATCTACTGCAAGACACAATTGTGCTGGGTGGCGATTTAAGCGGGCTGGCGATTTCGGCCGATGAGACAGTCGCAGCCATCGTTGATGACAGCAATTGGCAGGTCAAATTTGTCGATTTGACCACAGGAAGTTCGCTCGGCAACGTGGCGTTGAGCTTGCAGCCTTATGATGTGGCGATTTCGGCCGATAACAGCACCGCCTATGTCACGCAATATCCCCATCGCGTCTCGACGATTGACATCGCCAGCGGCAGTGAAACGGGCACGTTTGACACGATTTTCCGCCCCGCACAGGTCGAAGCCAACGCCGACGCATCGGCCGTTTTCATCGGCGGGCAGGATGGCGTCGCCGTGCTGGACACGGCAACTGGCGCGATCCGCAGCGTTTTCTATGCGGCGGGATATGGCGTGCAAAATGTGGGCTATGTGGCGGGGGGAACGGCGACCGCCGCCACCGTCGAATCGTTATACGCAAACGACTACGCCAGCCTCGCGTATGATTTCGCCTCTGAAACCTATACGCGCACGCACAAAGATGGCCGCCAAGTTCACTTCAATCTTGACGGCACGCACGACTTCACGCTGCACCCGACGGGCAAACGGGAGCAGTTTCGCTACAACGACGATGGCTCGATTGCCAGCTTTGCGATTATTGCGCCGGGTGCAGAATCGGCCGATTGGACATGGACGTTCAACACCAGCAATGGCAAGCTCGCCAACATCAGCGATCCCGCTGGGCGCAGCGTCGATTTTAGCGTCAACGCGGCGGGGCAGTTGGTTGACGTGACACAACCCGACGGCGCGGTGCGCCAATTCAGCTACACCGCCGATCATCTGATGACGCACCAAACAAACGAGCGCGGCTTGGTAACGAGCTATGCGTATGACGACTACGGGCGCATCACCACCATCACCGACCCGATCCGTGAAATCTACGATCCAGTGACGGGAACGCACAGTGTCACGCAAACGGTGCGCACAATTACGGCGTCTGAAACGGGCTATCTACTGCTCAACGAGATGGAGACGGGCAGCTTTGACGTGCCAGTGACGGGGCTGCCAACATCGGCCGATTTGCGCGACAGCGTCAGCTATGGGCGTGGTGGGCGTAGTGGATTGACCAACTCATTTGGCAGTTGGACGGAGGTTGCGGACGGAATCGGCCGAATCACCACCATCAGCCGCGATGACGCCAACAACATCTTGCAACGCACCGCTCCCGACGGTGACTGCGAAATGTTCACCTACGACGCACTGGGCAACCCGCTGACGCGCAGCATCCTGCCCGCCTGCGCCAGCCGCACCGCCCAAACGTGGACATACAGCTATGAAAGCCGCTTTAACCAAATCAAAACGGCAACCGATCCACTCGGCAACACGACCACCTTTGTCTACGACTATGAGACGGGCGCGGGCGCGGCGGGGAACGTCGTTAACGTCATTCAGCCCGCCGTCCCCAACGAGTTTGGCATCACCGTCACGCCGACGCTCACCTACACGTACAACGCACTCGGCTTGCTGGCAACGGAAATAGACGCCCGCGGCATGGTGACGCAATACAGCTATAGCGACGGTTCGGAAACGGATGACACCTTTGCCAGCGGCGTGCCGACTGTGCCGGGTTTGCTAACGGAGGTGATCAAAGATGTTGGCGGCGAAAATTTAACCAGCCGCTATCGACAATACGATGCGCTGGGCAATGCGCAGCTTGAAATCGCAGCGGGCAACACGCTGACAACGGCGTACACGTTTGACCCACTCGGCCGACCGCTGACCGTGACCGATGCGGAAGGCAAAATCACGCAATATGAATATGATGCGCAGGGCAATCGCGGGCGCATGGTGCGCGATGCTGGTGGGCGCAATGTGGAGACGACGTATGAATATGACAGTGCTGGGCGATTATCGGCCGAACGCACCGTTGCAGATGGTCTGACCGTCGGTGAAGAACGCCACTTTGATATCAATGGCTTGCTAACCGCTGTCAGCGATGGCAACGGCAACATGACGACCCTCTTTTATGATGACGCAGACCAGCTGGTGCAAATTGTGGATGCGGCGGGCTATAGCAGCACATTGACCTACAACGCCGACGGCACGCTGGCAACTGTGACCGACGCGGACGGCTATCTGACGGCGTATGGGTATGACGGATACGGGCGGCGCAACGTGACCACGCTCGACGTGGGCGGCGCAAATTTGACGACGTTGACCGACTATGATCTCAACAACAACGTTATCGCCACAACTGATCCAACTGGCACACAAACATGCCACACCTATGACAGCCACCAGCGGCGCACGGCCACCATCCGCGACTGTGGCGGCGCAAATTTGACGACCTCGCTGGCATATGATCGCAACGGGAACGTCGTTTACGAGACGGACGAACGCGGCGTTGTCACCTATCGGGAATATGATGCGCTCAATCGGCTGACGCGCTCGCGCAATGATGACGGCGGCTTGAACATCGAGACAGTCAGCACGTTTAACGCGGCCGGCTTGCTGGCGACAACAACCGACCCGCGCGGCACAGTGACGGCACAGCATTATGACGTTCTCAATCGCGTTGCGTCCGTTTGTCAGGATGCGACGGGTCTCAATCTCTGCACAACCTACACCTATGATCGCCTCTCCAACGTGGCGACGGCGACCGATCCTGCCGGCACGGTGACGGCGGTGACGACCAATGCGTTTGGCAAGCCGACGGTTGAAATAAAGGATGCCAACGGGCTTGCCGCGACGACGACGCTCGTCTATGACGATGCGCTCAACCTGATTGGCGTGACCGATGATGCAGGGAACGAGTTGATCTATCAATTTGACGCACGCAACGATTTATCGGCCGAACAGTATGCCGACGGCACGACGCTGCAATACAGCTATGACGGGCGCGGCAATGAAATCGGCCGAATCCTCCGAGACGGCCACACCATCAGCAACACGCTCGACGGCGCAGGTCGCCCAACCCAGCGCACCTTCTCCAACGGCGATGTGCAGACGTTTGCCTATGACGGACTCAATCGCATCACGCAGGCCGACCAGACGAGCGACGGCCAGACAACGCAGGTGGCGATCCGCTATGACGCGGTTGGCAGCCCACTCAGCACGACGCAAACGGTCAACGGCAGCGCATGGACGACGACCTTTGCGCCCGACCATGCAACCGGCAGCGTGACGACGACCTATCCCGCTGGCAGCGTGCGCGTGCAGACGGTGGATGCGCTGCGCCGTTTTTCCACTGTGCGCGATGGCGCGGGCAGCTTGATTGGTGGCAAAACGTACTTTGACGGAACGGGGGTGCAGACGTTGAGTTTTGGCAATGGGCTGGTGACGGAGGTGGTGCGGGATGAAATCGGCCGAATCACCACCATCGAAGACGGGCTGCGCCACTACGCATACGGCTATGATGCTGCCAGCAATCTCACCTATCAGCAGCACGTCCACCGCACTGACAGCCCCACCGATGTCTACGCCTATGATGGACTTTATCAGCTGAGTCAGGTCTGGTATTCGGCCGATGCGACCGCGCCGATCAGCATCACTACCGCCGCGACACAGCAATCCTACACCAACGACACACGCTTCAACCGCCAATCGCTCGACGGCACGACGTACAGCGCGGACAGCATGAATCGTTATACGTCGGTCGACGGCACGGCGTTGAGCTATGACACACGCGGCAACCTGCTCAACGACGGCCGACACACCTACAGCTACGATCTTCTCAATCGACAAACAGGCATGGACGGCGCGACGTATATCTACGATGCGCTCAATCGGCGCGTGGCAAAAATCGTCGACGTCGTGCAAACGACCTTTGTCTATGACGACAAGCTGCGCGTGATTGAAGCGTACGACGACAGGGGCGCACTGCAAGCGACCTTCACCTATGGCGCGGGCATCGACGAACCGCTGCTGCTCGAAATGGGCGGCACCAGCATCTACTATCACCAAGACGCAATCGGCAATGTCAGCGAGTTGAGTGATGGCAGCGGCAATCTGGTCGAGCAGATGCGCTATGATGTGTTTGGCGCAGTCACCATTGCCGACGCGAGCGGCACACCGCTGGCCGCCTCAGCCGTTGGCAACCCCTATCTTTTCCACAGCCGCCGTCTCGACAGCGAAAGCGATAACTACTACTTCCGTAACCGGATCTATTCGGCCGAAATCGGCCGATTCCTGCAAATGGACCCACTTGGCTATGTCGATGGCGTGAACGTCTATCAATACGTTGGCAATCGGCCGACCAACCAGACCGATCCGCTCGGCCTGTTCGCCATCAAGGCAGGCGTGTCGTTTGAAGGGATTCTCGCCGTCGTGCCGATTGTCGCGCTGCCGGGCTTGTTTGCAGTCCTCAAGGGGTTCGCATCGGCCGAAGCGTATCAATGTTGCGCGGGCGGTAGCGAAGCGTGTTGCAAGGCGGGCAAGAGTAAGGTCGAAGTGTGGTTCACAACAAAGGTCGGCTTTAGTCTCGAACTGTCGTATGGCCTCTCGGTGAAGCTCAAGCCAAAAGTGCCAACAACAGCGGCCGATACCGTGCTTGATTCGCTCAACAGCAAGCCAAAGACAGGCGGCAGCGGCGTCGGAACGGGGATTGGCCTCTGTCCATCACGCGGCTGTCGCGGTGTGGTTGAGCTGTTTGTCAAAGTAGATGCGGGTGTGGGTGGTTTTGGCTATGTCGCTGAAGTGACTTGGCCGATCTATCCGACGTATGGTTCACCGACATTGACAGGCAACGATTTCGGCTATGTCGGGGCAAGCGGTGCCTCATTGGCGGCAGGTGCGCGGGCGTTCTTGCAGTGTAATGGGCGACCGGGGGATGTATTTGATCTGTTTTGAGTGAGGTTTGTGTTGGTGTTACGAGGTTTTGCCACGATGGAAAACGTGGTGCGTGGTGCGTGGTGCGTGTTCAGCTCACGCACCACGCACCACTGCGGAAATCTAAATACACGAACGACTTTTAGCGAAATCGATTCAAACAATATCCCGTCATTCTCTTCACAATTCCAACACAATTGTTGTCTAAAATAGGGCGTTAGGTGGTTATCTCGCTGCCCCGATCGTTCATGCAAGGGGTTGACAACATGCCTATTCAGACGCTTCAATAGTCGCCTAACTTTTATGCTCAAACAAGCCCGAACCATCACCATCGCCGCGCCAATCCTCCTGTTTCTTGTGGGATGGACGCTGCTGCAACGTCAGCCGCCGACTGGCATTCAGTCCAATCCGCGTAGCGAGACAAACGAAAACACGACCGCCAATAACCGCTCATGGCTGCCATTCGGCCGAATTGATCTCGCCACACAACAGCGCGAAAATTGTGCCAATGCCCCATTTCTCATTCCAACGGAAGGGTATATTGGACTGTACTACAACGATCCAAGCCGACCCTACAACCAAACGCGACCCCATCAAGGCGTAGACATCTTCATCGACGAAGCACCGGGAACTGTCCCCGTTTACGCCGTCTATGATGGCTACATCAGCCATCGATGGGAGTGGCAATCGGCCGTTATTCAACGCATCCCCAGCGATCCGCTCAATCCCGGTCAACAGATTTGGGTCTACTACACACACATGGCGGATGAGTATGGCAACGACTTTATCGAGCCAGCCTTTGATTATGGCGCGAACGAGGTGTTTGTTGAAAAGGGGACGCTGTTGGGCTATGTCGGCAACTATGACGGCAATGTGCCATCGAGAATCCATCCCCATTTGCATCTTTCGATTGTCAAGGATGACGGTTGGGGAACCTATCTGAACGAGTTAGAGATTGCGAACACGCTCGATCCGTCCCCCTATTTGGGGCTGGCGGTGGGGTATCAATCGGCCGAAATTAACAACCCTAACTGTGCACTGGCTAACTAATTCGCGCAGCAACAGACCTTCTCAATCATCATCTGGTTCTTCGCCATCCAAATGGCAGCGCACGCAGTTGCTCAAATCGAAAATCCCTTCGTCGTTATGCTCCTCGACTAAATCAGCCTGATCGTTATGACAGGTTGTGCAGGTATAGGCGGGAGGATTGTTCGTCACGTGACAGGTGGTGCAAACCCCATTTGCGTCGCCGTGATTGAGCGGGAAGGTGTGGTTAAACGTCGCGTTGCTGAAGTTGGTTGTGTCTTGGTGGCAGGTCGAACAACTCCCTTGAAAATGGTTCGGGGGCGGCTGATGGCAACCCGCGCAATCTTGAGTGCCGATGTTGCTGTGGTTGAACTGGACATTCAAGAAGTTGGACGTATCAAGATGGCAAGAAGAACAGCTTCCCGCGTAGTGATTGGGCGGTGGCTGATGGCAACCGACGCAATCTTGCGTGCCGATGTTGCTGTGATTGAATTGGACATTCAAAAAGCTGGACGTATCGAGATGGCAGGAGGAACAGCTTCCAGCGTAGTGATTGGGTGGTGGCTGATGGCAACCGACGCAATCCTGCGTGCCGATGTTGCTGTGATTGAACTGGACGTTCAAAAAGCTGGACGTGTCGAGATGGCAGGAGGAACAGCTTCCGGGATAGTGATTGGGCGGTGGCTGATGGCAACCGACGCAATCTTGTCCGTTGAGGGTAGCGTGGTCAAATGAAGCATTGTTGAAATTGGTTGTGTCGAGATGACAGGTTGTGCAAGCACCGGGAAAGTGGTTGACGGGTGGTTGATGGCAGCCCACACAATCCTGTGTGTCAATTGTGCTATGGTCAAAATCGACAAATTGCCAACCAGCGGGGGCGTGACAGGTCGCGCAATCGGAACCATTCGCACCGTTATGAATATCATCAGCGCGATGACAGAAGATACAATCGGCCGAAATCGCTCGCTCAACCCCTTCCACATGACAATCCACACATTGCAACCCCGCATGACCCGCGAGCAAGGGGAAGAAGGGGTGCGCCACAGTCGGTTGCACCTCGCTTGGCAATGGAACAATCTGGGGTGTGGATAACTGCCCTGTAGGGGATGGCGTTATGTCCAACAGAGCAAGCACGCGCGTGAGATCGGGCGGGGCTGGTTCCGTTGCACCCCCGCGCCATGTGGCTGCCATGTAGACGATGGAAGCGGCGATTACAAACGCGGCGGTGATAAAAATTATGCGGCGCATTGTTCTCTCCAAAAGCGGATGATTTCCGCTTGCAGCGTTTGGCGGTCTGTCTGTAGGAATGGTTTTAAGGGAGTGACATCGACTTCATTTTCGATTAGATAGCGCAGAGAATCGGCCGATTTCTGCTCACCCACCACCAACGCCCCCACCAATTTTGAGCCATCCAGCACGAGACGCAAGCTGTTATCCCCCGTGTGGTGCCATGCGCTGCTGTAGTTGCGTGGAAAGGTGAACCAGACATCTGATGAGCCACGTGACCAGCTTTGTTGCTGTTCAAGCCCATCCCCCTCTTGAGGCGTTGGGTTGACCTGCCCAATCGCCGTGATATGCAGACTGAACAGCAGCGCGGCGTTAAACGGGATGCCTTTGCGATAGTGGCGTGTCTGTCCAACCATGTTTAATCCCGCCGCTTCGCCTTCGGCCACTGCACTCGGCCACAAGATGTCAATTAGGTGTTTTTCGCTCCAGCGATCATAGACTTGGGCGCAATCCCCCGCCGCAAAGACGTTGGGCGCACTCGTTCGCATCTGTTCATCGACTAGAATGGCGCGATCCGTGGCGATTCCGCACTCGGCAATCACGTCAAGCTGCGGACGCACACCAATTCCCACCCCGAGCAGGTCACAGTTGAAAAAGTCGCCATTTTTAAGCTTTACCCCTTTGATGCGCCCCCGCCAGTTGCCGACCACATCGGCAACTTCAGTGTTGTAATGGACGGTCACGCCGTCGTGTTCCATCTTGCGTTGCAAAATATTCGCTTCCGTCTCATTAAACACTCGCGACCAGAGACGATCACGGCGCACAAAGTAGTGCGTTTCGACCCCCTGTGCGACAAATCCCTCGACCATTTCGAGCGCAGTGATGCCGCCCCCAATCACGACCCCGCGCCGCTTGAACAGACCGCCACGTGCCTCTTTGAGTAGCTCGCGGGTTCCGGCATAGGTGTCGAGATAGACGATGCCCTTCAGGTCTGCGTTGGGGTAGGGGGCGGGAACGGCGCGTGCGCCTGTGGCGATCAGGAGGCGATCGTAGGAGAGCGTTTGCCCATCTGCTAGCTGCACCTGTTGTGCGGTCGTGTCGATGGCGTGCGCGCGCGCAAATCGCAGCGTGATACGCTGTTCGTCATACCATGCCTGCGTGCGTGCAACAATCTGATGGAGCGGCACTTCGCCCATCACCACATAGGCCAGTCCGGGACGTGAATACATGCGTTGCCTTTCGGCCGAAAGCACCACAATTTCTCCCGTCTTATCATGCTTGCGGATCGTCTCTGCCGCTGTCACGCCTGCCGCGCCGTTGCCAATGATTAGATAACGCATTTTCGTAAACCGTTTCAGTCCCTTTCAGATTGCGTGGGCTGACTGCTCCCCTCCCAGCGCAATGTCCCACGTGGGCAGACGGCGATGCAGTTGCCGCAGGTGATGCACGTCTTGTCGGTGACCGTTTTACCCTGTCGCGCATAGCTCCGCACATCGATCCCGACGGGGCAGTTGTAGCCACACACGCCGCACTGGACACAGCGCGAACCATCGGCCGCGACAAGCCCAATTGGGATGGAGGCGGGCGGTGGGGAGTCTGATTTTCCGAGCAGTTTTTGCAAAAAGTTCATCGTTGTAAGCGTTCCGTTTCGGCCGAAGTTGCCAACTGATGACAACTCGTGCAGGCTTGCAAATTGTCTGTTGCGACGCCAGCATGGACATCCGTCATTATCTGCGGAACGTGGCAGTTGGCGCAACTGTAGCGCGTGAGCTGTTCAAGATGGCAGGAAGCGCACGGCTGGTCGCCCATGCCGCCGTGATCGAGCGGGAAACGATGAGCGGTTAGGGCGGCCGATTGCCAATCCGCAGTGGTATGGCAGTTAGCGCACGCCGTTCCGAACTGATTGGCGTGGATGGCCGGCTCCTGATGGCAGCCCGCGCATGTTGTCGGCGTGTCGCTGTAGGTGCCGTCGCTGTGGCAATCGGCGCAGTCGAGCGTCAGATGTGCGCCGTCGAGTGGGAAGAGGAGGGCGTGATCTTCGGCCGAAAAATCGGCCAGCGCAACCGCGACCAAGTCAACGTCTGAGCCTAAATGTTCGGTGTGACAATTGACGCACGCCAATTCGCCCAATCGTCCGTGTAACTTCTCACCCGCTGCCTGCTGCGCGGCGATTTCGCTGTGGCAATTCGTGCAGCGGTCGGCCGTCACGCCTTGCAGCGGTGTGTGGCATTGGGTGCAATCATCGCTAAATGAGGCGTGATGTTCAAAGCCTAAGCCGCTGGGCGAGTGGGCGACAGCGGAGAGGTCGCCGGGCGAGAAGGCACGTCCCCCTGTCATCCAAAGCGTGAAGGCGAGTCCAGCGATCAAGAACAGGGTGCTGACGAGTGCGATGGGGGAGAGCAGCGGGTGGTGGCGCGTCTTCATCGGAACACCCCCGCACGAAAAAAGATCGCCGCCGCAATGTGGATCGCCACCGATGCGAAAAGCATCAACCCGAGTGGGATGTGAACGATATGCCAGAGCGCAAAGAAGCGTTGCATTTGGTTGCGACGATTGTAGAGATATCGGCCGATAAATCCGCTCACCACGACGACGATAGTCATCACCATCGTAAAGCCCGCCAAGCCGCGAAAGTGCAGGCCAGTGTGCATCAGCACCAAGAATGGGCCGACCAAGCCAGTCACAATGTGAAACGAGAGCCAATTGCGCACTGCGCCAGCGCGATTGAGCAGCCGTGTACGTTTACGAATGCTGTAGAGCGTCTCCGTCATCACCATCAACAGCGTGCCGACAATGCCCAGCCAGTTGCCAAACGGGTGGCTGCCACGTGGTTCCGCCAGCAGATCATAGGCGATATACACACCGCTCAAAATGATGATAATGATAAATGCGATTTCAAGTTCGGCATAGCCTCTGCGAGCATTCTGCATAAGTTTGACGATACAACATTCTGCTAAATAGGACAATAAAGCGAGGGCATGAGAAGGCTGTTTGGGCGTTTGTGAGGGAAGACGTGGTGCGTAGTGCGTGGTGCGTGTCCAGTTCACGCATCACGCACCACGCACCACGCACTAAGGCGGCGGTATTCCAGAAAAGCCTAGAAGCCCCCCACTCGCTTCTCTCCACGGCTTAACAACTTCCTAACAACCTCGCAATAACACCCTAATCGTCTAACCATATTCCCTACACATCAACATTGTAACCTTATGTCTGTTGGACAAAAAATAACGACTGGATGGTAACGATGTTAAACACAACGAGTGAGAACAGACGAATTGAAGATTGGATAGCCGCGCCGACAGCCACAGAACAGGCGGTTGCCGCGTTTGCGCCGATTGCGTTGTCAGAACTTGGGGAGGCGGAACTGCTCAATCGTGTCGAGACGAAATATGTCGTTTCGGCCGAAATGCTACCCACGCTCCTAACCGAGATCCGCCACGACTATCGTGTGTTGTCTATCGAAGGGCAGCGGCTCAACCGCTATAAAACGCTCTACTTCGATTCGGCCGATTTTACACTCTACCATCGCCATCACGCGGGCGCAGCCAATCGCTACAAGGTGCGCTCACGCCAATACGTCGAGACAGATACCACCTTTCTCGAACTCAAGCATAAGACCAATAAAAAACGCACGCTCAAGCAGCGCATCCCAACTGGGGATTTCCTGCGCGTGATTGATCGAAAAAGTGGTGACTTCTTGCGTGCGCGCTGCCCACACAACATCGACACGCTCTATGGGCGACTGTTGACCTATTACACGCGCATCACGCTTGTCAGCCGTCACACGGCCGAACGTGTCACCATTGATCTTGACCTCAGCTTTGCGTGGGAAAGTCGCCATGAGGCGTTGTCTGATATTGCCATTATCGAAGTCAAGCGTGCGCCACATTCGGCCGAATCTGCTTTCGCCCGCCAGCTCCGCACGCAGCATGTGCGCCCCGCACGCTTTAGCAAATATTGTATTGGGGTTTCGCTCATCTACCCACAAGTTAAGCACAACAACTTCAAACCACAGTTGCGCTTGTTAAACAAATTATCTCAAGGAACGAATCATGCTTACCAGCACTAATCTCTTCGCAGGCTTTGCGCTCAACGTCGTCGTCGCGCTCATCATCGTGCGCGGCATCTACTTCCCAAGCAAGCCCGACAAAAATTATGTCGTCACGTTTATGGCGTTTAACACGCTGATTTTCTTTGTGATGAGTCTGCTTACCTCGATTGAGGTCAGCATTGGCGCAGGTTTTGGCCTCTTCGCCATCTTCTCGATTTTGCGCTATCGCACCGATCCAATGCCGCCGCGTGAGATGACCTATCTGTTCATTTTGATCGGTCTACCAATCATCAACGCAACACTCAACAACGGTGTCGCATGGCCTGTTTTGCTATTGATCAACCTCGCTGTTATCGCCGTGCTGTACGGGTTGGAACAGGGCTGGGGATTCACCTATGAAGAGTCGCAGCGGATCACCTATGACCGCATCGAGCTGATTCGTGAGGATGCCCGTGACCTGCTGTTGGCCGACCTGCGCGAACGCACAGGCTTGCCGATCACGCGGGTTGAAATCGGCCGATTGGACTTTTTGAAAGATTCGGCCGAAATCAAGCTCTTTTATCCACCCGCCAAAGATGGCTGGGAGCGTGACCCCTCACTACAAATCGAATCCGCCAACATGTCGTTGAATGGCTGGTCGTAAGGACGAACAGATCATGACAGGGAAAAATCTAATGAAAACAATCAAAAATACCTCCATCGGCTATCTACTTGCGCTGCTCTTGTTACTCGCAGCATGTAGCACAACCGACACCCAAACAGCAAGCGTGGCAACTGACAATGCCAGTCAAACACAAGTTGAAAATGCGACAACCGTCGAGGAAAGTGTCAGCCCCACAGCGATTGCGGATACGACAGAGGAGACGGCCGTTGCTGGAGACGCACGACCTGAGGGCTGGAGCGAGGAAACGCACAGCAACGATGTAGACCCTAACTACGCGGTCGTATTTCCGCAGGATCAGGTCAACACGATGACGATAACGATTGTGCCAGAAGATTGGCAAGCCATGCTCGACAACATGACCGAGCTATATGGCGAACCGAGCGGCAATGCGGAGGGCGGTGGCTTTGGCGCAGGTGCGCCCGGCGCGGGTCGTCCCGCTGGTGGCGGCGGTCAACCAGCAGGTTTTGACTTCACCGAACTGCTGCCCGAAGGGTGTGAACTGCCCGAGGGGTTTGTTCCCGGCCCTGATGCCGAGTGGCCCGCAGGGTGTGAACCAGAGTTAGCGGCGGGTGGACCCGCTGGTGGCGGCCGACCGCAAGGTGGCGGTGAGCGCGGTGGCGGAGTTGGTGGCGGCGCTGGCGGCCTCAATATCGGTGGCAGCGAAAATCCTGACTATGTCGCCGCCACAATTGAATTTGCAGGGGATGTCTGGACAAACGTCGGCGTGCGCTTCAAAGGCAACTCAACGCTGACACGTGGTTGGAATAGTGGCTCCGTCGAGCTGCCCTTCAAACTCGACTTTGACGAATTTGAAGATGACTATCCAGAGATCGACAATCAACGCTTTTATGGCTTCAAGCAACTGTCGCTTTCGAGTCCGTCAACCGATGACTCCTATGTACGGGCGGCTCTCGCCTATGATGTGATGCAAGATGCTGGGCTGATTGCGCCCGAGACAGCATGGTATGAACTGTTCGTCGATTATGGCGAAGGCCCTGTCAGCTTTGGTCTGTACACCGTGATCGAAGTGGTCGATGACAGCGTGATTAAAACCGCCCTTGGCGACGACGATGGCAACATCTACGAAGGGGATGGCAACGCTTCTTCGCTTGCACTGGGAACGCTCGACCAACTGGCTGGCAGCTTTGAAAAAGAGAATAATGACGAGGCCGATTACAGCGATCTCGAAGCACTCTACAACGCCCTGCACGCCGAGACACGCCTGACTGACAGCGATCAATGGCGCAGCGATTTGGAAGCGGTCTTTGATGTCGATACATTTTTGAAGTGGCTGGCGGTTAACAGCGTCATCGTCAATTGGGACACCTATGGCGAGATGGCACACAACTACTATCTCTACCATGATCCTGAAACAGATTTGCTGACGTGGATTGGCTGGGATTACAATGAGTCGTTGGAGAGCGGTGGACGCGGTGGCAACACCAGTTTGAGCCAGCAGGAAGAGACAGATGCATGGCCGTTGATTCGCTATCTGCTCGACCAACCGACTTACTATGATCAGTACGTCGCATTTATCGCAGAGATAGACGCGGACGCATTTGACGCTGAGACAGTTGCGACAAAATTGCAGGCATGGGAAACGCTACTTGCACCCTATGTTGCGAACAGCGCACAGTTCACGGCGCAGATTGACACCATCACGAACTTCGTGGCAGAGCGACATAATGTGGTTGAACTCTTCTTGAGTGAAACAAACAATTGAGGCTTGCTCAGATTAAGTGTGGAATGAATGTGGTGCGTATCTAGAGATGGGTGCGCACTATGTGTTGCGTATTGCGTGGTGCGTATTGCGTATTGCGTGGTGCGTGCCCTATTCATTGGACATCGTGACGCTGCTCTCAATTTCACAATTGTAGCTACCCCGTTGTTGCCCAGAGGGAACTGCATTAAAGGGGACACGATGTCATATCTCAGGACGTGGTGCGTGATCAGCGGTCAATACGCAATACGCAACACGCAACATCATTTACAGAGGACAAAATGAAAAAATTTACTACCTTACTTTTACTCACAATGACGACCTTTTTACTGATGGGTTGTTTTGTATTGCAAGAACCAGAAGAATCGACAGGCGCGGTCATAGCTCCGACACTTGTCGTGGAGACCAACACAGAAGATGACATGAGTTCGAGCGAAAATAGTGACACGATTGCGGAGCCAACGGCCGTCGTCGAAGAGCCAGTGCAAAGTGACGAGACGGGCGCAGCGGCAACGGTTTATACGATTGATGCCACCCAATCAGAGGCGCGATTTATCATTGAAGAGGTGTTGCGCGGCGCGGACACAACGGTTGTGGGTGCGACAAGCAACGTGGCGGGGCAGTTGGCCCTGGACATCACGGACCCAGCCAGCACACAGGTGGGTACGATTGTGGTCAATGCGCGCGATATTGCAACAGATAGCAGCGCACGCAATCGCGCGATCAGCAACGCGATCTTGCAGACCAACGAATATGAGCTAATCAGTTTTACGCCAACGGCGATCACTGGCTTGCCAGAGAGCGTCACAGCGGGTGAAAGTTATACCTTCCAAATTGTGGGAGAGTTGACGATTACCGATCAAACACGCGAGGTGACATTTGATGCGACCGTTACACCTGTCTCTGCAACAGAATTGACGGGGCTGGCATCGGCCGAAATTCTCTATGCCGACTACAATCTCGAAATCCCCTTCTCACAATCAGTCGATGCGGTTGAGGACACGGTCATTTTAGAGCTTGAGTTCGTCGCCCTCGCTGGCAGTTAAGTGGATTGGGCACAGCACGATAGCGTTGGTTGACAATGGGAGCGCGATCAGCTTGGTCGCGCTCTAAAATAGTGTAATTGAACCTGACGATAGCGATCCGCGCCATATTTACACTTTTCGGCCGAAAATGAAATCGTGCGCTGGCCGCCAGAAGTCTATATTAATCCCGACCAAGCAGATCGCGTCATAGAAGTTCAGATTTTTGCGATGAAGGCGTAGTAGCTAGGGGTGCGTTTCAACTCATTTGCAACGCTCTTTCCCGCCTAGGCGAGAATCCGTTCTTCTGGGCTGGATGTTTCGGGGACACGCACCAATACCGTAACGATGTCGTAACGCTATATCAGTAAGATGGTTCTCAATTCATCTTGATTAATAACATGAAAGGAGAACCCCATGAATTCCGCAACTCGATTGCAGTGGCCTATTACCATCACATTGACCGTTCTATTGAGCATAATTATCTTTTGGACCGCTTCGGCGCAACCGCGCCCGCAAGAGCAAGCGACAGAGGCGCATTCTGCCCCTTCCGTTGATACAACATCCGCACAATTCCCCCGCTATCATATCTATACACCTCCTTCAACGCTCGGGCAAAGCGCGGGCGAACCAACGCTCGGTGTGAATCACATCACCAATGCAACGATGTATATCGCTGTTTTGGAAACATTGCGTATTCACTTTGATGACGACTATTCCCAAGCGTTAATCGCTGATCCAGAGGTCGATCATCGCATCTGCTCCTCCCCTGTCAAAGAGGTTTGGCTCGATAAAAGTTATGACCTGCACGTGCAAACCCTCGACCCGATCCTCTTCACCGATCCGCTCACGGGCCGCACCTTTAGCTCTCAGTTGATTCCCAAAACGAGCATTCTCGGCATCTCCGATGATGACGGTGAGACATGGCTGCCCAGCGAGGGGGCTGCCGCAGGCACATCCGGTCTCGATCATCAGACGATTGCCTCTGGCCCCTATCCACCGACATTCCCCATTCAAGGGATCGGCTATCCTCATGCCGTCTACTACTGCGGGCAGGATATCGCCTACGCCAACTGCGCCCGCAGTGATGATGGCGGCACTATATTTGGTCTCGCCATCCCAACCTATACCATCGCGCAGTGTGGCGGTCTGCACGGTCATCTGCAAGTCGAGCCGCTCTATACTGATGAAAACGGCGTTGAGCAGGGCGGAACGGTCTACCTGCCCAACAAATCTTGTGGTGGCAATGCCGCTGTGATTGTCTCTGAAGATGCGGGAACAACGTGGACGGTCCGCCATATTCCAGACAGTGTCGGGCCAGCCGGATTGAACGATCCGTCGGTCGGCATCGGGGCCAAAGGGACGCTCTATGTCGGCTATGGTGATTCGGATGAAACGCCGATGGTGGCCGTTTCGCGTGATCGTGGTGCAACATGGGACTCTATTCAAAACGTCGCCGCCAACATCTCGCCACCGTTGCAGACCGTTGTCTTCCCAGCCATGATCGCGGGTGATGATGATAGGGCTGCGATGGCATTTTTTGGCACGACCCATCCAAACGCTATCCAACTTAATGATGAAGCCGAATGGTATCTCTATGTATCGCACACGTTTGACGGCGGTGAAACATGGAACGCAATTAATGTGACACCGAACGATCCCATCCAGCGCGGGAGTATCTGCACGGGTGGGACAGCTTGCACGACAGGGGATCGCAATTTACTCGACTTCTTTGATGCGAAAGTCGATCGTGAAGGACGTGTCATCGTCGGCTTTGACGACGGCTGCATTGGCGATTGCGTCATCGCGCCACCTAACTCATTCTCCGCCCGCGCCGCGATTGCGCGTCAGGAGGGGGGCTTACGGCTCTATGCAGCCTTTGACGAGGGTGCGCCAGAGGCGGCAACCGTTCCCGCCGCCCCACGTGTCGATGTCGTTGAGCAGGACGCTGTTCACACGGTCACGGTTGCGTGGACGTTGGCAGATGACGGCGGCTCCCCTGTGCTGGGCTACAATGTCTATCGCAAGATCGGTGCAGAGGGTACATTTGAATTGCAAAATCAGGATGGATTGGTCAGCGAAGATCGTTATGTTGACGATATGACCGAACCTGAAACGGACTACATCTATAAGGTGACCGCCGTTAATGCGATTGGCGAGGGGGCGAGTTGCCTCGAATTTGGCATTGGTGGGATTGGTGAAGGCCCCGTCGGTACCCCCTGCGTCTTTCCCGGTGTGCAGGTGACGACCGATGCGACTGGCGACACAACCTCATTGGTGCGTCCAGACACCGACATCACCGCCATTTCGATTGCGGAACCTTACGACGAACAAAATCCGCAAGAGAACTTCGTGTTTACGTTAAAAATTGCAGATTTGACCACAGCCTCACCCACCACGACGTATTACACGCTGTTCAATTTTGACGGACAGGGATACTATGTCTCCGCTTCACAGATCTCGCTGGCTGGCACGGGCAGCTATGATTATGGAACCTTCACCTACAATTCAAACGACAACTTCTTGACCACGACCTCGCTCGGCACACCTGATGACGGTGGTTACGATGGGAATGGCAGTATTTCGATTACGCTTGCCAAAGACAAGATTAATTTCACAGGCAAAATTCCTAAGGCGGGCGATGTATTGAGCAAGGTTGATGCGCGTGTCATTGCGCTCGTCACACCTGCTATCAGCACGTTATTTGAAGATCGGCCGGGTGCAGTGGGAACGTATACAGTTGTCAGCAATGCTGCCTGTGCGCCGAACGAAGCACCCACCGCGCGGTTGAGCGTCACGCCCACCGAAGGCCAATCCCCGCTCGATGTTTCCATCGACGCATCTGCCTCCTTTGATACCGACGAAGGTGACACCATTGCCGAGTATCACTTTGATCTCGATGAAGGAGATGCCCCAATCATTCAATCTTCGCCGATATTGACCCATACATACGTCCACACGGAAAGCGAAAAAATCGAGTATCGTATCTCCGTTTCAGTCGTCGATTCACGCGGCTTGCCAAGTGATAATATTGACGCGCAGGTAATTGAGGTGCTGCCAGAAGATGGCGTGCCAACCGCATTGACAACAGGCCAGATCTCGGTCGCCAGCAGTCGCGCTGGTATCGGTATCGGGGTTGCTGTGATTGTGTTGATGCTGATGGGTGTTGCGGGAACGGTGATGCGCTCCCGTCGGGAAAGTTGATGAGCGAATAGCAATAGTCTTTTGGTGCGTGGTGCGTGGTGCGTCGCGCACCATGTTTTATGCTTCTAAGGGCCGAAAGCCGCTTCCACGTGCATCGTGAACGGGGCTGACGATTAAGAAGGCGGTCTTGTCCACACGCTGCACTGTCTGGCGGAGGAGGGGGAGCTGGCGTGATTCGAGCGTGACCATCAGCACACCATGCTCTTTGCCCGTGTAGAGCCCTGTGCCGTGCAGGAGCGTGACGCCGCGTTTAAGATCGGTGAGCAGGGCTTTGCCGACCTTTTCGGCCGAATCTGAAATGATAAACGCCATCTGCTTGCGGCTCTCTAAATGGGGCAGGTGGACATCGACATCAAACACCTCGCGGGTCGCCTCACGCAGAAACTGTACCAACCCACCACCACCGTCAAGCTTATCCGATCCCAAACGCAAACGCATCGACGAGAGACCGAGACCGAATAACGCCGTGTGGAAGAGTATGCCAAACCCCAGAACGAGTTCGCCGGGCAGCGGCCCCAACCTAGCCCGTTCGACAATTTGCCCCCAGGATGCGGCTTCCGTCGGATGGATGTGCACCTTGAGCAGCCAGCTGATGGCGAGAATCAGGAAAATCGGCGCATAGTTACGGCGATAGCGTCGGCCGAATGCTTCGAGCAGTGAAATGGGAAAGCGCGGTCGATTGATGCTGTCAGTCAGACGATCTGCCCAATCTGCGTTGGGCAAGAAGGGGGGCGAGAGCAGCCGCGCAAAGAAGTTTTGCTCAATGATGCGCACGCGATACATCCACAGCTCATAGTAACGATAGCGACGCGACTCCATCAGCAAAAAGAGCAGCACGAGCAGCGTGTTGACGATGATAATGACGGCTGGATTGGTTGCGGAGCCAAACGCAAATGAAAGGGTTGCGCCCGTCGTGATGACCGCCCAGTTGGTCGTCGTGTCGAGCCGCGCCCGCCACGTGTTGGAACGGCTCAATTCGCCGCGATAGAAGTGGACGAGCGCAGTGTTAAAGTCGTTGCTTTTGAGGCCATGCCCCGAAAACTGCCAAAGTTGTTCTAAATCTGGTTGTTGATCCATGTTGTTGGTTACGAACGTAAGGATTGCTAGACGAGAGGTGAGGCATCAACGTGCGTTACATTTTATGTTTAGCGCAACTCTTTTGTCACCGCAATAAAGCTGTTGACCAGTTGAAAGTTGATCCCTTCGGGCAGAATGATGACGGGCGTGATGTTGTCGGAGCGGCCAACAGCGAGCGCGGCGACATTGATATTGACCTGCACCAGTTCAGGGTTGGCCTCAATTTCGCGCAGGGTGGGCAGATCGCCACTGAGCAGCAGATCGACCGATTCGGCCGAAACTGTCACCGTCACCCCCTCACTATTCAACAACTCAATGGGTCTTGTCAAGAGCAAATCGCCTTGCCGTGCTGATACCTGCAAGCGAACTTTCACCTGCTGTAAGGGTGCACCCGTCTCGTCAAGCACCTGTATATCTGTCGGCACGTCGAGCGGTACGGTCGTTTCAACTGCGCCGTATGCCGCTGAAATATCGATCGGCAGCGTGTCGATATAACTCGCCAATGTGTCGAGCAGTTCGGGATCGCCGTTCAAGGTTGCCGAGACAGGATCGATCTGAATGGCACTCAGCCAGTACCCTTCGGGCGGTGTGCCAGTGGTCAATGCATTGATCGCCACTTCGCGCACATCTTGCCGTCGCTGCACGGAAATAGTCACTTGGACTTGATTCGGTTCGAGCTTTACGCCACTGATTATGCTGTCCCCTTCGCCCAGCGCGGTCAGTTCGGTTGTGCGGCGAATCGCTTGGGTCGCATTGGCGACAGAGACCTCCGTGCGCACGACCCGCACCGCATCGACCAACGGCTGTGGCCCGCGAACGACGATCTCATTGGATGAGACGATGGGCGCAGTCGTTAATTCATAGATGGCGGAGAGCGTCTCTTGACCCGAAATGCGCACGTCAACGGGCAGCGTGCGCGTGATGATCGGCACAATATCGACGTCGATTTCAGAGGGTTGGACGGACAAAATTTCGACATCTTCGACGCTGGTTGTGACGTTAACGGGCAGGCGGACGAGCCCAATATCGGCCGAATTAACCGCCGCCACCGCCTGAAAACTATCTGCATTCAATGTATCAAGCAGGGCTTGCGTCGTGCGAATGGTCACAGCGACGGTGCTGGGCGGCTGGTTCATCATCGTGGTGTTTTCATTGAAACCGTTGACGCGCAGCGGAATGGTGCTCAACACCTCTTCGGCCGTTGGGTTGGTGCGCTCGACGGTTGCACCCCATGTCAGGATGGCAAAGAGAAAGGCGAAGCTGGCATAGAGCAACGATCGGCCGATTTTCCCCACCAGCTCACGCCCCTGTCTGCGCTCTCTAGTTGCCTTTTTTTCTGCCGTCTCCGCGTAGAAATTTGCCAGATGCTCTTGTAGCTGCTCGACCGCCTGTCGCCCTTGCAGGTTGCCCCCCTTGGCAATGGAAAGGTGACCCGTCTCCTCGCTGACGACGATGACGAGCGCATCACAAACCTCACTCAGCCCGACGGCCGCCCGATGACGCGTGCCAAGTCGTCGATAGCTTTGCAGCGTCTGTTGCGTTAGCGGCAGTACGCAGCTCGCCGCCACGATGCGCTCATCGCGCAATATGACCGCCCCATCGTGCAGAGGCGTCTTGTCGAAAAAGATGGTGTTGAGCAATTCGGCCGAAAGTTCACCCCCTACCTGCACGCCCGTTTTGATCACCTCGTCGAGTGAATCGCGCCCCTCCAGCACAATCAGCGCACCGATTTTATGCTCTGCGCACTGTTCGATGACCTTGCGCAAGGGCGGCATCAGCTGGCTGGCGAGTCGCTGGCGGCTACGGGAAAAGATGCGATTGCGCCCCAGCCCCTCCAGCCAGCGGCGCAGCTCCGTCTGTAACGTGATCGGCACGGCGATCAGCAGCGCGATCAGCAGCCCTGAGATAAGCCAATCGAGCGTCGGCAGGGGCAGCAGCAGCGTGATTGTGATTAAAAAGAGCAGCAAAATCAGGATGCCGCGCAGCAGTGGCGCGGCTTTGCTGCGTCGAATAAAGCTGAGTAGTGCGTAGTAAACCAGTGCAACCATGACCAGATCGATCAGATCAAAGAGGGTCAAAATACCGAGTCGAAAGCGTGCAATGGCGAAAAGTTGGTCGAGCAAATTTGTCATGGAAGGCGTTAGAACGTGTAAAAACGAACTGAATCTAATTTCAAACGGCAAACATGGTGAAGAGTAGTCTTATTCTGCGAGCTATTGGTTGAGTTGTATCAACGCATGCATCAGCAATCTATCAATCCCATCTTTGCCAATAAGAATGGATAACAGAACAGTATACGAAAAGGGTCAATGGGAGTTGATAAGCTCATGCAGTGCCTCACTAATTCTCATAGATTAAGGTTTGTACGAGTCAACACCCACAGATGTGGCGGCTTGGCGTGATGGCGATTTCGGTGTAATGAGCCAAAATTCTGCCGCTAAAGCCACAGGCTGATATGTGAAACGTGCTTGAGCGCGTTCTTTGCATGTGTAACAGCTTGCGGTTTTAACTTAGGGCAATTCTTGCTCGGCCGAATTGCTCAACACCATCTCACCCAGCAGACATATTTTTTGAGCGCATTACCGCAGAATATGCTTAAATAGCTTATGCCGCTCTCTACACCACTCGCGCTCATCGGCCGATTTATTCAAGCTACCGTCCAGCCCTCCGATTCGGCCGAAATTCTGCAAACCCTGTCAGACCTACTAACCGATCATCCACGCATCGCTGGTATTGCCACCTATATCAAAGAGCCAAAACGCTTTGCGCTGCACCATAGTTTTGGTTTTGCAGTCGAACACCATGACACACTGCTGGCATGGGATGGCATTGCGGCGGATGCGGAGATCACGACGGTGCTGCTAGCGTATTTGCAATCGGCCGAAGTTGCCGCCATCGTTCACTGCACGCCGCTGATTGGTGACACAGAGACGCTCGGCGCACTCTGTCTCTTTGCCCGCAACGGAACCCCCTTTACCGCAGCAGAAATAGAATTTTTTGAGACGCTTGGCAAAGTTGTCGGTGTTTCCCTCCATAACGCCCATCTCTATGCGGCAGAACAGGCCAGCCGCCAGCAGATCAAACAGGTCGCGCAACGCCTGCTCATCTCACAAGAGCTAGAGCGGGAACGGATTGCCAATGAGCTACATCGTAACGCCGTACAGGAGTTGGTGGGGCTAAAAATTCATCTCGATATGTTATCGGCCGAAAGTCCAACAGTACCGACCGACCTGATGACGGCGATGCTGCTTTGTGAGGGCGTTCTCAGCCGTCTCAGCTTGCTAGCCCTCGCACTACGCCCCGCCGTTCTGCAAGATTTGGGGCTAAACACCGCCTTGCAGAGCTATTGTCGTGAGATCACTGCTCGCACAGGGGCAACGATTCACTACATGGGGATGTCCGATTTCCCGCTTATCGACAATGCGCTTGCGATTGCCCTTTACCGCTTTCTGCAAGAAAGTCTCAGCACCATTCAGTCGGGTCACGTCACAGTCCAGTTAGCGGCCAGCCCTAATTCGGCCGATTCCCCCACCATTACGTTGTCAATTTTGCAAAAAGATGGGACAGTAGGGGATGAAACAGAACGAATTGGTCTGGCGGGAATGCGGGAGCGGCTTGAAGCAGTTGGTGGCACACTAACGGAAGAGCAGGATGGACGCGGTTTTCTCCTGACAGCATTGATTCAATTGTAATATGCAACCTATTCGATTGATGTTAGCGGAAGACCACCACGTTGTGCGAGCCGCGTTTGCAGCCTTGCTTGCAAAAGAGGCCGATATGCGCGTGGTGGGAGAGGTGTCTGATGGAGCAAATCTATTGGCAGAGGTGAAACGGCTCAAACCCGACATCTTGCTGATGGATGCACAAATGCCCAACCACAAGCCCATTGCAGTCGCAAAGCAGATTCGTCGCGACTGCCCTTATGTACAAATTGTCATTTTATCGGCATACAATTTACGCGATTATGTGATTGGCCTCCTCAAGGCGGGCGCGATGGGCTACGTTCTCAAAGATGATCCCTCCCAGGCGTTGCTGCACGCGATTCGAGCCGTTGCGGGCGGGCGCGAATGGGTCTCGCCCCGTGTCTCACGTCTGTTGTTAGATGCGGTGCGTTCAGAAAATCCAGTCGAGCGTTTGACGCGTCGGGAGACAGAGGTGTTGCGCTTGATCGCAATCGGCCGAAAAAACAATGAGATCGCGATAGACCTCACCATCTCCGATCAGACGGTCAAAAACCACATTACGAACATCTTTCGCAAACTCAATGCTGAAACGCGCGTTGAGGCGATTCTCTACGCAATCAGCAGTCATTTGGTTAGTGTCGAGGCGATTCGGGTTGAATTGGGACTGTAAAAAGCCTCCCGATACTGCTGGGAGGCCTCTTAAATGATTCATAACGGCTTTCACACCAGTTAGAATGACAATAATATAATTTTAGTAAGCTGTTGCTTATCACCACGACCCCATACTCCCACTTTCTTTAGGAGCGTGCTCCTATATGGTAGCATTGCTCGTTTGTGTAGAATTCTTTAGCCTTCTATCCCCCTTAAATAAGTCGTAAATACGACCCCGACATTGCTATACTAAAAACAGTAGATTATTTCGCCTATCGTTGAGGACCTATGGGCAACTCCTCAAAAAATCATGGCGCTATCTAAATAGGATACGGTTTGTCCGCGTTGGGAATTTTGTATGACAGAGAAAAACGAGAAGCAGGAAGACCAGTTTCCTATCGTTGGGATTGGGGCATCAGCAGGTGGGTTAAATGCGTTCACGCAGTTTATCAAGGCGTTGCCAGATCAGCCCGATATGGCGTTTGTATTGGTGCAACATCTTGCGCCAGATCACGAAAGCGAACTGGCTGAATTGCTGCAAAATCACACCAACATGTCGGTGACGCAGGTGGATGATTCCCCAGAGGTGCAGTCGAATCATATCTACGTGATTCCACCGGGTAAGGTGCTGACCGTGCAAGAGGGCAAACTCTATCTTTCTGAGCCCGTTCAGCGACGCGGACATCGTTCGCCGATTGACGAATTTTTCCGTTCATTGGCGGAAGACCAGCGCGATAACGGTGTGTGCATTATCTTGAGCGGGACGGGCAGCGATGGGACGCTTGGTCTCAAAGCGGTCAAAGAGGCGGCCGGCCTGACGATGGCGCAAGACCCCAGCGATGCAGAATATGATGGGATGCCGCACAGCGCAATTCGCACAGGTTTGGTTGATGTGGTCGATTCGGCCGAAAATCTCGCAAAACAGCTGATCTCAATCCGCCATGATGCTGGAAAGATCCAGTTGTCGCAACGCCCCGACGAACTGCCCGATGATGACAACGTCGCGCTGAACAAAATCTTTGCCCAACTGCGCAGCAAGACCGGTCATGACTTTTCCCACTATAAACGCGCCACCATCTTACGCCGCATCAGCCGGCGGATGCAGGTCAATCACACCGATACATTGAGCGACTATCTCGCGCTCTTGCGTGCCGAACCAGAAGAGGCACAGGCGTTGTTCAAAGATTTCCTCATCTCGGTCACCAACTTTTTTCGCGACCCACAGGCGTTTGACATCATCGAAAATGAGGTGATTCCCGTTCTGTTTGCGGATAAGGGGCGCGACGATCAGGTCCGTGTTTGGGTAACGGGCTGCGCGACAGGTGAGGAGGCCTATTCGATTGCCATTTTGCTGCACGAATATGCCATAAAGATGGAAACTCCCCCCGCTGTGCAGGTGTTTGCGACCGACATCGACGAGGATGCGATTGGGTTTGCGCGGGCGGCCATCTATCCCGTATCCATCGCCACCGACGTCTCTCCAACGCGCCTAGATCGCTATTTTGAAGAGTTGACCGACGGCTATCGCGTGCGGAAAGAGATTCGTGATGCGGTGCTGTTTGCCTCGCACAATTTGATCAAAGACCCGCCTTTTTCACGACAAGATATGATCTCTTGTCGCAATTTGCTGATCTATCTCGGCCGCGAGGTGCAGGACAAAGTGTTTGAGCTTTTCCACTATGCGCTGCGGGATAATGGCTGTCTCTTTTTAGGCACGTCAGAATCGGCCGATACCATCACCCAACTTTTTAACGCCACCAACAAAAAGTTTCGCATCTACCAAAAACTCAAAACGTCTGTCCATCCGCCCCGTTTGCCCACATTGCCACTTGTGCAATCCCGCGAGGACAGCAAACAGGAACAACAGGGCAATCGCAAGGAACAGCGGACACGCTCCATCGAAGAGCTTTACAATCGCTGGACGCTCACGGAACACGCGCCCCCGCGCATGTTAGTCAACGATCAAAACGAGATCACGCATGTCTTTGGGGGCGGCGGTCGCTTCTTGAGCGATCCAGAAGGGGCGATGAGCAACAATGTTTTGCAACGCATCGTATCCGAATTGCGCTTTGACGTTCAATCACTGCTCGATCAGGCGCGGCGCACCGGCGAACGCGGCATCTCTTACCCAACCCCGTTGAAGTTCAAGAAAATCCCCTATCTTGTCCGTGTTGAAGTCGGCACGGTCAGGCTCGATGACTTTCCCAACAACCTGTGTGAAATCATTTTCTGGCAGCAAGAAGATGCTGTTGGGAGTTCTAAACCGTCAGAAGAGAATGACATCCAAATCCAATACGTACAGCGACTTGAAGAAGAGCTTCAGCGGTTGCGTGAACGGCTCCAAACCTCGATTGAAGAGTTTGAAACGTCCAACGAAGAGCTGAAAGCATCAAATGAAGAGCTGCAATCGATCAATGAGGAGATGCGCTCCACAACGGAGGAGCTAGAGACAGGCAAGGAAGAGTTGCAGTCGATGAATGAGGAGTTGGTGACGGTCAATCAGGAGTTGAAGAACAAAGTAGATGAGGCCAACACCGTCAACAGTGATCTAAAAAATCTAATCAACGCCATCAATATTGGCACTATCTTTCTCGACCGTGACCTGCGGATCAAACGCTTTACACCGCAGACGGTCAACCTCTTTCACATCATCGATTCCGATATCGGCCGACCCTTCAGCCATCTCTCGCATCAGCTCGCAGACGATACACTCGTAGACGCGGCCGCCAAAGTGTTACGAACGCTGGAAACGATGGAACGTGAAGTACAGAGCCATGCAGGCGACTGGTATCTCTTGCGAATTTCCCCTTATCGCACGCTTGAGGAACGCATTGAAGGGGTTGTCATCACGCTCAACCTAATTACGCAGCTAAAGGCGATGCAGATTGCGCTCGAACGACGTGGCGAACAACAGACTACGATTGCCCAACTCGGCCTCCTCGCCATGCAGCAGCTGGACCTTGATCTGTTCTTGCAAGAAGTGTGTCGCCTCGTTTCTGAAACATTGGGTAGTGACTATACTAAAGTGTTGAAATTAAGTGACGACCGCAACGAGTTCTTGCTCCGGGCTGGGGTTGGATGGGAGGATGGGCTGGTCGGAACGGCTAGCGTTCCCAATGACTTACGTTCACAGGCCGGTTACACACTCAAAACGAGCAGCCCCGTCATCGTGCGCGATTTTGCAGTGGAGAAACGCTTTATTGCACCGAGCCTGCTGTTGCAACACGATGTCGCTAGCGGGATCAGCGTCATCATCGCTGGCACCCAGCAACCCTATGGGGTTCTGGGAACCCACAGCAAGGTTCCCAACAAGTACACCCATGAAGATGCCAATTTTATATTGGCCATTGCCAACTTGGTGGCGCAAATGATCGAACGGTTGCGTTTTCGTGAAGAGCGCGAGCGGTTGATCGAAATTCTAGATTCGACACCCGATCTAGTGGGGATGCGCCGCATCGGCGGTGAAGTCGTCTATCTCAACAGAGCATGGCGTGAGCTGATCGGTTTAGAAGGGGATGCCGCGCAATATGATGCGCTACAAAGTCAGCCAGAGTGGGTGCGCGAGTTGATTCAAGATGAAGTGATCCCGTTGGCCACCCAAGAAGGCGTTTGGCGTGGGCAGATGGCCGTATACGATCAGGCCGGGCAAGAGATACCGCTTTCACAGGTGGTTGTGACCCATTACAATGCGGCAGGGGAGCCAGCTTATCGTTCATCGATTGCCCGCAATATCTCCGAGATCGTCGAGGCACAGCGGGCCATTGAACAAGCCCACATCGAGACGGCGACTAGTTTGGGGCAGCTTGAATCACTTTATCAAACTGTGCCTGTTGGACTTGCCTTCATGGATGTCGATATGCGCTATATGCGGATCAACCAGATGTTGGCAGATATCAACGGGATGTCGATTGAAGCGCATATCGGCCGAACTGCCAGAGAACTGTTTCCCGAACTCGCCGCTGTGATAGAGCCAAAGTTGCAGCAGGTCATTACAACGCATGAAGCGCTGCTCAATGTCGAAATTAAAACCCCCACCCCCGCGACTGACGGGCGCAATCATCACTACCTTGCCAACTATACGCCCGTCACTGACACTGAGGGAACGCTGATCGGTATTAACGTTTCGGTCAATGACATCACCTCGCTGCAAGAGGCGGAAGCGGAGATACGCTATCAAGCCTTTTTGCTCGATCATGTGCGCGAGGCGATTGTGGCGACCGACCTAGAGCGCACCATCACCGCGCTCAATCGAGCCGCAGAAAAGCTATATGGATGGTCAGAAAAAGAGGCAGTTGGCCGGCCTGCGAATGATGTGATTCCGTCTAACATGAGTCCCGCGGAGATCGAGGTTGCACTGCGCGATTTGCACGAAACGGGCAGCTATCGAACAGAGGTGACGGTGCAAGACCGCAATGGCAACCCCATTTATGTCGATGGAATCACCTCCGCTATGTACGATGAGGCAGGTGAACTACAGGGCTTTGTCAGCAGCGCGCGCGACATCACGCAAAGGCGCGAGGTTGAGGCGGCACTGCGTGTGCGTGAACATGATTTGCAACAACTCAATGAATCGCTCGAAAAGCGAGTGCGTGCGCGCACCGTCGCACTTGAACGCGCCGTCAGTGATTTGGATCAGTTCACCTATATCGCATCACACGATCTGCGAACGCCACTGCGCGCGATCTATAACTTAGCAGCGTGGATTACAGAAGATGCGGCCGACTTTTTGCCAGCCCAATCGAAAGAGCATCTGAAAAAGTTGCGACAGCGCGTCGAGCGTATGGAGAATCTGCTGCACGACCTGTTACAATACTCACGTCTAGGCAGTGTGGAGGACGAAATAAGATCTGTTGACACGACACAGCTTGTTAAAGATATTGTCGAAGAGTTAATCGTACCAGATGGCTTTAACATCGTTATTGATGCGTCGTTGCCAACGATTGAAACACAGCCGGTGCCCTTAGCGTTGGTATTGCGAAATTTGATTCAAAACGGGATCAAACATCGTGAAAATGAGACGGGATCGGTTTGGATTTCGGCCGAATCTAGCACAGAATTCAGCACAACCTTTGTCGTCCGCGATGATGGTGCGGGTATCGACCCTGTCTATCATGAGCGCATCTTCCACGTTTTTCAAACGTTGCAACCACGCGATCGCGTTGAAGGAAGTGGTGTCGGATTATCGATTGTCAAGAAAATTGTTGAACAGCGCGGCGGAATAATCAGCGTCGCGTCGAGTGCCGGTGAAGGAGCAACGTTCCGTTTTAGTTGGCAACACGAGGTGAGTTATGCCGAATGAGCGTTTGAATGTCCTGTTGGTTGAAGATGATGAAATCGATGCAGAGGCGATGCTACGAGCATTAAAACGCACGCAGCCGCATCCCCATTGTACAATCGTTCCAGACGGGGTGGATGCGCTCGACCACCTCCGTCAAACAGAGTCTGATGCTTCCTCAACCGTTATCCTGCTCGATCTTAACCTGCCCCGCATGAGCGGGATTGAATTCCTGACCCACTTGCGGGCAGATAGAAATTTGCGGAGCCACATTGTCTTTGTGTTGACGACTTCGGACCGTCATGAAGACAAAGTGGCCGCCTATGCGCATCACGTGGCTGGCTACTGCGTCAAGGGGCATAACATGGACAGCTATCATCGTGTCGTTGATCTACTCGAAAGCTATCAGCGGATCGTCTCGTTTCCACCCATCTAGCGGGAACTGACCGCTTAACAAATTTTGTGCGGCAATGAACGTAAGGAGCTGTAACACCCTGACCTACTCCTTGCGCGTTCTTATATGATAATTCAAATTTTGCTGGTTGAAGACAATGAGATTGATCGTGAGTCGATTCGACGCATGTTGGGTGAGACCTATGTTGTGACAGAGGCGGCGACTGGCAACGAAGCGCGTGTGTTGCTGGCGGAAAACAAATTTGATCTCGCGCTGCTCGACTATCGTTTGCCCGACGTTGATGGCAAAGAATTGGTGGCCGAGGTGTTGGCATACGATATTCCCGTCATTATGCTCACGATTGAAGATAGCCCAGCCATCATTATAAAGACGCTGCGTGCAGGCGCGCATGATTATATTCTCAAGCACACCTACAGTGAGCAACGTCTCAAGCAGTCGATCGAGAACACGTTGGCGCACCGACGCTTGCAGCGTGAAACAGAGGCGCAACAGAAACGTTTGTTGGCGCAAAACGAGCAGATTCGTCAGTTGGCAAGCCATCTGACACTGGCCGAACAGCGAGAGCGGCGACGGATTGCCCAGATATTGCATGACAATGTTCAGCAGATGTTGCACAGCGTCCAGATGCACGTTGTCATCATGCGGGCGGAGTTGGCGCGCATAGGGGTTGTTTCGGCCGAAATCGATGGACAGATCAACGAAATGGAAGCCCTCTTGTCTGAGACGCTGGAGGCGACACGCTCGCTCAACGTCGAACTCAGCCCACCCTTGTTACGCGGTCAATCGTTGCCACACGCCCTGCACTGGCTGGCAAGTCACATGCAGCAAAGACATCGATTGAAGGTGCAAGTTTCGATTGCCGAATCGATTCCGACGATCAATGAAGACCTAAGCGTACTGATTTTTCAACTGGCACGCGAACTGCTGTTCAACGTTGTCAAACATGCAGATATACTGGAAGCAACCGTCACGTTATCGAATAAAGATGAGGTGTTGGGGATTTCTGTCACCGATCGAGGCAAGGGATTTGATGTCGCTAGACTTGAGCAACTGCCTGATGAGCATATGGGATTGCGCGACTTAGTTCGTCGTGTTGCACTGCTCGGTGGCAGTTTTGAAATTGTGTCTAAGATTGACGAGGGAACGTCGGCGACAATCTATATTCCCAACAATACAAGATAGATAAAAAGGCACATATAAGCATACGTGAAGGCTTTTCACAATGAGAAGATGGTACGATGTAGCATGATACAAATGGCCATTCCAACCCCCCATGCAGCAAAGCTTTTCGTCGTTGAAGATCACCCTGCAATGCAGCGGGCCTATCGTGATCTGTTTAATCGACAACCCGATTTGACAGTATGTGGAATTGTGGAATCGGCCGAACTTGCCCTCCAGCAAATCCCCGAAATTCAGCCCGATATTGCCATCATCGACGTGTCGCTCAAGATGATGAACGGCATCGAGTTGGTGCGCCAACTCAAGTCCCGACTCCCCGAACTACGAACCCTTATCATCTCTGGCCATGAACGCACAGCCTTTGCCGACACGGCGCAACAAGCGGGTGCCGACGGCTACGTGATGAAGATGGACACGCGCTATATTCTCGTCGCCATTCGGCAAATTTTAGAGACGGGAACCTATTGGTCTGAGACAGATGCGACATAGCCATGTCCTCAGCGAGTCGAATAAAATCCCAACCTGCAAAGATAGGAGCCCGCTCCTAGAAAAGTAGCCATTTGCTCTTAGCTTCCGGTAGTTTGATCTGTCACAATTAGCCTATCATTACTTGAAATAGGAATTATCAATGCTACGTTTGCTGCTTGTGGAAGATCACCATCTTGTTCGACGTGGAATGTGTGCGCTGCTCAACGAAGTAGGTCATTATGAAATTGTGGGGGAGGTGGATAACTGCGCTGAACTTATCCCGCTTGCCCAATCCCACACACCTGATGTCGTGCTGCTCGATCTCAGCCTGCCTGATGGCAACACGCTTGACCTCATCCAGCCAATCCGCACAACTGTAAGTAACCCACGTGTTCTTGTGCTATCAATGCAAGATGACGCATACACCGTGCAAAGTGCATTACAGCATGGGGCAAATGGCTTTCTGTCCAAACGGTCTGTGCAAAATGAGCTCAAACAGGCCATCGAAATGGTCTGGCAGAAAGGCAGCTTCCTCTGTCATCATGCACAATCAGCACTGTCAAGCGTCGATGATAACCCGACGTTTGGCGATCCCATCACCGAGCGAGAACAAGAGGTGTTAAGGTGTATTCTCGACGGTATGACAACCCGTGAGATTGCCGATCAGCTTGAAATTAGCATGAAAACGGTTGAAAAACATCGCGCACATCTGATGCGCAAGTTGGGTGTGCAGAATATGGTTGAGTTGATCACGACGGCACACCAACGGCAATTGGTTAGTCAAGAGACGGAAGCGGCTAGCTAGGGGTCAGGATTGCGAGCAGATTTAATCGTTCGCGGGAATCCTAAACTCTTCACGCATAGCCACAGCGAGAGACTACACAACCCAATCACAACAACAAAAATCAGCAGACGATTGAGCGCTGTCGCATGGACATAACGTGTTGTCACGGCAAGTGGCACCTCGTTGAGGGCCGCATGCAAATCCAAGATGCTGCCTGCATCGACAACCCGTGCCGTTTGGCGTAAAACGTCGTTGACGTGTGCCGTCGGCGGCTGACCATCAAACTTGTCGAGCAGCAAAATTGCGCCGGCCGTGACTAGCGGCGTTGCAAATGAAGTGCCCGCCCATTCAAGCTGTCTGCTGTCCCCAATTGCGGCGGTGCGGATGCGCTGTGTCATCGTTGGGGGATCGCACGTGCCGTTGGTGAACGTCTCGCCGCTAAAGCCCGCGATGTCGCCGATGTGCGAGAAGCAGGCGCGCAAATCGGCCGAATTTACCCCACTCACCGCCAGCGTATAGGGATAACTGGCGGGAACTTTGGGGGGCAACGCGCCAAACTCATCCGATTCGTTACCTGCTGCCGCAATGATTGGGATACCAACCACATCGGCCCCCGCCAACACCACATCGAGCGGCGGCACGGGATCGCCCAACGGCGCATGCACGACGAGGCTCAAGTTGATGACCGCGCCATCGATCAAGCCGTTGCCAAATTGAATGATGCTGTCATCAATAAAGCTGGAAAGCGCGGCGTTAAGCGTAAAGAGGTCACCGACGCCGCCGTTGTTGAGGACACGATAGAGATGATAATCGGCCGATTCCGCCACCGCGCCACTCAGTGATGCCACCGCCGTCCCATGCTCATCTACAATCGTTGTGGTCGGCACAGGGGAGGGGGATGGCAGCGTAAACTCATGATGGACTGTCAGCGGCAAACTGGCGACTGCGGCCGGAAATGTGCCGTCACTCTGGTAGGGGGAGGTGTCAAAAATGCCAACTTGCACCCGTTCCCCTGTTGCGGCCAGCGTCGTTGTGTAGCCCACTTGGGCAAATCCGACCTGTGTGTTGAGCGGCGCGACTGTCGTTGTGACGACGGCTGGCACACTGGGCGCACCTTCGATATACCAAACGCCCGCCGCCGCCGTCACCCAGTTGGGCGATGCAAAGACAAACGCCCCTGTCCCCGCGATCTGTTGCAGCGCATCCTCTACCGTCAGCGTCGGGTCAAAGATCAGCAGTTGGTGCATCTGCACATTTGGTTGTCCCGCCAACGGATGTCCTGATGGTGGTAGCATCTGAAACCAGTTCATTGGGGCAACGTTGAGGTTGTCGACTTGCTGGGCAATCGGCTGGAGTGCCTGTTGAATTTCGGGCGGCGTTCCCAAGATGAGTAGTTGATTTTCGACAGCGCGGACATAGTTATCGGCATGGGCAATTCGGCCGAAAAACAGCATCCCCAGCAGCGCAATCACACAACAAAAAGTTAAAGTTAGCTGACGTTTCATCATGACTCCTTGCGAGGGAACAGACGCAAGTTTGTTCCCGTTTGCCGCTAAACGCACGTCTTGGCAAAGTTCCGCTATCACTTCTGTTGCGTTGTGTGGCGAAGACACTGGACACGCAACATAGCGTACCTCATCAAAATGTATGCTGTAAGCATAAATAGTTGCTCGTTGCTGGTTAGTGGTAAGAAAATGCGTCAACGCATTTTCTTACCACTAACCACTTGCGGCTTCGCCGCCTTATGCCTTACTGCTTACAGGCTACACCATTACTTCCCAATCAAGAAACATCCCGCCCAAAAGTAGGGATGTGCAAACGCTGCCGTCTCGATCATGGCCGTCTGTGCGGCGCGTAGCGCGGCTGCTTTCGTCGCCCCTGCTAAAAACCGCTCGTAAAATATCCCCATCAGGTGCGGCATGGCTGCATCTGCAACGGGCCAGTGGGTCAGCAACAGCGATTGCGCCCCCGCCGATAAAAACGCCTGTGCCAATCCCAAAAGCTCATCCCCCCCGCCGATCTCCTGCTGTCCCGTCTCGCACGCGCTGAGCGTCACCAGTGCGGCGTTGAGCTTGAGGTTGAAGATGTCGAGCGTTGTCAACTGTCCGTCTGCCATGTTGAGACCCGAAAAGAGCGGGTTGTCAGCGCGAAATGCCCCATGTGTTGCGATATGCCAGATCGATGCGGCGGTGGCACGCACAGCCTGAAGGGTCGCCTCTGCATCGAGCAGGGGCGTTGTCTGCAAGAGCCGCGCGATTGTTTGCGCCTCCGCAACGGCTTGTGGCAACCGACCATCACAACTGTTGCCAATGACAAACGCGCTGTCACTGGGGGCTGCATGGTGGGTGAACGTTAAGACGCTGGCTGTCGGTAGATAGCTGACGGTATGCTGCTGAATGAGATAGGTTGCCCCATTGTGCAGGGCGTGGAAGGGGAGATAGTGCAGCGACTTGTGCGGCACGATCAGCAGATGGGTGGGCAGTTGGTCGCGCACAGGAGCGAGCAGAAGCGTATCGAGCTGGGCGAGCAGCTGTTGGGCGTGCGGGATCGTGGCGGGGGCGAAGGCGGGATCGTGCGGGATGGCTTGCAGATTGAGTTGCCAGAAGTCGAGGAGCATGGCGATCTGATCGGCCGATGCCTGCAACCGCTCATGTATGATTTGGCTCGATGTAATCAGGAAAAGATGCAGTTGTCCATGTGCAAAAAAGTAGTCGAGCAGGGCGGTATCTGTTGGCAATTGCGCCTGTATCTCGGCCAGCGTCGCAGGACTCGCGAGGGTCGCCTGCCCATAGCGGCTATCGCGCAACAGGAGCCGCTCGCGCACGCCAAGCAGCTCTTTTTCAAGCTGTTCGATTTGGGGCAGCCATTCATGCGCCGTCGCGGGGTCAGCTTCAGCGCGGCGCAGGAGGCGATTGCGTTCCGCCTGCTGGGTCGTAAACTGGGTGATGAGTGGGATGTCATCGGCCGAAATTGCCTCAATCCGCACATCCAGCCGATAGCCCAAGAGATCGATCAGTGAACGCGATTTGGCTTGCTGAACAATCCGCCATGCCTGTGCAATATCGCCCTGTTGCAAATAGAGCTGTACGGCATCGGCAAACAGATCATCTTTGTCGGCGAGAAAACGGCCGCGCCAGTCGAGTAAAAGCTGGCTACGCAGCTGGTCGAGGGTGGCGATGGCACGCTCAAAGCTAGCGGCGGCCAGCGTTAGATCCCCGCGCTGCTGCGCCAGCTTGCCGTGCAGATGCCACGCTTGCTGCCGCTGTGTGGGCAACTCATGTTTGTCGATCAGGGCAAATGCATGGGTGAGCGCGTCTGCCATCTGGGTTGTGTCGGCCGCCGCACTGGCCGCACCGAGATAGGCGTTTGTCTGCAAGGCGGGCAGGTCTCCAAATTGCGTGATGCAGTCAGAGAATTGCTCGAATGCGGCGGCACGCTTGCCCATTGTCAGCAAGATCGCGGCAAATTGCAGCGTTGCTTCGGCGGCGGCGACGGGGTTGTTTTCGGCCGAAAAGACCGCAGCCGCTGCCTCAATCGTCGTCATCGCGCCCGCCAAATCCTGCACGCCGATTTGCGCCCGCCCCTTGATGAGCAACAGTTTTCCCAACTCCTTACGCCCCTGATGGTTGCGCACGCGCAATTCGAGCGCATCGCACTGCTCCAATACGCTTGTAAATTGTCCCAACGCCAGTTGACAACGCAACGTCGCCAGCGCAAAGTAGACGCTATCCCATTCGCGCCGCGCGTCCTCCAACTGCACGCGGGTCGTGTTGAGCAACTGGAGCGCATGGCGCATATCCCCCTGAACGAGATGGGTTGTGGCGGCTGAATAGCGCGAACGCAACGCCTCAATGGTCAGATCGAGCTGCTCAAATAGTTGAAATGCCCGTTCGCTTGCGGCGAGGGCGGCGGAAAATCGGCCGAAATTGCGCAACACCATCGCCCGATTTAGTTCAATTCCCGCCAAACGTTGCGGGTCATCTTGAAAGTGCTGCGCGGCGTCGTCAAGCATAGCGAGGGCGGCTGTGTCGTCCCCCTGTCGATCGTGCAGCCACGCCATATTGAGCGCAAGGCGGGCGCGGTCATGGGTGGCGTTGTGTGCGGTGAAGATGGCGCTGGCACGTTGACCGACGGCGACTGCTTTCGTGTAGTCACCGAGATTGGCGAGGGCGGCAAATCGGCCGATGTCCGACCGTGCCGCCTCGACAGGTTGATCGAGTTGGGTAAAAAGCTGGTGGGCTTGCAGAAATGCGTGATCGGCCTGTTGGAAGTCGCCGCGTGCCAGCAGTGCGATATTGCCCGCAATTTGCCAGCCGCGCCCCGCTGCATAGCCACCGAGCGCAATCAGCCGTTGGGCAACTCGTTCGGCGGCTGCGTCACGGGTGCGCAGCAATTGATCGACCTCGCGCTTGAGATCGTCGGCAAGCGCATGTAGGTCGCTCGTCGCTGCGACCTGTCGCCATGCGTCCCCGTCTTGCCAAAATGCGTCGCTCATCCAATCATAACAGCTTCAATTTCGACCTGTACTGCGTCTGTTTGGAGCAGAATTGCGTAGTTGCCGGGTGGGAGATTATCGGCCGAAAAGTTACCCCCATTGACGACGGGCGTATTGTCGATCTCCGTTGCCTCGACCGCATCAAACAGCCGCACCTGCTCGATTGCGCCGTCCAGCCCCACGACCATGCCCGTGATTTGCCAGCGGTGCGGATGTTGCCGACTCGGACGCACATTTAGCGTCAGCCGCACATCATCTGCGACGTATTGATGCAGTTGCGCTGCGGTTGTGCCGCGCACCGCGAGGGCGGGGGATGTGGCTGTCGGGGAGGGCAGCAGGCGTGCAATTAATGTTCGCAAGTTGCGGCGTTGGGGGGCTGGCGCCTTTGACCGTTTGGCTGGCGCAAGGTTCGCTTGAAATTGGCGCAAAAGCAGCAATTCGGGATCGTCGGCTGGCAGTTGCGCGAGGTAATTGGCGACGGTTGCTGCTTTTTCGGCCGAAAGTGTCCCCAGCTCAAACTCCGCTAACGTCAGCGCATCGGGTCGCTGCGTTGGCGTATTGAGCAACGCCCGCGCCGTGTCGTGCAGTGCGGGGTCGATATTTTGGAGTAGGTCTGTGTTGTTCATAAGTATGCATGATGCAGTATGCAGAAGCGGCCGTTGTGCCAATTCATCATACGCCACAATTTTCTTCATGCGCTAAACGACCTAATCGTCGCTTTTCCGCTACAAATAGGCTGCCAACTGATGTTGCAGCTGTTCGTCCCGTCGCCAGCGGCGCAGGAGGCGTTCGCAAATGCGATAGACCTCGCGCACATCACTAAATTGTTCGGGGTAGAGATCGAACAGTTTGCGGGCGGGCAGAGCGAGTTCAAAGCAGCCGTAGATGACGGTTAGCTCCTGCTGGTCTCGGGCGCGTTGACGGACAGTTTCCCACAGCTGTGCCGCTTCGAGATCGCTGATCTGTTTTGTCGGCGCGGCATCGCGTTCTGGCTGGATTTCCACCGCGTCGCGCCGTCTCCGACAGCTATCGACGATGATGCTGTGAACGCACGCTTGCAGAAATTTGATCAGGGTCGGGAGGGTGGGAAATCGGCCGAATTTATCGGCATCTTTGGCAAATGAGTGCCACATCTTGCTAAATGCCTGATCCGCAACCGCCTCTGCATCATCCTTGACTTCCCGAATGAGTGGGTGTGCCTGCGCCGCCCGTGTCAACTGTAAATGGTATTGATTGTAGATGGCGTGCCACGCTGCCTCGCGCTCTGCATATCCGTCTGTCAACCCGCGCCGAAATAGCTCGTAGCAGAACTGGGGATTATTCGGCCGATCTTGCATAAATTTGCGCGTCTCACGACGACAATTTTGGGCAACTTCGGGCAGTGTGAGCGTGGTGACATCCATAGCTAAGGCAATCATAGCAGTTATTGCGTGAACAGTGAACAGGATTTGCCGTCGCTGTTCGCAAAGTTCGTGTCGGAAAAATGGTCGCCCCTTCGTTCGTCGTGCAGAGAACGAAACAACGTGCTGAGAATGCACCCAAATTGCAAGGAGATGATCATGTTACACAAACGAACCTTACTCATCATGCTCGCGCTTTTATGCGCTCTTTTCTTCACCACGCCAACCTTTGCCGGCGCAGGAGCTGGCAACCCAGTCACCATCACGACCGGCAAGCCGCGCAAAAGCGGAACCGTCACCATCAAAATTTCATGCCAGCGCACAGGTGGCGCAGAGGTCGAGGTGGTTAATGTGCGTGTCTATATTAGTGGCAATGATAGCGCAGAGAAAAAGGCAGAACGGATTCGAGACAAAATTGCCGATGTGTCACAGGACTGTTTTACGGTCGGCGGGGCGGGCAGTCAGGTGACGCTGACACCGAAGGCGGCTAATCTCGAAATCACAAAGGTCGCGCACAATCTCGATAAGACGAATGAACTATTTGGCATCGATCCAGCTGGCGTGACGGCGAGCTTGGTCAGCGGGACGCTCTCACTTGACGGATTCGTGCAGGGTAATGGCATGGTGATGTTGCAATTGCCAACATTTGCCCCCGCTTTTGTCGAGACGTTGCCATCAATGACGCCCGAACTCATCTGGCAACAGATGGCGCAACAGCTTGGCGATCAGGGTGCGGAGGTGATCCCTGCGGGTCGCCAACTGCACTTTTTTAGCGTCCCAGCCGTTGACACTATTTGGGTGGACAACAGTGATTTGGGATTGGCGATTGGGCTGGAAATTGTCGGGCAGGATGTTCAGTTGCAGCCGCTTAACTTCAACGGGCGACGGCTGACCGCCATTGTGGATGGCAGTGGCGTGCAGCTGTTTAATCCAGATGGCTCGCCTGTTGGTCAGCCGATCAATGGCGCTGGGCGGCCTGTTGTGGCGGGAATCGGCCGATTATTGCTCGTGACCGATGACAACAGCGTGCGTTTCTTCGACGCAGACGGCAATCAGCAAGGCAACGCGGTCACGACGCTCGGTCGTGCGGAGGTGGTTGCAACGGATGGCGGCTGCATCATCATGATTGATGACGACAGCGTGCGAATTTACGATCAGGACGGCAACAAACAGGGCAACACCATCACAACAAATGGTCGCGCCACGGTCATCGTGGACGGCGACCGCATCGTCGTGATCGACGCTGACAGCGTGCGTATCTATGACAAGGCGGGCAATAAGCAGGGCAACACCATCACGACAACCGGGCGTGCCACAGTCATCGTAGCGGGCGACCGCATCATCGTGATTGACGACGATAGCGTGCGGATTTATGACCGCGATGGCAATAAGCAGGGCAACACGATTACGACAACGGGCCGCGCCGAAGTGATCGTCACCAAAGATGGCTGCATTATCGTGATTGACGACGACAGCGTGCGAATTTACGACAAAGATGGCAATCAGCAAGGCAACACCATCACGACGACAGGCCGTGCAAAGGTTATCGTGGCGGGCGGTCGCATCATCGTGATCGATGACGACAGCGTGCGAATTTATGACAAGGCCGGCAACAAGCAGGGCAACACCATCACGACGACAGGCCGTGCAACGGTCATCGTCAAAGGTGATCGCATCGTTGTGATCGACGATGACAGCGTGCGGATTTACGACAAAGACGGCAATCAGCAGGGCAACACCATCACGACAACGGGTCGCGCCGAAGTGATCGTGACGGCCGATGGCTGCATCATCGTGATCGACGACGACAGCGTGCGCATTTACGACAAGGCCGGCAACAAACAGGGTAACACCATCACGACAACGGGCCGCGCCACGGTCATTGTAGACGGCGACCGCATCGTTGTGATCGATGATGACAGCGTGCGAATTTATGATAAAGGCGGCAACAAACAGGGCAACACCATCACGACGACAGGCCGCGCCACAGTCATCGTAGAGGGCGGTCGCATCATCGTGATCGATGACGACAGCGTGCGCATCTATGACCGCAACGGCAACAAACAGGGCAATACCATCACGACAACGGGTCGCGCCGATGTAATCGTGACGGCCGATGGCTGCATCATCGTGATCGATGACGACAGCGTGCGGATTTTTGATAAAGACGGCAATCAGCAGGGCAACGCGATTCTCACGGCGGGACGGGCAACCGTACAGGTTGAGGATGAGCGCATTATCGTGATAACGGATGGCGGCGCACGCATCTATGACAAGGCGGGCAACCAAATCGGCAACACAATTCCAACGACGGGTCGTCCCAGCGTGCTTGTGCTGGATGATGGATGTGTCGTTGTGATCGATGATGACGGCGTACAGATATTTGATGGAGAGGGGAATTTAGTCGGTGTGGTGGGCACAATCGGCCGATCTCATGTCACCCCCCTCGGCAATCTGCTGCTGATTACAAACGAATTCAGCGTCCTGCTGGTCGATAAACAGGGCAACGTGCTTGTCAATGCCAATACAACGATGCCACCCGCTCCGACCGTTTTCCTGCCACCCCCACTGCCGCTACCAGAGCTTGATCCGCTTGGAATGCTCGGCATGCCACATCTCTATCCAGACGCAGCTTATGATTTCTGGCGACTGCCCGACCCGTTCATGTTGCCCGGTGATCCTGCGGGGCAGTTGCTGCAATCATTCACGCCACCAAGCGACCTGTTGGGACAACCACTCCAACATCAAGATTTACAAATCGACTCCTTCTTTGACATCTGCTATCGCATCGAGGTGCATTTGCCAGATCAACTGCCGCCACTGGTTAGCGATCCCGTTTGTAAGGCGACGCAGTTCTTGCTGCCGGGCTGGAATTTGGTCACGCCGCAGCTGTGGAATGGCGACGGTTCGGCCGATTCTGTGCTGCCAGAGGCGTTCGGCACGGCTGACCCATTGACGGCCGACCGGCTGCTCGTCTGGAATGCCGCGACACAAAGCTATGAAAGCGCATGGTTCTGCGCTGGTGCGTGTGAGGACTTTGGTGAGGAGTATTATCAACACTGGCTCAACGATGACTATAGCCGTAGCACAATTATGTTGCCGCCGAGCTTTGGATTTTGGTATGAGAATCGCAGTGGGGACACCTTGCCGTGGACAACCTACGGTGCACAACCGCTACCACAGCAACCAAGCCCCAGCACAACATTCTTCCCAACGCCAGTTGAAGTCGAACCGGGCTGGAACCTGTTGGGCAATAGCAGCGTGCCGCTCACGGCAGATCAGCTCTTGTTGCATGGGGCGTTTGGATCGGCCGATCCGCTGACCGCCGACCGCTTGCTCGTCTGGAATGCAGAGACGCAAAGCTATGAGGGTGCGTTTTACTGCGGCGGAACAGCGTGTGAAGCATTTGGCGACGACTTCTATCAAAAGTGGCTCACTCCCGACTATGGCGCGTTTGACCAACCGCTCGCGCCCGGTGATGGCTTCTGGTATCAGCATCATGGCGTTGGCTACGACTGGCACGATTTACCGTATCAGATCGACTAGAGCTTATCCTTGACGCCTTTAGAGGGTATCACAGATGCAACTGTATTTGTGATACTCCTTTTATACAGCGTAAAGTAAATTCTATGGCGTTGTCATTCCACCTTCGCGGGTATCCAGTCAGAAAAGAATGGATACCTGCCTTCGCAGGTATGACAGGACTTACTTTACGCTGTATTTAATTAACAACAAACGGTTGAGTGGAGCGAGCCGTCACCGTCTGTTCTTAGTCAAATTGATGTCGGAATTTGCGCAACAACCACGTTCACCGCACAACGAAACAACTTATTCCCAACGAAACGGGAACTCAAAAAGGAGCATGATCATGTTTAAGAAATTAGCGATGTTACTCACTTGTGTTTTGACGTTTACAGTGTGGCAGACGGCACAGGCCGTCCCAGCCAGTTTTCAGTGGGGCAGTTTTAGTGCCAGCGGGAGTACGACGTTTGGTGCGTATGACACAAACGCGACGACCGTTTTGGCGTCGGGCGATTTGGTGCAGCTATTGTGGGTGGGCGCAAATGGGGTGATCGATGCGCCGGGTGGCAATGGGGGTGCTGGTGGAGATGATGTGCTGCTTGGGAGTACATCTGTGCAAAATAGCGGGACATTGCCGCCGCCATTACGCGATAAAGGGTATGTGCCGCTGGCGACGATGACGTTTGATTCGGCCGATTCTTACGCCAACGGAACTGTCTACCTACGTGCATGGAATGCGGCAACGGCTAATGGTGCAACCGCCTATGGTGATTCCGCAACGGGAACCTTGAGCGATGGTGGCGTCTTAAACGCAGCGCGTTGGTATGTCTCCTCCGCGCCGACAGCGGTTGGAATGATTTCGGCCGAAACCAATCCACTGCCGACTTCCCTACTGCTGATGCTCTCACTTCTGCTATTAACTGGCATCACTCGCCGCGCATGGTTACTGGCTAAATAGTGGCGCAGCGAGAAAAGGTTCCAGAGGGGTGTGATGGCGTAGCTATCGCACCCCTTTGAGGTTCTTTAGATTTCGTGCGTATTGCGTATTGCGTGTTGCGTATCCAAGAGGTCAATACGCAATACGCAACACGCAATACGTCTGCCCCCTAATCTCTCGCGGCTTCCCCACTAGACTATTTATGCCCATGCGAGCCATTTGCACGTTGTGCTGTCGACCCACGCACAATGAGGCGCGGTGTTACGACGATATGTTCTTGCGGCTTGGTGTAGGTTTCTTGAATTCGGCCGATCAGCCGCTCCGTCGCCTGCTGTGCAATCTCAGCAATTGGCTGCCGAATTGTCGTCAATGGCGGCTGCACCACCTCTGTCAGCATGATGTCATCCATTCCCACAATTGACACATCGTCAGGAATAACAAGCCCCAAATCACGCGCCCCCGCATACGCGCCAAACGCGTACATATCGTTGATCGCAAAGACGGCGGTCGGCGGGTCGGCTTTGCTGAACAGCTCATGTGCGCCTTGTCGCCCCCGTTCAATTGCATCCGCATCACCAAAGCTGCCGTTGGTCATCCCGTGCCAAATCAAGTCATCATCAGGTTCGATTCCATTCTCGCGCAGCGCAGACAAATAGCCGTTCAGACGATCTATGCGACTGACGGTGCGAATGCGACCAGACAGAAAGGCGATGCGCCGATGTCCCAGCGAGAGCAAATGCTTGACTGCCAACCGTGTTGCGAAAGCATTGTCAACGCCAATGCTGTCGATAATCATGGTGTCTTGCTCTTGGGTTAGGCGGTCAAAGGCGACGAGATGAAGACCGCGCTCGATCAAATCGTCGAGATGGGAAAATTGCATCAGCGACGAGCCAAAGATGATACCGCGCACGCCGTATCCCCAAAGCTCCTCCGCGTAATCGCGCTCTCGCGCTGAGTCGCGCTCACTGTTACATAACAACACCTGATAGTCGTGGGCGAGGGCCGTCTTCTCGACATGACGCGCAAACATGCCGTAAAATGGGTTGGCAACGGAGGGAACGATCAGCCCAATGATGCGTGCGTGTCCCGTTTTAAGCTGCTGGGCTGCCTTATTCGGTCTGTAACCCAGTGCTTTGATCGCGTTTTCGATGCGTGTCTTGGTTTGTGGCCGCATGCGCTTCGACCGACCATTGAGCAAATTCGAGACGGTACTTGGCGATACGGACGCAGCCCGTGCGACATCTGTGATTGTAACTTTTTCACCCATGACGAAGATTCCCTACCTTGACATTGCAGTTTCTGTCCATTTTAGTGTAACGTTTTATGAGACTATTGGCAAGCTATTAGTGCGGCTTGTTCGCTCATTCCCCTCTTTTTCTCCTGTAATATAACAAAAGCAGACTATTCCCTTCGATCCATTTTGCTAAATTCAGTTGACAAGAAAAAAGATTTGGTATAAATTGGTGTAACGTTGCACCAAATTTTAACTATTTGTTTGCACAACTGAAATTGCGAACTTTATCGGCCGAAAATTTCCGGCCTTACGCTTAAAATTAATCGAAGGAGAAACTCCGATGCAGATCGATTTGACAGGAAAAACAGCCGTCGTTACGGGCGGCAATATTGGGATAGGCAAGGCATTTTCAATGGCACTCGCGCGCTGCGGGGCACACGTCGTCGCCACTTATTTTACAAGTGAATTTGAACCATTTGCCGAGGATGGGCAGCAAATCGACGGCATCTATCTGGATGCGACCGATAGCGCTCAGGTCAATGCGGCAATGCAGGATGCGGCCGAAAAACTAGGCGGCAAAATCGACATTCTCATCAATAATGCAGGTGGCTTGCTGGGGCGCGTTCTAACCTCAGAGATGAGCGACGAGCATTTCCACAACGTGATGGATGTCAACTTTAGCAGCACATTCTACTGCACCCGCGACGTATTGGCATACATGCCAGATGGCGGACGGATCGTCAACTTGGCCTCGCTCGCAGCCCATGATGGCGGTGGCAACGGCTCTGTGATTTATGCAGCCTCAAAAGCGGCCGCAATTGGCTTCACACGCGGCATGGCAAAAGAATTAGGGAAACGCCGCATCACGGTAAACGCCCTCGCGCCCGGCTTTATCGCCAACACGACCTTCCACAACACCTTCACGCCAGACGCTGTCCAGACAGCTATCGTAGGCAAGACCCCCATCGGCCGCGCAGGAACCCCCGACGACGTGGCGAATGCTGCACTCTATCTCGTTTCTGAGATGGGTAGTTTCATCACGGGTGAAGTGATGGAGATTAACGGCGGCTTGTACTTCGTTTAAAGTGGTCAGAGCGCGTTCATCTTAACGCATTTGGCGAGTATCCTGCTCGCGCTCCCAGCAACAATGCAGTTATTCACACAAGCCACAATCAATAAGCTCACGCAAAAGGTTGCACCAAACGGCTCAGCGCACGCTGACTGGCAACGGTTGTTAGCGCGTGTCGATATATGGTGTGCGCAATCACCAGAGCTCCCCACCCAATCGGGTGGCTGGATTCATAACTATATCTGCCCGACCCACTGGCTACCGCTGATCTACGACGGTGATGCACCGAGCGTGCATCGCTGCCCTGCGGGTGACGATTGCACGGGCGCGATATACGATGAGGCTTGGCGAGCATGGCGACATCGCCAATTTGCCGACATGAGCCGCGACATTGCATTGGCGTATGCGGTGACGGGTGAAGCGCGTTATTTAGCAGAAGTTGAGCGCATTTTGCTGCAATATGCGGCGTTTTATGCCAACTTTGTTGGGGCAGATTCGGCCGAAGTTTGGATGATCACAGCTCGTGTGTTCAATCAAGCCTTGACCGAGTCACTCTGGGCAATTCCGCTCATTCATGCATTTGATCTGGTTTCGACAGATCTGCCATTGGATGCGCGTCAGCAAATCGAACAAGATTTTCTGCGACCACTGGCCGACACGATCTCACAGGCACAGGATGCGTTGATCAAACAAGATCACGTTGACAGCAACTACATGGGGTGGTTTAACGCCGTATTGGGCTGCTTGGGTTATGTGCTGAATGATGTGGATTTGGTTGCACGGGCGATTGACGGGTCTGGCGGGTTTATCAAACACCTCACGATTGGGGTGTTGGCAGACGGAATGCAGTACGAAGTCACACCGTATTATCACAACTTTGTTGTGTTGGCCTATCAAATTTTGGCCGAGGCCGCTCACGCCAACGGGCGCGATTTATACGGCGTGCGTGGTGAAAATGGGCAGTCGATTCAAAGCATGTGGCGTGCGTTGACACAGTTAACGCTACCCGATGGCACGCTTGCTGACTTGGGGGATGGCTCCTACTGGATCAACAGTGTTTATGACCGTGAGTTGAGCGAAGTCTATGAAATCGCCCAAGCACATGATAATGATCCTGCTGTGGCTGCCACATTGCAAAATGCTTATGCACGCAAGGGAAGCGGTCGTGACAATTGGGCAGCATTGCTTTTTGGAAAAGAGGCACTTGCACCAAGCACGCCTCAGGAAGAGGGGTCAGCGATGCGCGTTTTACCAGACGCAGGTGTCGCCGTTCTCCAATCGTCCCCCCAACTGGCGGCGGTCGTCCCATTTGGTGCCTATCGCGGCAGCCATTCACACGGCGATCCATTAAGCCTACAGGTATGGCCGTTTTCCAATGATGCTGGCTGTGTCCTCTACGGCTTGCCGGCCCGCATGGAATGGTATCGAGATGCCTACGCGCACAATGGGCTGGTGATCGATGGCGAGTCGCCACAATTGTGGGCGAACGCACAGTCCCATATTGCGGAGCGACAGATTCAACTGTGCGCAGCCGATCTGTTTGCAGGGAAGGTCAGCCGCACGATTGAAACAACCCCGACACAAATTATTGATCTTGTGACCGTTTCGGCCGAAACGCCACACCAATACGATTGGGTTTTCCACGTTGACGGACAGCTCGTTCTTGAAAATCTGAAGACACAACCACATGCTGAAATGGCGGCAGCGCAACACATCAAGTTGACGGAGCGGGTCGCGGGGGTGGAATCGGCCGATTTCACCATCACCCACAACGACCAAACGTACACCTTGCAACTACGCGCCGACACACCATTTGATCTACTGCTTGGCAATGCGCCCGGCACATCGTGGAATCCAACTGAACGGCGTCGGGTGATTATCGGCCGAACCACTGGCATGACCCAACGCTATCGCACCACCATCTCCCATGTCTAAGATGCTCTTCCTCAAAGCCAAAACGCTCGAACAATGGCGTGAAGTCGCGGCGACAACCCATGCGGCGCAATACGATCGACTGCTCACGCAGGCCGCTTCGTATGCAGATCGTCTGCCGCCAGCAGAGCATCCCAGTGACTCGATCACCTACATGGGCATGGCTGCTGCCAATCTCGCACTCGCGAACTTGCTCAGCGATGACCCCGCCTATCTAGAAACGTTGCGCGACTGGCTCAAGGTGGGCATCGGCTACGACCACTGGGGCAAGGCGCGGATGCCCGACCACGATCTCGATGCAGCGTGGTTGCTGTTTGGTTTTTCACTGGCGTATAGCTGGGTAGGGGATCGCTTGCCAGAGGACGAACGAGACGCACTCGTCGCCAAACTACGCTTGCAAGGGGAACGCCTTTACAACTTCTCAATAGAACACAACGGCTGCAACTGGACAAAACATTTCTGGCAAAATCACAACTGGATTTGCAACGGCGGCTTTTTGACCGCTGGCTATGCCCTTGCCGCTGACGACTTCGATACGTCCGCATGGATTGAAGACGCGCTTCTCAACTTTAAGCGCGTTGTTAGCTTCTTCCCCGAAGATGGCTCCGACTATGAAGGCGTCATTTACTGGCGCTATGGTTTCCAATTTTTGCTGTTCCCGCTGCACTTGCTGGCGCAAGAGTCGGGCGTGGATTTGCATGACAATGATTTCATGCGCTACTCCTTTGACTATCGACTCGCTGTCGCTGGGCCTAACCTGATCGACACCGCCAACTTCGGTGACTGCCACGACCGTCGCAGCGCACATTCGCGCATGATGCTCTATCGTCTCGCCAGTCTCTATCGCAACGGTCACGCGCAGTGGTTGGCACAACATTTTGACGAGATTGGTGAATGGGAGCGGGAGGGTCGCGAGGGGTTGGTGAAGCCCGGACTGCTGCCCGAAGCGTGGGTTGACTTTGTTTGGTATGACCCGACCGTCGCGCTTGAACCGCTTGATGAGTTGCCCACGACACAGGTGTTTCCAGATATGGGATTGCTGACAACGCGCACCAGTTGGCAACCGGACGCGACCTATTTGGCGTTCAAATGTGGCACGCCCAATGGGGCACGTGGCTGGCAACTTGGTCAGGCGATCGACCGCCAAACAGGCTGGTCAACCATCGGCGCGAGTCACGGTCATCCCGACGAAAACAGTTTTATCCTCATGCGCGGCGGCGACTATTTAACGGTCGATCCCGGCTATAGCAGCGACAAGCGGACGCTCCATCATAGTACCGTTTTGATCGATGGACAGGGGCAGTACGACGACGGCGGCTACGACGTGTTTAAGGGACTTGACCCAAACTGGGGCGGTCGTTTACAAAATTGGTTTGTTGCGCCTGATATGACGTATGCGTGTGGTGAGGCGGCGGGCGCGTATCACCCCGATTTGCAGTTGTCGCAATATCGGCGGCAAATAGTGCGAATAGGTGGGGATTTGGTGATCGTTTGTGATGATTTGGCTTCATTGCAGCCCCACCGTTACGAATGGCTCCTGCAAACGGATGCCCCCGCAGAAATTGCCTCTGACAATCGCTTTATCTTTAAGACCGACAAGACGCGCATGACCGTCACTGCGCTCACACCGACGATTCACGAACAACGTGAAACGGTCACGAGCGCGAATCCAACTTCTGCAAAACCAGACTGGATTATCACGCGCACACAGCAAACGCTGGTGCTGTTGCCGCCAGAACCATGCACCCATGCACGCATCGTCGTCGCGCTCGACTTAGCCGACACAGATGCGCCCGCAGCAAATGTGAGCGAACTCGACTGCGTGGGCGGAACGGCGTTGCAGGTTGATAAAACAGTCGTCGCATTTGCGCAAGGACAAGCGCGGTTGGTGGTGGACGGAGTATTTTCGGCCGATGCTAGCTGGTTTGTCACAAACGACGCGAACTTTTCAGCAGGCGACGTAATGAATATCTGGCGCGACGACCAGCTTACATTTATCGCATCAAACCCCGTCGATGTGACGGTTAGCACAGAGAACCAAACCGCCATCATCCTCGCCAAACGTCAAACATGGGTCTCGCTGGCAATCACGCCCGCGACCCTACACGGCAACGGTCAGCCGTTACCATTTCAGACGAACGAAATGCTCAATCTCGTTCGTATCGCTATCGCACCCGGTGAAACGCACCTTAGTTGGGAGAATGCAATATGACACAACATATCAGCCCACAAGAAGAAGCGGAACAAAATCTGTTCCTGCACTATGTCAAGACAATCGTGACCGATTACAGATTGTACTTGCTGCTCGTACCGCTGTTACTCTGGTACGCGATCTGGTTCTATAAGCCGCTGGCTGGCTTGTTGATCTCATTCAAGAATTATCAGCCGAATTTGGGCGCGGTCGGCAGCGATTTTGTCGGCTTTGCCAACTTTAATTCGCTCATCAACGGGGCGTTTGCCCCCCAATTTTGGCGGGCGTTTCGCAACACCTTTGTAATCAGTCTCTATGGCCTGATCTTTGGTTTTCCGATTCCGATCATCCTCGCCATCTTCTTTAGTGAGATCGTCAACAATTTATGGCGCAACGTGACGCAAACCCTTTCCTATCTACCGCACTTTTTATCGGAAGTGACGATTACAGGGTTGGTGCTGACGATGCTGCGCAACGGGGAAGCGTCGCAGGGGGTCATTTCAAAGTTCCTGATCAACATTGGATTCATTGAAGGGACGACGCGCATCATCCAAAGCTCCGAATACTTTCGACCGATGTTTATCATGACCGGCATCTGGAAGGAGGCGGGGTATAGCTCCATCGTCTTCTTTGCCGCCATCATGGGGATTTCGCCGATTTTGTATGAGGCGATCAAGGTGGACGGCGGCAACAAGCTGCAAGAGTTGCGCTATGTGACGCTGCCGGGCATGGCGCCGACGCTGATCATCATGGTCGTGCTGAGAATCGGCCGAATGCTCTCCGTCGGCTTTGAACGAGTCATCCTGCTCTACAACGCGAATACGTATGAAACGGCCGATGTGCTGAGTACGTTTGTGTTGCGGATCGGGTTGGAAGGAGGGAATCAGGCGATGGGCGCGGCCGCAGGCATGTTTGACTCATTGATCGGATTCGGGTTGGTCGTTGGTGCCAACTTTATCAGCCGCCAAATCTCAGACTCGTCACTCTGGTAGGAAGGAGAAAAAACTATGCAACGTATCAGCCAATCAGAACGCGCATTCAAGCTCTTTGCTATCACGCTCGTCACTATTTTTGCCCTGCTGGCATTCTACCCCGTCATGTACGCCTTCTCTGCTTCCATCAGCGGCAAGGGGGCCTATGAAACGGGGCGGGTCCTACTGTTTCCAAAAGACACCACTTTCCAAGTCTATGAGCTGATCTATCTCGATAAAGGGTTGTGGATCTCATTCACAAACACCCTTTTCTATACGATTTTCGGCACGCTCTGGAGCCTCTTTATCTCTGTCACGGGCGCATACGCGCTTGGCAAAAGACGACTCCTGTTCCGCCGCACGCTCAACTTCTTGGTCGTCTTTACGATGTGGTTTAGCGCGGGCATGGTTCCGCTGTTCCTTAACTATATCAATATGGGTGTCGATAATCGCTGGGGCATCATCATCGCCTTTGGTGTGCAGGGCTTCAATATCATCTTGTTGCGCAGCTTCTTTGAGGCGATTCCGCATGAGATTGAGGAAGCGGCGCGCATCGACGGCGCGGATGAATTCCAGATGTTGCTCAGCATCTACATGCCGATGTCAAAAGCGGCCTTGGCAACGGTCGCGCTATTCTATGCAACCAGCCGCTGGAATGGTTATTTCTGGGCGCGTATGTTGCTCCAGAATCCGACTGAGCTGCCACTACAAGTTTATATGCGGATATTGATCGAGAACTACCAGAAGATGTTTGATGATATGCCAATCAATTTACCCTACGCATCTGACTCGTACATCTTTGCTGTTTTAGTCTGCTCGATTATCCCCGTGTTAATCATCTATCCCTATATCTCTCGCCACTTTGCGAAGGGTGTCAACTTGGGAGGTGTTAAGGAGTAAAGATGTCCCCTAGCCCCTTTGGGAAGGCTAGGGGGAGGGTCCTTAGGAGAAAGAAGCATTTGAAAAGACAACAAACACAACACTCGCTCGTCAACAGATTTATGATAGGAGAATGAAATGAAAAACTACTTGAAAAAATTACCACTGCTCTTAGTGATGATGACCATGCTGCTCTTTACAGCTTGCTCGTCAACCGTAACCGACCCCGAAGTACCTGCCGTTGAACCGACAGAGGAAACAGTTGCCGCGCCAGACGATACCGCAGAAGAGATCGAAGATGTTGCGGATGCCGTTGAAGAAACGACCGATGAGGTAGTTGAAGATGTCGAAGACACGATGGATGATGCGGTTGCAATGGCTGACTCTTTGGATGTCAGTGTTGCATTGGGCAACAATCAGCGCACGCTGACCTACAACCAAGCCACACCACTTGAACTGCCAACTGGTCAGGTAATTTCACAAGGCCAACTCAAGCCAACGTGGCAGTACATTGAACAACAGTTGGGCATCGACTTGAATGATGTCACGATTCAGGACCAAAGCGCAACTGAAATGATCGACGTTTCGGCCGCGACCGGTTTTGAAAGCGCGAATGTCTACGGCGGCAACGGCATCGCAGAAAGCCTGATGAATTACGGCGCACAAGGTTACTTCGTCGACCTGAACCAACATCTCGATATGATGCCAAACTTCGGCGCATACTTGGCGGAAAACCCCAACATTGCCGATGCAATCACCGCTTATGATGGTGGCATCTATCTCGTCCCCTATGCGGCCGAGTTGGGCAACTATGCGCGTGTTTTTGATGGTCGTGAAAGTTGGGTGACGGCATTGCTGGATTCGGCCGATGCGCTCGAAGATGAAACCCACACCTTGACCCCCGCCTATGCTGGCTACTGGGATCGCAACGCCACAAACGTCGTTGACCTACAAAACGAGGCCGCTGCTGGCGGCGAACTGACACGCGATGCTGCACTCGACACGCTGATCGCCTATATCGCTGACACTTATCCTGACCTTGCCAACCCATCTGACCTCTACTTGGGTGACACCGCCCAGTATGACATGGATGAATTGGTCGCCTTGTGGCGCGTCATTGAACTGTCACCGAACACCCTCTCCAAAGTGGCGACGGGCGCAGTTGTCGCTGATGCACAAATCTCTCCCTTCTTCGTGCGCCAATCTTCCTACCGTGAAGATGTCTTGCGCCTGATCACCTACTGGGGCGGCCAGCGCGTACACGGCTCCGACTCCTATAGCGCACGCTTCTACTTCGACCAGAATGGTGAGCTTCAGTACTCTTACGCGGAAGATGGTTTCTTGGAAGGTGTTGGCTATCTGCAACAGATTTACTCGGAAGGGTTGATCCACTCTGAATTTGCTGACCTCAGCACGCGCGACAACTATCGCAACTTCCTCTATGCAGCGGACGAAGAACCGAACAACACGCAGTTTGGATTCATGACCTACGACTGGATCGCATCGACAACCGCCTCGAATGCTGATGTAGTCGGCATGTTGCCACCACTAACGACTGTTGGCGACTCGGACGAGTTCATCCACTTCCTTGAAAACACACGTGTTATCAAGCCAGACGGCTGGGGAATCTCTACCACCTCTTCGGAAGAGGAGATCAACGCCGCATTGACCCTGTTCGACTACTTCTTTACAGCAGAAGGGCATCAAGCTCAAAACTATGGCCCTCCCTATGGCCTGGTTGAAGGCGAAATGTATGAGGCGCCCGATGGCAATTTGTATCCTACGTTTAACGACTGGATTGTGGACATCTCTTGTGAGTTGAAGAACTGTGATATGTCAGGCTTCTTGCGTGACTTCATGGGCTCATTAATCCCAATTGGCTTCCAGAAGGAAATCGGGTTTGAGTTGCAAACGACGACGAACAACGGGCCAGCCGCATGGGAACTGTATGTTGGCGAAGAGGTAGTAAGCACCTCTTACGAGTCAGATGATCCTCTCTTCCGCCTCGTTCCACCCTTCTTCTCATTGACGGAGCAAGACAACGCCAAGCTCGGACAGTTGGCAATCGGTGAAGAACAAACCGATCAGATATTCCTGTTCATCACTGGTGCAGATACTGCACCTGCAAGTACAGAGGCCATAAAGGCAATGTACGAGCAGGCTGGTGTACAGAACTATCTCGACGTTTATCGCACCGCTTATCAGCGTTCTGCGAGTGAGTAGCGTCTAACTAACTCTGGAGCGCGAACACCTGCTTCGCAGCAAAATGCAAATGAGGTGTTTGCGCTCCCCCATTCTGAGAGGTGGATCATGAAAAACAATCTAATGCGAATTCAAGCGATACTGGTCTATGCGGTTCTCACCCTTGTGATAGCCCTGTTTATCCTTTATCTCGGCTTTATGACGCAATATTACGTCCTCTTTTTCAACGGCACGTCTGAAATGTTCGACTACTACAAGTTGTTGCAGGTCTTTAACAAAGAGGCGTTCAATATCTCCCTGATCTTTATCCTCTTTGCTGGGGCGTTATCGGCGTTTCAACTAAACAAGTTTCGACCCGGTTTGGCTGGCTTGATCGTTGTGATCGCCACAACTGTCTATCTGACAATCCGTTCGTTGGCATTGATCAGCGTCCTGCCAAAGTACAAGCGCGGTTACCTTGCACTCGATTTCAGTACATGGGAAGATTATGCTCCAACGACGTTTGTTTTTGATGCAGGGCTACTGCTGCACTATCTGTTAATTGGTTCGTTGGTGCTGCTGACACTGGTTTCAATTATGACATTTGTGCAAAGATTGCGAGAGGGTAAGCCACTGATTCGGAGGTTAGCATGAGCGAGAAACGTCTCTATTTAGAAAATGGCCGCAGTCAACAGTTAATCATGTTGTATCTGCTTGGCAACACGATTTTTACGATTATCTACATCAACAATATGAGCGTGGATGCACAATTAGGCGTCTTCGTCATGCTCAATATCTTTTTGTCGCTGTTTGCCTTTTTGATGGCGGTGCGTCAGAAACTGTATGAGTTGCCATGGGCATATGCGGGAATCGGGTTGACTGTTTTTCAGCTTCTGCGTTTGTTCTGGATACCCGCTGAAATTGTCAATCCCGCCCGCCTAATCATCCAGGTGTTATTGGTCGCGACAGCCGCATTTGCCTTAGCTGGGTCGCTAATCTGTATCCAGCGGTCACGTGAACGGCTGCAATATATCGAAGAGAACAACATCAATCTCGCGCTGATGCAGAAGTAGACTCCCATAGGAAAATCTCATGCACGAATTAGTCTTAAAAAACATCGACAAAATCTATCCGGGAGGCGTCCAAGCGGTGTTCGACTTCAATATTGAGGTGGAGCATGGTGAATTTATCGTACTCGTAGGGCCGTCCGGATGTGGCAAAAGCACCGTACTGCGGATGATCGCTGGGTTGGAGGAGATCAGCTCGGGCGATATGCTTCTGGCAGGCAAGCGCATCAACGATGTCGCGCCTTCAGATCGGGAGATCTCGATGGTCTTCCAAAATTACGCGCTCTATGGTCATATGTCGGTCTATGAAAATATCGGTATTAGCCAGACGATCCGGCATGAGGATGAGAATACGATCCATCAGAAGGTGATGAAGGCGGCGGGGGTTGTCCAGCTAAAAGAGCAGCTCAATCGGTATCCGAAAAATTTGTCGGGTGGACAGCGGCAGCGTGTTGCGTTGGGTCGTTCTATTGTCAGCACGGCGCGTGTCATTCTGATGGACGAACCGTTGAGTAATCTGGATGCAAAGCTGCGGGTCGAATCACGACGTCAGCTTGCTAAGCTGCACAAGCAGTTGGACAATACGTTTGTCTATGTGACGCACGATCAAACGGAAGCGATGACGATGGCGACGCGCATCGTGGTGATGAATGCGGGGCGTGTGCAGCAAATCGGTACGCCAGAAGAGGTGTATCATTGGCCAGAAAATATGTTTGTGGGTGGTTTTATTGGCAGCCCGCCGATGAACTTTATTCATGGGCATGTCAGAAACGGCCGATTTATCGCGCCGGGCATGGATTTGGCTGTGCCAGCTGCCGTGCAACATCATATCGGCACACACGGTGAGAATGATATTATCTTAGGTGTGCGACCAGAGCATTTCAGCACATTACCGGTTCCCGTGCGGGAACCGGTACAGGCGCGGTCGACCAAAAGCGAATATTTGGGCAATCACGCGCTCGTCTTTTTGGATATTGCCGATCAGATTGTGACGGCAAACTTGCGGATGGATGAGGGATGGACAATGGGCGATTCGGCCGAATATTACATCGATATGAGCCAAGTCCACTTTTTCGACCCTGCAACTGAAAAACGCATTCGCCACGAAGGAGAAACCAAATGAAAGATATAATTCTCAAACTGGTTACAGGTATTTTGTTTATCACGGGAATCGGTGAGCTAGCCATCTCCCAAATCCACATTGAGGCGAGTACAAAGATATTTGCCAATCAGATCGGCTTTTACCTCTTTCTCTTTATCATCTTTGGCATGACAACCGCCTTCAACGGCATGTTGCTGGAGAAGTTGCGGAGCGTTCTCCTTTTTGTGCTGTCAGGTTTGCTTGCAGCGTGGGCAGGGTTCAGATATATCCGCCTTTTGCAAGCTGATGTCGCCGCACAAGATGGGCTTTCGATGGCAGATGTGCAAACGAGCTTTACGCTGGTCATTGTCTCTGTCGTCATTTATCTCATAAGCGTGTTTGTCGTTCCACTACTCAAGTGGGAAGAGATCAAGCTGGCTGAGAGCTTATGAATCGCACAGGGCTAAGAAAGTACCTAACCGACCGCAACATTTCCCTAATTATTCGCTGGTGGGCGGCGGGGGCCGTCTACTTTTTTATCGGTTGGGGTACGGCACTCGGCAATCAGACGAACATCATCGACTTTGTTTTTTCACTCGGTCTCGTGATGGGGATTTTCAACATGCTGATCGTCAATCCGTCCTTGCGGATGGCGTTAAATCTTAGCCCTGAACGCCGCCCCACCACCTATGCGATTTCGCAACGGATTAGCGACTATCTCGTCGAAATCATCAATAGCATCTTTATCGTCTATATCGTCGCGCTGATTTACATTGGCGGCAATCGTCTCATCAATATCCTGTTTGACCTGCCCGCCGCAACGATTAAGTTGCCGGGTGAGCCGATTATGTTTGGCGTGTTTTATGTGCTGGTGCGCGAGCTATTGCGCGTGGTGATTCAGCGGATTAAACATGCAACGATTAAATCTAAGGGCGCGGAATAGTTCCGTATCCACCACCTTAGACAGTTGCCCCACAAAACATCATCTATGTTACAAGAAGCACTTGAATACAGCTTGCAGATTATTGCACGCAATCGGGATGAAGTATCCTACTTTCCCGAACGCTGGGAAAATGGCGCATGGATTTCGGCCGAACCCAACCGCATCCCTAGCCACTGGGTCGATGGATTTTGGACGGGTCTGCTTTGGCTTGCCTATGCCCACACCGAAGAGCCAGCCTACGAGCAGGCCGCCCGCAAGTGGACAAGCGAACTCGCATGGCTCAAAACGACGACGCTGACCCACGATCTCGGCTTTATCTTCTACCTCTCCAACGTATTAGGCCATCGCGTCATGGGAGATGACGCGCTGCTGCCCGACGCATTGACGGCGGCCGAGACATTCACCCAACGCTATAACCCACGCGGCGAATACATGCAGGCGTGGGGGCGCATCGATGGCACAAATCACGAACGCGGACGCATCAACGTCGATTTGATGATGAACATGCCGTTTTTCTACTGGGCAAGCGCACAAAGTGGTGACCCGCGCTATGCGAGGATCGCCTCTGGTCATGCCACTACCAGTCGTTATGTGCTGGTGCGTCCCGATGGCTCCGTCTCTCAAGTGGCCGACTTTAACCAGACGACGGGCGCGTTTTTGCGCCAAGAGACACATCAGGGATTGAGCCACGATACCTGCTGGTCACGCGGGTTGGGCTGGGCATTATACGGGTTTGCCGAAGCATATCGCTGGACAGGCAACGTGGCCTATCAGTCAGTGGCGCGGCGCATCGCCGAGTACGCCATCGCCAACGCGCCCGCCGACAAAGTGCCATTTTGGGATTACGATTTGCTCGATGAGGATTATCGTGATACGTCGGCCGCCTCGGTCATTGCGGCGGGGTTGCTTGAACTAGCAGACGGTGAAAGTGATATCGCACTCGCCCAACGCTGGCGCGACGAAGCGTGGGAAATCACCGAATCGCTCTGGCAAAACTACTCGACACGCGGCACGGACATTCCGGCCATTCTCGTAGAAGCATCGCGTTCGGTTCCGCATGACCTCAAAGATCACCCGCTGATTTATGGCGATTACTACTTTGTTGAAACACTGATCCGCCTGCAAAGACCTGACCTAACAGAAAAGCTTTTCCCACGTCAAATTGTGGCAGGTGCATAGATATGACTATCACGATTCGTGATGTCAAGGTGATCGTTACCCAGCCCGGCAAGTCGCAACTCGTTGTCGTCAAGCTGTTGACCTCTGAACCGGGCCTGTATGGGCTGGGATGCGCGACGTTTAAGCAGCGGTTTCACGCGGTACGTGCGGCGATTGAGCACCATTTGAGGCCGTTTGTAATCGGCCGAAATGTCCACAACATCGAGCAAATCTGGCAACTCGCCATGAATAACGGCTATTGGCGCAATGGCCCCATCCTCAACAACGCAATTTCAGGGATCGACCAAGCGTTATGGGACATCAAAGGCAAGCTGGCAGGAATGCCCGTCTATCAGCTTTTGGGTGGCAAAGTCCGCGAAGGCGCACACGTTTACATTCATTGTGATGCGCCGACAAAAGAGCAGGTCGTTGAAAATATCCGTGCTCGACAGGCGGAAGGGTATCGCTACTTTCGGGTGCAGATCGGCATTTATGGCGGAGTCTCGTCGCAGATGGTCAAACCACACGGCGCACCACACGGCGCATATTTTGACCCGAAGGCGTACATGCGCGACACCCTCGATATGTTGGCGCACGTCCGCGCTGAGTTAGGCGATGAGATCGAACTGCTGCACGATGTGCATGAACGGCTGACCCCGATTGATGCGGTGCAGTTTGCCAAAGATGTCGAGCAATTTAAGTTATTCTTTTTAGAAGATGTGCTGCCACCAGAGCAGCACGCATGGTTTGCCAACATTCGCCAGCAGTGCGCGACCCCGTTGGCGATGGGGGAACTGTTTAACAACCCGCATGAGTGGCAGCCGCTGATCTCCAATCGGCAGATCGACTTTGTGCGGATGCACATTAGCCAGATGGGGGGCTTGACCCCAGCGCGGAAGGTGGCGGCGTTTGCCGACATGTTTGGCGTGCGGACGGCGTGGCATGGGCCGAGCGATACGTCGCCAGTCGGTCATGCGGTCAATCTGCATGTGGATATGAGCGTGCCAAATTTTGGGATTCAGGAGTGGTATCGGCCGAAACAGCTCGACTACGATATTTTTCCCGGAATGCCCACAGTTCGCAACGGCTATCTCTATCCCAACGACCAGCCCGGACTCGGCGTCGACATTGACGAAGCACTCGCCGCCAACTACCCGCCGCAAGATGAAGTGATCGATTGGACACAGGCGCGGTTACCTGATGGTACACCCGTCCGACCTTGACAATAAACTGCCGTGTATACGCGGCGGAAAGATTAAAATGCCTGCTTATGGAAGTTAATTAACTATTCTAGGGATGCGTGCTTCCGGATTTCCAAATCTCGAAACGACCAGACCAGAAGAATGGATTCCCGCCTGCGCGGGAATGACACCTTCATTAATCTTCACAAACAGGCTTTATCACATAGCTGTAGATTTCAATCTACAAAGAGGAATTATGAACACGATAGAATTTGCAAATACAGGTGTAGAAGTCTCACAGATGTGTCTCGGCACAATGATGTTTGGCGATCGCTGCGATGAGGCAGAATCAGCACGGATTCTCGATACGGCAGTCGATCACGGCGTGACGTTTGTCGATACCGCCGCCGCTTATGTCGGCGGCGAAACGGAAAAGATTTTAGGGCGCATCATCAAGGGTAAGCGCGACAAGCTGTTTATCGGCACAAAGGTGACGAAGAACGTCGATCCCGATTGGATCACGCAGAGCTTGGACGAGAGCTTGGAGCGCATGCAGCTTGAGCACGTCGACCTGTTCATGATCCACTGGCCGCGTCAGAATATGGCGATTGCGCCGATGATGGAGGCGTTGAACAAGGCGGTTGAGGCGGGAAAGACGCGCTATATTGGTTGCTGCAATTTCCCCGCATGGCTGCTTGCACACTGCAATGCGGTCGCTGCCAGCAATGGTTGGGCGCAATTTGTCAACAATCAGATTCCCTACAATTTGTTTGAGCGTGGGGCTGAGGTGGAAGTGTTGCCGCAAGCGGCCGCGACAAACATTGCGATCACGACGTATCGTTCGCTGGCGTTGGGGTTGTTGGCGGGCAAGTATAAGCCCGGTGAACCACTTCCCGAAGACTCGCGTGGGCAGACGGACGAGCGCGTTCCACTGTGGCTCGACAAATATAGCGATGCGCTCAAAGGATTTAACCAATTTGCGGCTGACCGCGACCTGCACCCCGCACAGTTGGCGGCGACATGGGTGCGCCATTCACCGGGCGTCGCCGCGCCGATTGTTGGGGTTAGCTCAGAACGACAACTGCACGCTTCGCTTAAGGCGTTTGACGTGGAATTATCGGCCGAAGAGTACAAGCATCTGACCGATCTGTTTGCGGCAACCGCTGTCCAAGAAGAGTCGGGCGGCAACTTTGCACCGTTGCGCCGCACCTTTGATTTGGTGACAGCATGACATTGCGCGCACTGATTCTAGGCTCTGGCTTTGCGGGACAAGGGCACACAAAGGCATTGCGCGATGCGGGTGTTGAGGTTGTGGGGATGGTGAGCCGCACGGCCGATGTGGTGGCGCGGGTTGCCGCCGATCTCAACATCCCCTATCACAACACCGATTGGGAAGCGGCGTTGACCGAATTGCAGCCCGACATCGTGGCGATTGGCACACCGGGCGGGGCGCACGTCGAGCCAATTTTGGCGGCGGTGCAGCATGGGTGTCACGTCTTTTGTGACAAGCCATTGGCGACGACGGCAGACGAGGCAAAGCAACTCTATCTGGCGGCAATGGCGGCGGGAGTCAAAACGGCTTACGCCGCCTCCTATCGCTATATGCCGTGCGTCTATCTCGCCAAAGAGTTGGTCGCGCAAGGGGCGATTGGGGAGCCACAGGAAGTCGAGTGTATCTCCCATTTCAACCTCAACCCGCTGATTCCGTTTGGCTGGTCGCATCGACTGGACACGGGCGGCGGGCGGCTCAACAACAACTTTGTGCATAAGCTGTCGGTCGTGCAGCATGTGTTGGATTGTGAGGTGTTGGCGATCAATGGGACGACGCGCAGTGATTTGGATCGTGCGCCGATTGTGTCGGGCGTACACAATTTCAAAAAGCGGCGCAACTTTATACCGGAATCGGCCGATGATCCCACCCTCGAATGGGCAGAATCAGACGCGGATTGGTCGTACACGGTGCTGGCAAAACTCAATGCACCACAAGCCAACAAACCTGTCTCCGCCCTCTTCAATCATAGCGGCCTGCAACCCCGATTCCACGATAACTATATGACATTCTACGGCAGCGACGGAGCCATCCACATCGAAGGCCACTACGGACACGGCCCCCTGCATCTCTACAAAGACGGCGCATGGCAAATCGTTCCCATCCCCGACCACATCATGCGCGACCAGCCAGAGATCGACGAACCAACCCAACGCAACTGGAATATCCTCATGCGTGAGTTCGTCGCTGACATTCGCGGCGAAAGCCACGAACCATACCAAACATTCGAGGACGGCTGGCACTATCAAGAGATAGTTGGGGCGATACTTGCTGGTAATGGTTGGATGACTTTCGTTTAATCAGATTTTTACGAGGTCTAGACACATGCAAACTACCGTGCGAGTTGAAGTCAAGTTTTTTCCCAGAAGTCAAGGGGGCCGACGTAAGTTGCCGCCTGACTTGCTATCTCTTGGTGTTTATCGTCCTCATTTTGTTATTGAAAGAGTAGCGCAGGGACAACCAGTTGCTGCCAAAAATATCCAACCTACAGACGAGTATCTCGGAGTGATATTTGTTTCACAGGATGCGTCACTAGAGAGAAATAAGCCTGTCATTGCGGAGGTAGAGCTTCCATACCCTGATATAGATTATTCACGACTTGCACCAAGCGCATTTTTTACTATCAGAGAGGGAGCATCAATTGTGGGGAACGGCAGAGTTTTATAAAACGGTGCAGAGGTAGAAAATAAGATGATAAATCGAAAGATCAAATTGACACCCGACGCACATGCAAAACTGCGCCACATATCAACCGCAACGCTAACAACCCAACTACTCAATCGCGGTTTCCGCAACACCTTTCTGCAACTCACGCCGCTCAAACCAGAGAAACGCATGGTTGGCTATGCGTTGACGTTGCGCTATGTGCCGCTGCGCGAGGATTTGGTCGATACGCAGTATGACAACAAGGTGAACGCCCAGCGCGTAGCGGTTGAGACGATTGGGAAAGATGACGTGCTGGTGATTGACGCACGCGGCGATGTACGTGCCGCGTCGTTCGGACACATTTTGGGGACGCGCATTACGGCACGCGGCGCGGCGGGGTTGGTGACGGATGGCGCACTGCGCGATACGCCGGGCTTTAAGCAATTGGAAATGCCGTCGTATTGCAAGGCTCCCCACGCGACGACCTCGTTTGTCGTGCATCATCCGCTCGAAATGAACGTGCCGATTGGGTGCGCGGGGGTGCTGATCATGCCCGGCGATGTCATCGTTGGCGATGGGGAGGGGGTCGTGGCGATTCCCGCGCATGTTGCCGAAGAAGTGGCGCATGATGGGTATGAACAGGAGTTGCGCGAACGGTTCTTTACGGAAAAAGTGGCAAATGGCGCAGCCCTGTTGGGGGTGTATCCACCCAATGAGCAGACGTTAGCCGAATATGCGGTGTGGCGTGAGACGCAAGCGTAGAACGATTAATCTCGACACTGATGCGGACAAACATGGATATTGTTTTGTCAGATGTGCTTCCGCATCAGCGCGATACACTTTCAATGAATAAGTTACTAGAGCGATTAGGTGAGATTGGCGTGATTCCGGTGATTGCGCTGGAAGATGCGAAGGATGCAGCACCGCTGGGGCGTGCATTGGTTGATGGCGGTTTGCCATGTGCAGAGATCACGTTTCGCACGGCAGCGGCGGCCGATGCGATTCGGTCGATGGCAGCGGCGTGTCCAGATATGTTGGTGGGCGCGGGAACGGTGTTGACCATCGAGCAGGCAGCGGCGGCGATTGCGGCGGGTTCCAAATTTATCGTCACGCCGGGCTTTGATGCGGCGGTGGTCGATTACTGTCTCGCCAACGAGATGCCCGTTGTGCCGGGTGTGATGACACCGACGGAGATCAACATGGCGTTGAGCAAGGGGATCACGGTGGTGAAATTTTTCCCCGCAGAGGTCGCGGGTGGGGTGAAAGCACTCAAGGCGATGTCTGCGCCGTATCAAGGCGTGACGTTTATGCCGACAGGTGGGGTATCGCCAGCGAATTTGGCCGACTATTTGGGCTTGCCGAGCGTGTTAGCTTGCGGGGGGAGCTGGGTCACGCCAAAGAATTTGATCACGGCCGGGGAATTTGAGGAAATCGGCCGAATCGCACAAGAAGCCACCAATCTCGTTCGACAAATACGCGGGGCATAGGGATCGGCCGATTTCCTATGAGTAAGCCATCAAGCGTAGAAGTGATTGACCCGCAAAAATGTCTCCACATCATGTGAATGGGATGGGGCAGGGGCAAACGGCAACGCATTGATCCGACGATGCGTTGCGGCAGTGGTGGCGGGGTCTGCTTGGACGACGGCAAGCGTATGCTGTGCTTCTGCGGTGAAACCTTGTGCATGACGCAGATGCGCCCATGTGATGATGGCCTGTAGCAGGAATGGCCGTGTTCCGAGCGTGTGTAGCATCGTGATGGCGGTGCGCAGTTGTTTTTCGGCCGAATCATACAACCCCTCTTCCATATCAATTTTTGCCAACGCCATCCGCCCGATTTGCTCGCCTAGCGGATCGTTCAACGTTTGGCAAAGCTGCAACAGCGCAGTGAAATGGCTGCGTGACTCAGTGAAGTTGCGCGCTTTAGAGGCCAATGATCCCAGCCCTTGCCGTGCGTGCGCCTGATTCAACGCCAAATCGAGCGTCTCCGCAATTTGCAGCGACGCATTAAAGTTGTCGCGTGCGGCCACAGCGTTTCCGCGTGCATTTTGTGTCGTTGCCAGTTCATAATATAGCGTCATCTGCCCCACTTGGTCATCCCTCGTAACGGCAATTGCGAGTGCGTCTGCAAGCAGTGCTTCCGCTTCTAGAAGTCGATTGGTGCTGGTGTAAATCCTGCCCAATGTATATTTCCCCATTTGCAGCAAACGTTGCAGTTGTAACTCCTGCGCGATCTCAATCGCCTCACGTCCGACCCGCTCCGCATTCGCATAGTCACCGAAATTGACCAAGCTGTTTGCCCAATGCGCGTTGCAGAAGGCGAGTAGGCGGAGCAGATTGTGTTTGAGCGCAGCGGTCGCAGCCTGTTGGAAGATGGCAATTGCGTCCATTTCCGAATGGTGGGATTGCGTGATGGCTTGAAAGATGCGCGTCTGAATCGCTTCACGGTGGAGCTGATGTTGGGCTGCAAGCGCGGCGGCGTTCTCTAAGTGGAAAGTGCTTTGGTCGAGATCATATTTTTGTTCGTAGAGTCTGCCTAATGTCAGTTCGAGACGGCAGCGCATGAGTGCGAGTTGGTCGCGCGATCCGTCCCATTCGGCCGATTCATTCGCCCACTGCAATGCCGTGTCAAACTGTTCGATTCCTAGTTGTAACAAGCCGCTTGTCTGATAGTATTCCGCCAATGGCGGGATCATGTGCGCCAAGATGTCAACCGCATGGTGACGCATGGCGGTTTGCCACGCAGCGCGAATGTTGCCCATACTGTGGGTGATTTGGGTGCTGGTGGATGAGGTTAATTCGCTGTCAAGTGCGGCCAGCCAGTCGCTAAAATAGCGCATGTGGCGTAACTGAATCGCGCTGGGGTCGGGCTGTTTTTCGGCCGAAAATTCCCGCACCATCTCGTGTAGTTGATACCAACCATCTGCGCCAACCTGCACCAACGCCTTATCCTGCAACGTTGTTAAATGTCGCGCCCCCGTGATCGCCGTCATCGCTGCCTGATTGAACGCGCCACGAAAGACGGCTAGCTGAGTGAGCAGTTGTTGTTCGTCTGCTGTGAGCAGTGACCACGAATACTCAAATGTGGCGCGGAGACTGCGCTGGCGAGGGGGTAAATTGCGGTAGTCGGCGGCGAGTGAGTCGAGCGTTTTTTCAATGGCAGCGGCGACTGTTTCGGCCGAACGGGACGGGCCGTGAGGCGATTGCGCCCCCAACAAACTCGCCGCCAATTCGATTCCCAGTGGCAACCCCTCCAGTCTGCGACATATTTGGTTGACCGCAGCAACACTCGCGTGAGGGTCATACGTCGCCAGCGTGCGGCGTGCCGTTTGATGAAACAGCGTAACGGAAGGCCATTGATTGGCGGCGGCGTCCTGCGTCGTGGGAAACGCCAACCCGCTCACAGCCACGACCCACTCCTCCTGCAAGCGCAGTCGCTCGCGTGAGGTGATGAGCAGCTTGAGCGCGGTCGTTTCTGCCAAAAGATCGCTGACAAAATCAGCCACGTCGTCGGCGAGATGTTCGGCGTTGTCGAGCAAGAGCAACAGTTCGTGCTGATGCAAGAAGGTTTTCAACTGCTCTAGCAGGGAGCCTTTGGGTTGAAAGGTCAGTCCAACCGCATGGGCGATTGTCCCCGCCAGAACGTCTTGTGTGGCGGCGTTCAGTTCCGCGAGTGAGACAAAGTAGACCTCGTTGAGAAACCAACCCGCCTGTTGGCGTGCCGCTTCGATGGCGAGTCGTGTTTTGCCGCTGCCGCCGGATCCATGCAGCGTTAGCAGTCGGCAGTTTGGGTCGAGCAGACGGGACGCGATTTGTTGGAGGGTGGATTTTCGGCCGAAAAACGGCGTTTTATTTTGCGGCAACCGCACGCTGGTCTTCCGTCGTGCCGCCCGAATGCGTGCGACGAGCTGCTGGGTGGCAGGGGCTGGTTCCACCCCTAATTCATCTGCTAGCAGCGTCACACAGGCGGCATATTGGGTCAACGCTGCGCCAAAGTTGCCCTGGCGCGCCAAACATTGCATCAGCACGCGATGCGCCTGCTCTTGCCATGGCTCAATTGCCAAAAGCCGCCGCGCCGTTTTTTCACCCTGCGCCCAATCGCCCTGCGCCAACGCCTGACTTTGCAGATCGGTCAACAGTTGCAACGTTTTGAGCCGCAACCGTTCCCGCTGGATACGCTGCCACGCTTCAAACGCGCCAGCGTTATCAACCGCCAACTCACTCAAAAAATCCCCCTGATAAAGTGCCGCTGCACGTTTGGGATCGCGCGTTTGCTCGAATTGCAGGACATCGACTTGATGTGGCAACTGCGCATTAAACGCAACCGTCCGCCGCGTGGTCAGCAGCGCGTCAGGGATATTTTGCTGAATGGCGTAGCACGCCATGCGTAAATTGGCTTTGGCACGTTTGTCTGGCATCTCGCCCCAGAGCAGCGTCGCCAGCTTGTCGCGGCTGTGTTCGCCAGATTCAAGCGCGAGATAGGCCAGCAGCGCGATCGCTTTCTCCGACACGAGGGTGGTGAGTGGTTGATGATTGAGGAGGATGGTGGTTCGGCCGAAAAATCGTAGTTCAAGCATCACAAAACTTTGTCTCAATTGGCGTGCTAGCAGCTTAGTCATGCAGTGGGGTGGCGATTATGGTCGTCGCGCTCCCCGTTTGACTGACGCATTGACGCAAGATTGACGCAACCTCATTAGCGTACCGTGAAATGGACACAGATTCAACCACAACCCCACCAAATTATCGCGCATGGCTTGTGCGCTGCTGGCAGACGGACGAGCAGTTGCGTTTCGTCGTCGAGTCGGTCGCGGATGGTCGGCGCAATGGGTTTGGGGACGTTAGCCAGTTGGTCCAATTCTTGATGTTGCAATTGGATCACCGAACATGGAGTGACGATGATGCGTAAGTTATTAACAGTTGTATTTTTGATGCTATTGGCGGTGGGTATTTTCGGCCGAAATCTCCCTGCCTTCGCCGACGACGTTGCAGACGAAACCCCCACGATAGAGACCAACCCCGTCCCAAACGAAACGGACGAACGCGCCGCCTCAGCCGCTGCCTATCGGCTCGACCTGACCGAAGGGGAGTTCTTTAGTGAACACGTGGCAAACTATACCGCAGGGAAAAAGTTGATGGATATCGAAATACGCTGGACAGGTAGCGAGGAGCGTTATAGCGCAATTTGGTATCCCATCCCAGACGATGTTTATGTGTTGATTCAGGGAACGCCCACCCAATGGTCAACATTTCTAAACGACATGCGACCAAAAAATGGCCGCTATCTCGATTTTGAAGTTGGCTACTTTGGTGGCGAAAAGCGTTATTCAGCCATCTTTATGGAGGACGGCGACGATTATAACTACGCCGTGCATACAACCAACAGCGACGAGAGCTTTCAGTCGTATTCGGCCAAATATCTCGATGCAGGGATGTCGTTGATCGACTTTGAGGCGTACACCGAGCCAGATGGTGACGTGCGTTTTGCCGGCCTGTGGGTTAGCGATCCCAATCAGCCGCAAACGGTGCTTTACTATGGACTGGAATCGGCCGATGTGAGCGACCTGATCAGCCCTCGTTTTGGCCGCGTCATCGACCTCGAATATTATTACAGCGAGCTGCACGGCGAAAATCGCACCGCCATGCTCTTTGCGATGGATGCTGGCGGTGAGCAATATCAACGCCGCCACGAGAGCGCGTCGGCCCTCAGTTTTTACCACGCATCATTCTCCGATGGCAACACCCACATCATCGACATCGACACCTACGAAATCAACGGTAATGTCTACTACCATGCGCTCTGGGGAGACACCTATAAATCTCTGCATGAGGTTGACCGTATTGTGCCAGATAGCGAGCTTGAGACGCTGCCAAACGATGCTTCCACGCTGATCACCAATTATGAGTTCGACTACGGAAACATCGGCCTCTATGCCAAAAATGTGCGCAGCGATCAATCGTTGGCCTATCGGCCAGACGAGCCGTTTTATCTGGCAAGTACGGCCAAGATTCCAATCCACATCAAGCTCTGGCGTGAGTTTCAGAACGGTCATCTTAGCCCCACCCAGCAGCTTTACTACACCAATGGCTCGAACAAACGTGAGCCTTGGTTTGTCGATGAACGTAGTGATCCCGGCTTTGACCGCTACGATTTTGGTAAGGCGTTCACGCTTTTGGAGTTTGACGCGGCCATGATGATGGTCAGTGATAATGCGGCGACGACCGCGCTCGTTGATAGCCCGCATGTCGGCTTGATGCAGGACGGCTATGATCTCAATGAGTGGCTGGCCGACATTAGCGGCGTTGGGCAGGGCTGGGGGCCAGTGACCAGCATCCACGATGTCGATCGCGCGATTTTGTGGCAAGGGCAGCAAAATACCGATGATGCGCCTGAATGTTCGTACTTTACAATTCCGGGTTGGGCGTTTGAACCATTGTGGAGTACGGGCGAGGACAATTTCGGTGATTTAGATGATTGGCTGGATGTCAACGCGAGCAACTGCGAGCGCGGCGACATTGCTGATGGCGATCCCGGCTGGGGGGATGCGCTGCCCGAATCTCTGCGTAGCGCTGGACATGCCCGCTACTACAACATGGGACTCAACACGGCAACGCCCAAGGCGACCACGCTTTTGCTGGAAAAGTTTGTGCAGGGGGAACTCCTCGATGCAACCACGACCGACAGCGCAGTGACGGCAATGGATGATTCAACACCACTCGATAACGCCGCTGGCTGGCCAGCACATATTGATGTTTATGGCAAGGGTGGCCTCAAAGGGGGCGAGAGCTATCCCGTTAGCAATGCAGGCATCATTGATTTAGGTCCCGACCAAATTGTATTGTCGCTATTGAGTAAAAATAATACGCTGCCTTTTGATAACATTCGCAGCAATTATTTTGCACCACTCAGCCTTGATGCACTACAGACACTTTCGGCCGATTTGCAAAGCTGCTACTTCGCCACATTTGACGGCTCTGACACCGTTTACGCTGGGCAAACTGTGCGCTATTTCTGTTACATGCGTAACGATGGGGGCGGCAACGCCTCGACCTATGAAGTCGATTTTTACGCATCGACAAATACAACGATTACCGAATCAGATTATCTACTTGGGACAGTCGCCGTTTCCAACCATTTTGGCGCGACAAACAGACTGGTCACACTCGATGTGACCTTGCCAGACGACATTCCAACGGGGGATTACTACGTTGGTTGGTTCATTGACCCGCGCAGTCGTTGCTTTTCGGCCGATGCGGCCGACTGCAAAAACTACGCGGGAAATATCAGCTTTGGCAACGTGGGCGAATTTAACGAAAGCAACAACAATGGGTATGACAGCGACGAGATGTTGACCGTCACCACATTGCCAACGGCGGTTGGCATCGCGTCACAAACGGCAGGTGCGGGTATCCCGCTAGTTGTTGCTGTGGTGACACCGCTCATCGTTGGGCTGGTATTTGGCACCGTTGCAATTGTGCGGCGGCGTGCGTAACGGCTATTTGTTGATTGGCTTCTGGAACCGCTCAGCCCCTCCAGATCGAGGGACTGGGCGGTAGATAATAGTCACAATCAGCAAGCTCAACGTGGCGATTAGCAACAGCGTGCGGTTCGACGTATGCGCGTATTGCATGCTCAACGTCACCGCAGTCACGCCCACATCCTGCACCAGCACGCTCACATCCGTTGGATTGAGCGGCGCGTAGAATGGATCGGCCGAACTTATCGACCCAACCGCTACCAAACACGGCTGATCCCCATCAACCTCACCATCCTGCACACCCGTCACCGTCACAGAGATGCCCGTTTGCCAATTGGACGGGTCTAAGACGACCGGATTCGGCGCGACTGTGCATTCGGTCGCGTCGCCGCTCGACACGGTGATGCTGACTGCCGCTGTCGGCTGCGTCGCAAGCGTGATGGTGAACAGCGCGGATGCGCCTTCGCTGAGGACCAAATTGGTCGGCTGTACGTTCACGCTGGCGATGTCATCGTTGGTGATGGTGACGACGATCAGCGGCGTGCGTAGATAGACGCGCTCAACGCCTGAACGAGTCTGCGCGTTCGACGGATTGCTCAGGCTGACGATAAACGTCTCGCTGTTTTCGGCGATGTCGTCGTTGACGATGGTGATGGTCGTCGTCGTTTGCGTTGTGCCGGCGGTGAAGGTGAGGCGACCCGTTGCACTGATGTAGTCGGATGGCGCGGTCGCGCTGCCGTCAACGGTGGTATAGTCGAAGCCGACGGGCAGACCGCTGGCGGCGGAGAGCGTGAAAGTGATCGTCAAGCTCCCATCTGCCTCAGACACCGACTGATTGCTCGCCGTAATCGTCGGCTGTGCATCGTTGTCCAAAATTGTCACCACGCCCGTCCCATCTGCGATCATCGCGCCATCAGGGTTGTTCAACAGCACGTCGAACATCTCGCCGTTTTCATCGAGCGTGTCGTCGATGATCGGCACGACGATGACGGCTTGTGTTGCGCCCGCCGTGATGGTGATGGTGCCGCTGCTGGTCGTGTAGTCGTCACCCGCTGTTGCGCTGTCGTCGCTGGTGGCGTATGTTGCGGTGGTGGTGAAGGTGGATTCGGCCGATAATGTCACCGTCACCAGCGCACTCCCCACCCCCTCATCGACCGTCACATCGACAATCGACAGGGCCGCGATGTCATCGTTGGTGATGGTGCTGACCTGTGGTGAGCCATCGACGCTGATCGTCTGGCTCAATGCCCCCGTCACCGCGCCGAGCGTCACGCTAAACGTCTCGTCCGCTTCCACTTTCAAATCGCCATTGACCGACACGACAAACGTTTGCATCTCGCCCGCGTTGCCCACAAAGGTCAGTGAGCCGTCGCTGTCGTTGTAGTCATTATCGGCCGATGTCGCCGTCCCGTCGTTGGTCGCATAGGCAATCGAGAATGGTTTCGTCACCGCCGCACCGAGCGTCGCTGTAAAGACAAAACTCGTCGCGCCGCCGTTCCCCTCATTTTGCGCCGTTCCACCTGAAAGGGTCACCGTCGCCGCGTCATCATTGCGGATGATGCCTTGCGCCGTCGCCGTGATGATGTCGAGATTGCGCGTCACATGGCTGAGCGTGACGTTGAACTGTTCGTCAGGTTCAATCGTCAAGTCGCCCGTCACGCTGATGGTCAACGTTTCGGTCACGCCGCTGCCAAACGTGATCGTGCCAGATGGGAACACGCCGCCAAAGTCGTCGGCGTTGGCGGGATCGCTGCCCGCCCCCGTCACGGTGTAGGCAACGCTGTTTACGCCGCTGTCAAAGCCCGTGCGCGAGATGACAAAGGTGAACGCCGTTTCACCCGCATCCCCTTCATTTTGGTCGGCGTTTTGTGCGGCGATGGCGGTGTCGTCGTCGTCGTTTTCGATGGTGCCGATACCGTCCGCGTCGGTGATGGTGACGTTGTGACCAGACGCATCAACCGTTGTGAGCGTGACGCTAAACGTTTCATCCGCCTCAACGGTCGTGTCGCCGTTAACGGTGACGATCAGCTGTTGGGTTCCCGTCGAGCCAGCAGGGAAGTCGATGCTGCCACCGTTGGCAGCGTAGTCGTTATCGGCAACCGTCGCGCTATCATCAGCCGTCGTGTAGGTGACGGAAACGGCAGCATCAACCGCATTGGTCAGCGTCACCGCAAAGACGAGATTGACCGTTCCCGTGTCCCCTTCCAATGCGCTCACGTCGCTGATGGTCACACCTGCGCTGTCGTCGTTGTCAATCGTGCCGGTTGCGCTGTCGGGGGTGCTGACGCTGTAGCCGCTGCCGTCGGTCAAACTGATGACGACCGTTTCAGACAGTTCGACGAGCGTATCGGCCGATGGGTCAACCGCAAACGACGCCGTACTCATCCCCGCCGCAAACGTGACCGAGCCACTTGCCCCATCAAAGGTCGTCGCGCCGCTTGTCAAGTAGTCGCCGCCAAACGTCGCCGTGCCGCCAACATCAAAGGTGACAGCCAACGGATCGGCGGTCGCCCCTGTGCGCGTGAAGGTGTAGGTCAAGACATCCGCGCCGTCCTCGTTGACACTGCTCGGCGCGACGGTGACGCTCACACCAACGACATCGAACGCGGCTGACGCGCTGTTGTTGGTCGTGGTGAAGTCGTTGGTTGCCGTGATGGAGACGCTGTTGGTGATGGTTGTACCGATCAGGGTCACGTCGTCGCTGACGATCCCCGTGATGGTGATTGTGCCGCCTGTGTTGGGGAGCAGATCGGCCGATTGCCAGACAGTCGGATCGCTGCTCGTCTGCGTGATCGCCACACCGCTGCTGATAACCGAAGTCACCTGAATAGCTGATGGCAGCGCATCGGTCAACACAACCCCCGTCGCCAATCCTGTGCCGACATTGCTAAATTCAAGCGTATAAGTGATCGCCTCATTTGTCCCAACTGTCGGCGGCGTGACTGTCTTTGCAACTGTCACATCTGCTAAATCATCGTTCAGAATCGTGCCTGTGGTGACAGGGGTGAACGAAACGGCCCGTCCGCCATCCCCGATATTGGGTGCAATGACGAATAGCAATGTTTCATCATTCTCAACAAATTCATCACCTACAACGGATACGATAACGTCGATCATCTCGTTGGCTGCACCCGTAAATGTCACGGTTCCGCTCGTCGTGATGTAATCGACATCGGCCGTCGCCGTCCCCGTAATCGTGACCAGCGTTGGCCCCGCTGGTGGGATAAAAACGATGGTCGTGTATTCGGAAGTTGCTTCGTAGTTGAAGGGAACTTCAATGTCAACATCGTTTGTGATTGTCAGCGTGAAGATGAGATCGGTTGTGCCGCTATCGCCTTCCAAAACGCTTGGCTCGTTGACGTTGATGTAGGCAATATCGTCGTTTTGGATAAAGCCTGTCGCCGCGCTCGGCGTGCTGACGGTATAGCCAGTCGTGTCGAGCAACGTTAAGGTGACAAACTCATCCGCTTCGACGAGCGTATCGGCCGATGGGTCGATCACCACCGTCGTCGTGCTTTGCCCAGTGGCGAATAGCACCGTGCCTGCTGTGGTCGTGAATGTGCTTGCACCGCTCTGCGTGTAATCGTCGCCAAATGTGGCGGTTCCGCTCACGGCAAAGCTGACGGTTAACGGCGCGGCTGTCGAACCCGTGCGCGTAAAGGTGTAAGTTAGATTGGTTGTCTCGTCTTCGGTGACAGTGGTTGGCGAGATGCCGATGGTCACGCCGACGACCTCAAAATCGGCCGATGTCAAATTATTCCCCAGCAATACATCATAGGTGCTGCTGATTTCGGCCGTGTTCGTGATGGTCGTGCCGATCAGGGTTACGTCGTCGCTGACAATCCCCGTCATCGTGATGATCCCACCCGCGTTGACCGCCAACGGCGACACCGACCACACATAATCACTCGTCTGTGTGATGACGACACTGCCGCCCGTCGCGTTTGTGCCATAGACGGAGCTGACCACATCGGTGACGGTGACACTGACAGGCACAGTGTCGGTGATCGTCACGCCGCCCGACTGATTGCTGCCCGTGTTGCTAAAAGTCAACGTGAAGGTGACTGTTTCGCCCGTGCCAACGCTGGTCGGTGTGACAGTTTTGGCAATCCCCACCTCTGGATCGCCCAACTGCGGGCAACCGAGAATGGCGGCCGTGTGGAAGCCTGTCACGGTGACGTTGCCGCTGACCGAATCGCCGATGCCCGGCTGTACGCCCGATGGCCCAGAGGGATGCCCCCACCAGTTATCAGTCGCATCGACCGTCGTGCCATCCACATAATTGACCGCCAAATCGTCATTGGCGACGATGCAGGAGGTGTTGATCGTCGTCGTGCCGTGCGCTTGTTGGTATGCGCCGCCCGTTGCCGCGCTGTTGCTCAAGATGCGCGAATTGGTGATGGCGACCGTCGCCGTCACCGTTCCCGTGCTGAACAGACCACCGCCGCTCGTTGCCGCCACGTTGGAGATGATGTCGCTGCTGGTGATATAAAGTGTGCCTGTGATGTTGTAGAAACCACCGCCGCTTGTCGTCGCGCTGTTGGCGTTAATGGTGCTGTCGCTAATCGTGGAGAGACCTGCGTTGCCGATTGACTGGTCGAATGCGAGGTAGAAGCCGCCGCCGAGATCGGCCGAATTTGAGATCACCGTGCTATTTGTCACTGTAATGTAGTCGTCACTCCAAATTCCACCGCCGTCAAACGTCACGCTGTTCTCCTGCACGGTCACACTGTCGAGCGTCGCGTGATCGACGTTGAACAGACCGCCCCCTGCCAATGCCTGATTCGCATTGATCGCGCCACCGCTGATCGATACCACGTCATCTGCCCAGATGCCGCCGCCCTCACCCGCCGCCGTGTTCGTCAATATTTGTGTGTCAGTGATGATCAGCGTCCCGTCTGCAAAGTCGATGCCGCCACCGTCATTACCCGCGCTGTTGCCTGTGATGTCGCTAGCGTTGATATTTGCGTCATCATCAATATCGATCCCGCCCCCGTTGTCAACCGCTTCATTTGCGGTGATCGTTACGTTGTCGAGCGTCAAGATGCCAAAATCGTGGTCGATGCCACCGCCGTCATCCCCAGACGTATTGTTGCGAATAACGGTGTTGCTGATCGACGCTTCGTCGGCATATTGGTCGATGCCACCGCCGTCATTTTCGGCCGAATTGCCATACACCGTGCTGTTGGTCATCGTCAGCACAAACCCTTCGGCCGCAATGCCACCCCCCTCCCCAAAATCACCAAACGCATCGGCAATCGCCGTGTTGCTAAAGATGTTGCTTGTGTCGATGCTCAGAATACCAAAGTCGGAAATCCCACCCCCGTTACCTTCCAACACGACATTTCCATAGACATCTGTTCCCGCCATGGTGGCGATAAATCCGTTGATGATACCGCCGCCATAGAATTCGGTTGTGTTGCTGAATACCGCGCTATTGGTGATCGTCAACACGCCACCAGACGCGATACCACCCCCCGCGCTAATACCGCTGTCTATCGACTCGTTCAAGTAGATGTTGACATCATCCAGCGTCAGATCGCCGATATTGCCGATACCACCGCCATCTCCTTCAAAGGTGATGTTGTCGTAAATATCTGTCCCCGTGACGGTGGCAGTGGCATTATTGCTAATGCCAGCCCCGAAGGAATCCGCATCATTCCCGTAGATGATGCTATTGGTAACTGTCAGGATTCCGTCTGACGCGATACCGCCCCCTTCGCCAAAGTTGTCAAATGCATCGAGCGCTGCCGTATTGCTATAGATTTGACTGTTATCAACTTGCAACACGTCTGCGTTGTAGAGGCCACCCCCGTCTCCCCCGTCAGCGATATTTTCGTAGATCAGCGTGTCGGAAATGATTACCGTGCCGATAAAGCTAGCGATGCCACCGCCAAACCCCTCAATCGCACCATTGCCATAAATTTCACTTGCCGTGATGGTCAGGTCACCCGCATTGATGATGCCACCACCATCAATGCTAGAGAAGTTGTTAAAGATGTTGCTGTTGGTAATTGTTGCTGTGCCAGCCGTCGCAATGCCGCCACCAAATCCCGCAGGAAATGCGGCTGGGGGAGCTTCATTCGCGTAAACATCGACCGTATCTAACGAGAGGGTTCCCTCATTATAAATTCCACCACCATCAGCCCCATCAACCGTGTTGCTGAAAACGGCACTGTTGGTGATGGTCAGAACGTTATAATTGGCGATCCCGCCCCCAAACTCATCGATCGCGACATTCAGATAAACGGCCACGTCATCAAGCGTCAAGTTACCAGAATTAAAGATGCCACCGCCGGGTTCGGTTACGCCGATGCCGCCCGTCACACTCAATCCACTAATCGCAACTGTATGGGTGAAGACTTCAAAGACGCGATCATTGATCTGTCCGTCCACAGTCAAATTGCTCGCGCCCAAGCCGTTGATCGTCAAATCTTTTTCGATAATCAACGCGCTATTCAGGCCAATCGTGCCGCCGCTCAGACCCGCAGCGAAGTTGATCGTGCCGCCGGGACAGATGAGCGCAATCGCCTCGCGCAAGCTCCCCGCGCCGCTATCGAGGTCGTTCTGCACTGTGATAGTGTCGCTACATGCCAGCGTCACATCATTGCCGTCCCCGCCAACATAGCTGATGAGCAGATTTGTCCCGCTTGCCGTAACGACTGCGCCTTCGCCTAGCCCCATAAACGTGCCAGCGACCACACTGCTCCCATCGACGAGATCGACGATGGTGAAGAGTTCGCCAACTGTTGGTGTAAATGCGTTGATCAGCGTCGCGTCGAGTGTCGCATCACCAAGCGTGACGGTGCGATTTGCGCCTGTGACTTGCAGCTGGTCGTACTCTGTGCCAGCCGTCGTGCCGCCGACTTCAACGGTGAAAATATCGGTGCTGCTCAGCGTCACGTCGCCATCGACAATCGTTTGACCGGGTGAGCTGCCCGGTGTAAGACCGCCGTTGATCGTCAAATTGCCTGTGATGTCGGTTCCGCTGCTATTGCTGTCGGCGATGGTATCGGCCGATAATGTCACATCATTTGCACCAGCATTCAGGTGCCCCGCGATGTCGATGGCGCCACCAGCAAACGAGACAGGATCACTGAATGTCGTTGCGGGGATCGTGATTGTGCCTGTGCCGTTTGCAGCACCAATCACGACAGCGGCAAACCCATCGGCAAGGGCGGCGAGATCGCTTGCGGTGATGTCGAGAATGGCTGCGCCGCTGTCTGTCGCACCGCCGAGCGTGATGTTGGCATCGGCCGAAACAGGTAACAAACTCAATGTGTTTGTTCCAGAAACGGAATCCGCTCCACCCGCAAAATCAATCTCACTCGCCGTCAACGTCACATCTCCATTGACGACAATCGGTTGGTTGTACGTCTGCGCCCCATCGGTCGTGACATCACCATCGAGATTCAACACATCCGTTCCCGCACCCGTGTTGATGACGAGATTGGTGTTGTTGTGGTCGTTTGCGCCACTGGCGAACGTGATCGTGTCGTCGCCGTCACTGTTGGTCGTGTCAATCGCGACGGTTGTGTTGTTGAAAAACGCAACTTGTTCAATGGCGACACCCCCTGACGTTCCGCTAACAACGATAGCGGGGATTGCACCAGTCGCATCGTCAAACCCTTCGGCAATGGTCAGCACATCATCAGCACCAGGCAAGCTAAGCGTTGCATTTGCCATCCCAGATATATCAACTGGTTCGAGACCTGTAAATGTAATCGTTCTTGTTGTACCACGCGCATCGGTGATGACTTGCACAACACCATCGCCAAAGGTCGCACGATCTGGCGTGTAGATTGCGCGATCATCTTTCCCATCTCCAACAATCGCCAGCACATCGCCCGTGAGCGTCGCCTGTGCGCCACCATTGAAGATGATGTCATGGTTGGGAATCGACTTGTCAAAGTTGAGCGTCAATGTGTCATCGCCTGCGCCGCCGTCAATTATCAGTGTGTCGCCTGTGATCGTTTCGGCCGAAATTCGCGCCACCAATGCAGCCCGCCCTTGCCGCAAGTTGTTGGTGAGCATGTAGCTTGTGCCGTCAAAATGGAGGGTGACATTATTGCGCTGGGTGTTGGAGAGGGTGAGGTGGGTTTCGGCCGATTGTGCCACGACCCCACGTGGGAAAAGTGCGAACAGTAACAAGATGCCAAAGAGGGTTGCCAAAAGCAAACGGCAAGGGTGCGTGCGAGTCATTCGATTGTCTCCTCAATGCTCAGCGTTCAGTTACACTGAGGGGTGGCGATACCAAAATACAGGGTGACCTATGAGTAGGTTACCCTGAATATAAGTGAACTCTAAGTGCGCGTCAACTTAAATCGGCTTAAGGTTCCAAATAGCCCTGCCGAACATGTTCGATCAACTTCATATTGAGCTCATTGCAGCAAGACAAACGTTGACAGATTTGAGTGGCAAAAACGGGATTAGTGACATAAATTGGTATTTCGTTCACTAAAATAGGGCGGTAAAAATTCGCATAACAACGCGACGTGTGGGGCGATCATGGCAACTGCATGTTAGCTATTCAATCCTACCAAGCATAAAGCCGCCACACGCCCGCCTGCAAATTCTCCACATTCAGGTCCGCCAGAATTGTCACGGCCTGACGCACATGCTGTTCAGCTTGACCGCTGTCGCCCCTTTCCTGCAAGCTGTCCGCCAGATTATTGAGCAGCGCGGCCTCCCAATGGCGATCCCCAATTTGGCGACACAGCGCGAGGGCATGCTTGAAGTTGGTTTGGGCGGTCGCATGATCGTCACGACTGGCGGCGAGCAGTGCGAGGTTGTTGAGCGCGGCGATTTGGCTTTCCGGCTCGTTGGCGACTTGCAGACTTTGTTCAAAGGCGCTGCGGGCATCATTCGGCCGATCTTCCCGCCAGATCATCCCGCGCAAGTTATGCGCCCGCGCCGAATTTGCCGACACCTGCAACGCCTGTTCAGCCCGCGCCAAAGCGACCTCCTTCTCACCCAACGCCAGCGCGACATGACCCGCCTCGATCAGCGCGTCGAGCCGCAATGGATCATCATCTGCTGTCGCCAGCGCATGGGAAAACTGTTTGCCAGCCGCGACCCACTCACCGAGCCGCTGAAAGACCTGTCCCAATTTGTATGCCAACAGTGCTGACGGGGGAGCCGCTTCATAGCTGGCACGGGCGGCAGCGTAGTTGCCCAAGCGCAAATGCAGATCACCAAGCTGTTGCTGAATTTCGGCCGAATCTTCTGTCCTCAACGCCAACGCCCGTTCAAAAAGCTGCACCGCTTCCGCATTGGCGTACAGTTGCCGCGCCCGCACCGCCGCTTGCACATAGGCAGTCGCCGCCTCAGCGACCTCACCCGCCTGCTCAAAATGGTGCGCGATGCGAACGGGCTGTCCGTGGGACTGGCGCAATTGCTGGGCGGCGCGTTTGTGCAGCAGCCGTCGCCGTAGGGCTGACAACGCTTCGTAGACCAGTTCGCGCAATTTGTGATGGCTAAAATCAAGGGCGAAATCACGTTCGACGAGAAGCTGATGGGCCAATAGTGCTTCAACTGCATCGGCCGATCTTTCCTCATCCCGCCCGCTGACTTGGTGCAACAGCTCAAACGACGCACTGCTCCCCAGCACCGCCGCCGTCTGCAAAATTTGTTGCGCCACCTCATCCAGCGCAGCGATGCGCGTTTGAAGCAGCGCGCGTACACCAGTCGGCAACTGCTCGGCGTCCTCCGCTTGCAGATAGGCGACGGCAAAAAATGGCACACCTTCCGTTTCGGTGTGCAGACGTTCGGCCGAAATTGTCCTGCCCGTCTGCTCGACGAGCTCGGTCAACGCTTCAAGCGACAGACGCGCTAGGCGCAAATGTAGCGCCTGTCCTTCCCGCTGCATGTCAGCCAGACGACGGCGCACGGGATGGGCGTTATCAACCGCCTCGCTGCGGAAGGTGAGCAGGAGAAATATCGGCCGATCCCTCAGACGCCGCATCAAAAACGCCAGCCACGCCAGCGTCGCCTCATCCGCCCACTGCACGTCATCGACAAATAACGCGCCCGCTTTTGCTCCCTTAAAAAGATGATCGATCGCCTGCACAAGCGTTTCAAAAAAGCGGGTACGTGCAGCGGGATCATCAAGCGTTGGTGCAGGGGTATCCGTTCGCAGTTGCGGAAAGAGTCGCTGGAGTTCTCCCCGTAAGGAAACGGGCAATGTCTCGGTGATGGGCAGTTGCAGCAGTGGCGCATAGGCCAGCGTCTGTTCATCGGGAAAGCAGCGCAGGGTGAGCGTGCGCGTCGGCAACTGCGCCAGCAGCTCGGTCACCAGCCGCGTTTTGCCGATCCCTGCCTCCCCTTCAATCGCGGCAACGGTTCCGTGCGTTTCGATTGTGCGATAGGCGTTTTGCAGCTGGGTCAGTTCGGCCGATCGGCCGACAAACGGCACGCTCACCGGCATCGCGCGCTCACTCGCCACATTGGAAACGACGACACGCTTTTCTGGCAGCTCAAGCCGATCCTCACGAATGGCGGTGTGGAGCAGCTGGGTTTCCCGCAGTGGTTCAACGCCCAACTCGTCCTCTAACACACGCATACACTGCTTGAACTGCTTCAACGCCGCGCTGCGATCCCCCGCCCATGTGTGTAGACGCATCAACGTCCGATGGGTCTCTTCACGCAGTGGATCTTGTGCGAGCCAGCGTTGCGCATAGCGGATCGCTGCGTCGAATTCATGCGCGGTGCTATGCTGTTCGATGAGCTGATCCAGCGCGCTTGCAAACTGGCTGCGATAGTGATCGCTCTGATAGTACTGCCATTCGTCAAAGTCGGGCGCATCGCGCAGGGTGAAGCCAGAGAGGAAGTCGGCGCGATAGAGCTGGGCGGCGGCGTGGTAATTTTCGGCCGAAATCGCCGCCGCAAACTCATTCACGTCACACCAAAAGCTACCGGGCAGAAGCGAGACATTTTCGCGGCCGATGCCGAGCGCACCTTCTCCCACCCCCAGCTTCATCACCGACAACGTGCGCCGCAGTGCCCCACGCGCGCGCGACTCGTCAAACTCCGGCCAAAGCATGGCGGCCAGCCCTTCGCGTGTCTGTGGTTTGTCAGTCACGGCGAGATAGGCGAGGATCGCCGTCGCCTTGCGCGTATCCGTTTCGACCAGCACGCCATCCCGTTCAATGATCGGTGTTCCAAGCAGTGAAATTTTGAGCATAATGTTTTACCGCAGAGTTTTACCGCAGAGGGCGCGGAGAGCGCAGAGAATGAAGAGGTGTGTTTTGGGAATTCGTTTTCCGTTCTTATCGTTAGATTTTCGCCACATTGCATGGTACTGCGTACCTCGTCAGAATGTGCGCCAAGAGCGTGAATAGTTGCTAGTTGCTGGTTGCTAGTGAAGAAAAAGAGCCAATGTACTTTCTTACTAACCACTAGCCACTATCGACTAGCCACTTGCGGCTGCGCCGCTTTATGTGATACGTGAACTGGATACATACTACATGCCACGCACCACGTTTGCATTGGGGCGAAAACCTCGTGATTAGAATGTCTAGCTTTCTCTCCACGCCCTCTGCGTTTTCTGCGGTTAAATTCCTCCCACATTGTAAATTGATGCGACACGCATTAGCAATAGCGCAACCCGAAAATCGCTCTTTTTTCGTAACGTTTGGTGGACGTTGGCTGCCTAGAATGGGCGAAAACAGCATGATGCGTGAATGGAACTTTATACAAATGACCGCCGTTATACGCCTCTAGCTGTAAAGCTAAACCAAACTTACAAGGAACAATTACCATGAACAAAAAAGCGATTTTACCGCTCTTACTGGTTATCCTCTTGATAGCCATGCTGACAACCGCTTGTGCCCCCAGTAGCGTCACGGGGCAAGAGCCAAAACCGACCGCCACGCCCGCCGAGGGTGCTGGCGATGACATTGCGACACGAATCGGCAATCAGTTACATCAACTGTTAGCCTCCGAACTAGGTGTCAATATGAACCAAGTCGAGGTCGTTCTGATCGACGCAGTGACGTGGCCAGATGCGTGTTTGGGCAAACCAGACCCAGCCGAACTGTGCGCTGCCGCCGAGACACCCGGCTATCGCGTGACGCTACTAGCGACGGGCGATACCTACGTCTACCACACCAACGCCGATGGCAGCAGCGTGCGCTTGGCAGAAGGCCCCGCCTCAACCGCCATCACGCCACCCGCCGTCTGTCTGCTGCCGGGTGCAAATGAGTCGCTCTTCCTGCGTGAGATGCACGGCTACTGTCTGCTCTACCCCGCGACCCACACCGTCGTGGAGCAAGATGCCGACAACATTAACATCGTCTTGGGTGACATCATGAACCACATCGATCCGCGCATTTCGATTAGCGTCGAATCGGCCGATGGGCGCACCATCAACGATGTCGCCGCACAGATTATCAGCGATTACGCGGTCGAAGGTGAAGCACAATACGTCACCGTCAGCGGCTTTGATGCGCTCATGATCGATCAGGTTCCCGGACAGGATTTCAGCCGCGTCATTGTGATTGCCGACAACGGCTTGATCTTCCGCATCACGATTGCGCCAATGGGTGATGCGGGTTCCGACGTGCGAGAATCGGCCGAAGCCCTCTACTTCCTCGTCATTGACTCCTTCCGCACCTTCCCAATCGGTGGCCCTGCCAGCGACCCTGGTCCGATTGATGCGCCAGAGGGTGGTCCAGCAGTAGATCCGGGTCCAATTGACGCACCAGAAGGTGGCCCTGCGAGCGACCCCGGCCCTATCGACGGTGGCCCCGCTGATGACCCAGACGTGATTGGCGACCCGACCGACAGCCTAATCGTTATCGATACGCTGGAGATTCAAACGCTGGAATCATTCCCCGTACAGGTGCGTGCCATCGTGCGCGGTCAGATGCCAGACGCCTGCTCCTACATCGAAGCGGTCAACGTCGACCAGCGCGACAACGCCTTTTACATCAACTTCGCTATCGCATGGCAGCCCAACCAACGCTGTGCGCCAGAGTTGACCCCGTTTGAAGAGACGATCGAACTCGACGTGAAGGGTTTGTCCGCGGGCCTGTATGAGGTCCACGTCAACGATGTATACGCTCAGTCATTCGACCTCGACAGTAGCAACGAGTGATCCGACTAGGTTTTGGAAATTCTTCTCAAGACATCCTCAAATCAAGAAGCGGGTTGGCAAACTGCCAGCCCGCTTTTATTATCAAAAATCGATCATCTTCACCTCCAACTTGTGCCAAAAGTTGCCAATTAGTTTGCATGCAAACTATAATAGTACGCATACAAACTATTATGCACAATTGGCAACTCGGACAAGACCTCTATCGCCTGCTCAATCGCGCACAGCATGAAGCACGCAAACATTTGGACGCACTGTTTTACGCACAGCTCGGTGTCACGTCGATTCAACTGGCAGCACTGCTCTACATTGCCGACCATCCCAACTGTCTGCTCGGCGATTTAAGTGATGGGTTGTCCCTCAACAACCCCGCGATTACGGGCTTAATCGGCCGAATCGAGAAAAAATCCCTGATCTGCAAACAACGCTCCCCACATGACGGCCGCGCCACGCTGGTCAACCTGACCGCTGCGGGACGAAACTTGGTGGATCGTTCGGCCGATCTCGTCGCCCAAACAAATCGATTGTTCATTGAAGGGTTTAGCCCGGCGGAGTTAGCCATTGTTGAACGTTACTTCGAGACGTTAATCGTCCGTTTTTCTGGAGAACAAAATGATTAAAGAACCTGTTTTGGAACAATCGGCCGAAAAAATCACCGACATCCTTTTTAACCCCAACAGCTATGATCCTGCCCACCTCGATGAGCGGTCGCGCCAAATTATGCAGAAGACGATTGCGTTTTTTGAGCGCAAGGGTAAGCAGCGGCTCAAAGAGGAGGATCGCCACTACGTCTGGTATGCCGACCTGATCGACTTCTTGCGTGAGGAGCAGGTCTTTGCAAATTTATTGACCCCAACTGCGTATGGGGATGGGGAGACTCGGTGGGATACGCGCCGCAATTGCGACTTCAACGAGGTGATCAGCTTTTACGGGCTGCACAATTGGTATACATGGCAGGTGACAATTTTGGGGTTGGGGCCGATTTGGATGAGTGACAACGAGACGGTTAAGCAACGCACGGCTGAGCTGTTGCGTGAGGGCGGCATCTTCGCCTTTGGCCTCTCAGAACGTGAGCATGGGGCGGACATCTACGCAACCGACATGATCCTTACGTCACAAGAAGATGGAACATTCTCGGCCTCGGGTGAAAAGTATTACATTGGCAATGGCAATAAGGCGGCCTTGGTGAGCGTTTTCGGCCGATTTGCCGACACAAACGAATATGTCTTTTTCGTCGCAGAGTCGAATCACGAAAAGTACAACCTAATCCGCAATGTCGTCAACAGCCAATCTTACGTCGCCCAATTCGAGCTAAACGACTATCCCGTGCGCGAGGAAGATATTTTGGCGCGCGGACAGGATGCGTGGAATCTTGCGCTCAACACGGTCAATGTTGGCAAGTACAATCTCGGTTGGGCGAGCATCGGCATCTGCACCCATGCCCTTTATGAAGCGATCAACCATGCGGGCAATCGGCGGCTCTACAAAATGTATGTGACCGATTTTCCACACGTGCAGCAGATGTTTGTCGATGGGTATTGTCGCTTGGTGGCGATGAAGCTGTTTGCGCTGAGATCGGCCGATTACATGCGAACAGCCTCTGATGACGACCGCCGCTACCTCCTCTACAACCCCATCGCTAAGATGAAAGTGACGACCGAAGGAGAAAAGGTCATCAACCTGCTCTGGGACGTGATCGCGGCAAAAGGGTTTGAGAGCGACATGTATTTTGAGATGGCTGCGCGTGATATTCGCGCCCTGCCGAAGCTCGAAGGAACGGTGCATGTCAATATCGCGCTCGTCGTCAAATTCATGCAGAACTACTTTTTTGCGCCGCAAAAACACCCCGCAATCCCACAGCAAAACGACCCCGCCAACGACGACTATCTCTTCCAACAAGCCCCCACACGTGGCTTGGGTAAAATCCGCTTCCACGACTATGAACCCGTCTTTGCCGCCAACTCATTGCCCAACGTGCAACAGTTCAAGCAACAGATCGACACGTTCAAACGTTTTCTCGCCAGCACCACGCCAACGGAGGCGCAAACAAAAGATGTCGATTATTTGATGGCGGTTGGGGAGTTGTTTACACTGGTTGTCTACGCACACCTGATCTTAGAAAATGCTGCCATCTATGATATGGATGACGCATTGATCGACCAGATTTTTGACGTATTTGTGCGCGACTTTTCCGCCTATGCGCTGCAACTGTACAGCAAGCCAAGCAACAGCGAGGCACAAATGGCGCAGTGCCTCGCCATGATCGCCCGCCCCACCCCCAACCCAACGCGCTATCAGGCGATTTGGGGGCGCGTTCATGCTCTGAAAGATCGGTATGAGATGGCGGCTTAATCCAATGTAGTCGCAGATTGACGCGGATTTTTCTGCAATCGGTGACAATCTGCGTAATCCCAACTCCTACCCACCTGTGATAAACTCATATCAATGGTAGGCGAACTTGCATTATCCACCGTTGCCGAACGCTGTGCGGATGAAAGCGAACGGTATCGCACTCAACAAGAATCTGATTCACGCTACTGTTTTGAACTGTTTCGGCGGGCGATTGTCGAACGAATTGATGCGGCATGGACGCTGCTGTTTGAGCAGTACGAGCGGCTGGTGATGAAATGGATTTACGATCACCCTGCGTTTGCGACCAGTGGGGAATCGGCCGATTATTTTCTCACCCTCGCCTTTGAACGCTTTTGGCAAGCGGTCACACCCACCAAATTTAGCGAAAAGTTTGCGACATTGGGAGCCGTTTTGCAATATCTCAAACTGTGTGTCGGTGGTGCGCTGATCGACCATGCGCGTTCCCAACAGCGTGCGGGGAAGGCTCAGCCGCTCGACCAGGTTTCCCATTTTCTACCCTCACAATTTAATCTTGAAAAGGCTATTTCTGACAGGTCGGCGCGGCAATCACTCTGGCAACAGGTGGTTTCACAAGCCAAAAACGACCAAGAACGCATCGTGATGGAGGAGGCGTTCTTGTATGATATGGCCGCGGCCGACATCGCACAGCGCCACCCCGATCTGTTCGATAATGTCAAACAAGTCTATCGTGTCAAGGAAAATTTACTCAAAAGATTGCGGCGCAGTTTGGCGGAATGATGAGAACCCAAGCGTTCTTTGGCTAAATGATTCCAATGCCGAGCTTTTTACTAGCGAGAGACTAGCAACGAGCCACTATTATTGAAGAGATGAACGACGAACACCAGTTAGAATCCGCGCTAGCCGCACTCTTTTTTCGCGCAACCTGTCCCGATGGGCTACAGCTTGGAGAGTTCCAAACGGAGTTGCTGCCAGCGCATGAAAGCGAGACGATTTTGGCTCACTTGGCAAACTGCCCCTATTGTGGACGCGATTTGGCGTTGACACAGCGATTTATGAGGGCAGCGCAACCAGCTGAGCGACCGACAAAAAGTGGGGTGGCGTGGCGTGTGCGCGTTGCACAACTGCTGGATAGTTTGCGTGCGCCGCAGCCAGCCTTGCAGCTGCGCGGGTCTGCGCCAGAGCCAGCGATCTATTTGGTCGATGATGTGCAGATTGCGCTTACAGTTGAGCGGTTGACGGAGGGAGTTGCGCTGGTTGGGTTTGTCGCGGGGGTTGCGGCGATTTCGGCCGATTTCTGGCAAAACGATCAGCTCGTCGCCAGCGTTCCTATCGATGAAAGTGGCAGCTTTGCCGTTGAGCAGATCGCTGTGGGACGCTATCAACTGCTGTTGCGTGCGGTCGATTCGGCGATTGAAATTCCTGAGCTCGTTCTAGCTTCGTGAACGACGCTTTACAACGTTTACTCTTTCCGCGCCATCCAATAGCCAAACAGCGCACCACACGCCGTCGTCATCACCGTCACGGCAATTCGCCCTCCCCAATCGAAAACGGGGTGGCGCAATTCTAGAATGGCAATCCCCACCGCATAGCGCACAAATGTGCCACCCGCATATTGCAGCAACTCCTCTCGTTCACCGCGCCGCACGCGCAACAACGTCATCACAATCGTCACCGTCAGGGCGAGGCCAACGATCGTCCACAGGCTCGGCTCGCGCAGTGGGCGAAAGAACCAGCCAAAGTATAGCCCCAAGGCTGCCCCAGTCAGAATGTATTGCCGCAGGTGTGATTGCGGGTCGCGTTTTTTCTTCATCGACTGTCTCGTTGTAACTGCCCGACAACTTCTTCAACTTGTGCACGATTGCCAAATGCGGTGCCGGGTAACGTTGCGGCCACTGTGCCGCAGGCGATGCCCCAGTATGCAGCATCGGCAAGCGAGAGGCCGCTATCTAATGCCCAAACGACACCACCAACGAGGGCATCACCCGCACCAATGGGGTTGGCTTCCTCAATCGGCGGCGGCTGAATGTGCGTGATCGCATCATCTTGCACCAGCAAAATGCCATCCGCGCCCAGCGAGATAATTACGTTGGCGACCCCCATTTGCATGATGGCTTGCGCCGCAGCTTTGGGATCGCTTTCCCCCGTGAGATCAGAAGCCTCATGCTCGTTTGGCTTGATGAGATTGGGCGCGGCTGCCACGCCGAGTCGCAACGCCTCGCCGCTTGCATCGAGAATGACGTTTGCGCCTGCTGTTTTGAGAATGGAGATCAGCTGGGCATAGAAATCGGCCGAAACACCCGGCGGCAAACTCCCCGCCAGCACCCACCAATCATCCCGTTTGGCATGTTTCTGAATGGTGTCGATGAGAAGCTGCTGTTTTTCGGCCGAAACCGCCGCGCCGCTCTCATTGACCTTAATATGCTTGCCAGCCGTGACGATGCTCACATTGGTGCGCGTCTCCCCATCGACCCACACAAAATCGGTCGCAATCCCGCGCTCATGCAGCATATCGCGCAGCATCTCCCCACTGCGCCCCCCCGCAAATCCCAGCGCAACGTTCTCTCCACCCAATTGCGCCACCATGCGCGAAACGTTGAACCCCTTGCCCCCGCAATCGACACGCTGTTCGGTCGCTCGTAATACCGTATCGAACTCAATGGCAGGAACGGTTAACTCGCGGTCAACGGCGGGATTTAGTGTAACTGTGTAGATCATAATTTGACGTGGTTAGTGCATCGTAACGCAAGTTCTGTCATGCCTACGAAGGTAGGAATCGAGTCTTAGAAAAGAATGGATTCCCGCCTTCGCGGGAATGACAATACGCATAAAGTTACTTCACACTGTATTAGTGATTAGGTGGAACATATCCACTCATCACTCACCACTATTCTCCCAATACATCTCAATCAACGCCGCTTCCGCCTCGTCTGTCCACGCATCATTTTCACCTAAGTGTTGCGCGACGGCGGGCAATTTTTCATGCAGCTCATAGAGTCCCATCAGCGGTAGATCTTCGATTTGTGGGAAGATGACGATTTTACCCGGATAGCGTCCGTCCATCATGGCGACCACACCATCTTGAGCAGCATTCATGCCACCGATGGCTGCAACCGAACGGCTCGGCGAAAGTGTCCCCGCCAACATGCGAGACATCACGTCGCGCTGGTCGTCAATCGTCAAGCCACTTGTTCCCGTATACTGGGCGTTGTGCAAATAGGTGTTGCTCAGATTGAGCGGCGCCATCGTCCCGTTTGGCACGCCCGCAAACAACACCAACATGCCGTTTTCGTTCATTATGGTGTCCGACTCTGCCATCAGGGGCGCAACGGGGACGCTGACAACGACATCATCTGCGCCGATTCCGTCTGTCGCGGCCATCACGAAGTCATAGAGACTTTCGTCTGAGCTTTGCGGATTAAATGTTAACAGCGTGCGCCCGTTTTTCTTGGCGAGCGGTGCAAAGCGTTCGGCAATCGTTTCAAGCCGATTGTCGTTAATTTCAGTCGCAATAATCTGCTTGGGGCCGTTGGGAAGCTCAATCGCACGCTGGACGTGCATCTGCCCCATTGGGCCACCTGCGCCGATGAAAACGGCCGTGCCGTTGGGGTGCAGTTCACAGCGGTTACGTGCTTCGCCATAGCTGGCGGCAATATCTGTGCCATTTGTGCCAACATAGGCGGTGTAGTCGTAGTGGAGGCGGCCCACATCGGCCGAAACCAACCCATCCAGCGGCTCCGTTCCCACCAAATTGAGCGTGCCACGTCGGGCGATCTGTTTGGCGATGTTGCCGACTTTTTCGGCCGATGTTTCCTCGATCAGCACAATATCATCGACCTGCTCCGAAACGTCATCCCGCTCGACCACTTCGCCACTAGCTTTTGCTTTAACGAGTGCTTTGACCTGCTCAGAGACACCACTCAAAATAATCGTCGCTGGCGCATCGAGGTATTGTGAAAAGTCGTACTCGCGTTCGCTATCTGCGCCGCCCGTAATCCACATCGTGCCGCCCTCTTTTGGGGTCAACCGCCGCCGCTGTGTGTACGATGCCATCACGCAGCCCCACGGTTCAAGCAAGGAGGATTCCGCATAGCCGGGCTCACCTTCAAGCGGCAGCAAACACGCCCCCGCATCCGTCACCAACATCTCTTCACCCATCAGATGATACTGCACCAATCCACCCGGAATAGTGTAACCGTAGGCGGTCGATTTACCGTTTTGGTAGATATCAGGCTGCACGGCGAGACGCTGCCCCGCTTGATATTGGTCTTTCAGATTTTCGCCGACTTCGATGACCGTCACAGCGACTTCATGCCCCAATCGTCCCGGCTCGACCGCCAGATCGCGGTTGTAGAGTTTGGGATGGCTGCCGCCCTGCTTGATCAATTTGACATCAGAAAAGCACATGCCGACGCTATCGACACGCACAAGCATCTGGTCGGCATTGGGTTTTGGAACTGGGAAACTTTCTGGGGCGTTATTTCGGCCGATATTCTCAACCCCCACCCCATACATATTCCAAGCCAGCGTTTTCTCTGGCACACGGGTTTGCGCCGCTCTGTATTGTTCGATTTTTGTTGTCATGTTGAATTTGAAACACCCGTAACGTCGCGGCATGCGTCCGAAGCTGGCCTAAATCCCGACGCTACAGGTTAATCATAGTTATTGTAATTAGGTCAAATCGCGCACATCTTGTGATGTCGCACACGCCAGCGCACGCTTTGCAAGCTCCTCTGCATCGGTCAGCTTGAGTCCGCGAATTTGCGCCTTGACTGCTGGAACGGCGGGGGCCGAAACGCTCAATTCATCGACACCTAGCCCGATCAAAATTGGCACAGCTTGTTTATCCGAACCCAACTCACCACACACGCCGACCCATTTGCCAGCCGCATGTGCGCCCTCAACCGTCTTGGCGATCAGGCGTAAAACAGCGGGGTGCAGACCGTCAGCTTGTTTTGCCATAATCGGGTGCATCCGGTCGATTGCCAGTGTGTATTGCGTCAAATCGTTTGTGCCAATCGAGAAGAAATCGACATGTTCGGCGAGCACGTCAGCCATCAATGCGGCCGACGGAACCTCGATCATGATGCCAACATCGACCATCGGAGCGGACAATGCTGTGCAAACTTCAGCCACCATCTGTTTGGCGCGTATCAGTTCGCTGACATCTGAAACCATCGGGAACATGATGCGAACTTTGCCAAATTTCGCGGCGCGAATGATGGCGCGCAGTTGCTCTTTGAGGAGTTCAGGGCGATTCAAACAGAGACGAATCCCGCGCTCTCCCAAAAATGGATTGTCCTCTTCTGGTACATCAATGTAGGCCAGCGGCTTGTCGCCACCAACATCGAGCGTCCGCACAATCACAGGTTGCAAATGCAGGGCTGTCACGACATCGCGATAGACGGTGAACTGCTCATCTTCGCTGGGGGCTTCATCGCGCCCCATAAATAAAAATTCGGTTCGCAACAGACCGACCCCTTCCGCGCCTGACTCATACGCCAATTCTGCATCGGCGACCCCACCCACATTAGCGACCACTTCGATGCGTGTCCCGTCAATCGTGATGGCAGCATCGGCCGCAGCTGCTTGCGCCGCCTCTTGTGCCGCTTCTAAATCGGCCTGTTGTGCCTGTGCTTGGGCGATCTTTTCGGCCGATGGGCGCAACGTCAATTCGCCGCTTCCCCCATCCAGCACCACCGCTGTGCCGTTCTCCAATTCAAGCACACCGTCACCCGCCCCAACGATGGCGGGCAAGCCCAACGCACGTGCCAAAATCGCGGAGTGCGCGTTTGGCCCACCGCTGGCTGTGCAAAATCCCAGCACACGGGATTTATCGAGCGAGACGGTGTCAGATGGCGATAAATCATCGGCAATGATGATAATCGGTACGTCGGGGAGCGCATCGGCGCCGCTCTTTTGTCCTGTCAACACAGCTAAAACACGCTCACCCACGTCGCGCATATCGGCCGAACGACCAGCCAAAATCGGATCGTCCACCTTTGACAACATCTCGGCCCGCGCCATCACGACCCGTTTCCACGCCATTGCGGCCGCTTGTTCACATGCGATCTTCTCTTGTACCGCGTCGAGAATATCGGGGTCTTCCAATAGCTCAAGATGGGCTTCAAAAATGCCCGCTTCCTCTGCTCCGACCGTTTCTGTTGTCTTTTTGGCTAGCTTTTTGAGGTCGGCACGTGCTGAGGTGAGGGCGGCTTGCAGTTTGGCTTTTTCGGCCGAAATACTCTCAAATTCTGCATCCACCACCAAATCACCGCGCTCTAATTTGAAAATCGGCCCAATCGCAATTCCCTGAGAGGCGGCGATCCCCTGAATCACATTGGCATTCACAGGTTTGGCAGGAGCTGGTTTCGTTTTGGCTTCCTCTGGCTTTGGCTTGCCATTTTCTGATGCGGCGGGCGCATGATCCAACGGCTCACCCAATCCCGTTCGCACCGCCTCTTCGATCGCCGTCGCCGCGTCCTGCTCATCTTCCCCATCAATCAATACCCGAATCAGACCTTCATGTTTCACACCGAGCGTCAAGACCGAAATCATACTCTTGGCGTTGACGACCTTGCTGCCATGTTCAATTTTTACGCTTGACTTGAACTTCTTTGCCAACTTAACCAACGCTTTTGCTGGCCGTGCATGAAGTCCGGTTGCATTCGGAATGGTAAGATCAAGTTGTTTCACGACTTCTCCTTCTTGGGTGCAAATGGAGAGGCGACCGTTTGGTCGCACTCTATCTACGCTTCGGCTGGCTCTCGACTCAATTGGTCAAAAATAAACTGTGCGTCGCTTGTCTTTGCCATCTGTTCGGCGACATCTTCATCTTCGATGATTTCCGCCAAATTCGACAAAATGTTCATGTGACCATCGCCAATCGCGGCAATCCCAATCACCAGATATGCCAACTCATCCTCATCTTCCTCATCCCACACGATACCGTCGGGGAATTGAACGATTGCCAACCCCGTCTGGAGCACGTCTGAATGGTTTTCATACATGCCGTGTGGAATGGCAACCCCGTTCCCCAAGTAGGTGGACATCGTTGCTTCTCGTTCCAGCATTCCTGCAACATAGGCTGGTTTTGTGCAGCCTGTGCTGACAAGCAGTTCACCTGCCTGTCGGATTGCGTCTTCTTTGTTCAGCGCAGTCGCCTGAACCCGAATTCGCTCCATCGCTAAAATTGTCATCGTTTCCCTCACATTCCTGTAATTTCACCATCGTTGACAAACGCGTCGACGATCTGGTCGAATACAGGGTCGTTCATAAACATGTTGAATGGAACAACAACCGCATTCGGGACACGTTCTTTGATTACTTTTGATAATCCTTTATGGACAAGCACTAATTTCGTATCGGCCGGGACGGCACGGGCTGGTTTATGCATCACCTTGACCCCGCTCACCTTGGCCTTTTTGAGTTTCTTCTTAATCTGACTAACGACCATCAGACTTGATCCCATCCCAGCTTCACAGGCGAGAATGATTGTTTGAACATCTTTTGCTGCAATTGATTCAGCCATTGTTTTTCCTTTTGTTTGTATGCGACCCGTCTCCTAACCTCTCACAGTCGAGAGGCTAGGCGCGGGTAATAATCTTCTTGCTTAAGCTAAGCCGGGAACACCAGCTTTTGAGTCGCTGTACTCTTCTTCCTCTTCTTCCACTGCAACGGGACGCACCCGCAAAATTGCCATACCGACGACCGCCGCCACGATGATGCCGATTAAGACACCCGTAAACACTTGGAAGTGCTGACCGGGTGGGGTGACGGCGAAATAGGCGAAGATAGAGCCGGGCGAGGGCGACGCAGCGAGTCCCGCGCCTGAGATGACAAACCAGAGATCTGCTGCCATACCGCCCGCAATCGTAGACAGAATCATGATGGGGTGTGCTAAGACGTAGGGGAAATAGATTTCGTGGATGCCACCAAAGAAGTGGATGATCATGGCGCCGGGAGCCGAGTTCTTCAACAAGCCCTTGCCAGCAACATAGTAGGCAATCAACAGACCCAAGCCGGGACCCGGATTTGTTTCGAGCAGAAAGTGAATCGCACGACCCGTCTCTTCAGCCGCAGCCGCGCCAAGTGGTGTTAAAACACCATGATTGAGGGCATTGTTGAGGAACAACACCTTCGCAGGCTCAATAATAATTGCTGCCAGTGGAAGCAAGCGCACGCTAACCAGCGTATCAACAACACCACCCGCAACGGTGCTGATACCTGTAACAATGGGGCCAACGATCACGACACCAATCATTGCCAAAATTGTGCCGATTATGCCAAGCGAGAAGTTGTTGACCAGCATCTCAAAGCCAACAGGGATAACGTCTTCGAGTGCTTCGTCAACTTTCATCATGATCCAACCAGCAATCGGCCCCATGACCATCGCACCAAGGAACATCGGTATCTGATTAAAAACATCCTTTTCGACAAGGACTGCAGCACCATCAACGATCTCTGCAACTTCGGTGAGACGATAAAAGCCTCCACCGACAATGACACCCATCGTCGCAACCGCACCCAGTACGCCGCCGCGATGGCCGTGAATCATCTTACCACCTGTATAACCGATCAAAACTGGCAACAGGTAAAGAATCATAGGACCGACAAGCGCGGCAAATCGTGCGCTGGGAATCCAGCCTGTCTCAATAAACAACGCCGTGATCAAACCCCACGCGATAAACGCGCCGATGTTTGGAATCACCATACCTGCCATAAAACCACCGAATGCTTGTATACGTTCTCTCATTTCGCTTCTCCATTCTAATTTCGGAATTCCCCGAATTCTTATTGGTGCTAATTGCTGGTGGCTAGTTGTGCTAGTAAGAAGTTTGCATCCTACTAACCACTAGCTACTAGCTGCTAGCTACTGTTTTTAATCCAACCAGCGTGTGATGGCCTCGACATCTTCGGGCAGTAACAGCGGGTGGACTTGGATAACTTGGTGATTATTTGTGATTGTGCTGCCGAGCGGAATGGTGGTGATGATAAGATCGGCCGAATATAGCCGCACCTCATTCAACTCGCGCAGGGACATCACATCGATATTGCTCAAGCGGGGGAATCGCGCCGTCAGGCGTGCCGTCAGCAGTTGGGCCGTTGCCATGCCGCTATGGCAGATGACAAGGACGCGCTGAAGACGGTTGGGACGTTCACGAATGTATGCCGCCCGAATGAGCAGTGCTATGTTGTTGACTTCATGCGGCGGCAGCACCGTATCACGCTCCCGTGCAATCATCTCGGCTAACCTTTCGGCTAGCTCATGTTCAAATTCATATTTTTCAGACAGTCGATTACTCGTTTGCGGTGGTGACCAGAGGCCAAGCTCCTGTCGCAAACAGGCGGGAATCACATGGGTCAGCAGCCCATCACGCAGCGTTGAATCATGCACGAGGTCGGGCAGTTGATAGGCGGTGCTGATGGTGTGCGTTAATCGGCCGATTAATGCCAACGACTCTCCTTCATCTTCAAAATCGGCCGGCCAGCGCGTGTTGCGAACACTTGTCAATAGATGTGCCGCCAAAAACGTGATCTCATCGTCATTAAGCTTCCCCGCCGGTCGAATTTCCATCACCAGCTTTGCCGTCTGCCAAATAGGATGGTCACGCAGCGACTGCATTTTGACGGGGGGCGTTTCGAGATAGTGACCGGCGCGAATACGTTGTGCCTGCACCGCAATCACGAGCGCGAGATGCAGCACCGCCACATCGCTAAATCGCCCGCCTAAATCAGCTTCAGCGTGTGCAACCTGTTTAATGGCGGGTCGCACCTTCGTGTCGCGGATCATCTCACGTGTCTTTTGTAAAAGTGGCAGTAAATGGGCATCAACCGCAAGATTAAAAACAAGTCCGTCTGTATGGGTCATTTCCCATAGACCCTCGTCGCTATAACTGCCCCACAACAGCGCACAAAGTGCCTGCCGCCGCTGTAGCTCGCTTCCTCTAAATTCGATGCCGTAATTCGGCCGCCGCTGCAACTCAAGATCAAACTGTGTGACCCATTCGGTCACGCTGTCGAGATCTTTCAAAATCGTCGTGCGCGAAACCTGCGCCAACTGCTGGAGTTGATAAAGAATCAATGGCTCATCCGCAAGCAGTAAATAGTAGGCGAGCAGTTGCTGACGCTGGTTGGCGTTGAGAACAAGCTGATAGCTGTCCTTCTTATTGAGCGTGCGATAGAGTTTTTGCTGTTGGTCTGAAGAGAGTGCAAGACGAATGCCAACGCCGGGCTTTACATCCAATTGGACGTTGTGCTGTTGCAACCACGGGCCCATCCCCTTCAGGCTATAGTTAACCTGACGTGGGGTAAGTTGGAGCTGTCTTGCAATATCGGCCGTTACCAATGCGGTATCAGCGTCCATCAGCAAGCCCAATAGATCACGTTGGCGTGTCGTTAGCGAACTCATTTTTCTTTACTTGTAGGAGGAGTGCATGGAATGACTCATCCTTCTCTCTTCTCTTATGCTTCTATGATTATATAGCCCGTTTAGGCAAGAAAGTTGTGCAATTGTCACAAATTTTTGTCATAAAGTTTTGACAATTGTGATTGATCGCACCTAACTGGCTGGATCACACCTATGCGGCTTGCTTGGACAGTTGGTGATCAATGTGTGCATGTAGCCACGAGAGGATGGTTTGTGTGACACCTTTGCGCACGCCGAATTTGAGTTCCTGACCAACGGCATTGAGCGGATAGGCCAACACGTCGAGCTGGGAGCCTGTCCCGTTGGGCTGAATTGTCAATTCAAAATGGGAGCGATCACCCAGCACTTTGCCCAAAATCGTTTTATGAAATTTGACAATTGTGGTATCTCCATTCTGCTTGGCGATCTTGCCTTCAAGGGCGGCAACGGCGGCGAGGGCGGCCTTCTGGAGGTTTTCGGCCGATTGTTCGTAGGTTTTTGTGTCTGTAATTCTATACATGGGATTTCTCTCAACTTGGTGAATGTGCTTCTATTTGGATCATTTTTGTACATAGTATTGTGACAATACGATGTACATTGGAAAATCTCTACTAGGAGTATAGAAGGATATTTGTCTCTATTTTGACCAATTGAGCTATTCTTTGTTACAAAACTGTTGACAATTGTGACTGAATTATCCAGCGCGACGATTAAGCGTAGCGAGTCGAACGTAGAGAGAAAAAGGGGCTGGTGGCATTCAGAAGGCGGCAGATGATAAAACAGATTAATCATCTGCTAAGACCTCGTTAAACAAACGATTACACTCTATTGACCTATCCTTCAACCTGAACCGTTACGATTATGACATGATCGTATACACACGACCACCACACAATTTGTGGGGGGCTGGCTCTGGATTGCCGATTGACGATCTGTCCAGCCAAGAAGAGGACAACGACAACATTCTTTTTTTGGAGAAACGTTGAGAGACGCAATTTTACGTACCGACGCTAGAATGCTCATGGGGCGGCTAAATCAGCCGCCCCATTTTTTTGCAGCAACGGCGGCTGCGCTCATTCACCACCGCTTTGAGCGCACTCTGCAATCCGCCCCGACTATGGCAATTGACGACAGCAAGCCGCTGATTCTTTTTAGCGACTGTCATCGTGGTGATGGCGGTCTGCTGGATCGCTTTGCTCTCAACCAGTCACTTTTCACCCATGCGCTCGACTACTATGACGCGCGCGCCTTCACTTATATCGAAGTTGGGGATGGGGATGAGATGTGGCAAGTAGACCGCTTTAGCGATATTTTGCATGCACACGCTCCTGTCTTTGCGCGTTTGCGCCGTCTGCGCGATTCAGATCGCCTGCATCTCATTGTTGGCAATCATGATATTGGCCGTGACCGACGGGTGGCGCGGCAAAAACTCGGACTTCCGCTGCACCATGGTCTGCGCTTGCAACACACCGCCAGCAATCGCGAGCTTTTCGTCACGCACGGCCATCAGGCCGACTGGCAGTCAGTTTATCTCTCGCGCATGTTGTTTCGCAATATCGCCAAGCCATTCCAGCAGCTTGCGTTGCAATCGGCCGAAACCAACAATCGAATGCGCCGCTGGCTGCGCGACCTCACCCATGCAATCGAAGCAAAATACGAAGATCGTATCAGCACACTTGAGGCACGCATCACGCGCTGGGCGACCGCGCACCGCGATATATGGCTGATCTGCGGTCACACCCACCAGCCCCGTTTTGCGCAAGGCAATGTTTTTAATACTGGCTCATGTTTGCAACCAAACGTGTTGGAAGGATTGGAAATCCAGCACGGCCATATCGCACAGATTCGTTGGACACAGATCAACGGCACAATCCAGCGTCACCTACTGCAAAGAACCCCCTTTATCATGTCTGCCCACGCATAGCACGCTCATAACAATTGCAACCCATAGATATCTTGGCGAATATAGACTAATCCTCCGTTTAGGAACGCTGGGTGATTGCTTAACATTATTCCACTAGAATCCCTACAATACAGAAAAGGATTCTAAAAATGAACCATCTAACACGACGTGAGTTTATGCGATTGGGATTAGCCTCTGGTGCAGGGTTGATTCTAGCTGCCTGTGGATCAGAGGGTAGTGAGGAATCGCCAACACCGATGACGGCAGATAACGCTGTTGGGGTGCAGTTGGAGCCGACACCCCACTGCGATGATGGCGACGAGACGCCCGCGCAAACGGCAGGGCCATTTTACACACCCGACACGCCACAGCGCACCAGCCTGCGCGAAGCGGGCATCACTGGCACAAACCTGATTGTGACAGGCAAGGTTCTGACCACAGATTGTCGGCCGATTGCAGGTGCTGTGCTCGATTTCTGGCACGCGGATGATGCTGGCAACTATGATAATGATGGCTATCGGTTACGCGGCCATCAGCTGACCGATGCTGAAGGTAATTTTCGGCTAGAAACGATTGTGCCCGGCCTCTATCCCGGTCGCACGCGCCATATCCATGTGCTGGCACAAGGGCCAGACACCAAGCTTTTGACCACACAGCTCTACTTTCCAGATGAACCAGACAACGCCCGCGATGGTATTTTCGATCAGGCGCTCGTCATGGATGTCAATACGGATACAGACGGCAAATCGGCCGTTTTCAACTTCGTCCTCTAACCCACCCTTATGAAACTTCCTACGAAACGCTTTCACGTTCTTCTCTTTGCATTGCTGTTGCTGTCTATTGGCTGTGGCGAGCAGGCAACACCGACAATTTCGGCCGAGCCGACCAACACCGCCGTCCCAACCAACACGGCTGCCCCAACCGATCCCCCGCCCGCCGTCGTTTCAACGGCAACGAGCGTGGCAACGGCAACGGCCGCCCCCACGAGCGTGACGGATGAGCCGACTGCGACGACAGAATCGGCCGAAACGAATGAGCAGGATGGCGCATTGATCAGCCTAATGCTGGAAGGCAATGTGGGGATTCTGCTCGACGGATTATCGGCTGAGGTGCAGGAGCAGATCACGGAAGATTGGCTCAATGCCTCGTCTGAGGAGTGGGAAGCCCGCGCATTGCGACAAGTGCGGCTTGCACGTCTGCGGCTTAACTTCCGCAACTTCTACGCCGATGGCAAAGGGCAACTTCCGCTGCCACCACAGGAGTTGTGGACATTTGAGCTGGATGCGGCGGGCCCCTCGCGCCAAACGGTTGATGGACACGATCTCGTCATGCACGCCTATACCTTTCGCAGCACGCTGTTGACCGATGCCACCTCGATTGCCGAGTCAGAGCCTGAGCTTGCGGAAATTGGCGATCAGTGGGAAGAGCCATTTATCTTTCCAGCCGATCCCGACCATTTGCTGCAACGCACCGACAATGCCTGTCTGAATGAGGCGGGTTTTCCACCCAACAGCTATGATGCGATCAACGCATGGCACTTCTACGACTACACCTGCACGGCCGACAGCGATGGTGCCGAGGGCGGCTGTCATCGCACCACGCTACCCGGTCTCTCTTGTCGTCAAGCCATTTCTGGACGGATTGGGGAAGTCGCCGCGACGATGCAGTTTGAGCGTCTCGCATGGGATGCAGCACTGGCTGACAGCGTGCGCGTCGGAGACATTACCAGTACGGTCGGTCCTGACCTCGTCACGCTGACAGAGGATATGAACAACAACCGCATCATCTATCGTTACTTCAACGTCACCGATTGCGCCTTTGAAGAAGGGGCGACGGGCGGGTTGGGCTGGCGACGGCTGCTCCTGTTTGATGCGACCGTGCACAACACCAGCACCCTGCCGCTTCACATCGGCAAGGCGAACGCAGTCGATGATGTCAACAATGTCTTTATCTTTGCCCCTTGTCACGGCCATTTCCACTACTCAAACTACGGCGACTTTTACATCAGCGGTCAGGAGGAATTGACGGGCGGCAAACAGGCGTTTTGTGTTCAAAGCACCAATCGCGCCAGCAACAATGAAACCTCACCGCTCACCCACGAGTACACCTGTAGCTTTCAGGGGATTCAGGCGGGTTGGGTCGATGAATATATTGCGGGACTCGACGCGCAGTGGGTTGACATTACCGATCTTGAGCTGCCAGAAGATGGGGGCGAAATTGTCTTAGGGTTCGCATCAAACCGCGACCAGTTTATCTGTGAGGGGACGCTGGTCACGGATGAAAATGGGGAACAGCTTTGGGAGCCGAGCGGCGCATTGACAAGCGGGGGCGAGTCGATCAACCGGCCACAATGTGAGTTTATTACCGATTGGAATGTCAACAACGAGTCGGAGCTGACGCTTTTTGTGCCGCCCACAGGCAGCTATGTGACGGAGCCATGCACAGAAAATCTGGTCGGCCCGCTGCGTAACTGTGGCTTCACGAATGTTGAACTCGCTGCGGATGTGGCGACCTGTTCGCCGGGTGAGGATGTGACGCTCGCCTTAAGTGATGTGGAGATTGAGGGACAGCTTGTGGCGCGTGTTTGTGAGCATAGCGATCTGCTAGGCGATTTGGCATGTGAGTATACGCAGTCGGTGACCAATCGGGTAGTGGCAAGTTCGGCCGAATCGCTCACCTTCTCCTGCCCATTTATCCGCGACGCAGAAAATCGGGCGGGTGGATTTTCACTATTTGTTGCACCGCTGTATGAGGCGCTGGAATCGGCCGATTAACCATTCGACAGCAGAAGATAGCCTGCCACTGCGCCGCCCAGCACGAGCCAGGCGGCGTTGAGTTTGTAGCGGATTGCCAACACGAATGTTGGCGCGACAACCAGCCGCGCCGTTCAACAAACTCATCTTCCATCATGCCGATATGCACGGCCGGCCCCCCAAATGCGGTTAAGCCCAAGCGAAAAAATAGTGCTGCAATTTCGATATAACGTTGCATCAAATGGTTGCTCCCTAATGTGATAGCGAGTTGGGCGTATCACAGGTGAAGATGCCCAAATGATACCCTAGTGATGCCATTCTCGCAGAGCAGCCGTCATACCCAGCAACAACACCATCAAGCCAACTACTGCCCACTGTTTGCCGCCCACTGCCCGCTGTCCACTAAGTGTAACTGCCGTCGGGATCGTCCCCGTCGCGGTGAAGCATTGCGAAAATTCTGATGTCTCTGGTGCTGGCGAGAGGCGCGTCAATGTCGCCGTGACTGCATCACCGCCGTCAAATTGTGTGCTAATGATGCCCCCATCACCGCTACCGCTGCCGTTGGTTGTGATTGTGTCGGAACCGAGATACGTCTGGCCTTCCCCATAATTAGATGGATCGCAATCTGCGCTGGCAAAGTAATCGACGCGATATTGATTGTTGCTAAATGCATCAATTTCGGCCGTTATTTTGTCCGCATCTGCGTCAGCCCCCGTGATCGTCACACCGACCGTAGGCGAATTTTCTCCATCTTCATCGAGATCGATACCGAGCCAGCCATTCTCAAAAATCGCGTTAGCGGAAAGGTGGGTAAAGATAGCCGCGCTATCGACGCGCACCCCATCGAATGCGTTGAAAGCGATCGTGTTGTTGGAAAGCGTCGTTTGTGTCGCCGAAGCAGTCCCATCCGAGTCGATGTGAATGCCGTAAAAGCCGTTGCCGATAGTGGCGCGACTACTGCTGTCGGCCGTTAAGCCGATCAGGTTATTCTGCACCGTCGGGAACAGCGTGTGGCCCAGCAGGTAGATGCCGTTGCGGACGTTACCACCGATCACGTTACCTTCAGCCGTTGTCGCGCCGCCGATTGTGTTGCCGTCTCCACGATCATCACGCAAACCGCTCAAGCTGTTGCCGATGGCTGACGTGCCGCTCAGATCTGATCCGATGTAGTTACCAGCGACGACGGTATCTTCAGTGTCGATCAGATAGATGCCATGACTGTTATTGCCAGAGATAACGTTGCGCTCCTCAATCACCGCGCCACCGATTTGTGTGCCGATGACGGCATTAAGACGGATGCCATTGACGGTGTTGCCGAGATCGGCCGAACCGGTGCGATCTAGCCCAATGATATTGCCCGCAATCGTGTTGTTATGGGCGGCGTTGTCGATCAAAATACCGTGTGTCGTGTTGCCGCTGATAACGTTGGGAACGGCAGTAAATTTGCCGCCGATGGTGTTGTCAGTTGCGCCCGAGATGTGGATACCGTTGTTATTGCCTGCGGCGGCCGAACCTACTTGGGTCGTGCCAATGTAGTTGCCGCTAACCACATTACCTGTGCCACCCGAGATAATGCGGATACCTTCCGTCGTGCTGTTGGCGATTACGTTGCGGTCGGCGTGATCAATGCCGCCAATCGTGTTGTCATCCCCAACGATGTCGATGCCACGCTGGTTCGGCCCATTCCACGCTGAAATCTGCCCAAAGCCGAACCAACTGCACGCCACCACATTGTCATCACTGGTGATGTGCAACGCGCTGTCCTTTGCGTTCACAAAGGCAATGCCGCGAATCGTGCTGCCGTCGCTGCCTGTGCCGAGCGTGATCGTATCTTTGTTGGCAGACAAATTGAAGCCACTAATAGTGACGCGCAAGACCGCAAATGCCCCCGCGCTAGCAGGGCAACTGGTATCGGAATTGTCAGCAAGCCCATCCAAGTTAACTGGGACGGTGATAGTTGGGATGGCCGTGCTGTCACTGACATGGATTAATCCAGTTAAACCGAGATCAAAATAGATGTTGTACGGCTCATCGCCGCCGAGTGCGTTGACCTCCATGATCGCGGCACGCAGGGTGCAGTCATTGTTATTAGTTAGACAGCGACCATCACCGGGGTTGATGTCGTCGGAGTTGATACCGCCGTTGGCTTGGTTGACGACGAAAGTGGCCGTCTCGACAGCGCGACAGGTGCCAAATTCGGAACTGTTGCCACTGCTGTCGGTGGCGATCAGTGAGATGTAGTTGCCCGCCGAGGGCATAGGGTCGATAAATTCATCAAAATTGGCGTGTCCCCCACCCCCTGAGATGAAGATGGTGTCGAGATAGGCTGCACCTTCACCGTTGCCGCTGGGGTCGCACGAACTACTTTGGTAAACATCAAGCGCGTAGCTTTGCACGGGGCCGAGCTGCATCTGGATGTTGCCCCGAATACGGCCAGAGTTTTCGGCCGAAAGTAGGACTGGCCAATTTTGATAGCCGTTTGGCCCCGTATCCGCATCGTTGAGATCGTTAACCGTGATCCCGTTGTTGCCCAAGTCGATGCCGATCTGCCCATTGCTGTAGAGGCGATTGGTTCGCCATTGGACTTGGCTGACTTCGCCTCCTTCATCGTCATCTTGCAGAACAACGATCCCGTTGTGACCGTTGTGGGCGATGCGATTGGGGGCGAGCAAACCGATGGTGATCGCAGTGGGAGCGGGGTCGCCACCACCAGAGTCGTTGGGGTCGAGCGTGATGCCATTCGTTCCGTTTGGCAATGCGAAGAGGCCAAACGCATCGGTGCCGATATTGTTGCCGTCGATCAGCACATCTGCGGAGTGAATGCCGACGCGCATTCCATTACCGTTATTACCAGAAATGACGTTGGCATGATACGGCTGAGAACCGCCGATTTCGGCGTTTTGGCTGCGCGTCCAAATGCCTGTGCCATTGGGAACAGCGGCCGAGCCAGTCGCGTTGGTTCCAATGAAGTTGCCACGCATGTTGGTACCATCGCTCAGATTTTGGTTGAAGATGCCAGTGCCGCTGTTGCCAGAGATGACATTGCGTTCGGCGCGTGTGTTCGACGATGTGCCGCCAATCGTGTTGTTGTTTGAAATATCATTGATGCGAATGCCATCCCCATTACTGCCGGCCGTCGTACCATTGGCCGCCACGCCGATATGGTTGCATTCGATGTCCACGTTATCCGCACCGTTAAATTCGATGCCGCTGGTGGCAAAGTTGATGATCACCAACCCCTTGATTAGACTGCTATCGGCCGCTTCTCCCAAACGTAATCCATGCGCCTGATCCCCGCCACCGTCAAGAACGATACGCAGATCGGCCGAATTCAGCACATTGGGACAGTTTGCACCCGATTGCGAGATGCCGTTAATGGTCAATGGGCGCGTGATCTCTGGCAACCCCAAATCGTCACCACTGCCTACGTTGAAAATATGCGGCCCTGCGCCCGGAATGTTGAAGTTGATGGTGTCGTGGGCGGAGGTGTAGTTTGCTTCTTGGATGGCTGCGAAGAGGGTGCAACTACCAGCGTTGGTCGGCCCCGTCGCGCAGATACCATCTCCTATATTGCCGTCTTGAATATTGGCTGTGCGCAAGACGGTGAAGGTTGCCGACGGTGTGTTGGCATCGACCGTGGACGGCTCGACCTGGGTCGTGTCGATCGGCTGCTGGATCGGGGCCTCGCTATCAGCAATGGGTGGGTCATCTTCGGCCGTGACTGTGCCGATGTGTGTTAAAAGTATCAAGAGGATAATCAGTAGACGTTTCATGGGTAATCTCCATTTTGCAAAGGTCATCGCTAATTATCTACAGCGTATACGAAGAGCGATCCAAAATCGATCCAAAACAAAGTGAAAATAGCGGCTGTTTTCAAAAACTCCTCATCACATTTGTACCGCTACCGATAACAAATGTTGCGATAGTTGCATTTCGTTAAAATTGTATAATAATAAATTTAGGTCTACGAGGTTAAGAGGAACCCACCCCATCAATCTGGAACAAGCCGACTAGATTTAGGAATACGCTTCCCCTCCTCGATCATAAGCCTATTCCGTTTTCCACCACACACATGATCCCTTCCAAACATCATGGGTGGGAACGAAAAACTCCACCATAGGTGGAGTTTTTCGGCTTTAGAGGGTTTGGTGTCGAAGGAGCATGTCACTCACTTGCGCACAAAATCAACCACCATCGCGAGTCAACCAGTCGAGTGCGGTTTGAGCGGGATAGAAGTTGCTGTTGATTTTGAGTGCCTCGCGGTAGGCGTCTCCCGCATTTGGCGGATCATTGAGCGCGGTGTAGGCATGACCAAGCCAGAGATAGGTCTCTTCGACGTTGCGTCCCCCAGTTGTTTCGAGGGTGGCGTTGGCGAGGTCGATCACATCTTGGAATCGGCCGATTCTAAAATAAGCCAAATACGGCCGATGTTGATACCAAAGCATCCGATAGGGCAGATTGTGGTTGCGAGCCTCATCAAATGCCGTCGCGCCTTCTTCATAGTAGGCAATATCACCCGTCAAATTACCCAATTCGGTTAGATTCGTGCCCAGATTAAACCAGGCAAACATATCGGACGGATCGGCTTGAACTTGTTCCCGCGCACGGGCGACATTCTTTTCCCACATCGCCATTTCATCTAGCTCACCGACAATCGCCAGCACTTCTGGTTCGCGCTCAGTCGGATAGATGACAAAAAAGGTATAGTTGAAATCTTTCCACGATCCCAAAACATCGTCATAGGTGAACGGTTCCCCATCGGGCGCCCACGGCTGGGCAAAGGTGTCCATGGCGTTAAAGATGCGCGTCTCATCGTTGTAGCCAAAGAGGGTCAGATAGTGCCCAAACCAACCTTCGCCATCATTAAAGTCGATGCCACGTTCAATGACTGGTGGCAGACCGATGGCGATCAAGTTTTTAAGCATCTCCTCTGTGCCACCGCTGAGGACGACGATGTTCAATCCATCAATGCCATTTGGTGAGGCTGGCCCCCCATCGATCAGCTCGGCAATTTGCCATGGGCTTACATTGCGGTCGTTGGGATCGGGCTTGAGCGTCGCGGCGACCACTTCCTGATCGATCTCAACACCATGATAGTTGAGGACAATCGAAACGTTCGCGGGGCCACAATTGTTGAACGTTTGCGGAATGTTCTGCAACCCTTCCAATTTTAAGCTGGTGGGCAATGGGGTCGCCGTTGGCGGGATGGGCGTGGGTGTGTGGGTGGGGGTCGGTGTCGCCGTGGCGGCCGTGGTGGGAGCTGGCGTTGCGGTGGGGGGGACAGGGGTTGCCGTCGGCGGTAGCGGCGTTGCGGTTGATTCGTCTACACCGGGAATAGCGATCAGTTCGCCGCTTGTTTCGGCCGAATTTTCACGTGGGGCAGGCAGCGCAGTCGCGGCTGGCGGTTCCATGTTGGGCAACCGTTGTGCAATACTTGCTGGCAAGGCGTCGCGAAATGACTGTGATACCCCAAACAGAATCAATAATGCAATTAGACCAATAATGAAGATAGCGGCAATCGTGCGCACCGTTTTTGTGACCATTTAATTTTTCCATTGGCCAACCATTTTGGGGTTGGTTACGTTATGAATACATAATGTAATCATGTCGGTAAACAGGGAAAAGATAGCAATCTCGATTATCACCAGATTCAAATACAGCAGCATGGCGGCTGGTCAGCATTTCAGCCTGTCAGCATTTCAGCAAAGAAAATGCAGGGCTGCCTTTTATAGCGTGCCTCATCAAAATGTGCGCCGTAAGCGTAAATAGTTGCTGGTTGCTAGTGAAGAAAAAGCATCAGCACATTTTCTAACCACTAACCACTAACTACCCTAAAGAGCCCTTCTTGTTCTTCATTCGCGTCATCTCTGTTAAGATATTGGAAGTGGACAATGCGAACGAAATAGACATCATCTTATGTTGACCTTCTCTACCCTCGGCGGACTGCAAATTTACTGCAATGAGCAACCGTTGCCCTTTGCCGCAAGACGGGCGGAACTCCTGCTCACCTATTTGGCGATGACGCAGCGCGTGCATGAGCGTGAGGCGATTGCCAACATGTTGTGGGATGATCGGACACAGAAGCAGACGATGGCAAATTTGCGTTCGATGTTGGCGCAGATGCCCCCCGAAGTAAAACCGTTCGTCATCACGACACGCAAGACGATTGCGGTTTCGGCCGATGTGTGGGTTGACGCATTGGCATTTGAGACGGACCAAAATTTAGAGCTATACAAAGGGGCATTTCTCGACGGGGTGTTTATCACGGGCAGTCATGGCCTAGAGGAGTGGATTGCAATCACGCGAGAGCGTTTGCGCCAACAGGCATTTATCGCGCATGAAGCGGCGGCGCGTGCAGCACTCTATCAGCGCGAGTATGCAACGGGGATTGCCCATGCCCGCGAACTGGTAAAAATCGATCCGTTGATGGAGGGGGCATGGCGGCTGCTGTTACGACTGCTGGTACGCAATGGGCAGACGAACGAGGCGTTGGTGCGCTACCATGAACTAGCCAAGATTTTGAACACAGAGCTAGGCGTCTCCCCAGCGGCCGAAACGGCGCGGCTTGCCCAGCTTATCCATGCCGTGCGCGAACGTGTGCCCTCCCAGCTGCCAGCCCAATTTACGGCGTTTATCGGCCGAAAAAACGAACTCCAACAGATCGCAGAGCGCATGGATGACCCTGCATGTCGGCTGCTGACCCTGCATGGTGTCGGCGGGATCGGCAAGACGCGCCTTGCGCTAGAAGCGGCCAGCTTCTTGCAGGCTGACTTTATGCACGGCGTTCACTTTGTCTCGCTGGCAACGGCCTATAATGGTGAACGGGCGTTGTTGCGCATTGCCAACCAGCTTGCGCTGCCGCTCGACAAAGAGCAGCCCGTCATCGAGCAGTTAATCACGTTCTTGGGCGAAAAAGAGCTGCTGCTGGTACTTGACAATGCCGAGCATTTAGTCGCAGCGTTGCAACCGCAGCTCGACCGCCTGCTGCGCCGCTTGCCCCTGTTGAGATTGATCGTCACCTCACGCACCCAGCTCGACTTAGCGGCCGAATGGGTGTTGCCGCTCGACGGGTTGCGGCGGGAAGATGAGGCGATTGAACTATTTGTCACAACCGTGCAGCGACATCGGCCGAATTTCGCCATTACACAAGAGAATCGTTCAGCCGTCGATAAAATATGTGCGCTGTTGCAAGGCTTGCCACTGGGGATCGAACTAGCGGCCGCGACGGGCAAATCGGTTAGAGAGACCGCCCATGCTATCAGCGAAAATCTCGCCGCGCTCCAAACGAGCAGCTATGGGATTCCCGACCGCCAGCGCAGCTTAGGCGCGGCATTTGAGTACTCATGGGTGTTGCTCAACGACGATGAACAGGCGTTGCTGGCGCAACTATCGGTTTTTCAGGCTGGGTTCACACAGGCAGCGGCGGCGGCGGTCACGCAAAAGGCGGATTGGCTCGCTAACCTGCGTCGCAAGGCGTTGGTGCAGGTGCAAGGGGAAGATCGCCACGCCTTGCACCCCGCGATTCGCCAGTTTGCCGCCACCAAACTCACGACGACCGACGCGACGCGCCTGCGCCACAGCCGCTACTATGGGCAGCTTTCGGCCGAATTGGGCGAACAGCTCAAAGATGCACGTCAACTGTCAGCGTTGCAGGTGACAGAATCGGCCGAAGCCAATCTCGAACACGGCTGGCAGTTCGCCGTTCAACAAGCCGATTGGCCGCTGATCGATCAATATCTCTTTGCCCTGCACAAACATTTCGAGACCAAAAGCCGCTACTTGCAAGCGGTGGGGCTGTTCGGCTCCGCTCTCCGTCAGGTGCGGCAAGTCGAACCCGTCGATCAGCATGTACTCGGGCGAATTTTGACATACTACGGCTTTCACCTTGAGCGCGTCGGCGACTACGCAGAGGCAAATGCGGCATTTGACGAAGCGATTGGTTATTTTGAGGAGACAGATTCGGCCGATATGCTGCTGACCATCATGGGGCATCGCGGGATGATTGCCTACAATCGCGGTGAGTTGACGACGGCGCAGACGATCTATCGCCAAACGGTTAGCTTGGCGCAACGCTATGAGGATGGCAGAGCCTTGGCACACTGTCTATCCCATTTGGGTTATGTGGAAAGTGCGTTGGGGGATGTCGAATCGGCCGAAACCGCATTTCAGCAAAGTATCGACATCTGGCGCGAAATCGGCACGCCACGCGGCTTGGTCATTGCGCTCAACGGTCTCGCCGTTCTGCATCAAGCACAAGGCAAGCTGGCTGAGGCAAAGGCGGTTTTTGCGGAAAATCTGACGGTCTGTGAGCTGGCTGGGGATGCGATGGGTGAGGCGCGCACGTTGCAAAATCTCGCCAACATCGCCCGACAGGAAGACGACATTGCCACGGCACAAGCCCATCTCGAACGCGCCATTGCTATCAACCACGAGCGCATCAATAATCAGTGGCTCGACTCGTTCCTCACCTCCCATTTGGCTGATGTCTACCTGCAAAACGCACAGCTAGCGGAGGCAGAACGGCTCTATCAGCACGCGCTCGCCATCTGTTTAGAAGAAGCCGATCAGCGTGGGGAGGCGGTGGCACGGTTGGGAATCGGCCGAATTGCAATCCAGCGCATGCAGCTCACGACCGCTAAAACGGAGTTGCAACGCGCCCTGCACCACACCCACACGACCAACTGGCTCCCCATGCTGCTCAACGTGCTTGTGCAGATGGCCCATCTTGCCTTTGCACTGGGCGATAAAAAGCTGGCCGCGCAAACGATCACCTTTGCCCTCGCACATGCCGCAACAACGCAACCCGCGCAGCGGGAGGCCACAGCATTGGCCGCAAAATTAGATGATATGACTGCCCACGCCGCCGCCCCCGATCTCTCCACGCTTGTCGCCGCCTACCAACGACTCTAGTCATCAATGGGGAAAATGACAAGCTAGGTTACAAAATCAGACGTAGGGGCTAGGTAAACGGCGCGTGGCCCCAACTAGCGCACAATTCAATGCCGTTTATCTCGCCCTTGAGGAACATTTACGCACAAAAGGGCGAGACAAACGGCATAAACAGCGCGCCAATAATAGACCATAAACCGTTTGCCTCGCCCCTACACCAAATGTCAACAGAACCTAGTTCACGTTATTGTCCATCCTGAATGGCTGAGTCGCTGACTGGCTGAGTCGCTACACTTTGCTCTACAATACAGCCCATTAACACAAAAGAGGTGCTTTTATGCGATTAGGATTGATGCTCGGATACGCTGGACGAAAAATTGAGTTGCCCATGGAGTTGGTCAAGGAAGCTGATCGACTCGGTGTCGATATTGTCTGGACGGCAGAGGCGTATGGCTCTGACGCGGTGACGCCGCTCGCATGGATTGGCGCACAGACGGAGAAGATCAAGCTCGGCACGGCGATTATGCAGATGCCCGGTCGCTCACCCGCAAACACGGCGATGACGGCGATGACGCTCAATCAGCTTTCTGGCGGGCGCATGGTACTCGGTCTGGGGCTGTCTGGGCCACAGGTTGCCGAAGGATGGCATGGGCAAGGCTATAAGCGTCCACTTACCCGCAGCCGCGAATATGTGCAGATTGTCCGCACTATTTTTGAACGCAAAGAACGCCTGACCTTTGACGGCAAACTGTATCAAATTCCGTATTCGGGCGAAGGGTCGATGGGATTGGGGAAACCGCTCAAGAGTACGCTGGCCGCAAGCCCTGATATTCCGATCTATTTAGCCTCGATCGGCCCCAAAAATGTGACGTTGACGGCCGAAATCGCCGATGGTTGGCTGCCGATCTTCTTCTCACCTGAACGCTACGACGAAATCTACGCGCCCCATGTCGAAGCTGGATTTGCCAATGCGGACGGCGACAAGGGGTATCACAACTTTGATGTTGCCCCAACCGTTTATTGCATCGTCACCGACAATCTCGAAGCGGGCTACAACCAGCTCCGTCCGATGCTTGCGCTGTATATCGGCGGCATGGGTGCAAAAGGCAAAAATTTCTACAACGATCTCGCCAGCCGCTATGGATTTGCAGAGGCGGCAGAAAAGATTCAGGATTTATATCTCTCTGGCCGACAAGGTGAGGCGATGATGGCCGTGCCAGAGGCGTTGATCGATGAGGTTGCCTTAATCGGTTCACGAGAGCGCATCGCCGAGCGACTCGAAATCTGGAAGAGCAGCAAAATCACCACGTTGAATATGGGCTGTTTTGACGTGAACACGCTGCGCACGATGGTAGAGTTAGTGTTGTAGAACAGTTGGGTGCGGAGAAAATAATGGCAGACAGTATGCTTATTCCAATCGAGGAGCGCGAAGTCACATTCTATGATGATGTGATTTTGGCCGTCAAAATGGAGGATGAGGCGGTTTATGTTCCCGTTCGGCCGATTTGTGATCTGCTTGGCGTCAGTTGGAACGGTCAACGTGAGCGCATCAACCGCGATGCAGTGCTCAGTGATGAAATGAGGTTTGTACGTGTTACACGTGCGAACTCCAGCGGCGGGAATCCAAATGTATTGGCGTTGCCGCTCAATATGCTGCATGGGTGGCTGTTTGGAATCAATGCGAGTCGCGTTAAGGAGGAAATTCGGGATAAGCTGATTCGCTATCAACGAGAGTGCTACAACGTGCTTTCTGAAGCCTTTCTCGCAGATAAGGTGACGGCTCGGCTTGATCCCGATATGGAGGAGCTGCTAAACACCAATTCGCCGACTGCCCAAGCGTACAAAATGATTATGGCGATGGCGCAGATGGCTCGTCAACAACTGCTGATCGAGTCGCGTCTGGAATCGGCCGAAACGACCATCACGGGGATCGACTCGCGTGTGCAAATTCTTGAGGCACGGGGGGGCGATCAATCCCGCCAGATCGACAACGCCCAAGCATCACGTATCTCACAGGCAGTCAAGGCGATCTCGATTGAGCTGGGCAAACGCAGCGGTCGCAACGAGTTCGGTGGCGTTTGGGGAGAGCTATATCGTCGCTTCGAAATTTCAGGCTACCGAGAGCTACCCGCCATTCAATTTGAACAGGCGATCCATTTTTTGTCTGACTGGTATAGTTCGCTCACAAATACAGAGTTGCCGTTTTAAGACGGCGACGTAGAGCTTCAAAAATAGAATGGGTTGACGGAACGTATTGCGTATTGCGTGGTGCGTATCCAGCGGTCAATACGCAATACGCAATAATTGGAACAAAACAATAGCAAGCCGCGTTATATGAGCAGAGTAACATCATCACACGAGGTTTGACTATGCGAAAAATTTTACTTCTGCTCATTCTATCTATATTCGTAGTTGGTTGTACCATCAATGATGAACAACTGAATAACAATCCAACCCCCACCCCATCAGCAGAGGTGACATCTTTGCAGCTAAACGAGATGGCGTTGGCGTTGGTTGAACGATTGGAATCGGCCGATATTACCATTGAGAATATCCACTCCCATGACGAGGAAAGTTTTTTTGACCGCTTATTTGGCGATGCAAGAACAGCGTGGGTCGAATTGACGGCAGATGGTGAGCCGATGAATATCTATGCGTTTGCCAGTGCGGCAGAGGTTGAGACGGCACTCGCTGGGCGACGGCGCAACGGCTATCTGTTCACCCACACCCGCGACGATGGGACGCTGGTTCAAATGCCACTCGATGGCAATCCATACTTTTGGCAAGTGGATAATGTCTTGATCCATCTTCTGCGTCCCAGTCAAGAACTATCACAAAAGTTGGAAACGGCAATCGGCGCGGCTGTGACATGGCAGTCAAGCGCACAACCGCAACAAGAAGCGGTGCGCGTGCGCGTCTATAATGACAGCGATCTCGATTTTGACAGCGTTGAGTTAGGCTGGGCAGACGTGCAGCAGATTGGCGCGGTGCCAGCACGTGGCTATTCAGACTATTTCACTTTTGAGTATGCCTACCATTATGGCTATATCATTGTCACAGTTGGCAACAGAACATACAGTTTTCAACCAATCGATTACGTCGGCGAAAGCTACCTGTCCGCTGGCGACTACACCTTCGCGCTGACCCCCGTTGGCGGTGAATACGACCACTTGGCAACCCAAATGATGCGCGACGGTGGCGCAGCGATCAACCCCAATTTGACCGAAACGCGCTGGTATTGGGCAGCCGCCATGACACAAGATGGCACATTTAGCTTCCCCACAGGCGAAACTCCTTACATTGAGTTGACGAGAGAGCCACTGGCCGATCGCCTGACGCTCACCGCATTCGACGGCTGTGAGACGTTCAGCATCCCCTATCAACTCGGCGTCGAATATGGGATCGTGACGTTTGAGATGCCGGCCATGACGTGTGGCGATGCGCGCATTGTCGCCATGCTCGACACGTTGACGCAAATCGAGGCTGGTGATCAGTTTGCACGACTCTACACAAGCGATTGGCAGGGATTCATCATGACACGCGCGCAACCGACGGGCAGCCACACCGATCCCGCCGCCCTTGCACCAGTCATTCTCAAAGTTCAGTATTTTGACGCGATCAACGCGACAGCATCCCAATTTGCCGATAGCGCGGCGTGGATGTTTGACTACTTTGACCAGCAGTTCACAGCGCACATTTTTGCCGATGCAAGCGCAGCGCAAGCGGCCAGTCAGCAAGTGGAAAGCGACACCAGCGCATGGTTATTTGAGAATGCGTTGATCACCTATCGGCCGAATCCCGACTCACGCATCGGTTCAATCGAAGAGACGTTAACGGAGGCATTCGGCAATCCTGTCATGGCAACCACATCTGAATCTGTCACCGTTCAGCTTGACCAACCATTTGAGTTGGGGGTCGGACAATCGGCCGAATTACTCACAACCACACTCACCCTGACCGCCGTTACAAATGATTCACGCTGCCCCGTCGATGTCGAATGTTTTTGGGCGGGTGAGGCGACCGTCGAATTTATGACTGGCACAAACGAAAGTTTCACACTCGTCATCGGTGGCAGCGATGGCACGGACGAGCGGGCAACGTACCAAATTGGCGACTACCTGCTGCAAATCGAAGCCCTTGCACCAGCACAGCATTCGGAGCAACCGATCGCGCCCGCCGATTATCGCGCCACCTTGCGCGTGACTGCTGTTGACTAAGAATCCTACGGCTAAAGCCGCAGGCTGATACGCGAAACGCGCTCTTGAACTTTAAATTATTAATCGGGGAATCTTTACACCTATGGTTAAAACCATAGGCTGACACGCAAAACACGCTGAAGCGCGTTGTCTTCCAGTGCGTTTGAACGCACTTTGTGTCACAGCCTTCGGTTTTAACCGTAGGATTTCGATACCCAATTAATTCTTGAATGTTCAAAAGCGCGTTGTTGGCAGTCATGATATTTTTCTCTGGGAGCGCGACCAGCTTGGTCGCTCGTTAAAGAAGCGACCAAGCTGGTCGCGCTCCTAATCCTAACTGCGTAACTCATAACAAAAGATGTACTGACTTTTCTAAGTTCGCTATAGTCCACGCCAATGAAATGTGTTCAACAGATTCTCTTGGCATTCTGGCTACTTGTGCTGATGGTGGCTTGTGCGCAGCCAGCCGTGCCAACGCCAACAGCAGCACCAATCACCGCCGCGCTACCGCCAACAGTTGCGCACCAATCACCCACGGCAACGCTCATTGCGCCAACGTCAACGCCAACGACGCAACCAACTCCGACCCCAACGACCCCCATCATCGCCAGCACAGCCACGCCAATTACGCTGCCCGTTTCCGTGCAGCCGTGCGGGGTTTTGTTACCAGCCGTTTTGCCAACCGCTTCCGAGCCCGCTTCCGATTGGCAAATGCCTTATCTCGATGAGACGCTCATTCCAGAGGATGCCTTACCGGCGGTCGAACGCTTCTTTAGCCATCCCGATGACGTGAGTCTGGCTGTCTATCGCTTGGGGTATGAGGGGGTTGGCTTTTATCACAACGCAGATCGGCCGATGCCGCTCGCATCCGTCAGCAAGTTGCTCCAACTAACAGCCTATGCTAGCCAAGTGGACGCTGGCACGCTCGATCCGGCACAACCTGTGGACGAGAGCGATTTAGAGCAGTTCTATCTACCTCGTTCCGACCTCAACGCGCATCGGCGCGCACTCGCCGCCTATGCAGCACAGCCGCTAGTTCTGGCCGATGTCGTCTCGATGATGATTCGCTATAGCTCAAACAGTGCCACCGACTATCTGCACAACCTGTTGGGGCAGCAATTGCTCGAACAGACGGCCATCGACTTAGGGATGGAAGGGCAAAGTGCGCCGTGTTCATTTATCGGCCGATTTTTGATCATGGGCGACGGCAGCGAGGCAGACAGCAGCGCAACCATTCAGACGTTAGCCAACGACGAGGAACGTTATGGGCTTGATGTGGCGGCACGCACAGATCGCTATCTCAATGATCCCGTCTATCGCGTTTCGGCCGAACAGTATTGGCAGCAGCGGCGTTCCCCTTCAATCGCCGCACAAACGCTCTTTGTCGATGAGCTGGAAACGCGCGGCACGGCAGCCAGTTACGCCAGCCTGATGGCACGCATCGTGCGTGGTGAGATCGGCTCGCCAACTTCCAATCGCCAAATACGCGACGCGCTCGAATGGCCGTATGATGCCTTTGAATCGAATCGGGAACTCTATCAGATGATCGGCTATAAAAACGGCTCCATGCCCGGCGTGTTGACCTCCGTCTACTACAGTTGGCCACTCGAATCTGACCAACCCTATGTGCTTGCCCTGTTTTATCGCAACCTACCCAACGACCTCTATCAAACGTGGCGACGCGAACTGCCGCACGATGCGTTTGCCCACTGGCTGATGTCTGACCCCAATGCGCTGCACATTATGCACGTTTGGCGCGATGGTGCGCGGTAGAATGTGTCACACGACAGATGATGGACAAACTCGCTGATACACTGACTATTTTTGGAAATAACCTGCCGCTCGGCATTGCCTTGTTCGATCGTGACCAGCAAATGCAACGCTGCAATCGCACGTGGTCGCGCTATATCGACTATGCGGAGGCTCCGACGCACACGACGCTGGCGGCGATTCTGCCGTCATCCTATGCGGGGCTTGCCCCCCTGATCGTGCGCGTGCTGAAAGGAGAGCGCGTCGAGCAGGAAGCGATGCCGATTGTCGTACAGAATGATGTGTTGTTTTGGGACATAACGCTGACCCCGCAAATGGTGGATGGTGAGGTGCGTGGCTTTGTCCTGATCGCCAACGATGTGACGGAGCGGCATCTCGCCCAGCAGCTCCTCGAACGACGAGTCAGCGACCGCACGCGCAAGTTGACTGCGCTTTATGACATCATGGCGGTGGCGACAGAGGCATGGAACCAGCCACTCGATGCGGTGCTGCACGCCTGTCTGGAAAAGGTGATGAGTGCAACACATGCCAGTGGCGGCGCGATCCAACTGCTCGATGAGACGGGTGAACAACTGCATCTGCACGCGCATATTGGTCTGGATGCGGAGCTTGTCGAACAGATTGAGGTGACATCGGCCGATTCTGGGCTGCCCGGCTGGACAGCGACCCACGACGATGAACTTGTCCTCAAAGACGTCAATAGCGACCAGCGCACAACCGACGTGCTGCGCCAGAGCGAGGTCAACGTCTATGCGGGTGCGCCGATGACGGTGCAGGGGCGCGTCATCGGGGTGGTGAGCGTCTTTCGCGAGCGACGGCGCAGCTTTGGTGCAGACGACATCGCCCTACTCTCCTCCGTCGCCGATCAGGTCGCCAGCGTCGTCGCCCAGCGCGAGGTGCTGGCCGCAAATGAGCATCTGCTGCTTGTGCAGGAGCGCAACCGACTGGCGCGTGAGCTGCACGACGCGGTGACGCAATCGCTCTACAGTCTGATGTTGTTCGCTGGTGCGAGCAAGCGACAGTTGCAAAACGGCAATCTCGCCAATGCCCTGCACTTTACAACCCAACTCGAAGGGACGGCACAGCAGGCACTCAAGGAGATGCGTCTGTTGCTGCACAATTTGCGCCCAGCGATTTTGGCAGAAGTTGGCTTGGTGCGGGCGTTACGCCAGCGGCTCGATGCGGTCGAGGCACGTGCAGGGATTACGGCGTCACTACGCGCCGATGAAATTGAGCTGTCCCCCAACATAGAAGAGGCGATCTACTTTATCGCCTCAGAAGCGTTGAACAATGCGCTCAAACATGCCCATGCGACGACCGTCCAAATCACGTTGCAACAATCCAGCGATGGCGTTACCCTTACCATCAGCGATAACGGGATCGGTTTTGACCCGACCGCCTTACGTGACAGCGGGGGACTTGGTCTTGCCTCGATGCACGAGCGCAGCGAAAAATTGGATGCTGAACTGGTGCTCATATCGGCCGAAAATCAAGGCACAACCATCACCCTAACATTACCCAGCAACTTGCCATTTGCAACTTGCCACGTCCCATGATCCGACTCTTTCAAGCAGACGACCACGCCATTGTACGCGCCGGAATGCAAGCCCTCATCATGAGCGAACCCGACATGCAGCTGATCGGTGAGGCGGCCGATGGGGTTGAGGCCGTCCAAAAGATCGCCGAGCTACAGCCCGATGTCGTGCTACTCGATTTACAGATGCCGCGCAAAGGCGGGCTAGAGGCGATCCCCGAAATCAAGCGCGTTGCGCCCGACAGTAAAATTTTAGTTGTGACCAGTTTTGGGGACGATGACCACCTGTTTGCGGCGGTCAAGGCGGGAGCGCAGGGGTATTTGCTAAAAGATTCGAGTCCCGACGCGATTTTGAACGCGATTCGGGATGTGGCGGCGGGACGCGGGGCATTATCGGCCGATGTTGCCCTGCGCGTCATTCAGGAGATGGGTAAAGAACCGAAGGTCAAGCCTGCCGACCCGACCAATGATCCATTGACCAGCCGTGAATTAGAAATCCTACGACTGGTCGCACAAGGGTTGACTAATCAGGAGATTGCCGAGAAATTTGTCGTCAGCGAGCGCACCGTTCGCACCCACGTCAGCAACATTCTCGGCAAACTACACCTCGCCAATCGCACACAAGCTGCGCTCTATGCGTTGCGCGAGGGAATTGCGGGAAAAGCTGAGCACAATGCGTAAGTTAAATTTTTACGCCCCTATCTACTCGTCGTCGTCATCCCAATCGTCCTCATCGTCATCGTCGTCGTCCCAATAGTCATCGTCGTCATCCCATTCATCATCGTCATCTTGCGCCCAGTCGAGTTTGATAGGGTTGAGCTTAACGACGATCAGGTTCGACTCACATTCAGGACAAGTCACTTCGTCATCCACTTCGGGACGTTGCAGCGTAACAGAGGAGCCGCAGTCAGGGCAAGTTGCACGTACTCGGCTGTTCGGTTTCTTCTGTGCTTTCATGATAGATCTCTCTTTTGTTTTTGAACTAAATCAAATTCCTCAGAGGCCCAGGTAAAAGTTGGGGGCGTGAGGGTGAGAAGCGACAGGATTTCGCCACACTGTCCACATTTGACGAGCTGACCCGGCATTAGGGTTGAACGCAGTTTGATTGGATTATCGCATTCAGGGCAGACCGCCACCGTTACAGTTGACATCATCACCTCTCTTTCCCACATTTTAAGGGGTTTGAGAGGGGTAGAAATCGGCCGATTGTCCCCATCCATCTACGTCATTTGACGCAGATCAAGCACGATCTCTACTTTAATTCTTCCAAAACGGCCCGATAAAGCGTCTCCGCACGCAGATCGGCCAGCGAATGGCATGGTGCGTTCATCTGCTCAGCCAGTGCGCTGGCAAGCCCTTGATCAAAGGCTGGATGCTCCATATTGATGACAACGGAGCGAATCGCCTGCTCACGGAATAGATTGGCGATTTTGTGGGCCTCTTCTTGCGGTGGGCGGTCGCCCAAACTGACATTCCCTGCACCGTCCGTCAACAGAATCATCAGCGGTTCGACATCGGGATGGGTATACCCTTCCTTTTTGATCACCTCATAGGCAAGCATCAGGCCAGCAGAAAGCGGTGTTTTGCCACCAACCGCCACCTCTTCCAACGCTTTTTTCGCCAGCAAAACGGAGCTAGTCGGGGACAAGACAAGTCGCGCATCGTTCTTATGAAAGACGACGAGACCAACGCGATCACGACGCTGATACGCATCGGTCAGCAGCGACATAATCGCCCCCTTGGTCGCCTCCATGCGCTCAGAGACGGCCATGCTCCAACTCGCATCAACGGCAAAAAGCACAAGATTCGCCGAGCGACGCACGCGCACCTTTTCACGCAAATCCCCTTTTTTCAGGCGCAGTGCAAGCTCAGGGCCATCCTGTGCTTCTTCTTTGCGTCTACCTTGATGGGGAGCCGCCGCACGCAGCGTCGCATCAAAGGCGAGGTCGCGCACTTTATCCTTTTGTGGGTGTCGAGATTGAATGTAACGACCGCGTTTGCGATCTGTCTTGGTGACGGAGCGGCGACCCGCTTTGTTGCGGGTCAGCTTGTCAAGTGGGGTGTCGAGCCGACGTGCGTGGAACTCTTTCTTCGACTCTTTTTTGGTGCCGCCCTCCCACCAGTTGCCATCTTGTGGGGCGGGAGGGACGGTTTGGGGGCCAGCTTCTGTGTCAGCGTCGGCCGCCTCTTCTTCTATCTCGCCTTCAGCGTCCAAGGCTTTTTTTTTTCCTGCTCGTTGTCCGCCTCAACCGTGCCTTCTTGCTGTTCATCACTCTCAGCATCTTGCTCATCATACTCATCGGGCATCTGGTTGAGCGCGCTTTCCAGTTCGTGGGTTGCCACCCCTGCATCTTGGAAGCCATGTCCGCGTGCGCGATGTGGCAGCGCGAGTTCGGCCGCCAAAATAATATCCTCATCGTTGATCCGCATCCGACCATGCAGGGCGGCATTTGCCTGTGCGCCGCGCAAAATCACAATGTCGCCGCGATGTCCATCGACGCGATATTGCGTCGTCAATGTGGCGATGGCGGCGAGATCACGACGCGAATAGCGAACTTGTGAAACGATGTCGCGTGCGGCTTGGATCTGCTCTGAAAGTGCCGTTTCATACGACCGCCAGTGGTCGCGGAAACTATCTGGATCGACCTCAAATTGCAGACGACGCTCCATCACGGCCACGCGCTGGCCAGTATCTTGCAACCCTGCCACAGTGACGGAAAATGCGAAACGGTCAAGCAACTGTGGGCGCAAATCCCCTTCCTCTGGGTTCATCGAACCAACGAGAACAAACTTGGCGGGATGGATAAAACTGATCCCCTCGCGCTCAACAATGTTGACACCCATCGCCGCGCTGTCGAGCAACAGGTCAACCACGTGATCATCGAGCAGATTGACCTCATCGACATAGAGAATGCCGCGATTGGCAGAAGCCAAAACGCCGGGTTCAAAATGTTTTTCACCTGACTGGATCGCCTTTTCAATATCAAGCGTGCCGACAACACGATCTTCGGTTGCGCTCACGGGCAGATCGACAAATGGCGTGTTGCGTTGCTCAGTGATGCTGCTGTCCACATGTTCACCCTCGACCGATTGACCGGGTGCGAGGTTGTAGCGACTGCCGACAACGACTTCGAGACTGGGTAACAAGGCGGCGAGCGCACGTGAGGCGGTCGATTTACCCGTCCCGCGTTCACCACGAATCAGCACGCCCCCAATTTGCGGGTTGACCGCGTTGAGGACGAGTGCACGTTTCATTTTTTCTTGACCAACGATTGCCGTAAACGGAAAAACTGCGCGACGAGCCATGAAAATCTCCAAGTAGTCCAGTTAAACGTCTGCACACATGAGCGACAGAGGTTAAGGTTTTTACAACGGGACGGGATTATACTTCATCCCCGCTTAAGATGACGGCAAATTTAGGCAATGTCCTAGAAGTTGGTAACACTATTGACTGCCCAAGCCAAAAAGTTATATCTATGCAACGACCAGAAAATCCATACAGTCAAATCGAAAAGCCACACGTCATTGCGCATCGCGGTGGGGCCGGGATTGCACCTGAGAATACGCTGCTGGCGTTTGAGCAGGCGGCGACGCTGCCGATTGATGCGCTAGAGATGGACATGCACATGTCGGCCGATGGGGTTCTCGTCGTTTCGCATGATGAGACGGTGGATCGCTCAACGGAAGGGACGGGGTTGGTTAAGGCAAAGACCCTCGCCGAGTTGCGGGCATTGGATTTTGGCTATCGCTTTGAAGATGCAGCGGGGGCGTTCCCATTTCGAGATCGTGGCTATGAGTTACCGACGCTGCAAGATATTTTCGAGCGTTTTCCCGATTGGATTCTCAACATCGACATCAAACAGCATGATCCACTCGTCGTCGAAACGTTTGTGCGCATGATCGAGCGGTTTGGGATGCAGAAAAATGTCGTAGTTGGATCGTTTGATACCAAAACGATTCAATACTTTCGCCGCTTGCTACCAGAGGTCGCTACTGCTGGCACACAGCGCGAGGTAGCCTCTTTTTTTGCGCTATGCAAGCTGGGGATGACGCGCTTATGGCAGAATGATTGTGTCGTATTTCAAATCCCCGAACGAGCGCACGGGCTTCAGCTCTTGACGGAAAAGTTTGTGCGGAAGCTGCACCAGAAAGGGGTGATGCTGCACGTGTGGACGGTGAATGAGGCAGCAGATATGCGACGGCTGTTGGCGTTGGGGGTTGATGGACTGATCACCGACTTTCCGCTGCGACTGTTGGACGTTTTGGAGCGCGACGATGCAGGTCGTTAGCGTGGCGCAGTGGTGGTAATTGGTGTTACGAAGTTTTCGTCATAATGTAAACGTGGTGCGTGATGCGTGGTGCGTATCCAGTCCACGCACCACGCACCACGCAACTGTATTGCAAGAGGAATAGATATGATCGATAAGAAGACAGCATTGATTTTGATTGATGTCCAAAAAGGGTTGGATGAGGCACAGATGGGGGAACGCTTTGGGGGCGATGTGGAAGGGAATCTGCTGCGTTTGCTGGCGGCATGGCGCGAGCGCGAGATGCCGATCTTTCACGTGCAGCATCGATCGACCGAACCAGATTCAGCGTTGCGGCCAGAACGTGCGGGGTTTGCGTTCAAGGCGGGATTCGAGCCAGCCAATGGGGAACCACACATCGTTAAAGAGGTCAACAGCGCATTTATCGGCACAGACTTAGAGGCACAGTTGCGCAATGCGGGGATCGGAACGGTCGTGATGGGTGGGTTGACGACCAACCATTGTGTTTCAACCTCGACACGCATGGCGGGAAATTTGGGATTTGAAACGTTTTTGGTCAAAGATGGGGTGGCGGCGTTTGCGGGTGAGCTGGATGGAGAGGTGATTTCGGCCGAATTGATCCACAAAGTCGCCCTCGCCAGTCTCAACAAAGAGTTCGCTACTCTGATCGACACGGAAACCTTACTGGCTGCACTGTGACGTTATTTGAATCAAGCATTTTGGGCTTGGGGGCTGTTGGTGCGGGGCTGTTGGGTTACGTGCGGTTTGTTGAGCCAGAACGCCCCATCGTCGAGCGCGTCACCGTTCCGATCCCCAGTCTGCCTACCCATCTACACGGGCTGACGATTGCGCTGCTTTCCGATTTCCACTATCACAGTGGGGAGCGGCAACCCTACTTTCGGCGCGTCATTCAACAGACAAACGCCCTCAAACCCGACCTCGTTGCGTTGGCGGGGGATTTCATCGCCTATTATGCGGAGGATATTTTCTGGATCGCGGATGCGTTGGCGCAGTTGAGCGCGCGCTATGGTGTTTATGCCGTTCTGGGCAACCACGACGGGCGCGACGGTTATCCACACAAGGCAATTGTGACCGCCTATGGGTTGCGTCATGCGGGGTTGTGCCTTTTGGAAAATGAGGCGGTTCAGCTCGATGGGTTTGCGGTCGCGGGAACGGAGAGTTTGTATTACGGTCGGCCGAATCTTGCCCAGGCCCTGCGCCATGTTCCCACAGAAATGCCAACGATTTTGCTGGCGCACGAACCCGATTATGCGGACTTGGCGGTATTGGACGGGCGCGTGACGCTGCAACTATCGGGACATACGCATGGCGGACAGGTCGTTTTCCCCTACTTGCGTCCGCTTTATCTGCCGATTTTCGGCCGAAAATATATCAGCGGTCTGCATAAAATTAACGACATGCACCTCTATGTCACGCGCGGCGTGGGGGTCTCGCATAATGGACGGGTGCGGTTTCGCTGTCCGCCTGAGATTACGTTGTTGACGTTGGCGGGAGCGGCATAGATAGAAGGTTTTGCGCCATTTTCGGCCGAAATGCGTAATGGCTTATAACCCCTCCCCACATAAATCGAGGGTGGTATACTGTTCACGGAGAGACACAATGAAGCGCATTTCTCGCTCACTTTTACTCACCATCGCCTTTGTCATCGTTTTTGCCCTCGTTTGGTCAAAAGTACGGATTTGGATCAGCATCAGCGTGACCCTTTTCCAAGCGATGTTTATCTTTGGCGCAGCGGTTTTTATCTTATTCCTGTTGATGGATCACTTCGTCAACCGTGACTAAGCACTCATGCTAGACATTATTCGTTCAATTCTATTTTCGCTCGGGGTCAACGCGGCGAACATTCCCAACTTTGTGCTTGCAATCGGCTCAATCATCGTGATCGTCATTCTGCTGCGCGTCGTTCTCGAAATTCTCGAACAATTTCTCTCGATTGGTTGTACGATCATCAGCATCATCGTGATCGTTTGGTTGCTGATTGAGGTTTTTTGATAGTGATCAGTAGACAACATTCCGTGAACAGTAAACAGAAACCATACCCCTCATTTAAACGCTGGCTGCTGCTGGTACTTGTTAGCATCTTACTGGTTGGCTGTGGTGATGATGAGACACCAGACACCGTTGCGCCGACGCCAGTACAGCAGGAAGCCGCCGCCATTGTGACCGAGACGCAATTGCCGCCAGTGGCAACCGCTGTCCCGACGATTGCGCCAACAGACACACCCATTCCAACCCCCACGCCGATTCCGCTGGCGGCCGTCGTTAACGGCGATGCGATTACGCTGGCTGCGTATGAGGCAAAGCTGGCGCAGTATCAGCAGTGGTTTCCAAACGGTGCGCCCGATGGTCGGGATATTCGTGTCTATACGCTTGAAACGATGATTACACAGTTGGTCGTGGAACAGGCAGCGGCGCGTGAAGGGGTGGCCGTTTCGGCCGAATCGATCCAGCAGTCAATTGACGAAGCCATCACGATGAGCGGTGGGCAAGAGGCGTATCAAGTCTGGCTCGAACAGAGCAACTTCACGGAAGAGACGTTTTATGAGCAGACGAGCGAAGAGGCGATCATGCAGGCGATGGTCGAGCATGTGACGGCGAATGTGCCAACATCGGCCGAATTTGTCCGCGCCCGCTACATCCAAGTCGATGATCTCGCAACGGCCGAAACGGTCATTGCAGAACTCAGCGCGGGAGCTGATTTTGTGACGTTGGTGCAACTCTACTCCATCGAACCAACCAAGAACGTCACCAACGGCGATCTCGGCTTCTTTAGTCGCGGGACGCTGTTGGTTCCAGAGGTCGAGGCAGCCGCATTTAATCTGCAACCCTTTGAGCGCAGCGGCATTATTGCAGTCGATCAGCTCGATGGGACGCAAACCTTTTACATCGTCGAAACGGTTACCCGTGACGAGGCGCGCCCGCTGACCCCGCAACAACGCTTCGAGCTATTGCAGCCCGCATTTGAGAACTGGTTGGCAACGGAACGCGCCAATGCCACTATCGAAGTCCAGATTGGATTCGATTAAAAAGAAGGTTGCCCACCGGCCAGCGACAATCGTTGGCAACTTTTGTTAAATGAACACCCTCTACCTCGTTGCTACCCCAATTGGGAATCTCGAAGATATGACCTTTCGCGCCGTTCGCACGCTACGCGAAGTTGCGCTAGTCGCGGCCGAAGATACGCGCCACAGCGGAAAGTTGCTCAAACATTATGCGATCGACACGCCGCTGACCAGCTTCCACGAGTACAGCGACGATGCAAAGCTGACCCACCTGATCGACCAGCTCGCCAGCGGCGACATTGCGCTCATCAGCGATGCGGGAACCCCAGCCATCTCCGATCCCGGCTATCGCCTGATCCGTGCCGCACTCGACGCGGGTTACACGGTCACGCCCATTCCCGGCGCGAATGCGGCAACGACCGCGCTGGTCGCCAGCGGATTGCCGACAGATCGATTTCTGTTTGTGGGATTTTTGCCCAATAAACAGCAGGCGCGTCGGGCCGCATTAGGGGAACTTTCGGCCGAAATTGCCACCCTGATTCTCTATGAATCTCCCAAGCGATTGACCAAACTACTGGCCGACGCGCAAGCGGTTTTAGGCGACCGCGAATGTTGCGTCGCACGCGAGTTGACCAAGCTGCATGAAGAGCTGTTTCGCGGGAAGCTGTCGGCCGCGCAAGCCCATTTTATAGACAACGTGCGTGGGGAAATTACGGTTGTGATTGCGGGGCGGGGAGAATCGGCCGAAATCTGGACAGAGCAATCTATTCGCGCCGAACTCGACAAGCTGATGGCTGCGGGTCGCTCCAAAAAACAGGCCGCCAACGAGATCGCTGCCCAATCAGGCTGGCGGACGAAGCAGATTTATCAACTCGCTATTGGACAGTAAGCAATGGCGAATCAAGCGCGCGGCTAATCCCAGTCAAGCAGCGTGCGCCACTGCTCATCACCGCTCGCATAAGATTGCAGCAGCCCGTTCATCTCATCCGTTGATGTGGGTGGATTGATTGAAAAATGCTCGCTGCCATTTTCAACATAGCGACCGCTAAAACCATCCTCATGGCTGCCCGAGCATTCAAGCAGATCGCCATTGTCCGCATGTAGGGTCACAAACGTGATCCCCTCCCAGCTTTGGTTTTGCACGGCGTGTTCAATTTCATCTGTGGTCGCGGCGTTGGAGACAACTCGTGGTTCACTGTCCGTCATACTATCGAATATATCCAAGATCATTTTGTTACTCCATGTCTTAATTATTCAACTCGATCAGTTCCCGCAACATTATGCCACAATCGGCACAAATTCAAATATAGATTTGGCTCGTATCATTGAATAGCGTCCTATAGTTCAGTAGCATGACCAGCATACGCAACCTTTTGGAGATCACGCATGAAAAAGTCTTTTTTTGCCATCCTCGCCCTCAGCCTTTTTAGCGTCGCCATTTGGCAATTTGCCGCCGCGCAAACATTTGAGAACTTCATCTATGTTCCCATCGTGAAGACGGCGTTTCGCCCTGCTGTTGTCAGCTTTCAAGTCGCCTACGCCAGCAGTTGCGCGCACGCTCCCGCCAACGAAACCGATCCGCCTGCCACCTTTCCCAACGATGTTGCCAAGCTCGCCTTGCGAACCACACTCGACGGCGCACGGGGCAGCGACGCAAAAGTCGTCTGGATCGTCGAAGATGTTCCCGTCTATGAAGCGGGGTTTGAAGTGGAGAGCGACCGCGAAATCATCTTTTCAGAATACTTTGGGCAGCCCGCCTTGTGTGGAACCCGACAGCTAACACCCGGCACCTATCGTGTGCAGCTATTCGCCAACGAGACCTTTCTCTATGAAGGGCAGATCGTGATTTCACAATAGTGGCACATTGCGGGTCGGGGTCTGTGTCAAGCGATCACTAATAAATTGCAATAGGGCTTGCTCATCAGGAAATTGCAGCCGCTCCCCCGTGTTGGCATCTTCGAGCGAGGCACGCCAGCGATCAGTTGCGTCATCGCGCGTAAAGCGCACCATAAAAGCTAAATAGCGACGATTGGTTGTGGTTAGATTACTCATGGGGACCAATGTAACAGGCGGGACGCTTCAAAAACGCTTCACGTAGGGGCAATCTCCGCATACAATGGGGTTATGCAGCAACTGGTATTGAATGTCTTGGGACAATTGACGCTGATGCAGGACGGGCGACCTAGCCCGATGATGCGGAATGCGAAGGCGTGTGCGCTGCTTGTCTATCTCTGGCGCACGGGAGAACCCCAATCGCGGGATGCACTCGCGTCGCTGCTCTGGTCAGAAACGGTAACCACACAAGCCAAATCGAATTTACGCACACTTTTGACGCGCATCAAGCGGCAGATCGCGGGCATCGAAACGACACGCCAGACGATTGCCTTTCGGCCGAATTCACCCCCACAATCTGACCTTTCTACATTAGAAGACGCGCTGCAATCGGCCGAAACGCTGATCCAATCTGATCTCGCCCTCTGGCAAGGGGATTTTCTCTACGGCTTTGTCCTCAACGACGCACAGACGTTTAACGAGTGGGTTTCGGCCGAACGGGAACGCATCCGCCAACGACTGCTCTCCGCCTGTCAAAATGCTGCCGATCAGTTTGCCGCTACCCAGCAGTGGCAACACGTTGCAGCCGCCAGCCAACGTTGGTTACGTCTCGACCCGCTCGATGAAGCCGCCTACTACGCCGCCATTCAGGCTGCGCTGATGCAAGACAATCGCCCGCTTGCCAATCAGCTTTTTGAACAGTGTGCCGCGCAGCTACAGACGGAGCTTGGGCTTGAGCCGAGCAAACGGCTAGCCACACTCCTCGCCAATCCCCGTTCGGCAAGTCAGCCAAAGCACAATCTGCCAGCAACACAGGCGACGCTTTGGGGGCGGCGCGACGAGGTTGCCGCGCATCGTCAGCAACTGATTGATGGGGCGCGGCTGCTGACGTTGAGCGGTCTCGGCGGTGTGGGCAAGACACGGCTGGCGTTGGCGATCGGGCAACAGGTGCAGCCGCATTTTACGGACGGCGTGTGGTTTGTCTCGTTGGCAGAGCTTGACGGGGATGCGGATGCCGAAACGCTGCACACGCGCATCGCCTTACAAATCTGCGCGACGGTTGGCTTAGCCGTCAAATTGGAAATCCCCCCACTGCAACAGGTGTTGCGCCAACTGCGCGACCAAAATATGTTGCTGCTGCTCGACAACTTTGAACATCTCATCGACGGTGCGCTCATCGTCAATCAACTGCTGCATAACTGCCCCCATTTAGCGATTTTGGTGACATCGCGCGAGCGGCTCAACTTGCGCGATGAGCGTGTCGTATTGGTGGAGGGGTTAGGTGTTCCCGCCGGAGCAGACAGCGTGCGCGAGCAGTTTGGCAGCGTCCAGCTGTTTGCCGACATCGCCAAACAGCATGACCGTGCCTTTCAACTTGATGCAGAAACGTTGCCACACGTCGGCGAAATCTGTCGGCTGGTCAACGGGCTGCCGCTGGGGATCGAACTGACGGCAGCACTCGTCGCCCACTACGACTTGACGGAGATTATCGACCTGCTCGCAGAACGTGAATACGACAGCTTTACATCACGGCGACGCGACTTACCCTCACGTCAGCGCAGTTTGCGGGCGGCGTTTGACTACTCATGGCAACTTCTCCCGCCGTCAACACAGCGCATTTTTGCCGCGCTTTCCGTCTTGCGCGGCACGTTTGACCGCAAGGCGGCACACGCCATCGCGGGCGCGTCGCTCGATGCCCTGCGCCGTTTGGTTGACAAGTCGTTGCTGCAACAAGTTGGCAAGGGGCGATATGAGTTGCATCCACTGTTGCAGGAATTTTCGGCCGAAACCCTCAACAACTTCGGCATTCACCACGCACTGACCGTTCAAGAACGCTTCATCGCCCACTTTTTGCAACAGCTGATCGACCAAGAAGCGCGATTCCGCACCGAGCAGCTGCCAGTGGCACGTCAAACGCTTGACCGCCAACTGCAAAATGTGCGACAGGCATGGCGCTGGGCCGTGCGGCTCGGACAACTCGACTGGCTCAAGCACAGTCGTCGCGCGCTCAAACGCTACTTTGAGGTGCGTAGTTCTCCCTATGAGCTATTAGACTATCTGCACGAGGCGGTCACACTGCTGCAATCGCTGCCTGCTGAGGCAAAACTGTATGGGCTGTTTTCGGCCGATCTCGCCCGCACTTACACCACCATTAACCGCTATGAGGCGGCGTTAGAATCGGCCGATCGCGTCCTCGCCCTCTCCGAATCACCTCCTGATGCCGTCGCGACCGCCTACTGGGTGCAGGGTGAAATCACCACACGGCGCGGACAACTTACCGACGGGCGTGCGCTATTTGAAAAGGCGCAGGCGTGCAATGCGCAATCGGTCGATGTGCTGTTTCATCTCGCTGTCAGCATTGGCAGCAATTGGGGATTGGCGGGGGATGATCGGGCGGCAGAACGTGAATTTCGGCGGGCATTGGCGATTGCAGAAGCGGCCGATGATCGCTTCAACGGCATGGAGGCGTTACGCTTGCTTGGCGTTTCGCAGATCAATCGCAGTGATAACTCAGAGGCAGTTGGCCATCTCAAACGCTCGCTTGCGCTCCATCGTCAGCTAGGGGTCGCGCATGGTGAAGGGCGCACGCTGCACGGTCTCGGCACGCTACATGACTTGACCTATCGCTTTGAACAGGCAATCGCGTACTATCAAGAAGGGCTGGCCGTCGCTGAACGGCTGCGCGACGACATCGGCATCGAGTACATTTTGCACAATATGGGCGTGACCTACTCGCGGCTCGGCGCATACGATCAGGCGCGATCTTGCTATGAACGCCGCCTCAACTGGCGCAGCGTCCAGCATAGCCCGAGCCGTCTCTATGCGCTGCTCAATCTCGGTCTGCTGCATCAACATTTAGGGCAGATCGATGACGCGCTGCGACTGCACCAAGAGGCGTTGGCAAAGTCGCAGACGTTTGAGACGCGCACGATTGAGAGTTTGGCATGGTTGCGGCTGGGGCAGGACTATTTTCATGCGGGGGATTTTGTGAAATCGGTCGAATCCCTCCAAAACGCCATCGCCCAACACGATACTCTCAAGCGAACCGTCTGGAAGTGGGAATCTCAAGCCGCACTCGCCCGCACGCTGCTGCGGCTAGAGCGACCAATTGATGCGCTGCAACTGGTCGAAAAACTGCTCCCCCATCTCGAAGAACACAACCTCTACAGCGCACGCGAACCGCTTTTGATCTGGTGGTCATGTTATGAGGTGTTGCGGGAATCGGCCGATGCTCGCGCCGACATCATCCTACAAAACGCGCAGGCCCGCATCCACGATCAAGCGGCAAAGATCAACGATCCCACCCTCAAAAACACCTTCCTCACCCAACAGGCGACCAATCGCCTAATCTCAGGAGCGCAGACGCCTCGTCTGCGTTAGCGGCGGACGAGGCGTCCGCGCTCCATTGGATCGCTTCACAAATGAAGCGAGTTTGAAGCGGTGCGTTTGCTACTGTCATCTCATAGCGTCAGCGGAATAGGCAAAACGACCTCATTTCGCTGCCATAAATGGGAGATCGATCATGAAACGCAGCGCAATCGCAATCACTTTTTTACCCCTCTTCGCTCTTATCGGATGGTTGCTTGTCTCACAGGTACAGGCAGACGGCGACGTGATTTACGTCAACGGCGCAATTGAGCGCACAGGCTTGATCGCCTACTGGCCGATCGATTCGGGTTCAGGCAACAGCATCACCAACTTTATCGACGGTCAGCGTAGCGACACCTTTAGCGCGACGTGGGACGACAGCGACATTCCCAACAACGGAATCAGCCACCACGCACTCGTCCTTGATGGCATCAATGATTACATCGACACAAACGAATATACGCTGACGGATGACTTTACGCTGGTTGCGTCGATCAAGCCAGACGTCACATCGGCCGAAGCGATCCTCGACAAAAGCGCAGACAGCGACCAAATTTTGTTGGGCATTTACAATGGTGACTACTTCTTCCGACTAAACGAGGAGTCCGTTTCCGTGAGCGGTGCAACGACAGCGTGGCATCAAATCGCCGTCGCCGTCAAGCAACTGAACGCCACCCAATCACAGGTGACCTTCTTCAAAGATGGTCATACGCTTGGAACGCCGGTCGTGCTGGATACGGTCGTCGGCGACATCAGCGGGGGCAAAGTGTGGTCGATTGGGCAGGATTGGGACGGCAACAACCGCAGCGACCACTTTGACGGTGCAATCGACAGCGTGCGAATCTATGACCGCGCCCTGATTGAGTCAGAGTTAGACGCGCTCGTCGGCGATTGGGGCGGTGCACATGACGGCACAAGCTGGGCAACCGCCTTCCTCGATCCTGACGATGCGTTTGCCGTCGCGCAACCGAACGACGAAATTTGGATCGCGCAGGGGACGTATGAGAAGCCCTACAACTTTGCCCAGAAGGAGTTTTGGCTGCCAGATGGCGTGACCGTCTACGGCGGGTTTGCGGGGGATGAGACGCTTGTGACGCAGCGCGATTGGGAAAATCGGCCGGCCACCTTAGAAAATTCGTATTCCGTTTTGCAGATCAACACGGGTGTCACGGCGGTCATCGACGGCGTGAACGTGCGCGGCTTTGCGGGGGATGGCTCAAGCACCAACCATGGCGTGATCGTCAGCGGTCATCTGACGATGCGAAACGGCAGCGTGCGCGATGGGTACGTCAAGAGCGGGCGCGGTGGCGGACTGAACGTCTGGGATAGCGCGACGCTGCTGCTCGACGGCGTGACGGTTGATAATGGACATGGTGGCTGGGGCGGTGGTGCGTTGCGGGTGCGCGGTTCGGCCGAAATCCACAACAGCATCCTCACTGGCAATCGTGCGGGTGACGGCTATCGCGGCGGTGCTATCGTCGTTGAGGCCAACGACTCAATATTGACGCTCACAAACACGCTATTTGAAGACAACGAGGCGATCAACGGCGATGGCGGCGCAATCCACAACAGCGGCACTGTGACCGTCACAAACAGTCAATTTATCGACAATCGCGCATATAACGGCGGCGCAATCACTGCATTTGCAGGCGATGTCACCGTGAGCAGCACATCTGTTTTTAGCGGCAACGTCGCTACCTATCTTGGCGGCGCAATATGGGCAACGGACGGCACGCTGTCGGTCACAGATGGCACGTTCACAGGTAACAACGCCGATTTAGAAGGCGGCGCGATCTCGCTTGAAGGCAGCGGCGTTGTGGCGACCGTCACCGATAGCGATTTCGACGGCAACCAGACAGACGGCAATGGGGGTGCGATTGCGGCGAATGCATCGGCCGATCTCACCCTAACCAACGGCAAATTGAGCAACAACTTCGCAGACGACGGCGGTGGCGCACTCTTTGTCGGCAGCGGCGCAACGGCAACGGTCAACGGCGTTTGGTTTGACGATAACATGACTGCCGCAAACGCTACGGGGCGATTACGTGGCGGCGGTGCGATCAAGAATCAGGCGGCGACGCTGATCGTCAACAACTCGTCCTTCATCGCCAACCACTCCGCGTGGGCGGGTGGCGGCGTTCACCATGTCAACGGCAACGGCTCCACCACCATCGACAACAGCACATTTTTCCTCAACTCAGCCCACGCGGGCGGCGCACTCTCCGCCTTTGAAACGACGAGCGTGCAGGTCACTAACTCGACCATCTACAGCAATACGGCGACGGGGCCGTGGGCGGGTGGCTTCCACATCTACGACGGTACGCAGTTGACGCTCGCCAACACCATCGTCGCCAACAACGGCGGCACGGGCGACTGTGAAACCAACTCGGACGGCTCAAGCGTCGTCTCACAGGAGAACAACCTCATCAGCGACGATACGTGCAGCTTGGGCAGCGCGACAAACCAAGAGAACACCGACCCGCTACTCAGCACGCTACAAATCGACAGCACGACCTTTTTGCCGTTCCTGTTGCCGCTCGATGGCAGTCCCGCCATTGATGCGTATGGCTGCACGGGCAGCGATAAGGTCGGCACGGCGCGTCCGCAAGGGCTTATCTACGACGGCGGCATCGTCTCGTCGGCCGGTTGCGACATCGGCGCGGTTGAGGTCACGCTGGCGACGCTGCAAACCTACGACTCGCCCTATGACAACTTCTTTGACTTCATGAATTCGACTCTGATCGCCCCCGCACATGACTTCCGCACGACGGAGATCAGCGCACCCGACATCGGCAAGACGACGACAATAACCGAAACGACGCAGAGCTTCCTGACCTTCCAAGACGGCTGGCACTACTATCGCTACTGCGCAGAGTACGGCGATCCAGCGCATGGCCGTGACTGGAACGAGGGGTGTATACGCTTTAGCTCACTGTCTGGCAGCGAACAGCAGGCGCGGGGTGGTTATCTCGATGATGCAGGAACGCACCGCGACATCCTCAACGGGCTGTTGGAGGCGTTTGCGGCGTTACAGTGGATTGATGAAAATCGGCCGAATATCCCCCGCAACACATCCTACGATGTTGAACAAACCGCTGTCCTAGAAATGGCGCACATTCCGCTGATCTTCGGCAACGAATTTATGGTCGATGCGCTGCGCTACTCCTTTGAACTGGCGCAGCAGACCGGCGCGGTGACGGGCGCACAGATGCTCAACGACGAGATCGCCGAACTAGAAAAGGCGCGTCAGCAGTTTGTGATTGCCTCCGATCTGTTTGAGTGGATGACGATGCAGGAGGTGGGAGATCGGCCGATAACCAGCTACTTCGATGCGGCCGACTTCCAAACATTCGCCATCGCCAGCGAGCGCGAAGGACAGGCCAGCAGCGAAATCATCCGTCGCAAGCGACTGCTCGCCGTCAATGGCATCACGCTCTTGGACGAGATCGAAGATGCGTACATGCGCCAATATCTGCAAGCCAACCTGCTCGTTAGCGCAATTGAAGCGTCCGATTTGGCGGCAAACGCTGACGAGGCGACCGTCGTCTTTCTCGACAACGGCGGCTGGCAACTGATGAACTCGCTTGAAGAGTTGTCCAACTTGGGCGAGACGATCCGCGCCAACAGCAATCTGCTTGGCTACGACCCGCAATACGTGCCGCGTGACTCGTTCAACAGTTTGCGCGACCGCATGGGAACGCTCGGAACGTGCGACAGTGGCACGGGGTTGGTGACGGGAGGCAGTGGGGAGCTGTTGGCACTGTTGCAAAAAGAGTGTGCAGCGGGAACGGCCGACCGCGAATTTGATGAGGTCGGCGCACTGCTCGATGATGAGTTAGAACAGCTCGAAGTGGCATTTAGCGATGAGTTGAGCGCATTATGTGGACACGACAGCAACGATCCCAACGTAGATCGGACGCGCTGCACGGGTGGCGAGATGGCGGTCAACTACGACGAGCTTGATGCGGCACAAAAGGCGGTCACACTCGCATGGCAGCGGGCGCAGCATATTCCCGACCTGATCGCCATCGAGCAGGAGCGAGCGGGAACGATCATCGACGTCATTTTTTTGACAGGAGAGCGGTTACAGGCACTCGAAGTTGCCAATGGCAAGCTGCGTGCATACCGCGAGGTGACGACCGTGACCCAAACCAACGAGGTATGGGCAGAAGGCAGCGACCCCAACGACCCCACGACGGGCGCGTACTGGCTCGACTTTGGCAAGGATGCGGGCAACTGCCTGCTGGCGGCCAAGACGGGCGGCACCCTAGGTGACGGCTGCAAGGGTCAAATTGACAATACGTTTGGTGCTATCGGTGAACTGGCGGGACTAGAATCGGAACCTGCACGCATCGAGACGATTGAGGCGATCAGCGATCCCAACGAACTAGAAATTGCGGGCAATCAAGGCATGATGGCGATTCGTGAAGCAGAACGGGATGCGACAATTGAGGGGGCAAACTCCAACGCCGAAATCAAACGGCTGATGTTAGAGCAGTCTGACCTGCTGATCGAATACGAGATCGCCGTCGCCCAACTCAACCGCGTTATTAACGAGCGCAATATGTTGGTTCAGCGTCATCGCCGTGCGCTCAACGAGCATCGCCGCATTCAAGGCAATGTTGCACAAGAGTTTATCGAGACACCGGCACTACGCATCATCCGCGACCAGACGGCCGCCAACGCTGAAATCGCCCGCGAGCGCACCATCCATCTCACCTATGTGACGTTAAAGGCGTTGGAATATGCATTACTCGCTGAACCGATCAGCAACAACGTCTGTGGGGTCTCTGGCAGCCTGTTCACCGCGCTCTATCAGGCACGCACCGCCTCTCATCTCAACGA
>JAUIAP010000059.1 GCA_030425205.1 Anaerolineae bacterium
TCCCCTAATTCTTCGACTGCATCGACGCTCAGTCCCCATCTTTCTGCCTCATTTCTGTTTTTTTGCTCTGTTTCATGCCTGAACTTTCCTATATTTCCTCTCCGCTGCCTAATCTGACTTTGTCAAGGTACAGACAATTCGACTGTGAAACGCAGGTGCTTGCTGCCGTGAGTCGTGGCTCAATCGTGCCTTTGAAAAAGGCCCAGATGAGGAATCCAACTATTAACCCGCCAAAAACAAACGCGATCATTTTGGCATAAAGAACCACGATTTTTCTGACTTTCGTGAAGAATGGATCATCTTGATGAAGCATAATATCAAATAGAGAGTTGCCAACGGGGTAACTCTGGCAAAGTTCAGCGTGTCGCTAAACCGAAATAGTCGTCAATTACGGTTAAGCATAGTCAAAAACGATCCAAAAACGATCCAAAGCGAAAATTTCTGTATTTTGATTTGCTATGCGGGAATATCACCAACTAAAAAATGGATAAGCTCAAGGATTATCTATTTTGTTTGTTCATCCCTATCAGCCAAAACGAAACTTCCCCAAGAATGCGCCAATGCAGCTTCGCATAGCCAACTTGTGAACGCCGTGTAAAATCGGCAACAACAGGAGGTTGAATTGCTATAATGCCTAACTTGAATGCATCGTAGACGATGAACAATCTAAAATAGGCTATTTGTGACGCAGCAACATCTCAATCTTCAACTGCTTGGTTCGCTTTCTATACTGCTGGATGGTAAGCCAATTAAACAACTATCCACTCGTGCAGCGGAAGCGTTGGTGATCTATATCCTTCACCAACCGCGTCCCGTGCCGCGTGAGCAGTTAGCAGATATGTTTTTTCAGGCGAGCGAGCCAAAGCAGGCCGCCGCCAATTTGCGGGCGATGTTGTCACAAATCAAGAAAAAGCTCGATCCATTTATTGAGATTACGCGCTATGCGGTGGGGCGTAGAGCGGAAAGTGGGTTTTCGGCTGATTCTGTTGAGTTCAGTCGGCAGTTGACGACAAACAGTGAGCGGTTGACAAAAGCGACACTGCAAGCTGCACTCGAAAATTATCATGGAGATTTTTTGGCGGGATTCTATTTGCGGGATGCGCCAGAGTTCGAGCAGTGGGCGTTGATCGAGCGTGAGCGATTGCGGCTGCTTGCAATTGATGGCTTGCAACGTTTGATTCAGATGCAGGAGGCGGGAGGAGATTTTCGGGAGACGTTGGTTTCGGCCGAAAAATTACTTGCCATCGAACCGCTTTTGGAAAGCGTTCATCGCACAAAGATGTTGATGTTGGCACGCACAGGCCAACGCGCCATCGCGCTGCGCCATTTTAGCGTTGCCGAACAGATTTTTGCCGATGAGTTGGGGGTTGAGCTCTCTGCTGCGACGATTGCCCTGCGCGACCGCATCCATGCGCTGCCCGACCAGCCGGCACAAAACCTGCCTGCGCTGCGTGGTGAATTTATCGGCCGCGCCGCTGAAATCAAGACGTTGATCGACCTTTTAGCCCAACCAGAGCGGCGGCTAATCACGCTGTTAGGGATGGGTGGCATCGGCAAGACGCGACTGGGTCAGGAAATCGCGCGCCAACTGCAAAGCGCGGGCTACTTTCTCGATGGTCTCTATTTTATTGAGCTAGCGGGGGTCACTGAGGTTGAAAATCTTCCCGTCCAGCTTGCAAATCGCCTAAATGTGCCACTGCGCGGCCAAAGTGACCCCACTGACCAATTTATCTCCGCAATCCGTGAGCGTGAAATGTTATTGTTGCTCGACAACTTTGAGCAGTTGGTCGGGGAAAAATCGGCCGAATTTCTCGCTCGTTTATTACGCGATGCGCCGTCTGTCAAACTGCTCGTCACCTCACGCGAACGACTCAATTTGTATGAGGAAATCGTCTACAATGTCGGTGGATTGCCTGTGCCGACCGACGTGGATCAAGTGGAAGAGGTTGCGTCCGTGCAGCTCTTTCTGCGTCATGCCCAGCGTCAGCGCATTGATTTGAGCTTCAATTCGGCCGAACTTGCCGCCATCGCAACCATCTGCCAACTCGTAGAAGGGGTTCCACTTGCGCTCGAACTCGCCGCCAGCCGTGTCAACCAATATCAACCGCAGGCCATTGCCGAACGCATTCAGGCCAGCTTCGATCTCCTTGCGACACACTATCACAACGTACCAGATCGTCAGCGCAGTGTGCGTGCTGTTTTTGATTATTCATGGGCGTTGCTGACGGCTGACGAACAAGCGACATTGGCCACGCTTGCGCTTTTTGCTGGTCAATTTAGTCAGGCGGCCGCCTTAGAAATTGTCGAAACGACGCTAGAGCGGCTCACCTCTTTAGTCGATCAGTCGTTGTTGCAGCAACATGAGCCAGCCGTTTACCGTATCCATCCACTGGTGGTGCAATTTTCGGCCGAAAAATTACCCGATCCCACGACCAAAATGCACCGCTTCGCTAGCTACTATGCCGACTTGATCGCGGGGCTAGACTTGCTGGAGCATTGGCCGACTTTTAATGCGCGCATCCCCATAATTCGCTTCGCCATTGAAAATATCGAGAAGAGCTGGCAATGGCTGTTGACGCAAATCACGACAGGTGACTGTGATTATCTAATCCCGATAATCGACAAAATGCGCCGTCCGCTACGCAGCTACTTTTTAGCGACAAGCGAAATTTATTCGGGACACTTGCTCTTCAAACAGGCACACACGCAATTGCGTGAGGCAGGTTGGGCGCATGGAACCGCTGCGCAGAAAGTCTTGTTGGCAAAAATTGCGATCCACGATGTCGATTTAGGGCGCATCATGGGCGACTATCCACGCGCCATCCAAGTGGCCGATCCGCACATTCCCACGCTAGAAGCGATTGAGGCTTATTCTGATTTACAGAGTGCCTTTTTGATGTTGCGTGAGGCATATAAATATGTGGGCAGATCGGCCGATGCCGCTGCCCTCACACCAAAATTAGAACGCGTTACGTTTGGAACAGAACGTGATGAGCTCGTCGGCTCACTCTATCTTGAATATGCGCACGCGGCGCGTGAGGCAGGTGAACGCACGCAGGCGATAGAGTTGTACAAGCGTGCGCTTAAACTGCTCGAACCGCTTGAAAACCCGCGCTATCTCGCAATTGCCCACGACTACATGGGCGCAATCTACTATGTGCAGGGTCAAATTGAGTTGGCAACGCAACATCAAGAACGCGCACTAAAATACGCACAGTCGGGAAAATTGGACTATACCGAAGCAGTTGTCCTGCTCAACTTGCCGCTCTCCTACGATTTGCAAGGTCAATATGAAAAGGCGTTGACCACGTTGCAACGCGGTCGGCAGATGATGCAGCAAATGAATCAACAGATGATGTTAGTCGTCGCTGACAGGACGCACGGGGATTTGCTGATGCGACATGAAGAGTGGGATGCAGCAGCGAATGCCTATCGCGCTGCACTCAAACGCGCCCAGCAGCTCGATGTGAGACGGGCGATTGCGCGCGTCTTGGCGCGTTTGCCCAAACTTTTCTATCATCAATCAGCTTATGTTGCGGCCAACACCGTTTTGCAACATCTCGAATCAGAAGAGACACTGGGATCAATCGAACAACAGCATTTAGCATCTGCCAGGCAGTTAATGGCGGGTCATACGTCCAATACGATTTCGCTTGAAGCGGTTGTTGACGCATTTATGTCCGCAGATCGATCTGAAATTTAGGTCGTCAGTCGATTCAATCGCTGTTACTATTACACAATGAGTAAAATGCCACCCGTTTGTGACTATGAAGGTTCTGACTATCGCACCCGTTTTTGGGAAAATCAAGGGCGTGATTATGAGGATCAGGTTGAGCGCGTTGCGTTGCGTAAGCTGATGCCCGACTATGGCTCGACGCTGATCGATATTGGGGCGGGTTTCGGCCGATTAGCCGATGAGTATGCGGGCTATGATCGCGTCGTTCTGTTTGACTACTCAAGCTCCCTGCTGCGCGAAGCGCACGAACGACTTGGCAACGATCCCCGTTTTGTGCTTGTCTCCGGCAACTGGTATGAAATGCCGTTTGTCGATGGCCTTTTTCAAACGCTTGTACAAGTCCGCACCATCCATCATGCTGCCAACGTGCCAGGTCTCTTTGCCGAACTCAACCGCATTGCTCGCATCAACGGCAGCTATATTCTGGAATTTGCCAATAAGCGCAATCTGAAGTCGATCGGCCGATATCTGCTCAAAAAGCAAGATTGGTCTCCCTTTGATCAAGAACCCGTCGAATTTGTCGAGCTAAACTTCGACTTCCACCCAACCTATATTCGCGAACAACTTGTTGAACATGGTTTCACGCCACAGCGGACGCTCGCCTCTTCTCACTTTCGTATCCCATTCCTTAAAAAGAACGTGCCAACCGATCTGCTTGTCAAACTCGACAAAGCGATCCAATCGACAGGTCGCCTTTGGACGCTGACGCCACAAACCTTCATCCTCAGCGAAAATCCCAAGCACGGCAAAATTTCAACGCCCGACCATTTCTTTGCCTGCCCAAAATGCAAAACGCCCATCTTTGAAAAAGATGAGCGTCTCAACTGCAAAAAATGCGGGACAGTCTGGAAGAAAGAGGACGGCGTTTACATCTTCAAATAAACGCGCCATAGTTGATCTGCATGTGTGTCAGCGTGTTAATGTCACGTCCCATGTGACAGCGTTCTCGCCGTTTAGAAGCGGGATGCGCACGCCTGACGAACGATCATAGAGACCGACAGCGATGCGATAGCTCCCCGCTACAACGTTATCATCCACAGAAATGACATGCTTATCCACAATGACGTCCCCCGTTCTCCAGAGGCGAGTCGGATATTCGCCGTTGTTAACGGGTTCTGCGTCACCTGAACCGACCACTTGATTATTTGTATCGAGTAGTTGTACGAAGATGGTGTAATCTTGTACGGGTGTGCTGTTCGCTTGCCACGTCAAAACGAGGGGAAGCGTCGGGCCTAAGGTCATTTCAGCAGGCATGTCGTGGCCGACAAGTGTGATCCCTTCGGCAAATTCGGCGTTGAGCACCGTTTTGGGATTCGGCTCTAACTGGGTGTGCGCGCCGAGACGGGCAACACCGATGTTGACCAGTGAAAGTGGAATGCCGTCGTGCGTTTCTGCTGGCAATGCTTCTCCAGCAACAGGATCATACATGTCAACGACAATTTGTAGTTCGGTGAGTGGTTCAGCGTTGTCAGAAATCCAAACCTTGTAATCGTCCTGCCAAACTTGCTCCGGCTCCCAATCTGAGACGGCGATCATGCCCCATGCAGGATGGCGATTGACGCGGCCGACGACTTCCAAATCACGCCCCAACACATTGATTGCGCTGAGATAGTCTTGTGTCGGTGGCTCAGGTGCTTGCCAATACAGGGTGATGTCAATCGGATCACTGCCGCCACCAGATAGAACTGTCTGATCGGGAACAAACTCGATTCCGACAAGCTCGATTGTGCCATCAGGGGCGGTGTAGCGGATGGGGTCGATGGTGGCCGTTGCGGGGACAGACGTGAGTGATTCAGGCCATGCGTAATTCGGCCGAATCACCACAACCGCCAACAGAAACGCAGAAATAAACAGTGCTGCCCCAAGCGAACCGTGAAATTTTAGTGGGACGGTTGCCAGATTTGAAAATCCCGCAACACGGTTGGCAAAAAGCTGTTTAACTGGGGGTATCCATCCAAGCAAGCCAGCGGCGATGATGACATTGATGCCTGCCAGTGCGGGGAAAACGAGTCGTCCTTGAAACGAATAGTAGATAAACGTCCAGCGCAGCAGAAGTACAAGGATGATGCCCACCCAGGCAAAGATAATCCACCAGCCTTTTTTCTGGTGGAGTGGATTCTCGGCTTCAAAGGAACGCTGGCGATACGATTTATTGACAAAGAATCCTATTATTCCAACAATGAAAAGCAGGTTATAGAGGTTGTACAACCACTCGGGCATGGCAATATTGATCCCGCCGAACTGTCCCCAATAGTTTCGATAGAATGTGCCAAACTCACCGATGAAGCCACGCCAAGTCAATGGATCGGTGCGCGTTCCCTGTACCTCAACAAACACGCCCACCGCAGTTGGATCTGTCCAGCCATAGAGCTGCATATTGCGGATGAACATCGGGGCAGCCATTGCTATGGCGATGACGAAAATCGCCAGCCCGTCGATAAACAAAATTCGCCAATCGCGTCGCCATGCGTGCCACGCCATGACAATTCCCGTCAACAAGAGCAAGCCTAGAATACTCAATTTTGTCAACATCGCCAGACCAAGAATGACCGCGAGCGGAAGGCCATAGCGAAAAAAGCGTTGTTTGCGAATATGACTAAGCGTTCCAATGGATGCAATCGCTGTGCCCTCTGTGTGTCTTTGCGTTTCCGCGTGGACATTTTCCTCTTCTTGAGTCAGGGCCTGATTAAGACGGAGCAGAAGATAGAGACCCGATGCGCCTAACAGGTTGGCGAGCGCGTCGTTGTTGACGGCCGCGTTTGTAAAGATGAACATCGGCTGGAAGGCCGTTAGGATGGCAGCGAGGAGCGCGGTTCGTTCGTTATGGAGCAGATTTCCAATTTTCCACGCGACACAAATCGTTCCCATGCCTAAAAAGAGTGTCACCAGCCGAATCAGATAGACCGCCTGAATGCTGCCCGTATTGGGGAACGCATAGTCCGTTGGATTGTGCAGCATCAAATTCTTGTTGCGGATTTGGTTGGGGTTGCCAATAAAGGCATAACTGTTTTCTTCATAGACGGCGTCTAAGTCGCTGGTGTCAAGCGGGTACGTGACAGCCGCCATGATGATGTAGTAAAGTGGCGGTTGGGCTGCTTCTTGTTGCCAACGCTGCTTTATCTCTGGATTCAGGACAGGCAATTTCCCCGTATTTTGAAGATGGTGAACAACGGGATAGTGCTTATATTCATCCGACGCTTCAAACGCTGGCGTGACTAAAACATAAATTATGCCCAGAAAAAAGTATAGTCCGATCACTATTGGCAAGTAGGATCGGGGGTTAGAAGGGAGCGATTTAATCATTCATTAACAATGTTGTCCACATTCGGGATCGGTTGTCCACAATAATAGATCAGTTATCCACAGTTATCTCGCCTACTGTAAATGAGCGACTTGGCGGAAACGTTTCGTCAATTTTCAACGGTAATGGTGTGATTGCTGCATCATACATGCCAATTCTAATCGGATAATTTCCTGCGGGTATCGTTTTATCCAAATTGATGTCGTATTGATCTGTGAAGATTTCACCTGCGGCCCATAGTTGGGTCGGATAGTTGCCCGCGCGGGGCTGACTGTCACCTTGAGCCAGTGGAGGCGTATCGGCCGATCCCAAATGCACAAAAGTCGTCAGCGTTTGATTTGGCGGTTGAATCACCCGCCATGTGACAGAAATTGAGATTGTGTCGCCGATTTGGGCGGTTTTGGGGAGAAATTCGGCCGAAATTAGCTCGATCCCATCCCCAATTTGCGCCAATGGCTCACGCTCTGTTGTTGTAACCTGAGCCGGCGGAATCTTCAAATAACCCAAGTCCACCGCAGCACCACCCACAATGCGTACATTCACGCGCACTTGCGTTGGCGCATTTAACTCGTTTGTCAACCTTGCACCCACTCGTGTCTGAATAATTTCACCAATCGACCACAACGTTGCGGGATACAACCCACTGCCATGATACGCTTGTGTCCGGCCACTTTGCGCCCCATTGTACCCAAAAAGCTCCAAGACAATTTCAGGGGCATCATCTGGCACATTTTCCGCGCGCCAGTACAGATCAACCCACACGTTATCCCCAGCTTGCGCCGTGGTTGTCCGCAGCTTTGCCCCAACCAATTCGATGTTATCCCCAAGTTGTACACTGATTGGCGCGACATCTGTGGGAAACTCAGAGATGGTTTTTGGCAGGGCATAGACAGGGCGAATGACGAAAAATAGACAATAAAGCGTGATAAGGACGAGTGCGCCAGCGATGGGGAAAAATGTTCGGCCGATTTTGCGCTGCCAATAATCAATCCCGTAGCTGAACAAAACGGCGATGGGGAGAATAGCTGGGAGTAGCAGACGACCTTGCGCGGCAGTTGTTTGCAGCATGAACGCCACCATGCCCGTGTAGACGGTTAGAAGCCAACCCATCAGCAGTGGAAGAAGCAGGAGGCGCAAGCGATTTGAAACGATAGAGGCTTGAGCGTTTGGGGATAACCCAACGCCAACATTAGCTCTTCCTAGCGTTTGCGAAATTGTCTGCATGCCCACCAACAAGCTACCAGACAGAATTACTAAAATTAAACTAATCCATGCAACATAAACCCACACTGGCGCAATGACGTTGAACCAGCCAAAAACGCCTAGCAGAGATCGCCATAAGCCCGTGGTTTCGCGTAGCACATCGAACAGCGTGACACCGCGATCACCACCAGCCGCAATGATAAACTGATTGGCAGCCGTGATGTCGCCGTATAGTTGCCAGTTGCGCCAAAGTAGCCAACCCGCGACCAGCAGCGCACTTCCACCCACAGTTGCCATAATGCGCAGCCATTCGCGCCACTTTAAGCGACGCAAGATTGCCAAAATCGTGAGGAATCCCAATGTATAGACGAGCAACAAAATTCCCGCCGTCTTACTCAGCATCGCAAGGCCAATTGTGAGTCCCAACGGTATAAAAGTTATCCACTTTGTAGGAAAAGTTATCCACACCCTTATCAACTGTAAAACCACAAGCGACGAAAAAAAGATCACGGCGACATCGTTATTGACATAGCTGTGTAAAAAGTTGAATTGGGGGAGAAATGCAACCAATGCTGTCGAAAGGAGGGCCGCGTTGCGAGTCGTCAAAAACTGCACAGCATAAAAAATACATAGCAACGTTCCTAATCCAAACAGGGTAGAGAAGCCGCGTAAGAGATGCGCCGCAAGCACAAAACCATCCCATTCAACAGGAGGATGCACAAAATGGTTGCGGTTGGCAGGGGCATTTGCGTCACCCAATCGCACGTGCGGATTGACCCAAAGATCATCGCGGGCAGTGCTGGTATCGATGGCGCGAATGAGCCAACTGCCCAGCCAGTAGTAAAGTGGCGGTTGCGCGGCTTCCTGTTTGATAAAGTCGTCACTGTCCCCCATGTTAGGCAATCGGCCGTTTTCTGCGATGAATTGGACAGTAAAGTAGTGATGATGCTCGTCTGGGGCCTCAAAGAGCGGATTAATCACACCATATCCGAGTGTGACAATCAGATAGCCGAGACAGATGAGCAGCAGGGGACGGTTCATGGCAGCGTAATGTGTGTGAGGAAAAGTTGGTCAAACGGTTGTGGCGTGCCTTCAAACTGGACGGGCAGACGCGCATTACTGTCTGGTGCGTAGAAACCCACATAGATTTCGTAGCTTCCCGCGGAGAGATCGGACGGCAGGACGATGGTGCGCGGATCGGTGATGATCTCTGCATTGCGCCATGTTTGTGTCGGCCGAATATTATTGACAGGAATCCCATTTGATTGGGCGAGGGGTTGTGATTCGGCCGATTCTACCAAATGAACAAAGACCGCATACTCTTCTCGCCACGCTGCTTCTGATCGCCAGAACAAGGTTAGATCAAGCTGGTTCTCATTTTCAATCAGCGAAAATGCTTCCAATCTAACCACATCGCCAAAGCGGTTATCCCCAATAAACACAGGGTTATCCACAGAGGGCAGTGTCGTTTCCAACGGCCACGCATCAACGTTCATTTCACCCCCAATTTGACGCTTTGCCGATGGTTCGTCCTGAAAAACAGACCATTCAAAGTAATAGCGTCCCGCCTGTGCGGTCGGGCGTGGATAGATGCCAATGGGCTGGGCGATGATGCCGCCTGCGGGGACTTTGCTCCAGTCGATCCAGTCTGCGCCAATTCGGCCGAAATCCTCCCGCAATCTCCCATGATTCCCCGCAACAATCAAACGATAGAGCCAGCTTTCATTGATAGGCTGTTCAAACTGCCAATAGAGCGTCAGCGGTAATGAGTTTCCGGGAAAGGTCGTCGTGCTTGGTGCATTGTAGCCAAGCAGCTTGATGCCATTCTCAAAGGTCAAATTGGTGCGTTTGTCTAGTTTTAATTTGTTGGGCGTCCTGTATTCTATCTCGACCGCTATCAACTGCTCATTGTCGCGCCAAATCAAATAGGTGGCAGGTGGAATACCAGCAGGGATGCGCAGCGGATGGGTTGTTTGATGTGCGACGGGATGCGCGCTGATTTCGCTCCATACGCCACCATTCGGATCGCGCAGTTGTAGATTTACAGGCTGATTCGTTTGCCATGTTAGGTCTATCCAGAGGGTTGACCTATCCTCACTCATTTCAACTCGCACATCTTCGTCAAACGCCGCCGCATAAAAAGTCGTATAGTTCACAGGCGCAAACCGACCATGAAACTCATTTTGCCAAACGATTGCGGCGTTTTCCTGCAACATTTCGGTAACGACATGATCTTCGTCCCGTTTGTCTGGCGGTTCGTCGGAGATATACCAAACACGATCATGTTGATCGATCAACGCTTCCACCGCCTGCGCCGTCGGTGGCAGACCCGCCGCGACTTCTGCGCCAACCGCATACGGATAGACGGGCAGCGCGGTAAACGGCAAATCATCCCGCGTCTGATAATGTTGGTACAGTGTCATCAAAACGGCGTTGTTATAGAGAACGACATCGTTTCGACCCGCCATTTGCTCAATTTCCTGAATTTGTCCACGATAATCTTCTTTGGCGTAGGACGGGTCACGATAGAGATTATTGAGCGAAAAGAGTTGCGCGGCGATGATGAGCAATGCCCCAATGTAACGGAGCGGCAGCGCGGTTGCGGCGAGGGCCAATAGCAATAGGAAGGCAGGTGAACCGACCATGATGTGATGGGCCCCAAGATAGATCGGCTTGAACAGATAGGAGCTAACCAGAAGGCCAAAAACGGCGGCAGTCAGATAGGATAATAAGAATGGGCGCGACTCTTTTGCAGAAATGATTCCCCAAACGAACAAGATTGCCAATAACAGAAAAAATAGCTGTGTCAGCGGCTCGCCATAAGTCACCGTTCGCCCCAATCCAAACCCACGCACAATGTCCAGAAAGAAGACCTGTACAGGCACAAGCTCGTAGCTTGTCTCAGGAATGCCATTTGTCAAACGCGCCCAAAGTGGTGGCAAAATTGGCACGGCAACACCGATTGCACCGATTGCGGCCAGCCCAATCAGCAGCCATTGTCGCGCCCGCCAGAGCAGCCACAATAGGATGATCGCCTGAACAATCAACAAAAACCCAGCCGTATAATGGGTCAATGCTCCTGCTAATCCAAATATGGAAAACAGGGTTAGCCAGCCAATCCAACGCCCGAGAGAAGTCGGTGGCTTTTGCCACAATCGCCAGACAATAAACGCTGCAACCGCCATCAAAAAGACGACCTGCGTGTACATGCGGGCTTCTTGCGCGTACCAAATCTGTTGTGGATTGAGCGCGGCGAAAAGGGCTGCCAGTAGCCCCGTGCGTCTATCGCGGATGGATCTACCAAATTGATAGAGCAAGGGTACAAGCAGCACCCCAAACAGTAGGGAGGGGTAGCGAAATGCAAAATCGGATGTGCCGATTAGCTGGCGCGTGGCATGAATCAGCAAATAGTAGAGTGGTGGATGGGTGTCGCTCGATGGGTAGCCTTGAATCTCAACCACATTGGTCAAGATTTTTGGGACACTATAACTCGAACGCAGCGGTGTAAGCCCTTCATCTAGCCAAAAGCTAAAGTGATCGAGATGGTAGGCACGTAACCCATAGGCAAGCAGCGTCAAGCAGACAATTGCAGCGAACGTTTTCCGCATAGGGGAGTGATTGTATCAACTTATATTGACATCACATCTACGTCAATCTGTAGTTTTATCATGACATTACATGATGACTTCAAACCACCTATCTAGTTGAAACCCCTGCAAATCCGCGTGCCTGCCATGCTGAATAGAGCAGTATTGAACCCGAGACGGCTGCATTAAGCGACTCAACCTGTCCTCGCATCGGCAACATCACCAACATATCACAATTTTGACGCACCTGATGACGCAAGCCGCTGCCTTCATGACCTATGACGAGTGCAATCGGCCGATCCAGATCGACCCGCCCCAACATCTGCGCCTCCGCATCCATCGCCGTTCCCACAATCCAAACGTCAGCCGCTTTCAAATCTTCAAACGTCCGATTCAAATTGGTCACTTTCGCAATTAGCAAATGTTCCGTTGCGCCTGCACTCGCCGCGACCATCGCTGGGGTAATGTCGGGCGCACGCCGCTCTTGCATGATGATCCCATGCACGCCGCACGCTTCGGCCGTTCGCACCAACATCCCAATATTTTGGGGGCCCTGCACGAGATCGAGGATAAGAATGAACGGGGGTTCGTTGCGCTTCTTAGCAAGATTGAGGATATCTTCTAGATTTGCATAGGGATAATCGGCCGATTCCAGCACAACGCCCTGATGACTGCCATCCTGCACCAAGTTTCCCAATCGTTGTTTGCTGACCTCTTCAATTGTCAGCTTTTTCTGCCGCGCTAAATGTAAAAAAGGAGCTGCCTCCTTTTTGGGCAACCCCTTCTGCACGTATAGCTTGTGCAGTTTGCGCCGTTCCCCGCGTAACGCTTCGCGCACTGCATTTCGTCGATATAAAAATTCTGTCATAAGAGTAGGGCTGCCAATATGCGGAAAAGTTGCCAACTGTTGCTAAGAACCTGTTGGCAACTTTGGTGCAATCTAACTAATTTGCCAAGTCGTCCCATTTGCCCCATCGAGCAACTGCACGCCCAGCTCTTTCAACTCATCGCGAATCCGATCCGAAGCGGCCCAATCTTTATTTTCGCGCGCATTGGCACGCATTTCGATCAGCAACTGAATCAACCCTTCTTCACGTGCTGCACTTCCGTTGCCGCCGTCTGAGTCACTGGGGATGATGGCGAGAACGTCGCCACCAAGCGAGCGGAATGCGTTGTCGAGAGCTTGTAAACTACCGCGCGAATGGCTCTTGCCATCGTTGAGTATCTTATTCGTTTGGGTCGCTAAATCACGCAACACGGCAATCGCAGCAGGTGCGTTGAAGTCGTCGTTCATCGCTTGCTCGAAATCTTCGATGATCTGTTGCACGATAGACTCCACCTCGCTCGTTGCTTCCCCATCTGGGGCAGATTGAATCCGTTTACGCAATTCGCTGACCGTGTTCCAGAGTCGATTCCAGCCAGTTTCGGCCGAATCCAGCGCATCATCAGAGAAGTCAATCGGGTTGCGATACTTGCTGCTCAGAATAAACATGCGAATCGCTTCTGGACGGTGGCCGCTCAGCGCATCTGAAATGGTCAGCGTATTGCCCAACGACTTGCTCATTTTCACGCCATCAAGCGTTAACGACCCCCCTAGCATCCAATAGTTGGCAAATGTCTCACCATCATGCGCCGCCTCGCTTTGGGCGATTTCGCACTCGTTGTGCGGGAACATATTGTCGATGCCACCGCCATGAATGTCGAACGTTTTGCCCAGATATTTGCGAGCCATCGCCGAGCATTCGACGTGCCAACCGGGAAAACCCATCCCCCATGGACTTTTCCACTGCAAAATATGTTCAGGATCGGCGTTTTTCCACAGGGCAAAGTCAGACGGATGACGCTTCTCCTCGTTGATCTCAAGCCGTGCGCCCTCTTCCTGCTCTGCCACCTTGCGTCCGCTCAACTTGCCATACTCAGGCCACGAGCTTACATCGAAGTAGACCGACCCATTTGATTGATAGGCATGACCTTTTTCGATCAGTTCCTGCACCATCTCAATCTGTTCTGGCACATGGCCGGCTGCACGCGGGCTAATATCTGGTCGCAGCACATTAAGTGCGTCCATGTTTTCAAAGAAAATCCGCATGTATGTCTCGACCAATTGCATCGGCAAGACTCGTTCACGCCGCGCCCGCTTTTGAATTTTGTCTTCACCCTCATCGCGGTCATCAACGAGATGTCCCACATCGGTGATATTTTGAACATACAATACTTTATAGCCGAGATAGCGCAGATAGCGCACGACAACATCAAAGCCGACGTAATTTTTAGCATGACCGATATGTGGATGGTCATACACCGTTGGGCCGCAAACATAGATACCGACGCGCCCTTCTTCAACAGGCTTAAACTCTTCTTTTGTTCTCGTTAGTACGTTATAAATTTTCAAGCTCACTTTTTCACTCGCGCATGTGTTGGGATTCGCAAATCCCGATACAACCTACATTAAATTTTTAGAGATATAGACGGATTGTCTGACTGAGATTTGAGTATTGCCGCACATCATAGGACGTTGCCTCGTCAATGCGGGCAAACGAATGAGGCACGGCTACCTACACCGCATTGGCTGAATGGTCTTTGGAATTAGATAGATGAACAACGCTCGGTTGTCGCGATTAAATTTAGTCATTGCGATTGACCACGTAAATCGAACGGCGATAGGTGTAGCGCACGTAATTTGTCACTTGCGGTTGTTGGGGTTGAATAGCAACCGGTTCTACCTTTGTTGGCTGGGCCTTGATCAATGAATTTTTCGCCTCGTGATAGGTGCGATAAAGTTCGATTGCCTTACCCGCTGCGGCGAGAACTACGGGGGCGGCCGCTGCTATTTTTGTTGAAAGTGGGATGTGATTTGCTGGCACAATCGCTGTCGAATTGTTGCGTGTTGGTAAATTGAAGCGGCTGCGGAGCATTGCGCCGACGGTTGGGCGTGATGTCGGATAATGTTCGGCCGAATCATCAGACCAATCCACAATCTCCCCATCCAATGTGCCGCCACTCTCCAAAACAGGATCGAGTCCCTTCAATAAGACAATCACTTTTTCAGCTAATGCAACCGACTCCTCGTGCAGTTGCTCCATTGCCGCCAACAGCCCTGCTGGATTCATAAAATTCTCGACAAACGCCTGATTGACGCGATCAACTGCGCTATCTCCCAACACATCCCCCGCTTCATACATCTCAAACGCGGCGACTTGTGCCGCCGTCCAGCCTAGCGGTTCTGTCTGCTCCAACAAGTCGATCAATTCAGCACGACCCGTTTGAATCGTCGCCATCTCCGCACTTTCACCTGACTTGACGGCAATCAATGCCGCGATCAACTGCTTATAAGCAGCGAGCAGCCCTGTATCATGCAGAGAAGTGTCTATGTGATTGAGGACAAAGGCGAGTTGGTTGATGTTCATAATTTTTTGTTGTTTATCTCAACGCCAATGCAGCCCGTTCCATGCTGCGCTGCTTCCCTAGTATAGCTAAAATTTGCGGCAATGGCGCACCTTCCCGCTTGCCAATCAGAGCCAACCGCACAATTTGTGTCATATTTTCGTGATCCCAACCACCGCGTTCGCTCATGCCGTTGAGGATTTTTTGGCCCGTCTCCTCGTCGAGTAACACAACGGTGGCAAGTTCGGCGATAAAATGGGTGAGAATGGCGGGGTTTTCGGCCTTGAGAGGATGGGGATGATCGAAGGCAAATTCGGCCGATTCCACCACATCCTCAAGCAGTTCCAGCTCCCCCCGTACTGCCTTCACTAACAGCGTCAGCCACTTTTCACTCTGCGGCATTGACCCATACGCCTCCTCCAAAAATGGACGTACCTCATCTGCCAACGCTTCATCACTCAACTGTGTGATGGCAAGCCGATTTAGCTGTTTTAACTGATCCCAATCAAAAGCGGGCGACGCCGTTGCGACCTCTTCCAGTCGAAATTGCGTTCGCACAATCCACTTGTCTAGCAACGCAGCATCATTCTCCCATCCTAGCGACAGCAAATAGCTAAAAACAGCCTTTGGCAAATACCCCGCCTGTTGCAAATCACGCATCAAATAACCACGTTGCGGCAGGGCCTCCCCATTTACAGTCACAATGGGCAGTAAATCAATAGTTGTTTCACATCCCGATTCATCCCACTCATCCCAATCGAGCCGGAGCCACGTTAAATCTTCCTGCCATCTTTCTAAATATCTGCCCGTTCCGCAGATCACAAAATCCCAATCCAGCTCCCGCGCACGTGCCCAGCTAAACAGCGCAAGCCGTACCCCCTCAATCGTTGGCAATCGTGATAAATCAGGCGCAAACCACACAATTTCATTCATTCTGTCATTATACCGCACAAACTTTATCGCCCTCTCGCCCACCTTCCATCCAATAGAGATCATGCTATAGTATGTTCAAACATTTTGGGCTCTCTGAGCATTCATGGGGTAAAGGTTCGGGAAATCCATACCGCAGGGTCGCGGAGCGACATTCCCGAACCACAGAGTGGGCATGTATCGGGAATTGGATTTCCCGATACCATCGCGCACAACCACCCCATTCCTCAAAGAGCTACATTTTGAGAATGCAGCTCTGTAGACCTTCAGAACATGATTTGACGTTTCGAGATTTGGAAATCCGTTCGTGGTTTTCGTCACTCAGGTACGTGGTGCGGACTCTGGACACGCACTACGCACCACGCACCACGTCTGATCAAGTGGCGAAACTTCGTGACACTTACAAAATCCCGAAACCCAACTAATTGGAAATGATAAATAGTTGGATGCAGCTTGAGAATCGGCATGAATTTGAATTGCCTGCGCGATGGAAAAGCGGCGACATACGCTTTTCGAGTGAACTCGTTCGTCACTTTCTAGCCAAATTTACGCAGCCCGGCGACACCGTTCTCGATCCGTTCGCCGGCTTTGGTACGACGCTCTATGTTGCTGAACAGATGGAGCGCATTCCCTTTGGCATCGAATACAACCCTGACCGTGCCAGCTTCATCCGCGATCGTCTCACCCTCAAAGATCATCTCATTCACGGCGACGCACGCCAACTTGCCACTTATAACCTTCCCACAATCGACTTTTCGATCACATCACCCCCGTACATGCAGCGCGGCGACAAAGACAACCCTTTCACCGACTACCAGACCAACGATGGTGACTATCAACAGTACTTACACACAATTACACAAGTTTATCAACAGCTTAAACCCATCTTATCCACAGATGCGACCGTCGTGATCGAAGTCGCCAACCTCAAAAACGCCAACGGCGTAACGACATTAGCATGGGATATTGGTCGCGCTATTTCAACTGTCCTATCTTTTCAAGGCGAAATTATCGTCAACTGGGACAAATACGGCTACGGCTATGAGCATAGCTACTGTCTGGTTTTCAACAAATGACATGAATGAGAACGCATTTTTTGCAATTTGCATCAACAACGCTGGCTATCCTGTTGCACTTGAACTCCACAAAATCTATCGTGTTATCGCGGTGGAGGATGACGAGTTGCAGGTGATTGATGAGAGTGGGGAAGGGTATTGGTTTTCGACAGAACGCTTTATGTTGAAAGCAGCGGTCTTAGAAATAGCTACTTAGATCGAATGTTGTATTTCTTAGTTAATGATTTTGATTCTGTCCTCAAAGCTTGATTGTTGACCAAGTAGAATTTTCGTGAAGCTTGTAACTTTGTGGATAGCTACCGCTTTTTCATTCAAGAGACTCAGGAAAATAGATTTCATGATGTCATCAGGTAACATTGAACTTAGGCTTTCAATTAATACTTGTTTCTCTTTATTTCGATGATATTCATAACCGTTTAGCCAGTCGTACAGAATGTTTTCAGAGTTAACCACAATATCATTTACCTTAATCACATAGTGGGTTTGTAATGTCTTCCCGCTAAAAACGTCGCGTTGTTGCTGTACCATATTGCGAATATAGGGATGCGTTAATTCTTTTGTTAAAACATTACAAATTTTGTAGAAGTAAGTACTTTCACTTTTCAAGCCAAGTGGTCGAAATTTATGCAAGAACACAATAACACTATCCCAAGCGGGAAGTTGAGTATCAAATGTCATGCCCAATTTATGATCCCAACGCATGGTAAAAGCTGAATGCATACCATCTTGAATGTAAGTTGTTCTGAGTAGAGCATCCGCATATTCAACAAAATCTTCCAGTCTATCCCAGTCATCTTCTCGAAACTGACCTTGCAAGGAAATTACCTCTTCAGTGTTTTTAACAGACAGAGTTAAGTTATATTTCCCTTCCATATTATCCTGCTATCTATAAGCCATAATTGAAGTCACAAATGTGGAATTATGAACTCTAGAATCTTGTCACACCTTTCTTCCCGTAACAATGTTTGAATGAAATCTTTCTAAGACCGTCAGATATTCTAGAATTAAACCTAAACTTGGTTAAAGAGGCACTCTTACTTGTGAATATGCGGCTTCCAAAGTTGTAGCTAATTTCAACCATTGAAATGCTTGCATGTGCTGCCGTGCTGCATATCCCATTCTTACACACAAGTCATCGTTTTTAAGTAATTGAGTTAGATAAATTGTTCCCGATTGAACACATCCTGAATCTATCAAAAATCCTGTTTCGCCATGTTTGACATATTCTGTCACTTGCCCGACGGCTTCACCGACGACGGGGATACCCAACGCCGCCATGTCTGCTAATTTGACGGGGCATTTAGTGCGGTTGAGGAGGTTGTCGTCCATGAGATAGATGCCGACAGTTCCTCTTTGCAGTACGTTGGGCAACTCACTCTCCTCCACCCATCCCACATCCTCAACCCGCTCCCACAACCCCCGTTCCATCATCAATCGCTGAAACCGCTCCCCATCCCCCGCCATCAAACTCGCCCCCACCACCAGCACCCGCAAATCAGGCACTTCCATCACCGTCCGCGCAATCACCTCCACCAACCGCCCCACATCAAACTCAAAAAACCTGCTATAAACTAATAATGTCTTCTCTTTGCGCTCTTTGCGCTCTCTACGGTGAATGTTCTCAAAATCGATCCCCGTCCCATTTGGCACATAAAAAACATTCTCTGCCCCATGGCCCCACGCCAACGTCTGCAACGCCTTGCTTGCCACCGTCAGCGCGTGCGTGTGCCGTATCCCCCACTGCTCCTGCGCTGCAAAAACGTGCTTCATTGGCCGAGGATAATCCTCTAGTTCATTCCAGCCGCCCCATCCTTCCCAGTCATCCATATCGACGACGATGCGAATTTTGTTGCGCCGTGTGCGCCACAGCCACTCTGCAACTGCCCCAGCGTACCCTTTTGTTTTGAAAATGTGGACAACATCTGGCTGGAAATTGTTAACCTCCCGCACCATTTCACGCACGATCTGCACCGCATTTTTGATCGGCACATAACAAATCTCAACCCCATCCTCAACCCACTCGCGCCCACCTTCTTCGGGCGTGTGGAATGGCGGCATGACCAGTTTGACGGCGTGACCTTGCTTGACAAGCTCGCGCGCTAGCCGAAATGCCCGCGCCCGCATCGTTTTTTTTGGCGCAAATCCAAACGCGCCTACCATGACAATTCGCATAGTTAGATCGGATGATCGAATCTCAGTTCCAAAATTGATTCACATTGTCCTAAAATCACAATCATCTAAATTTTCGCCTCACTTTTCAAAATTCATCGGCCGAATTGGTTACTTTTTTTTGAATTACCTGTATACTTATGGTTGAATTGATCTACGCGACACCGAACAGAGCCAGGCGATGGGTTTCCGTGAAAGGGGTCGCGTTTTTCATTTCTACTCCCAATTCCGCAAGCGCAATTGCCCATCAAAATAGCCATGTGCCAGCCCGAACGCCCGCAACAGTAACAGCGGCAGAATCAGCGGCAAGAGTAATGGATCACGTCGCGCAGTTCGCCAATGGAATGGCAGCGTCGTCACGGCAAATGCCCCCAACGTCAATTGAACGAGCTTGCGAAAAAGTGGTACAAAAAGTGCTATTGGTAATAGCACTGTCAACAACCCTGCTAATCCAAATTGTAGTTTGAGCGTCAGCGGTGTGCGCGAATCATTGTCGCGCCGTTCGGGATGGCGGCGCAGAATGACCGTTTTCCACTTGCCGACCGTCCATTTGCGCTGATAGTATTTGAATGGCTGCGTAATGTGTTGATGATAGACGCGGGCGTTGGGCGCAAAAACCATCTTGTAGCCGCGTGCCGCCAAGCGAAACGAAAAATCCTGATCCTCTAAGCTATAAATCAGTCGCGGGTCAAACCCTTGATTTGCTAGAAAAACGTCGCGTCGATAGGCGGCTGAATAGGTGTCGATAAAGCTAATCGTCTCCTGTTGCGCCATCTTTGCGTATTTGTCTTCGAGTTCGATTTGGGTGAAGCGGGCGATGGGTTCGCGCTGTTTACAGTAGTATGCGCCTTTCACACCAACCACAGCGGGATCACGCTTGAATGGTTTTAGCATTTCGGCGACCCAGTTTGGGGTGGGTTCACAATCGGCATCGGTGAAGAGTAGAATTTCGCCATCTGCCGCTTCTGCACCGATATTGCGTGCGATCGACCGCCCTTGATTTTGGGATAATGCGATAACGTTGACGCCATAGCTGTGGGCAAGGGCTGGGGTATTATCGGCCGATCCATCATCCACCACAATAATTTCAGCCTTGACCGTCTGATTCTGCAACGCGGCTAAACACGCGCCTAACGTTTTTTCGGCATTGTAGGCAGGAATAATGACAGATGCGGATAAACTCATAGCGGAGAATTGTAACGTACCGCAAGCGTGCCTGCCGCACGTGTTAATTGAAATAGGTAGTGGGTTTCAGCGCATTCGATCGGCATAAAAAAAGCGCGGATTGCCGCGCTTTTAGAAATAAGGAGAAAGGAGAAACTCTTATAAGATGATCTCATCCTCGTCCGGGAAGACGATTTGGTCTTCGAGATTTTGCGGAATGAGGCGAGGGTAGTGGATTGCGCCGAAGCGTGTCAATGCAACCCCACCAAGCCCAACACCTGCGATAAAGAATGCTGCGATATTGCCGCTAAATCCGACGAGGGGCATCAATTTGAGCAACCCCACGCCCAGCGTCAGTGCGGCCGTCCCGAGCGCAACGGTGATAGCTGGCGAGACATTGTGGAGCCGCAGTGCATCCGTCAATGTCGCGCCGACGATCTTGCCAACGGAGATCCAGCCCACTAATAGACTGGCTGCCAATACACCAACGATGGCGATTAACACGGGAATGCCCAAGATGCCGATCAGAACGATTAATAGCAGGCCAGTCAATAGTGCCACGATGGTAAGAATTGCCAGCGTCGCAAACAGGGTTAGAACACCGACCGTTCCCGTGACAACTGGTTTGCCAGCGGCTGCACTGCCGATTCGCTCAACACGGCGTGGTGCGGCAGAGGCGATGAAGAAGCCAAACGCGCCAAGCAACAACGTTGAGAACAATGTGCCACCCAAAGTTGCGCCCTGTCCCCCAAAATCATCAACAGCCATACTGCCATCGCTCATTGCATTGCCCACAAAGTCGCTCATGTTGAAATCGCCACCAGCCAATGTCGCACAATCGATGGTGGAATGGTTTTCCATCTCGCCACCAAACTGTACACACTCACCGGTAATTTCGGCCGAATCCAACAGTTCCACATCACCACCCATGACAAAGAGATCGCCGTCAATGAGCCCCGCGATTTTCGCGTCGCCGCCAATGATGGTGATGTCACCATGTACGCTGGCCCCATCGGCAATCGCGAAGTCATCACGGATCACTTCGATGTCGCCATCATGGCGGCCTCCACGTGGGATGGTGCGGTCGTGGGATTCTCCCGCCCATGCTGCGCCAACACCCCAAGTTAGGAGTGCAACCAGTGCAATCAGCGGTAAAACCAAGCGTTTTGTTCGTTCTTTCATTTCACTAAAAACTAAATTCCATACGGGAACCTAGCTGTCTTACACTACCCTCACAGGTAGCGGAATCAGTTGTACATCGTTGACCGCTCTTCGATAGGCGGCAATCCAAAGCAAAATCACACCAACCAGCACCGCCATCCATGAGGCGATATATGGCTGCGTTAACACGACGGTGCGTGTGGCGGTGAAGAGTCCAGCGAAGATCGTTTGTAAAACGCGCCACGTATCCCCAATCCCCGACGCAAAGCCGCCCAACTGTGACGAGAGGGCAACGCCGAACAGGATCGGTGTTAGCCCACCCAACAGCAGGGCAACGTAGAAGATTGCCATAAAGATGCGTCGATTGCGTGGGTTTGGCAGCCGTGCAATGGTCATCTGTGCAAAGTGAACGGGTGCAGACACGGGTGGTGCAAACCGCAACATCTCGTCAATTGCAAGCATTGCGTCCCATTCTTGCGCCATTGCAGGATTTTGGAGCAGGAGATCGTCCAATTCGGCCGATTCTGCCTCTTCCAACACCCCATCAAGGGCTTCCATCATGAGTGTGTAGATACGTTCTTCTTCCATCATTATCTTTAGACACTAAACAGTGCATCCGTAACCGTCAATCTTTCGATCGATTACTGTCAACTGCTTACCGCCATCTCTCTATTACCACCAAGACCCATCTCTACGCCCGTTTCGGCCAGCAGCTTGCGGGCGCGAAATAGTCGGGACTTAATTGCGCTGACGGAGGTTTGCATCACCTCCGCGATTTCTTCGTAAGAGTGTTCATACCAATAGCGCAGCACAACCGCTTGTCGATACTCTTCAGGCAATGTCTGTAAGAGTTGCTGCACCATCTCATCACGTTCGGCCGAAACCGCCTGTGATTCTGGCTGCTTCTCACGCTCCGCCATTAGTGATGGGTGTGAGGGCAGCGGTTCATCAATCGAAAGTAGCACAGCGCGTCTCTTGCGAATCAAGTCGATACAGTAGTTCGATGTGATTGACAAAACCCACGTGCTGAATTTACGCTTTGGATCATAACTATCCAGCCGCGTATAAACTCGAATAAACGCCTCTTGTGCCGCCTCTTCCGCCTCCTTCGCATTGTTTAACATGCGATAGGAAAGGTTATAGACCGGCCCTTGATACGCTTCAACCAGTTTGCCAAATGCGACTTTGTCACCTTGTCGCGCCTGTTCTAACCAAACTTTTTCTTCGCTATACACGTTCTCTATCTCCGAACTCATAACACTCTACGCGCACTCGCGCTGAAAGTTTCACAATTGATTGTTTCAGATTGTGTCTGTTTTGATATTCGGTTTTTCCTGACAACCAATACAGAAAGACGTCAATATCGGGTGCTCCCGCCTTAAACTGCGCTGCACTAATGCTATTGCGAGACTTCAATGGACTGATTGAAGAGCCTGTGGTTAAAACCAAAGGCTGATATACAAAGTGCATTGAAACGCACTGCAAACAACGCGCTTGAGCGCGTTTCGCGTATCAGCCTTCGGCTTTAGCCGTAGGATTTTGGCAAAGTCTCGTTGTAGCACTAATCACTTGTTGCAAAATCTCGCACTGCGCTATAGATCGGTTTTTCCACGAATTCTGGCGTGACGAAGGTGTAATAGTCGAGAAAGGAGCGCGTCGGAGCAGGGGTACGGAACATCCAGAAACCGAGCGTTTCGACATAATGCCAGTTGTCCTTCGCATAGTCAATCGCTTGTAGCGTATAGTCGATGCGTTGGGCGGGTCGCACGGCGCGCGTCCAACGTGGATGATCGTTCCAACCTGCTTCAGTGATGTAGATAGGGGAATTATCGTCATATTCCAGCATGATAGCGCGGAGGAGTTCAACACGTCGGAAGTTGAGCACGTTGGGATCAGGTTCGGCCGAAAATGGAAATGTCAATCCATAGGTATGCACGGCCAACCCATCCATAAATTGCGCCGCGCCCAACTCATACATCTCGCGCAGGTAAATTAAGTCATTTAAGCCATTCGGTGAGCCCGCTGGTTCAAGCGTTGGGGCAAGCGCACCCCCTAGCACGATGGCGTTGGGATTTGCCGCCTTGATTGCTGTATAGACGGTTTTGAGGAGATCGACATAATCGGTCGAACTTGTCATTCTGCCGCCCCATTCAAACGTCAAGTTTGGCTCATTCAACACGATGATATGGTTAACGCTGCCCGCATATCTTTCGGCAAACGCGGCTGCAAAGGCCGCGAATTCATCAAAACTTTCTGCTGGCAAATAGTTGAGCGGCGTTCCCTCAGGTCGCGCCCAATCTGGCACGAGGCTAATTCGCGCAATCACGCGCAACCCCTGCCGCCGTGCGTGGGCAATCACCATATCGGGATGTGACCATGAATACTCGCCTTGTGCAGGTTCATAGTACGCCCATGGAAACAACTCCACAATCGTCGGTGAACCCATCTCACGCACAAGTTCAAGTGTGCGTTTGATCTTCCATTCGTCCACTTCATCAGTCAGGCGTGTATGTATCCCCAGTTGTGGATAAGCTGTGGATACCGTTTGGAACTCACCTAATGCAACAGGTTCGGGACGACGCTGTATTTGTTGAAATAAAAAGAGGATGGGTAAGAGATAGAGGAGTCGGAAAAATCGTTTGTGACGTTGCGGGAAACGTATCGACTTCCGCACGTTTTGGAATGGTGTGTTTTTCACCTCTCTCCTTGAAGACGGGGGGCTAGGGGGGAGAAATTTCTTCACTCGCCACAGTTTGCAATATCTCTTGATAAAGCGCAAGCCATGCGGCGATATGTTGTTGGATGTTGGCAATGCGCTGCCGGTCAGGGAGAGAGCGTTCGGCCGATAAGCGCGGTGCACTCATGAGCGGCATCTCGTAAACCATCGTCAAAAGCTCATATTGAAATTGCGTTTTGAGCAGTTGGTTTTGGATGTTGTGGATTAGTGTGCCGAACGCTGGCTCTGGCGTGCAGATCAGTGCATGAGGGAAAGCGACTGTGCCGAGCTTGAAGATCATTTGCGCGGCGTTACGCAGTAAATTGGTGAGCGGCACGTCATAGGCTGGAATGGGGTTGGCTCCCCACGTATGGCGAAAGCGGTCGATGGCGAATGGGACGGCGAGATCGTAGCGGGCGAGGTACGGAAGTAGTGAGGTCGTTGTGATCAGGAGCGTGGAAAATTTTCGGCCGAAAACCCCCGCCACATTTTCCCAATCAACCTGCCCAACGGCCGCCGCATCGGGCATGACGAGAATTGCCATGTCGATCTCTTCATAAAATGCACGCAGCTCAGGTAGTTCGGCCGGTGCGTCGTCCCGTTTCGGCAGCGTGAGAGATTCTACAGATTGTTCGAGTGCTTCTAAGATACCAACAAATTGGGCGGTGGGCGCACCTGTTTGATCGAAGCTGTCCGCGAGTTTTTGCAAGCCACTATTTTTAATTGGGTTACGCAGTTCGGCCGATGCGTACAGCGCATGGGTCGCAAAACGGGCTGTTTCTTCTGCACGTGGCAACGCTGCCCCGCTGATTTGGGCGTTTAGAACAGGATCGATTTCTAGCAGAAAGGGGAATAGATCGGCCGAAATAATTTGTGGTAGTTGCGTCAGGTCAGCCAACGTTTTGAGCTGATCAAGCGATGTCTCCTCAGCAATAACAATTGCCGTCTCACAATTGTTTTCTGTTTGCTGCCCACCGCTCGGCGTGTCGTAATATGAATGGGTAGCGACCAGCGCATCCCCTAATTTTGTCTGTAATATCTGTTCGGTCACATGCATGGTGGGCATTATAACTAGCCGATTTATTTACCACATCAACCAGTGGTGAATAATCTCCAATTGGGACTATTGGTTAATGGCAAACCGGAAGCTGTGACTGGTTATTGCTTACTGTTTACTGTCACACGACTGGTATAATCCACGCAATGCTCGACAGACCCACTGGCTCAAACGCACTTAGCGCATTGCGCGACATCGCACGCTCACTTAGTACGGCGATTGATCTCGACACCAACCTCAATCTGATTGTCAACAAGACGACTGAGGTGATGGCAGTCGATTCATGCACCCTCTATCTTTTAGAAAAAGACAACGTGACATTGCGACTCAAGGCAACAACGGGTTTAAGAGCGCAGATACAAGGTCATGCCACCTTACGAATTGGGGAGGGGATGACAGGGGCCGCCGTGACAGAGAATCGGCCGATTCACGCTGCAATCGCCCGCCAACATCCTAAATTCAAATATCTCGATCGGGTCAGCGAAGATGAGCTGACCTCCTTGCTGGCAATTCCACTCTTAATTCGCAATCAACCGATTGGCGCCCTCAATGTCCAAACGATTGAGGGACACGATTATACGGTCAGCGAAATTGAGCTGCTCTCGCTGATTGGCGAGTTGGCGGCGGGCGCACTCTCTAAAGCGCAAGTTTACGACGCGCAACGTCTGCGGCTAGAGGAGTTGCAAACATTAGCAACCGTCAGCGAAGTCGTCACAGCACCGACCATGTTTGATGACATGCTCGACATTGTGACCGATATGGCGGCACGCACGATGGATGCGGCGGTCTGTTCGCTCTTTCTGCTCAATGAGACGGGTGAAAAGCTCGAATTGCGCTCGGCCAAGCGGGTAGAAACCCCCTATGCAGCACGCAATCCCTTGGCAAAAGGGGAGGGAATTATTGGCCGTGTGGCACAGTCGGGAGAGCGAGCCTATGTGGCAGATATTTCGGCCGATTCTCGCTTTGCCAATCCACAATTAGCGGCTGAAGAGGGGTTGGTCTCAATGCTGGCCGTTCCGCTCTCCGTGCGTGACAAAGTGATCGGTGTTGTTGCCTGCTACACCAATGAGCTGCGTGAGTTTAGCGAGAATCAAATCTCACTATTTACAACGCTCGCCAACCAAACGGCACTTGCCATTGAGAATGCGCGTCTCGCCACCCATGCCGCCGTCGTGCGCGAAATGCACCATCGCATCAAGAACAATTTGCAAACGGTTGCCATGTTGATGCAATTGCAAATCCCCGATGCCGCACGGCTCGACACCCGCGAAGTGCTAGAAACAAATATCCATCGCATTCGCAGCATCGCCACCGTGCATGAGGTGCTTTCAGAAAAAGGATTTCATCTGGTCGATGTCAAAGATGTGTTGACGCGCATCGCGCGGGCGACAGTCCAAGCTGTCAATGCGCCCAATCGCGCCATCATGATTGACGTACTGGGTGAATCGCTCTCGCTGAACAGTCAAGCCGCAACGGCACTGGCTTTGATTGTCAATGAACTGGTGCAAAATGCGGTTGAACACGCATTTGTTGGCAGAACACAGGGGATCATCGAGGTGACGATTGGCCGTTCGCCAACCAACCTCCATGTCTGGGTTTGTGACGACGGAATCGGCTTGCCAGAAAACTTGGAACACGGACTTGGCCTAGAAATTGCCGAAACGCTTATGCTCGATGACTTAGATGGAACAATGAACTTTTATTCCCACGCACATGGCACGGAGGTTGCCCTTACCATGCCTCGAAAATCATGAAAATACTTGTAGCCGACGACGAATCAATTATCCGCATGGGGATGCGGGTCATGCTGGCCGAAATGGGTCATACAGCCATCCTGGCACGGGATGGTCATGACGCCTTGCAAAAAGCGATTCGCCACAATCCCGATCTTGCCATTCTCGACATACAGATGCCAAAAACCAATGGGCTGCAACTTGCAAAGGCACTCAACAAGCACAATCCGCTTCCGATTATCTTTTTAACCGCCTACAGCCAAGATGATTTGATCGAGCAGGCGAGTGAACTCAACGTGCAGGGTTATCTGATCAAGCCCGTTGATGCGAATGCATTACGTGCCACCATTGCCATCGCGCATAAACGTTTCCGCGATCAGAATCAAGAGGTCTCAAAACGTCAAAAGGCTGAAGACCAGCTCGCCGCCCGCAAGCTGATAGACCGCGCCAAAGCGCATTTGATGGCCGACGGTATGAGTGAGGATGCGGCATACAGTCATATCCAGCAATCTGCTCGCAGTGAAAACCGCAGTATGGCGCATGTTGCACAAACGATTCTTGACGCCGTCAAGTAGCTGCACACTCTCAAGCCACTGAACCTACCCATGCCAGAACTTACCGAATTTCTCCGCAACTTTCTCGCCACATTCGCCTTGATCGCATCAATTGCGCTCGCGCTAGGCATATTTTTGCTCTGGATTGCCTATGAGCGAATGCGCCGTCTGGAGATTCCAGAAGACGCAGGTTTTTGGGATACACTGACAATGACACCGCTGATCGTCGTGCTGGGAATCGATTTGCTTGATTTTGCCCTCGATATTGTCGCGTTGCCGTTCACGTGGGTTATTTTGGATCGGATGGGGCTAAAAGCGTTGCGCAACATCAGCAGCATTGAGGCGCTGATTCCGTTGACGCAGCCGATTCCGACGCTGACAATATGTTGGATTTTGGCGAAGTTTGGGGTGCTTTTTTAGCGGGTAGAAGTGAATTGAACGTGGTGCGTGGTGCGTGTCCAGAGATTTTTACGCACCACGCACCACGATGTATGAAATTTTCAGACTAGCGCATCGTAAAGTAAGTCCTGTCATACCTGCGAAGGCAGGTATCCATTCTTTTCTAAGACTGGATTCCCGCCTTCGCGGGAGCAACTGTGATTAAAAAGGTTATCGTAACGCTAATTCGGCCGAAGACAAATAGCGCATATCACGAATCACAGCGTTCAAAATGGTGAGAATTTTTCGCATACAAGC
>JAUIAP010000060.1 GCA_030425205.1 Anaerolineae bacterium
CGCCGTGACCTCTCTCTTTTCCGCATCGGTTGGGAGATGGTTCTTCGCCTATTAAACAATGGAGACCCTCTTTCTTTGAGGCTGCTCCCCTATTTTTGACTGTTTTCAATAACTGTCAGGTAGCTAGCCCAGATCATCTAATATGTTTGAGGGGTATAGAGTTGCAAATTTGGGATGAAGCGAAAATCTTTGAGGTTGAAAGTATAGACGGGTAGACTGTGTTCAACTGCCGTTGCAGCAATTAGCGCGTCTGCCAAATGCAGTCGATGACTTAACGAAAAATTTGCCATCAATGTTGCAAAACGCTGAGCAACAGCCATCGAGATGTGATATTCGGTGATGTTTCCCAGATGCTTTTCGATTTGTTTCAACTCTTGCTTATTGAATGCGCCATAGTACAGTTCGGCACGGGTAATGACACTAATTGCTAATTGACTAGCCCCAATGTGGCGCAGCTCTGAAATTACATCAGGTTTCTTCTTGTAGAAATCAATCAGGATATTCGTGTCACACAATATCATTGTCGCGGCCACGCCTCTTTGCGAATCGACTCTAGTGAAACATCTCGGCCTTCCCAAATTCCAGCCGCTGCAAAAAAGTCGTTCTCAGACTTTGCCTCTGATTGTTGCACCTTTTTCTCAATCGCAACACTCTCAACAAAATCGAATGCTTGAAGTAGCTCCAAGACAAACGAAAGCCTCTTTTCATCACGAATATTTACAACAATTTGCGTCATAACATCCTCACGTTACAGGCTAAGTTAAAATCACAATTGACATTATAGCAGAGTATTGAGTTGCCAACTGTCGTCGCTAGACCTGTTGGCAACGTTTGTCACCTAACTATTCCGCGTCGCCACATCAAAGATCACAGCAGCAGCCAAAATCGCCCCACGCACCATATATTGATAAGAAATACCGATACTCATCAGGTTCATCCCACTGGTCAGCGAAGCCATCACCAATGCACCAATCAACGCACCTGTCACTTTACCGACCCCACCAGCGGCCGAAACACCCCCGACAAACGCCGCCGCAATCGCGTCTAGCTCAAACAATGTTCCTGCCGTTGTCGTTGCAGACTGCAAGCGGGAGGCAAACATCATGCCGGACAAAGCGGCTAGCATTCCCATCTGTGCAAAGACGATATACGTGATGCGTTTCACATCGACACCGCTTAGTTCGGCCGCTTCTGGATTCCCCCCCACCGCATAAATGTGGCGACCCAGCACCGTGCGATTGGTCACAAAATGGTAGATACCCACAACGAGCAGCATCACCACGACTGTCCAAGAAAACCCGTTGAAACTCGCCAAAACCCACGTCATGCCGCCGAGTAGCAAAGAGACAAAAGCCAACTTCAAACCGAAAATGTTGTTCGACAGAACCTCAAAATCATACGATTGCTTGACGCGACGGCTGTTGATTTCGCTGATGATGTACAACACAATCGCCACAATCCCAATCAGCAGGGTCAGCTTGTGTAACTCAGGCAGAAAACCCACTGGAATGTCGGGGATAAACCCGTTGCCAATCGCGTTAAATGCGTCATTGGCGATGATGATCGTGCCTGTCCCTTCGGTCACACGCAGAATCGCACCCCGATAGATCAGGAACCCCGCCAGCGTTGCTACGAATGCGGGTATTTTCATCTGAGCCACAAGGAAGCCTGGAATTAAGCCAAGCAGCAGTCCTATCACCAAGACGACGGGAATGACGATAATGACCGGCCAGCCCCAAGAAGACATCGCAATTGCCGCGACCGCCCCCAGAAAACCAGCCAAAAAGCCGACCGACAGGTCAATGTGTCGAATGACAATAATCAGGGTCATGCCAACCCCCAAAACGGCAATATAACCCGTTTGGTTCAGTAGATTGCTGATATTGCGTGATGAGATAAAGAGACCCTCTGTCAAAAAGGCAAAGACTGCCCAAATGGCGAACAGGGCAATAAACATACCGTAGTCACGGATGTTTTGACGTAAAACATTGCGTAGGTCTTGTGTGAAGGACATTATTTACTCCTCAAATCTTGATGCGTTTTGACTGCTTTTCGCAGTCAGTCTGGATGTAAAACGTAAGACGTAAAACGTAATGAGAGGTCGTTACGCATTACGTTTTAGTTCCTCGTAGCCAAGTGCATGATGCTTTCTTGTGTAGCTTCTTCAATCGGAAGTTCGCCCGTGATCTTGCCAGAGGATAAGACATAAACACGGTCACTCATGCCTAATACCTCAGGTAGTTCCGAAGAGATCATGATGATGCTCATGCCCGCTTCAACCAAGCTGTTCATGATCGTGTAAATTTCAAATTTTGCGCCGACATCAATCCCGCGTGTGGGTTCGTCCAAAATCAACACATTCGGTTTGGAAAACAACCATTTTGCTACGGAGACCTTTTGCTGATTGCCACCGCTTAGGTTGCGGACAATTTGCTCAATGGTGGGCGTTTTAATACGGATGGAATCTTTATACTCCCGCGCAATTTTAATCTCTGCATTTTCGTCCACCACAAACAGGTTTGAAATTTCCTCTAAATTAGCGAGGGAGATATTTTGCTTAATGTCCTGCATTAAGATCAGGCCGTTGCCCTTTCGATCTTCAGATACATAGGCAAGACCCGCATGAATCGCTTCCCGAGGATGCTTGAATTGATGAGATTGACCATTGATAAACAATTCACCGCTAATCTGATAAGCGTGAGGATTTCCAAAAAGACTCAAGGCTAATTCTGTGCGACCAGAACCCATCAATCCAGCAACACCGACAATCTCGCCTTTTTTCACTCTCAGGTTCGCATCTTGGATAACAGTGCGTCGTAATGTAGGGTTATAGGCCGTCCAATTTTTTACTTCAAAGACGACCTCATCAGAAATCTGATGGGCGCGTGGTGGATAGATATTGTCGATTTCACGACCGACCATGTGCTTAATGATCGCTCGCTCCGTGACTTCCCCTTTCGCAGCGTCCAGCGTGATAATTGTTTTGCCGTCTCGCAGAACGGTCACGGAGTCAGAGATTGCGATAACCTCTTTGAGCTTGTGGGTGATCATGATGCAGGTCACACCTTTATCACGCAGATCACGCAGCAGATCAAGCAAGTTATCAGAATCGTCTTCGTTTAGAGCCGCAGTGGGTTCGTCCAAAATCAGCAGTTTAACATCTTTACTCAACGATTTGGCAATCTCGACCAGTTGTTGTTTACCAACGCCAAGGCTCCGCACCTTTGCATCTGGATTCACGTCCAACTTCACCTTTTCCAACATTTCGGTGGCGCGTCGGATCGTTTCATTCCAATCAATTAGCTGACCACTGCGGATTTCATTTCCAAGAAAGATATTTTCATAGACGCTCATTTCAGGCACAAGCGCCAGCTCTTGATAGATGATGCTGATCCCCGTTCTTTCACTGTCACGAATGTTGCTGAATTGTTGGCTCTCACCGTCAAAAACAATGTCACCATCATAATTTCCGTGCGAATAAACGCCGCTCAGAACTTTCATCAAGGTCGATTTACCAGCACCATTCTCCCCAACAAGACAGTGAATCTCGCCACGCTTGACGCTAAATGTCACTTCGTCTAACGCCTTAACACCAGGGAACTCCTTGGTGATGTTTCTCATTTCCAAAATTGGGACTTCGTTCATAATCAACTCCAGGTGCGGGGAACATTAGCAATATGCTATGAGTGCCACCCCTTAAAGGAGTGGCACTCATACTCATCATTGGTCTTATTGCTCTAAGCCTGTGAATTCAGAGGCATCGTAGTAGCCTGAATCAATCAAGACAGATTGGACATTGTCGGAATCGACCGTGACCACTGGAGATTGAATGGCTGGCACGTCAATCGCCCCATTGTTGTAAGAGCCAGTTGCGTTGGGCGTATTGCCGCTGAGGAGCGCGACAGCCGCGTTAATCGCATCGGTGACGAGGGTTCCCACGTCTTTGAAAACGGTCATCGACTGTTTGCCGTCGATGATGTACTGAACAGAGGCGATTTCAGCGTCTTGTCCCGTGACGTAGTAGCTGGAAACGTCGCCATCGGCCGCAAAAGTATCAGCAATGGCGCGAGCCGTACCGTCGTTTGGTGCGAGAATAAAGACATCCCCTTTGTCTTCGGCCGATGTCGCCGTCAAATTTGCCTCAGCCAAGTTCTTTGCCGTGTTGAAGTCCCAGTTGGTGGTGATTTGACCGATGATTTGCGCGAGTTGATCGCGGCTGAGTTCGGCCGAATCTGACAACGCTTCTGCTTCGCTAGAGTTCTTGATGACGAACGTGCCGTCAGCAATCTTGGGCTGCAAAACCTGCCACGCGCCTTCGAAGAAGATGAATGCGTTGTTGTCTGTCGCCGCACCAGCGTAAAGGTAGAGCGGGTTGCCCGTGCCTTCTGCATTGTCAACCAGATATTGGGCTTGTTGTGCGCCAACAGCCAAGCTGTCAAACGTCACGTAGTAATCAACTGCGTCCGTGTCACGAATCAGGCGGTCATAAGAGATGATGCTGACACCCGCAGCTTGGGCTGCGTTTGCAGCGGCGGCAGCTGCTGTGCCGTCTTGTGGTGTGAAGATGATAACCTCGACACCTTTCGTGATGAGCGATTCAACGTTGTCGCGCTCTTTTGCAGAGTCACCCTGGCTAAAGAGGACTTCGACTTCGTAACCAGCCGCTTCTAGCTGTTCCGTAAAGCGGGTCTCGTCCTGTACCCAGCGGGGTTCATCTCTGGTTGGCAAAATAATGCCGACTTTACCAGCCACATCATCCGCACCAACGACACCCGTGAACTCATCGGCATTATAATAACCGCTTGTGATTAAGACTTGTTGTACATTGGCGGCATCAACTGTGACCACTGGTGATTGAATCGCTGGTACGTCAACAGCACCATTGTTGTAAGAACCTGTCGCGTTAGGCGCATTGCCTTCGAGCAGTGCAATAGCCGCGCTAATCGCATCGTCAACCAGTGTGCGAACATCTTTGAAAACGGTCATCGACTGTTTGCCGTCGATGATGTATTGGACAGAGGCGATTTCAGCGTCTTGACCTGTGACATAGTAGTTGGTTACATCGCCATCGGCCGCAAAAGTGTCAGCAATGGCGCGAGCCGTGCCGTCGTTTGGTGCGAGGATGAAGACATCTCCTTTATCTGCGGCCGAAGTCGCCGTCAAATTCGCCTCAGCCAAGTTCTTCGCTGTGTTGAAGTCCCAGTTGGTGGTAACTTGCCCGATGATTTGCGCGAGTTGATCGCGGGTTAATTCGGCCGAATCTGACAACGCTTCTGCTTCGCTGGAGTTCTTGATAACAAACGTGCCGTCCGCAATCTTGGGTTGCAACACTTGCCACGCGCCCTCGAAGAAGATGAATGCGTTATTGTCTGTCGCCGCACCTGCGTAGAGGTAGAGCGGGTTGCCCGTGCCTTCTGCATTGTCAACCAGATATTGGGCTTGTTGTGCGCCAACCGCCAAGCTGTCAAACGTCACGTAGTAATCAACCGCATCGGTATCACGAATCAGGCGGTCATAAGAGATAATACTGACACCCGCAGCTTTGGCTGCGTCAGCGGCGGCGGCTGCGGCTGTACCGTCTTGTGGTGTGAAGATGATAACCTCGACACCTTTGGTGATCAGGGATTCAACGTTGTCGCGCTCTTTCGCAGAATCGCCCTGACTAAAGAGGACTTCAACATCGTAACCGGCTGCTTCTAGCTCTTCTGTAAAGCGGGTTTCATCCTGTACCCAGCGCGGCTCATCTCTGGTTGGCAAAATGATGCCCACTTTGCCTGTCACATCGACTGAACTCTCAGGCTCTGTTGTCGGGTCGGTATCTGTTGTCGTCTCACTCTCTGTTGTGGGGTCGGTTTCCGTAACGGGGTCTTCAGTCGAACCGCAACTAATCAGCACAAAGGTCATTAGCAGGGCAAGTATGATCAGCAAAAATCTCGATTTTGTCTTCATTTTCTTTTCCTCTCGGTAGTTATTTTGCTTGCAAATGTGCAATCAAAGGGCATTTTTGTCGTCAATTATCTTTATGGTGACGTTATCCTCATCTAATAAGGAATAATATAGATTAAATACGAATTTCCAATGCTGCCTACCCTTGACACCCTCTATTTGGGTGAGGGATTCCCCTTAGTTGGTTGAGGGAAATCCCTAATAGGGTTTATGCACGCCTTCTGCCATTGCGCCCTGCTTATCATCTCAGGCATAATAGCGATATGGAATCGATACGTATCTTGCTTGCTGATGATCATGATCTGATTCTGGCTGGCTTTAGAAATGCTCTCGAAACTCAACCCCGCTTTGAAATCGTGGGAGAGGTACGAGATGGCTTTAGTTTGCTGCCAGCTCTAAAGACGTTGCAGCCTGATTTGCTGCTCGTTGATATTAACATGCCCAGTTTTGATCCCATTACGACTATCAAGCGTGTGCGTAAGGCATATCCTGCCCTGCTCATTTTGGTTGTGAGCGCACATGATGACGATGTTTATGTCAAGGGATTATTGCGCGAGGGCGTCCACGGTTACTATTTGAAAGGGCAACCGCTAGAAGATTTGCATGTGGCGATTGATTCAATCATGAGCGGTAAGCGGTGGATCTCCGATCAATTGGTCGATAAGCTGTTGGAGCCAGCCGAAAGATCACAAACGACATATGCCAAATTGTCGCCACGCCAACTGAGCATTTTACAACTGCTTGTCAAAGGGCTGGACAATCGAACGATAGCAACCAAGCTAGGACTCAGCGTTAAAACGATAGAAGCCCATCTGACGCGCCTCTATCGTCATTTGAGAGTGGGAAGCCGTCTGGAAGCGACGAGCCTTGTGCATGAACAGCCAGACATCCTCGCACAATCATCCTCATTTAGCCAAACACAGCCTATCGTGGAAGCTGCCACCAAATTGGAAATCATGATCGTCGATGACAACCAGCGGTATCGACAGCAGTTGCGGCTGATGGTCAATCGCGTCTATCCGCAAGCGTTGGTTTATGAATCGGCCGATACGCAATACGCCGTCAATCTAGCCAGCCAATTCAAACCACACATCGCCTTAGTCGATGTGGTGTTGGGTGACGAAAATGGCGTTGATTGTTTGGCACAGCTCAAGGCCGTCACACCTAAAACACGGATGATTCTGATGAGTGCGTATCCAGACCAAGGATTCCATCGCAAGGGTTTGGAAGCGGGCGCAGTCGCCTTCATCGACAAACAAAACCTAGACGCAGCCGCCTTGTTCCAAATTATCAACGAGGCGGTGGGCTAAGATGTCTGGATTGTTACTGGCACAGGGCATCACGATGCAGTTTGGCTCGTTGACGGCGGTCACTGACGTTGATTTGGAGATCAATGCGGGAGAAGTCGTCGGCTTGACCGGGCGCAGCGGGGCGGGCAAATCGCTGCTAACCCAAATTCTCGCGGGTCTGCAAGAGCCAGACAGTGGGCAGATATTTTTTGACGGACAGCAGTTAGATTCACCTTTTCCCGGTCGGCAATTGGGCATTAGCCTGATGCACCAACATCCACGCTTGTTCAATCAGCTCGACATCACGACAAATATCTTCTTGGGCCAAGAGTTGAAGCGGGTGTTTTTCGGCCGAAAAACAAACCTCACCAATCAACCCAAGATGCACAAAGAAGCACGTCGCTTGCTAGGGCTGCTCGATGTGACATTTCCGACATTGTTGGAGAAGGTCGGGAATTTGTCCAGCGAGTCACGCCAACTTGTGTCCATCGCGCAAGGGATGGCCTCTCCCGCCAAGCTACGTCTGGTCGATGATCCCACTGTGCAGTTAGCTGTGTCGTATCAGTCACGTATGCTCTCGCTCATCAATCAGTGGCGACAGGCGGGAACAGCCGTTTTGTTCAGCAGTCTCAATCTGGATCATCTATTCGCTGTGGCAGATCGCATCATCGTGCTGCGCGAGGGCGAACTGGTTGCCAATCTACGCACCGATGAGACCAACCGCGAAGAAATCGTCTCTGCGATGGTAGGCGTTGGGGCAAGCCAACGCAGAACGCCCGTCATCTGGGCAATGGACAGCTACTATCAGGCCAAAAAACAGGCTGAAACACTCAAACATAGCCAACTGTTGTTAGAGCAAGATTTAGCGACACAAGGCAATGTCAACAATCAATTACTGGACGAATTGTCAAAACAGGTGCAAGCACTCGACAAAGTCAATCTTGCGCTACAGGATGCCCAGCGTCGTTTATTGACTGAACGCGAGATGGAGCGCAAGCATCTGGCACGGGAGCTGCACGACGACACGATTCAAGATTTACTCAGCCTCAATTACCAACTAGAGGGCATCACCTCCCTCGCACAAAACAAAGATGCGCTTGCTGAAATCGTCGGCGAAGTCGAAGATGCGCGTTTCCACATCCGCCAGTTGGCCTCCAACGTGCGTCGGATTTGCAGCGATTTGCGTCCGCCAACGATTGACAGTTTTGGCTTGGGTGCGGCACTCGAATCCTATATTCAGAACTGGCAGCAACAGGCTCACATTGAGGTCAAGTTGACGCTTGGCGACAATCTGGGGCGACTGACAGAAGCAATTGAATTGTCTGTTTTCCGAATTGTACAGGAAGGATTAAACAATATCCGTAAACATGCAGGCGCAACACAAGTCGAAATCAGTTTGTCCGACAAATCGCCCCGTCTGTTGCAGCTAACGATTGCCGACAATGGGAAAGGGCTGGACGAGGATTTTGACTTGTCAACGATGAGTCAGTCTGGTCATTATGGGCTGTTGGGGATCAGTGAGCGGGTGGCATTGTTAGGCGGGCGAATTAGCTTTCGCAATCAGTTTCCGAGAGGTCTGGTTGTGCGTGCCGAGATTCCGCATCCGCGTAGCTTGGTAGAATAATGGGTTGACTGACTATGTAGCGTAAAACAACTTTCAACGCGCTGCACTTGATCCCCGCACCAGCAACTCCCCGCTCAGAATGACCTTACGAGCAGAGCGTTTGGGGTCTTCAATCCGTTTAAGCAACATCTCAGTCGCCGTCTGCCCGATCTCATAGGTCGGCTGCGCGATGACGGTGAGCTGTGGCTGGACGAGCGTTGACCATGTCGTTTCATCAAAGCCCACGAGCGCAACATCAGCAGGGATACGCAATTGGCATTCTTGGATCGCAGTGAGCGCACCCGCAGCCAGCAAACTGTTCGTCGTGAAAATTGCGTCGGGTCGATTGGCGGTTTGTAGTGCATTCATTGCCGCCGTGAGGCCACCTTGAATACGTGGTGCGGTAAAACTCTCGCCTACGGGTGACAGTTCCAGCGAACGCAACGCTCGCAGAAATCCTTCCCGCCGCTGGTCACCCGTTGTACTCGCCTCGCCAAACACGCCAAAGATGCGCCGATACCCATTTTCGAGCAGATGACACGCCAATCGTTCTCCCGCCGCGACATTGTCGAGCAGCACCGTGTCGATGTCGTTGTTTGGCGTATTGCGGTCAACCAGCACGATTGGAAAGCCGAACTGGTTGGCGGTGAGGGTTTCAGCCGATTGCTTTGTCGGCGAGTAAATCACGCCCGCCACGTTCTTGTCGGCCATCTCTTTGAGATAGAGTGCTTCCTTCTTAGGATTTTCGTCCGTGTTGCACAGGAAAATGCTATATCCAGCCTCATGCGCGATGTCTTCAACGGCGCGACTGACATCGGTAAAGTAGGGATTGCGAATGTCTGAAACGAGTAGTCCGATGGTCGTTGAGCGTTGGGAGCGGAGGGTTTGGGCGGCACGATTCGGCCGATAATCGAGCTTGTCAACTGCCGCCAACACTTGGGCGCGTGTCTTTTCGCTGACGTGCGGTTTGCCGGCCAATACTCGTGATACTGTTGCGGTCGATACGCCCGCCTCCCGTGCGACATCCTTTATGCTTTCCATTTCAACAGTTTAGCCTCGTAATGATAAACATTAAAACTTGTAAACGATTACACAATACTGTAACAACAATTCGCCTACTTGTCCACTGTTTGGCAGAAACCAACTCGTTTTGGCAACTCTCATGCCTATGCAAGCTCGATTGAACCCGTAACTGGTACACATGTCGGAACCAACTTCTGACAATCTGTTGACAAATTTATGTAAACGATTACAATAGTTTGTAAATTGATTTGAGAAATGTAACAAAGTTGTGTATTTAGAGAACGGGAGAATGCAGTGATCGAACTACGCCCAGAGCAGATTCAACTCAATGCGAATGTGACAGATAAAGACGCGGCGATTCGTGCGGCGGGTAAGCTGTTAGCCGACAGTGGCAACATCGACCCGCGCTATGTGGAGAGCATGTTCGGCCGCGAAGCGGTCGCCAATACCTATCTTGGCAACGGCATCTCCATTCCGCACGGCTTACCCAAAGACCGCGACTATGTTTTGCAGACGGGCATTTGCGTCGTGCAAAGTCGTGAGGGTGTTACGTGGAAGGAGGGGGAAACGGCACACCTCATCGTTGGCATTGCGGCGAAGTCGGATGAACACATTACCGTGTTGCGCCGTCTCACCCGCGTGTTGGGCAACAAAGAACTCGTCCACAAGTTGATTCATACCGACGATTCGGCCGATATTATCGAAGCCCTCACGGGTGAACGCCCCGCCCCCGCTGCGCCCGTTGTTCCCGATTACGACCAAAAATTTACCGCCACCATCACCAATGCACATGGCCTGCATGCTCGTCCTGCGACGACGTTTGTGACACTTGCCAAGCGGTTCGCTGCCAGCGTACGTGTTCGCAATGGCAACGAAGTGGCAGACGGCAAAAACATGTTGTCACTCTTGCAGTTGGGAGTTGGGGGTGGGGATGAAATCACTGTTTCGGCGGCTGGCGCAGATGCGCCAGCCGCTCTCGCCGCCCTCAAAGCTGGGATTGCGGAAGGGTTAGGAGATGAAGACGAAGAAGAAAGCGTCGTCAGCGGATCACTTAATTGGCGACCGGCACATCCGACCAAAACAGTTGTCGGGGTCGCAGCGGCGAACGGCTTGGCGATTGGTGTGATTCAACAGCACGCCCCCCAAGCGATTATCGTCGAAGATAATCCCGCCGACCGCCTCTTGGAAGGGGAGATTTTGCAAAATTCGCTGACTGAGGCGAAAGATGAGCTTGAAAATGTATACAACGAAGTCAAGACACGACTCGGTGCTGGCAAGGCAACGATTTTCCAAGCCCACATCGAACTGCTCAACGATCCTGCACTCGTGCAATCGACGGTACAGCGCATCTTTCAGGGACACAGCGCAGCGTGGTCATGGCAGCAAGTGATTAACGAGCGTGTTGAGCAGATGTCGAAGCTGGATGATGCTATTTTGGCGGCGCGTTCGGCCGATTTAAGCGACGCAGGTAATCGCGTTTTACGCAAGATGTTGGGGATTCAATCGGCCGATGCGATTTCCACCGAGCAACCCGTCATCCTCGTCGCCGACGATTTGACCCCCTCCGACACCGCCGCACTCGACACCGACAGCGTGCTTGGATTCTGCACCGCCGCTGGTGGCCCAACCGCCCACACCGCCATCATCGCCCGTTCGCTCGGCATTCCCGCCGTTGTCGCTAGTGGTGAGAGCGTGCTGGACATTCCCAGCGGCACACCCTGTATACTCGATGGGTTTAACGGCAAGTTGTATTTAGAGCCAAATTCGGCCGATGTCGTCGCTGCGCAGCAAGCCCAAATTTCACAGCAGCAAATCAAAAACGCCGCCTACGTTGACCGCCTACAGCCAGCCAATACAACCGACGGTCATCATGTCGAAGTCGCCGCCAACGTCAACCGCGCCAGCGATGCGACAGTCGCCATTGAAAACGGCGCGGATGGGGTCGGCCTGATGCGGACAGAATTCTTGTTTCTGGAACGCGACAGCGCACCAACCGAAGAGGAACAGTACGCGGCGTACAAGGCGATGGTCGAGGCGTTGGACGGCCGACCGCTCATCATCCGCACGCTCGACATCGGCGGTGATAAAAACGTCGATTATCTCGGCATGACCGATATGGATAACTCCTTTCTCGGTCTGCGCGGCATTCGGCTCTGTCTCGCCCGTCCCGACCTGTTTGTGACGCAGCTTCGTGCGCTTTATCGCGCCGCCGCCCACGGGTCGCTGCAAATTATGTTCCCCATGATCGCCACATTGGGCGATTTTGAACAAGCCAAAGGGATGGCGGAGGCGGTACGCGCTGAACTGAATGCGCCGTCTGTGCCGCTGGGCATGATGGTCGAAGTGCCGTCTGCCGTTGTCTTAGCCGACCAATTTGCGGCGGAAGTCGATTTCTTCTCTGTCGGCACAAATGATTTAACACAATACGTTTTGGCGATGGATCGGCTACACCCACAACTCGCCAAACGCACCGACAGCCTACATCCTGCCGTCCTGCGCATGATCGACCAGACGGTAAAGGCCGCCAAAAAACACGACAAATGGGTCGGCGTTTGTGGCGGTGTGGCGGGAGACAAGGCGGGGGCGGTTCTGCTGACGGGATTGGGCGTGAATGAGTTAAGCGTCAGTTCACCCGATGTGGCGACGATTAAGGCAGAGATTCGCAGCCGCTCGTTAGCAGAGATGCAGGATTTGGCACAACAGGCGTTGGCATGTCGCAACGCGGCCGATGTGCGGAAGTTGGTTCAGTAGACAGGGGGCAGCGAACAGTGAACGGTAAAACGCGAGTGGCGACGGTGACATTAAATCCAGCGATTGATATGACGACGCGAGTCGATGGTTTTCGGCCGAACAACGTCAATCGCAGTCAATCGGTTCAGTTTAATGCAGGCGGCAAAGGGGTCAATGTCGCCGCGATTTTAGCGGACTACGGCATCGACACCGTTGCAACCGGTTTTTTGGGTGACCAAAACGCCACCATCTTTGAGAATCTGTTTGCTGAAAAGGGAATTGCCGATCACTTCATCCGTCTCGAAGGCTATACTCGCACCAACGTCAAAATTATCGACATGGCGCAGCAGCAGACGACCGATGTGAATATGGCGGGGTTGGTTCCAAATTCGGCCGAAATCGACCAACTTCTCGCCACCATCGACCAACTCACTTCGACGTGTGACTGGTTCGTGTTGGCTGGCAACCTGCCCCCAACGATGCCGACCGACATCTACGCCACAATCATCGAACGACTCAAGGCACACAATTGTCGCATCGTTCTCGATACGAGTCGGGCGGCACTGAGCGCGAGCATTACGACCGCGCCCGACATCGTGAAGCCGAATCAGGAAGAGTTGGGGGAGATTATCGGCCGAACACTCACAACCGAAGCGGACACCCTCAATGCCGCACAACAACTGCTCACACACGGCATCGATCTCGCTGTCGTCTCATTAGGCGGCGATGGCGCAATTTTTGTCGAAAATGGACAGGCAATCCACGCGCAACCACCGTCCGTCACCGTCCGTAGCACCGTCGGCGCGGGAGACGCAATGGTGGCGGGTATCGTCGCGGGACAGGCACAAAATTTGAGTTTGGCAGAGACGGCACGGCTGGCAACCGCCTTCGCCGCCGCCGCAATCACGCGCATCGGGTCACATCTACCCAGCGCAGATGTTCTTCAATCGTATATCGATCAGGTGATCATTCGACCACTTGATAGAAATAACGCCGTCTTGGACGGCAAAGCGTCAATAAAAGTGGTTAGTCGTTAGTGGTTAGTGGCTAGTAAGAGATCATTCTTCACTAGCAACTAACCACCAGCAACTAGCCCCAAAAACCCCCAATGGGAGAAGGTACTGATGGCTAACATTGTAGCAGTCACATCATGTCCGACAGGTATTGCCCATACCTTTATGGCGGCGGAAGGCCTCCAACAGGGTGCAGAAAGTTTGGGTCACACAATTAAAGTGGAGACACAGGGATCAGTTGGTGCCCAAAACACCTTGACGGCGGGCGAAATCGCAGCGGCCGATTTGGTGATTATTGCGGCCGATACAAAAGTGGATTTATCCCGTTTTGCTGGCAAGCGCATCTATGAGACCGTCAGCAACGCCGCAATCAAAGACGGTGCGGCAGTTGTCACGGCAGCGGTGTCACAAGCCGCCGTACGCGGGGGTGGTGGCGACCTTGCCTCGCAAGTCTCTTCTATTAAAGCAGAGCGTTCAGCCGCTCGGACTGGCCCTTACAAACATCTACTGACGGGCGTTTCCTACATGCTCCCATTTGTGGTCGCAGGTGGTTTGCTGATCGCCGTCGCCTTTGCCGCACGCGGTATCTACGCCTTTGATGCGACGCAAAGCATCACGGGTGAAACGATTACGGCAACAGGCTGGACGACGTTCTGGGAGCGCATGTTTAGCATCGGTGCGACGGGCGGCTTTGGCCTGATGGTGCCGATTCTCGCGGGCTTTATCGCCTATTCAATTGCAGATCGTCCCGGTCTAGCTCCCGGCATGATCGGCGGTATCATCGCGGGCGAGACAGGCGCAGGCTTCTTAGGCGGTATCGTCGCTGGTTTTATCGCTGGCTATTCGGTGCAGTGGATGAAAGAGAATATCAAGCTGCCGAATGCGATGGCTGGGTTGCTGCCCGTCATGATTTTGCCGTTGCTTGGCTCTATCTTTACCGGCCTCCTGATGTTCTACGTGATTGGCGGCCCTGCAAGTGCAATCAACACCGCGTTGGCAACTTGGCTCGAAGGGTTGCAATCTGGTAACCGTATCTTGCTCGGTCTGGTTTTGGGCGCGATGATGGCGTTCGACATGGGTGGCCCTGTCAACAAGGCGGCTTATACGTTTGCTGTCGGACTATTGGCGAGTGAAATTTACTTCCCGATGGCGGCTGTGATGGCGGCGGGCATGACCCCACCACTCGGTTTGGCAGTGGCGAGCTTCTTGTTCAAAGATAAATTCTCAGTCGACGAGCGGGAAGCAGGTAAAGCTGCCGCTGTCTTGGGTGTTTCCTTTATCACCGAAGGCGCAATCCCGTTTGCGGCGGCCGACCCGTTCCGCGTCATTCCATCCATCATGGCGGGTTCTGCAACGGCGGCTGTCTTGTCAATGCTCTTTAATGCCCAACTGCGCGTACCGCACGGTGGCGTGTGGGTCTTGCCAATTCCAAACGCGACGAGCAACCTGATCCTCTATCTACTCGCCATCATCGCGGGAACGGCGGTCACAGCTGGTCTGTTGTTCGTCTTGAAAAAACCCGTTGACCAAGGCGTGGCTGTTGCCGTTGCCGCTGACTAATCTCTCTTCTCTAACCAGCAAGCTGCCATAACGGTTTGCTGGTTATCGCTTCTCTTATGCAAGAGCTCCTCCCCGTTCTCGGATTCACACTCTTCTATGGCGTTGTCCTGATTGCGCGTCGAGCGCGAGACCATGACCAACGCTATTGGAAGCGCGATGCGGCGATTACACTCGTCTCGTTTGTGGTCGCAGTTGTGCTGGTAGCGGGGGGGATGTACTTTTTAGCATTGTGGACGGCGTGGCTTCGGCCGAATCTCCTCACCTCGATCATCCTCATCTTTGCGTTTGTATTTGTTTCGGAAGGAGTGGATAATCTTCTGCATTGGGCATTATCAACCAATCGGCCGAAACAGCTATGACCCCTATTCCCCTGATCGCAATCGACATCGACGGAACCCTCCTCAACGATCAGCATCAACTCTCCGAACGCAACGCAAGTGCCATTCATTCTGCAACACAGGCAGGGATACACGTCATTTTGGCAACAGGTCGAATGCGCTTTTCTTGCGAATGGTTGATCCATGCACTGGGACTGGAGACAGCCAGCATCTTTGTACAGGGGCTACACGTCGCGGACAAAACGGGCAAACGACTCTATGGCAGCTTTTTAGAGCGCACGACGCTCGAACATTTCCTCCCATTTGCAATCCAACACAATCTCTCTTTTGTCGCATTTGGAGAGACGCAGATTTTTACGCCCAAGCGTGACCGCTACACCGACATCGTGATCGACTACAACGAGCCAGAACCAATCGTTGTCGAGCATGTCGCTGACTATCCCATCCACAAACTAATTATTTTCTTGGAACCAACTGATGCGCCATCTGTCCGCGAAACGGTCGCGGCACACATGGGCGCGCAAGCGGATGTGCTGATTACGCAACCTGAAATGATCGAGATTATGCCGACGGGGACATCGAAAGGGGTTAGCTTGCGCTGGCTGGCACAGCGGATGGCAATTCCAATGGAAGCGGTGATGGCCATTGGCAATGCGGAGAATGATTTGGCGATGGTGCAAGCGGCAGGGGTTGGCGTTGCGGTGGCAAATGCGGCGCAGATTGTGCTGGATTCGGCCGATTTTATCACCGCCAGTAACAATGAAGATGGCGTTGCACAAGCGATTGAGCGGGTCGTCAATTTACAATCTGAAATCCATTCAAGCTAAAACAAAAGGACACAATTTTTGTGTCCCTTTGTTTACTGTTAACTGTAAACCGTCCTACCCCTTAACCGCCCCCTGCGTCAACCCACCAACAATCTGATCTTGCAGCACAAGATAGATAATCATAATCGGTAACGCACCCATCAGCGCACCCGCTGCGAACGGCCCCCAATTCTGCGAGAACTGTCCACTTGTAAAGATGAACAGCCCCACCATCAGCGGATACTGATCGGTACTCTTGAGCAAAATGCGCGCCAGAATGAAGTCTCCGTATGTGCCGATAAAGGTCAAAATGGCAATCACGACGAGAATTGGCCGCATCAACGGCAGCAACAACTGTGTGAAAATCTGCCAGTGGGTTGCGCCATCCACCATCGCGCTCTCGTCGATGGCACGCGGAATGGTGTCAAAGAACCCCTTCATCAGCCAGATGTTGACCCCCATCGCCCCACCGAGATAGACCAAAATCAAGCCCGCATGGGTGTCCAACCCGAACGCGGGAATGATGTTGCCAATCTGCGTGACGAGCGTGAACATCGCAATGATCGCCAGCAGGCCGGGAAAGACCTGAATCAACAGAATCCCTTTCAACATCGTCTCGCGTCCCTTGAAGCGCAGCCGTGAAAAGGCAAACGCTGCCAGCGTCGTCACTGTGACTGAAAGCACGGTCGTGATCGAAGAGATTTTGACCGAGTTCCAAATCCAGCGCAAAAACGGTGTTTCTTGGGTCGTGAAAAGTTGCCTGTAGTTATCTAGGCCAACTCGGTTGGGAATCAAACTTGCTGAGGCCAACGTGTTAGCGGGGTTAAGCGACGAGGACAAAATCCATAGTACGGGAAAGATCGCAAAGAACATTAAGATCAAGGCGATGATCCAGCGAATGATAATTGACAGTCTTCTGCGTTGCGAAATCGTTAAATTAGACACCTTCACCAACCTCCTCCCACATCTTTGTGTAGCGGAACTGAGCCAACGTAATCACGGCGACAATCACGAAAATAACGATGGTGATCGCCGCGCCTAAGCCATACTCCTTGCCGCGCCCCGATGCGAACGCCAAGTTATAGACATAGCTGATCAAAATATCGGTGTGTCCCGCCCGTGTGGGCGAGTTCGCAATGGGCGGCCCTCCTTCGATGAACAAGAAGATCAGGTTGAAATTGTTGAAGTTGAAGGTGAATGAGGCAACCAGCAATGGCCCCACAGAAACGAGTAGTAGTGGGAGCGTGATCTTAAAGAATCGCTGCCAGCCGTTCGCACCATCGACTTCAGCCGCTGCGTATAAATCTTGTGGAATCGACTGCAACGCACCGCTGCAAATCAACATGAAGTAGGGATAGCCAAGCCAGAGATTAACGAGCAAAATTGCCAACTTTGCGAGCCATGGATCGACCGTCCATGCAAGCCCGGCAATGCCGATGCTTTCCAGCGTGCGGTTGATGACCCCCACCTGATTGTTGAACATGCCTTTCCAAATCAAAATGGTGATCAAACTTGGAATGGTGTAGGGAATGAGCAGCACCGAGCGGATGATTTTTTTACCAGGAAAGAGTGGATCGTTGAATAGATAGGCGATTGCCAGCCCGAGTGCGAATGTCATAAAGACGCTCAAGAAGGCAAAAACGAAGTTCCATGTGATGATGCGGACAAGCGGCCCGCGAAAGGCAGGACTGTTGAAGAAGCGCGTAAAGTTGGCAAACCCAACGTTGGCGCGGAACCCTGTCGTGAGTTCGTCGCCGTTTGCGTTTGTCCAACGACCCACATCCGCCGTGTAAACATCGCTTGTCTCCTGATCCACAATCACGTCCTGTTCCGCATCATAGACATACTTGGGAACAAGCTGCGCCGCCTCGCGTGCTGAGCGGACCTGCACGCCGACATCCTGTGCGCCAAATTGAATTTCTTGAATAGTGCGGTCGCTGGCGACTTGAATGGCGTTCAGTCGCTCATACGCGCCAATTGCGCTGGGAATACCCGCGTCGTCCAATGCGCCCAAATCTTGCGCCTCAGCCGCTGGAATCAGCGTTTGATTGGGATATGCCACAAAGGTGCCTGTCTCATTTTCCAGCCAGAGCGCATACTCACCCGCCTCATTCTTAAAGCCCGTCCATGTGTAGGTCGCGCCGCCTTCTGGCAGATAACGCGCCTGAGTAATCAGGTCAATGGACTGTAATTTCGTGACGAGATGACCATCTCCATAGTTGGTGAACGCGACAAAGACGGTGAGCAAAATTGGATAGATGGCGAACATGAACATCAAAATCAGTCCTGCCAGCATCCAGCGAATGGGGTACATGTCACGTACAAGCAACACATAGTTGGCAAATGCCGCGACGACGGCCATCATGATGGCCAGGGTCAGGAAGCCTTGCCCGATCGCACGATAGATGAAGTAAAACACAAACGTGTCGATGGCAAGCAGCAGAATCATGCGCACCATCACGTTGGTGAGGGTTGCGCTTCTTGCGGCCGATTGCCTTTTTTCAACAACTTGAGCAGTCATAATATCTCCTTCTGTGATTGGCGTTACGAGATCATTGAGATAATGCGAGGATGGTGTCATGCCATCCTCGCTTGCCTAGCTTTTAGCTATCAGGCTCAACCGCTCCGCTGATTAGATCGCGGATTTGTGTGCCTGCGTTGGAGAGGGCTTCTTCGGCCGATTGGTCGCCGTTCATAATCAATGCAAACGCATCCCCCCAGCTGCCCCAAATCGACCCCATCTCTGGGATGGCTGGCATGGGGAGTGCGCCTTCAGCAACCTGCCCAAATATGGCAAGATCGGGATCAGCATTGGGTGTTGCTAAGAATGCAGAGGGACGATTGGTTAGGTCGGTGAACTGCTGCATCACTGCCGGCGTGGCGAAGAACTCGGTCAACACCGTTTGCGCCAGCAGAACATTGTCGCTGAGCGCATTGACTGACCAACCTTGCACACCCAAGAATGGCTCACCCTGCTGGGTTCCCATCGGGAAATCGGTCACGACATAGTTCACGCCCGACTCACGGATGCGCTCCAATGCCCACGGCCCCGCCATCAGGAAGGGAATTTCGCCCGTCTCAAACTGCAAATGGGCTGTATCCCAATCGGTGCTATCGCTGATTAGCCCAGCTTCGATATTTTGCTGCACAAAATCACCTGCGGCGATCATGCCGTCGCTATCGATTCCGACATCACTTGCATCATAACCACTGCCATCGTTGCCAAAAACATAACCGCCAAAGGCAGTGTCGAGCGGAAACGCATCGTAGGTCGTGCCTGTCAATGCAAGTGCATAGGTCGCCTCACCCGCATCGACCAGTTCTTGACCGATTTGCATCGCCTCATCCCACGTCGCTGGTGGTGTTTCGACCAGGTCAGCGTTGTAGAAAAATGCGAGGTTTTCGGTGGCGTATGGCAATCCGACGAGATCGCCTTTGTAGGTGAAAGCTTCGATGGCTGCTGGCGCAAATTCATCTTCGAGGTCGCCCAAGTCGAGTGTTGCAAGCAAGCCGCTATCGTAATAGCCACCGATACGGTCGTGCGCCAACAGAACAATGTCTGGACCTTCACCAGCAGCGGCGGCAACGGGGAATTGGTCGTAGCGGTCGGTAACATTTTCAACTTGTAAACCAATCCCGTACTCTGCTTCAAATTCCCCTTTGATTTGATTGACGACGGGGGAGAGCAGCTCATCTGCCCAAACGACGAGCGTGGTATCAAACTCCGTTTGGATGACCTCATCGGCCGATTCTGGTGTCGGCTCAACCACGTCTTCAACTTCCTCCTCAACGGTCGGTTCGATAACCACCGTCGCTACTTCATCTTCACCTGTGAAGGTTTCATCTGTCGAATCTTCAGGTCCTCCGCACGCCACGAGCAGTAGGGCGGTTAAGAGCATAAATAATGTTCTGAGTGTGTGCTTTTGCATCTTTCTTCTCCAAAAATAGGGATGGCGACACTGTTTTGGTCACCACCGTATAGGTTGCGGAACAATTTGTTCCCTTCATATAAAAACCGATATGGCAATACAATCGATTGTATTTACAGTTAAAATTTTTTAAGTCGCCACCGTCACATCACCCCATTGAAAACCAGTACACAAAATGCAATCGATCGCATATTCGGACAAAAATTTTTTAGGTCACGCCACCACTAGATTCCCGCACGACGACTTTAGCGGACAGCATTTCAGATTGAACGGGCTGTCCCGCAAGCTGTTCCAGCAGCTTGCCGACGACCTTTGTGATAACGCCGTCATTGAGACGCTGACTGACTGAACTGAGCGGTGGAATGACGTGATTACAGAGGTCGATATTGTCAAAGCCGACAATGGCAATATCTTCGGGAATACGCTTGCCCATCTCCTGCAACGCCTGCATCACCCCGATTGCCACAACATCACTGGTGGCGACAAAAATGGCATCGACATCGGGTGCGGAGTCGAGCAGGTCGCGTGCCGCCTGTTTTGCAGAGTTAACAGAGTAGGTGGAGCGTGCAATTAAGGTAGGGTCTATCGCATGTCCAATTTCTGCCAACCCTTGCAAATACCCTTCATAGCGCATCCCTGCCTCTGCCGCATAGCCAGAGTAGTAGTCGTAGATAATTCCGATCCGCTTGCGCCCACTTTCAGCAAAATGCTTGACGACCAATCGTCCTCCCTCTACGTTGTCGATTCCAACAGAGCAGTACGATTGCGCTTCGTGCATTGGCCCAATGACGACGAGCGGAATTTGTCGCTCGACCAGTGCCGCCATTTTGTCTGGATCGTTGGTTCCACGTCCAAGAATAATCACGCCATCTGCAACACCGGGACGCAGGTAGCGGTCGTCGATTTCGGCCGAAATCGACGTCACCTGTGAAAGCAGCAAATCAAATCCATGCTGGCGCAGTGCTGCGTCAACGGTGCCGATCACTTTCAAGAAATACGGGTTGGTGAAGACGCTCTCATCCGCATAGAAAAACGGCAGCACCAGCGCGATTACGTTCGTGCACTTTGTTCGCAGGTTGCGTGCGCCCAGATGGGGGCGATAGTTGTGCTGTTCAGCGATTTGCCGAATAAGCTGTTTCGTTTTTTCTTGGACAAGGGGGCTATCTGCAAGCGCACGGGAGACAGTCGAAGTCGAAACACCCGCAATACGGGCTAAATCTGCTAACGTGTTGACAGATTCTGTTTCATCCATTCGTCTCATTTCCTCGTGAATTCTTGCATTACAATCGATTGTATTTTATAGTTGCATAAAAAGTTTGTCAAATTGAACGGTTACCTACATGAACCATACAACACGCTATCAGCCGTCTCCTCCCGTTAAAATAACCCATCCTGAATGGAGCAAAACGGCGAGCATCTATCAAATCAACACGCGCCAATTTACGCAGGAGGGGACGTTTCGAGCGGCCGAAAGCCACTTGCCCCGCTTAAAAGAACTCGGTGTCGATATTTTGTGGATCATGCCGATCAGTGAGATCGGCGCGGTCAACCGCAAAGGCAGCTTGGGCAGCCCCTATGCGGTCAAGGATTATTACAGCGTCAACCCAGAGTTTGGCACGCTGGACGATTTCAAGCATTTTGTCGACGCGGTACACGCGCATGGGATGTATGTGATCGTCGATTTTGTGCCAAACCATACGGCGTGGGATAGCGTGTTAGTTGACGAACATCCAGAATTTTATATCCGTGATTACAAAGGGGATTTTCGGCCGACGGCGTGGTGGAACTGGTCAGACATCATCGAACTCAACTACGATTTGCCAGAGGTGCGCCAATATATGACGGAAGCGATGTGCTATTGGGTGCGTGAGGCGGACATCGACGGCTATCGCTGTGACGTGGCGGGATTTGTACCGACCGATTTCTGGAACAACGTTCGCAAAGAGCTGGATGCAATCAAGCCCGTTTTTATGCTGGCAGAGTGGGAAGCCCGCGACCTGCATTATGAGGCGTTTGATATGACCTACGCATGGTCATGGAATGAAATTGTCCATAAAATCGCCATGGGTATTGCTGATGTGAGTGCGCTCTTTATCTACTACTCTTGGAACGAAAAGGCGTTTCCACGCGACATCATGCGAATGACGTTTACAAGCAACCACGACAAAAATGCGTGGGAAGGGACGATGTATGAGCAGTTTGGGGATGCGCTGTCTGCTGCCATTGTGCTTTCGGTTGTGGGCGAGGGGATGCCGCTGATTTACAACGGGCAAGAGGCAGGGAACGCTAAACGGCTCGAATTCTTTGAACGTGACCCGATTCAATGGCAAGAACATCCCATTGGCGAGCTATACAAAAAGCTGTTTGCGCTCAAGAAGGCGAATAGCGCATTGTGGAATGCAGCATGGGGAGCGCGGATGATTCCTGTTGTCAATGATGTGGAGACAAAGGTGCTGAGTTTTGTGCGGCAGAATGACAACGATAAGGTGTTTGGGGTGTTTAACTTTTCGGCCGAAACCCAGTCCCCCACCTTCACCTGCCCCCTTCACGCTGGAACCTACACCGACTACTTTACGGGTCATCAAGTGACCTTTTCCGCCCCAACGCAACTCGTTTTGCCGCCATGGGGTTTTCATGTTTTTGTAAAGTCCTAGAACAATTATCTGGGACGATGTTGCTGTAAGAGTTGACATGAAAAATCGTGACAACGCTTACGCCGAGAAGGAAATAACATTATGGCAAGTGTAACGTTTGATAACGTGCAGAAAAGTTTTGGCGATGTCATCGTCATCCGTGACTTTGATTTGGCCGTCAAGGATAAAGAGTTTGTGGTGTTTGTCGGTCCCTCTGGGTGCGGCAAATCGACTGCCCTACGCATGTTGGCAGGGCTTGAGGAAGTGACAGAAGGGGATATTCGCATCGGGGATCGCGTCGTCAATGATGTGCCGCCCAAAGATCGGGACATTGCGATGGTGTTTCAATCTTACGCGCTCTATCCGCACATGACTGTTTATGACAACATGGCGTTTGGCCTCAAACTGCGGAAAACGCCCAAAGACGAAATTGATCGGCGCGTGCGTGATGCGTCGGCGAGTCTTGGCTTAGACCCACTGCTGGATCGCAAGCCAAAAGCACTCTCTGGTGGACAGCGGCAGCGTGTCGCAGTCGGCCGCGCCATCGTGCGTAACCCCGCCGTCTTTTTGATGGATGAACCGCTGTCCAATCTCGACGCAAAGCTGCGCGTGACGGCGCGGGCGTTTATCTCCAAACTGCACAAAGATTTGCAAACGACCTTTATCTACGTGACGCATGACCAAGTGGAAGCGATGACGATGGGCGACCGTATCGCCGTTTTGAAGCCGCTCGAAGGTGGCACCGTGCAGACGACTTCGCTACAACAGTGCGCGTCTCCCCGCGAACTGTACAGCGAACCCAACAACATATTCGTCGCTGGCTTTATTGGCAGTCCCAGCATGAACTTTTTTGAGGCCACGCTCGTCAAAGAGGATGGTCGCATTTGGATCGACACGGGCGACTTCCGCGTTCAGGCTCCCCCAGACCGCACCAAAGCGTACACACCGTATCTTGGCAAAAGCGTCACGTTTGGCATTCGTCCAGAGCATATTTATGCGCCAGATTACGCGCCGCCCATTACGACACAATCCAAAATTCGTGGCGTGATTGAGGTGGTCGAACTGTTGGGGCATGAGCTACATATCTATGTTAATTCAGGCAAAAGCACGTTTGTGGCGACGATTGACATTCGCGTTCAGGCGCAGGTCGATGACCAGATTGACCTGATTATGGATTCAGACAACATGCACCTATTTGATAAAGAGACGGAGCAGCGGATTATTTGATTACGTCTCAAAACGTCATGTTGGTGAGTGGGGGTAATTGCCTGCTCACCAAATCGAATTTAACTCCCATGCCGTAAAGTGGATTAACTCCTCTTCGCGTGCATTGACAGCAATTCCCAAGCTGTCAGGATGGGGATAAACACGCCCCGTCACCGTTGCCTCTCCGTTGGCAAACACCTCAATGACCGACTGATCGACAAAGATATGCAAGGTTAGTTCACCATCGGTCAGTGAATAGTTGCCTGAGAGGGTGGTTAAGTCATGCTGATGTGACCCAGCCGAAACCGACTTGCCCCTTTCAATCCCCAGCTTGGCACACTTTGGATCATAAAAAATCGTCGTGCGCTCCCTTTCTGAACAGCGCACGGCAATTTCGATGCGTTCGGTTGGTTTAAAGACAGCGTAGATTTCGAGCGTGCTGGATTGGATGGCGGGGACGTTAGATCGGCCGAATTCCCTCCCCCGCAACTGCGCCAGCTCCTGCACAGGCGCAAAACGCAAACGGTCATCCTCCCCCAACGTCACCACACGCGGCAGCGACATCACCCCCGCCCACCCCGCTTGCACCAACAGTGCATCGTCGCGCCCTTCCGTAATCCAACCCCACAGCATGATGCGTCCATCGTCTGCGGTTAGGGCTTGCGGTGCGTAGAAGTGCATTCGGCCGAAATCCAGCACAAACGCTCGCTCTGGCTCAAATCGCCTATCCCAGTAGCTCCCAATTAAATAAACCGTGCCAATCCCGCCCTTTTCATCCATCACGGAGAGCAACAGCGCGTGCTTCTCCCCAAAATTAAGCAGTTGCGGACATTCCCACATCGTTCCAACCTGCACGCCGTCAAATACAACAGCGTCGAATTGGCACAGCGGATGCAGATACTCCCACGTCAGCAGGTCATCGCTGCGATAGAGGAAAATAACACCGCCTTGCCCGTTAACCCCCGCTCCGATGATCTGCAACCATTCATCCCCCTCACGCCAAACGCAATGGTCACGAAATCCCATCAAGTTGTGATAGTCATCAGGCGGCCGAATCACGGGATTTCCTGCATGTTTGCGCCACGCTGTCAACTCCTCATTTCCAATGGCTACGTTGGCATGTTGTGCGTATGGCATTCCATTGGTTGGATGCGCTTGCGTTCCCGTGTAGATCATCGTCGGCACGCCGTCGTTATCAACGATACAGCCAGAAAAACAGCCGTATTCGTCAAAGTCGCCTTCTGTTGGCGTGAGTGCGATGGGAAAATGTTCCCAATGCACTAAATCATCGCTGACGGCGTGACCCCAGTGCATGTTGCCCCACAGTGCGCCGTGCGGATTGTGTTGATAGAAAAGATGGTAGCGACCACGCCACTGAATCACGCCGTTGGGGTCGTTCATCCAGTTGCGTTCGGGCAGAAAATGGTAGCGTGGGCGATGATCTGGCATAGAAAAGGAAACGACTGCTGACGCACAGGGGCGACAACCCCTGCCGCCAACAGCCGAAGAAAAATGCAGAAAATTAGTTGCGCTCTACTTCACTGCGCCTGCCGTGATACCGTCCAAGATAAAGCGTTGTAGCGCGAGGTAGAAGATAATGATCGGAACGGTGGATAGCACCAATCCCGCCATCGCCTGACCGTACTGCGACGTATACTGCCCGTAAAAGCTGAAGGTTTGCAGGGGCAGCGTGCGCGAATCTTGGAAAAGGACAAGTGAGGGGAGCAGGAAATCGTTCCAAATCCACAGCGCGTTGAGAATGAGGCTGGTGGAGAAAATCGGCCGAAGCAACGGAAAAATCACCTGCCAAAAAATCTGGAACTTGTTTGCCCCTTCAATTGCGGCCGATTCATCCAGTGCCAGCGGAATGTTTTTGATAAACCCCACATAGAGGAAAGTCGAGAGGCTGACCCCAAAACCTAAATAGAAATAAACCAGCGAGCCACGACTGTTGAGCATGTCGAGGCGACCATAGATGCTGACAAACGGGATCATCAACGCCTGAAATGGAATGATCATGGAAACGATCAACATACTGTAGATAATTTTGGTGAAGCGATTGGGAAAGCGGGCAAGATAGTACGCCAGCATTGCGGGGAAAATCGTTAAGATCGCCAACGCTGCCACTGTGACAATCGTTGAGTTGAGGAAGGCAAGCGGATAGCTCATACGCTCCCATGCCTCGCTATAGTTTGATGTATTGATCTCGGTTGGCAGCGCGATGGGGTCTTTCAACACCTCAATACGCCCCTTTAACGAGTTGATCAAAACAATCACAAAGGGAAACATATAGAAAAGTGCCAAGATGATGGCGAGGATCAAGTAACCCGTTTTTTGTCGTTTTGAACCCATTAGAGCGTCCTCTCTTCCAGGCGATTGGTGATAACCACCTGCGTAATCGCAAGGGTAGCGACAATCACAAACAAAATCAGTGCCTTCGCTTGTGACGTGCCAAAGTTCTGCGCGATGAACGCCTCATTGTAGATGTGTAGCGTCATCATCTCCGTCGAACGGAACGGCCCTCCTCCCGTCAGTGACAAATTCACGTCAAAGACCATAAAGCTGTTTCGCAGCGTGAGAAAGATGCTGATTGCAAACGCATTGATCATCAGCGGCATTTTGATGCGTACCATTTGTTGCCACGCTGATGCGCCGTCAATGCTCGCTGCCTCCATGATGTCGCTGGGGATCGCCGTCAAGCCCGCGATGTAAATTAACATCATGTAGCCCGATAGCTGCCACACACCAACGATCACCAGCGCGGCAAATGCCTTTGGTGTCTCAACAATCCAAGAGTATTGAAGCAGTTCGATACCAGTCAAATCCCCGATGTGTGGCACGAAGGTAGCGAATATAAATTGCCAGATGAAGCCGAGAATCACGCCACCAATCAAATTGGGAACGAAAAACGCAGCGCGAAAGATGTTGCGTGCTGGCAATTTGGAGGATACGAGCAGCGCGAGTCCAAACGCAATAACGTTGGTAAAGATGATCACCAAAATGACATAGCGAAATGTGAGCCACAGAACCGAGAGAAAATCTGGTGATGAAAATGCTCTCGAAAAGTTTCTCAATCCAATCCAGTTGTAGTTGAACGAGTCGATTGGCACGATACCGTTCCAATCTGTAAACGTCAGCATCACGCCCACAAGAAATGGGATGAGCAAAACGGTGGTGAAGGCAAAGAGCGGGACAAGGCCAAACATCAAGAATGTCTTTAGTCGCTCTCCAAAACTCTTTTCTGCATACATTTGATTCTCCTCTTGGCTTTCTGTTGTATGATGGTGGCTAAGCGTTTGGTCAGACTTTGACCGCAACGCCTAGCCGCTCACAACGATTTACTCGTCTTCGACATTCGCCCAGTAATCTTCAATGGCGGTCGCCAGTTCTTCCGCGTCAAAATCACCAACAACGTACTGCTGCATAGAAGCACCCATGTCCTGCCAGCCGCCAGCGGGATAGCGGTTGTTCATCCACTGCAAGCTGTTGCCGCTCTCTGCATAATCCAGAATCTGGGTTGACAGCGCATCGTCAGGAGAGATGTCAATTCCCTCAAAGACAGGTAGAAACTTGAACTCGTTGACCCAGTAATCTTGCCCTTCTGGATCGGTGACGAACCAGTTTAGGAAGTCAACTGCGCCAGCACGCTCCTGTGGTGTAGACTGCTCACAGTCGATTACCAAGTTTGACGGAACGCCGATTGAGATTTGACTGTTGCCATAATCGGCGGGGTCATCGCTGATCGGGACGGGCAGAATGCCGTAGTCGGTATCTGGATTGATTTCCAGCAAATTTGGTAATGCCCAGTTGCCCATAAACCACAGCCCTACTTCGCCCAAG
>JAUIAP010000012.1 GCA_030425205.1 Anaerolineae bacterium
CGCTTGTGAACGTAAGAATTGCCCCCGTCAACGACCCACCCGTCCCCTTCACCGACTTGATTAGCGTCGAGGTCGAGTCAGAAGTCAGCACCATCTCGCCATTGATTGACGATTACGATGCTGATCTCGACACGCTGACCGCATCGCTGGCGACACGGGCGACCACACCTGCTGGCGGCACGGTGATCGATAATGGGGACAACACATTCAGCTACACCGCGCCACCAAACGGCTACACTGGCCCTGACAGCTTTGCCATCTCGGTCAGCGATGGTACAGCGGCGGTCGCCAGCACAGTCCAAATCGAAGTCGTCGCACAGACAGGCTACGATTGGGGTGACGCGCCACAGTTCCCGCCACAAACGGGCGTGGGTTATCCCACATCGAGCAGCTACGACGGCGCACGCCACCTGATCGGCGGCCCCTACTTTGGACAGAGCGTGGACAGCGAGGCAGAAGGGGTTCCCAACGCAGATGCGCTAGGGGATGACAGCTCAAACGGCAACGATGAAGACGGTATCACCCTCAGTACGGCCGTGCGCGGCGCGACGATGCAGGTGACGGTCGAAGTCAACGGCGTGAGCGGCGGCGCGGTGATCGACGGTTGGATCGACTGGGATCAGAACCGCCACTGGTATGCAGCCGATCGTATCTTGAATGAAACCGTTACAAATGGGACGCACGTCTTCAATGTAGCCGTGCCAATCGATGCTGTAGCAGGTGAGACGTTTGCCCGTTTCCGCATCAGCAGCGCGGGTGGCTTGAGCGAGACAGGTGCGGCGGCCGATGGTGAGGTGGAGGATTACGCCTTGACCATTTTTAGCCAACCTCCAACCTCTGTCAGCGACAGTACGCTGTCAGTTGCAACAGCACGCCCCCTCATGGTGCTGGCAGTTGCACTGTTTGTGGCAACATTGCTGACTGTGGTATTACGGCGATCACAAGTAAGCGGGTGAGTACGATCGTCTTCTGAGCTTTGAGGTATTTGACTTTTACAACCTGCGATAACTCCAACGAAATCATCATGGAGTTATCGCATTGGTGATGTAAATCGGCCGAAATCAATGCCCATGCGGCGGCAGTGGCTCTTCGACATGGATATGTGGGCGCAAGGAGTGTGGTACTTCGAGACCATGCTCCTCCATAAGTACATCGTTGCCCATTATCTCAATCGGTTCGCCATCTGCCACAATCTGCCCCGCATCGAGCAGCAGCACGCGCTCACACACCTCCAAGACCAGCTCTAAATCATGCGATGAGACGAGCAGCGTTTCTGCGCTGTCGGTCATAAAGCTGATCAGGCGACGACGGGCGCGAATGTCGAGATTTGCGCTCGGTTCGTCGTAGATGATGAGACGGGGGCGCATCGCCTGCACGCCCGCAATCGCCACCATGCGCTTTTGACCGCCAGAGAGATGATGTGGCGCGCGGTCGGCAAATTCGCTGATGCCCGTCAACGCAAGCGCATGATCGACACGCGCCTTGACCTCTTCAGGCGGCAACCCCATATTGAGTGGTCCAAACGCGATGTCGTCGCGCACCGATGGCGAGAAAAGCTGATCGTCGGGATACTGAAAAACAAGACCGACATCGGGGTGAAACTGCCCTGCCTTAACGGTTGTGCCAAACAGATCAATCGTGCCGCTCGTTGGTTTGAGCACACCACAGACTGAGTGAAAAAGCGTCGTTTTGCCGACTCCGTTGGGGCCAATCAAGCCGACGCGCTCGCCGACATTGATGTTGAGCGAGATGCCGCGTAGGACTTGTGCTTCGGGATAGGCGAAGTGGAGATCGGTGATGTTGAGTGCAGTCATAGTGAGATAGCGAGGGTCAGAAACAGCGTGGCTGTTTACGACATCAGGTACTGGGCGACCCAAAAGAGGATCGCAACGACGACGCTGGCGAGCAGTTTGAAAGTGTCTGTTTGTGTGGCGGCAAAGGTGTTCGCTTGTTGGATCTGCACCGCGCCATAACCGCGCAGCACCATCGCCTTGTAAACGCGCTCCGACTGCTCATAGCTCCGCACGATCATGTGACCGAGCAGTGACGTGAGCGTGTTGAGGCTGTTTAGGGAGAAATTCGGCCGAAATCCACGCATCCGCGCCGCCGTCCGCATCGTCTGAAAATAGGTCGAAATCTCAAACAGATAGCGGTATGTGAGCAGCACCATGTCGGCCAAAATATCGGGAAAGCGCAACGCACGCATCGCCTTAATCGTATTGATAAAGCTATCTGTGCCAAATAGCACAATCGCCAGCGTCAAAATGCAAAAGAAGCGCACCGCCACAACCGCCGCCTGCTCAAGCCCTTCCTGTCGAATGTCAAAGGGGCCAACTGAGGCCAGAATCGTTTCCCCCGCGACAAATGGTAAAAAGATGACGAGAAATAGAATAAAAAAGCCGGGAAACTCCAGCCGATGACGCAAAAAGCGCCACGGCAGCGTTGTTGAGCGATACAGCAGCAGTGTGATCGCCAGCATGGGGATTAGCAAGATAATGTTGGAGACAGTCGCAAACGCGAAAATTACAAACAGCAGACCGACCAACTTGAAGCGTCCATCCCATGCGTGAATGGGAGAGTGCAAGTCGGCGTGTTCATCGAGACGATGTGAAGAACTCATGGTGCAGTAGGAGTGAGCAGTGAACGGCGCGTCGTGAACGATTTGCCGTGCACTGATCACTCGTTAATCGGCCGATCCCCACTTCATTTTTGGCACAAAGCCCAAAATTTCGGGACGCACGCGCATCAGATAGCCGACAAGCAATGCCGTGATAACCCCTTCGATCAGGGCAATCGGCAAATGCCAAATCGAGAGAGCCGTAATCGCCGCCTGCTCCTGCGCCACGTCCATCGCGCTTGGAATCGAGCCAATCATCAGCGTATAGAACGCCAGCACCGCCAACGCAACCCCAACAAATCCCGCGATAAATGCGGCAACCTGTAGCGGGCGAACGCCGACATCTTTGCGCCGTCGCACCGTCTGGAAGATGGCGTGCGCGATCAGAGCGGGAACACCCATAATGGTGGCGTTGACGCCGAGCGACGTGATGCCGCCGTGACCAAACACGAGAAACTGCAAAATCAGGCCGACCAAAATCGCGGGGTACGCATACCAGCCCAAGACAACCCCCATCAATCCGCACAGGATCAGGTGAATGCTCGTCGCGGGCGGCGGTGCGGGAAAGCGGATGGTTGAGGCGATAAAAAAGGCGGCCGTCATCAACGCCGCTTTTGGAATCGCAGCACGTGGGTCTTCTTCTTGGTTAATTTTTCGCAGCGCAAGCGCAGTGACGCCGACTGTGACAACGTAGCCACCTGCAAGAACGGCGGCGGGTAAAAATCCATCTGGAACGTGCATGATAAAGTTGCAAGTTGCGAGTTGCAAGTTGCAGATAAACGAGACAAAAGCATAAAGAAGTAAAGCGTAATGAGCACACATTACGCTTTACTTCTTACGTTAAACCAGTGAAATCCAAAAAAAGTTAATGGGCGATGGGTTCGGTTTATCGTCCGTTGTCACCCCATTTCCCTTCTAATCTACTAAGCCGCAGGTTTTTTCTGTGTGCGGCTGAAGTAGAGCGCAACGCCCCCTAGTAGCGCAATCACAACGATTGCGAGGAGCGAGCGCGGAATTGCGGCAACTCGTCCGCCTTGTGGCAAAATGTCGCCACTGTCCGTCACTGGAATGCGAATAATTTCCCCATGCGATGCAACGCGCACTGTCACGTCCCATGTGCCAGAAATATCGGTGTCGATGTCAAAGCTAAACCGCCCTTCTTCATCAGTCGTGCCGCGCAGATAGACAGTCTCCGGATCGTTGGGAGCGTAGACAATCACCTGCGCCTCTGCCATCGGCTCCTTGTCGTCAAACAGCGCGACCATCGCCACCGTTGCGCCCGTCGCTGTGTAAGTGATCGCCGTGCCGTGCGCGGCAGCGGGTGCAACAACGAAGAAGGTGATGAGCAGTGCCAGCAGCAGTCGTTTCATTATTTCTCAGCCGTGAAGCCGCCAAACTCCATTTCGTAGCAGTGGCCTTCACCGACATGTCCAAGCGTAGCGAGCGTGTCCATCAGCGTCTCGTAATCTTCGGCCGATAACATCCCTTCCAACTCGCTCTGTGTTGCCGTTAGTTCACCGCCATTTGCCGCGTCGGCCAGCGGTTGGAAACCGAGTGCGCCGACGTTCAGGCTGTCATCCATGGGCGAATCTGCATCTCCAAAAACGTGGTCAAAGTGGAATGTCAGTTCGACATCACCCGTGCCGTCTGCGTTGACAAATCCCTTGCGTCCGTCACCGACATATTCGCCACAGGCGTAGGCAAAATCTTGTTCAATCGTCATGTCAAACGGAACGGTCGCGCCATCTTTTTGGGCGGTTCCAACGAGTCGGACGCTGCCATTTTCGGCCGATCCGTTCATCGTCCAACTGACGGCGTTGTACTGTCCGACAGTAGCATCTTCCAATGTTGCCAACAGGATGGGATCGGCCGATGCGTCACCTTCAGCAAGGTCAACCGTTTGTGACCCAATAGACAAACTATCGCCATCAGGCATTTCACCCGTCGCTGCATCAAATGCAGGGTCCGTGCGATACGCCGTCACGTCCTCCAGTGAGACGAAGACGTTTTCAAAATCGATCTGCCAGCCATCTTTTGAGACGAATCCGTTGCGCACAAAATCCTCACCGTTGGCGCGTATTTCGAGCGTGCCAGTCTCTTCGGCCGCATTAGAACAAGCTACCAGCACGTAAAGTAAAATCAAAAGTAGGAAGAAAAAACTCTTTTTCATAATATTGGTTATTGCCTTCTTTTGCAATCGCAAATGCAGATGGCGTCTAGCGATGAATTTCAGTCGTTTAATTACAGTTTAGCTTGAAGGGGATTTCCTACAGCGCGCACACAATCCACGAAATGTGATGTGATTCATCTCAATGTGAAAGTCGTGTGTAACAGCCATTTGTTTGTAAAACTGCGCCAATTCCATATGGTCAATTTCAATTGACTGACCGCAATCTGTACACGTTAAATGATGATGCAGGTCGTTTTCTGCCATTTCGTAACCAAGCTTGCCGTTGCCCAAGTGGGTTTCAGTCAAAATTTTCTGCTCAGTTAAAAATTGCAGGTTGCGATAGACCGTCGTCAGATTGAGTGCAGACGTGCGTTCTTGAACCCGTTGGTAAACAATATCTGGCGTAACGTGCCCACCGATCTCGCAAACAGCGTCCAGAATGAATTGCCGCTGTGGAGTTAGTCGATAGCCGTTATGTCGTAGTTGCTGGGCGATATGGTCAGTATTATGGCTCACAGGCAAGAGTCTATTGCAAACTTTTTCAATAACAGGTTATTGCAGTAACGTCTTACAGTACGTTAACAGAATGACAGCGGCGTTTTGAGACAAAACACACGTTATTTGAGATTCCTTAATACGAATTTTACAAATAGTTCGTATTTGGGAGGATGCCAATCGAACTGTTTACAGGTTACCTCGTCGCTCTTGCTCTCGTTCCAGTGCTTCAAAGAGGGCTTTGAAGTTTCCTGCGCCAAAGCCGCGTGAACCGTGCCGTTCGATCACCTCAAAAAAGAGCGTCGGCCGATCTCCCACAGGCTGTGTGAAAATTTGCAGCAGATACCCTTCCTCATCCCGATCAACCAAAATACCTAGCTCAGCCAACGCCTCGATCGATTCATCGATCTCTCCAACGCGCTCGCTCAGGTTTTCATAATAGCTGGCGGGAACGCGCAGAAATTCACAGCCGTTTTCACGCAAGGCCCGCACGGTGGCGATCATGTCGCTGGTGGCGAGTGCCAAATGCTGCACGCCAGCGCCGTAATAGTAGTCGAGGTACTCTTGGATTTGCGATTTGCGCTTGCCCTGCGCAGGTTCGTTGATCGGAAACTTGATTTTACCGTTACCGTTTTGCATCACTTTTGACATGAGCGCAGAGTACTCTGTTGCAACATCTGCTTCGTCAAAGTGCGCCAACTGTTCAAAGCCCATCGTGTTCGCAAAAAATTCAACCCAGCGTTCCATCGCACCGAGTTCGACATTGCCCACGATATGATCGAGTGTGGCAAGACCAGTGGCGCGGCTAGGGGGGCGATTTTTCGGCCGAAAACCCACCGCAAACACGCCGCTATACGCCGACCGATCCACAAACTTAAGCAACGTTTCACCATAGCAGCGAATCGCCGCCGTTCGCAACGTGCCGTTTTCGTCGTGTGCCTCTGTGGGCAGGAATGCGCCCGTCGCGCCCCGTGTCGTCGCCAGCCTGTACGCTACTTCCACGTCTGGCACATCCAGCGCAATCACACGCACGCCGTCCCCATGCAGATGGACGTGTCGCGCCACCACATCATCTGGCGTGAGCGCACTGGTCAGCACAAAGCGCAGTTCGCCCTGCTCTAAAACGTAGGATGTGTGGGTTCGAATACCCGTTTCAAGACCGCTGTATGCGACCTGCGTAAAGCCAAAAACGCTGCGGTAAAAATGCGCCGCCTGTTTTGCGTTGCCCACATAAAATTCGCAGTGGTCAATGCGATTAATCGGAAAAGAGTCGCTCATTGTTTTGCCTTATTATCCGTCGTGACAGAATGTACACGTTATAGTTTTGCAATCCTCACTTTTTCAGTCGACCCTCCCTATCCGAATTGACGTGTTGCATATAGCTTTGGCAAATAGCACGTTGGTGAGGCAGGCAGTTGATTGTTGCCCAGTCACAGCTTTGCTACGATGCGCACTCACGATAAATTGGCTGAAATGGAGATCAAATATGCGCTATATTCAACACAAGCGGGAGGCACAGTGGTTTTATCGCTTTCTCTCAATATTCTATGATGATTACGTCAATCCATTTTTCTGGACGGAGCGGATGCGCGACGAGACGCTCGCGCTTGCCGACTGGCCGCGCCGCGACCTAAAGACGATTGACGTGGGCTCTGGCACTGGCTTCACAACGGTTGGCATCACAAAATACGTCAACGCCGCCAACATTACCTGTGTCGATCAATCGCCGCACCAGATGGCAAAAGCAAAGGCAAAGCCAGCATTGCAGGCATGTACTTTTCGGCTGGGGGATGCGGAAGACCTGCCCGCCGAGACGGATAGCTTTGATCGCTATGTATCGGCTGGCAGCATCGAGTATTGGCCTGAGCCACAGCGCGGCGTTGCAGAAGCGTATCGCGTGATTAAGCCGGGTGGTCAGGCACTGCTGATTGGGCCACTTCGGCCGAAAAATCCCTTCGCCCGCTGGGTCGCCGATACGTGGATGCTCTTCCCCGAAGTAGCAGAGTACGAAAAGTGGTATCGTGACGCAGGTTTCACCGATATTCGCATGACATTTTCGCGCCCGTCGTGGGTTGCCAAAGAGCAGTACGGCATTGCCATCGTTGGCACAAAACCTGAGGCGGGACGCTCTTCCGTCAACTTGCCGCCGCGCAAAAAAGAGAGCCGTGATGAAACACATTCGCTCGGTCGCACGCTTACGGGTGTTGGACGTCTAATCGCTGGCTCAACCATCGGCGGTCTGTTCATCCCGATGGCGTTGATCGGCTATGTCAACCAGATTTGGCTCAAAATGACGGGGCGGCCATCGAACAAACTTGAGCCGTTGACTCCCGCCCAGCGTAATGCGCTGTTGGCGATTGGTAGCGTTGTGGTTTGGAAAATTTTCGGCCGAAAAAAGAAATAATGCCCGCTCTCAACCAAAAAATTGCCCACTTTTACGACCGCTCCTCCACCATCTGGGAGGAAACATGGGGCGAACACATGCACCATGGCTACTACGGCGCAGATGGCACGGTAGCCAAAGACCACTATCAGGCGCAAATCGACCTAATCGAAGAGTTACTGGCGTTTGGTAACGTCGGCACGCCCAAGCGCATCGTCGATCTTGGCTGTGGCATCGGCGGCAGTGCGCTCTATCTCGCTGAAAAGTATAACGCAGAGGTGGTCGGCTTAACGCTCAGCCCATTTCAGGCAAGGCGTGCGACCGAACGCGCAGTGGCGGCGGGACTATCAGACCGCGTGCGCTTTGAAGTTGCCGACGCGCAAAACCCGCCGCTTGAGCGGGGCGCGTATGACCTAATTTGGTCGATGGAAAGCGGCGAACACATGTCGGACAAAAAGAAGTTCTTGCAGGTTTCGGCCGATCTGCTCAAACCCGGCGGCGTATTCTTGATGGCGACGTGGTGTCATCGCCCCACACCGCCCGCACTTTCCCGGCGCGATCACAAGCTGCTCAGGAACCTCTACCGTGATTATCATTTGCCGTACATCATCTCGTTGCCTGACTATGCGAAGATTGCTGAGAAAGTTGGGTTGGGAGCGGTGGAATCGGCCGATTGGTCACAAGCGGTCTCACCGTTTTGGATGGCGGTTGTTCGCTCTGCACTCAGTTGGCAAAGTGTCAAGGGGCTGCTCGACGCGGGTTTGCCGACCATCATTGGCGCATGGGCGATGAACTGGATGATTCGCGGCTATCGGCGCGGGCTGATTCGCTTTGGCGTGCTGCGCGGAGTGAAAAAATAATGCGTGTGCAACCCGTCCCCATCACACAGCCAGCGGCATGGCTTAGACAGTTCTGGCTTTTCGCGCGTCCCCACACGATTATCGGGACGAGCCTGAGCGTCTTTTGCCTTTACCTGATTGCGGCGGCCGATTATGGGTTTGGTCAACTCCCTGCCCTTCTGCTCACATGGATCAGCTGTTTGGGTGCAAACGTTTTTATTGTCGGCCTGAACCAACTCACCGATGTCGAAATTGACCGCATCAACAAGCCCAAACTGCCGCTGGCCGCTGGCACATTTACCATACAAACGGGCTGGATCATCGTCACCGTCTGCGTCATCATCTCGCTCATTATCGCGTTCGCCTACGGGCAGGAGCTGCTGATTACCGTCGTCGCCAGCCTGTTGATCGGCATCGCCTACTCGCTCCCGCCCATTCGTCTCAAACGCTTCTCGTTCTGGGCTGCCGCGTGCATTTTCATCGTGCGCGGCGTGATCGTCAACGTGTTTCTATATCTGCACTTTCAACGCCTGCTTTTCCGTGCGGGAGCTTTGCCAGACCATATCGTGCTGCTAACTGCCTTTGTCTTTGGCCTGAGTTTGGCAATTGCATGGCTCAAAGATTTGCCCGACACAGAAGGGGATCGGCTCTATGAGATTGCGACGCTGTCGGTGCGTTTCGGCCGAAATCGCGTCCTCCAACTAACCCAAATTTTGCTCATCCTCTGCTATGGCGGCATGGTCATCGCGGGGCTGATCGGCGTACCAAACGTCAACAACGGCGTAATCGTCATCTCCCACCTGCTCATGGGCGGCTTCATCCTGTGGAAAAGCCGTGCGGTCGCACTTGACGACATCGCCTCCATCACGCGCTTCTACATGCTGATATGGACGTTTTTCTTCGCCGAATATATTCTCTACACAATCGCCGCATGGGTGTAGGCAAAGAGATTGACCGCAGAGATCGCAGAGGGCACAGAGGAATAATGAGGGGAGGAGTAGATGGATGGACGAGCATAAGAGTGAGGAGAATCGGTTGATGCAAAAAAGACTTGTATGTCGTTTCTGGGTCTTTGGGAATACAAGGGGTGAGCAACACGTGGTGCGTGGTGCGTGGTGCATGACCAGAGGACAATACGCAATACGCAACACGCAATATCACGCAACCCCTCGAAATCCGAAAAATCCCCATTCTCTCTCCTTTCTTCTCTGCGTTCACCGTGTTCTCCGCGGTGAATCTCTCCAATAATATGCTAGGGTGGCTGATCGCTACGTTCTATGTGTTGGCAATCATCGGACTGTCGGAAGGGCTGCGTCGTTGGCGCGGGTGGGGCAGCGATCTGACGCGCAAAGTGGTGCATATTGGCGTTGGGATGTTGATTTGGGCGGTGCCGTTCCTCTTCGAGTCACCTACCCCGTTTATCATCACTGCCCTGTTTTTCGCCGCGATCACACTGCTCGACCATCGCTATCACTTCTTCCCCGCCATGATGAGCAAGGACAACGAAAACACGCTTGGCACGTTTTATTTTCCGCTCGTCGCGGCGTTGGCAACGTGGCTGTTTTGGGATCGCCCTGCCCTGTTGGTCGCGTCGCTCATGCCGCTCGTTTGGGGAGATGGCATGGCAGAGCTAATTGGGCGGAATTTCGGCCGAAATCCCTACACCATCTTTAACCATACGCGCACCTTTGAGGGCAGTGCCGCCTTTGTCCTCTTTAGCTTCACCGCCACGCTGCTCGCCCTCACCCAACTGCCACACCCAACCCCAATCACGCTCGCATCTGCCCTGCTTCCCGCACTGTTTCTAAGCGTCACCACCGCAGTCATCGAAGCATTCTCCCCCAACGGCAGCGACAACGTCACAGTGACGATTGCCGCGATTGCGTTGTTTTCGGTGTGGCCTTTTTGATGCTCTTCTAGCTGGTACGCTTAACGTTCATAACTGTTAACTTGCGTCTGCCGTCTCTGAGATGGTCAATTGGCTATTGTACCCCCCAGTCTCATCAAACGTTTTGAGCGGATTGGCGGGATCATCGATCCACTGCGACTCATCGAGCAGGAACTTGTAATGGTAGTCGCCTGCTGGCGGGAGGTCTATTTGTAGCTGCCAGACGCCTTTTTCGGCCGATTCCATCTTATGCCGCTCCCAGCCATTCCAGCTACCGACAAGCTCTACGCTGCTTGCATCCTGGTTGTCCAGAATGAATGTCACCTGTGTGGCCTCAACAGCCGGAATCTGCTTATACTGCGTCAGCGTTGCATGTCGCTCACGCCGCGCACGTGCGACCGCACCCGACACATTCAGCACGCCCGCACCTTGCTTTTCGCGGGGCGCATCCGCAATTGGCCGTGCCGTTTCTTGCAAGATTTGGCGAATCATCGGCGGCGTGAGCGCGTCATTGGCTTCGATCATGCAGGCGACCGCACTCGCCACAATCGGTGCGGCAAAGCTCGTGCCATCCACATGCTGATAATGTTGCGTGATCAACTTGAGTTCGCTAATGCGCTCACCTATCCCTTCCTCATTGCGATGAGTAAAGAGCGCTTCCGCTTCTTCTGCAACCTGCGTTTTGGGCAGCACGGGTGCGGCAATCCAGATGCTCGGCGCGACTAGCTCAGGCTTAATCGCGTCAGAGATGCCGCTGCCATAATTGCTGTGCCAAAGTTCGATTTTGTCATTACCAAAATCGTTTTGGTCGTCAATGCCGCCAATCGTCAACGCTTGTGGCGCGGTAGCTGGTGGCACGAGCTTGCGCTGGCCATCATTGCCAGAGGCCGCCACAACGACAACGCCTGCTGCAACAAGCTCGGCAACGGCAACATCAATCGGGTTATCGTGCAACGGCACATCTTCGCCCGGCAGCGAGATGTTAACCACGCGGATGTTGAACTGTTTGTGATTGTCTAGAATCCAGTTAAGCGCACGTACAATTGCCTCGTCACCAATGTCCCCTTCAAAAGGACGCGCTTGGATAAGAACAATATCGGCCGAACTCGCCAATCCGGGAAACAGCCCATGACACATATACCCATTGCCAGCCGCCGCCATACTTGTCATCGTACCGTGCCACTGACGATCGTACCCTTCATCCCAATGCGGCCATTCGGGTGAGTCATCCGCGTCAAATTGCCGCATATCGACGGGATCTTCCGTCGCGTTGACCCATGCGCGAATGCGGTTGGTTGGTTGTGTCAGGTCTGGGTGTGGATAAAACCCGGTGTCGATCATTGCAATCGTCACGCCCTTGCCTCTATAACGCGAATCGCTATGCAGGCGCAGCGGCGTCGGAATCACGCGCAGCACCGACTCTATATCCAGCGGCCACATCGACTGAATCTGCCTGTACAAGGCATCATCAGAACTGTTGAGATATTTGACGAGCAAGTCGCGTTGTTCACACGCGGGGCAGTAGTCGTCAACGGAATAAAAATGAGGAAAGTCAATCGCCATTGATGGAAATCCTGTCGTTAATGTGCCACGAATCACATCGCGCCTGTTCGGTCGCCGCAATCATTGCTGCAACGTGGTCACAGTGGAACAATTCGTGAAACAGAGTGTTGTCATGCCAATATAGACCGCATGTCATGTAAACTGCATCAAGCGTCGGTCGTAAAGTTCTTATTGTCGTTTAGCGCTTTCAGTTTGCTTAAATTTGGGAAAAGATAGGACTCACGCACTCTTAGCTTGTCGAAGGGTATTGACTGGAGAATGAAATGGCTTCGACAGGCTCAGTCAACGTCACTGGACGCAATTATGTAAGTCCCTAAACTCAACCTTATACTAGCCAAATCCGCCGCCGACTGCCACGTCAATAATCTAGTGCTAAGGTGCTACCTCGTTGCACTGGAAACAGATTGGCACGTCACAATTCGGCCGAATGGCAGCCTGTATGACATTCTGCAACTTATGATGTGACAAACGGCACGTCACCGCCCCCCCCTCTCCCCTTACAATTGAATTATGAGATTAACAATATGTGTTTCGAGATTTCCATATCCCGAAACAATTGCACAGTGGAGTGAACCCACAGGTTATATCTTAAAGCGTGTTGATGCACGCTTCCATCCATAGCCACATGCTCGAGCATGTGGCTATTCTTAATCATGCGACAGTCATTAAACATTCGCCGTGTCATGTTACAGAATCCACTTTTCCGCGATTTGTCCCAGCCGCAGCTTGCCGCGCTGACCCATTGCGCTCGGTTGACCTGTTTTGAGCGTGGGGAGTGGGTTGCGTCGAGCGGTGATTCGGCCGATCAGTTCTTCATCCTGCTCAATGGCAAGGTGCGACTGACCCAGCCAGTCCCTAACGAGGGCAATGTGACGATTATGACGCTGGGCAAGCATGATTTGTTGGGTTGGTCATGGCTCTTCCCGCCGCATGCGTGGCGATTGGATGCGCAGGCATTGACGAATGTAGATGCGGTTTGTTTTGATGCGAGCTGTGTGCGCGGGCTGGCTCGTGCCGATCATGAACTCGGCTATCAACTGACGCGCCGTTTTTCGACCACGATGTTGTCCCATTTACAGTCAGCGTATGACCAACTGCGCGAACTGGCGCGGTATTCAGCGTTGGCAGGTGAGGTATGAAGATGATACATCCTGTCCTGTTTCTGCCAGAGGGATATGAATTCCCAGAGAACGACGTGTTGCATGGGCGGAACTGGCCTGTGTATGATGGGTTTGCCAAGCTAGAGCGCGACCCAGTCTATGATGAGAAGCGCTTTCCATTTGAGCCGCCACAACCAGTTGAATGGGAGGGAACCAGATTTTTCGAGGGAGATTTTGAGGATGAATGGTCTATGTTCGATTCGGCCGAAATACTGCTAGACATACTGCCTGACGTGCTTTGATTTTCGGCCGAACCGGCATCGCCTCACGCTTCTTGGCTGACGAATGCGGCTAGCTCAAGAAACTGCCTTGCCCAGCGATGGTACGTGGTCGACCGCAGCACGCAATCTCTCTGCGCGTGGAAACAAACAAATGTTGCGACCCAATCACAACAAATGTTGTGGCCCAACCCCACCATTTAGCGGGTTTCACAACGACAGATCGGTAGTACGATAAGCCAATCAATGCCTGATGCATTTGAGTGATTTTGGCGAGAGGTACCGAGACGCAGAAAGCGAACTGATAGGGGATCAACATGGTAACCGCAAGCGAACGACTCAACCAACCTGTCTATTTCTACGGCGACCGCGTTGGACGTATCTGCGACTATTGGCTTGACTCATCGCTTCAGCACATTGTGGGGGTTACGGTGGGCAGGGGTTGGGTCGGCTTGGGCCGCCGTAAATGGACAATCCCATACACCGCCATTTTTGCGTGGCAAGCTCGCAGTTTGTCCATGGGCAATCCGGAAATACTAGACGATACGACGCAACTGGTCCGCTTTCATCTGCTCCGTCAACAGCGCGTCATCGTTGACGGGCGACCACACGGGCGTATTTCAGATATCTTGTTTGGGGCGGATGGTGCGGTGTTGGGGCTGAGTGCGGCGCGTTTCGGCCGATTTGGTAACTACATCTTTACCCCCGAATCGATCGAGGCAATGGGCAGTTCCAAAACGCCCCTTGTGGTCAACACATCGCGTCATTTGCTGGCGATCTAAAGTGTTATGGTGTATTAGGCCTCCCAAGCGGCTAACTCTGAAGACGGGTTAGCCGCTTTTTTTATACCAATTGGCTCCTAACCAACCTCGCGCACAAAGTTCAGGTCGTTAGAGGCGCTGTAAAGCGTTGCGTTCTTATGACGCAAAACGTCGCAATACGCTCGGTGGGATTGCGACGTTGATTAAGATGGTCTTCTATTGGGACGAAAGTGGCGAATACTTCGTGACGCGAACCCGTTTTTAGTGGACAGCTTGTGCCACGCGTACGATGACGGGTGCCAGGAAAACGATCAGCATAAATATCGCAAAGAGTTTATAGGCCGTGTTCTTGCGCCACCATGAGACCTGTTTCTTTTTGCTCTTATTTTTCTTCATCTTACAACCTCATTCAAAGCAGAACGATCTTTGAGTTCCTCAAATGGGAACCGGTTTAGCGAATATCATCATATTCACCGCTCGTCGCGGCGTTATATCGCTTTTTCTATAGGATAATCGTGAAATGGAGAGGGGAAAACAGCCGAATGTTGTCAGCGACCATCAACATTTGTTGTGATTCTGGCGATTCGTCTTTAATTGAGGCGATTCTGGATCGTAAGCTGGTGAGCTATTTTTTGTTTTTCTCGTCCCAGATCTTAGGCTCCCAAAGTTCGATCTTGTTGCCTTCGGGATCCATGATCCAAGCGAACCCACCATTTTCATGATACTCTGGGCCCTGAAGTATGTCGATTCCAGCAGCGGTTAATTGTTCGATCATCGCCTCTAAGTCATCGACACGATAATTGATCATGAAAGAGGATTTGCTAGGGCTGAACCAATCGCTGTCGTGGTCTGCGACGTGCCAGACGGTGTTTCCCTTGTCCTCCGCAACGTCATCTTCCCATCTCAAAATGGCAGCACCAAACGGCTCCATTTGCAGACCTAGATGTTTCGCATACCATGCCGACAGACGCTTTCCCTCACCTTTTGATAAAAAGAAGACACCACCGATTCCTGTAACTTTAGCCATGATTTCACCTTCTATTGCAATCGCAAGAATAACGTCGTGCAATTATAACAGCGAGACGTTGTATTATCGCTTGTAGATGTGGAGCCATGGGTAAAATCGGCCGAAAATCGTCAGCAACCAGCAACACGTGTCACGAGTTACTCGTCGTCGAGTGACGCGATCCCAGAGCGCAAGGCATAAAGTGTCGCCTGTGTGCGGCTGGCGACGTGGAGCTTGCTCAAGATATGGCTCACATACGCCCGCACCGTGCTCTCGCTCAGCGACAGCCGCTCCGCGATCTCCTGATTGGCGTAGCCACGCGCCACCAGTTTGAGCGTGTCGAGTTCACGTTCGGTCAGCGGTTCTGTCGTGGGATGGGAAGGGGCAGGATGATTCATCTCTTGCAACAGGCGCATCGCAATATCGGCCGAAATGCTCGAATGCCCCGCGTGCAGATCGCGGATGGCGGTCAAAATATCATGCGATGGCGCATCTTTGAGCAAATACCCATCCGCTCCCGCCTTAATCGCGGCAAAGACATGCTCGTTATCCCCGAAGCTAGTGACGATTAAAATTTTGGTCTTGGGCAATGCGCTCTTAATCAGCGGGATCAGTTCCGTGCCGCTTTTGCCCGGCATTTGCAGGTCGAGCAGCACCACGTCGGGGGTGAGCAGTTTGATGCGCGTCAAAGCGGTATCCCCATCGGCCGCCTCCCCCACAAGCTCGATGTCGGGATGTCCCAGCAGCAAAAAGCGCACGCCTTTGCGTACCAGTTCGTGGTCATCTGCCTGAAAAACGCGAATCATGTTTTACCTATCTGCACGGTCACAATTGTGCCGAGGTGTGGCTGCGAGTCGATCTGCAGCGTTCCGCCAATTTGGGCAACACGCTCCTGCATGTTGCCCAACCCAAATCCACCACTCGCCAGCGTTGTGTCAAAGCCGTGTCCAAAATCTTGAATCGTCAGTGTCACTGCCCCCTGCGATTGCTGCAACGCTACGCTGATGCTGTCCGATTGCGCGTGGCGCAGCGCGTTGTTGAGCGATTCGACGGCGATAAAATAGAGCGCGTCTTCCTGCGCAGCGGGCAGGCGAATTGTATCGTCTATTTGCGCCGTGACGTGAATGTCCGCCCGCCTCTCAACCGCCGCCAGTCGCTGGCGCAACGCCCCCGCCAAACCTAAGTCGCTCACGTCCGACGGCCGCAAATTGTGCAGCAGCAGCCGCATCTCACGCAACGCCGCTTGGGCTGAGCGTGCCATTTCGTTGGCGATCTCGTCGACAATGGCGTGGTTGCCAAGCTGTTGCTGGTGGCGCAGCGCATCGCATAGAAGCGTCAAGCTATAGAGAGATTGCGTGACGGCGTCGTGGAGTTCACGGGCGAGGCGATGGCGTTCATCAACGAGCAGCAGCCGTTCGTTTTCCGCTTGCAGGCGCAAGCTGTTGAGCATCAGGCCAAGTTGATCGGCGACGGCAGTGATGAGCGCAAGGTGGTCGGGTGTGAACGGGCCAGCACGCCGCAAGGCGAGCACACCGACGGGAACACCTGCTGCCTTGAGGGGAGCGTAGACGGTTTCGGCCGATTGAACCACCTTCCCACCCTGCAACACGTTCGCCAGTTGCGCCGCATCAAATACCCCATCCCCTACCTGTCGTACCTGCTGTGCGTCAAAGACCGCCCCCGCCGTCGCCCCTGTTGCCGTCCGCAGCTGCGCGACCGTCGCCGCAAACCACGCCGCCACATCTTGCGATCGCGTCGCCAATGCCAACAACTCATATAGCACTGTCAACGTTTGTGTCCGATCTGCCACTTTCGCCTCAAGCGCACCCTGAAGCTGGCGTGACATCTCGACCAGTTCGCGCAGCGCGGCCGAGAGCAGTTCCGTTTCGAGCGTATTTTCATAGAGCGGGATGCTGTGGTCGCGGTTGCCTTCGCTGATAAAGCGTGCGCTCGCCGCCATCGACGCAAGCGGCTTGGTGATGCGTCCCACCAGTAGCCAGCTCAAGAGTGAAAAGAGCGTGCCGACCGCCGCGCCAATGCCCCAAATTTGGCGTTGCAGTTGACGCGTGGTGGTCAAAGCGTGTTGGGCTTGTTGGCGCACGACGACGAGAAGACCGAGTTCGGCCGAAAATGCCGACCCTACCAAAAATGATTCCCCTTCCGACCAGTCTATCGTCTGTGTGTTTGCCGCTTGCAACTGTGCGAGTTGATCCGCATTCAACATAGGCGCAGTTGAACCCGCCGTCAAAAGAGGCCTTCCGTCCTGTGTGTAGACAAATAGTTGTGTCTGCGACGACAGCGGTTCAAGCAGCCGTGCCAACACCGTTTGCAGCATCGCCATATCGAGCGTCCCGACAATTGCACCCCCCGCCAGCGGTGCGGCGACCTCAATCTGCTGCGCTGCAATTGTCACCGGCGCACGTGCATCCTCCACAACGACCACCGCTGCAATGAATTGGAGCGTCTCTTCTATTAGAGTAGGCGATGCCGCATCTATCTCACCCACCAACACCAACATCTGCTGATGTTCGGACGTGATGCGCTCCAACTCCGCCACCGCCTGAAATGCCGCTTCGCGCAGCACGATGCCAACCTCATTGGTCAACTGCCGCCGCGCCGCTACCTCTACCAAAATCGTCAGCACCAGCGTGAGCAAGAAAATACTGCTGCCCAGCAACAGGCTGACGTGTTGGCGGAAAGTCGGCCGACGCGATTGGCGCAGGCGAGTTAGATAGTCCATGTGGGGATTATCTGCTATTTCTGCTGTGTTGTCAGTCTATGGGCGTGGAAGATGTACTTGTTTGAGCGGTCAATCGAGCGAGTAGCGTCTCCAATTCTATCAAACCCCATTATCCCCAGCATTGTCAGAATAATGACCCTGCAAACGTTCTACAGTCTGCTAGAATGAAGGTGACCAACTGCGAAATATCGTTTTTGCAGCACATAATGGAGATAACAAATGAATAACACCTCGTTCCGTATCGTCCCGCGATTGCGCCCTGCAATCGTTTTGATTGCGCTAACCTGCTTTTTTATGCTCACTGCAATTGCCGCAACCGCCCAATCGGTTGCCCGCGCCACCTGTGATGACAAGGCTGGCTTCTCCGATGTCATTGCAGGCACAACCTTTGATTACTGCGTTTACTACAACGAATCCAACCCCGCCGACTACACCAATGGAACCATCACCGAAGCAGATGCTCAACAGATAAGCGACCAATCCGCCGCCTATTGGCAACGCTATCTCGACTTGGGATTCAACGATCCCAACCCGGCCGACAACATCGACATCACCGTCATTCAAGGCACGACGGGCGGCAATTGTAACGGAGCAGCCCAGATTGCCACCGACACATGGAATATGTGGTCGGGCTGTTTTAACTGGAATGGGATGGTGCAATCGACCGTCGGGCATGAACATTTCCACCGTGTCCAACTGGCGCACGATTTCGATTCGCTCTGGTTCCATGAGGGAACCGCCCGCATGATGGAGGACAACACCTTCGCCAATATGGACAATCGCGCCAACGCGATGACCATTCCCTTTTCCTTCAACAGCGAAGTCAACGACTATCTCGCCAGCACCAACAGTGATGTGACGAGCGACCCGATGCGCTATGAGAGTGCGCTCTTTTGGAAATACTTCACCGAGCAGTTTGGCTCGATCACGACGGAGCCAGAGCGCGGCGTGGATGCGATGGTTGCGCTGTGGGAAGCGGCCGAAACGTCAGACGACATCGCGGCCGTCAACAGTGCGCTCAGCACGTTGGGGGCTGGTACCGATTTCGACACCGCCTTCCGCCGCTTCACCGTCGCCAACTGGACAAAAAAGATGAGCGGTTTGCCCGATGGCAGCTATAACTACATCGACGAAGATGATCCCAATAACCCCGCCGTTTATGGGCCAATCGATCCACAGCAGGATGGAACGGGACAGATCAGCAATGGGAGTCCAGATACATTTACGGCGCAGAACATCGGCCGATATGGCGCACGTTACTTCCGTGCAGTTCCCCAAAGTGCCGCCAATTGTCCCGTCGTCTCCGTCAGCTTTGCCGACAACGCGACCGCCAGCAGACCCGGCCCCGCCTTCTACCACGCCGTCACGATGCGAAATACCAACACGTTTGGCGATCACCGTGAAGCGATTGGGGGTGACTTTGCCGCCAGCTTTATGAACAACAATATCAGCGAGGTGGTCGCCATCATCGGTGGATTGGACGACCCTGCCCGCGCTGATGTGACGCTAAAATGCTCGATTCCAAAGATTGAAATTGTGATGCCCAACGATGTCGCCGTCGCTAACGTCGGCCCCTTTGACGCGCCGGGTAAATTCTTGGCGCAAATCAACGTCACGGATGCCGAAACGGATGCACCGATTGCGGGATTGCGTTCGACTGATTTTTCGGCCGAAATCGGCGGCGAAAACGCCATCATCACGACAGGCAGCTTTGTGCAGGATCAATACTGGCTCATCATCCAAGCCCCATTGCAAGGGGGTGATGGCACGTACGATCTCGAAGTGACGTTGAGCTACAGCGGTGGCACGGCGGGTGACACCAATGCTAACAGCGTGCGCTACGACAATTTGAACACCGATCAAGTCCTCGTCATCGACCGCTCTGGCTCGATGAGCAGCGGCAACAAGATGGAGGCGGCGATTGACGCAGGTGCCTTCTACGCCGACATCACCCGCGACGATGACGGCCTCGCCGTTGTCCCATTCTCAACCAATGTCACCTCCCCAGTCTTTGAGATGCAGCTGGTTGATTTTGGCGTTCGCGCCAGCGCAATCGGGTATATCAGCAACTTAACGCCACAAAATGCCACAAGCATTGGGGATGGACTGGAGGAAGCACTCAACCAGTTTGGCGGCAGTCCGACAGGGAACACGCGCTGCTCGATTGTCCTGCTCAGTGACGGCATGGAGACTGCGCCCAAGTATTGGACAGACGTCCAGGGCGATGTTGTGACGAAAGGGTGTCCCGTCACCGCCATCGCGTTTGGCCCCGAAGCAGACGAGACGCTGATGCAATCAATTGCGACTGCAACGGGCGGCGCAAACTACTATAACGATGTCAACCTCAGCCCACGCGCCGTGAACTCTGTTTCCGACAACAATCTCGATCTGGCCGACATCTACGAAAATGCACAGGCGCAAGCCAAAGACCGGCAACGGCTGTTGCGCCAGCAAGGGAACGCGCCGATTGTCGGCCGCGCCGCCGAAGGGATTCGCCATCCCGTTATCCTCGACAAAACGTTACAGGAGGTGATGCTGGCACTCGACTGGTACTCACCCAATCGCTTGCAGGAAGGACAAATCGAACTGTGGCTCGAACTGCCCGACGGTACAATCGTCAAGCCAAGCGATAGACCGTATGACTTTAAAGATTACGACAGTGGACATCTCGGCTGGCATTGGCGCGTTGAGGAACCGGGTCTTTACCACCTAATCGTTGTCAATTTTGGGGCTGATTCCGAGGATAAAGACGGGCTGCCCTATCAGGTGTTTGCCAGCGCACGCAGCCGCTTGACGATGCAGCTGTTGCTCCCCGCCGTTCAGAAAGTACACGTCACAGGTGAAGGCGTGCCGATTATCGTGTTCCTCTCTGATGAAAGACCGATTCCAGATGCAGACGTGACGGCCATTATTACGGCGCCTGATGGCAGCGAGCAGACATTGCCGCTGTTTGATGACGGACTGCATGGGGATGGCGCGGCGGCCGATGGGACGTATGGCAATTGGTATGATGCGCTTAATCAGGCTGAACTGCACGGACACGGCAACGAAGATTGCGTTGATAAGTGTCCCGATCCGAAAGATGAAGGATCGTATCAAGTGCGGGCGCGAGCGGTTAAGGTAGATGAGTTTGAGCGTGAAGTGTTGGGCAGCTTCTCGATTTTGGAAGATGACGACAACAATCAAAATCGCATCCCCGACGCATTTGAAGAACGCTATGGTTTTACGGATGACAAGGGAGATTTGGATAAAGACCAATTGAGCAATGGTGAGGAATATCGGCAAGGCACAGACCCTACTAACTCCGACACGGATGGTGGTGGGGAAAGTGATTTTAGTGAGGTTATTTTCGGCCGAAATCCCCTCGACCCAACTGATGACCAAATTGCAGCCCCTGCCTTCTTCACGGCACGAGCGGGTGACAGCTTCTTTGACATCTTCTACGACGTCCATCCATCACATGTTGGCTATCAGTTGATGCAGTCTAGTTCGCCAAATGGGCCATGGCAACCAGTCAATGCCACCCTCGATAATTCTGGGACGGCGCGAATTTCGGCCGAAAACAACTCCCCCGTCTACCTGTGCTTACAAGCGTTTGGCGGCAGTGAACAACAAAGCCGTATTCTGTTGAGCGAAGTCGTCATCCCACGCACCGATCCTATCTTGCCAGAGGCAAACATGATCGTCGTCGGGCTGCCCGACCCGAATAACATCGTCAATCTGATCTTCTCGCCGCAAGAGGAGACAATCGCATTTGAGGACATTCAACTGGTGCGCTTCAGCAATACGCCGTTCAACGATGAGGAGACCGCCCGCAATGCCACGTGGGAGACATTCGACCCCAACGGCATGACGTGGGAGATCGATCCAACCCTTGCCAATGAAAGCGGTTACGTGTTGGTCTATGCACAGTTTATGGATGATGCGGGCAACGTGTCGGAAGGTAGCGAAACGGCTGCGGCTGCGCTCTCAGTACCGACTGCCGTGCAGCTTCGTGATGCCACGTCGCTGCCGCTAGGGATGGAGATGCTGCTGTTGATTGCGGCGGCAGTCGGCCTGACGCTGCTGCCTATCATGCGCCGTCGCCGTTAATTTGGAGAACGCGATTGAATCTTGTATCCCCCCAGCAATGCTGGGGGGATACAACAGTTAGACAGACGAGGGTATATCCGTCAACCTCGATTTGTACAATCTGGCGTATGACTGTAGACACGTCAATGCGAGCAGCGCGATAACCAGCGGCCAGACAGCCGACAGTCGCGCAACCTGCTGCGACTTTAAGCCAACCGCCGTCTGATCAGGGAGCCAGTCGGCTTGCAGGTTGGTGTCCTGCGTCTCCACACGCTGGTAGCCAGCGATGGCGGGGTTGTCCGCGAGACGACCATCGTCGAGCAGGCGCGTCTGGACGCGGGCACTGTTGTCGACGACGCACAGTTCATCTTCAATGCCCCAACAGACGCCGTCCTCCAGCAGGAGGTCGTTGTTGAGCAGGATTACCTCATCGCTATCGTTGTCGAGGTCGACGGGGCCGTTCGACCAGCGCGTCGCCAGCTGTAGCACCGGCACGCCGACGCTGTTTGCCGCGAAGGAGTAGTCGGGCGTGTCGGCATAGGCGTAGTGGTCGGCATCTTCCGCGATGATCAGCGTCTCACCCGCCGCTAGCTCGTAGTCAGGCAGTTCGTACATCCCCTCATCGCCGCCAGACGTCTCCTCGTCGCCCACCATGAACCCCTGCACGTTGAGCGGCGCGTTGCCCACATTCTTGAGCAGGATGTAACCGTCGAGGGTGCCGCCCGGCACGCTGTCGTTGGGGTCAGCCTGATAGGTAAACGCCTCGATACGCAGGTTGCCGCTTGGGGGCGAGTCGGCAATCGTCGTCGTGAAGGAGAAGACATAGGTGGCGGCTAGATTGTCGGGTGGGTCGATCGTGTCGTCGTCTTCGACCGTGTCAAACGGCACGGTGACGACGCACAGCTCACCAGCGGGCAGCGGCTGGTCGGGCGTCAGTGCGACCGTAGCTGTATCCGGCATCGTTTGCGTCACCGAGCGAGCGTTGCCATCGCAGCTGAGCGTGATCGGGCTGGTGACGCTGACCGGCTCGCTAAAGGTAACGACAACGCTGGCTGTGAGGGGGATGTCGAGGGCGTCGGAGATCGGCCGATGCCCCACCACCGCTGGCGCCAGATCGTCATCATTCTCAATCGTGCCAATCCCCGTCCCATCACTGATCACACCGTTGACCACCACCGAGAGCGTTGCCGTCAACGTCTCATCTGGTTCGATATCGCTATCCCCATTGACGGTAACCGTTACCGTTTGCGACGTGACACCAATCGCAAACGCGACCGTTTCTGTGATGCCGACGTAATCTAAGCCGTCTTCCGCCGTGCCGTCCGTTGTCGAAACGACGACGGAGCCATTAACAGCACTGCCACTGCGCGTGATGGTGAAGGTTAAGTCCACCGTATCGCTGTCCCCTTCCACAACGCTCGCATCGCTGATGTTGTACGCAATCGTTGCAATGCCATCCGCTTCATAAGCCCCCATGTCACACGTTACCACACCGTCACCATTGCCATCCTGCGGCCGCGGCGCACCGCGCAGGTCATCGGCTGCACAGGTCGCGTTATCTCCCGCATCAATGGCAGGAGAGCTAGGTTGCAACCGCAGGTCGCCAGTCGTTGTTGGAGCCGTCGCCGGGTCTACATCTGCGACAAACTGCGTGTCAACATCGAGGTTGTTGCCGCCGTCGACCCCTGCCGCGCTGTCCCAACTGCCGCCGCTACCGCCCGAATTGGCCACAACGCTGTAGCTGATGGTCGGTGACGAGTTATCGTTGAAGATTGACGCGCTGACGGTAATTGTGCTGCCATTCGCCGCATTGTTCCACAAAATGCTGTTAACGATGGTTGGGCTGCTGTTTCTATCGTTGTACATCGCGCCGCCAGTATTGCCTGCCGAGTTGCCACTGAAGGTCACGTTGCTCATCATTGGAGTGGCATTGAATGAGTTGTACATCCCGCCTCCCCAGTCGCTTGCCGTGTTGCCGCTGAAAGTCACGTTGCTTATCGTGGGGTTACTGTAAATATTATACACTCCAGCTCCGCCGTCCGACGCGTTGCCGCTGAAGGTCACGTTGCTCACCGTCGGACTGCTGCCGTCATTGTACATCCCGCCCCCGAGAAAGCGCGATGAGTTGCCGCTGAAGGTGACATTGCTCACCGTCGGACTACTGTCATTTTTGTTGTACATCCCACCGCCGTGGTCGCCTGCGGAGTTGTCGCTGAAGGTCACGCTACGCATCGTTGGGCTACTGTTAATTGTGTTGAACATCCCGCCGCCCCAGTTGTTTGCCGAGTTGCCTTTGAAGGTCACGTCGCTGATGGTTGGACTACTGTTATCGAGGTTATACATTCCGCCGCCAGCGACTGCTGAATTGGTGCTAAAGGTGACGTTGCTCACCGTCGGGCTACTATGATCGTTGTACATCCCGCCGCCATGGTTACCCGAGTTACCGCTGAAGGTGACATTGCTGACCGTTGGACTGCCGCTTTCGTTGAACATCCCGCCGCCACATCGCCGCCCACAGGGAGCCACGTAGGGCCCATGCGCATGTCCCGCCGTGACGACGAAGCCATCGAGGATGGTCGTGCCGTCGGTGCCGCTGCCAACGACGACGTTATAGGCATTGTTGCCTTGTATATTGGCCGTGTCTGTAACGACACCGGTGGGGTCAGTTGTATCCGCATTGCCACTGTCCGCATCAATGTCACCACTGAGAACGGTGATGTTCGACTGCCAGTTGCGCTCGCTCCGCAGCGTTTCGGTCGCCGCAAAGCCGCCGTAGAGGGCGACACCATCGGTCAACACAAAGCTGGCCGCCACGTCGTTGTCCGTTTGTCCAGCGCCCTCGTCTGGATAGTACACGCCTTCTGCCACCCAGATTTCATCGCCGCTCTCGGCAAAGGTCAGCGCGTCCTGCACGTTGGTAAAGGCGTTGGTCCAAGAGATGCCCGTGGCCGCGCCAATCGCATCCGTATCTACGTAAATAGTGCCGTTGACGTGCAGGCTGGCACTGGCGCTGTTGTTGGTTGCCGTGATGTCATTGGTAGCGGTGATGGTGGCAGTGTTGACGATGGTCTGCACCGCCAGCCCCCCATCGAGCGCGCCGGTGAGCGTAATCACGCCACCTGCCCCCACAGGAAGATCGCTCACAGTCCAGACTAGGTCAGGCGCGCTGGCTGTCTGGGTAATAAGCACACCAGCACCGATGGTGGTTGACGTCACAGCGGTGAGTGTGACGCTGACGGGCAGGCTGTCGCTGATGACGACGCCGGTCGCTATAGCCGGCCCGCTGTTGGTGAACCGTAGGGTATAGGTGATAGTGCTGCCTGGCTGTGCGCTGGTGGAATCGGCCGATTTCAACAGAGACAGATCGGCATCGCTGGTGTCACATCCCAGTATAGCCGAGGATAAAAACGGAGCGAAGTCCACGTTGCCTGCGACCGAGTCGCCGCTGCCGGGTCCGTCACCAGACGGGCCGCTGACGCTACCCCACCAGTTGCCCGTAGCGTCCATGTTCGGACTACCAATGTGTTGCAACGCAACGTCGCTATTGCCGACGAAACAGTTACCCGTCACAGTGGCTTCAGCGCCCTTGCTGTAAACGGCGCCGGGGAAGGAACCACCGCTCATGGTGTTGTCCGTGAAAACGGATCCTGTAACCGAAAACTGTTCTGTAGAAATCACGGTGATGGCTGCACCAGCGTGGCCGGTGCTCTTATTGCTGCGCAAGATGCTATCCTGGACGGAGACGGAGCTGGCATTGCCCCCTGTGCCATCGCTATACAACGCGCCGCCGCCGTTGCCGCCGCCAGCCAGATTGTTTTCCACCGTGCTGTTCGTGATAAGCAGCACCGCCCCTGTGCCCGTCGAGCGTATGCCGCCCCCGGCCTGGCTGGTGGCGGTGTTGCTGCTCACCGTGCTGCTGGCGATCTCCACCCGGCCCTGGCTATTGTGAATGCCCCCGCCGAAGTTGGCTGCGGTGTTGGAGAAGACGCTGCTGTTGGTAATGGTTAGGGCAGATGAGGCGCCGCTGATCGCTATGGCGCCTCCGCTCGTTGATGACTGATTGGAGTCGATCTCGCTGTCATCAATCGTTACGGTGCTGTTCTCGGCGTAGATCAGACCACCCGGTCCACCTGCCTGGTTGCCTGTGGCCATTACATTCGTCAGCAGTAGGGTGGCGTCCACCACGGCAAAGCCGCCGCCATAGCCTGTCGCGCTGTTGCTGTCTAGCCGCACTATATCGCGTACGGAGACCGTGCCGCCCTGGCTGTAGACGGCGCCACCCTGGCTATTGATCCCGGCAGCCCGGTTGTCGATTAGAGTGGGAGGCCCCGGATCGTCGTCGAGAAAAACGAACCCGCCATTGTTGTAAATAGCGCCACCGGCGGGTCCATTGGCGAATGCTCGGTTTCCGACCACTTGCGTTGCCTGTACTTCCAAGGTTGCTCCGGTCTGGAGCCAGATCCCGCCTCCCTGCTCTGCGGCTTGGTTGCCCACAACGACGGAGTTAAGAAGAGTTACAACTGCGCTGGATCCAGTGACGTGTAGTCCGCCACCGTGTCCTGGAGCGGGGGTGCCGGCGCTACCGTTCACGTTGTTGCTGCGAAGGTGGACCGTAATTGCTAAAATTGATCCGTCGACGATTTCGATTCCTCCACCAGCTCGGTTGGCTGCATTGCGATCGAAGGTTGTTTGGTGGGTGGTCGTGAAAGCGCCGGACAGGATAAAGAGCCCACCGCCAGAGCCAGACGACCCGCTGGCCACGTTGTCCCAGACCTCGGCCGCCTTCAAGGTCATCGACCCGCTGCTATTGTAAAGTCCCCCGCCTCCCGCAGTTAAACCGTTTCCATGAGCCTCATTATACTGGACGTGGCTGTCCGTCAGGGAGACGGTGCCACCGTTGTTGTAGATGCCGCCGCCACTTTCGGTGGCCGTGTTGGAAAAAATGCGGCTGCTAGCGATTGCTAGCGTACCGCCGTTGTTGTGGATACCGCCACCAAAGTCAGCATTACCATCGCGCAGCGTCAGCCCCGTGAGCGTGATCACGCCGCTGCTGTCGATGTTGAACATCCGGCTGGCATTATTGCCGCTGATGGTGATGGGCACGCTGCTGGTGATAGTGGCCGTCTGTGTCAGGCTCAATTCGCCGCTGGTTAACGTGACTGTCTGGCCGGAAAGCCCAGCAGCAAAGTCGATCACGCCACCGTCGCAGAGATCTGCAATCGCTTGGCGCAGGCTGCCTGCGCCACTGTCATCTACGTTCTGGACGGAAATCCTGTCGACACAAACGGCCGACAATATGACATCATTACCATCTCCAACGGGCGTATGATCTGGAACCCTGGGAATTCCGACAAATCTTGGGTCGCTGACTGAGGTTTGCAAGTGCATATGAACGCCACAACCACTAAATAGGAAGACCAACACACTCAAGAAAGAAACGCGCAATGTTATTGATGCACTGCGCCAGCGCTGGCTGTGAAAGAAGAAGGCTGTATTTGTTAAGCAGAATCGCGTCGTGTGCAGGTCAATCTTGCTGCTGCTCACCTGACTACAGCATAAAAATACCAGCGATGAGGCTGCAATTAGCTTACAAGCTGACAATAAATGGCTGCTTTCTATAAATAAACCTGCATAAATAAGACCAAACGAAATCAAAATCGCCGCATTCCGCTTCCTGTTCATGTTCAAGTCTCCCGTGGTAATGATACGGATCAGCGACGGACTGCGAGCCGTCGCGCCTGTTGACTGCGCCCTCTATTCTGTTGAATGCAAAACCCGAAAATGCTGTAATAATGGCGCACATATGGGGAGGTGTGCGCCGCTCCCACATTCATCATATCACAGATTGCCAATCTTTTTATAACGTTTGCGGTTTTTTCTTGCGTCGAGAATCGGAGGGTAGACACGGTCGTACAAACCGCTGGGATCGGTGGGCTGATCCTGCCGGTGACGATATGAAGCCTACCTCACAGATTATCGGAGTGAACCCCGGAAGTCGAAATGGCAGGTTGAGTTAGCGATCAAGCTAGACGAGAGTTGATGTACCGCAGCAAGATCAAGCGGCGCAATTTCACATCAATAGATGAGAGCGACAGCGATTCTGCAAAGACGCCATCTTCTTTGCACAAGAGAGTAGGGCTTCCTATCTAAGGATATAAATTGCTCTCATCTAAACATGAGAGTCGGTACGATGTTGCACAAACTTAGATAACAGCTGAGCGTGAGCCAGCAAAGGAATTTAACCAATGACAACATCAACTGAAAAAAAGCTCGACGAACTGTACGCCCTCATTGACGAGATGGATATTGCGATGATGACAACGCGACGTGCAAATGGCATGTTGGTCACGCGGCCGATGGCAACACAGAAGCATGAACAGGATGCCGACCTCTGGTTTGTTACCAACATTGAGACACACAAAATCGACCAGCTAAAACACGATCCCAATATCTCAATTGGCTACTACAACAGCGATACGAGCGAATGGGTCTCGATTAGCGGGACGGCGACGATCTCACAGGATCGCGCCAAAATCCGCGAGCTGTATGCCCCAGATTGGAAAGTTTGGTTCGAGGATGAGGGTGGCGAGCGGGACGGTGGCCCTGATGATCCACGTCTGGCACTGATTTTTGTCGATGCCCAATCGGTACACTATATGAAGAATAAATACGCCAAGCCACGCACGCTGTTTGAATTGGCACGGGCATTTGTGACGGGTGACGATCCCGACGTGGGGCGTGAGGAACATCTTGATGATGGTGATTTGGGTTAATCGCAACACCGAATAGCACCATCCTGATGTCACAAACACCGCTTCTCCAACTCAATGACAACGGCCTCTACTGCGCTGCGGGCGATTTCTACATCGACCCGTGGCGACCCGTCCCTCGTGCCGTTGTCACCCACGCCCACGCCGACCACTCGCGTCCCGGCTGCGACGCCTATTTAATCGCTGAACCGAGTTTTCACGTCTCCAACTGGCGGCTCAGTTTCGGACTACCAGAGGGGGCAAAGCCACCCATCGAGACGATGCCTTACGGTGAGTCGCGCACGATCAACGGTGTGACTGTTTCATTTTTCCCAGCAGGCCATATCATAGGCTCGGCGCAAATTCGCGTTGAGCATAAGGGGGAAGTATGGGTCGTTTCGGGAGATTACAAGGTAGCTGCTGACCCGACTTGCACACCGTTTGAACCTGTGTCATGCCACACCTTCATCACGGAGGCGACATTTGGACTACCGATCTACCGCTGGCCAGATGAGGATGTCGTGATGAGCGAGATTAACGACTGGTGGCGCGGCAATCAACTGGCGGGAAAGGCGAGTGTCGTCTATGCGTATGCGTTGGGGAAGGCACAGCGCGTTTTGGCGGGCGTTGATGCCTCAATCGGGGATATCTTTGTGCACGGTGCGGTCAATAACATGAATAAGATGTACGCTGCCAGTGGGGTGGCATTGCCAAGAACGACCTATGTTAACGACGCGCCGCCCAAAACCGATTGGAGCCAAACATTGATCGTCGCACCGACATCGGCACGCGGCACCCCTTGGCTGCGCAAATTTGGCAAAATCTCGACGGCGTTCGCCTCGGGGTGGATGCAGGTGCGGGGACAGCGGCGACGGCGTGCGCTGGATCGCGGGTTTATCTTATCCGATCATGTCGATTGGCATGGGCTGATCTCGTCCGTTGAGGCGACGGGTGCGGCGCGCATTCTCGTTACACATGGCAACATTCCAACCGTCGTGCGCTTTCTACGCGAAGAGCGCGGGCTAGAGGCTTATGGTTTGAACACCCCTTGGGCGGCAACGGCTGAGGGAGAGGAAGAGGCGTAGTTATTCATGAAGCATTTTGCGGAACTTTTCGGCCGATTAGATAGCACCACCAAAACCCTCGAAAAAGTCGCGGCGATGGTCGCCTACTTTGAGCAAGCCGCGCCAGCAGATGCCGCGTGGGCGGTCTACTTTTTGAGTGGACGACGACCAAAACGACTGATTCAGTCGAAGCTGTTGCGAACATGGGCGGCAGAAATCGCAAGGATACCCGAATGGTTGCTGATCGAAAGTCATAGCGCGGTGGGGGATTCGGCCGAAACTGCCGCCCTACTGCTACCACCGCCCAACCGAGAAAGCGACCTGCCCCTGCACATTTGGATGTCCAAACGAATCCTGCCCCTACGCGGTTTGGACGAGCACGAACAGCGGCAGCACGTGCTTGCATGGTGGGATGAAGTAGACGGAACAGAACGATTTTTACTCAATAAACTGCTGACGGGATCATTCCGCGTCGGCGTTTCGCAGCGACTGTTGACCCGCGCACTCGCCGACTATAGCGACATCGACAGCGCGGTGATGGCGCATCGGTTGATGGGCAAGTGGCAACCTTCGGCCGATTTCTACAACAGCCTTTTCTCGGAGGAAACGACCGACGCGGACATCAGCCGCCCCTACCCCTTCTATCTCGCCTATGCGCTGGAAGCTGACCCCGACACGCTCGGTGACATCGACGATTGGCAGATCGAGTGGAAATGGGATGGCATTCGCGCTCAGCTTGTTAAACGCGAGGGCAAAATTTTCCTGTGGTCACGGGGTGAAGAGTTGGTGACGGAGCGTTATCCAGAGGTGATCGCGGCGGCAGAGGGGCTGCCCGATGGGACGGTGCTAGATGGGGAGCTGTTGCCTTGGAAAGAGGGGGAAGTGATGCCATTTGCGCAGTTGCAGAGAAGAATCGGCCGAAAAACAGTTGGCAAAAAGCTGCTCAAGGAGGTTCCCGTCATCCTGCTTTGCTACGACTTGCTCGAACACAATGGCGAAGACATGCGCACGTTGCCCCAGTCGGAACGCCGTCGCAAATTAGAAGCACTACTCACTACTTGCAACGTACAACTATCCCAGATCGTGACAGAATCCAATTGGCATGCCCTCGCTGAACTGCGCGAACAATCCCGCGCACGCATGGTGGAAGGATTCATGCTCAAGCGGAAAGCGTCACCCTATCGCGTGGGACGCAAACGCGGCGACTGGTGGAAATGGAAGGTTGACCCCTACACGATTGACGCGGTGCTGATTTACGCACAGCGGGGCAGCGGTCGCCGTGCCAGCCTCTACACCGACTACACCTTTGCCGTCTGGGACGATGGCGAACTCGTTCCCTTTGCCAAAGCGTACAGCGGACTCACCGACGAAGAGATCCGCAAGCTCGACCACTGGATTCGTCGCAATACAAAAGAGCGATTCGGCCCCGTCCGCAGCGTCACGCCGAAACATGTCTTTGAACTCGCCTTTGAGAATATTCAAGAAAGCAAGCGGCACAAGTCCGGTATCGCCGTGCGCTTTCCACGTATTCTGCGCTGGCGACACGACAAGAAGCCCAAAGATGCAGATACGCTCGATACGATTAAGGAGATGTTGCCCGCTTCGACGGTCGAGCCGGTCGAAGCGCGGTCATAACGCGCCCGAAAAATATGGACGCTAGCAATCAGATAGGGCAATGGTTTGAACAGCAAGGCTGGCAGCCGTTTCCATTTCAACAGGATGTATGGGAGGCGGCGCGGCAAGGGGAGAGCGGCCTAATCCACGCGGCAACCGGGACCGGCAAAACCTACGCGGCGTGGGGGGCGGCCATTCTGCGCTGGCTGGATAGAAATCCCGACCCGGAGAAATGGAAAACACCGAAATTGCAGGTGATCTGGTTGACCCCGCTGAAGGCGTTGGCGGCCGATACCGAACAGGCACTACAGGCGATGGTCGATGGTATCGGGCTGCCATGGACGATTGAACGACGCACGGGCGACACGTCGAGCTATCGCAAGCAGAAGCAGCTCAAGACGCCACCCGCCTGTCTGATCACCACGCCTGAATCGCTGTCGATCATGCTGTCGCGCAGTGAGTCGAAGCGCATCTTTAATCAGTTGAGCATGGTCGTGGTTGATGAGTGGCATGAGCTTTTGGGCAGCAAGCGCGGCACGCAGACGGAGCTTTGTTTGGCGCGGTTGCGTTCCATTCGCAACCACGTAAATCGACCGACTCAGCCCACGTTAGTGACATGGGGGTTGTCGGCGACGCTGGGCAATTTGGAAGAGGCGTTGACGACGCTTGTGGGTGTCTCCGCTTCAACTGAGACAGGGAGCACGTCCACAGCCAATGCAGGTCGCATGGTGGAAGGACTCGTTGAGAAGGAGATTGTGATCGACTCGCTGATTCCCGCGTCGATGGAGCGGTTTCCGTGGGCGGGACATTTGGGGATGAAGATGTTGCCGCAGGTGGTCGATGCCGTGGCGGAAGGACAGACGGCACTAATCTTTTGCAACACGCGCAATCAGGTTGAACGCTGGTATCAGGCGATTATCGACATGCGTGAGGATTGGATCGGCGAGGTTGCGCTGCATCATGGGTCATTATCGGCCGAAACCCGCCAATATGTCGAGAACGCCCTGCGCGCTGGCACAATGCGCTGCGTTGTCGCTACCTCTAGCCTTGACTTAGGCGTGGACTTCCCAACGGTTGATCGCGTCTTGCAGGTCGGCAGTCCTAAAGGGGTTGCGCGCCTGCTGCAACGGGCAGGGCGCAGCGGCCATCAGCCCGGCGTGACCAGCCGTGTCACCTGTGTTCCCACGCACGCGCTGGAGTTGATCGAGGTCGCGGCGGTGCGGGAGTCGGTGCTGGCGGAGCGCATCGAGGGGCGAGAGCCGATTGAAAAGCCGCTCGATCTGCTAGTGCAACACGTCGTCACAGTCGCACTGGGCAGCGGTTTCGAGCCAGACGCACTATTTGACGAGGTGCGGACGACCTACGCCTATCGCCATCTGACGCGCGAGGAGTGGGGTTGGGTGATGCAGTTTGTCACCACAGGCGGTGAGAGCCTGTCGGCGTATCCTGAGTATCAAAAGGTGGTGCAGAAGGATGCGATGTACAAAGTGACCGATCGGCGCATCGCCAACATGCACCGCAGCAATATCGGCACCATTGTCGGAGACGGGCAAATTCAGGTAAAGTATCTCAACGGCGGCCATTTGGGGTCGATGACGGAATCGTTTATCAGTCGGCTCAAGCCCGGCGACACGTTTATCTTCGCGGGACGACCGCTCAAATTTGTGCGCGTACGCGATATGACGGCGTGGGTGCGGCGAGCGAGCAGCGTCAAAGGAGCGATTCCGCGCTGGACGGGGACGAGTCTGCCCATTTCGGCCGAACTTTCCGCCCAAATGCGCCAAATTCTCAGCGATGTCAACGATGGCGTTCTCGATCATCCCGAGTTGAAGGCGGTAACACCGATTTTGCGGCTGCAACAGAAATGGTCGGCGATACCGGCCGATGACGAACTACTGATTGAGCGCACGAAGACGCGGGAAGGGCATCACATTTTTTGTTATCCCTTTGCGGGGAAGTTGGTACATCAAGGGTTGGCCGCATTAGTAGCATATCGCTTGTCACTGCAACAGCCGATCACGTTCACGCTAACGGCGAATGATTATGGGTTTGAGTTATTATCGGCCGATTTTGTAGAGATTACCGCCGACGTGTTCTCATCTGAAAATCTGCTGGAAGATATTCCCGCCAGCCTCAACGCCAGCGAAATGGCGCGCCGACAGTTCCGCGAAGTGGCGCGGGTTGCAGGGCTGGTCAATCAGGGAACCCCCTATCGACGCAACAGCGCACGCCACATCCAATCGACGAGCAACCTGATTTACGACGTATTCGCTAAATACGATAGCGATAATTTGCTGCTTGAACAGGCGCAGCGTGAAGTCCTTGCGCGCCAGCTAGACGGCAGCCGCATGATGGATACGCTGCGCCGCATTGAAGGGTCTACGCTCGTCATCACCGAACCACGCAAACCGACACCGCTCGCCTTTCCACTGCTGATCGCCCGAATTCAGACGCGCCTTTCCTCTGAAAAGCTGGCTGACCGCATTCGCCGCATGACGTTGCAACTTGAGAAGTGGGCGGATAAATAGAGACAATGGTTCATTTTCCCTTTCTCGAACAAAACTTCGCGTTGCTTCCCCATCCAGCCCTATTTTGGCGGGAGCGCAACACGTTAGTTGTCACAGATATTCATTTTGGCAAGGCGGCGACATTTCGGGCGCAGGGGGTCGGGTTGCCAGCAGGGGGCACAGCGCACAATTTGGCACGACTCTCCGCAGCCCTTCAGCACACCAAAGCGGAACGATTACTCATTTTAGGGGATTTACTACACGCAAAACTTGGCAGATCTGCATCGGTCATCGAGAAAGTGACGGCATGGCGCAACGAATTCGCGCAACTGACGGTCGATGTCGTTTTAGGTAATCACGACAGCCATGCGGGAAAGCCACCCGTTGAATGGCGCATGAACACGATGGAGGAGCTGATCGAGCACCCGTTCGTGTGGCGGCATGTGCCGAGCGACTCGGACGCGGGGTATGTTATCGCAGGTCATGTTCATCCCGCCGTCGTCTTGCGCGGAGGTGGCGAACGGCTAAAGGTGGGGTGCTTCTATTTCGGCCGAAATCATGCCATTCTGCCCGCATTTGGCGACTTTACGGGATACGGTATCGTGCGACCCAAAGTTGGTGATCACGTTTTTGCCATTGCAGAACAGGAAGTCATTGAGATAACCGCCTGAAATTTTCCTCAGCTGATTGAGCTATTGTTTGATCATGAACACCTAGAACTATTGCAAGGTCAAAATAAACGGGTAATCCGTATCCAATGATTTGTCGAGTTCCAAAAGCTAGGCGTTCCCATCAAACGCTATGGGTCGCTAAGCTATGCCCCCTGACAATATCTTTTTTTATACCTACTTCGTGGAGATCGGTACAGGTCAGGCCGACAGAGATGATCTATATTGCATGAATCTCAACGCAACCTATCGGGATGTGACCAAGCTGGTCGCGCTCCTATCAACCCTATCTACCATGACAAAAATCGGTTATACCCTTTCTAGCGAAGAACATTCTCCCAAGAAATTGTTGCAGTTAGCTCAAAAAGCAGAAGCAACTGGCTTCGACTTTATCTCGATCTCTGACCACTACCATCCGTGGATCGATGCGCAGGGTAATTCTCCCTTTGTGTGGGGAATGTTGGGCGCGATCTCGCAGGTCACCAGCGATATTTTGGTCGGGGTCGGCGTGACTTGCCCAACGACACGCATCCATCCCGCTATCATCGCACAAGCGGCGGCAACGGCGGCGACGCTGCTCGAAGGTCGCTTTGTCTTTGGTGTGGGGACGGGCGAAAATCTCAACGAACACGTCTTGGGGGATCGCTGGCCACCCTATGACATTCGTTCAGCGATGTTGACCGAAGCTGTACATATCATTCGTGAGCTTTGGACAGGGGAAACGATCAGCTATTGGGGAGAATACTATGATGTGGAAGATGCGCGCATCTACACCTTGCCCGAACAACTGCCGCCTATCATCGTCGCGGGCAGTGGGCCACAGGCGATTGAGCTGGCCGCTGAGATTGGGGATGGGTATTGGGGCTTGGCGCCCAAGCGGGCAGATATCGAGCGATTTGAAAACGCAGGCGGTTCAGGGCCAAAATTTGGACAACTGCATATTTGCTATGCAGAGAGCGAGGAGCAGGCGCGGCAGACGGTTGCTGAAGTCTGGCCGAATACGGGGCTGATGGGTGAACTTTCGGCCGAATTGCGCACCCCCACCCACTTTGAACAAGCGGTCAAGCCGCTCACAACGGAACACATTACCAAAGACATCTCTTGCGGCCCCGATGTCGATGCACACTTGGAACAGATTCAAAAGTTTATCGATGCGGGATACGACCACGTTTACATCCACCAAATCGGCCCTGATCAAGCGTCGTTTTTTGATGTGTGGGAGCGCGAATTGCGTCCTGCATTGAAGTAGTGAGGTTTTATGCGTCAACAAATCTTTGTTCTCTTCCTTCTATTTTTAGGCATCGGTTGTCGTCAAGCAGTCGAAAGCGATCCGATCAGCTTTCCCTACACGCTTGCAGATGACACTAAGATTGCGGCAATAATCGATTCGGCCGAAGAAAACGGATCTCCTGACTGGCAGATTTCAGTCACCTGCAAACAGGCACAGAGTGATATTTCCCTGATCGAAGTCGCCGTTGACAAAGGGGACGAGAACAACACAGGCAGATTGGAGCCGCCAGCCAATGGTGTCTCATTGTCCTGTGAGCCAGGAACAACCCTCCTAACTCATACGGCACCACTGAATGATATTGCCGTGGGCGACGACGTAGAGGTTACGTTGACCGTGCAGTTTGAGAGCGGTAGTTTTGTACGAGCGCGACCGTTTACCCGCACGGAAAGTGGTTGGAGATTAGGGGCATCAGCTACGTCAGATGGATAAACGATACACTGCCAACTGCCTTTGTTCACTCACTGGACGGCTCATAAAGCATCTCCCGAACGTCCTCATCATCAACATCCGGGTCGATCAGGGCGATTAAATTGCGAATGGCATAGTAGAGCATGATGGCGACGGAAACGAGTACCCCTGCGAGTAAGGCCGAAAGCGAGATGACGCTGTAGTAGATCGCTTCGTACCAGCCCGCGGGCACGCTGTCACTTTGGCTAATTGGTACGCTGCAAAGCACGAGCAATGAGGTGGCAAATATAAATGTGCCCGTCGTGATCAGGGCGGTCAGCTTGATGCGCTGATAGAACGTTCCCGTGATCTGCGCGTCAATCGTGTAAGAGAAGCTGATGAGCGTTAGCATCAATGCCAAAATCGTCGCCGTCACGGTCATAACGGCCGAGGTCAGAAAGCGCACGGACGGCATGGCATTCTCAATCAGCTCACGGGCCTCATAGGGTGAGACGCGACCGCTAATAAAGACGCCACTTGCGATTAACGCAGTCGTTAACACACTGCCGATCAGCGTGTGTCGTTTATCACGATGAAAGATGGAGCTTTGGTGCGAGCGGTTTTTCATCGCAATGATGATAACGTCAATCGCGCAAAAGTGACCATGAATAGACAGGGTTGTGTACCCTCTGCCCTGTCTACAGCATTTGACGTAAGCCAAGATCGGAAAATCGGCCGATTCTCCCCACAAACCTTTCTGCTATTCTGTTTTGAAACCACCATCGAGACAGAATCATGAACCCGACCGTTGCGACATGCCCAACCTGTGACCACACCATCAACCACATCCACCCCCTGCGGCTGTCGCAACTTCTAAAATGCGCCTATTGTGGTGAAATAGTGATTGTCATACAACGCGATCCCCTGACGTTTGCCCGCGCATTTGATACATTTGAACATCATGACAAACGAACTCGCCAAACTCGACATTGATAATCAGCAAGCATCGGCCGTTGTGCTGCTCGATACGCAGTTAACGCTGATCGACCACAATCGCTCATGGTTGCGCTATATCGACACATCGGCCGATTCCGTCATCGGTAAACATCTCTATGAGTTGCTGCCTACTTCGCAAGAGGTAATTCGGCCGATGATTGAACAAGCATTGGAGGGGCAGGAGAGTCATGAGAAAAATCTCGGTCTGACTGTGCGCGACAACACCGTTTACTGGGATATGACGTTGGAGCCACAGCACGACACTGGCGGCAACGTCACCGCCGTGCTGCTCGTCGCCTATGCGATCACGGAAGAGACGCTGCTACGCCAACTGCTGGAGCGGCGCGTCGATGATCGCACGCGCAAGCTTGAAGCACTCTACGCTATCGCCAACATCGCAGCTGATGTGCATGATTTGAACAGTGCCTTGCAAACCTGTTTGCAACACGTTTTGCTGGCGGTCGATGGGTCGGCGGGGATGATCCATTTGGTTGAGCGTGATCGCCTAAATCCAGTCGCGCAAATTGGGCTGGATGAGGCATTGGTCGGAGAGATTTCGGTAGAGTCTGGTCTGATCGGCTGGACAGTGCAGAACAGACAGCCGCTCGTCGTCAGCGACATGCGGCTCGACCCCCGCACGCCGTCCGCGCTACGCGAGAGCGAGATGATCGCCTATGCCGCCATCCCCATGCAGCCCAAAGAGCAGGTGCTGGGCGTGTTGAGCATCTTCCGCGACAGCAGTCAGCGCATCACCGATGCAGATGTAGAGCTACTCGTCTCCGTTGCCGAGCAGGTCGGCAGTCTGATTCAGCTGTTCCATTTACAGCAGGAGAATTCGCGCCTTTTGGTGCAAGAGGAACGCACGCGCATCGCCCATCAACTGCATGATGCGGTGACGCAATCGCTCTACAGCTTGACACTCTTTGCGGGAGCCGTGCAGCAATATGCAGCCAACGGTGAACTTGAAAAGGGGTTGCCATATATTCAGCGCATCCAACATTCAGCCCAGCAAGCGCTCAAGGAGATGCGCCTCTTGTTGCACAATTTGCGGCCGACGGCGCTGGAAAATGAAGGGCTCGTTGAGGCGTTACGCCAGCGTATCAACGCCGTCGAACGGCGCGCCAACGTGCAGGGACAAGTCATCACCAAATCGGAGCTCGATCTCCCCACTTCTATCGAAGAAACGTTATACTACATCGCCAACGAAGCGTTGAATAACGCGCTCAAACACGCCCGTGCTGAACGAGTCCTCGTGATGCTGGAGCAGTCTGAGAGCTATGTCACGATGACGGTCAGTGATGATGGTGTCGGGTTTGAGCTAAACGAGGCAAAAAAGAGTGGCGGCATGGGACTTTCCAGCATCCGCGACCGCACAAAAAAGCGCGGCGGCACGCTCACCATTGAGTCTTCCCCTAAACAGGGAACGACCATCGTCGTGACGTTGCCACTTGATGAATTAAGTCAGTAAATTGCTTTTATTTGTGGCTAGTTGCTGGTTGCTAGTCGCTAGTAAGAAAAGGTGCAATTCAACAATTTTCTTACTAGCCACTACCCACTACCTTCTAGCCACTTCTCCCCATGATTAAAGTTTTTCAAGCAGATGACCACGCCATTGTGCGCGAAGGGATGGAAGCCCTGATCGCGGCGACACCTGATATGGCGTTTGTCGGCGCGGCGAGTGACGGTGAGGAGGCGGTTGAGCGTGTTTTAGCGCTACGCCCCGACGTGATTTTGCTCGATTTGCAGATGCCAAAGAAGACGGGCATTGAGGCATTGCGCGACATCAAAGCCGCATGGCCAGAGGCAAAGGTGCTCGTCATCACCAGCTTTAGCAGTGACCGTCATCTCTTTCCCGCGATTCGGGCCGGTGCGCTCGGCTATCTGCTCAAAGATGCGACCCCCAGCGAAATTCAACAGGCGATACGCAACGTTCATCTCGGTCAATCGACGCTCGACCCGTCGATTGCAACGCGCGTTTTGCAAGAGATGATGCGTGCCAATGATGAACTGCCCGATAACCGGCCGACTGAACGCGAAACGGAGATTCTCAAGCTGATCGCGCACGGCTACAGCAATGACGAAATCGGCGAACAGCTCCATATCACTGAACGCACCGTGCGCACGCATGTGAGCAATATCCTCGCCAAGCTACATCTCAATAACCGCACACAGGCTGCCCTCTATGCGCTGCGCGAAGGGATCGCGTCGCTGGACGAGCGGTAACGCTCTCGATTACAACATTTGTCGTAGTCAGAGTTACAGCGAAAAGCCGTTTTGGACAGCCCCCCATTCCGCTATCCTATGGGTATAAATTGATACGGCAAAAACGCCGTCAGTCACAAACGAACATTAGGACGTGTAAAGTCACATAATCATCATTGCAAATAGCGTTTTGTTGACGGCGGCGTTTTCGGTCGAATCAGAATGACTGGAGGTGATGTGTATGACAACTTTAGCTCGTTGGAATCCATACACCGAACAATCGACGATGCAGTACAACATTGACCGTATTTTCGACAGCTTTTGGTCAGATTGGAATGTGTCGCCCATCGGCAATGGATTTGCCCAACACACTTTTGACATCGACTTGAGTGAGAAAGATGACGAATATGTCATCAAGGCGACCTTGCCCGGCTTAAAGCCAGAAGAGATCGATATCGCCATTCACGACGATGTGTTGACGATCAGCGGTGAAACTAAGCACGAAAATCAGCGTGAAGAGCAGCAGTATGTCACCCGCGAACGCAGCTATGGATCATTTATGCGTCGGATTGTTTTACCAACGCCCATTCATGATAGTACAGCAGACGCAACGCTTAATAATGGCGTATTGACGATTCGTCTTCCCAAGAGTGGCGAAAGCAAGAGCCGTGTGCGCCATCTGAAAGTTGAGAAAAATGGACAGCACGGCAAATTAAACCTGATTGAACGTTTGAAAAGCGCGCTCCCGTTGCCCAAGCGCGAGAAATCTAAATAAGGGCAATCACGAAACCAAAACATAGACACGGAGGATTAAAACCATGAGTACAATGATTCGTTGGAACCCTGTTCGAGAGATTACCCGAATGCAACGTGACCTTGATCGCATGTTTGATTCGGTTTACAACAGCAACGGCGGCAGTTCTGTCAGCAACTGGGGATTGCCTCTCGATGTTTCTGAAACCGAAGATCAATTCCAAGTCGTCGCCTCTGTTCCCGGCATGAACGTCGATGATCTCGACATCACCTTTGCCGACAACGTGCTGACCATTCGCGGTGAGTACAAATACGAGAACGAAGAAGAGAATGAAGGCACGAAGTATCACATCCGCGAACGTCGCGTCGGCAGCTTTGCACGCAGCATCAACCTGCCCGTGATGGTCAATGCGGACGAGATCGACGCCGACTACACCGATGGTGTGTTGACGCTCAATGTGCCAAAAGCGGAAGAGGTCAAGCCGCGCCGCATCCAAGTTCGCGCGCACAGCAACGGCAAACAACAGGTAATCGAAGGCTAAATTTTTTGGCCGCCGAATAGAACTACAAAGGGCGTTAGCGGTTGCTAGCGCCCTTTGCATTTCTTAGTGAGTAATCCGCATTTAAGGTCTGGCTAAGAAGCTGACAGGCTGAATAGCTGACAGGCTGACCAGCTATTTTCAGAATCCATACAGCAAATGACGTACACAAGGTTAGACTAAAAAGACGTTACGCCGCTATCGTATTTGTACTATGCTGTAACATAAAATATCGACGGACGATTTAGACTCGCCCGTTGCATGAGGAAAATAATGTATCCACGGACGAGATTGGATCCCCGCCTTGCGCGGGAAGTAGAAAGATTAGCGGCGCGTCAGGTGTCGGAAGTGAAGCGGGCAGCAATTGAGCAAATTGCGGGCTTTAAGCAACGCTTGGCACAGCTCGAGCGCGAAATCGAAATCGAGCGGTCTGAACAGACGCAGCAGCTTGCCCAGAAAGATGAAAAGATTGCGGCATTGGAAGCGGAGATGAAGCGGCTTCAGGCCGAAATAGAAGAGTTGGCAGCGGCGACTGCTGATGCGCAAAGCGATCTCCTGCGTCAACGTGCCGACTTAGACAATACGCGCAAACGCTTGGAGCGTACCTTTGGGCAGCGCGTCGAACATGCTAAAGAGGCGATGCTCGTCGATTTTATCGGTGTGATGGACAACTTAGAGTTAGCGCTGCGCCACGCAACGGATGAGGATAGTCAAATACGGGAAGGTGTTGAGGCGACGCTACGGCAGTGGCAGCAGACGTTGGAGGGGCATGGAATTCGGCCGATTATCGCCCAGAACCAACCCTTCGACCCTGAAATGCACGACGCAATCGCCAGCGTTCCGTCAGAAGACGCAGAACCCGACACCGTGATCCACGTCGAGCAGACAGGTTACACGTTGGGCGATAAGTTATTGCGTCCAGCACGTGTCATCGTGGCACAAGGGGGGTAAAACGATGGAATATAAAGATTACTACAACATTTTAGGCGTGCCGAAGAATGCGGATGAGAAGGCAATTCGCAAAGCGTACCGCAAGCTGGCACGCAAATATCATCCCGATCTCAACCCAAACGACAGCGTGGCGGAAGAGAAATTTAAGGAGATCAATGAGGCACAGGAAGTGCTGATGGATGCGGAAAAGCGCAAGCTGTATGATAAATTTGGCGCACAGTGGGAGCAGTATCAACGCGCAGGTGTTGACCCGAATGCCCAAGATTGGTCACAATTCCGCCAGCGTCCACGCGGGGCACAGTCCCAATATCGCACCGTCTCGCCTGAAGAGTTTGAGGAGATGTTTGGCGGTGGTGGCGGCGGGGCTGGATTTAGCAGCTTCTTTGAGCAGATGTTTGGCGGCGGCCAAGCACGCGGCGCAGGTGGCTACGACGACGTTTTTACCCAGACACAAGCGCGTCCTCGCAGTCGGCGCGGTCAGGACATCGAGCATACCGTAACCGTCTCGCTGGAAGAGGCGTTTCACGGCACGACGCGCACGCTGCAATACGAAGACGGCAAAACGATTGATGCAAAAATTCCACGTGGCGTTGTTACGGGCTCAAAAATCCGTCTGAGCGGGCAAGGTGGCACTGGCTTAAACGCACAGGCGGGGGATCTCTTTCTGATCGTTGAAGTTGAAGATCATCCACGCTTCGAGCGCGATGGCGACGACCTAAAAGTGAATATCCCCGTCGACTTGTACACCGCGCTGTTGGGCGGCAAGGCAGAGGTGCGGGCGTTACATCGCACCGTCAAGCTGTCGATTCCGGCCGAAACGCAGAATGGGAAGACGTTCAAGTTGCGCGGGTTAGGAATGCCAAAATTACGCAATCCAGAGCAGAGTGGCGATCTGTACGCGACGGTGATGGTTGAACTGCCGCGCAATTTAAGTGATAAAGAGAAAGCACTAATCGGACAACTGCGCGATTTGCGAGAGGGGGTGCGAGCATGAGTGACTTGATGCAACAGATGGATGAATTGATGACGCGCACCCTTGCGATGCAGCAGGCGCGCATCGATGAGGCGTGGTTGGATTTGTGTGAGGAGGCGGGGTGGGTTGCGCCGAAAGACAGGCGCTACACCCCCCGCGACGTGCGCCGTCTCGCGCGCACCCGACGTCTGCGCGACCATCTCGACCTAGATGAAAACGCGATCGACATCGTGCTGCACATGCGACGGCAAATCATTAACTTGCAGCGCGAAATGTCGCGTATGGAACAGCGTGAACGCGCATTGCGTGATGAACTGCGCCGGCTCCAACTCTCGAATGCAATCGACGGATTTTTCGAGTTTTAACCATTGGAGCGCGGACGCCTCGTCCGTTTTTTGTGGCGGACGAGGCGTCCACGCTCTCAGTTATGATGAAATGGTATTGGCTTTTATTGATTTTGATATTCGGTGGCTGTGGTCGCAATGAGTTGATTGCCTCAACAGCGACGCCGACCCCGTTGCCTTCCCCAACCGTTGCACCAACGGTGATCCCCCTCCCCGACGTGCTGCTCGAACCGATCGACGTTGAAGAAGAATTAATCACCAACTTGTATGAGCGGGTCAGCCCGTCGGTGGTCAACATCACGGCGCGGGTGATTAGCTATGACATCTTCTTTGGCGCGATGCCGAATGAGGGGACGGGGTCGGGATTTGTGATCGATGAGGCAGGGCATATCGTGACGAACTGGCATGTTGTGGAAGGGGCAGAAAGTGTCGAAGTGACATTTTCGGACGAGACGACCGTTCCCGCGCAGATTCTGGGGGCAGATCCGCCGAATGATTTGGCGGTGTTGAAGGTAGATGTGTTGCCAGCGGAGTTGCATCCAGTTGAGTGGGGAAGTTCGGCCGATCTGCGTGTCGGACAACGTGCCATCGCTATCGGCAACCCATTTGGCCTTGAACGCACGCTCACAACAGGCGTGGTTAGCGCATTAGGCCGACCGCTGCAACTCGATAACGACCAATTCATCTTCGATGTCATTCAGACAGACGCGGCGATCAATCCGGGCAATTCGGGCGGACCGCTGCTTGACTCGCGCGGGCGCGTCATCGGGGTTAACACGGCGATTCGTGACGACGCACAGGGAATTGGCTTCACCATACCCGTCGATACGGTACGGCGCGTGCTGCCAGACCTAATCGAGCTTGGCTATTATCGTCATCCGTGGACCGGCTTTTTGGGATATGACATTACGCCACAACTAGCTGAAATTTTGCAGCTCCCCGTCGAACGCGGCATCTTGGTGACACAGATTTACCGCGAGAGCCCTGCCCAACTGGCTGGCATCCGTGGCGCACAGCGGGAGGTAGTTATCGGCAATCGGCGCGTCTTGATAGGTGGGGATATCGTCACGGCAATAGATGGGGAACCAATTGGTGGTTGGCAAGATTTACAGAAATTTTTGCAACTACAAGCGGTGGCGGAGCAGCGGGTCGTCGTCGATTTGCTGCGCGAAGGGCAGTCCGCACAAATCGAAATGACGCTCGGTATACAACCATAGCGAGGTTAAGCGTGACGCTTGAAATCGTCTTCATTTTACTCATTCTCACGAGTGCGCTGGTGCTATTTATCAGTGAAAAGGTGCGTGCCGATGTGGTTGCGCTGCTGGTGACATTGGCGTTGATTTTGACTGGGCTGGTCACAGTTGATGAGGCGTTTCAGGGGTTTGCCAGCCCGGCCGTTGTGACGGTGTGGGCCGTTTTTATTATCAGTGGCGGATTGCAGCGGTCGGGGGTGGCCGATATGCTGGCGAAGCGATTGCTGCAACTGGCGGGGGACAGCACGCGCCGCCTGCTAATTTGGCTGATGGTGGCGGCAGGGGGTATGTCGGCGTTCATGAACAATATCGGCGCGGTGGCAATTTTGATGCCAGCCGTGATCAGCATCGGCCGAAAACGCAATATCCCCGTCTCGAAATTGCTCATGCCGCTCGCCTTTGCCGCCCTACTCGGTGGCAACATGACGCTGATCGGCACGCCACCAAACATTCTCGCCACCAGCTTGATGCAGGAACAGGGAATCGCACCATTTGGCTTTTTTGATTTTACGCCGACGGGCGTGATTGTGCTGGCGGTGGGGATGCTGTACATGTTGACGATTGGGCAAAAGTTGTTGCCAGATCGCAGCGTGGAAGGCGGCATTTCGGCCGAATATCCCGTCCGCGACTATTTGAGCGAGTTGACGATTTCGGCCGATTCTCCCCTGATCGGCAAGCGCATCGTAGAAAGCAATATCAATGATCGCTTTGATGTCAGCGTCATTCACGTCTCGCACGCGCTAGATCATGAGCGCGTCAGCTCACGCGATGAGGGGCAGCTACAAGTAGATGACGTGTTGCTTGTGCGGGGGAGACGCGCCAATTTGCTACAGATGCAGAAGGAGTTGCGATTAAAGCCAGTGGTGGGATTTTCGGCCGAAGATTGGCATCCCGAAGACGATCCTGATGACCTTCATCTCGCCGAAATCACCTTTGCGCCCAACTCTAACTTTGAAAATTTGACGCTAGGCGAACTGCATTTCCGCGAAAAGTACAACCTCTCCGTCTTGGCGATGCGCCACAACGGACGCGGCACAGTCAATAACCTGCGCGATAGACGGGTGCAGTTTGGTGACTCATTGCTGGTGCAAGGGGCATCGAAAACGTTCAACTCTCTGCTGAACGACCCCGATCTGCTCGTCCTGGAGCGTCCTCAAATCGAACTGCGCCGCACTGAAAAAGCGCGGCTTGCCATTGCGATTTTGCTGGCTGTGTTGATTGTCGCCGCAACGGGCTGGCTGCACGTTTCCGCAACGATGTTGGCGGGCGCGTTGCTGATCGTTCTCACAGGCGTGCTGACGATGGAGGAGGCGTATCGCGCCATTGATTGGAAAGCGGTTTTCCTGATCGCGGGCATGTTGCCACTTGGCACGGCGATGGAACAAACGGGTACGACACAGCTAATTGCCGACCAAATTTTGCGCGTGACGGGCGATCTTAGCCCCGTCGTGACGCTCGGCACGCTCTTTGTCGTCACGGCGTTGTTAACGGAGGTTATCTCCAACGCGGCCGCGACGGTGCTGCTCGTGCCAATTGCGATTGGGCTTGCGCTCAAGCTGGGACTCAATCCGCAACCGTTTGTGATGACGACCGTGATCGCCGCTTCAACGTCGTTCTTGATGCCGATTGGTCATCAGGTCAACGTCATTATCTTTGGCGCAGGTGGCTACAAGTTCTCTGACTATGCGAAGGTTGGCGTTTGGCTCAACCTATTGATGCTGTTAACGACGATGCTGATTGTGCCGCTGATCTGGCCGTTCTAGGTTCTGTTGACATTTGGTGTAGGGGCGAGGCAAACGGTTTATGGTCTATTATTGGCGCGCTGTTTATGCCGTTTGTCTCACCCTTTTGTGCGTAAATGTTCCTCAAGGGCGAGATAAACGGCATTGAATTGTGCGCTAGTTGGGGCCACGCGCCGTTTACCTAGCCCCTACGTCTGATTTTGTGAAATGTCAACAAAACCTAGCAAATGTTATAGTCCTTCAGACAATGGTTTTAGCCGTTGTTTTGGGATGTAGAAATCCTCAAAACCCAGCTAACGCGGCGCAAACCCACACGCCAACTGGCACAAGAATCAGCATATTTTGCCTGAAGTCATGCTGTTCACTCACTATAGTAAAAGGGTGACACAGCTAACAGCAACTTCTCCCCTGCGTTATGTCAGTGACGCAGAACCCGGTTATCAACGACAACGTTATGGACGCGGTTTTACCTACTACCATCCTGACGGTAAGCGCGTGCGGGATCGCAGTTTGCGTGATCGATTTGGCTCATTGGGCATTCCCCCCGCATGGCAGAGCGTTTGGATTTGCGTGGACGAATATGGGCATCTGCAATCGACGGGGCGCGATTCGGCCGAACGCAAACAGTACATCTACCACCCGCTTTGGCTATCCCTGCGCGAACAGCGCAAGTTCGACAAGCTTATCCAGTTTGGCGAAGCACTCCCTGCACTGCGCCAACAGGTTTCCCGCGATCTCGACACGCCCTATCGCTCCCGCCGCAACGTGCTCGCAACTGCTGTCGCGTTGATGGATGAGACGCTGATCCGCATCGGCAACGAGCAGTATGCTGCCGCGCACGGCACATACGGACTGACGACACTTGAAAATGAACATGTCGATTTAGACAAGAGCAAAGTCACGCTCGATTTTGTGGGTAAGAGTGGCGTAGAGCATGAGATCAGCTTCAAGAATCGCAAACTCGCCAATCGGATTCGCAAGATTCAGGATTTGCCCGGTGAACGGCTGTTGCAATACGTCGATGATGCAGGGGATGTGCAGGGGGTAGATTCGGCCGATGTCAATGCCTATCTCCGCACGCAGATGGGCGACCAGTTCTCCGCCAAAGATTTCCGCACATGGGGCGGCTCTGTGCTGGCCTATGAGCTGTTATCCACTGGCGAAATGGACACGACTGAAGCGATTAAACAGGTTAGCCAAGCGTTGGGCAACACCACTGCTGTCTGTCGCAAATACTATGTGCATCCCACTATTTTAGAGCGTGCCGATATGAACACCCTGCCCCGTATTGAAAATGAAGATGATGACCACTTAAAGCGGGCAGAGTTCGCCTTGCTTAAATTGTTGAAGGGCGAGTAAACCTCAAAGAAGTGAAACTTCTCAAACGTGGACAAGAGAATAATGAAACCAAGAGAACCAATACCAAAACAAACGATCACACTTAGCGTCAACGAACAGCAACACACAATTGCGATCGAACCGCGTCGCATCCTACTCGACGCGCTGCGCCACGACCTCGGTCTGACGGGAACAAAAAAGGTCTGTGCGATGGGTGACTGCGGCGCGTGTACCGTGCATCTCGACGGGGAGGCGGTCTACAGCTGTCTCGTTCTCGGCGTGGAATGCGATGGGCGCGACGTAGCGACGATTGAAGGCGTCGCCGACGGCAACGACCTGCATCCGATTCAGCAAGCGTTTATCGAGTGCGATGCCTATCAGTGCGGCTACTGCACGGCGGGGCAGATCATGAGCCTCAAGGCACTGCTCGATCATAACGACGCACCCAACGAGAGTGACATCGTGCGCTCGGTCAGTGGCAATCTATGTCGCTGTGGGGCGTACCAAAATATCGTCAAGGCGGGTGTCGCGGCGGCCGAAAAGATGCAGGAGGCGCAAAATGGCAATTGAACCATTGACCGTTGAAACAGAAGAAAAGAAAAAGGACGGCGAAAAGAAAACCGTCTTAACCATCCCGCGCCACAACGTTCCGCCAGTCTGGGCAGCGGACAAACAGTTTAACCTTGTCGGCAAGCCGCAACCGCGTGTAGAAGGGGTTGAAAAGGTGACGGGGCAGGCGCAGTATACGACCGACGTGCGCCGCACGGGTCAGCTTTACGGCGCAGTGTTACGCAGTCCACACCCCCACGCCAAAGTTATCAGCATCGACACCAGCAAGGCGGAAGCGTTGAATGGTGTTCACGCGATCATCTCGCGCAACGATGCGTTTGACATCAAATGGTATCAGGAGAAGCTGCCGCTATTTGATGAGAAGGTGCGTTTTGTCGGGGATGAGGTGGCAGCGGTCGCGGCCGAATCAGAGGAGATCGCAGAGGACGCGCTACGCCTCATTGCGGTCGAGTATGAGGTGCTGCCGTTTGTGACCGACATGACAGAGGCGTTGGCGGAAGATGCGCCGGCGATTCATGCAGATGGCAATACGGTTGAAGAAGAAAGTAATGAGCGTGGAGATTTTGCTGCTGGCTGGAATTCGGCCGATCATCAACTCACCCGCACCTACACCACCCAAGCAGCCATCCACAATCCGCTCGAACCACACGCGACAACCGCCCACTGGCAGGGGGATGAACTACTCATCTATGAATCGACGCAGGGCATTTTTACCGTGCGCTCCGAAATCGCGGAGGCGGTGGGGTTGCCACAAAATCAGGTGCACGTCATCAAGCAGCACATGGGCGGCGGTTTTGGCGCAAAGCAGATCGCATGGAAACAGACTGTCTTTGCCGCCCTGCTCTCCAAAAAGACGGGTCGTCCCGTGCAGGTCGCGCTCGACCGTGAAGGGGAAACGCTGGCGGGTGGCAACCGCAATCCGACGCGCCAAACGGTGCGCTTGGGCATAAACCAGGACGGCACGCTGACGGCAATTGGGGTTGAGGTGCTGGTCACCGCTGGCGCATACAGCACGGCGGGTGAGGCAAGCAATATCAGCGGACTTTTTGAGCATCTCTACAAATGTGAAAACGTCAAGACAACGACGATGCGCGTCTACACCAATGCGGGGCCAGCGGTCGCGTTCCGTGCGCCCGGCTATGCGGAGGCGTGTTTTGCGCTCGAATGCGCGATGGATGAACTAGCGCATGAGTTGGGCATCGACCCACTTGAACTGCGCGAAATCAACTACACCAAGCGCGACCAAAAACAGGACAAGCCATGGTCGGCTCCCGATGGCCTTCGCCACTGCTATGAGCGCATCGATGAGGCATTTGGCTGGCGTTCGCGCAAAAAGCCAGCAGTTCACGGCTCAAAACGACGCGGCTTCGGCCTTGCAGCACATGAGTGGCAAGCGGGGTCGGGTCAGCCACCCGCCTACGCATGGGTCAAGATCAACACCGATGGCAGCGTCGATGTCGTGACGGGAACGCAGGACATCGGGACGGGCAGCCGCACGATATTGGCGCAACTGGCGGCCGAAACGCTCGGCATCGGGATGAACAATGTGCGCGTGCAGCTTGGCGACACCGCCATGGGGCCACATGCGCCGACGAGCTCAGGCTCGTACACCACGCCGACGATGGCGCCCGCCGTGCGTGCCGCCGCGATTGACGCGCGCGACCAGCTTTTGGAAGCGGCCGCAATGCTAATCGAGACGGAACCTGAAAATCTCGTCATCAAAGACGGGAAAATTTATGAAGCAGGTGATGAGGCGAGCGGGGTCAAATTAAGCGAGGTAACAGGACGACTCGCGCCGCACATGATTCAGGGGCACGGCGCATATCACGCCTTGCCGAGCGACACGTCAATTCGCACCTTTAGCGCACAGTCTGCAGAGGTCGAGGTGGACACGTTGACGGGTGAGGTGACGGTGTTGCGCGTGGTTTCCGCGCCTGACTGTGGGCGGATATTGAATCCACTGGCGGCCGAAAGCCAAGTCATTGGCGGTGTGACACAGGGGCTCGGGTTTGCCCTAACCGAAGCGCGCATACTCGACCATAGAATCGGCATTGTGCTAAATGCCGACTTGGAAGAGTACAAAGTACCAACCGTCGCCGATATGCCGACGATTACACATGCGGAGGTCAACGTCCCTGACCTCAACGCCAACACGACAGGCACAAAGGGGTTGGGTGAACTGCCACTGATCCCGACCGCGCCCGCGATTGCCAACGCAATTTACGACGCGATTGGCGTGCGGCTGACTGACCTGCCCATCACACGCCAGCGAATTGTAGAGGCACTAGAGGAGAAGAACGGATGATTGCATTTGAATATATTAAGGGGGATTCGGCCGAAACTATCCCCACCCAACTTTCTGACACGGTCCTCGCCTATGCGGGCGGCACAGATTTGCTGACGCGCATGAAGCTGGACATCACAACCCCTGAGAAGTTGATCGATGTGAAATCAGCCGATCTGCCCAGCGGCATCAGCGAAACTGAAGACGGCATCACCATCGGCGCACTAACGACGCTTTCCGAAATCGAAACAAGCGACTTACTGGCCGAAAAATACACATTGCTATGCGAAGCGGCTGGTCTCGCCGCCACGCCGCAGCTCCGCAATCGCGCCACGCTCGGCGGCAACCTGCTGCAACGTCCGCGCTGCTGGTACTACCGCAACAAACATATCGACTGCTGGCTCAAAGGTGGCAACGACTGCCCCGCCAAAGAGGGTCAAAACCAACTGCACGCCATCATTGAAGAAAGCCCGTGCTGCGCTGTCCATCCGTCCGATTTGGCGGGATGTCTACTTGCGCTCGATGCCAGCGTCACGCTGTGTGGCAAAGCGGGTGAACGGACGCTTTCACTGGCTGATTTTTTCGCCCCACCGACTGACAATCGCCGCCGCGAAACGGTCATTGAGGATGATGAGCTGATTTTGTCCATCACCATTCCAGCACTGCCCCACGGGACCCGCAGCACCTATCTCAAAGCGATGGATCGCAAAGTGTGGGCGTTTGCGCTGGTCGGCGTGGCGGCGGTGTTGCACGTCGAGCAGAATGAGATCAAGGATGTGCGGCTGGTGCTAAACGGCGTGGCGAACGTGCCGTATAGATTGGAGGAGACGGAGACGGCGTTGTTGTATGAAGAGGCGACGGAGAAGGTTGTGGTGAAATCGGCCGAAAACGCCCTCACCGACGCGGAACCGCTCTCAAATAATCATTACAAAGTGACGCTGGCAAAACGACTGCTGCAACTTGCGCTAACCGATTTGCTGACGTAACCATTGGAGAACAACATGAACATCGACACATCAACGATCCCAGAAAAGTACCGTGACTGCATCGAGGCGTGTATTCAGTGCGTGCTCGATTGCCAAAATTGTTTAGCAGAAATGTTGAACAAAGACAGCATGAATGATTGTCCCGCCTGCTGTATCGACTGCGCGGCGATTTGCCAGCTGTGCGTCGAGGCACTGGCGCGCGACAGCCGCATGGCCGCACAAATTTGCGAACTGTGCGCGACGATTTGCGACTACTGTGCTGACCAGTGCGGTGAACACGACCACGATCACTGCCAGCGGTGCGCTGAAAGCTGCCGCCGCTGTGCGGAAAGCTGTCGCAAAATCGCCACCGCCTAACCGCTTCACCAAGTTTCAGAGCGATCTAGGTCGCCCTGATTTCGATATTGACTGGAACATCTGCATGGCAGGGAGGGCGGCGCGGGCGGTTCGGCCGAATTGGTGCGCCAAACGCGCAGCAAATACGAAGCGTAATTAGTTTGCGTTCTCATCTAATATGAAGTATATGTAGGCTCGTTAACGCATCGTTTGCGTTGAAAACGCACGGTATGCCAACCATAACGCGAGGTGAACGGTAAAGATGTCGGTCCTGTCTGTCCAACTTTTAGGCGGCGTTGCGGTCGAATCTGACCAGCGCGAGCTGATTCGCCTGCGATCAGGCAAGAGTCAGGCGTTGTTTGCCTATCTGGTGACGGAGGGCAGGCGGGTCCATTCGCGTGATACGCTGGCAGGGTTGCTCTGGCCAGACGTAACTCCCAAGGCGTCTGCCCTCAGCTTACGCCAAGCGCTCCATCGCCTAAAAACACGCTTGCCCACGGATGCATTGACCATTACGCGCAAGAGCGTCGAGATCAATGCCGCAGTCGCGACCGTCTCCGATTTCCAGATCGTTTCCCAAGCTGTGGAGATGACACGCGCCCACGATCACGATGTGCGCTATCGCTGTTCCACCTGCCGTCCACAACTCGAAAAAATCGTTGAACTATATGGTGGTGAGTTCTTGGATGGACTGTTCTTGGACGACTGCACGACAATGGAGGAGTGGATTCTGTTTACCCGCGAGTGGGTCAAACGCAACGTTCTAGCCGCGCTCGATGATTTGACACGCCATCATTTAGAAGCACGAACATATCGCCAAGCCGAAACGTATGCCCAACAGCTATTGCAAATCGATCCGCTGCAAGAAACAACACATCGCCAGTTGATGGAGATATTTGCCGCGACGGGTAGACGCGCCGACGCACTTAAGCAGTTTGAACGCTGTCGGCTGCTGCTCGAAAAAGAGTTTGGCGTTTCTCCTGCGCCTGAGACGATGGCATTTATGCGGGAGTTAAAAAATGATGGAGAAACGGTCACGGGTGCGCCACTGCCTAGCGCGAATACGGCATTTTTCGGCCGATCGGCCGAATTCACCCAGCTATCCGACTGGATCAATCAACCACACATTCGCCTCATCACCATTGTTGGCACGGGCGGGGTTGGCAAAACAAGGCTTGCGCTCCGCGTCGCGGAAGAAACAGAACTGCCCCATGGGGTCGCGTTTATCCCACTTGCCAACATCCCGGCGGATGCGGCATTGTTGCTGCACTTGCTGAGCGCAACGGCGGCCGCACTCGGCATCAAGCCAAGTTCAGGGGCAGTCTCAGAGCAGGAAATTATTGACTATTTGCGTGCGCGCAAGATGTTGCTCATCTATGACAATCTTGAGCATCTCGCATTGAACGAGTTGCGCGACTTCATCCGTTCACTGCTGATAAACTGTTTGCACATCACCATTTTACAAACGTCGCGTGAGCGGTTGCGACTGCCTTCCGAGCAGTTGCTAAAGCTGGACGGCCTGCCCGTTCCAACGAGCCAAGCTGATAACGCGCACGAATTCGCGTCGATACAGCTTTTCGAGGAGAGCGCACGGCGCGTCGTCCCCAACTTTCGACTGACTGCCTCCAACAAACAGGCGGTGATTGATATTTGTTAAGTTGTTGGCGGCTTGCCGCTTGCGCTGGAGATGGCGGCGCCGTGGATTGAGCATTTCTCGCTGTCTGAAATCGCGCGGGCGATTCAAACAGATCGCGATTTCTTGGTCGCGCATCAACAACCCACATCGCAACGCCATGCGAGTATGCGGCAGGTTTTTGACTACTCTTGGCAACTGCTGACTGAACCACAGATGCGACTGCTGGCGCAACTGTCGATCTTTCGCGGCTTGTTTGACCGCGCTGCCGCGCTGACCATTGGCGGCGCAACGCTACCCACGCTGATCGCGCTGACCGATAAGTCGCTGTTGCGGGTTGAGGGCTCGGGCAAGTATGGGCTGCATTCGCTTTTGCGTGAGTTTTCGGCCGAAAAGCTTCCCGCTGACACCAGACCGCTCGAATCAGCCTACGCAACCTATTTTGCAGAACGCATCGCCAACACGATACCCACAACATTCCACAAAGACAATCACCACATCTTTGCAGCGATCCAATCGCAAATTCCCGACATCAGCGCGGCATGGTCGTGGTCGCTGCGGCATGGCGATCAAGCGTTGATCGCGCAATTTGTGCAACCTTTGTATGTGTTAATGCGCCATATCGCACGCCTAGAAGAAGGACGCCTACTTTATCAAGAGGCAGCCGACCGATTGGCTGAACGTTGGCCTGACGAAAATCGCACGCGCGCAACCACCATACTCGCTGCCAGAATCCGATCTCGGCTGGCATTTTTCCAACTTTTCTGTGGATATTTGGATGAGGCGAGAGCGCACGGTGAGTTTGCGCTCGCAGTATTTATACAGTTTGCGGTTCAGGGAGAGCGCAACTTACCGACGGTGCTATTACAGGATGTCTATAGCCAACTCGGCCGACATGACGAGCATCTACGCATTGCCCAAAATGCACTCGCACTAACAGACGAACAGAGTAGCGATACGGAACGGGCGATGCACATGGGCAACGTGGGGCGTGGGCTCGATTATCTGGGTCGCTTCGAGGAGGCGCGACCTTACCATGCGCGAGCCGTGCGCATCGCACGCAAGCTGCAAGACGACTATCGGCTGTCGATGGCGTTGGCAAATTTCGGCCGAAACGCGCTCGATTTAGGCTATTTAGAAGAGGCTAAGCAATGTTTGAATGAGAGCCTCGCAATCCGCCAACGCTTTGGTAACAGCCATCGCATCGCGTCCGTTTTACGAACGCTGGGGCGGCTGGCACTCCTAAACCACGACTATACACAAGCACATGCCCTCTTTAGCGAAGCCCTCGAACGTTTTACCGCAACGGGACGACATGGCAAGATTGCCAAGACTTACCTTGGATTGGCTAGAGTCGCGCTGGCTCAGGTTGACTACGCGCAAGCACACGCGCACTTTCAATCTGCGCTGACATATGCTGATCGGTACGACTCGATCAGCAACGGCCTCGACATATTGAGCGGCTGGGCTGATTATCTCTACGCCACAGGAGAGCAGCAACGCGCATTGACGATCAAGCTCTATGTGGCAAATCACCCAAACGCATTCGGCATAACACGTTCGCAAGCACGCACATTCCTCAACGCGCATGGTGAACCTGTTAACATGACCAATCATCAAATAAACGGACGAGAACTGGACTTGTCCGAAGCCATTTCTGTGTTTACTTTGAGCTCTCGCTAGCGACGCTATCGCAACAGGTTGACCGAGTTAAGCCGTTTTCGCCGGTAAAACTGACGCGCGTAAAGAGAGCAAGCCACCAAGTTCATGCATAAAATCGCTTAACTCGTGTAACTTGCGGCGACAAATCATGCACGTGCGCAACGCCAGTCGGATCTAAACTCCATCTAAACCACTACACTCCCAAATGCTAGTATGCTTCTAGCATGAAAATGAAACTTTTCTCTTCCATTTGGATAGTCATGCTTGCATTTGTCTGGCTCGGTTTCAGCAACGTCCCGACGGCCTCCGCGCACGGGCTTGAAGCGGGGCAGTTGAGCGTGACGATTGACGACACGATTGGGTTAGTCATTGCGGCCCCCTATGCTTCTGCATTCCCGTTTGCGGATGAGAATGGAGATGGGCTGTTATCGGCCGAAGAACTCACCCTGCACCATGACGAAGTCCTCGCCCTCGCGTACGAGAATATTATTCTACGCAATGAGTCGAGCGAGGTGGCGTCTTTGGTGCAATACGACGTGCTCTCATTGGTTGATATGGAAGAAGGGAATGCCGCGGCGCTTGACTTTGTGCAAATTGGAATTCGGGTGACGTGGGAGACTGTTCCAGAAGTGGTGGATGTCGAGTATACGCTGTTTGGATCGGCCGATGAAAGCATCGACTTTTTCATGCTGGACAATGAGAATGAGTCGAAGGCTGTGATTGAGGGGAGCTTCAATTCGGCCGAAACCCTCATCCGACTACGCGGCGAAGGCACGCCCACGCCCGCACACAACACTATCTGGCTCTCGGGCGTGGAGCATGTGCTGTCAGGCTACGACCACATCCTGTTCATCGTCGCCCTTGTACTGGCAACGGCTGGCTTACGCAAGCTGCTCATTCCCCTGACCACCTTCACGCTGGCGCACACCGTCACGCTGGCCGCCGTCGCCTTTGGCTTCGAGCCACCCATCCCCGGCTGGCTGATCGAGGCGACCATTGCAGCCTCCATCGCCATCTTGGCGGGTATTTACCTGTTTGGAATTTCGGCCGATGTCTGGTGGATAGCGGCACTGCTCGGCTTGGTGCATGGGTTAGGCTTTGGGCAAGCGTTGACCGCATCGCTGGGCAATCTCCAACAGTGGGGGTCAACCCTCATCGCCATCACCATCGGCGTTGAACTGACCCATCTCGCCATCGCCCTGCTCGGCTTTGGCACATTACAGCTTATTCGCAATCCAAAATACGACATGCCCGTGCGCCGCCTAGCGAGCGTCGCCATTCTCTGTGTCGGTTTGTATTGGACGTTTGAACGCATTCCCTTATAGCCTGCGGTTGGAAATCACAGGCCAATACGCGCAACGTACTTAAGCGCGTTTCCACATAGAAGAAACGGCGGTTTTAACCGTCAGTCTGAAAAACAAAAGGACAAAACATGAAGAAGATATTTTTATTGATTATGATGCTGGCTTTTCTGGTCGCTTGTGGCGGTTCAGAAGAGCCAGCTGATGTAGCAACTGACACGCCGACGGAAGCGGCAACAGAAGTTGTCGATGCAGCAACCGCAGTTGTTGATGAGGCGACCGACATGCCATCCGAAGAAGCGACGACTGAAGTTGCTGACACGGATGATACGGTCGTTGTGGCGACTGATGGGTTAGATATCAGCTACTTCTACGAGAATGCGCTGGAAGCTGCCAATCTTGTCGATTGCACGTTGTCAGACGGCACGGCGACGAGCTGCTACGAAATCACGATTGCAGGCTATCCAGCCAATCACGATGTCGGGCCATTTTGTCCGCCAACGATTGAATCGACGGCCGATGAGGGTGGTCTGTGGCTCGATGGCACAAACGTATATGACATTGACGGCGCGTTTATCGTCAGCCTGCCCGAAATCTACAACGATGACAACTGGCAAATGTACGATGAGGATGGCAATGTCAACATCACCGACACGGCCGAAGAGTTCGATTTGGCGGCCCGTCCAGACGTGGACCCCTCGCTACAAAATCACTGTGTTGAAGGGCGCATCGAGTGGTTGGAAAATGGCGAACCTGTTCCTACAACGGTTACGATTCCAGCTACGCCCGTGCTGGCTGACAGTGCCTCTGCTGGTGGCAACTGGGGTATCACGCTCAACGGTGTCATCATCGCTGCGCAAGCCCCCGTCGATGCGATTTTGAGCGCATACACGATTGCCGCGTTCGATGACTGCGGCGGCCATATCAATCCAGTTGATGGCTATCATTTACACGGCGCACGTGGCTGTTCTGAAGTTGGCGAGGCACCCGAAGGGGAAACCCCGATCTTTGCCTACGCGATGGACGGTTTCCCAGTTCATAGCCCGCTCGCTGCGGATGTCGAAGCGGTGACCGACCTCGACGAGTGTAATGGACATACCACTGAAGAATTTGGCTACCACTACCACGCCAACCCAGCAGAAGAAAACGGCGTATTGACCTGTTTCATGGGTGTGACGGTTGGCGGCGGTCAAGATGGACCGGGTGGCGGCGGTGGCGACCGTCCAGAAGGTGGCCCTCCCGATGGTGACGCGGGCGGCCCTGGTGCTCAAGGTGGACAACCGGGCGATGCGCCTGACTTTGCGGCAGCGGCCGCAATCTTAGGCGTGACAGAGCAGGAATTGCAGGACGCGCTCGGTGGCCCGCCCCCCGACTTTGCGGCGGCGGCTGAGGCACTTGGCGTTAGCGAAGAAGCGCTTCAAGCAGCTATCGCAGGTGAAGGTGCACCGCTAGCGGATGAGACGGTCGATGCGCCAAGTGGCGAGGTACAAATGGTTGATGACGGGATTGCAAATGTTGGGGAGGGACGCACGTTCACCCTTCCCGGCGACAACATCTTTCCTGAAGGGGTTTCCTATGACCCTGCAACGGGCAAGTTTTACGTCGGCGCGACCTCAGACGGCACGCTTTATGTCGGTGATGTGAACGGTTCGGCCGAAATGACCGTCTTCTCAGAAGCTGGCGCGGATGGACGCACGACGGCGGTTGGCACAAAGGTAGATGCAGACGGTAACCTGTGGGTCGCTGGCGGCGGTACGGGACAGATGTTTGTCTACGACACGACAGATAGTTCGCTGATTGCCAGCTACACGACCCCCGCGACGGATGCGACCTTTATCAACGATATGACAGTGACGGAGAGCGGTGTTTATTTTACGGATTCGTTTCGGCCGATTCTCTGGCGCGTCACCGATCTAGAAAGCGGTGAAGCAGAGGTATGGCTCGACTTTACAGGCTCAGTCCTAAACTACGTGGACGGCTTTAACCTCAACGGCATCGTCGCCACGGAAGACGGCAGTGCGCTGATCGTCGTTCACTCTGGTGAGGGCGAACTGTACCGCATCGACGTCGCCACACAAGAAGTGGTACGCATCGACACGGGCGATATTCCGCTGACGGCTGGCGACGGGCTCGCGCTTGTCGGCAACACCATCTATGTGACGCGCAACAGTTTCGGTGAGATTGTCGAGTTGGCGCTTTCCGATGATCTTAGCGTCGGCACAGGTGGCGATGTAATTACATCCGACCTGTTCGGCTATCCAACCACCATCGCCTACACAGGCAACACGTTTCTAGTCGCCAATTCGCAGTTCAACAATCGCGGTGGCACGCCTAACTTGCCGTTTACGGTGGCGCAAATTCCGCTGCCGCAGGGTGAATACTAGGCGTGAATATGCCAATGAAAAAATAACAACGTTACTAATCATGGTTTTGCTTGTCGCCTGTGGTGGCGCGGCTGAGCCTGAGCTAGCAGCAACAGAAGTTGTTGTTCCTACGACGGTCGTCGAAGTTGCAGACCCGACCCCTACCGAAGCTATCGTTGCAGAACCGACCGCGACGGAAGTGGTCGCTATCGAGCCAACGACGGCAGAAGATGCAGTTGTTGAGCCGACGGCGACAGAAGAAGAAGATGTGGTCGAAGATGAACCAGCTGTTGAGGTTGTCGAAGAAGCGATGGTTGCAACCACCTTCCAACTTGAAGCGTGGGGAGATAACTGGTTTGCGGCTTATCTTGGTGAGGAGCTGATTGTTGAGGACAGCGTGTCCATCACGACGGAACGCTCTTTCAATTCAGAGACTGCCACATTTGAAGCGAGCTATCCGCTGCAACTCAACTTTATCCTCAAAGATTTCATCGAGAATGACACGGGGCTAGAGTACATCGGTAGTAATCGCCAGCAGATGGGCGATGGTGGCTTTATCATGCAGTTGACCGATTTGGGTAGTGGCGAAGTGGTCGCCGTATCCAATGGGGAATGGGCTTGCACCGTCATTCATGAGGCTCCGCTCGACAAGTCGTGTGAGCGTGAGGCGAACCCGGTGGCAGGTGTTGCACCGTGCACATACAACATTTCAGATGAGCCAGAGGGCTGGATGTCGGCCGATTTCGATGACACTACTTGGACAGCAACCACCGTTCACAGTGCGGCATCGGTTGACCCGAAACAAGGGTATGACGATATTTCATGGGATGATTCGGCCGAATTTGTCTGGGGCCCCGACCTTGAAACGAACAACACGCTCTTATGCCGTGTGACCGTTTCAGGCGAATAGCAACGTATTTGGTTTTACGTACTGGAGGGGAGGATTCGGCCGAATCCTCCCTTCTTGCTCTTTTCGTTCTAAGCGCAACCATCTTTGTCACGTTTTCATTCTGCCCGCCCTCGACACCTGTGTGCGACACATGGACCTTGGAGGATGGTATCATTGGCACGCCGCAGTGACCGACATCGAGACGAGTTAAGAGTTTGAAGATGGCGATGCGGTTAGTGGACTAAAGTTATGACTCAAACAATTCTCGCAGTTGACGACAACGAAAATGCGCTCAAACTTCTGGTTGATTACCTATCGGAACAGAATTTTCGCGTTGTGACGGCCAGTGATGGACGGCTTGCGCTTGGTGTGCTGGAAGCGGAATCGGCCGATTTGATTTTGCTCGATGTGATGATGCCGAATTTGGATGGGTATCAATTTATCGGCCGAATTCGCCGCACCAGCAGCGTCCCGATCATCATGGTCACAGCCAAGCGACAAGAAGAAGACGTGATTCGCGGCTTCGAACTGGGCGCGGATGACTACCTCATCAAGCCGTATCGGATGCGCGAGCTGTTGATGCGGATACGGGCGGTGTTGCGGCGGAGCGGCGAGCGAGAGTTGAGCGAAATCATCACCATCGGCGACTTCACCATTGACCTGCAAACCCGTCAAGTGACGGTGCGTGGCACGGCGGTCGATCTGACAGAGGCTGAGTATTTGCTGTTGAATAAGTTGGCGGAATCGGCCGATTCCGCCGTCCCGCGCGCCAAGCTCTCCACCGCATTGGTCCAGCACAGCTTCTCTGGCACAGACAGCACGCTCAAAATCCACATCCGCAACCTGCGTCAGAAGATAGAACCCGACTCAGCCAGTCCTGTTTATATTGAAACGGTGTTCGGAACTGGGTATCGGCTCCGCACAGATTTACGATCTTAGATTCACGATTTACGAGCAGAAGACACGATTCGTAAATCGTAAATCGTAAATCCCCAACTATGTCCACTTCCCTGCGCACACGCCTCGTCCTTTCCTATCTCGCCATCGCGCTGCTGACAGCGACGCTGATCTATATCCTGATCCGTGTCACCTCTGATCAGCGGCTCAAGACGCTGGTGCTGGAACAGCAGATCAGCGAAATGGAGGAGCAGGTCATCGCATGGTATGCGCTTGAAGGAAGTTGGGAAGGGTTTGAGTCGTACTTCAAGACGCTGCATCCACCCAATGCGATTCTCGCGAACAGCGGTGGTGGCCGTCGCACATCGCCTGAAGGGGCACACGGGGTCGTTTCCGCAGACGGAGAGGTTTTGATTCGCTTTGCGGCGTTTCAACCGGGTGATCGTGTGCCAGAGGCATTCTTGGTTGATGCGCTTCCCATCGTCGTTGCCGAGCAAACGGTTGGCTGGATTGTGCCAGACGACCAAACAGGCATCAGTCTCGCGGGTGAGGAGACAGTCTACTTGCAGCGCACAAATCAAGTCGTGCTGATCGCGGGATTGGTGGGCGTTGGCGCGGCATTGGTGATGGGGTTAGGGTTGGCGCGGCTGCTGCTTCGGCCGATGATGCACTCACCCAAGCGTCAGAACGCATGGCGATGGGCGACCTCAAACAGCAAGTCCCCGTCCAGCGGGAAGATGAACTCGGCAAGCTCGCCGCCAGCTTCAACAGCATGAGCAACGAGATTGCGCTGGCCAATCAGCGACGGCGACAGCTTACGGCCGACATCGCGCACGATCTCAGCACGCCGCTGCAAATCGTCTCTGGCTATATTGAGGCGATCCAAGATGGCGACCTTGCGCCAACGGCCGAGCGCATGGCGACAATTGCCACCGAACTCGACCACCTGCGCCACCTCATCCAAGATCTCGACCTGCTCGCCCAAACGGACACCAAGACGCTGCGCCTACAGATTGAACCGCTCGACCTTGCCGACTTTTTGCCGCAAACGGTGGCGTCGTTCAAGTCGCTGGCTACTGAACGTCAGATTGATTTGGCATTGAATCGACTTCCGTCTAGGCTGCCGACGGTGCAGGCAGATCGGGAGCGATTGAGCCAAGTGTTGGGCAACATTCTCAACAACGCGCTGCGCCACACCCCTGCGGGTGGCTCGATTGCCGTCAACGTGGCGCGACGCGAAGCTAGTGTGCAAATCGGTGTGCGCGATAGTGGCGAGGGAATTTCGGCCGAAACGCTCCCCTTCATCTTCGACCGCTTCTACCAAACAGACCAACAGCGCAGCAGCACAGGCAAGATGGGACTGGGGTTGGCGATTTCAAAGGGATTGGTGGAGGCGATGGGTGGACAAATTTCGGCCGAATCTAGCGGGCAGAATCGCGGCACGACCTTCGTCGTTACGCTGCCCATCTAACTATTCGTTGCCATCTGTATTTCGATCTGTGCGAGCGCATCCAGAAAAGTATCGCTAAGGATGTGACGAATAGAGGGCTTAATTGGGGAAATGCAGTATATTACCGATCAGCAAAGCTTAAATCATGCCCAACCACACGAGTTACCGCCCCACCCTCACCAACTGCATATAGCCTGTCGCAGTGTCTCCCTCAGAGTTGGAGTCATTGTGCGATGTCAACACTTAAATTTCCGTCAAATGGAACCGACTACGATATGGCACCCCTAAACCCAACAACCCTTCTTCAACGCATCTCAAAATTGGATATTCAACTCAAGACAAGCAATGAGGTACGACTAAAATGGGGACGCAAGCATCTCAGTGTAGGCGTGTACGCACTGACGATTTTGAACATTTTTCGTCAGCCCAGAACATTTTCTGATGGTCTAAAACTTGCGATGCAAATCGAAGACAGTGACACGGGAACGCTTTCAAGCACAATTACGCAGCTTTTTGATGCGGGTGTATTGAAGGGTGTTGGCGTGATAAAAGAACGAGACAGATCGGCCGATGATTTTGGTGAGCCGAACATTCACATCGCAATGCTCAATGATCGTGTACGGACAGCGCGCTTCCTGAAAGCCATTGATGAAGTTATCCGTCCGGGGGACGTGGTCGTTGACTTGGGATCGGGAACAGGCGTGCTGGCAATGGCCGCTGCGCGCGCGGGTGCATCACACGTCTATGCAATTGAGGCAAATCCACGGGTCGCGGAAATTGCCCAGTCAAATTTTACTCGCAATGGCTTGGCCGACCGCATCACGTTATGCAAGGGTCGCTCGACGGCAATTACGTTGCCTGAGCGAGCTGATGTGCTTGTCAGTGAGATCATCGGGGATGATCCATTTGACGAGCAAATCATTGCAATGACAACGGATGCACGTTTGCGACTGCTCAAGCCAAATGCCCGCATGATTCCAAGTCGAATTGAGGTCTTTGGCTTACCAGTAACAATTCCGCCTGCCAAATATGCTGAGTTTGTGTTTTCTTCAGAAACAGTCGCGATGTGGCGTGAATGGTATGATCTCGATTTTTCCGCGCTGACAGAGGTGCCGCATCCCCATGAGGCGCCAATATTCCATATCAATCCGCAAACCGCGCGTGACTGGGACAGATTAAGTCAACCTCTGCGGTTGGCAGACATCGATCTGGAAAAGTATGCTGAACAGCAGCTTAACTACGGCGAGAACGTTGTTGCCCAAGCGCGTGGACTGCTGAATGGCTTGTTGATCTATTTTCAGGTAACACTGAGTTCGCAGACGTGCCTATCGACCCATCCTGACGCAGCAGATGCAGATAATCATTGGCGCAGCCCCGTTTGGGGTGCATTCCCGACGCTGGATGTTCAGGTCGGAGATCCCTTTGTCGTGCAGTATGAGGCTGACTCACAGCGTAATTGGACGTTTGCAACGATATTCAAGCGAGACCAGCCTGTGACAGAACCGCAGGCATTGGACGCAGTGCGCTGATAGCAACGCGACAATCTATCGTCCTGCATCAATCGTCAGCTTCACATCAAACGATTTTGCCGCTGTGAAGCTGGGATTCGAAACCAGCACGCCGACAACATCCCCCGCTGAGAGTGACGAAAACTGACGCACCCCATCCGCCACCGCCTGACAGTTATTGCCGTCCGTCAGCTTTGAATACACCTTGTAATGGGACGCTGCGCCGCCTCCGCTCTCATTGACGGTTGCCTCCACTTGGCTGTTGACGTCTGGCGCGATGTCGAAAATCACCCAGCCAGAGCTGAGCGGGTCGAGCGTAATCGTCTGGATTACCTCAAACTCCTCGTCATCAATCTGATCGGAAATCCAGTTGGACACCACGGTGTTTAAGATGCCGTCGTTGTTACAAACGTGTGGCAAGTGCCCGTCGTTGTCGTTGTGATGTTCGTATACGTGGTTACGCGCCCACTCGAAGTAGAGGTCAGGCAGGTTGCCAACGGTGCTGTTGACATCGGTCGCCTCTGCACCCCCTTGCAAAATCGTTTCGAGATAGGAGAGCGGTAGACCGTTTTCATCGAGCGTGTAGAACCAGAAATCTTGCCCTTCATAGGCGAGCAGACCACTATCGACCGAATAGAGTTGCAGCAGCGACTCGGATGTGTTGCGCACGCTCCATTTGTCCGAGCGGTCGATGCCGCCAATTGACGCACCTGCGATGGTGGCCGCCCCTTCCCAGACCCACTCTTGGTCGTCATCCGCGCCGATGGTCATCGAGGGGTAGGATTGCGTGATGGCGTGGAAAAACTCGTGGCGGATCGTATCGCGCACATCGGCCGAAATTGGCGTACTAATCGAACAGATTTCGATCAGCGGCCAGTCAGGACGATAGATGCCCGCATATCCATCGCAGAGAAACGCCGGTTTGAGAACAACGCCAAAAAAGGTGTTGTTGACGTAGTTGATGTCGGGAACCCATGGGTCGTTCTGACCACCCGTGACGCTGATGTAGAAGTCGGGGAGCACAGGGTCGTTAAAGCCGTGCGTGCCGACAAAGTCGTTGTAGGCAGCTTCAAATTCGGCCGCAAATGCGTTGCGCGTCGCCGGGAGGCACGGGACGAGGCAGATCGGCTCAACGTTGACCGTTAGGCTGTTGTTTGATGTGCGGCTGGTGGGTGGCAGGAGTGGATCAAAATCGGCCGATTCTGCCAACGTCACCACAACCCCATCGCGCCCCATTCGCACCGCCGAAATCAGCATCACATTGTCATCCGCATCATAGTAGGTCGTCGTCAATCCCCACGGCGTGGTTCCTGCGCTGTCGCGCACGCCGTCGGTCGTGTAGACGCCCACCAGAATGTCGTTGCCATCCGACCCAGCAGGCACGGGGATGCCAATGATGAGTGGATCGGTGAACGGGGTTGCAATGTCACTGCTTGGCGTGATCTGATAGTAGGAGCCGACCATCGTGCCGCTACCATCGTAAGTTGGGTCATGCACATCGAGCGATTCGATCATAAATTCAACGGACGAGCTGAGTGTGTTGGTCACGGTTGCAACGAACACGCCGCTCTCATCCTCGACTGAACCACCATTTGTCAGCGTGCCGTCGCTGATAAAGAGATCGTCACAAAGGACGGGGGGTGCGCTGGCGGTGACGGCTCGCCCATCGCTCTGCGCAGTGAGTTGACCCGCGCCAACCGTCAACAAAAGCGCGGAGAGCAGCATAAGCGCAGCCAGGTGACGCCGACTACGCAGCGTGAGCAGCGTGGCGATCAGGAGCGTCACCAGCAGCCCAATTGCAACCGCCGTCCGTGCGCTCGCGGCTATCACGCTCGACTGCAAGCCTACGGCAGTTGGGGTCGTCGGGTTGACGAGCAGACAGGCAGAGAACTCGGAGGTGTCCCCCGTCGTCAGGTTGGTGGCGGTGGCGACGGCGTAGTTTGTGCAGACATCGGCCGAAACTGCAAACGCAGCATCCCCTGAGCCATTGGTCGTCGCCGTCGTCGCACCGAGATAGACGCGCCCTTCCCCGTGGTTGAATGGATCGTCGCACGTCTCCACTCCAAACAGCTCGATGCGATAGTTGCGGTTGGGCTGGCTGTTGAGCGTTCCCGTCACGCTGCTCATCGTAGCCGACCCTAGCTCTGGGAAGTTTTGCAGCCGATTGGCTCCACCGTCCCCATCGCCCGCATCGTTATTACTCACCCCGTTGTCGTTAAGGTCGATGCCGAGATTGCCATTTTGGTCGATGCTGTTGCCTGAAAGCGTGTTGCCGTTGCCTCCGCTGCTGATCGCAATGCCGTCATCGGTGTTGTGAGCGATGATGTTGTTGGCAATCGCGTTGTCGTCGCCGTTGATGGTGATCCCGTCGGCCGCGTTGCCAAGATCGGCCGAAAACGCATCCGTTCCAATGATGTTGCCGCTCACGCTGTTGCCGTTGCTGTCAATGACAAGTCCACTGCCCGGACTGTTGATCAACTGTAACCCTTGCAGCGTGCTGCCATCGCTCCCCGCGCCGAGCCGCAGCAGATCACCGCTTGCCAAACTACTGCCGTCGATGGTCGTCAGCGGGGTGTCGATGGCGCGTGTTGTCTGCGGGGAGCCGTCAATGGTGATCGGTTTGAGGATAAACGGCAGCGGTGTTTGGGGCATAATCACCATGCCATCGCTGGCGAATTCAATCCGACGTGATTGGAAAAGCGCATTGGCCTGTTCAATGGCGGCACGCAGCGTACACGTCCCAATCGCCGTCAAACAAAGCTGGTCATTCGGGTCAGCGTCTGGCTCATCGCCCGTCGTGTTGACCGTAAAGCGTTCGACCGCATGGTAGCATGCTGAGAATTCGGAAGTGTTGTTGAAGCGGGTCGCCGTTGCGCTGAGATAGTCGTTGACGACAAAGTTGGTCGGTGACAACACGGCGGTCACCATCCCGCTGGCGTTGGTCATAATCTCAAACGTCGAGAGCCAGCGTTTGCCCTCCCCAAAACCTGATGGATCACAGTCGTCATTGTCGAAAAAGTCGATTTGGAAGGTGCCGTTGGCACTGCTTTCAAGCGAGACGGTGATCGCGCCCGTCGCCCCATTTGTCCCCAAAATGACGGGATAGTTTTGCAGCCCGTTTGCACCGCTGTCGGCATCGGGGATCACGTCGTTAGGGGTGACGCCGTCATTGTTGAGGTCAATTCCTAAGCCACCGTTGTCATAGATGCTGTTCTGATCGATCTTGACGTTTGTGCGGCTCGAAAGCAGCGCGATACCTGCACCCACGTTGTATGCAATCACATTATCAAAAATGGTGCTTGTCTGCGAGCTGTTTGCCAGCGCGATGCCGTGTGCGCGATTGCCGATGTTGAGGTCATCCAGCCGCGAGAGACCGATATAGTTATCCTCAAGCGTGACTGCGCCGCTCGCTGCGATACCGTTCGACTGATTTTGACCGATAATAGACTCTCGCACCGTCATTTCACTCGACCCAAAAATGCCGTGTCCGCCGTTGCCGTTCTTCAATCCATAGTCTGCATTGACGCCAATAAAGCTCTCTTCGATGGTAATCGCGCCGCTCGTCGTCGCGTTGATACCGTCGCCGCCGTTTTCCGTGATAACGCTCTGGCGCACCATCAGCCCGTCGCCACTGGTGGTTGAGATACCGTTGCGCCCGTTGCCGCCTGCCGTCATGCCGTCGCGCAAAACCCCGACATGCACGCAGGAAATCGTCGTGTTATCGCTGCGCACGCGGATGCCGTCCTCGTCAAAGTTGGTGACGCTGAATCCTGCCAGCGTGCTGTTGTCTGCGCCATTGAGCAGCGTGATGCCGCTGCTGCCTGCGCCCGCATTTGTGCCATCGATCTGGAGCACGACGCTCGATGTGTCGTCAAACTCTTCGGGGCAGTCGGTGTTGGTTTCGGCCGATAAATCTATCACCACTGGCGACGTCAAATTCGGCAGCGCAGAGGTGGGCGCAATGGTGGCGGGGAGGGCAATGTCAAAGCGCAGCACCGTCGGCGTGACGATTCCCTGTGCGTTGATCTCCTCAAACGCCGCCCGCAGTGAGCATTGATCCCCCGCATTCGCCTGCACGTCACAGCGTCCATCACCCGGCGTCAGGTCGGGCAGATCGCCCGTGCCATTGACGCGAAATGCGGGCTCCACGGCGATACAGTTGCTAAAGCCCAGCGTCTTGCCATCCGCATTGGTGATGGTGAACGCGGCGAACGGTGCATTGAATGCGCCAACGTTGAGCCACTCGCTCACCGTGTCGGTTGCGGCCCCTACGTTAAAGCTGGCAAAATGCTCTTTGCCCTCGCCGTTGACGGGGTCACACTCGGCGTTGCCATAGAGGTCAATGGTGGCGGGGAAGCTGCTGGAGTAGCTGCTAAAGTCGATGATGACCTGCCCCGTGTTATCAACATACTCGAAGTCGGTCGATAGCCCCGTGTCGAGTGCGCGGCCGACGTTGCTAAACATGCTGTTGTAGCGAATCGTCATCGTTGAAAAGTTTGCGTCGATCCCCGTTCCGTTGAAGGCGATCACGTTTCCCTGTCCCGCCGCACCGACGATGGCCGTTCCCGTCGAACCGCCATTGACCGAGCCGCGAATGCCCGTGCCGTTATCGACGCCTGACGTACCCGCCGCATCCGTGCCGATGTAGTTGTTGTAGATTTCGACGTGGCCCGTTGAGAGCGCGATACCCCAGGCGGTGTTGCCTGAGATGACGTTGCGATCGGCCGAATCTGGCCCCCCAATCACGACATTGTCGCCCGCTGCAACGACTCCATACGTGTTGGGTGCGGGCGTTGTGCCATCCGCGGCGATCCCGATGTGATTGCACTCGATGCGCGTGCCATCTGCTTGATTGGTGATTCCTGAGCCGTTGCCCGGCTGCCCCAGCCAGTTGACAATGGCTAACCCTTTAATGACTGAATTGGCCGCTGAACTGCTCACCAACAGACCGCTCGTTGCCGTCGTGTTCGAGCCGTCGAGCGTGATGAGCAAATTCGCCGCCGTCGTTGCGGTCGGGCACGTGGCGTCGTTGCCGTTGACACCGTTGATCGTCACCTGTTCGGTGATGGTGGGCAATGCCGATGTGGGGGAGATGGTGCGCTGGGCATTGCCAAAACGAATGTTATCCGCCCCTGCGCTGGCGTTCGCCTGCTCAATGGCGGCACGCAGCGAACATTGCTCCCCCGCTGCGCCTAAATTGACATCGCAGAGGTCGTCATTCAAATCCGCATCAGACTGATCGCCACTCCCGTTGACAATGAACGTCAGGGTGGTGGGAGCCGCGTTGAGCGGCGCAGAATAGAGGGCAGATAGCAGCAAAATTAATAGTGGAAAGAGGCGTTTTATATATATTTTGGGGGTCGCGTACATGGTGTTCTCCGTTGTCGATTGACATGCGGCGGCTGATCCCAAGCTCGTTCTGCAAACAACAACGAGATTTGTCCAGCACGCTTCTGGCTGTAATCTACCATCTAAACGCCCGTTCGCGCCAATTTACGGGTTATGCTGCAAAGTTGCCGAAATGCAACTTCAATCATCAGACCACAGGCTCCATTTCTTGAAGAGATGGAGCCTGTGGTTGAACAGATTAGCGACGTTTCGGCCGAATCCACCACGTCATCACTGTCAGCACAATCATAACGACCACCCACCACAGACCCGACTGCCCCGTTGCGCCAACAGCCGAGAGCTGAACCGCCGTCGGAACCGTCGTATCAGGCGGCTCAATCGCCACATAGATCACCTCGCTGACTTCACCGACCGCACCCGCCTTGTCGATAAAGCGCACGGTCACATTGATTGACTGTTCATAGATGTCCGCACCGACATAGACAGCACCGCGCCATGTGTTGCCATCGATGGTCACGTCCACAAATTCGCTGCCGTTGACGCTCAACTGAACAGACGCCATCTCCATCGTTTCAGTGATGAGACCGTTAAACTTCAGGACACCGCTGCCGACGACGAGCGTGCCCGCCTCCGTGATAGCGTCGGTGTTGACCGTGCCAGTCGGCCGATTTGTGTCCAGCGTGAACGCCATCGCCGGTGAGTTTTCTGAGCTGTTGTCCCAGTTCGTTTTAACAATGGAGAGGTTGTAGTTGTTTTCACCCGGCAGGTCGATCGAGACGATCTCGTTGTAGTAGGTCGTGTTTGACCCCTGCGTGAAGTTAATCGTCTTAACCAGATTATTGCCGTTGTAGTACACCTCCAGAGACTTCATCGCGGTCGGATGTTCGGCGACGATGTGCACGTCCATCGAAACGGCGGCGTTACCGTCACGCCCGACCGTGCGGGGGAGGCCAGAGCCATCGACTACCTGCCCAGAGAGCGGCGCAACGATGATCGGCGCGGTCTGTCCTGTCGGCACACCCGATGTATCGACGGAGACCGGCTCGCTGGCGCAGTTGCCGTAGATGTCACAGACGGTTGCGTTGAGCGTCGGGCTGGCCTGCGTTGCCCAGACGTGGCAGCTAAAGCCGAGCTTGTCGCGCCAGGTGACGTTCGGGAAGAGCGTCTGCGCCCACGTCGTGTCGTTCGCCTCATAGTCGCGCTCCCCTTGTGTTGGACCACAGACAGAGTTGAACGCGCTCTCATCGAGGTGCAGGTCTTTGGCCGTCACCGTGTACTGGATGTCGTACACCTGATCGTCGCTGCCCGTCGCGTCGTAGCTGTTGCCCGTCGGGAACGCCTCCTCAATCGTGATGCGCGGTGCGAGCGTGTCGATAATCGCTTGCCAGTCGCTCGGCGCACGATATTGATTGCCCTCATTATCGGTGACGCGAACATCGATGCGGTGGAACCCTTCTGTGTTGGCTGGGATGGGCAGGCTCCATTCGGCCGAATTAACCCCATTCGCTCGCGTCGCCTGCCGCGTCACGCTGGCTGGCAGCCAGTTGGGGTTCCGCATCGCATATGCCGCCGCAATTTCATCGACCTTCAACGCCCGATCCCAAACGGTAAACTCGTCAATATAGCCGTTGAACCCCATTGGGTTGGCATTTTGTCCGCCAATCATCAGCGGACCGACGTTTGCGGTCGCAAAGTTGCCGCTGCGTTCGCCAACCAACACCCCATCGACGTAGATTTGATTGAGGCTGTTCACGCGGTCGATATTGGCCGTCACCATGTGCCATTGGCCGTCCGTGACGACACCAGAGGTCGCCTTGACGATATTATCACTGTACTTGCGTAGCTGGAGCGTTCCATCGCTCTGAATCCACATCTCAATCCCCGACAGGTTTGGCCCTTGCAGGTCAAACTTAGAGAAGATGTCGTCGTGGACGACCGTCGTTTTGATCCACGCTTGCACGGCGAAACTCGCGTTGTTGTCAAAGCTGATCGCTTCTGAGTGCGGGATGTAGAAGCCGTCGTTGCCGTCGAAGAAGGTGCCGCTGCTCGCCGCCATCTGCGCTTCAGACGTGTATGGACAGGTTGTGATACAGAAGGCGTCGTTGCCATTGTCGCTGGTGTCGTCCACCCACGCATCGTTGTCTGGATTGCTCAAATCGAGCGCAACAACGGTGCCAGACAGCACGGCGAGCTGGTCGATTGGCACAAAGGTCGCCTCGACGCCGTTGATCGTGCGCGTGCTGGTCACTACGCCCGTAATCGTCACGTTTGTGTCGGTGAACACCTTAAAGGTAACTGGCTGACTGCGGCTGTTGCCCGTTGGCACATCATCACCGTTTGCGCTGACGTCGAACTTGGGCAGGGCGAGCGAGAGGGTGTGTTCATATTCGGCCGAATTGCCCACCCCATCCACCAGCCGCGCCGTTAACGTGTACGTCCCCGTCGGGTCGCCCATACCGCGTGGCAGCACGTACTCGACGTAGGAGTAGATGTCCTGACCGGTCGTCTCGACGCCAGTGAAGGCGGTTTGCCAACCAAACGAATTGCCGTCGGCGTCCGTTATCTTGAAGTCAACAAAACGTCCCTTGACGCCACTCGCTGCGTCGGTCACGTTGGCACTAATTGGGACAAGGTAGTTGCCATCGCTGTCGCGCTGCGGATTGAGGTTGTTGGGCAACCCGTCATAATAATCAATCGCGGGTGGCGTGGCGTCGCCGATAATCGTAATCGTCGCGCCGGGAGACTCGACGTTTCCAACCGCATCCGTTGCCGCAACCGCTACGTTATAGGCTCCCTCATCGATCACGAGCGCATAGACCCAGCTTGCGGTTCCGTTGGCGCGTGTGGGCGAGCCGCCGTTGACCGTCACGTTGACCGCCGCCACGCCCGACCCCGCTCCGTCTTCGGAGCTGCCGCCAATAATCTGCGTCACCATGCCGCCCGCTGGAACCTGCACATAGCGCGTTGGGGCTGCCTGTGAGCGGCGCGTCGTCGTGGTAATCGCCTCAAGCGACGTGATCGGCGCGTCCGCATCAATCGTCAGGCTGGCAACGGCGGACTGAATAATCGGCTGTGCGTCACCGCGTGGGTCTTGTCGTTCCAGTCCAAATTCATAGGTCGGCGCACTGTCAGACGCCGCCGCCGTGATAACGCAGCGCGTCGGTTGCTCACCGTTGTACATCAGACTGACCGTATCGTTTGAAAGCACCGACTCAAACACCCGCAAATCATCAATCGTTCCTGGAAACGCTAAACCAGACCCCGACTTCCCGACTGAAAAGCCGTTTTGGAAGATAGTGCCCGCTGTCATAAAGGCAAGCTGTCTAAGCGTACCGTCGACGTAGAGCGCAATCGCGCCGTCCTTGCTGCCGCGCGTCATGACGACGTGATGCCACTGACCGTCATTGACCGCCATCGAATTGGCGTTTGCCGTCCCCTGTCCATACACGAGTTGGCCGTTCGCATTGACGCCAACGCCGATGCCGTTTGTCGAACTCCACGTGCTGAAGATTTTGCTGCTGTTTTGCCAGCTTGTTCCAGTTGCGGCACCGTCCATCTTCATCCAGAACGCAACCGAGAAATCATCGTCGAGTTTGCCAATCCCGCTGCTGCTGTAGTAGAGCGCGTCGTCGTTGCCGTCAAAGAACAGCGCACGATCCGAGTACGGTCGCACGCGCTCCACCGCGCCAGCGACGCCCACGGCGGGGCAACTGTCCCCACCCGTGCAGTAGAGGTGCGGCAATGTCCCCACCCGGCTGTCAAACGTGGTGTCGCCCGGCAGCTCCTCAAAGTCGTAGATGGCAACTGGCTCCGATATCGGTGCGGCGCAGCTAATCGGCCGACTGCTGCCGTACAGATTGGATTCGGTCAGCGTTTCGGGCCCGTACATCATCAGCGTGCCGTCAGGGTTGAGTGCGGCAAAGTCAAACACGCCGCTGCCCGTGTCCGGCAGATCAAACGCAAAATCAGACAACCTCGACCAGCTCACCATCCAGCCACCCGTCGGCGGATAGTAGGCGATGGAGGCCGCGTCGGGATAGACGCCGTCCGTATTCGAGGCGAACGGGGTCGTTGGGCTAGCCGAGCCGCTCACGTCATACAGTTTGACCGCGAGATAGTTGTCGAGCGCACGGGTGAAGGCGTAGGCGACCCGATCAGTTTGTGGGTTATAGGCGAGCTGCGGCGCACGGCTGCGACCTCGCTGCAACGCCTGCACGTCCGTCGTGACCAGCTCATAGGAGCCGCCAATCGGTGCTGCGTTTGTCGCAGAAAACGCCCGACTCTCGATAACGGTGGACGATCCAGACCTGCTTTGATAGGCGACGATGTAGCGATCACCCGCCCAAATGACGGTTGGGATCACGTCCGCCTCAGTCTTGCCAAAGGCGCGTTCGCGGTAGGCGTGGTCGGTGTTAAAGTCGCTGTACGCATAGTTGGCACTATCGTATGGAGAGAATGAGCTGGAGCCTAGCACCGTCCCACCCGCGTTGATGAGCTGCACTTCAACCGATTTTTGCACCTCCATCGCCCGGCGCGGTGGTGAGCCAGTCAGTGCGCCAGTGAAGATACCCTTATACTGCCACGCAAGCAGGAAATTCTCGCCATCAGTCGCAACCGATGGGAAGAAGCGGCCTGCCCCCTGCCACGTCTGGCTGTTCGTAAAGTTGTCGAGCGTACTGCTGATTGGCGTGCCGTTTCTGTCAACGAAGCGTGCCTTCACGCGATTGCGCTGCACGGGCGCAATATCAATTTCCAGCTTGATTTGGTGTGTATCCCCGTAATTCCAAATCAGCTGATCCTGCATATCGGGATGAATCCGATGCACAAATTCATCTTGCGGATCGCTAAAGAAGCCTGAATCTGACTCATACACTCTGATGTACGGGCCAAGATCGTTCTCTGGCAAGCAGTAAAATTTGCTAATGGGCTGTGGATTGCTGCCGCCCGTCGAGAGGTTGTACCAGCTGCCTTCTCTGAGCTGGTCTACAGCATAGTTCCATCCCCAGTTCCACAACAGGTCACTTGCGCTCGGACTGTAGTTGGCCGTCGGCTCAAATGTGATGTTTGGCTCAATCCCATAATGTCCGCTGCCCTCTTGATCTTCACCCACATACAAGCGGTTGATCGTAAACGTGGCGCAGATATCCTTTTCATCCCAGACGCTCAAACAAATGCCCGCGTCGTTGCACGCGATGCCCGGTGCGGCTGCGCTACGTTCATAGCCTGCGCTGTATTGTGTCGTCGTTGGGAAGCTCGTGCCGCTACTGTTGCCTGACCGAATTTCGCCGCGACTAAAATCTTCAGCGTCGGCGATTGCCGTGCTGAGCAGATAGCTGTTGGTCGAGCTTGCGTCGCCCCAAGTCACATTTGCGGCGCGCACTTTGAGCGTATTGTGGATCGAGAGTGGGTTAGGCGTTTCCCACTCCCAGAGCGGAATGTTGCCGTTAGGCGTCGGTCGCGCCGAGGCGATGCTTGTGACCGTCACAGGGCCGCTGTTCGCCAGTGGTGCGACGGTGTAGACATTGTTGATAGTCGTCGTGGTGTTGAGGTTGAGCGCGGGCAGTGCGTATGAATTTGGTACGCCGTCACCAAGCGCCGCCGGTTCGCGCACCTCCAGCACGCCGGGCTGGAAGTTGGTGTCGGCAACGATGGATGCGGTGTAGGCCAGCGTTTGTCCGGGCTGGACAAAGCCGCCGCTCGCCTCAAGCTCGGTAAAGAGCGTCAGCGGGGGAACGTTGGCGACGACTGGATTGTAGGGATGACCGTTCACATCACGCTCGCCGCGCTCATTCAGCACAAACTCCGTGCTGTCGGGAATGCTGTCAAAGTCGGTGTCTCGCTTGGTCGGATCGCTTGACACGGTGACGATGATGGTGCTGTCTGAGGGGGTTGTGTCCGTCAGCAGCTCGCCAAACGGTGCGATGCGAATTTGCATACCGCCTGCATAATGACCCGGCGTGTGTGTCGCGGGTGCGTCGCCCAAACATTGATAGACGGGATGGTACACCTCTTCGCCGTCTTCGCGGCCATCGTTGTCGGTGTCCTTCCGCAGCGGATGGGTTCCAAAGATCAGCTCTTGCAGATCGGTCAGCCCATCGTTGTCGCTGTCACACTTGATCGGCGAGTAATCGACGCCATTACTGCGCTGCTTTAGCTCAACAAAGTCAGAGACGCCGTCAAAGTCGCTGTCCCAGAGCGCGTCGTTGGGGTCGCCGCCGCTGATCAGCTCCGACGTAATCACGCCATCGCCGTCCGCGTCGTAAATCGTCGGGAAGCCGCTGTCCCATGCAAGGCGATAGCCACCCTGACCGGTCGAGGTGGTCTCCATGAACTCACCGATTGTCAACGGGAAGAGGTCGCGGATTGGCCCGCGTGTAAAGCTGGAGTTGCTGCCCTCTTTTGTGCGCGTGTAGCAGATTGGGGGTGAAAGCAATGGTTTAAACGGGTTGGGGATGACAAAGCATTCGTAAGCTGGCACGGCGTAGGCGGTGTTGAAGTTGTAGTCAAACTTCTGATTGATCCCCGCAGGGCGGCGAATCTCGGCAATGGAAGGGAGATCCGTTTTGTAACCCTGATTGAGGAAGCCACCTAGCCCAAAGTTGTCAAACGAGGTGACGCCCTGCCATGCGCCTGTATGGTCGTCAAGATCGGCGTCGAGCGACGGGTTGGCGTCGTCAAGCGCGTCGTTGAGTGCATACAAAAAGGTGCTGCTGCGGAAGTTGTCCTTGTTGAAGAACGCGCCGTAGACGGCGATCTTCAAGTCAGAGGAATCAGGCTCCTTGTGCTTGGCCGATGTCGTGATCGGCAGCGTCAGCGAAAACGGCGCGTTGTGGACATACCCTTTTGACTTATCATGCAGGACGAGATCGGGCGTGCCGTAGGTCCGCAAATCGGCCGATTGCAAATCGATCATAATGTCATAGCTGTAGAGAACGCTCGCCACAAATTTTGTGATCGCGCCGGTAATGGTGAAGCAATCCTTTGTCCCGTCTACCTTACAGATGATGGTCAGGATGAGATCGACCAGCGTCAGCAGCACGACGAGGACGAGTCCAACCCCCGTACCCGCCAAAATAGCGAGCGCATAGATGACGAGTGAGGTAGCGACCATCGTCGCCACACCGCGATTAAACTCTGGGCTGCCAAACTCGATGCCCGCGCTGATCACGGTGGCGATAAAGAAGCCCCACGCAATCGCAATAATGATGGCGGCTCCGATCATGTTTGCCATGTGTCCCGCGTTGGCGGCACTGCTAAACGCGGCGGCTGTGGTCGCGATGGCGATACCCACGGTTACACCCTGCTGGATCAGTCGAACGGTCGCCACGACCGCCTTGATCATCTCTAGTAGCGGCAACAGGACGCCATAAATTAGCGTGACGACCGCAACGGTCACGAAGGTGGCCGTCTTGCCAATTGGGTTGCTCGGCATAATCGCGTCGTACTGAATAAAGATGATCAGCACGATAGCGAGTGCGGCAACCGTTGCCAAACTCTTTCCCTTTGTCAGTTTTGGATCACCGCGCCAGGTGCTGATAATCTCGGTGATGGCAAGCTGGCTGGCTCCCGCACTCGCACTAAAGTTACTCATGCTGACCGAATCGCTCAGGAAGTCGCCCGTTGTTTCGTTATAAAAATTTCGGCCGAGTGCGTGCATCGCGCTGTCGCGATGGTGGTACTGGTCGGCGATTTTGCCCATCACGCCAATCGCGTTGGGCGTGACCTGTGATTGCAGCGTCGTGTCCGAGACGTAGACGTTGCCGTCGTGTGCCATCCCATTACTAAACACAATCGCCGTGCTGCCTTTGGAGAGGGCGGCGTAGTAGAGCTTGAGCAAAATTAGCTCACCAACCGCCTGTTCGGGGGTAGTAGCGGTTGCCTTGAGCGACGCTTCATAGCGGCTGTCCAGCTCTTCCCAATAGACGTCTGCGCTACAGTCCGTCCAGTGAACGTCACCACCACCCGCATCGCTGCCGCAGAACGGCGTCCAGGAGAGGAGGTTCATCGTCGTGGGCGGTTGCGGCGTGTTCGACGGCGCGAAGTTGATGGTCAGCTTGTCGTCGCCGGTCATGGTTGTGTGCGGGCCGTTCATCGCCAGTTCGTCCATGCCAACAGAGCGATAGCTGCTCTCCGTCGCATACATCAGGGTCGGCTTAATTGGACTGCTCTGCCAGCTTTGGTCGAATTTGTCGAGAATGGCGGCGGTGTGGCTGGTGTCGAGATCTGTTTCGCTGCCGCCGGCCAGATCGAGTGCGAGACTGGCGACCGCTTCCGCCAAGTTGTCAAATTCGAGTGAGGCGTCTGCCTTGACGGACAGGTAATCTGGCACGCCCCAGCGTTGGGTTGCGCTGTATGCGCCGTTGGTTTGATGGTTAAAGCGGTTGGCGATTTCGGCGACGTCGATTTCGAGATTGTTGCTACCGTCTGTGCGCGCCGACATGAACGTTTTGTCGAGATTGTCAGCCAATGCCCAGAGCGCGTCATCTTTGTTCTTGTCTGGGTCGCTGGTGGGGTCTTCATAGATGATCGACGCTTTGGTGGCGATGTCCTCACGGACGTTGATGCCCGTAATCGTGAACGTTTCGTCATAGGCGTGGATTGGGGTTGGCACGTTGCGCTTGCCGTACTCCTCGCACTGACCCTTACTTGGGCCGCTCTCATACCGTTTGTTGCAGCTGTCGAGCAACATCTGCACTGTCCAGACGACGCGCATTTGGTAATCTGCGCCCCAAGATTCGGCCGTTAGCAGCGGCAGACGCGCCGAAAACGCGACGCGCTCGCCCGTCTCCGCATCATTCACCAGTGAAAGCGGCACGTAGATAATTTTGCCAGAAGGGGCTTCACCATAGTCCCGAATCGAGGCGGCGGCGGTTGCCAACGTGCGTGAATAGGCATCGAGGGCAGCGATCGACGGCACGTTTGGATTGCCGTTGTACGGAATCTGCACCTCCAGCATCGGCGTGACGCGCATATCGCCGTGTGTCTGGCTGGCGGCGGGCGTGATCGACGGGCTGGCGTTGTCGGCAAAGGTTGCCCCATCCCAATCCTGCACCTGTCCATCTTTGTCCAGCGGCCAGTCGAGGACGTTATAGGCGTACCAGAGGTGTTCTGGGTTGACGGTGCGTAGCTGGAGGTCGAGCGTCGCGTCGCGGCCAGCGACGAGATTGTCGATTGCCAGCTCAAACGGGTTGGCGCGTGAGAAGACGGTTGGTGCGCCAAACTGTTGGAGGGGAGAGAGATCGATGCGGTCTGGCACGCCGTCGCCGTCGTTGTCGCTGTCGGCAATGTCGGGTGTGCCGTCGGGATTTGGCTCGCGGTCGTAGAGCGAATTGGGGAAGAGCGGGTCGCCTGCTGCATCGAGTTCAAGGGCGTCGATAATGCCGTTGTTGTTATTGTCGGGTCCTAGCTCCTGTCCATCGGGGATGCCGTCGCTGTTGCTATCGGCCGAATTTGGGTTGAGATACCACGTCTTGCCCGCGTACACAAACCCGACGACCTCCTGCTTGTCGCTGATCTGGTCACCGTCCGAGTCGGCCACGAGCGGATTGGTGCCGAGACTAAGCTCTTGAAAATCATCAAGTCCGTCGTCGTCGGTATCGTTGTCAAATTTGTTGGTTCCAAGCTGGTCTTCAAGCGCGTCGCTCAGCCCGTCGGTGTCGCCTGCGGCCACTTCGCGGTCATTGATTTGGTCGAGGCTATCGCCCACCGTTTGCGGCGCACCGTCTGCGGTGATTGTGAGTGGTGCATCGAGCGGACTGGGCGTTTTTGGCGCGAGGGGGTCGGCAAGCGGGTCAAAGGTGTCGTCGGTGTAGAGGTCGCGCAGTGTCTCTTCCTCTTCGCGCTGCGCTTCGGCGTCCTCTCGTTCTGCTTGCTGTATCTCTTGCGCGTGCAGGACGCGGGTCGGAGCAATCAGTTGCAGAATGGGAGAAAGCACCATGCTGGCGACAAGCACCCACGCGACGGCGTGTTCGAGCTTGCGCGAGCGGCGGAAGTAGTAGAGGCTGCCGACAAAGATCAGCGTGCTGCCCAGTTGTAGAGCAGGGGCTTGGATTGCGTTGAGGAATGCGCTGAGATCGGCCGAACTGACCCCCCAGCGTGCCAATGCGGTCTCGCCATATTGCGAAAAGTCGGTTTGGATTTGGGCGGCGACCCGTTGACCGTTTTCGGCTGGGAAACGCAGGTTGAGAATTTGGCGCAGCGGCAAGCCGTCTTCACCCACCCACAGCTCGCCCGTCCCGGTCATGCCGACGTAGGCGGGTGATACTTGCAGCTCCATGCCGCCCGGCAGCTCACCGCTGGCACGCAGTTGCTGTTCCAGCTGTTTGCGTGCATGGCTGGCGAAGGTGGGGCCATCGATCTCAAAGCTGTAGCGGGTGAAGGTGATGCCGCTGCGCGTTTCGGGGGGATGGGCGGACACATCGGCCGATGCGACCAAAAAGCTCAAGAAGTCACCCTGTGGCGCAAACGCATCGGTAAAGCCGTCCACCGTCTCCCATTCACCCTGTCCCTGACGAGCGCGTGTCTGTCCATTCGCCAGCTCGATCTCAAGCCCGCTGTCTGGCACAAGCACGTTGCCGCCCTGCTGCCACGCATCGGAGCGCAGCGTCATGTGCATCTCTTCGGCGCGTAAGTCGGTGCTGCCCGTCAGATAGAGTCGCTCTTCGCGGCTCGTTTGGCCGAGATTTTCGAACGTTGCCTCTGGGATGGTGATTTGGGTGATGTCGCTGCTGAAGCTGTAGCTGCTGCGGTCAAGCACCTGCTGGCGAGCTGCTTCGAGCGCGGCGGCTGGGTCGCTCTCGCCTAAGACGGCGGGGCGCAGTTTGGGCCATGCGAGGGCAATAATAAAAAAGATTGCGACGGGTAGCAGTAGCCGACGGTTTCGTTTACTTTGCTGTAAAGCTGCGCGTTTGTTCATCTTGGATACCCCTTTTTGTGAATAGAATCACGATACAGGAAATTCTAGGTTGTCGAATTTCGGCCGAAATGTGCGCCGGCAGCCGGCCGAAGCCGCTGAGCGCATGTGGTGCTATATTTTGTTTTTCCTAGCGGGGGACACAGCAAATAAAAGATGCGATACGGAGAAGCTGTACCGCGTTTGTGCCTGTTTTCGTTAATACCAATCTTACATGATCGTCGTGGACAAAGGTAGCCAATGATTCCCGTGATCATCGCAAAACATAGCCCCGCTAAGAGCGTTGCAGCTTTTTGACCTCGCTGCTCACCATCATTATCTGTAAGCACATGACAAACCCTTCCAAATCGCCAAAATTTTGCGCAGGGAATCGGCCGAAAAGCCCGCAGCGCAAAGTGTCATCTCGGTGCGTCTGCTTGGTAACGGCCCAGCAAAATGCGGTAGGTTGGTGAGGTTTGTCGTGTCATACTGCCATCATCCACACAAAACGCTTCCAAAACGCTTCAACTTGGGCCAGCGCAACGAGCAAGCTGCCGACGAACAACCGACAGCCAAGTGCACGCTTATCGTGCAAGGGTTGCGGTTTTCTAGCCAAACCACCGTTTCACTGAAAAAATCGAACAATCCCAAAATAACAGCAGAATAACGCCCCCTTCTGTACGCTGTCGTCATGGATGTAAAAACAGAAATGCGTGACGATTTGCGGTCTTATCTCTTGCGACTTTGGCGCGAACCGACTGGATGGCGCGTCGGTGTCAAGGCGATCCCGACGGGTCGCTGGCACTACTTCGCCTCACTCGATGCCGCAACCGCCTTTATCGCCACGCGCCAAAAGGAGCAACGATGAGCCATTTACGTGTTTTGCTTGTGTTCGCGTTTGTCTTGCTGTTGGGTGTTGGGCAGAGTGCTGCTCAGATACGCAAGAGTGGGACGATTTCGGCCGATCCCTCCCCCACCGCCCCACACATCGGCGACACCTTCACAGTTGCCATCACAGCCAGCGACATCAGCGATCCCATCAGCGGGATCGAATTGGCAATCGGCTTTGATCCCACCATCGTACAGTTTCGTCACGTCGTGTCGGGCAACATGCTGCATACGACGGGGCGTGAGAGCGTTTGCGCGACACCTGATGTGGCGACCCAAACGGTGCGCGTTGCCTGTGTGACGACGGGTGAACAAGTTGGGGCAACGGGGTCAGGCACGCTGCTGACGCTGACATTTGAGGCGGTCGGCATTGGCGTGAGTGACATCACGCTGGACGCGCCACTGCTGACGGACAGCAATCGGCCGCCCACGCCCTTCACCGCCAGCACGATCTCGGCAATTGTGACAGTCGAACAGATTCCGACGACGATCACGCTCAACGCCCTGACCACAACGACACCGACGATGTGGCGCGGGTTGCTTCTCCTGCTGATTGGCTTGGGCGCAGTGACGGTGCGAGCATGGCGCAGGTCCCGTATCAGCCGTTGGCAAACAACCGTTCACCTGCTCCTCATTGCCTCACTCGCTTGCCAAACCTTCCTCCCCCTTATCCAAGTCCAACCACTCTTCGCGGCCGCAACCACCACGCACCACGCACCACGCACCACGTCCCCCCGCTCCCCCTTAAGCAACTTCTTTGCCGATTTGAATGGGGATCAACGGGTCGATCTAAACGATTTACAGCAGATCGTGACGGTCTGGAATTGTGGCGTGGCGGATGGCTGTTATTCGGCCGATTTCGACTACAACACAGACAATCAAATCGACCTGATCGACCTTGCGACCGTCGCCAACGAATATGACGTTGCGCCGCCTACACTTTCCATCACCGCGCCAACGGCCAACGCCATCATAACTGGCAGCACGCTCAACGTGACGGGAACGTTTGCCGACGCACATGCTGTGACGGAGATTTTGGTCAATGGCACGGCGGCGACGTTGGGGAGTGGGGTGTTTTCGGCCGATCTCACCCTCACCGACGGCACACTCCCGATCCACGTCTCCGCCCTCGATGGAGTCGGACAGACCAGCGGCGCAACACGTCTCGTCACAGTGGACGGCGCGGGGCCATTTATCACCATTAATCAACCGCCCAATCGTCAAAGCGTCTACACAACACGGCCGACGATTGCGATTGACTACACCGATCTCGTTGGTCTGGTCAATGAGAACACATTGTTGGTGACGTTGACGGATGAAGGGGGCAACGTGAGTGATGTGACGGGGGTGATTTCGGCCGATGGCAGCAGCGCAACAGGCACACTCAACTTCGACCTCAGCGAAGATCAAGCGTACACGCTGACCGTCTCCGTCCAAGACAATCACGGCTTGCAAGGCACACACGCCACCAACTTTTACGTGCCACAAAACGCCAATACCATCACACCACCGACCCGCGTGGACGGTGCAGGCTTTGTCAGCGGCATCGTCTACGATTCAACGTCGTGCGCGGGGACACAGGAATTTGACCCGCTCAACTGCACGGGCTTGCGCGGCGCGATGGTCACGCTTGAGAAGATCGACGCTGGTGCGCTCCCCGTGGCACGCAGCAGTCGTCAAGCCGATCTGATTACAGCCCGTTCCCCATTTGGGCTGCCCCATCGAGCCAGCCGCGCACCACAACAGGTCGCGCAAACGGTCGTCGGCACAATCGTCACGGGGCGCGATGGCTTCTTCGCCTTTCCCGTCGCGGAAACGGGCAACTACGCCGTGCGCGTCGAGAAAGATGGCTTTACTTATGGTCAACGGCTGACCGACATCGTGCTGGATCGCTCGACACCGACAACCGATATTTTCCTCACACCACTCGATGCGGCCGTCACCCCATGCGACAGCGGCGGCTGTCAACACACCAGCAGCGATGGACAGATGCAGCTTGCCGTACCAGCAGGGGCATTGACGGGAACACAGCAGATCGACATCCGCGCCACGCAGTTTGATCAAGTGCAGTTTTTGCCATCGGGCGAGCTGCCACCCGGCACGGGTGAGACGTATGCGTTTAATCTGAGCGGTGCGGCCGAAATCACCTTTACGCAGCCGATCACGGTCATGCTCAAAAATGATCGCGGCTTCCCAGCGGGGGATCAAGTTCCGCTGGGCTACTGGAATCAGACGTTGCAAGTTTGGGAACATGCGGGACACGCGACGATTGACCCAACGGGCGAATGGCTCGTCATGCAGGTGACACACTTCTCCAACTTTGACCCCAACGACCCCGTGAGCAACGCAACGGCCGATGTCAGCGGCAGCGATGAGACAGCCAAACCGGGCGACAACTGCAAGGCAGATTGTGATTCAAGCCAGATCGAAATCGCGTCGGGCGCGTTGCGACAGGAATTTCAATTGCCGACGGTCAACGTGCTGGATGAGCCGATGGGGGTGACAATGCTTTATGATTCGACACGCGCCAACCCCAATGGCGTGATCGACATCGGGCTAAAAATCGAGGCGTTGAGCGAGGTTGGGTTAGGTGAGTTTGACCTGATTATGGCTGAACTGTTTATCGAGGGAGAAAGTACGGAGCAGTTTAGCTTTGCCGTTAACGAGATTGAACAGGATGGTGAAATCGGCCGATTCCGCTTCTTCTGGGACGGCCGCGACGCACAAGATCGCCAAATGCCACCGGGAATCTACCGCTACACCGTCAAGACACGCATCCCGTATGCTGCCCAATTTTTCTTCTCGCTCAACGGTCGCTTTGGAGGGCCGCCCGACCTAACGCGCCCAACAGGGGTGACAACGAACGGCTTTATCGACAATGTGATCGTCGGCACGGTGCTGCTGGGTGGTGATCCCGAAACACATTATGGGCAGGGGTGGCAGGTGGCGGATGTGCAGCGGCTGTTTTCGGCCGAAGATGGCTCCGTCCTAATCGATGACGGCGACCAAGTTCTGACCGAATACCTCATGCCCGCCTTCAACCGCCTCGCCGACTCACCGACTGTGCGGACGCTTGGACGGGAAGAGTTAGGCGTGGGAAGTGGTGAGTGGGACGTGGGAAGTGGGGAAGGCAGTGAACAGTTGACAGAGAGCGAAGAAGCTTTGACAGAGAGTGACAATTTTGTTTTGGAGCCAGACGCACAATCGGCCGATCAATCGTCAATCGTCAATCGTCAATCGTCAATCCCTTCCACCGACATCACCACCGACATCCTCACCGACACAACATGGACGCTCGCCAACAGCCCCTATCGCGTTCTGAACGACATCACGATTGCGGCGACGGCGACCCTGACCGTTGAGGCGGGGGTGGTGGTCAACGTGCATGGGACATCGACCGTCTTTGATTCGATCTTTATCGATGGCACGTTGCTGGCGCAGGGGACAGCGGGTGCGCCCGTCATCTTTACCTCACAAAACGACAATACGAACCCCGCGTGGGGTGGCATTCGTGTGCAAAATGGTGGTCATGCGACGCTACACCATACACAAATTCGTTTTGCGGGGCAGACGGCTGGCACATTGGGACGCGAAGCCGCACTTGCGATTGTGGACAGCAGTGCCGTTCTGAGCGAGACGCTGATCTTTGACTCGCTCAACTTCAACAACGACCCCGATGCCTGTCTACACATCAGTAATAGTCAGGTGACTGTCAACGCCGTCACGCTCGATCAATGCAGCAGTCCGGGCAATGAAGATCGCGCGGCACTCGACATCGTGGGCAACGCGACGACCATCACGGCGACCAATGGCCTGACCGTCACCAACAGCAGCCGCTATCCGCTGGCGACCCAGTGGGATCTGCTCGATCAACTGCCCGCCATCACGACAGACGGCAGCGGGCGCGACATGGTGCGGATATTGAATAGCACCATCAGCGACGATGTGACCATTGCAACTGTGGGGACGCTCAACACCTTCAACTACGACCAAAACGTGACAATTGGTGCGGGGCAGCATGTCACCGTGACGGCTGGCGTGCAGCTAGAGGCGCGTAGCAGCAGCAATTTGCTGACGGTGCAGGGGCGTTTGACGACAGCAGGGGCGGACGGCAACCCTGTCATCTTGACGTCAGATGATAACGACCCGACGAACAACGGGGGCGCGGAGTGGCGCGGGATTTTGGTCGATGGGGGTTCGGCCGATCTCGCCTTCACGACCATCCGCTTTGCAGGGAGTGTCCAACTGCACGACATTAGCCGCAACGCCGCTATCGCCGTGCGTAACGGGGGGACATTACACCTGCGCGATAGTTTGCTGTTACAAAATAACGACACCGATCTGCGCGATGATGCCGTTGTCCTCAGTGAGAATAGCGACACGTTGATCGAACGCACCGTTATCAACAATGACCTGTTCACCGCCAACCCGCGTCGTGGGGTGGAGGTGTTGGGTAGTGGCGCGTTTGCCCTCAACGATTCGACCATCATTCACCGCATCAACCCCTTGCGCGTGCCGTTTTCTCAGTTGGCAGGGGTGACGGATGACAACAACTTTGTGACCAACTTGCCCAATGCACGTATCGAACTGACGGGTGCGACGTTGAGCGATGATTTGACGATTTCTCCCTACATTGGTCTGGCCGCATTCCACACCTTTGGCACATTGACCATTGCGACTGGGACAACGCTGTCGCTGACGGCGGGAACGCTACTACAAGCGCAAAATAGCAACGCCGATGTGATCGTACGCGGTCGGTTGGTGGCGACGGGGACGGAGACGCAGAACGTGATTTTGACCTCGCAGACGGATGGGGGATCAACGGGTGAATGGGGTGGGGTGTTTGTCGATGGCGGATCGGCCGATCTCACCTTCACCACGCTGCGTTTTGCGGGACAAATGACCATACCGGGCAAAAACACCAACGCCGCGCTTGCCGTCGTCAATGGCACGCTCAATGTGAGCAACAGCACATTTTTCCGCAACGGGGACACGTCAGGCTTTGACGATGCCGCCCTATATATTGAAAACAGCACCGCCAACGTGCAGGGGACGATTATCAGCGACGATGATCTGCCCAATGCCAACCCAAGTCACGGCCTGATTTTGGTCGATGGGGGGGCAATGGATTTGACGTTTGAGAACAACATTCTGATCCAAAATGACAAACACATCAAAATGCCGACGGGACTCTTGCCGCGCATCAGCGGCACAAACTTGTTTAGCGACGACAACAACCAGCGTATCACGTTGGCCAATAGCGTCATCAACGACGACGTGACCATTGCGCCCGTCGGCAATCTCAATCAGTTTGAGTTCTTGTTTGATGTGACGGTGCGGAGCGAGATGACCATTGCCGCAGGGGTGACACTGTTGATGCGGCAATTGGTCGATTTGTTTGTGGATGGGGGGACGTTGACAGCGGTTGGAGAGGTGGATCGGCCGATAACCTTTGTCGGCTCCAGCCAAATCAACTGGAACGGTATCGTCGCACGTAATGGCGCAGCCGTCGAGCTGGCACATGCCGACATTAGCCGTGCCGTGCGCGGCCTGCACACCACCGATAGCCGTGTCAGCCTCTACAAAAACAACTTCCACGACAACGAACGCGCCATTCAGGTCAATGGCACGGTGCCAACCTTCTTTGCGCGTGCCAACAGCTTCGACAATAACAGCACCACTGCCGTCAGCAACTTTAGCGCGACTGAGATCGACATGCGCCTCAACTTCTGGGGCAGCCCCAACGGGCCATTCCACCCCGCCAATCCGCTTGGCGACGGCGAAGTGATTCAGGGCGGCGCGTTGGTGCTGATTACGCCATTCCTGACCAACGGTGACAACGCTGGTAACACGGCGGTCAACCGCACCCCACATGATACGACCCTCTTGATCCGCGATGAAACGACGGGCAGCTTTACGCGCCACTACCCCGACGGCTCACTCGTCATCTTCAACAGCGACGGCCTACACACCACCACCCGCGACACCAACGGCAACGAAATCCGCTACAACTACAATGCGAACAACTCGCTCGCAACGTTGGAGTTTGTAGCAAGTGGTCGAGGGGTGGCAGACTGGGTGTGGACCTTCACCTATGACGTGGTGCGTGGTGCGTCATCTACGAACGCAATACGCAATACGCAATCCACAATCCACATCACCGACCCCGCCAACCGCGAAACCACCCTCACCATCGACAAGAACGGCGATCTCGTCTCACTGCAAGAGCCGGGTCTCTCCGCGCCAATGACATTTGCGTATGGGGCGACGCACAACATGACGCACAAGACGGATGCGCGTGGGAACACGACGGCGTATGTGTATGATGCAATCGGCCGAATTACCCAGTCGATCTTGCCACCGCGTGAAATCTACGACCCCGTGAGTGGCACATTTAGCACCGTGCAGGAAGTCCACGACTTTGCCCCAGCCGTCACAGATGGGCAGGTGGTCAACGGGCTGGCAGCGGGTGATCCTGCCGCGCCCAATCCAGCGTTGCCGCAGGCGGCCGATATCCGCTCGACCCAACAGATCAACGGTCGCTCGTTTGAATTTGCCACCAATGCGTTTGGCGCACCGACCAACTTCAGCGATGCGTTTGGCAATGAGACGGTGACGGTGCGCGACGAACGCGACAACGTGACCAAAATCACCTTCCCATCGGGAATTTGCAGCGAGTTCAGCTACGACGATTTCAACCAGATGACGAGTGAAACGTTAATTGCACCCGATCAGTGTGAATTATCGGCCGAACAGCGCGACCCAGCCCGCATCCTCGTCACGACCCACACCTACGAACCACGCTTCAATCGGCGCAAGACGACGACCGACGCACTCGGCCGCACAACCACGATGGTCTTTGATTACGAAGTGGGGCAAGGGGAGGCTGGCAATGTTGTGCAGGTCATCTATCCCGCCGTTGAAGATGGGGAGGCGGGTCGCGCATTGGTCAATCCCGTCGAAAGTTTCGAGTACAATGCGGCGGGACAGGTCACGCGCACAGTCGATGTGCGTGGCGTGGCGACGTGCATGGTTTACACGACGGGCGACCCCAGCGAGGCGAACACGCTATTTGTCGCTGGCGTGACCCCCGTGCCAGGTCTGCTGACGGAGCGCATCGAGGATTGTGGCGGCGCGTTGCAACGCTCGTTTGTCTTCCGCCAATTTGATGCGGCGGGCTATGCGTTAACGGCGATTGAATATGCTGGCACAGCGCAAGCCCGCACGACGACGCAAACCCGCGATCTCCGCAACCGCTTGAACAGCGAGACCGACCCAATCGGCTCCATCACGACCTACAGCTATGACAATGGGGATAACGCGCTTGCGCTGACGCTGACGGGGCATGATGGGCAGGTGCTGACGACCGAATACACCTACAACGCGCTCGATGACGTGACGCGCATCCGCGAAAGTGGGGATGATGGCACGACGCGCACGCTGCTGTTTGGCTATGACCTGAACCGCAACGAGACGCTTTCACAAGATTACAACGGCAACCAAGAGCGCAGCCTGTACGATGCCAACGACCGTTTGCAACAGACGATTGATGCGGCGGGCAACGTGACGACCTACACCTACAATGAAGATGGGCGACAGTTGACGATTACCAATCCGTTGGGGGCGGTGCGTCGCTTTGTCTATGACCATTTCGGCCGTGAAGTTGCCAATATCAGCGATGCTGGGGGGCTGAATTTGACCCTGCAATTCGCCTATGACGCGGTGGGCAACATCACGCGCACGACTGACCCGACGGGAGTAGCGACCTGTTTTACGTATGATGCGCTCGACCGCCGCACGCGCATGAACGACTCATGCGACGAGTTGAACAAGCTCACAACCGTCACCTACACGCTGGCCGGTGATCCCGTCACGACGACCGATGCACTCGGCCGCACAAAGCGCATGGTCTACGATGCACACGAGCGCGTGACCCAAACGACCGACGCGCTCGGCAACGTGGCGACGATTTCGTATGACCTAGCGGACAACCTGATTATGGCAACGGACGAGGTCGGGCAGGTCGTCGAGATGGCGTATGACACGCTAGATCGCTTGGTTGAGACGACGGACGCGCTGGGCGGAACGGTGACGTTGCAATACGATGCGTTTGACCAACTGCTGGCGCAAACGGACGAGTTGGCACGCACCTATCAGTATGAATATGACGGGCTGAATCGGCGCACCGCCGTGATCGATCCGTTGGGCAAGCGGTCAGAATATCGCTATGACGACAACGACAACGTGCTGGCTGTGACCGATCCGCGTGGGATGACGACACAGTACACGTTTGATCCGTTTGACTTGGTGACGCAGATCTTGTACCCCGACGGCTCGACGTTTGGTTATGAATATGACGGCAATTTGAACACGCTGCGTGAGATTGACGGCTTTGGCAACGCGACGACATTGATTTACGATGCGGCGGAGCGGATCATCGGCCGAATCGACCGCGACGGCCAACAAACGACCTATGAACTCGACGCGGCGGGCAACATGCTGGCCGAGATCGACCCGCTGGGCAATCGCACAGAGCAGGTCTTTGATCGCCTCTATCGGGTGGTGGCGTTAAATCGGCCGAATGGCGAATCGGTCAGCTACACCTACGATCTGCTTGGCAATCTGCTGACGCTCACCGACGCGCTCAATAACACGACAACATGGACGTATGACGCGCTGGATCGCCCATTGACCCAGACAAACCAACTGGGCGACACGCGCACATGGAGCTATGCGGCCGATGGCAAGTTAACGCGCTATGTGGATCGTAACGGCAATGATTTTAGCTTCACATATGACAGCTTGCGCCGCTTGACGCTGGAAACGGAGACAAACAGCGGCGCGACCCGCAGCATGAGTTATGATGCCGCCAGCCAACTGATCGGGGCGCAAGATGCCCAGTCGCACTACACGCTGGGGTTTGATGCGCGGGGAGATGGGACGACGGTGATCGGCCGCTATACGACAGGCTCCCCCGATATTCGCTACAGCTATGTCTATGATGCCGTTGGCAATGTCGTGCGCCGCTTTGAGATGGTCGGCAATGTCAACACAAGTACGACCGACTTTGTCTATGACGAATTAGAACAGATGACGCGCCAGTTGCAGCAGAGCGCAGTCACCCAACAGATCGAGATGGCGTATGATGCCAATGGGCGCATGACCCAACTGGCGCGTTTCCACAACGGCACGCTGGCTGTTGCGACCAGTTACAGCTTTGCGGCCGATGACTTCATCAGCGAAGTGCGCCACACAACACCCGCCCGCACGGTGCGCTCCTTCAGCTATGCCTACGATGCCGACAACCGCATCACCAGCAAGACGACCGAAGCGGGGCAGTCAACTTACGGTTATGACGGCGCAGATCAGGTGACTTCGGCGACACACGCCTTCCAAGCGGATGAAAACTACAGCTATGACAACAACGGCAACCGCACGCTGGCAAATCACACCATCGGGCAGGATAACCGCTTAACCAGCGATGGCGCATTCGACTATGAGTACGACGCAGAAGGCAACTTGACGCGCAAAACGGCGGTTGGGAGCGGTGCGTCGCTGGCATACACATGGGATCATCTCAATCGTCTCGTTAGCGTGGTCAGCAAAGATGGCGGCGGGGCAGTTGTCCAGACGGTCAGCTACAGCTATGACGTGTTCAACCATCGCATCAGCAAAACGGTCAACGGGATCACAGAACATTACGGCCATGATGGCGCAAATTTGACGCTCGTTCTCGATGCGGTGGGCAACATCACCAACCGCTATCTCTATGCGCCACAGGTCGATATGGTGTTGTCGGATGAACGGGTTGACGGTGTGCGCTGGCTGTTGGCAGAGGTCAACGGCTCGATCAGCGATGTGCTGGATAGCGGGGGTGGTCTGCTCAATCAGATTCACTATGACAGCTTCGGCAACATCACGACACAATCAAATTCGGCCGAACAAACCCGCTGGGGCTTTACAGGCCGCGAACGCGATACAGAATCGGGGTTGTATCACTATCGGACGCGCTACTATGATGGCGGGATCGGCCGATTTATCTCGCAAGACAAACTCGGCTTTAACGGTGGCGACACCAATCTCTATCGCTATGCCGCCAACGATAGCGTCAACGACCGCGACCCATTTGGCACAAATCCCGGCACGATGTCGGCCATTGCACGCGGCATCAAACAGGCCAAACAGCAAGCCCTCGCCAACAATGTCCAGCCGACGCGCAAACCCGTCACGCCGGGCTTTATGGATCGGATCGCCAACTTTGCCCTCGACGCGACGATTTTCTTGACCGATAACGCGGTGACCAATGCGGCCGATTCGTTCTTCTCTGGGCAATCATCGCAGCTCACCTTTGGCCTCACCGACAGCTTGCGCGAGAGCATTTACGGCGAACACGCCACCAAAAACCACACGGGCGGCTTCCGTACGGCTGGTGAGATATTCGGATTTGCCCAATCGTTCTTCCTGCCCGGCGCGAACTTACAGAATCTCGCCAAAGTGAAGGGGTTGTTGCAAGCGGGTGAAAAGGGACGCGCCACATTAATGGCGTTGGCACTTGCCCTCAGTACCGAACAGCGCGTTGCGGGTGGGGTCGCCATGCAAAATGCGATCAATGCCGTTATCGACGATCCCTGTCTCTCAGAAGAGGAAAAGGCACAGAAATTGGTCGATATTATGAGCAATACGCGCGCGCCCAAACCGAATCAGGTCGATAAGAGTAACCCGCCACCGCCCAACTCGAAGAAAAATCCACCGCTCGAAAAGACGCGCAAGCGTAATCTTGAACAGGATAAGGAGCAGGTCAAGAAGTATAAAGACCAGAAGGATTACGAGGAGGCGGTTAAGGATTACGAGAAGTACAAGGCGGATGAGCAGAAGTATCAGCAGGAACTCAAGGATTACTTGAAGAAGCGATCTGATGAGTTACGCAAGAAAGAGTCGGTGGAGATGATCGATAAGAAGCAGAAACAACTGCAAAAAGATATTCGCAGCGAGAACGAGCGCACCGTGAATGACGCATTTAACAAAGGGGAAATCAGTCAGAAGCGGCGCGACGAGCTACTCAAGGCGAACCGTGATATGGGGGGTGAGGAGTTACGCGACACCGATTTTCGCGGGATCATCAACAACGAAACGCAAAGCAATAAGGTCAAGCGCAAAGAGTTGACGATGGAAGACTTGTTTGGCGATGAGTAGATAGTCAGGGAGCGGTTACCTTAACACCCTGACCCTGAAAAACTGAGTTTCTGGCAGAAACTCAGTTTTTGAGTTTTTCATGATCTGATTCAGAAATTGCCTTAGAGAAACTGTGCGGCGCGTTGGCGAATGTGGTGGTGGGTCGCGGGGTTGGCAATGATCGCTTGGAGGGTGGCACGGTGGGGGGCGGGATTGGTCGTCTGTTGGCGGAGGTGGGTGATGGCGCGTTCGCATTGGATGGCGAGGCTTTCGGCCGAAAGTCCCTCCGCCCACCGCAACCCCTTTTCCAAATAACCAAACGCCGCGCCAAATTCTCCCGCATCCGCTGCCAACCGCCCCAACCAAAGTTGTGCCTCTGACCCAAAGCGCAAATTGTTGAGCCGTTCAAAAATCGCCGCACTCTCGGCAAACGCCTGTTGCGCCGTCTTTGTATCCCCATGAAGCGTTGCCAATTCACCGCGACTCAGTTGCAACAAGCCGTGTACGTCCGCTTCGTCGAGAGGGCTGGCGAGGGTTTCGGTCGATTCCAAATGTTGCGCGGCGATTGCAAGCTGCTGTTGACGCAAGGCGACTTGGGCGAGATTGATCTCTAGCGTCGCTAACATGACGCGATCTTCAAACGGCAGTTGTCGTGCGGCCGTGTAATTGTGATAGGCACGGTCGTACTCGCCCAATGAGAGCGCGACAGCGGCGAGGCTGTTGTAGGCACTGGCCGTCAGTTGGGCAAAATCGAGTTGTTCAGCCAGTGCGACGGCATGGGTCAGTGTCGTGTCGGCAGCGGGATAGTCACCCAGCCGTCGCTCGATCAATCCCTTGCTAATCAGCGCGATCAGGCGATAGCGATTATTGTCTAACTGGCGAAACAGGTCGATCAGGGCATCATAAGTCAAAACGGCGCGGTCTAACTGTCCCAACTCGGCTTGTACGGCAGCGTGGTCGCCGCGACAACGGGCGGTCAAGAGCAAATCCTCGATCTGTTGGGCGTAGTGGATCGCCTGTTGCAGGGATTGGTCAGCGGCGACAAATCGGCCGATTTGCCGTTGTGTCAACCCCAATGCGCGCAATAGTCGTGCCAATAACCGCTGGTTTGTATCATCGGTGGGCAGTGTCGATACCGCCGCAATCCCCGTTTCAAGCAGATCGATCAGTTCAACTTGCCGACCCATCGCCTGTAGATAGCTGGGCAAAATGGGTAGATTACGTTCGATCCACAGCCGATTGACCGACTGCACGGCCCAACGCCACGCGGCCACCACGTTGGCAAATCGTCCATCCAATTGGGCAAAGACCGCTTTTGCAGCACGCCCGTTCGTCTGATCGCGGCGTTGGGCGAGCCAATCGCTGTAGTAATCGGCGTGGCGGTCGCGCAGCAGGTTGATTGTGTGTGGCTCTTGCCATTCTGTCTGGACAAATTGGCGCAATCGCTCATGGATGCGAAAGCGATTGTCTCCCAACGGCTGCAAGAGAGCCTTATCCGTCAACGCACGCAACGTGGCTGGCGATGCCGACGCGATCACCTGTGCCGCCGTCGCGTCAAAGCCAGCGTGCAGAATAGTCAAGGCGCGGAACACCGTTTGCTGGTGTGGATCGAGTCGTCGCCATGTGTGCTGAAAGACGACGCGGAGGCTGTGATGGCGTTCGGGGGTGTCGTGGTAGGTCGAGCGCAGAATGGCAAGATCGCGTGCGATCTGGTCGGCGATGGATTGGCAAGAAAGATCGCTTGTCCATGCAGCGGCTAACTCGATGGCGAGCGGCATCCCTTCGACCAGTTCACAGATACGTCGCATCGGTTGAATTTCGGCCGAAAACTGAAATTCAACCCGCCGCGCCACCTGCTCAAACAACGCGACCGCCTCATCTTCAACGCCTAACCCGTCAACGCGATAGACCTGCTCCAGATGCAGGCGCAACCGCTCGCGGGATGTGATTAAAAGTGTCACTTGCGGTGCGGCACGCAATATCTGTTGGATAAATGACAGCGTTGGCGTGGCGTGAACCGCTTCAAAGTTGTCGAGCAGCAGCAGGAGATGACGCTCTTTTAGGTAGGCGAGCAGTTGTGTTTCGGCCGAATCCTGCCCCGATAGCTGGATACCAAGCGCATTGGCAAGTGGAATCGTCAACGTGTCGGCGTGCGTCAAATCGACAAGACAGACGCCATCGGCAAAGTGATCGCTGTTGGCAGCGGCGCAGGTCAGAGCAAGGCGTGTCTTGCCAACACCCCCCAGACCTAACAGCGTGATAAGGCGCGTTTGTGCGTCACGCAAGAGCGTTTGTAGATCGCTTAACGCTTGGGTTCGGCCGATAAACGGCGTTAACGTTGCGGGATGAGGCAGGTTGTGAGCGGGCGCGGCCGTCATCGCCCGACGGTAGAGTGCTTGGGTTTCGGCCGCTGGCTCGACGCCGATTTCGTCGGCCAACAGTGCGGCCAGCGTTTCATATTGGGCGATTGCAGCGGCACGGTCGCCGTTGCGGAGGTGCAGTGCCATCAGGCGACGGTGTGGCTGTTCACGATAGGGGTTGAGGGCAATGACGCGCTGCAAGAGCGGGATCGGATTGGGGTGATTTTCGGCCGATTGTTCCCACTTTTGGATGAGATCGGCCGAAACCGACTCCCGCTGTATCGCCAACCACTCATCCCACACATCGGCCCCACGCAACACAAACCCCTGCAAGAATTCGCCGCGATAATAGGCGGGATCGACCTGTGCGTGGTCAATATCAAACCAGTGATCGCACGCTCGATTAAATCCGATATTCAACTGTTCCAAAATCAGGGTGTCGGGTGGCAACGTTTGCTGTAGATGATAGAGCGTTTGCCGCAAGCTGTTGCGCCCCTTACGCAACGGTTTGTCGCTCCACAACAGCGTTTGCAGGTGGTCGCGGGAAAAAAGCGCGTCGCGCTGACAGAGGAGGTAGACGAGTAGCGCTTGCGCTTTTTGGTTGGTCAGACGCGCCAACGGAACATCATCAACTGTGATGCTCAATGTGCCGAGCGTAAACAGTTTGAGCGTCGCCATCGCCACATTGTATTGGGTTTAGCGACTGCAATCCAGCACGTGCTGACGGTAATTTAGCTTTTCCAGCGAACTGAACTTAACCCGTGTTTCCCACAATTAGCTGATGATTTTGCTCAGTTTTCCTGTCCAATCAGCCAATAGTGCGCTCGTCTCTGCCGCCACAGCCAATAGCCAAAACCGACGCTGGCCGTTAATGCCGCGCACACCAGCAGAGATTGCAAGCCAACCACATCAAACAGCCAAGTCCCAAGCACGCCACCGCTCAAAAATCCCATGAACAGCGCGACATGCATATGCCAACGCCATGGCTCCGGCTGCCGCCCCGCAAGTCGCTGCCCAATCAGAATACCAAAATCGGTCAGCAATCCGGTCAAGTGAGAGGTACGTACGATCGCCTTTGAGTAGGTGGCAACCATACCGTTTTGCAAGCCGCAGCTCAACGCCAAGAGACACAGACCATACCATCTCTCCTGAGTCAATGGCGTTATCGCAGCGAGCAGTAGCGCACTCTCCAGGATCAACAAAACACCATAGCGGCGGCCAAAGCGCAATTCCATCGATTCAATCGTTAATCCGCTAACGACGCTGCCTGCCACGAATGAAACAATCAACAAGGCGAGCAGCCGCCAGCTGCCCCGATTGTGTACCAAGCTAATGCTAAGATTGCTGGTGATACCGGTCATGTGACTAACGGGTAGCTTATATGAACTGAGCAGGGCAACGACGTTGACATATCCCGCATTCAGCGCAAGGATAAAACCGCCCAACATGTAGCGATACATTTGTGGGACGCCTCTCCAAAATGTCTGCATTGTGTACTTCCTAAGTTTGAATTTATTATGTACCGCAGGTGCGGTAAGTTGTGGAACCCTAAACCATCGCACTTTCGTAACCCGAATCGCGCACAAAAATACAAGAAGAGTCTGTCGTCTCGCATAGTTGGGACATGGTAGGCAGGTTGACATCGGCGAGCAGACCAAAGATGTTGAGGTCAGCTTGTGGCGCATCGGGTAGAAACTCTTGCAATTTGCCACACTTTACTATGTAGGTGGTCGTGCGCGGCATTCGGCCGAAATCGATCAACTGCCGCATAAATTCCTCTCCTGCCGCAATGTCTTCCTCTCGCTTCACGATGGTCAATAGGTTAATCTCGCCATGCCAATTCCGCGCCAGTTGATACGCCAGCAGTAATGCCAAATCGAGATTGCTTAGACGTAAGCCAACCTCCCACTGGGGGCTTTGTTCGCGTATCCAGACGTTGATGACCTGTTCGCGCCCCAGTGCGGTATCAGGGTTATCAAAGTAGAGGATCGCGCCCATCTCATTTTCGGCGGCATGGTCGAGGATAAATTGAAGTTTCTCTTGGGGCGTATCGGATTGAACGGGGAAGAAGAGGATATTCGGCCGAAAAAAGGCACTTGCAAACACCTCCATCGCCGTTTGCAAAGTATAGCGAAAACGACGTGCCTCAACTAATGCTACCCGCGCAAAAACGCCATCACTGGCGAACGCTTGCTGAAAGGGCAACAATGCCTCCATCTGGGCGCGTTGCCCCTCTTCGTAACAGCCCAAAATGTGTAGTGTCCCGTTTGGAATCGTTATCGCCTCCAGAAAGCGATAGCTGTAGCGCAACGCCGTAATCGACTGCACGGGAACCAGCAGCGCGGGCTTCCACGCCCGATCTTGTCCCGATGGCAAACTTAGCACACGCCGCGCCGCCCACTCGGCCATCGTGATAAACATACCACTGCGAACATCGCTCCACGGTGCCGTCAAATGACGCAACGATAAGAACTCATACAATGCCACAATCACAACGAGTGCAACCATAAAGAAAATTGGGTTAATCAGCAGCATGGCGACAATCGAGCCAAGCAGTCCGATGATGGGAATGATGCGATGGATGCGAAAATGGGGACGAAAACTGGTCAACTTGAGCGACTGCTCCAACACGACAACGGCATTGAGAACGGCATACGTGATCAGAAAAAACATCGTCATCAGCGGGGCGATGCTGTTCAGTCCACCGCCGCTCAATCCAAACACAATCGTGGCGATCCCGATTGCGCCCGTAAGATAGAGCGCATTACGTGGCTCGCCCCCTTTTGTCTCACGCGCAAAGAGGGCGCCTTGTGGGACGACATCATGCGCGGCCATCGCTTGCAAAATACGTGGTGCGCCGACGAGCGAGTTGAGCGCGGCCGAAAAAGTGGCGGCCAAAATCCCCGCTTGAATTGCCCATCCATAGGCCGCCTTATCCACCATAATCGTGAAGTTACTAACCAGCTCCTGTGGGGTTGCCACAAGTGAAGTCCAGTAAGCCAGTATCATGTAGATGACATAGCTGACGACAATTGCCCCAATCGTCCCTTTTGGGATGCTACGGCGAGGGCTTTTGAGCGTGCCAGAGAGATTGACTCCCGCCAGTACACCCGTCACGGCTGGAAAGAAGACGGCAAACACTTGCCAAAAAGTGGCCGTGCCAAAATCGCCCCATAAATGCGGTGTATTCAGTGGCTCACTACGAAAGTAGCCTGTTGCGCCTAAGAATGCGGCAATGAGAGAAAAGCTGACGATCAGCAAAATCGGATAGCGGATTTTGGCGGCCAACCCGACACTGGCAAAGGCGATAAAGAAACAGACGGCATACGCGCCGAGTAGAATTAGGATAATGGGATGGGTTGGGAAAATCGTTTGCCAGCCTTCGGCAAAGGCGAAGATATAGAATGCAACCGAAATAGCCTGTGCAAGATAAAAGGGAAGATTGACGCTGCCACCCACTTCCAGACCGAGCGATTGACTGATAATGGAGAAGCTGCCTCCTGCCCCGACGCGGATGTTGGTGGCGATAGAGGAGATCGACAGCCCCGTACAGAAGGTGATAACGTTGGCAAAAGTGATTATCAGCAAGCCGCCGAGTAGCCCTGCGTTGCCGACCACCCAGCCCGTTCGCAGGTACATAACGGCGCCGAGAATGGTGAGCAAGGTAGGCAAGAAAACACCATCAAAGGTGTTAAAGCCAGCTTTGACGGGACGAGGCTGTGTGTTTTTAGTACGGTGAAGAAATCTTGGCACTGCCATTTTTATACCCGTTCGTTCGCAGCATCATGCGCGGTTGATTGAAGTTGATGGATTTCTTTAAGGGGGCGCAGCCAATCCCATGAGGAGTAAATAACCAGTTGTCGGGTCAGATTGGGGGTCATTGAGTTACTCTTGTCGTTGCCATGATTGTTCATAGAATAGGGAAGAATAGCATGTTTCGGCCGATGTCATCCCCGTCAATGTATTTGTGATGAACGATTAATTTTCGCTATCCGTGATTCGTTGCTAGACGCAATTGGTTCGCGAGAGTCGCCCTTAACGCTGGCAATGCGTGCGCTGTGTGGGTTGGGGAGTTCCCAAACTGCCTTTTTCCTGCTAACCTTCAAAGCTGTTGGTAATAAATTAAACGAGTAAGACAAATGACACTTTATGAAACATTGAAAGCAGACTTGTTAACAGCACGCAAAGAGCGCAATCAGACAGCTACGCTGGTAATCAGAATGTTGATAGGGGAATTAGACAATGCCGCAGCGGTCGACGTGGGGGATCGTCGGCAAATGTTGGCGATTGAAACGCTTTCCCATACCAGCTCACGCGCTAACAGCCGACCACGCAAGGAGCTGAGTGAAGCGGAGATGCGCGGCGTGTTGCAAGAAAATGCAGATGAAATCAGTGCGGCAATTAAGGATTATGAGCGTATGGGAGCCACGCAACAATCGGCCGATCTGCGAGCACAACTGACTGTCATCAACCGCTATTTAACATGAAAATATGTTTGGCGGCTGCGCAGATTACTGTGTTTCGACTCGCGTAAGCAGTGTACACCACCCAACGCGCGCCATAATAAGGTTCAGTAGCGCAGGATGTCAACCCATAGCATAAATCTCGCTCTACTTATCCGTATTTCCATTCACCTCATCACGCAATACACAGCCATACGTTGCAAATTGCTATATGCAAAGTTGCGCACATGACAGCAAAATAGGCAACAAAAAAGGCATGTAGACGAATCTACATGCCTTTTCAATTAGCTTAATACACCGTTGCCTAAATTCACAACGGATTGTTGTATTAACTGATTAGGGGCTGGTTGAAATGTCACCAGCGATGATCATTTCTGTGATCTCGGCGAGCTCAGCTTCCATGTCGGCCAGCTTGTCCATCGAGATTCCAACGCCACCATTTTCGAGCGTACCAAACGCGGCACCACCTGTGTAACTACCATCGGCTACGGCAATTGCCGCATCACGCACAGACACGTCCATGTTTTTCAACACAGAAGTCAAGATGATGTCTGCATACTCGCTAGAGGTGATCGTCCAGTCTGTGTCCACGCCAACGATCCAAACGTCGCCACGCTCCTGTGCAGCAGCAGCAGTGCCGAGTCCAACGGGGCCAGCAACTGGCATAATGATGTCTGCGCCTTCGTCCATCAGGCTCTCACCCAATGAGCGACCGTCGTCGGTGCTTTCAAAGTTACCAGCGAACAGACCCGTCTGTTCTGCGGGGTCCCAACCGATTACTTGGACATCGGTGCCGTTCTGCTCATTGTAATACTGCACGCCGAGCGCGAACCCATCCATAAAGACGGTCACAGGCGGAATCTGGATACCACCAAACGTACCCACAACGCCCGTTTCGGTGGCTCCTGCTGCTGCATAACCAGCGACAAATGCCGCTTGGTCAGTTGCAAACAACAAGCCAAGCACGTTGTCTTTGGCTGGGTCATATGCGAAGTCAACAATGGCAAACTTTTGGTCTGGATTGTTGTCAGCCGCTGCACCAGTGGCGTCACCCAACAAGAATCCCACTGTCACGATCAAATCGCACTCTTCTTCAATGAATGCGTTGATGTTGCGCTCGTAATCTGTTTGTTGTTGGCTTTCAAGGAATTGTGCTTCGCCGCCTGTCATTTCCGCACCTTCTTGTGCGCCGATCCATGCTTTTGCGTTGAAGCTGCGATCATCAATACCGCCAGCATCGGTAACTTGGCAGACGTTGACAGGAGCTAGCTCCATCGTCTCACCTTCATCATCGCCGCCATCGAGTGCGCCTTCATCACCTTCCAACATTTCGCCAGATGGGCTGGTCATGATGTCGCCAGCAATAATGCCGTCAATGACACCCATGAGCGCATCTTCCATATCGCCCAAGTTATCCATAGCGACACCAACACCACCATTTGCCAACGTGCCAAGATAGGCACCGCCAGAGAATGCGTCGTTGTTAACCGTTTCAGCAGCTGCATAAACGGCAACATCCATATTCTTCAAGACAGAAGTGAAAATGATGTCAGCGTATTCGCTTGAACTAACTGTCCAATCGGTATCTACGCCGATGATCTGGACACCGCCACGCTCTTGCGCCGCTGCGGCAGTACCGAGTCCAACGGGACCAGCAACAGGCATGATGATGTCTGCGCCTTCGTCCATCAGGCTCTCACCCAATGAGCGACCGTCGTCGGTGCTTTCAAAGTTGCCAGCGAATAGACCCGTCTGCGCTGCTGGATCCCAGCCAATTACTTGAACATCGGTGCCGTTTTGCTCATTATAGTACTGCACGCCGAGCGCGAAGCCATCCATGAAGACCGTTACAGGCGGAATTTGAATACCACCAAACGTTCCTACAACGCCTGTTTCGGTTGCGCCTGCTGCTGCGTAACCAGCAACAAATGCTGCCTGATCTGTTGCAAACAACAAGCCAAGCACGTTGTCTTTGGCTGGATCATATGCGAAGTCAACAATGGCAAACTTTTGGTCTGGATTGTTGTCAGCCGCTGCGCCTGTTGCATCACCGAGCAAGAAGCCAACCGTCACAATCAAGTTACAATCATCTTCTAAAAAGGCATTGATATTGCGCTCATAGTCGGTTTGTTGTTGGCTTTCGAGGAATTGTGCCTCGCCGCCAAAGTCGGCCGCTGCACGTTGTGCGCCAACCCATGCACTTGCATTGAAGCTGCGATCATCAATACCGCCAGCATCGGTGACTTGACAGACGCGGATTCCGTCCATCGCTTCATCTTCACCCTCATCGGTTTCATCAGTGCCTTCTTCTGGCACAGCGGTTGGGTCAGGTGCATCTGTCGGCTCAGCCGGCACGGGCGTGTTCTCTTCTGGTTCAGGTTCTGCGGGGGTGCTACAGGCGGCCAACACGAGGGCAAGCATCAGTAGCAAGGATACAAAGTTGATTTTTTTCATGGGTGTTCTTCTCCTAAGAACAGAATTTTCACTCGAATGGTTTGGCAATCTGCCATACAATTCGAGTATTAACGATTCATCGTTGCTCATTATAGTGTAAATTTTATGGGTTGCCATTGTGTGATGGCCCAGTTTTAATTTGTTTGATGTGTTGGCCGCTTGTGAATGATGTCCAAGCGATCTGGGTATCCAATCGAATATGGCACACCGATTGCTGGTTGCGCATTTTGTAGATATGCGAAATATCGTAACGCCTTACGTTTTGGGGCGCTTGTGTTAAACTCGCAATTCATGAACGAAATTGAGTACACGCACGAGCGGCGCAAGGCCGACCATATCCGCATCAATTTGGAAGAGGATGTCCAATTTAAGGCGGTGACAACTGGGCTGGAAAAGCTCTACTTTATGCACCGCGCGTTGCCCGAAATCAATCTTGCAAACGTCGACACGACGGCGTCACTCTTTGGCAAGACGTTGCAGACGCCCTTGTTAATCTCGTCGATGACGGGTGGCACCGAGCGCGCAAGGTGGATCAATCAAACATTGGCAGAGGCAGCGCAAGAAGTTGGCATGGCGATGGGATTGGGTTCACAGCGGGCGGCAGTCGAAGATGACGAGTTGGCCGCCTCCTACAACGTGCGCGACTACGCACCCGATATTCTGCTGTTTGCCAACATCGGCGCGGTGCAGTTGAACTATGGATATGGGGTTGATCAATGCTGGCGAGCCGTCGAAATGGTCGGTGCTGACGCACTCATTCTGCATTTTAATCCGTTACAGGAAGCGACACAGCCAGAAGGGGATGATGATTTTTCCCATTTGGCCGAGCGTGTGGCTCACATCTGTGATGAGTTGGCCGTTCCCGTGATTGCTAAGGAAGTTGGCTGGGGATTTGCACGTGAAGATATTAAGCTGCTGAAAGATGCGGGCATTGCGGCGATCGACGTGGCGGGAGCCGGCGGGACTTCGTGGAGTCAAGTGGAAATGTTTCGTGCGCCGACAGATCGGTTGCGGCGCGTCGCGGGTGCCTTTATTGATTGGGGCATTGGAACGGTCGATGCGATTCGCTATTGTCAAGAAGTCGCGCCAAATCTACCGGTGATTGCCAGCGGTGGATTGAAGACGGGAATCGATGTCGCAAAATGTATCGCGTTGGGCGCACAGATTGGGGGATTGGCGGGTGAATTCTTGAAGGTTGCCGATAAAGACGGTACGGCAGGGGCGGTTGAACTGGCTGGGGCGTTGACCGATGAACTGCGCATTGCGATGTTTTGTGCGGGGGTTGAAGATTTAGATGAATTGGCACGTTTGGAATTGTATGAACGTGCGTGATCAGCGGTGGACAGGTCGTCTGCGCTCCAAACTATGAATTTTGAGTGGTATCAATACATCTTTGTTGTCATTGCTGGATTCGCAGCGGGTTACATCAACACGTTGGCTGGGAGTGGGTCGTTAATTACGCTGGGGCTACTCACCTTTTTAGGCGTGCCAGCCACAATTGCCAATGGGAGCAATCGCGTCGGCGTCATCATGCAGGCGGTCAGCAGCACGGTGAGCTTTGAACGGCAAAAGGTGATGGATTGGCGGGGGGGATTGATGTTGGCGGCCCCAGCGGTCGTGGGGTCACTGATTGGGGCGCAGATTGCGGCCGACCTGAACGATGCGGTGATGGACAAGGTGATTGGTGGGGTGATGGTGTTGATGTTGGGGGTGATCCTTTTTCGGCCGAAACGCTGGCTCGAAGGCACCAAACTAACCTTTGAAGACCGCCCTTCCCTCGTGCAAATTGTCATCTTCTTTTTGATCGGCATCTACGGGGGCTTCATTCAAGCGGGTGTTGGTATTTTCCTGCTGTCGGGACTTGTCCTCAGCGCAGGGTATAATTTGGTTCGCGCCAACGCGGTCAAAACGCTGATTGTGATGGTATTTACACTTTTTGCGCTATTCGTTTTCATCGCAAATGGACAAGTTGACTGGTTCATCGGCATCGCGCTGGCAATCGGCAACGCAGGCGGCGGCTGGTTTGCCGCCCGTATGGCGGTCGAGCGTGGCGCGAAATTTGTTCGCTTCGTCTTAATTGCGGTTGTCATCCTTTCTGCGCTCAATCTACTGGGTGTTTTAGGATATATTATCGGGTTCATAGCATCATACTTACCGCTTCCATCATAGCGACGATTTGCAATTGGCTTTTCGATTTCAAATCGATGCATCATTATGGGTGTGTTTCAAATGAGTTGAAACGGTCATTCCCGTGCAGGCGGGAATCCATTCTTCTAGTGCGCATGTTTCGAGAATTAGATTTCCCGAAACATGTCCAACCGAGATGAAACACATCCCTCTATTATTTGAATGCAAACACACTCAGAACTTCTCGCAGCACTCCCTAGCTGTATTGACGGAACCAGCTTCGATCAGCTTGGCACAAAGTATCAGGGCAAAGTCCGTGATGTTTATGCACAGGGGGATCGTCTGGTCTTGGTCACAAGCGACCGTGTATCAGCCTTCGATCGCGTTCTCGGCCTGATTCCCTACAAAGGACAAGTCCTGACACAATTAAGCAAGTGGTGGTTTGAGCGCACCCGCGATTTGTGTGCCAACCACTTGATTGAATCGCCCCATCCAAACGTAATGGTGACGCATAGAGCAGAGATGTTGCCTGTTGAAGTGGTGGTGCGTGGCTATATAACGGGTGTGACCGACACATCAATTTGGACGCAATATGCCAACGGTCATCGCGCACCCTACGGTGTGTCATTACCTGAAGGGTTACGCAAGAATGATCAATTGCCCGCCCCAATCATTACGCCGACGACCAAAGCGCAACAAGGGGAACATGATGAACCGATCACTGAGGCGGAGATTATTGAGAGTGGGTTGATTTCGGCCGATTTATGGCAAGAAATTCGCACAAAGGCGATTGCTGTTTTTCAGCGTGGGCAACAGTTGGCAGCAGAGGGTGGCTTAATTCTGGTTGATACCAAATACGAATTTGGCATGATTAACGGCGAGCTTGCGCTCTGCGATGAGATGCACACACCAGATTCGAGCCGCTTCTGGTTGGCTGAGAGCTACGACGAGACGCGCAATCCGACCAATTTCAGCAAAGAGTTCATGCGCGAATGGTATGCTGCGCAAGGGTACACGGGGGACGGCGTGCCGCCCATCATGCCCGATGATTTACGCGCCCGAATCGCCCAACGCTATATCGAGACGTATGAAAAACTGACGGGTGAAACGTTCGTCCCCAGCGAAAAATCTCTGTTACAATGGGCAGAGGATTACCGCTAATCTTGAATTGGATTCTAGAAAGATTCAGAAAAATGCGAATCCTTAGCTGAAAGTATTCAGTATCAAAGTTGAAGGGAGAATCATGAGTGCAGCTGTTTTGGTTGGTGTGATAATGGGAAGTACGTCTGACTGGGAGACGATGCGTCACGCGCATGAGATTTTGGAGGCGTTTGGGGTTCCGCATGAGTGTAAGGTTGTTTCGGCACATCGGACACCCAAGCTCACCGCAGAGTACGCGGAGAGCGCAGAGGAGAGAGGGATTGAGGTGATAATTGCGGGGGCTGGCGGGGCGGCGCATTTGCCCGGCATGACAGCGGCCGAGACGTTGTTGCCCGTGTTGGGGGTTCCCGTGCAGAGTCGGGCGTTGAGTGGTTGGGATTCGCTGTTGTCGATTGTGCAGATGCCGGGCGGCATACCCGTCGGGACGCTTTCGATTGGGACGAGTGGGGCGAAGAATGCGGCATTGTTGGCGATTTCGATTTTGGCAGCAAAGTATCCTGAGTACCGGGAGAAACTGCGTGAGTATCGACATGCGCAGACCGAAAAGGTGTTGGGCGATACGTTGCCGATTGATGAATAAGCTACCGTGAGGTGGCTTTTTTGTTGTAAACGAACACGAAGGAAGAAATTATATGGGAGACATGATTTTACCGGGTGGAACGATAGGCGTTTTGGGGAGCGGACAGTTGGGGCGGATGTTGGCGATTGCGGCGCGGCAGATGGGGTATCGCGTGCATGTCTATTCGCCGAGTGAGGCGACGCCAACGGGACAGGTGGCCGACCGGGAGTTTGTCGGCGGGTACACCGATTTGGAGAAAGTGCGTGAATTTGCGGCGTCGGTCGATGTGGTGACGTATGAATTTGAGAATGTGCCAGAGGCGACGGCGACGGCATGCGCGGAGATTGTGGCCGTTCGGCCGAATCCCTATACCCTGCAAGTCGCGCAAAATCGCATTTTGGAAAAAACGACTCTCGCGGCGGCAGGATTACCTGTGACGCCTTTTCGGCCGATTCGTTCCCTGCACGATTTAGAAGCTGCAGTTGCAGAGTTAGGCAGACCGAGCGTGCTGAAATCGGCCGAATCTGGCTATGATGGCAAGGGACAAGTCAAAATCTATGCGGAGACCGATCTCGCAAGCGCATACGCTGAAATTGGCAACGTTGAAGCCGTCTTGGAGCAGTTTGTTGCGTTTGAGCGCGAGGTCTCCGTCGTTGGGGCGCGCGGGACGGATGGGACATTTGTGCATTATGGCGTTATCGAAAATGAACATGTCGATCACATTCTGGATATGTCGATTGCCCCACAAACGCTGCCCGTGAGTGAGCAAGCCATAGAAATTGCGCGCGGTGTGTTTGAGACACTCGATGTGGTTGGTACACTGTGTGTGGAGTTTTTTGTGACGGAAGACAATTCGGTGCTGATCAATGAGATTGCGCCGCGACCCCATAATTCTGGACATTTGACAATCGACGGCTGTGTTACCAATCAATTTGAACAACAGTTGAGGGCGATTTGCGGCTTGCCATTGGGCAGTACGCGCTTTCATGCGCCAACAGTAATGGTCAATCTATTGGGCGATCTATGGGAAAATGGAGAGCCGAATTGGGGGGCTGCGTTGGCATTTGCAGGTGTGCATTTGCATTTGTATGGCAAAGGTGAGGCGAGAATCGGCCGAAAAATGGGGCATCTTACCGCTGTTGCAAATTCGATTGAGAACGCGAAGTCAATCGCGCTAAACGCGAGGAACGCATTGGTCACACGCTGACCAGTTGCCCACATTATTTATGATTGAAAGCATTCATTACGACGGGCCGCATGAAGAGTGCGGCGTTTTTGGCATTTATTCAACCAAGCATGACGTGGCACGACTCACCTACTTTGGCATTTACGCGATGCAACATCGTGGTCAAGAGAGTGCGGGGATTGCAACAAGCGATGGACATGAATCCTATATCCACAAGGAGATGGGGATGGTGTCTCAAGTCTTTAAGGAGCATCACCTTGCTGCCTTAAAAGGGCATGTCGCAATTGGGCATAATCGCTACTCGACGACGGGTGGATCACGACTGGCGAACTGTTCGCCATACCTCGTGGAGACGGTGCATGGGCCACTCGGTGTGTCGCACAATGGCAACTTGACCAATGCGACCGAGTTACGCCAAAAGCTGCTCGAACGCGGAACAGGGATGGCCGCGACGAGTGATAGCGAAGTGATCACGCAGATTTTGGCCGCGCCGTCCAAGACGTGGGCAACGGGACATCCCGACCATCTCGACCACTGGGAACGACGGCTGTGGAGTTTGTTAAATATCGCCGATGGCGCCTATTCACTCGCCGTTCTAACGCGCGATGCGTTGTATGCAGTGCGCGATGGCAATGGCTTACGTCCCCTCTGTCTCGGACGTTTGGAAGATGGCGGCTATGTCGTTGCGTCTGAAAGCTGTGCGCTTGGCACAATTGGCGCGACCTACGTGCGCGAGATCGAGCCGGGCGAGATGGTGCGCATCGACCATACGGGCATTCGCTCAACGCACGTCATTAACGACAAGAAACGCGCGCTCTGCGTGTTTGAATATGTTTATTTTGCGCGACCTGACTCGATGTTTGAGGGACAGGTCATCCATGAAGTACGCCAAAAATTGGGCATGCAGCTCGCGCGTGAGGCGCCGGTCAAGGCAGACGTTGTGATTCCTGTGCCTGATAGCGCATTTCCAGCAGCTATCGGCTATGCACTGGAAAGCGGGATTCCGTTTACGGAAGGCTTGACGAAAAATCGATATATCGGCCGAACCTTTATCCAACCGAGCGACGAACTACGCCGCCAAAAAGTGACGCTGAAATACAATACGCTTGCCTCAAATTTGGCTGGCAAGCGGGTCGTCTTGATCGACGATTCGATTGTGCGCGGCAATACGGCTGGACCACTCGTTCAACTCTTGCGCGATGCAGGAGCGCGAGAAGTCCATGTGCGCGTCTCCTCCCCTCCTGTTCGTCATCCATGTTTCATGGGCATCGACATGGCGACTTATGGCGAACTGATCGCACATAAGCTCGATGTTGAAGGAATTCGCAAAAAGATCGGGGCGGACACCCTACACTACCTCACACTCGAAGGGATGGACGCGATGGTGAGTGAACATCCAAAGTCACGCAAGGCAGAATGCGGTCACTGCAACGCCTGTTTCTCAGGTAATTATCCAATTGAGGTACCAACGTGGGTTGGGGAAGAAGATCGCAGTGATTTTATTGGCTTGCCGATGGTGAGCGAGACCAGTTGAGCAAGAGTTTGAATGATAAGCGACAGCAGTTTTTGTAGCGAATTGACAAGAGACGATGGCACCATGTTGGCGGGAACGGCAGCACAGGCCGACGTTTGGATCTTGCTGGAGTATCGCGGCGCGTGGCGGGCCAATGCGGTGGACGACAACGATCTGCCGCAGGCTACGCAAGCGTGGTTGCGCGATCAAACGACCCAAAATGCGAACAGCCGCGCCGTTCTGATCCGTCGCGCCCCACAACGAAGCTCAATTGAGGAACATCGTTGTTATATAGCCATCACCCGTGAAAACGATCAGCGACTCTATTGCATGACGTTCACGGAGTACGCAGCATTGCATTCTTTAGCGGTTGCGGATGTTGTGGCGGGAAGCCAGCCTGATTTAATCTCTGATGAAAATCTGGTCTTGGTCTGTACAAATGGCAAGCGCGATCGGTGTTGTGCCGTGTTTGGGCGACCCGTCTATGAGGCGTTTAGCAGCGAGGCTGGGGTGTCTGCATGGCAGTCAACGCATTTGGGCGGGCATCGGTATGCTGCGGTGGCGGCTGTGTTTCCAGCAGGCATCTATTATGGATATTTGAATCCTGAAACGGTTTCTGCGGTTGCCGAAACGGTGCGTAACCAGTCGATCCATTTGCCAACCTATCGGGGACGTGTATTCTACTCTGGGATGGTGAGTGCAGGTGAATATTTTCTGCGGCAGGCGACTGGGGTGTCAGAAGTGGCAGTCATTTCGGCCGAAACACTATCAGACGACCAGCACCTCATCACATTTGAAAGCGCAAATGGCCGTCACACAGTCCGATTAGCTGCAACGATGAGCGAGCCTGTCTTCGTTGGCTGTACGGCGAATAAATATAAGCCGCAGCCTGTTTATTCATTGCGTCAAATCGTGCATGTTCAGAAGTAACGGTCATTCCCGCGCAGGCAGGAATCCATTCTTCTAGTGCGAAAGTTTCGGGAAATTCATACCGCAGGGTCACGGAGTAGCATTCCCTAAACACGCTCAGAAATAGTAGTAGACATTTAGATAGTCAGGAATTCAGGTGATTATGAAAGCGGTAATTGTAAATGAGTGGGTCAAACCAGACGAGTTGGTGATTGGAGAGATGGCTGCACCAGAGCTTGGTGCGGGACAGGTGCGGATTCGGATTCGAGCGGCGAGCATCAATTTTGCCGACATACTGATCGTGCAAGGACTCTATCAGGAAAAGCCGCCCTTCCCCTTTATTCCTGGTGGTGAAGTGGGCGGGGATGTGATTGAAGTTGGCGCGGGGGTGCGACATATCAAAGCTGGGGATCGCGTGGCCGCACTGTGTGGAACAGGTGGTTTTGCTGAAGAGGTGGTTTGCGATGCGATGACGGTTGTCCCCATTCCAGACAGTATGGACTATGTCACAGCGGCGGGATTTGTCATTGCATACGGCACCTCGCATGTCGGGCTGGCACATCGGGCGAAATTGCAGGCTGGTGAAACGTTGCTCGTGCATGGGGCGGCCGGTGGCGTGGGGCTGACGGCCGTGGAGTTGGGCAAGTTGATGGGCGCGACGGTGATTGCAACGGCGAGTAGTGCCGAAAAGTTGGCATTGACACGCGAATATGGCGCCACCCATACCATCAACTACAAGGAAGAGGATTTTCGCACGCGCGTGAAGGAGATTACGGGCAACAAAGGCGCGGACGTGATCTATGATCCGGTTGGCGGCGATGTTTTTGACCAATCGCTGCGCTGCATCGCGTGGGAAGGTCGGCTCTTGGTTGTTGGATTTGCGAGTGGGCGTATTCCAAAAGCTCCCGCTAATTTAATGCTGGTGAAAAACTGTAGTATTGTCGGATTGTACTGGGGCGCCTATGCCCGCAACAATCCACAGGTATTGCTCGGCTCATTACAACAGTTGATGGCATGGTTTGATGAGGGCAAACTAAAACCGCATGTATCACAAACTTATGCACTTGAAGAAGTCGGCGCAGCGATGGACAGTCTATTGACGCGCAAGTCGATGGGGAAAGTCGTCTTGACGATGTAGTGTCCCATGCGGAAATCTCATGGTTGCACGCAATAATAAAGAGTTGACGCTGCTCACACATATCGCCCAGTCATTAAATCAGACGGTGGCGATTGATGAGGCGTTGCAGTTGATTTTGCGGGAATCGGCCGAATATTTTCAGCTCGAAACAGGTTGGATTTGGCTCCTCCCGCCTGATGATAGCGAACATTATCTCGCTGCCGCACTCAACCTGCCCCCCGCCTTGCAAGAGGAACCCGTCTTGATGACGGGCTGGTGTTACTGCATTGACGACTTCCGTGAAGACGAAACCCCTGTTGTTGACCAAATCAAAACCGTGCACTGCTCCCGCCTGCGCAAGCTGAAAGATGGGCATGGGGATCTGCATTTCCACGCGAGTATTCCGCTCATTGCCAACGGACAAAAGTTGGGATTGCTCAACTTGGCGAGCGCAGATCGACCCGTGCTGTCGCAAGAAGAGCTTGATCTCCTCTATACAATTGGCGGGATGTTGGCGATTGCCGTTGAACGTAATCGGCTGACGGCACAAAGTCGTGAGGCGGGGATGTTAGCGGAGCGCAATCGACTGGCGCGCGAGATTCATGACACGTTGGCGCAGGGGTTGACGGGGATTGGATTGCTGCTGGAATCGGCCGAAATTCTCATTCAAAACAATCCCGACCGTGCAGCGGCATCGATTCGCAAGGCGATTGCACTGACGCAATCTAATCTGGAAGAGGCACGGCGTTCCGTCCTTGATCTACGCGCCACCCCCTTAGAAAACAAGAGTCTGCCCGATGCTATCCGCGATCTAGCGGCGAACTATTCATTTTCGGCCGATGTAAACTGCATCAATCACACCGCGCCCGTTTCAACCAATGTCGCTATGGGACTCTATCGCATCGCCCAAGAAGCGCTCGCCAACATCGCTCGTCACGCCAACGCCACACACGCGACGGTTACATTGACCCACCTACCTAATTGGGTCACGCTACGTGTGCAGGACAATGGGGATGGGTTTGATATTGAGCACATTGATAAGACACGTTTCGGCTTGCAAGGCATGATCGAACGCGCCAAGCTGCTACACGGCACGCTTTCGATTGAAAACACGCTTGGAGCTGGCACAACCCTTCTCGCTAAAATCCCCATCTAATCGGGAGCGCGACCGACATGGCCGCTCTCCAAACCAAATATGACCATTCGTATTATCATCGCCGACGATCATCCCATTGTACGCGACGGCCTCGTTGCCATTTTATCGACGCAGCCCGACTTTGAAGTTGTCGGCGATGTTGCCAATGGGAAGGAACTGTTGGCCACGATACCAGAGACACAACCAACAGTCGCACTGCTTGATCTAAACATGCCAGAGATGAACGGCGTGGAGACGATCCAACGACTACACGAAAAACACCCGAATGTGCGACCAATCGTATTCACGGCATATGACACGGACGAGCGGATTATTGCGGCACTGCGCGCGGGTGCACAAGGTTATCTGTTAAAAGGTGCGCCACGTGATGAGTTATTCAAGGCAATTCGCGTCGTTCATGCGGGCGGTTCGCTCCTTCAACCACTCGTTACGTCACGGCTGCTTGACCATATCAATCGTGACCCGCTGACCCCACGCGAACAAGAGGTGCTAATGCTGTTGGCGCGCGGGCTGCAAAACAAAGAGATCGCGCAATCTCTCACGATCACCGTGCGCACGGTCAAGTTTCACGTTAGTTCGTTGCTCGCCAAGTTAGAGGTGGGAAATCGGACGGAGGCGGTGGCAGTGGCACGGGAGCGTGGGTTGGTCCCGTGAAGACCTGTACGAAGGGACAGGCCAGAGGCTGACCCGCTGTGCGATGTATGCGCGCGGCAAAAATCTTAAGATTCCTTATAAACAATAAACGGGAAAATGGTGCGGACAAGACGTTCCTGCTCCCGAAGGAATCTAAGATGAATAACAAAGTTGCATTGATTACAGGGGCATCGAAGGGTTTAGGGTTAGCGTTAGCGCAGGGTATGGCGCAGACTGGCTGGACATTAATTATTGATGCGCGTGGCGCGGATGGGCTGGCATCGGCCGAAAAGCAGCTTGCCGACTATACGACCGTCGTTGCGCTGGCTGGCGATATTAGCGACACGGCACACCAGCAGGCATTGGCGATTGTCGCCCGCGATCTGGGCGGGCTGAACGCGGTCATCAACAACGCTGGAACGCTCGGCGTTTCTCCCCTACCCGATCTATTGGATTATCCCATTGCAGAGCTGGAGAAAGTTTTTCGCATCAATACGCTTGCGCCACTTGCGCTCTTGCAAACGCTGCGACCGCACATTCACGCCAATGCGGCCATCGTCAACATCACAAGCGATGCGGCAGTCGAGGCGTATGAAGGTTGGGGCGGCTATGGGGCGAGCAAGGCAGCGGTGGAACAGTGGTCGGCCGTGTTGGCAGCCGAAAATCCTGCGTGGCGCGTCTATTGGATTGACCCCGGCGACATGCGGACAGAGATGCACCAGATGGCGTTTCCCGGCGAAGACATTAGCGACCGCGATTTACCGGAGGCGAGCGTTCCCGGCTTGTTACACCTAATCGAAGGGATGTTGCCCAGTGGCCGCTACGCCGCCAAGCAGATGGAGGTGGCGACATGGTTATGACAGCAATCCCCTACCAGCGTTTTTCTGGGATGAATGTTCGGCCGATCGAGACAATACAGCGCGGAGACAACATGCGAATCAAACAGAGTTTGAACTTCGAGCTGCCTCTGGAGTTAGAGGCAACCAAACCAGCTGAGGCCCGAGGGCTGGGCCGTGACGGGGTGCGCCTCATGGTCAGCGACTATGCGAAGGACACGATCCAAGAGGGCCATTTTTTTGATTTAGCAGAATTCCTGACGGCGGGAGATCTGTTGGTGATCAATACAAGTGGGACGCTGGCGGCGGCATTGGTCGGACAGCGCGATGGACTACCTATTGGTGTTCATCTATCGACGCAAATTTCGGCCGAACCGCGTCCGATCGCCGTCGTTGAGCTGCGCACACGTGACAATAAACCGCTTTTCGACGGCAACGCGGGCGAAATTATTGCACTTCCAGATGGTCGTTTGCGCCTGCTCGCACCACACAATGGCTCTCGACGGCTGTGGCTGGCGGCGTTTGAGATTCCGGTTTCACTCAACTGCTATTTAGCCGCACATGGTCGGCCTATTCGCTATAGCTATGTGCGTGAAGATTGGGGAATCGAGAGCTACCAGACGGTTTTTGCTGAGCAGTTTGGTAGCGCGGAAATGCCGAGCGCAGGACGCGCATTTACGCCTGAATTGGTGACACGATTGGTTAACAAAGGGGTACAGTTTGCGCCGATCACGCTGCATACGGGCGTGGCGAGCGTTGAGGCAAATGAGCCGCCTTATGAAGAGTGGTTTTCCGTTTCAGCCGAATCGGCCACCCGCATCAATCGCGCCAAACAGGATGGCCGCCGCATCATCGCCATCGGGACGACGGCTGTGCGAGCGGTTGAGTCAGCGGTTGATCAGGCAGGACAGGTGCAAGCCAAGCGCGGCTGGACAGATCGACTCATCACACCTGCTCAACCGCCGCAAATCATCGATAGCCTGCTGACAGGTTTTCATGAGCCAGAGGCGACACATTTGGCAATGCTGACTGCGATTGCTTCACGTGAACATCTTGAACATGTCTACAATGTTGCTCTTGAAAACCGCTATTTGTGGCATGAGTTTGGCGATTTACATCTGCTGACCCGTTGATCATGGCGATTGGGAAACCCTATTGACGCGGTGCGTTACTCCTCTATAATCAGAATTAAGTTTAGCAATTCACGATTTACGAGGGGCCTCCCATCGCAAACCTAGGACAAATCTTATGACCGTTGTAATTAAACGGTATCCCAACCGCAAGCTCTATAACACCGACACGAAAAGTTACATCACCCTTGATGGCATCGCCGAGCTGATTCGCAGTGGACAGGAGGTTCAGGTCATCGACCATACGTCGGAAGATGACCTAACCACACTGACACTCTCGCAGATCATTTTCGAGCAGGAAAAAAAGCAGTCTGGCACATTGCCCAAATCAGTTTTGACGGGCCTTATTCAGGCTGGAAACGAGAGTTTTGAAGCATTCAAACGCACGCTAACCGCCCCATTTGAGTTATTGACACCCGTTGAACAAGAGATCGAAAAGCGCATCAACGCCTTAATGCAGCGTGGCGAAATGGCATGGGAAGAAGGGCAACGTGTCCGCAATAAGCTTTTAGGCATTCGGCCGAAAAAGCCTGTCGTGCCAGTTGAAGAGATTAAGGTTGAGCCAGAGCCACCATCGGCCGATGAAGTCCGCGCGCTGTCTAGCCAAGTTGAGGAGCTGACGGCAAAGCTGAATAAGCTCGTTGCCGCGCAGGAAACCCGTGAGGTTTGAAGGCACGGTCAAAATTGACGCACCACGTCAACATATTTGGACAGCGATAACTGATCCAACATTATTGGCTACCATCACGCCGGGTGTGCTTTCGGCCGAAACGATTGCGCCCAATGCGGAATTCCTGCTACAAACGGGCTTTCAGGTGGGAACGCAAACGATCAGCAATCCAATCTCGCTGCGATGGGTTGATATTCGGCCGAATGAGTCGCTCTCGATTGTGGCATCAATCTTTTTTGGGAGTGCGGCGTTTGAGATGGTCGGGGAGATGGGGATTTGTGAGAAAGGGGTTGTATTTTCGGCCGAATTCCCCGCTATCCCACGGCATATCCCACGCCCCCTCCTCCACCAAGTCGCTTCTCAAACCATTCGGACATTTTTTCAGAATCTTAAAACCGAATTAGAGCATACAAAAGACAAGCATTTCAATCCCGAGTAATCGCGTTCGGGATCGTCGAAAACGTTGGCAAACTGTTCACTGCCAACCCCTGACTCTTATATTTTATGGATTGATCCTATAGCACTCCCGTGCTAGACTGCTAATATGACAAGCAATATCAGTTATGAACAAGCGATGATTTTTGTAGAGCAGGCGTTCCGCGCACAATCACAGGGACAGCTTGGTGAGGCGATCCAGCTTTATCAACGGTCGCTTGAAGTGCATCCAACAGCCGAGGCACACACCTATTTGGGATGGGCGTATAGCTTGTTGGGTCGCTACGATGAGGCAATTGAACAGTGCGAACTGGCAATCGTCGTCGATCCTGAGTTTGGCAACCCATATAATGACATTGGGGCGTATTTGATTGAATTAGGTAAGTGGGAGGAGGCAGTGCCGTGGTTTGAAGATGCACTGGAAGCGCAACGCTATGAGGCGCCACACTTTCCACATGTCAATTTGGCACGCACGTATGAGCAGTTGGGGAAATTTAAGTCAGCACTTGAGGAGTATGACAAAGCGTTGGCAATTGCGCCGCTTTATAGACCAGCGCGAGATGCCAAATATGCGCTGTTAGGGCGCTTGAACTAAGTTATGAGCGGACGAAATGTCCGCTCTTTTTATTTCTTCGATGGGGTGATTGTCCAACACAGCATGATGGTGGACGGCAACTACTAAGCCAAACAACATCCACAGCAGAAAGTTGGGGCGTGCGCCAAGCGCAATCGCATCAACAATCCCAAAAATGAAGTGTGCCAGCAGCGTCGCGCTAAGACCCGCGATCAGCGTGCGTAGATAGCGATCGTTTGTCCGTGTCCACCCTTGCCATAGTAAGAAAGCTGAGGCAATCCAGATGCTCAAGAACGCAATCATGGCAGGAATCCCCAAATCGACACCCGCCTGCAACAGTTGATTATGGGCGTGACCCAAGTCTGTCGTCGGACTTATCGTGAACAGCGGATAGAGTAGGTGAACAATCTCCCGAAACATGTTCATCCCCATTCCCGTAAATGGAAAATCTTGCAGCCCATAGATCGCACGTGACCAGATTTCAACACGACCCGAAAGTGTTATTGCGCCTGCCGCCGCTTCTCCAGCCAGTGCCTCATTGGTAAAGAGCCACCAACCGGCAATTACAGAACCAACCGCACCCCCTATCATAACGAGATAGTTAAATGGCTTTTTCAATGCAAGGATAATCAGAAGACCAATCGCCAGCACACCGCCTAGCCAACCGCCGCGTGATCGTGTCGTATAAAAGACAAACGTAAATATTCCACATTCAACCAACATGATCAGACCAAGCAGCCGTGCAAAAATCGTATAGCGTTGCGGTGGTGCAAAAAGCAACACGAACGCAATGGGCAGTAACAAAAAGAGGCAATAGGTGATCACGCCCGCCAACTCGTTCGGATTTGGGCTGAGAGATTGCAATTGGGGAAGACGCGCCGTTGCAAAAGGAAGTGTTGCTAAAAACCCGACGACCACAAGTCCAGACGCGAGCAGAAGCATCATGGTCGTCGCGACCCAAAGATGTTTGCGTTGCGCAATACTAAACGCCACGACTGTAAAGAAGAGTAATAAATTGTAAAGCAATGCAATTACTTTTCTCAGGCTTGCCTCCATATCCGGGGTTGCCCAAAGGCTCACAAGAATTGCCAGAAAAATGACGAGAAGGGGGCCATTAAACGGTGTGCGTGGAAGCGGCCAATGATGCTGAATAAGCCAAAAGAGTGGAAGCGCAAGCAAAGGCAAGAGCAGAGGCAAAAACGACTCTCGGAAGAAGAGCGTCAATGGTAAAAAGAGTAGAATGTAAAGAAGTTGGATAGGTGCAATACGCTGCATGTTAGATTTTTTGATGGCGAATAATTTGCCAAAGGTGATGCCATCGGCGGGGCGCGCCATAGCGGGCATTGAGCCAACTTTTTTCGGGCCAGAGCGCGCGGAAGAATAGTCGGCTGGAATCGCGGAGCCGGTCGGGTAGGGATAGGAGAAAAAGAAAGTGAGGAATACCTTTCTCTAGATTAACTGTGTCGAGAACAAGTTCAGGTGAAATAAACTTTGCGAGAAGCCGTTGTTGCCAATGTGGCGGACGCAACTGAGCTAGCGCACTTTCTACACCTGATAAGTCAAGGATTGATGCTGTGAGATTAAGGTGTAGCCAAACGACGGTTGCCACTCGCCATTTTTGCGCTTTGGTCACTAATTTTTGCCAATCAATTGGGCTACCACAAACGATGTAGGCAGTATCGACAAAGGCGCGTAGCGCGTAGAGGCTGACCTGATGTTGTGCAACGTTGTGGACGGCAAGTTGAATAATGCTGTCTTCGGCCGAAAGTCGCCGCACCGGATATCCATCAATGTTATCTAAAATACTGTCCTGCCACATGGTCGCAAAATCAATCGTGGCCGTGCGCTTTTGCCACCAGCCAGAAACTGGCGCAAATTGTAACTCGATTAAGTTGCGCGGATACTCTGCGGCAACGATTTGGATTTCCCCATCGGAGAGTGTCTGCAATGCAGCAGGACGCGACTCCTTTTCGATATTCTGTGTAAAACCCGCTCCAACTAACTGTTCGACGGCGAGGGGCATTTGTCGGCGCGGAATCCACAAGTCGATATCGCTCATTGTGCGTGAGGCGATGTCATCGTAAACGCCGTGAATGAGCGAGATTCCCTTGAGTAAAAGGGGGGTGATTTCGGCCGAATTCAACGCTGCTAATGCGCGTTTAAATAACAGATCGTGGACACTGTTTTCGCCCAATATGAGATAGTAGTCTAAGTCTAATTCGGCCGAAATTGACGGCACACGTTCCCGTAAACACAACGCTCCCAACCCAGCCAGCGCATGGTCCCGTAACCATGCCGCCGCTAAGTCAGGAGCAATATCTTGCAACAGATGCGAATGTTCGTCTACTAATGCCCGCAAAAGCTGTCGTTTAGACTCGACTGAAAGTTCATTCTGCTGAATTCGAACCGTCATTTTGTCTGTTCTACAACTTCTTGCGCCACATTAGGCGGCTGATAACTTGGTATCAGTTGCCGCAACGCTTCAATAACCTCTGCACTTGACTGGTTGCTGGCAACTAACTGTTTAAGCTCAGAAAGAAGTTCATCTAATTTGATACAATGCTGTTCACCCGCATTATTTGCCAAGAAAATTTTGTGATGGCGTGTCCGTTGATGTTGTTCACCATCTGAGAAAAGCTCTTCATAGAGCTTTTCACCGGGTCGCATTCCAGTGAAAACAATATCGATGTCCTTGCCAACCTCAAAACCTGATAGTTCGATCAAATCGGTTGCCAAGTCGACGATTTTAACAGGTTCTCCCATGTCTAGCACAAACACTTCATCACCACTACCAAGAACGGCCGATTGCAACACCAGCTGCACGGCTTCTGGAATTGTCATGAAAAAGCGTGTCATCCGTTCATCCGTAACAGTCACGGGGCCACCCGCTTCGATTTGCTTGCGGAACGTCAACACAACGCTACCACGGCTGCCCAATACATTCCCAAATCGCACGACCACATACGGGCGTTGCGTCTCTTGCGCGGTGCGATGAACGAGCATCTCAGCCATCCGTTTTGTGACCCCCATCACGCTTGTTGGATTGACCGCCTTATCCGTCGATATCATCACGAACCGTTCCACACCGACCCGTTGCGCCGCTGCCAATACGTTGCGCGTTCCAAAGACGTTATTCGTAATCGCCTCAACTGGGTTATGCTCCATTAACGGGACGTGTTTATGTGCAGCAGCGTGGAACACAATATCAGGTTGGAATTCCTCAAAAACGGCGTGGATGCGATCTGGAAAACGAATATCTGCAATAACGGCGTGCAGTTCGCCGGGTAGGGGGCGCAATGCGCGTAATTCCGCGTTAATCGAAAAGACTGAATTCTCGCCGTGTCCCAAAATGACCAGCTTCTTTGGATCACACGCCCAAATCTGGCGACATAACTCTCCACCAATTGAACCGCCACCACCTGTTATGATCACTGTTTTGCCACGAATCAACGAGCGCACTGCCTCGAAATCAGTATCAACAGGTTCGCGACGCAGGAGGTCTTCGATTTGGACATCGCGCAGTTGGCTAATTTTCACTGTCCCAGAGAGAACTTCGCTGATCGTTGGCACAATTTTGGTTTGGACATTTGCCTTTTCGCAGATTTGTACAATTTCACGTACCAGCTTTCCCGGCGCATTTGGCATTGCAATGATGACTTGCTGGATCTTCAATTGGGCAATTGCTTGGTCAACAGTGTTCCAATGACCAATAATAGGGACACTATAAATGTGTTGTCCGACCATTTCTAAATCATTATCCATAAATCCAACCACTTCAGTAGCAAGTTTAGGCGTGTTTCTGATTTCACGGGCAATGCTTGCCCCTGTATCTCCAACTCCAACGATTAAGACACGACGTAACGGTTGAACTTGGATTGGATGTTGCCACGAGAGAATATGACTCGCAAACCGATTCCCACCGATAGCAAGCAATGTCAGGACACTATCAATGATTGGAATTGAACGTGGCAAAATGACGGGCGTGATTTGTCGTACAACAAAAAATGTGATTGTGATACCAATAGAACTGACGGCGACAGCAGCCATGATTTGTACTAAATCATTCTTGTCCGCATATTGCCAGACGCGACGATATAATCCAAAAGTGTAGAAAATGGTGATGCGAAATACCAAAGCTGAAAGAGTGTATATAAGTAAATTATTGACATAGAGTGCGGGTGGTTCTGTATCGATACGAAGAAACAAGGCTATTAAGGGTGTCACCATCAGCAGAAAAACATCAAGTACAAAATAATAGCGATTGCGCCATGACTTGATTTGGTTAGATAACCCTACTAAAAAGGGGGCGACAAATCTATTCCAATTTGCAACACGCCATTTGACAAATGAGACAAAGATTGCGACGATTGACATCCATAAGGTAGAGAATAATGCCACACTTGAGCGGCTTTGCGTTAACCATAATCCAAGCAGAGGAATACTTGATGCTGCAAGCAATATGTACAATATTGTAACGGTATTGTGCATCATACCGTCTGTTACCAATCGTTGATACAGATGTGTGCGATGCGCTTCAAGAACATTTTCACGTTTGATCAAGCGGTGTACAAAAGTAAAAACGGTGTCAAATAAGAACGGCCAAATCAACAAGATACTAGCCACAAGCGTCACCCCTCTGAGGTTCGAGCTGTGTACAAAATAGAGGGGGATCGTCGCAAATGTGAACCCAAGTAGCGTGCTGCCAGCATCACCCATGAATACTTTTGCGGGATGCCAGTTATGATACAAAAAGCCTAAGCTACTTCCAGCGATCAGGACTGTCCAGATCATCACAATGGGGACGTTCGCATAGATGGCAAGTCCAAACCAACCTATTGATGCGACAATCGCATGACTGGCGGCGATCCCGTCGATCCCGTCCATAAAGTTATAGGCATTTATCATCCCAACAACCCAAACAAATGTGAGGGGAATACCTACCCAACCTAATCGGATAGAACCCGTAAAGGGCAGGATAACTTCTTGCCAATCACCAATAAAAAAGACGGCAGCGAGGGCAACGGCAAACTGAACGCTGAAGCGCAATCGTGCTGGCAAGGAGCGCATATCATCGATAAAACCAACCAATGCCAGCAGAGAGCCACAAAAAAGATAGACAACAATTGGTAAGTTGAAAGTATTCTCAAACAGATACAATGTGGTAGAAAGACCAATCAATAAGGTAAGAACAATTCCAATACCTGCACCGCTAGGCGTGGGAAGTGTATGCAGGCTGCGATGGTTAGGGAGCGCAACGACTTGCTGTTGTGTTAACCAGTAACGTAACCATTGAACAAAAGCGGCTGTCGCCAATGTACTTAAACCAAAATAGAGGATGAGAATGCTCCAGTTGTTCATGATGATATACCTGTACTGCTTTACACCACTTTTGTTTTAGAGTGGTGTTTGATGTGAACGACAAACTAGAAAATTTGCTGGATAATTAGAATGAACGTCAAGGCTCGTCAATCGTATACGCTTTGCTGAGGGCTTGTATCGTTGTGTAAGGGGGTTGAAAGTTGAATAAACGGATGAATTTATCTGCCGAAAACACCGCCGACCCAATATAAGTTAAAAAGGTCTGCTTGAGTTTGGGCAGCTTACCGCCGCTCAAACGAGACAAACCATCCCAAAGCGTCAGCATGTATTTGACGGGCATTAAGGGAATGCTGATCACATATGGTTTGTTTGGCAAAACATTGCAAATCGTTGTGACAATTTCACGTAGTGTCAGAGAGACACCGTCCGTTAGGGTAAGACGCTCTCCATTAGCGACTTCTGGATTAGTTATGCAAAGTGCAATTGCGGCAACAGCGTGTTCAATGAACAGCAAACTCTTTCTGTTTTTGCCCTTGTCAAAAATTGGGACAAATCCAAACTTTGCCAATCGAATAACAGATTGAAGATTGCCGGGTGCATTTGTACCGTAAATCATGCAGGGGCGCACCGTGCAGCCTTGTATTTTGTTTTGGTCAATTAAATTGTGGAGATAATCTTCAGCGTCTCGTTTGCTGACTGCGTAAGGTGATGTGGTTTCCCCAATCGCTGCAACAGTGCTGACAAAGAGGAAAAAGGGGGGGGTAGGCTGTGCAGCGGCTAAATCAATGAGCGCAATTGTGGCATCGCGGTTTATTGCAAAACAGGCTGCAATATCAGCTTCTGTTTGGGCGACACGATGGACATAGGCTGCTGTGTGGATAATGACATGACAGCCTTGCACAAACTTCGTACACGTTTCAGCTTCTCGAATGTCGCCAATGACTGATTCGCCGCGGGAATCGGCCGATTGTGTGCGTGTCAGCCCCTTAACATGCCAACCCGCATTTAGAAAATGATTTGTCAGATGACGACCAAGATAACCGTTTGCACCTGTAATGCCAATCGTCGATGTCATGGTTGGTTCAACAAGCGATCATATGTGTTGACGACCCTTTGGAAAACGAGCCGTTGATCAAAATGTTCTTTGGCAAACTCAACTGCATGCGCTGTCAGTTGAGCGCGATAGTCGGGTGAGTCGAGCAAAGTTAGAATCCCTTTTGCCAAGGCATCAACATCGCGTAGTGGAACAAGTAGCCCTGTTTCCCCGTGCTTGACAACCTCTCGGTTACCGCGAATATCGGTTGCAACGAGACCAACACCCATCGTCGCCGCTTCCATCAGTGAGCGGGGAAATCCTTCTCGATGAGAAGGAAAGGCAAATACGTCCATTATTGAAAGCAATGCGGGAATGTCGTCTCGTGTGCCTAACGATAGAACATCCTTGCCAACTTCTAATCCATAGGTCGCAAAATCCTCGTCTCGAAAAACGTCGCGCTTTTCATGCTCAACGGGGCCAATGGCAAGAAAGACGGCATTCGGATAGCGTTGTTTTACCTGTTTGGCAGCAGCAGCAAACTCTGGATACCCTTTTTCTGCCACTAAGCGTCCAATGATGCCAATGACGGGTGCATCGGCCGCGACACCAAGTTCCAATTTTTTGACGCGTCGTGATGCTGCATCAAAGCAGCTAGGGTCAAAGTCAGCTAGGTTGATCCCGTTGCCAAGATAGCTGATTGTGTCTGGACGACAAATTTTTAGGCGCAGTGCAGTCTCAATATCTTCACTGTTTTGAGAGAGGATATGAGTTGAGCAGAGTGCGGCAATCCGCTCCATATTGGCAAAGAAAAATTGACGCAAACGGCTGCTGTCTGGCGTGAAATAAAAACCATGCACCGTGTTGATGATAATTGGAACACCCGCAAGACGGGCAGCGAGTTGACCGATCAACCCTGTTTTGGGATTGTGGGTGTGGACGATATTCGGCCGAATTTCCCGAAAGAGTCGATACAGTTGAAAAACTGAACGCAAATCTTTCAGCGGTGAAATGCGCCGTTCAAACGGCACTTCATATAGTCTGATCCCCATTTCCTCAATCTGCTGTCTTTTATCTGTTGGACTAATTACGCCGCCAACAGTATAGCCTGCGCTTTGAATGTGTTGAAGCTGGTCGTCAAGTAAATTGCAAAGTGTCCAGTCGGTGGTTGTTACATGTATGACGAAAGGATTCATTTTGACTTAACAGCTAAACGATATTCGTTTGCTACCCCAGTTACATACGCTGTTGTGGAAAATCTCTGTTCAATCAATTTGCGACTAGATGCCCCAAATTGTTGTCGCAAAAGATGATCGGACAACAATTTTTCTAACGCATTTGCAAGTTCAACCGGATCACTGGGTGGAATAAGAAACCCATTCTCACCATCTATAATTTGCTCTGGCACCCCTGCAATGTCTGTTCCAATTAATGGGAGGCTAAACCACATCGCTTCTAAGTGTGAAACAGGCAGCCCTTCGTTCCCGCGCACTTGTAACAGCTCTCCATTAACCATGATCGTTTCTTGTGCAACTGATGGGAGAATCGCTATATCTGCATAACGCAAAAATGAAAAGGGATCGTTTTGCCACCCTGTGAATGTCAGATTTTCTACCCCAGCATCACAAATTTTCTGTCTCAACCAATCGTGATATTTTTCATGCTCCAACACAAAATCGCCAATACCGATAAATGCGACCCGCCTGCCCCATCCCCGTTGATTTAACAGCCGTAATGCTTCAATGAGATGATGATAACCCTTAAACGGGACAACTGATGCAAACATCGTGACGATCAGTTTTTTGTCTTGTTGCAGGGACTCAAGCCAACCTATTTGTCGGCCATAGTCCGAAACATCTTCTCGCCCAGAATACACAACAGTTGTCTTTTTTTGTCCAAGTCTGCCCAGTGTTGGCACAACACCTTTGCTAACGGCGATAATTCGTTTACTCAACCTTTCAAATAGCACCTGAGGTAGACCATCGACAGCAACTTGTCCGTGCAAGTGGGCAACCACAGGTCGTCTAAGCATCTGTGCAACAGGAGCGGCAAAAACAGCCCCACGCACACCATGAATATGTAAAATATCTATCTTTTCGCGGTGGAATAATCGAAAAAGGCGCAAATAATAGGGCAGAAGTTCACGTAATGAAACGGTCAACTTACGCCACAAAGGCCATGTACCAATCACCTTGCCAAACTGATTGAGTTGGTCGCCGACAGGCAAAATGCGTATCTCAATGCCAGCTTCACGAAATGCTGTCGCTGCAACGCCTTCATCCGTAATCACGACAATGGGATCGATGTCAGCAGGTAGATTACGCACCAAGTTAAGAATAAGGCGATTTGCGCCAGCCATACGCTGTGGGTAAGCTATAAAATGTAAAACATGCATCAAGACTGCTCCAATAACTGTTCAAATAACAGTGAGTGCTGCGCTGCAATTTTAGTTGCGTGAAAATCCCATGCGCGTTTTTTTCCTGCTTCTGCTAAGCGACACCTCTTTTGAGGGTCGTCTAGCAAAAGATTGATTGCATGTGCCAATGCGTGTGCATTAGATGGTTCAACCAGTAATCCATTCACGTCATCTGAAATAATTTCACCGGGGCCATAAGGACAATCTGTTGCAATTACGGCTGTCTCGCAAGCCATTGCTTCTGCAATCACATTCCCAAATCCTTCAAATAAAGATGAAAGCACAAAAATATCGGCCGAATTCATAAACGCATAAGGGTTTTGCTGAAAACCAAGTAGTTTAACTCGTGATTGCAAGTTAAGTACTGCAATTTGTTGCTCAAGTTCAGCACGCAACTTTCCCTCACCTAATATCCATAAGTGGGCTTTTGGCACTTCTGTCATTGCATCAATTAGATATGAAAACCCTTTTTGTGGTGCCAGCCGACCCACAGCCACTAGTAATGGTTGCCCGTTTGGATGCTGCACGACCTCTTCGATTAAGTTTGCAATTTCATCGTCTAAACCTGCGTTGTAAATAACGGTCGGCCGCTTCGATAGCTTTGGACACAATTCGTGAACCTCTTGTGCAATACCTTTTGAAATTGCAATTACATGATCGGCCGAAGGGTATAGTCTGGGTATCAGTTTCAACAATGCTTTGGAAACGGGGGAGGTTGAACGACCATGAACCATTGAAGGCGGATTCTGCACGCTGACCACTTTTATCAGACTTTGTCCACGCGCAGCAATCAATGCTGTTATGTTTGCAACATCCATAACGGAGAAGAGCAGTGCGGGCTGTTCCCGTTTGATCAACTTGCGAAGTGGGAGAATCGACCGCAGTATACGTAATGTACTGGAAGGGCTGTCTGCTGCATTGAATGCAATCAGTGGAATGTCATCAGGGAGGCTGCTTTCGTAGCTACCACCAGCACGAGCAACGGCGATAATCGGCCGAAATCGTTCACGATCCAAATAGGTTGCAACTCGTAACAGATGTCGCTCTGCCCCTCCCCCTCCCAGCGAAGGCGCAAATAATAAAATTGTCTGTCGTTTTGTCATGAGATAGATTTACGTCTGCGATTTAAACGAGGGCTGATAATGTGTTTTGGAGTGTCTCTGAAAGCCACCCTCTGCGATGAAAACAATCCCCGCAATTGAAGCCGAGTAAATTAACCAATTGACGATGGATGAGGAGTAAGGAGATAGTGTGTATAGCGTCACTAGATAAAAAACAATCACTGGTTTGAAGAATGCGTTTGCCTCGTAAAATGCAAAAAGCCAGCGATGAAAAACACCAAACAAAAAGAAAATCATCAAAACGCCGGGGAGGTGAAAGTTCCAATATGCTTCCCCAACTGCCCCGATTGGTCGACCAGAGTTAATCCCATAAAATGCACGCCCCGCACGACTATCGACCAACGTAGGCTTTCCTGACCATAAGGAACGAGGAACGGCAATTGTGGCAATCGCTAAATATGATTCACCGAGAAGCAGTGATTCCTCAGAAGGAACTTTTGCAAAAACGGCGAGCGATGTATCACCAGTGGTGATACGTTCTACAACTTCATTGTTGAGAAATCGAGTCCCAACGTCGGTTAGAGAAGAAGCCGTCTGTGGTCTCAGTAAGTTCCACTGAACATCTCCTCCCCACGTTGCTGTGCGAAACTCGCCAAGCAAACCAAATACAACAATGAAAAAAAATGCAAATGCAGTTAGTGCAAGCACTGGAATCTTTCTTGTATAGGTCGCATAAACCATCACAAGCACGATGAATGGTTCTAACAGAGATGACCGACTACCAGACATCAGGAAAACAGTTCCCAAACTGATACAAATGATTGTCCAAAAGAGTGGGTTACGGATGATTTTTGGCTGATAGGCAACCCAAATCACACAGCTCCATGCAGCAATTGAGCCAAGCTGTATCCAGTAAAATTGCCCAGCCAGTGACACATGTCTTGTATTGGCGAATGAGGCAAAATGTGCTGTGACACCCCCACGCTGTTGAAAAAACCACGCCGCAATAAGTAGTGAACCACCGATTGTAATTAGCAGTCTTGAATTAGAGAACCTGCTTTCAGTAGACGCGAAAGAGAGCGGACGACGTTCTGAAATTGTAAAGAAAAAGAATCCTCCATAATAGGCTAGATAACCTGCTGATAACAATAGAAGTTTGAGCGCAAGTAATTTTGACAGTTGCAATGGCGTGTGCGTTAACAACGCTTGATGATTTTTAAACCCAAGGGCATAAGCAGGGGATGCACGTAAAAGTTGGACGAGTGCTAATACAACTGTAAAAATGACGGGGTGAAACCACCCAAACTGATCTGCTTTTACTTTTAAAAGAAACGGGATCGCTAACACACTCACTTGCACCATAAGTGCTGGAATAATGTATATGCCCCCAACCGTGTCATTTCGAATAACAATCAATGTGATAACAATGACATAAATATAGAGAACTGCAATAAAGACAATTCGATTCGGGGCAGTTAGTGCAAGATATTTCGAATCATCAGTTGGGTTTTTAGATTGATTGAGCATATTTATAGCGTCTTGTGCCACGATTACTCATTGCCTTTGTGCCAATAAGTATAGATTTCCCGAACCAGAAATACGGCGTATCATCTTTTTTGCGAATCGCGCAGCTCGTTTTTTCAAATGACCACCTGTCGGTGAGCTTCGCATCGTCGTATCAGGCAGCCACTGGATATTTGTGAAGCCACTTGACTTTAACCCTGTCTCCAGCGATTTCTTCGTGAAATATTGAATATGTGCCGGATAATCCAACAAGGTTCCTGCAAATTTTGGGTAGTGTCTCGCAATAAAAATATCAACTGCACTATAAAACGGAATTTTTACAAGAAAGTATCCATTGGGTGTAAGTTGTTGATACGCTTTTTGAAAAAAGCGTTGTGGCTCTTGTACATGTTCAACGACATCCCACATTGTTATCAAATCAAATTTTTCTGGTATCGTTTCTTGATCAAAGTAACAAACACGGGCATCTAATCCACGCTTTTGACAATGAGCTACAGCAGCAGGCGAGACATCAACTCCAGAGACTGAAAACCCATACTCTTGCATGGCAGAAACAAATTCCCCATTGCCACAACCCACGTCTAGAACACGGGCATCTTTAGCCAAACGGCTCAAAAGTTGTGTTTCAATTTCTTGTCTAATCCGCTGGTTAAAGTGTGGATCATGACGATAACCACTAAATGATTCATCATACTGCTCTTCAAGTTGGTCACTGAGAGTATCGGGTAGCCATGCAAAACGATGTTGGCATACTGAACATGTCACAACCGCAAAGTTTGATTTGACCCCTGATCTAATATCGTCATCTACTGATTGACAAACAGGACATTTTATATTTAACATTTCCACCTTGTTTCATCTTTTTGCATTAGCTATTAATCTCACATACAACTGTTCGTACTCTGCTATGATCTTTTGTTTTTCAAACAACTGTTTGGCAGTTTTCTGACCATTGAAAGCAAAGATTTCTAATTGTCTCTCACTTTGAGATAATTCAATGAGTGCTTTTGTTAAATTGTTATAATCTCCCTGTGGAATAACAACACCTGCTTGATTCTTTTCAAGAATCTCGCGTGCGGAGCAGACATCAAATGATAATACGGGCGTTCCAACTGCGATTGCCTCAATCATGCCACGCGCCATTCCTTCATAACGTGTCGCTAACACTACGAGATCAATAAGCTGATACCAGGTTGTAATATCTGCTTGGTATCCACAAAAAGTTATGGTGTCTTCTAAATTGTTATCTGTCACATATTGAAGACATTCCGCTGCATAAGGATTTGTTTCAGGTTCAAAATCGCCAATAAAATATAGATGAATGAGATGCTTTCGTCTATGTATTTTTTTTGCAACTTCACGCAGAAATTGTAATTGTCCCTTCTTGGCGTTAAAGGTCGCTACATATCCAACAGCAAATGTTTTGTCGTTGATATTGTAACAAAGACGGCACTCGTGTCTTTCCTCGTCTGAAAGTATCTGTATATTATCCGTATCCACAATACTATGAATGTAATGTAGTTTATTTTCTGCCTTTCCCCATTTTGGCAATCTTTGTGAAAGCGTTGCTTGCATTTCCTGTGAAAGTACCAAAATCACATCACTTAATCGGCTAATCACTCCCCATTTTAACCCATACGCTTGTTCTGGCGGCTTCGTGTCACGCACATTAAACACAACTTTCGCTCGTCCAAATTTGGCACCTAAGATTGTATGCCAAAATGCACTTGGATCATTAATGTGAACGATATGAATATCAGTTTGTTGAATTAACCGCCATGTGAGCCAATTCGTCAGAATATGTGAACCAATGCGTTTGAATAGTTTAATGGGACTTCTAAAGTGTGTTTGCCATGAACTACCCATATCGTAAGTGATAGGCCACACAAAAACTTCTGTGGCAATCGCCCTCCAGCGTGAATTGACAGGTGTTTCAAGTTGTGTGATGATAATTGGATCAAGACTGTGTATATGCTCGATCACTTGTGTGAGGCTCTCAACTCCCCCATTTGCGCGATCACCTGTTTGCCATACTGCAAATAAAATTGGGGCTTTTTTTTTCTTCAAGCTCATGAGATGTTATTACGATGGTTTAATAGCGATACGACCACTGTAATCAATATAGAATAAGAAGATAGGTACTTTATTTTTCGCAATGTATTCATCAACCGCTTTTCGCGCCCCTTCCCAATGCCCATAGTCGTCCAAAATTAATATACCGTTTGGAACAAGACGCGGGAAAAGATGAATCATCTCTTGCATTGTCGATTCATACCAATCTGTATCAAGCCGTAAAATCGCTATTTTTTCAGGAACTGTTTCAGAAAGCGTCTCTTCAACTTTTCCCTTTACATAGCATATTTGTTGTGAAGGATAACCAGTGAGTTGCATATTTTGTTGAACCTCTTCAAGAGACGCTTCACACCATTCAGAACTATCTTGCCCAGTTTTTGTCAAACTGAATTTTTCTGCTGCAATTTCCCCATTGATTGTCACATCATGACTTGTTGGCATGCTCATTCCTGTATAAGTATCATACAGATATAGTTTACGACTTGTATCACCAAATTCCTGCAAAGCATAGGCCATTGCCATTGAAGAGCCACCACGCCATACACCACACTCAACAAAGTCACCTTCAATATTATTTGACACAATGTATTCCACACTTTCTATGAGTGCATTGACACGTTCACGTGTCGTCATTGTAAATTCCTTAACCTTGCCATGAATTTCTGTTGTTTGAGGATTAAATGCGGCGTGTAAATTCATCGGGTTTGGATATGGAACAATATCAAAACCTGCTTTCTGAATAGCTGAACGGATAATTCTTTTTAACATGATTTAGTGGAAGAGCGACACAATTGTACCGTCGATATGGGTAGTCCGATACGCTTGTATTGCTAGTAATGAATTCCAAATAGTCAAACTCGCTGCTGTCGCAATTGCGGCACCGTTAACCCCATAGAGAGGTATCATGATTAGATTTAATGCGATATTTGTAAATGCGCCAACGCCAATAATGACAGAAGTATCACGCTCATGTCCTGTCATCATTAGTAAAACTCCTGCTGGACCTGTTAAGACGTTCATAATTTGGCCAAAAGTCAATATTGAAAGCGCGTTTTTCGCCATGACAAACTCATCTCCAAAAACAGCAAGTAATTCACTTCCATATACCAATAAACCAAAAATGATAGGCGATGACAAAAGTACAGACACGAAAATAATCAATTTAACAATACGTTGCAATCGCTGTATGTCACCAGAAGCGTATAAGCTAGCTACAACAGGCGACAAGACGAGATTGAAAAGCATCAGGACTAGTGCAGCCATTTCTGTGTAACGATTCGCTGCATTGAAGAGTGCAACTGCATCTGATCCTTGTAAAGAGCCAAGCAACACAATAGGTGTGCGCTGATAGATCAGCTTCATCCCCTGTGCAAGCATCAAAATGAGACCGCTGCTCATCCAAGTTCTTGTCACAAAGTGTGGCTTTGATTGCCTAACTTCTGGCGTAAGCGACCGCACAAGCAAAAAGCTACCAGTGCCAAATGCTAATGCGTAAGTGACCACTCTGCCAATGGTCACGTTGATAAGATTAACTTGACCAAATAGGAACAACGAGCCTACCAGCAGCAAAAATGTTATGGGGAGGATGATGATTTCGGGGATTTCGCCCGCTACAACTTTTCGTAATCCTCGTAGCGCGGCCTCTCGCAATTTTGAGAGAGCGACAAGTGGCAGCGCGGTGAGCATGATGGCAAGTGTTAGATAATCTTGTTGTGTTAACTCACCTCGCCAAAGCGGAAATGTTCCCAAAAGCAAGCCAAATAAAACCACCGAGCCAATAAAACCGATTTGATTGCCCCGATGCAATAGTCCGCGCAGCAAATGCCATTGCTTCTGGCTCGCGTAGATCGACACATCACGAATTAATACGTTGTCAAAGCCCAATAATGCAAAAACGGCAAGTAAATTTAGCCAAGAGACCGCATAAACATACGTTCCATAATCAGAAAGGTTAAGCAAACGCGCAAGAATTACGCTTGTTGCAAATGAAAGTGCAATAGACAAAAGACGCAGGATGAGACTTGCACTAAATCCCTTCAAAAAGTAGCGACCTAACTCCGATTTAGCACTCGCGCCAAAGCGTCGATTGAGTTGGACAATATAATGATTATCAAGAATCCAACTTGGTAAAATATCACGTAGAAGCGTCAGCATCTAATCGTTACCTTCGAGTGCTTGTTGGACAAGACTGTTTTGTGGTTCTAATTCCGCCGCACGTTCCCATGCGGTGCGAGCATCGGCCAATTGTCCATTCAATTGATAAATTCGGCCGATCCACAAATAGGTCGTCGCTGTCTCATCATAAGCCAAACTTTGCTCCAAAATGCGAAGTGCCTCATCAACTTCGCCAAGCTCTAAACGAATTAGGGCAAGCGACCGCATCGAATACGCATTTTCATACAGAGCGACACTCGTTTGAGCGGCGGCTAGCCCCTCGTCCAACCGTCCAGCAGCCGCAAGCGTTTCTGCCAGATAAAGCTGTGCCGTCCAGTCTTGTGGAGCGCTCTTTGTCGCCGCGAAACAATATCCAATGGCAGCGTCTAAGTCGTCATAGGACGATGCAATACGACATAATTGGATATTCGCCTGTATGTTTGTTGGATTTACTGAAATAGCACGTTCATATTCTATCGCTGCCGCAGCGAGGTCTTGCTGTTCAAACAGAATATCACCTGCCCATGTTGGTGTATAGCCACCAGTTTGCGACCACTGTTCATATGCCGTCGTCACATCACCAACACGCCATGCTAGGAGCGCATACTCCTCTGCAATCAGAGGATAGTGAGACGTATCGATCAACACTTTATATTGCTCAAAAGCTTGTTTCGTTTCGCCAGTCAATGCAAGTTGTCGCCCATAACTAATCCCATTCTCATGCCCCATCTTTTGCGCCCAATCAAACCAACTCTGCGCCTCATCTAATTGAAGTGGTTGCGATGCGGCAGGATTACTCCGTTCTAAATAGACAGTTCGCATAAACAGATGGTCAACAGCTTGTAGATTTTGTTGGTATATTGCAGTAAGCACGCCTATCTGACCGATATTTGCAAACAGAAGGGGCAAAAAGAAAAAAGTTAGTACCAAACTACCAATTACACTGGACAATCGTAAATGGTGCGGCACTATCAACACCTACTTATAATGATACCATTGCCACTTGTTGTGATTGAGAATCAACCGCATTTCGTGTATCAACGATAAGAGACGCATGTTGCGCGATATAGTCGTAATCAAACGCAGCATGGTTCGTGATAAGAACAACACAATCGGCCGATTCCACCCCTCCCAACTCAACCCGCTCAACCTCCAACCCTTCATGACTCAAATCATCCACATACGGGTCGCAGTAAGTAACATTCCCACCCTTTTGCTGCAACAGCGTAATCACATCGAGCGCAGGACTTTCGCGCACATCATTGACATTGGGCTTATAGGCAACACCTAAAACGAGAATATTGCTGTCTTTGACTGGTTTACCTTGATCGTTGAGTGCATCAACAACTTTCTGCACGACGTAAGCTGGCATCGAGCGATTGACTTCATCCGCCAACTCAATAAAGCGTGCCGTATAGTTGAGCGTCTTTAACTTCCAACTGAGATAGTGCGGGTCGATCGGGATGCAATGCCCGCCAAGACCGGGACCTGGCGTGAATTTCATAAAGCCATAGGGCTTCGTCGCCGCTGCCTCGATTACTTCCCAAACGTTGATGCCGAGTTTGTCACACATGATGGCAATCTCGTTGACGAGACCGATGTTGACGGCACGGAAGGTGTTTTCGAGCAGTTTGACCATTTCGGCCGATTGCGTACTACTCACTGACACAGGGTTCTGCACTACCGTTCCATATAATGCGACCGCAACATCGACACAGTTTGGTGTCGTGCCGCCAATCACTTTTGGCGTTGTCCACATGTTGTAATCGGTGCGACCGGGGTCGATTCGCTCAGGTGAAAAGGCTAGAAAGAAGTCATCACCGACTTTAGAACCATCGGCTGATAATCTCGGCAAAATAATCTCTTCAGTTGTGCCCGGATAAGTTGTACTTTCCAAAACAATCAGCTTGCCACGCCCACCATGCTTAACGATGTTAATGGTTGCGCTGATAATATAGGAGATGTCGGGGTCTTTTGTTTTACGCAATGGGGTTGGCACACAAATCGAAATTGCATCTACTTCAAACAGATCGGCATAATCGGCCGATGCCTGTAAAAGCCCCTTCTCTACAAGCGGCTGCAACTGTGAATTCGGCACGTCTTCAATGTAGCTCTCACCCGCGTTGAGGCTGTCTACCTTGCTCACGTCTACGTCAATCCCAACGACGTGCAAGCCATACTCGGCAAATGCAACTGCCAATGGCAATCCGACATAACCCATGCCGACGACACCAACACGCAGTGTCTTGTTTTCAATTTTTTCTAGGAATATTCCTTTCAACATTATAGTTCCTGCTTTTTATACCAATTCCAGAATGCTGTCACCCCGTCCTCAACTGAGACTGAGGGATGATAATTGAGCAGTTCATTTGCCTTTGTCGTATTGGAATAAGTGCTAATAACATCGGCCGAAATTTTCGGCATTGCAACGAAGTTGCCTTTCTGACCCGCTAATTTTTCCAACATCTCAACAAAATCTTTTAACAATATCGGTTCACCGCGACCCAAATTGATGATCTCATAGCCGAGCGGCTTATCCAATGCCAACACAACGCCGTCCGTAATGTCTTCCACATACGTCCAGTCACGCCACATCTGCCCACCTTCATAAAGCGGAATCTCGCGCCCTTTTGTGATGCTATCAGCCACCAAATACGCCATCATGTCGGGGCGACCATTTGGACCATAGACCGTGAAGAAACGTGTTGCAGTGAAATTCAGCCCATAGAGATGATGATAGGTAAACCCTAAAATCTCAGCCGCACGTTTCGCTGCCGCATAAGGTTGCAATGGTCGATCACATGAATCTGTCTCAACAAATGGAATCTGTTTCGTGTCACCATAAACTGAAGATGTAGAGGCAAACACAAAGTTGCCAACATTATTTAGCCGTGCGCCATCCATCAAATTTTGCGTGCCGTTATAATCGACTTGAATATACAGTTCTGGGTATTTGACGGCATTGCGAACGCCGGCCAACGCGGCCAGATGCGCGACTGCATCAAACTTTTCCGCCTCAAATAGTTTTAGAACACAATCACGGTCTCGAATATCTGCCTCAACCATCCGAAAGTTCGGATATTGATTGAGTCTAACCTCGTTGGCGCGTTTTTTTGCAGGGTCGTAGTAATCATTGAAATTATCGAATCCGACAACTTCATCTCCCCGCATTGCTAATTTTTCTGCCAAATTGCTGCCAATAAAGCCAGCAGCACCCGTCACTAAAATCTTCAATATTCAACTCCTATGCTCCGCCCTTCCGACATCGGAACAATTAACCGTATCGTAGACCAAATGTCCAACAGGAACCGTAAAAATCCCCCAAGCCCTCTGAAACTTGTGTTACAGCGTCCAATAAATTGGCGTGAATGGGGGTTAAATCTTCTCAATATCGGCCGAATCCAGCACAACCTTTTGCGGATAGCGGCTCAAAAAGGCCAAGAAAACTTGGACGCGATCTTTTCCCGTCAGCTGCATGTCAAACATGGCCTCATAGCCTGCAAACGGGCCCGATTTAATACGGATTTTATCGCCGTGAACGAGATCGTTAAAGACCAATCCGCCAGCCTTGTCAATCTCGACAAGATGCTTCTGGATTTGATCGATCAAATTGGTTGGGACCACAGCAGGTTCATCTGCAAAGCAAACCAAGCCGCGTGTGCCCGGAAACCAATTAAAGTGATTCATCCCAATTTCATCCAAATCTGTGTAAATAAAAAGATATCCGGGAAAGTAAGGGCGAAATTTGGCTGCACGTGGATTTTTTGGGTTAACCTTGACCATTGGCAAGAAGTGCTGTACTTCCTGTAGGGCAAGCGCGTGCGCCACCGATCTCTCTTTGTGGGGCTTTGCCCACAATGTGTACCATTTTTCTGACATTGTCGCCTTGTGTGTTTTTGGATGTTCTTAAATAAGTTTTGTCTCTGCGAGTTTATCAAATGCCCTTGCCAATTGCGAACCAGCGCGGTCATGCGTTAAAAATCATTCACTGAAATTACTCTGGTAGCAGCTCCAAAATGAAAACGCCATCCTGTGCAAAGCGTAATTGAATATCGTCATGCTGCAAGAGCTTGTCTGGCAGGAGAAACCCGCCTCGGGCGCCGATGTAGATATGTGTCACCTGTTGTTCTCGAAGCAGTGCGAGCGCGGAATCGGCCGACCAATCTTCAACCGCACTGGCAGCCACATTAAATGCGCGCACCTCCCGCTCTAATTGCGCAGCATAGATATAATCGGCAGGTGGAATTGTTACCCTACGCTGGGTCAATGGTAACAACCATGCCCCGCCATCCTGCGCCGCCCACGTTACTCCCAACCATTTCCAACTGCTGACCGCAATTTTCGCATCAATCGGTAAATGTGCATCAACCCACGCAATCCCAGCGACGTCAGGGGGCTCGGCCAAGACTGTTCCCTGATTCATAATCTCGATCTGTTGCCGACCTCCATAGAGTGTCAACAACATCATCCCCGTACCCAACACAGCATAAACGGAAGTCTGAACCAGCCAGTGACTGCGTGTTGCCCGTTCGCCAAGCAAGAAGAACCCATAGCCCAAGATGATGGCGAGCGGCATAAACAGCGTGATGTATGTGCTATTCATGTTGAGCACCCATGTTTGGGGCAACCCAATGCGTGGCCCAGAGAGCAATACAAACAGTAGCCCGACCGCCGACGCGAGCATAAGCGGGACGCGCCGCCCTGCGTTTGCGACCTTCAACTGCACAAGCCAGACAGTCGCTACCAGCAATCCTGCCAAGATTAGCTTGTCATTGCTGCTGGTGAAAAACGGCTCGAATATCAACCACGCGATGGGAAAGGCAACCCAACTTTCGGCCGATTTCCACAATGAAAGTAACAGTAGCAGACCGACAACCGCCGTTCGCGCATAGGTGATGTCAAACAGGGCCGGCACCGAGCCAAGCCATTCACCAATCAAGACCACGACAAGCAATGCGACGACGATCAAGCGATTACGCCAGCGAATCGGCCGGCTAAATTGCAGCGCAGCCACGATAACGATTAGGACTGCTACAATCAAGAACCAACGTTCCCAGCCGATGTTGAGATAGCTGACTGGAAAATCATTGTAACCTTCCGAGACGTCATCAATCGTCTCCGGTCGCACGTACCGCGCCATTTGTAAAAAACGCGGCAGCACCAATCCTAGCGTCGCCACCCCCGTCAACGGGAGCTTCCACCAATTGTCACGGCGCAAATTAAACAGCCAGATCAATAAGCCATAGGGCAAAAAGATCAAAAAGACGCGGAAATGTATCAAGAATAATCCGCTGCCCAATATCCCTGCCAATAAAACTTGATTACGTTGCTCCCAGACCTTAGACAATTGAGACTTCTCAAGTACAGGCTCCCCGTTTTCGGCCTCAGAACTGGTCATCCAGTAGCACCAGCCGATCAACACGGGCATGACTATCATGCCAGTCAACTGTGTATAGCGGCCCCAACTAACGTAATAGGCAGGAAAGAATGACGGGAACGTGATGAAAAATGCGGCGCAGAGCCCAACAGTGCGTTGGCGCATGAGCAGATAAGCGGCTGCGTAGATTGCCAATGGAACAACGGCATTGAGGAGTTGTCCCGTCGTTAAGAGGAGTGTGGGCAGCTCAATTTTGGTGAGTAGTGCGAGTGTGGCAGCAATTGAATGATAGCCAAAATGATAGAGGGGCGCGTGATCGACCGGCAGATAGTCACCATAGTTCTGCAAAAACTGTCCCGAATCTCGCATCACGGCCGTCATCAAGCCATGCCGACTGGCATCGACCCATGCTGGAAAGGCCAAATCGCGGATCGCCAATAGCCGCAGAAAATAACCGACGACGACCAGTAGACCCAATACGATATGTTGCCATGCAATTTGCCGCTTTGTGCGGGCGGGCGTGGTGATCACGCCAGTAGCGTTCTGCGCCAATTTCTGCTTACGATTGATAAGATAGCCACGCAATGCCAGCCACAGTGAGACAACCGTTGCAATTGTAAGCAATCCCCATAAGGACAGTCGTCCCCAGCGACCGCCAAACGTTGTCAACCACAGCCAAAGTAATGGCCAAACACAGAGACCGACGGCAAAGGTCAGCGCCAAGTCGGTTGGCAAGTCACCACTCAGTAGGCGCGTTCCCAAGCCACGCAGCGTCAGCCACCCCACAACGCCCGTAACCCACACGAGCATGACGACGGGCATCAGATTTTCCTGCAACAACGTGCTGAGCCTGCGGAGCATCAATTGTGGCGTGAGCTGGTAGCGTGTGACGAGGCGCAAGTCTTTGGCACTCGTGATAGCGGCTGGGTCCGAGACGTTGAGTTCACCGCTGCTAATTGCTTCGAGATCATATCCCCAGAATGTCGTGTTTAGATTATTACGACCAGTGATGCGGAGCATGTAGGGTGAATCGGCCGAATCTCTCTGAACTGCAAACTGGAAATCAATGGTTTGGTTGAGCGAGAGTTCGGCCGATCCCAACACCTGACTTCCGACCAAATTTCCTGCACTATCGAGAAGATCCAATACTATCTCGCCTGAATTCACCTCCCCCACTTGATAGACGATTAGCTCAATTTCGTGCAATCCATCGCGGGCAGGCACAAAGGTCTGTGTTATGGTGAGATCGTCATTGGGAATGGCGGCGGGTGCGTTTGCGCGATGCTGGTTGATGTCGCGTCCTGTTATTGCGGGCGGCCAACCGCGTAAGGATGCACCGACGAGCATTGCGACTGCCCCAATAAAAAATGGCACAACCCACCAGCGGCGCACGCGCTGGATTGTAAGTTGTGCCAATTCATTGGTGTCTGTCATCAATCGTCAACAAAAAAGCCACCGCAATGGGTGGCTCTGTGTGGCACTAGTTGGAATTGAACCAACGACCTAGGGCTTATGAATCCCCCGCTCTGCCGCTGAGCTATAGTGCCAAGTTCCAAGTTTTTAACCACATTACGTTTTGTAATGCGGGATGGAATTATAGTGAATTCGGAAGCAAAATCAATAGGAAAAATAAAAGAGGACACACGGTCCGTGTGTCCTCTTGGATTGGGTTGCGTAGTAGCTTTTAGATACGCCTGAGACGGCGCGTGAATAACCCAAGTGTCAGCAGCACGAACAGCAACAGCGATGGCAAAAGCGCAGCGGTTGGTTGTGCCGTTGTGTTGGCTAGTTGGACAGCGGTCGGTACGGAAGATGACTCCGTTGTCCATTCGAGCACAAGCATTGAATGTGGCGGCAGGTCGAAAAGGTCGTTTTGGGAAAAATCCTCAATTGACGAGGTGGCGATGGCGACATTTTCGGCCGATTCATTGTTGCTGTAGAGCGATTCGGCCGAAAGCAGATGCATCGTCGCCTCGCTGTCAGGCGGGGTCGGCACGTTGACCTGCACTGTCTGTTGATCGGTCAAATGCAGATTGAACAATATTAGCGCGTAGTTATCACCATCTCGATAGGCATACGATTGAATGTATGGCACATCGCTCGCATCATGACGATAGTTTGGATTAAGACCCGTCTGCGTTGTGGTCAGCAAATCACCCTGAATCGCCAGATTTGCCATTTCCAAACCTAACCATGTCGGACGTTTTAACCCTGTCGCCCCAACATCTCGCAATAAGCCAAATAACCGCGCGTACTCACCATGAACTATCTGCTTTGAAAATTGCAGCGCGCTGAAGGCTGAAATGTTGCGAATTCCCATTTCGCTTTGATAACTGAGCATCGTCAATGGCAGCGCGAGTCCACCGCCCAAACCTGACAAGAAGTCATTGCGCGTCTCTATCGGCGCATCTCCTGTCAATGCGTGCAAATTCAGCTCATAAATTGCCAGCTCGGTTCCCTGCCCGAATCCATCTATGTAACCTTTACTTGCCTGAACCTCACTGCCCGCAGTCACCGTCTCTTGTGCATGTGCATAGAGCGGAAGGAACATTTCCTCAGCCGTCTGATAGTTGTCAAGCACACCAAAGTAAGGAGCCAACCCAATCGCGTCATGTTCTGAGCTAAACATTTCGATTTGATGTTGTCGCTCTGGATAGCGTGTCTGTCCGCCAATACTTAGATTAAAGCTGTCGGCAGCATAGTATGGGCTACTCTTTAGCTGGCTGAAACGTAGATTGGCCGCCTTTCCCGCTCGTTCACCACCACGCACGGTTGCTCCCAAGAATGGATCGGCGCCCTCATTGCCACCCCAAATTTCGTTACCAAACTCAAGGTGGATCGTGTCAAATACGTCTGTCCAAGCCGCTGTCTGACCCAGCTCCGCACGCTTTGCCGCGTAGGGGTGTGACCCAACTGGCGCAGCGAGATAGGCAGCTAAGTTCGCCATTTCGGCCGGTGTAAATCCTGTCGGAATGACGTACCATGGCTCTGCCCCAACCAATTGGCACAGTTCCAGAAACTCATGCAGTGAGTAGTGATAGTTGTAGCCTGTCCGATATTTAGGACTAACGCCCGTCAGCTTTCTTGCAAACGGTTCGGCAAGCTGATTGTCAAGCGAGCTACCAAGCTGATCGCCCCAATCACGCAAGATACCCGGCTGCAACTCTTGCAGCAGATTGACAAAATCATCGGAAAAAACCGTGGGATTTTGACTATCTTTCTGAAGAATTACGTCATCCACCCAAATTGGGTCGCCAGTTGGGTCGAGTGTGAGCTCAAAGGCGAGTGGATTGCTTGTGCCATCCGGATTGCGTGCCGCGTTAAGTGCATCACGTCCCGCCGCAACAGTAAAGTTATGCTCTAGCTTTTGCCACTCGGTTGTTAACACAAAGCTACGATCGAGAAAGCTCTCTTCACCAACACGTCGAAACTTAACATACAGTCTTTGGTTTGCTGTTTGCGCCTTCGCCCAAATCTCAAAATGCCATTCCCCATTAACTAAGAAAAGTTTTCCAGCCGTCGTGTCGGCATCCCGACCATAACTATCAAAGTATTTGACATAGGACGGCGACCAGTTGCCAGTTGTTGACAGCTTAAGCGATTGCGAACCGACGCTGTCAGGGCGCGTTTTCGTCGTGTCCGCAACGCGCGATGGGTTAAAGTTCCCTTCAAATCCAGCCAATGTTTTGCGAACGACCATCGCATCGGCTGCGGCTGGCCAAGTACCCTCATTCGTCGTAACAAAGGTGTATTGATTGCCGGCATGCGTAAAGTCACTGATCGTCCCCTGCCGCTGGTAGATGGCAGCATTGCCCGTCAAAAAGTAGAAATTAGCCCCGTTCCAAAAATCAACAGGATGGCCGATGTTTGAAGGGTCATTGTTCCAATTGGTATCCCAAAAATCAGCCGTAAAGGTCATGCCTTGTGCGTGGCTGGCGAGATTAAAGACCATGTTATATTCGGCCGATTCAAAACCCGGATTTGGAATCAAATTGTTGAGATACTGCCCTGCGCCATATTGGTCGCGCGCGCCGATATTAATGCCAAATCGCTTGACGTTTTCCAACGTAATGTCATTTTGGACGGTAACAATTGTGGTATTTTCTGTGTTGAGGGGTGTGTCCGCATAGGTGACAGTCACCAGACTAAATAGACAAATTAGCAACAAGGATAGTTTTACCGTATGTCTTGTGATCATTTGACTACACTCCAACACAAACAGAGACCGCCCAGTCGGGGGTCAAGAAAAGTCGCAAATTTTGAAGAAAATACAACAGGTATAAATTGCGAATGAGGGTTGATGCTACTCGCCTACCGCTTCCCAATAATTACTCTTTGCAAGCATACAGAGAATAAGATACCCACACAAGAGTACTTATTTCCCATGCCGATGCAGGAACTGTAACTCACTTTACAGATAGGGAAGTACTGCTGATTTTTCGTAAGATAGGTCGTAAGTTTTGGTTATGGTGCGAGTTGCAAAATCCGCTCGTCCGCAATGGGGAGATGGACGACGGCAGCGAACAATCCCAGCACAATCGCGATTATCCACACGGGTTGGTACGTGCCTAGTGCATCGTAGAGGCGACCGCCCAACCAGACGCCCAAAAAGGCACCAATTTGATGGCTAAAGAAGACGACACCGTAAAGCGTGGAGAGATAGCGAGCACCAAAAATCTGAGAGACAGTGCCGCTTGTCAAGGGAACGGTTGCCAACCACAGAAAGCCAATCGCGCTGGCAAAGATGACGGCTGAAAGTTGTGTGATGGGAAATACAAGAAAGAGTGTAATGACGATGGCTCGGCTGAGATAGATAAAGCTGAGCAGATATTTCTTGCGGTAGTAGTCGCCTAACCAGCCGAACAGCGAGGAGCCAACAATGTTAAATACGCCAGTTAGCGAAAGTGCCACGCCGCCCAATTCGGGCAGCCCATTGTCGGCCAAAAAAGCTGGCAGATGAAAGCCGATAAATGCAACATGAAAACCACAAACAAAAAAGCCACTTATTAATAGAAGATAGCCCCGATGTTTGCGGGCGTTGTTGAGGAGCACGCCAAAGGTCTGTTCTTGACTGTGGGCGGCAAATGGGTCGTTTGCGGACGCTTTGCCGGGTAAGCCTAGCGCAAGTAGGACAATCAGCAATGCAAGGCAAGACAAGATAACCACGGTTGACTGCCATCCAAATCGGCCGATTAATACCTGCGCTACCGGAGGAACGACAAACATGCCACTCGATCCCGCCGCAGTAATGATCCCAAAAGAGCGACTTTGCTTCTCTGGTGGCACCAGTTGCGCAACCGCGCCCAATACAACCACGTAGGTCGTCGCCCCCAACGCCAGACCGACCATAATACCCATCGTCCCGATCAGTCCCAACGTCGTCTGCACCTGCGTCATCATAAACAGCCCCAACGCATAGAGCAGTCCACCGCCAAACAGCACCCAGCGCGACCCATAACGATCTGCCAGAATACCCACAAGCGGCAACCCATAAATCAAGTTGCTGACCGCGCCAGCAAAGCTGATGTTGCCGCGTCCCAAGTTGAGCGATTCACTCATCGGTTGCAAGAATAGGCCAAAGCTTTGACGGATTCCCGCACTCATCATTACGGCAAGAGCGGCACAAATGATTGAAAACGTTATTGAACGGCGCATGCGAGAAGTGTAACGCAATATCGGGGTCTAGACATTCAAAACCACCGTTCCGTTGCGGCACGCATCCGATCTATTTGTGACTTTATATGTATCCAACTTGACGCTACTATCGGGCATAATTGAGACGATGGAAAGGTAAGAAAAAAAATTGCAGGCAATGGAGACCATGGTAAAACTGGAATATAAGTCAAATGCCACACTTGGGGAATCCCCCATGTGGGATGAGCGAAATGGCGTTCTCTATTGGGTGGATATTCCAAATGGGTTGCTCTTTCGCTATCGTCCAACAACACAGGAAAATACAACCTTTGAAATTGGTCAGCCGATTGGCGCGGTTGCCTTACGGGAGCGTGGGGGCCTTGTGTTGGCGGTGCGCGGTGGATTTGTCGCATTTGACCCTGAAAAGGATCACTTGAAACGTCTGGCTATTGTGGAGGGATATCGGCCGAATAACCGCTTCAACGATGGCAAATGTGATGCGCTTGGTCGCTTTTGGGCTGGCACCATGTCAATGGCTCAGAAAGATGGAGCTGGCACCATCTACGTTCTCGACACCAATCACGACGCAAAACCCTGCATTCCCAACATCACCATCCCCAATGGCTTTGTCTTTTCAGAAGACTCGCTTATCTATGCGGATTCTCCTGAGCGATTGATTTATCGCTGTTCGATTGATGCAAAAACGGGGGACATCAATCCGCCACAGCCTATCATGCGCGTGGAAGAGCCGATGGGCGTGCCAGACGGCATGTGTCTAGATGCTGAAGGGATGATTTGGATCGCCCACCATGGCGATGGCTACATCCGTCGCTGGGATATGCGTAATCAGGAGCTTCTCGATGAGATCAAACTACCTGTTAGTCAGACAACAGCATGCTGGTTTGGTGGCGACGATTTAAAAACGCTTTTTATTACAACTGCGAGTCAAGAGTTTAAATCGGCCGATTATGCGCGTGAACCCCTCGCTGGGAGTCTCTTCTCCACACGACTTGCCGTCGGCGGTATGCCAGCCTATCGATTTAAAGGTTGACGCGCTACTTCACCTCAATCGGCGTGTTGATATAGGTGTATGGCACAACTTGAATCCACGTATTACCAAGTTGCAACGGAATCGGCTCCCCCGCTTCATCGTAGTAGGTGAACATCATCCCATTTGCCTCGCGGTCTGGCCGCTCCCATGATCCGTTGATCTGTCGCCCATCACGGAACACGCTGACAAAGCCACTGCCCCAAATTTGAATTTCGGTCGAAAATGCCAAGCAGCGCGTCTCACCCTGCGTTTCACAGATGTTACGGTCAATCACATGCGGCGCACGAATGATCACAATGTTGCTTGCCGTGACCTGCTCTCCATCAAGTGCGTCGATGATCGGGCTTCCGCTCACGGATCGACGATACTTTCCCAGTTCCGCATCGTATTCCCACTCGACAAAATCACCTTTGCCATCTCCATATGCAATCGAAACGTAGTCAGCCTCGGCCGAGCGGTCAAGCGGTACTTGCTCCCCAAATGTGACCTGTGAGACAAATTGTGGTGCCTGATTTTGCCCTAATTCGGTCAGCTTATCCCACGCTTGTGGCAAACGATTGTAAAACGTATGTTCAAACGGTTTGTTCTCACCCGTGCGATAGTAACCGGGATAGTCGGTGCGCAGGATGCGTGGCGCAAATTGAGTGTCGAAAACCTTGTTGTAGACACCGCGAAACTGCCCCACTCCCGATGATCCCCCAGAAAAACAGAGCGCACCGTCATACATCAGCGGCAGCTCAAGATCGATCAGGCGCGCCGAGCGAACAGGCCCGACCGTCGCGGGTGTCTTGCCATAGAACAGCGCGGTGAAGCGGGTGATATTCCCTTCGGTGTAATGCTCAAAGACGAGATCGGCCGAATTCAGACCCGACTGGGGGCGCACCCACTCAGGGGGTGAGTTCGAGATTTTGCAGAGAATCGGCCGACGTTGCAGGTTTTCTGGATTTTCAACCAGCTCGCCCGTTAATGGATTGCGGTTGTTTTCGATGAAGGGGAAATCGGCCGAAAGCACAACGCCAACATCGGGTGTTGCCGTCGGCGCAATTGTTGGGGCGATGGTTGGTTCAGCCGTCGGTTCAGCCGTCGCAACGACGGGCGTTGGCAACAGTGTGGACGTGGGTTGCTCAATAATAGGGGCCGTCTCAGTTGGTGCAATTGTGACCACCGCTGATTCTGGCGTTTCCACAGCAACAAACGCCGTTGGTGTTGGCTCTGCACCACCACACGCGGCCGTTATCACAACAAGAATTATCAACCAAAAGTTACGCATACTACCTCTTAATTTTTTAGTAACGACTCAGACTCTCTGGAAGAGAATCTGTCATACCTGCGAAGGCAGAGTATCCATTCTTCAGCGTGCCAGAGTAGACTCCCGCCTGCGCTAGAATGACGGCTGAGTCGTTACATTTTAATGTCTATGCGACTATCGTGAATAAAAAAGCCCGCTTGCGCGGACTATTCGTCAGATAATTTTTTCTTCTCGCGCTGAATCCGCTTGGGTTTTGGCTCTGAAAAGTAGGTCGGCTCATCTGAGAAATCATCCGCTTGCTCGACAGATGGCTCTGTATCGAATTCGTTGACAATCGGCCGCGTGTCGTCATCAAAATCAGTGTTTGGCACTGTGTCGATCTCTTCGGCCACGCGCACAACGGTCGGATGATCTGTTCCCATCACGACGCGACCCGGCAACGCCTTAACTTCCCCATTCCCATTTTCACCAATTTGTGCCGTGCGATAGTGACGACGCATCACGCGCTGAGGTCGTTGGCTAATCCCAATGGCGGGCTGTTGCGGCTGTGCGTTACGACCCTGAATTTGTGACTGCACCACGACAGGCGGCGGCAAGAGCCGTTTGCGCAATAATTTTCGATTGAGCGGTTGACGTTCTTCGGGCTGTTCGGCCGTACACATCGGACAAACTTTCCAGCCCAAATCGAGTAGATTGTAACAACTGGGGCATTGCTTCTTTAACTCAACGCGGCATTTTGGACAGACGACCCACTCCTCATCCACCGTGCGCGAGCAGTTGTAACAGCGCGGCCGTTCTTCGATTTCTTGCAACAACGCCTCTTCTTCTAATGAACGCTCATAGCGCTCTGCCAGAGTTTCTGGTGGTCGCAGAATGAGATAGATAAAGATGCCGATAAATGGCAACGCTCCCACCAATAATGCAGCGAGAATCTGTGCGAAGGGGTCACGCGAACGCAACCGCATATCGCGGAACGACCAAATGACCAAACTAAACCAAAATGCCGCTAACAATGCACCAAAAAGTGCAAAGATCACAACGAGAACTTGTGCCAGCGTATCAATTGTGGGAATCGTTGTTTGGGCAAATGGAAGGGTGAGTATTGTTGTCATATGATTATGTATCTTAGTACGATCAGTATAGCGTTTGTCTACCGTGACAAAGTGACGACCAAGATACGTTAATCCTACTCAATCCCAACGCATGGGGCAATTAGGTCGTTGAATCTGTTCACCAAAAATTACCTAAAATAGCGAGGTCAGTCGGTTGGAAGGGCAAAGGTGAGCAATAAAGTGATAATCAGAGCCGCAATAAATAATGAAGTCATAATGTTACTTAAACAGACAAAAGATGATAATTCCGTTACTGATTGTGTACGTTTGAAAGTGTCATGTGCATCGGTTTTCGGCCGAAATTGACTTAGTGTAATATCAACACATTCATACGCAAAAAATAGAATTTTATGTTACGCTTTCAGTGAATTAGAATCGAAATCGCCTAATGTTTGCTAATTTTGAGCAGAAGGCATATTTTGGAAAAACCCATGAGCCATGTAAACGGTCTGCAATTGGACACACCTACCCGTAAGAAGGTCACAATTCGCTCGTTGCAGTATAAGAAAAAGAACCACACCCCAATTTCGATGGTGACAGCCTATGACTATTCGGGCGCACGCATGGTCGATGCGGCAGGGGCCGATATGGTATTGGTTGGTGATTCACTCGCACAGGTGATGCTGGGCTACGAGGATACGGTCTCATTGACAATGGATGAGATGCTGCATCACTGTCGCGCCGTCGCACGCGGCACGCAATATGCATTTCGTGTTGGCGACATGCCATTTATGTCCCATCAGGAGAGCCACCAACAGGCGATTCGCAATGCGGGAAGATTGCTGCAAGAGGGGCGCATGGAAGCGGTAAAGCTTGAGGGGGGTGTTTATGTTGCGGACACGATTCGCGCGATTTCGCGGGCAGGTATTCCCGTCGTTGGACACATTGGCCTGACCCCACAAACCATCTCCCAGCTGAGCGGCTATCGCATACAGGGACGCACGGGGACAGATGCCTACCGGCTCTATCAGGACGCGCTTGCCCTGCAAGAGGCGGGCGCATTGGCAATCATCTTTGAACTAATGCCGACGCTTGTCGCCGAATTTATAAGTGAAAAGCTCGATGTACCAACGATTGGGATTGGTGCGGGTGCAGGATGTGATGGACAGGTTTTGGTCTATCATGATATGCTAGGTTTTTTGCACGAGACAGCCCCCCGCTTCCTTAAGCGATTTGCGAATGTCGAAGCGGTCGTCGTAGACGCAATTTCAACCTATATCGGTGAAGTTGAAGCGCGCGAATTCCCCGCCGAAGAGCATACCTATCGCATCAAAGAGGAAGAGTTCGACAAATTTATGGAACTTGTCCAAACAGACAACGCTGCTACTTAACCAAGCCTCGTTTCTGACCCACCTATGCGAATCGGAATTATTGGAACGGGCGCACTTGCGTCATTATTTGCCGCACGTCTTGCGCCACTCGCTAATGTTACGCTTGTCGGCAGTTGGCAGGCACAAATCGATGCAATCAATGCAAACGGTATCACGGTGCTTGAACTGGATGGTTCAGAAACGCGCGTCGCGGTTGCCGCAACAAGCCAGCCGCAGCGCGTCGAGCCAGTCGATGTTGCGCTCATCCTCACCAAAAGCTATCAGACGGTCGAAGCTGTTGCCCGCGCCGAGATGATTCTCGCTGAGCATGGGGCAGCGGTCACACTGCAAAATGGACTTGGCAACTTGGAACTCTTGATCGACGAATTTGGCGCAGATCGCGCAACAATTGGCGTCACATTGCAAGGCGCGGCACTGGAACAGTTGGGTGTTGTGCGCCATGCTGGCAATGGGGCGACCCATTTAGCGCAGGCAACGCGCCATATCAAGCGGACAGGTGGCTTGATCAGTTATCTGCGCGCGGCAGGGTTAGAACTTTATGTAACGCGCGATGCCGATGCGCTCATTTGGCGCAAATTGGCGATCAATGCAGGGATCAATCCTGTATCGGCATTGTTAGATCGGCCGAATGGAGAACTACCGACCGACCCCATTGCGCGACGCATCATGCAACAGGCCGCGCAAGAGGTCGCCAATGTCGCTCACGCACAAGATATCGAAATTGGCGATGTTGCCAGCGAGGTCATCACCGTTGCCGAAACGACTGCATCCAACCGCTCCTCAATGCTGCAAGACATAACACGCGGCACGCCAACCGAAATCGACGCGATCTGCGGGGCAGTCGTCCAGCGTGGTCAAGCGTTAAACGTGCCGACACCGGTTAATCACGCCCTGCATCAAGCCATTATCCAACTCGAATCAAACTCGGCAGCGACACGTGAATCACTTTGGCAATTCGTTACTGAAACGCTGACTAAACCCGCTGAGAATCTCTGAATTATCACACCAAACCGCATGTGGCATGGCAACCGTATTAAATGCGATGCCGACTTCGCCCTGCGCAGTGACCGCAATTAAGCCGCCTTCCCCCTGCACCCTTTGCGCCATCTCGTCAACGGCGGCCTGACATGCACTTTGAACGTCCATTCCACGCTCAATAAATTCGCACACACGACGACAGATCACCATCTTCATCAACGACTCACCGTGTCCCGTTGCGCCGACGGCGGCCGTTTTGTTGTCTGCATAGCCACCTGAGCCAACGAGCGGACTGTCCCCAATTCGGCCGATCATCTTCCCCCGCGTTCCACCCGTCGATGTGCCCGCTGCCACATTGCCAGCCGCATCGACGGCCACCGCGCCAACAGTGTCCTGCGTCACATCCAACGCTTGCCATTTGCCGTCAACCAGCAGCTCCGCAGGATCACAGCGCGGGAATCCAATTGAGTCGGCGAAGGCCGATGCACCATGCGCGGTGAGGAAGGCATGGGGTGAATCGGTCATCACTTTGCGTGCGAGGGAAATTGGATAGCGGATATCTTGCACGGCCGAAAGACAGCCTAAGTCGAGCGTTGCACCATCCATGATTAACGCGTCCATTTCGACCTCACCCGCTTGATTGAGATAGCTACCACGTCCCGCATCCAGCACGGGGCAATCTTCAAGTACACGGACGGCCGCTTCAACCGCATCGAGCGCACTGCCCCCATCCTGCAAGATGCGACCTCCCACCAATGCGGCCTCCTGACACGCCGCGACTGCAACCTGCGACTGTTCCGCCCGTAAATCCCATGCGCCCGCACCACCATGCACAACAATTGTTTTATTCATCAATTTGTCCTCAATATTAGAATAGGAAATGTTTTCGTGGATATTATCAGCTTTCGGCCGAAATTTGCCACAAATCAAGTTGACATCGAAAACGGTTTTGCTATAATTTCGTTCGCTCCACGGAGATTGACAATAAATAATCCTCAGTAGCTCAATGGCAGAGCATTCGGCTGTTAACCGAAGGGTTGTTGGTTCGAGTCCAACCTGAGGAGCAAACAAAAACGGCGCACATGCGCCGTTTTTTGTTTTTCTCAGCGATTACCCTGAATACCTACTCGATGACGGTTCCTTCAATACCCTCTTCTGCTGGCGGGAATTTAGGGTCAAGCTCGCGGAACTGCTCCACGAGAATTTTCATGATCGCATAGTTGCGATACCACTTTTGATCGGCCGGAATCACATACCATGGCGCGATGTCGGTTGATGTTCGCAGGAACAACTCCTCAAACGCCTCCTGATAATCGTCCCATTTTTCCCGCTGCTTCAAATCGCCGCTTTCAAATTTCCAATTCTTCTCGGGTCGATCGATCCGGTCTTGTAGCCGTTCCCGCTGCTCTTCCTTTGAGATGTGCAAGTAAAATTTAAGGATCGTCGTGTTGCTATCAACGAGCAGACGCTCAAAGTTATTGATGTGATCATAACGGGGTCGCCACACAGACTCCGGCACAAGATCTTGCACACGCACGATTAGCACATCCTCGTAGTGAGAACGGTTAAAAACGCGAATCATGCCGTTGGCTGGCGTCTCCTGATGGATGCGCCAGAGAAAGTCGTGAGCCAGCTCATCTTTTGTCGGCGCCTTAAAAGAGGAGACACGCACGCCCTGCGGATTAACGCCTTGAAAAACGTTGCGAATCGTGCCGTCTTTGCCGCCTGCATCAAGTGCTTGCAGCACAATCAGCATTTTACGCTTCCCTTCTGCATATAATTTGTACTGCCAGTCGCGCAACTCCTTGCGCAACTCCTTAAACGCATGCTCCGTTTCATCGCGGTCGGCATCGGCCGCATCACCGCCGCGCGTCGGCAAACTATTGAGATCAATAACTGTATTGGGTGGAATGATGTATTGGTTAGTCATAGGTCAAGTTCACTGCGTCTTGCGCCGTGATGTAGATATTTCTGAACTGAGCAATCATAAATGTAAACAGATGGCACAGCAATTTAACCGCGCAACGACCCTTGTAATGTTCGCAACGCAGCTTGACGCTCCTCGCGCTGCTGTTCACGTTCATAAAGGATGGGGGGTGCCGCACGTAAGTTACACTGGTCCAGCGTCAATGGACAACGTTCACACGCATCGTGGATCACCGTTTGCGGAATGGCTGGATCATCGGCAAACTTGATCGTTTTGTACAAATCAGGCGTGACGCGAAAACCAATATTGACGCTGGTGTTGACATTCGGCGTAAGCGCAAGCTGGCGGGAAAATCCGATGCAGAGAAAGCGACTATTGTCGCGGTTGAGAAATTCCGACATCTGCACACCGATATGTGGTTTGTTCGTGGGGGGCGGATTGCCTTCAATCTCGCGCAGCAAACGCACGGTTAACCAGCGCCGACAGTAATGCTCTTTCAACCCAAACCCATGCGGGAGTGGCAAATTGTTCATCTTTAGCTGCTTGATCAAGCGATAACGGTCGTTGCGATTGTCAAAACGCAAAAAGTGCAGGTCGATCCCGAAGTATTGCGGGACAAGTTCGCTAAAGCGGTAGCAGAGCATTTCGGGCGTCACATCATATTTTGTCAACATGCGCGTCATCCGCTCCGGCTGGAATGTCTCTTGGGCAAATAACGCTTCGATGTCGGCTAGAATCTCTTCGCGCGGCATCATCATGGCCCCAGCTAAGTAACTCGCCTTGAAATCATTAAATACCTGATCAAACGACTCAACAACCTGTGGTGGTGAGGTATACGCACGCTCTTTTAAGCCCAAAACGCGATGACCGATCTCACGCGCCATCTGGAAAGTCACCTGCCCCTCAGTCAAATTTGGGTTGAGCAACAGCCGATGTTGTTTGCCCTTCACGACGACCGAGCGAAATGTGCTTAACGCCTTGTCTTGTGCCAGCGTCGTGTGGTCAATGATGTAGTTGTGCTCCTCGATCAAGATGCGTTCGAGCTCACGGCAGTCGAGCGGAACCGTCAAATTGTATTGATCGACGGTCGCTTCGGCCGAATCTTCTAGCTCTACAAAGTGATTGTCATTCATCTCCTGCAATGAACGCAATGCCGCTCGCAGAAAATGCTCTTCCTTCATGTCATAACGCTGCGCTACATCAAAAATTGCATGGATCAATGCGCTGACCTTCGTGGGCGCATTGGTGAGCAGTTCGACAACCGTGCCCATCTCCACCCCAAATTCCTCTAGGGGAAAGTCGCTAATCAGCGGAGAGGTAAGCGCAGATTCGAGATATTGCAACGACGGCGCCAGTCGGATCGAAACGAGTTCATCATAGTCGATGCCCGTCACCTCCGAAATTTGCATGATTTTGTCCCGCTTGGGATATTTGCGCCCCTTCTCAATTTCAGTGAGGTATGAGGCGGAAAGCCGACATGCCTTGGCAAACGCCGAGAGGCTCATCCCCATATCTGTGCGAGCGCGTTTCACCTTCATACCAAAGATGATGTTCATCAGATCAGTTTTCATTTTGCAGTAACCCCATTCATTAGGACAAAAATAGATTCAGTTTCAAATTGGGACTTGACGAAAGATTGCGAATTGTTACAATTAGCGAAAATTCGCTGGAAGTTATTTATTCGCAGACAACTTCCTTTTCGCCAACAATTATAGCACATGGAGCTTGATTTATGTCATCCCACACCATTTGTGGCGCGATGCCCCCTGCCTACGAAGAGATTCTGACCCGTGACGCGATTCGTTTTCTCGTCAAAATGGAAAATCGTTTTGGAGCGCGCCGGCGTGAACTGCTAGCCCTGCGAGAAGTCCGCCAAAACGAGATTGACGGTGGAAAGCTGCCAACCTTTTTGGCAGAAACGGCCGATATACGCGCTGCTGAATGGACTGTTGCACCCATTCCAGCCGATTTACAAGATCGACGCACTGAAATCACCGGCCCCGTTGACCGCAAAATGGTGATCAATGCGCTCAACTCTGGCGCAAACGTCTACATGGCTGACTTTGAAGATTCCCATACCCCCACATGGGAAGGCAGCATGGATGGACAGATCAACATGCGCGATGCGATTCGCCGCACCATCACATTTGAGCACCCCACCAAAAATAAAACGTATCAACTCAATGACGAGGTAGCTACATTGATGGTGCGGCCGCGTGGCTGGCATTTGGAAGAGAAGCACTTTCTAGTTGATGAGAAGCCGATGTCTGGCTCACTCTTCGATTTTGGTCTCTACTTTTTCCACAATGCCCAGACGTTGCTCGACAACGGCAGCGGCCCCTACTTCTATCTGCCAAAGCTAGAAAATCATCTGGAAGCGCGTTTGTGGAATGACGTGTTTACCTTTGCCCAAGCAGAATTGGGCATCCCGCATGGCAGCATTCGCGCAACCGTCCTGATCGAAACAATTCTCGCGTCGTTCGAGATGGATGAAATTCTCTATGAGCTGCGCGACCATTCGGCTGGACTGAACTGTGGACGCTGGGATTACATCTTCTCCGCTATCAAAAAGTTCCGCAATTTCCCACCGTACATCTTCCCCAATCGCGCCCAAGTGACGATGAAGAGCCACATGATGCGCTCTTACTCGCTCTTGTGCATTCAGACTTGCCATAAGCGTGGGATACACGCGATGGGTGGTATGGCGGCGCAAATCCCGATCAAAGGGGACGAGAAGGCCAACACGATCGCACTCGACAAGGTGCGCCAAGACAAGTTGCGTGAAGCGCGTGATGGACATGACGGGACGTGGGTTGCCCACCCTGCATTGGTGCAAATCGCAAAAGATGTGTTTGACGAAATCATGCCCGCACCAAACCAGATCGATGTGTTACGGGAAGATGTCTGCGTTTCGGCCGAAGATCTGCTGCAAGTCCCACAAGGTCACATCACACAAGATGGCTTTTTGACCAACATGGATGTCGCGTTGCAATATGTTGAATCGTGGTTGCGCGGCGTCGGTTGCGTGCCGATCTACAACTTGATGGAAGATGCGGCGACGGCTGAAATCTCCCGCTCACAGCTGTGGCAATGGGTGCATTCCAACGCACGGCTCGCCGATGGTCGTCAAATTGACTCAAAACTATACGAAGAACTCGTCCCCGTCGCGCAGGCGCGAACAAAGATGGCGGTTGGACTCGATCGATTTAACAATGGAAAGTTCGCAGAAGCACAAGAGCTCTTAGACACACTTGTTTTGAAGAACGAGTTCACTGATTTCTTGACGCTGCCAGCATACGAAAAAATATAGGATGTAAGGATATTGGGATGTCAGAGTACCTGACTGCCTGAAATCCTACCCCTTCAAACGGAGTAAAACATGGATAAGCAAGCTGAAATTCGGGATTTACGTCGGGATTGGGAAAATAACGCACGCTGGGAAGGGATCGAACGCCCATATTCGGCCGAAAAAGTGGTCAAACTACGCGGCTCTGTCAAAATCGAGTACACCCTTGCCAAGCTCGGTGCGGAACGTCTGTGGATGTTGATGCACGAACGCCCATTTGTGCGTGCGCTCGGCGCGATGACAGGTGGGCAGGCTGTGCAGATGGTGCAAGCTGGTTTAGAAGCGATCTATTTGAGCGGTTGGCAAGTTGCGGCCGATGCGAATCAGGCTGGGGCAACCTTCCCCGATCAATCACTTTACCCTGCTGACAGCGCACCCAAGCTCGCCAAACGCATTAATGCAGCTCTGCAACGTGCTGACCAAGTGGCTGCGCTAAATGACGATGACAGCGTTCACTGGTATGCGCCCATTTTTGCCGACGCGGAAGCTGGCTTTGGTGGCAACCTCAATGCGTTTGAACTGATGAAAAACATGATCGACGGGGGTGCGGCAGCCGTCCACTTTGAAGACCAGTTGTCGAGCGCAAAGAAATGCGGACACATGGGTGGCAAAGTATTGGTTCCAACGCAAGAGCACATCAACAAGTTGGTTGCGGCGCGTTTGGCGGCCGATGTGTGTGGCACACCGAGCATCATCGTTGCGCGTACCGATGCAGAATCAGGCGGACTGATCACCAGCGACATCGACCCACGCGACCAGCCGTATATCAAGGATGAGGAACGCACGGCAGAAGGGTTCTATCACATCGAGGCAGGGCTTGAACTCGGCATCATGCGTGCCATCGAATATGCACCCTATTGCGATGTCATCTGGCTCGAAACAAGCCACCCCGATTTAGATCAGGCACGTCAATTTGCCGACGCTGTTCATGCCAAATATCCGGGCAAACTGCTCGCTTATAACTGCTCGCCCTCGTTCAACTGGCGTGCAAACATCGACGTAGACACAATCGAGACGTTCCAAGAAGAGCTTGGCAAGATGGGTTACAAGTTCCAATTTGTGACATTGGCCGGCTTCCACTCGCTCAACTACGGCATGTTTGACTTGGCAAGTGGCTATGCGAAGCGTGGTATGGGTTCATACAGCGAAATGCAGCAAGAAGAGTTTGCAGCGCAGGAACGTGGCTTTAAGGCGATCAAGCATCAATCATTTGTTGGCGCAGGCTACTTTGATGAAGTTCAGCAAACGATTATGCAGGGCATGGCCTCAACGACTGCGATGGATGGCTCAACTGAAGAGGCACAATTCGACGCAATGCCTGTTGCGGGTGATTAGTTTTTAGAATTCTCATTGTGAATACCGGGCTAAATTATTAGTCCGAAGGGTCGCTTGCGCGGCCCTTTTTCTTTTTGGCGGTAATCATGACCTACGGTTAAAACCGCAGGCTGATACGCGAAACGCGCTCAAGCGCGTTGTTTGTTGTACGTTTCAACGCACTTTGTTGTAACAGTCTTTGGTTATTACAGGCGTCATTCTCGCGAAGGCGGGAATCTATTCTTCTGGTCTGGTCGTTTCGGGATTTGGAAATCCGTTAGTGTCTTTAGGTTTTCGCCACCTTAGTGCGTGGTGCGTAGTGCGTGGTACGTAGCCAGTTCACGCACCACGTTCGCTGTGTGATGAAAACTTCATGACACTCATGAAATCCCGAAACACGCTTCCCTTATTGTAGTATCAATTTATCCGCAGCAGATTATGATGCGAGATTGTGGCATCGGGGTGTAGACTCATTAACCAATCGGTCAATTGACGCACGGCAAAATGCACACCGTCTGTCACACGTGGAAACCCGATTTCGTGCATCTTGATGATGTACTCGTTCGGTTCGCGTTCTTGCACGACAAGCCCCAATCGCTGATCTTGCGGGTCTTGTCGCACATACGTTTCGACTAACAGCGTCGGAAAGTTGGCGGCCACAAATCCCTCTTTGAAATTAACGTTGATCCCATTGCCAGCGGCTTCAAATGGTACAAACTTCTTTTGCATTTCATCAAATGTGATTGGTAGCTGGACGACGGCGTGTGGCATGGGCAACTCCTCTGGAATGGTAAAAATGTTGGGTGCAGGCTGCGCGTTGCGCTCAAATTTATAGTAGAAGGGGAAACGCCCTTCACGCAACGCTTTTTGTTCATACTTCGTCGTGAAACGGTTGGGGTCAACAGTTGTATAGGTCGTTGAGAGTCGGCTTGTAAAGTAAGGCGTTTCTTCTAAACAACGTGTAACGACAGGCTGATAGTTGGGATGGTCGGTGGCAATAAAGAGCTTTGCGCCAACCTTCATGCGCGTAGCGGCGAGATGGAGAAATTCAGGATTGATGAGACGGCGATGGTGATGCCCCTCTTTGTGCCACGGGTCGGGAAAGTTAACGTGCAGCGCGTCGAGTTGTGACGCGGCAACATTTGTCCACAAAAAAAGCGGACCCGACCCATCGACAATACGCACATTGGTTAAGAAGTTGTTCTTGACTTTACTGCTCGCCTTACGCAACGATGGTTGTGACACTTCAATGGCGACGATATTGTGGTCGGGCTGTGTTTTGCCGAGATGAACGACGTGATCGCCACGCCCAAAGCCTATCTCAACGGTGAGCGGGGCATTTCGGCCGAAAAAATCCGACCAGTCAACGGGTCGATCTAAATAACGGGCATCTAGGATTTTCCAATAACTCATGTTGAAATTATACCCAATCAGGTAAACTCATCCCCATGTGTGATTCAGTTTCATATACCCGCGAGGGATCAATTGGGATTCTCAAAATCGATCAGCCCAAAACACGCAATGCACTTGACTGGGAGATGCAGCAGCAATTTGCCAAAATCGTGCGGCATTGCGCCGCGGACACGACACAACGCGCGCTGATTATCACGGGAACGGGTAAAACATTTATCGCGGGTGGAAACATTCGCGATCAGGTCGATCAATATGATGCGGCAACGGGCGCAAAGTTAAACGGCATCATGAGCGACGCATTAGCAGAACTGACGCAGCTTTCCTATCCTGTTATTGCCGCCATCAATGGCAATGCGTATGGGGGTGGCTGTGAACTTTTGACAGCGTGCGATTTGCGTGTGATGTCGGCGACTGCTCGCCTCCACTTCGTGCAAGCCAAGATGGGCTTGACGACCGGTTGGGGTGGTACGGCGCGGCTTGTGCAGCTCGTTGGGGCAAGTCGCGCGATGGAAATTCTATTGACAGCGCGGGGTATTTCGGCCGAAAATGCCCAGCAAATCGGCCTCGTTCACCGCATTACAACAGACAACACATTAACCACAGCCCTAGAATGGGCGCAGGAAATCATCCAACTGCCAAGCAATGCATTGGGCGCACTAAAGCGGCTTGTTTGGCAATCCACAACGCTGGACGCGGGTTATTCGGCCGAAACTGAACTCTTTGTCCAGCAGTGGCAACATCCCAACCATATCGAAGCGGTTGCCGCGTTTGTTGAAAAACGCCAACCACTTTTTGACCAATAACGCGACGGCGGATTTTTTAATAGGCAAACAGCGTTCTATTCTTATTCGTTGAAGTCATCATCAAAATGAAAAAACCAACACTTATTCTTTTCCTTACGACACTGCTAGCCGCCCTACCCTTTGGCGCACTTGCATTCCAACCACGTGCTGCGCAATCTTCTGCTGCATGTGGCGACCTGTTCTTCTCAGAGTATATTGAAGGCTCAAGTAACAACAAGGCGATCGAAATTTACAACGGGACAGGTGCGCCCGTTGATCTTTCCGCCTATACAATCGCGCGCTATGCCAATGGCAGCGAGACCCCAGCCACGCTTGCATTGAGCGGAACGTTGGCGGATGGGGATGTCTTTATCGCCGCACACGCCAGCGCGAATGCCGCAATTCTCGCCGCTGCCGATGTCACAAATAGCTCGGTCATCTCGTTCAATGGCAACGATGCGGTTGAACTACAAAAGAATGGAACGACGGTTGATGTTTTCGGCCGAATTGGCGAAGATCCCGGTTCTGCGTGGTCAGGCGGCGGCGTCAGCACCGTAAACAGCACGCTCGTCCGCAAATTAACCATCATTGCGGGTGACGCCGATGGAACGGATGCCTTCGATCCCTCGCTTGAATGGGACGCATACCCCAGCGACGACACCGCTAATCTCGGATTCCACGTTGGCAGCTGTGATAGTGGAAACGCTACCGCAATTTATGACATTCAGTTCACGACCGATCCGCTGGGTGACTCACCCCTTGAAGGACAAGTCGTGACGACGACTGCAACCGTTTATGGTGTCTATCCAGAAGGGTTTGCAATGGCCGATGCAGCTGGCGCATGGAATGGCATTTACGTCTCCACGGAAGGCGCACCCACTGTCGCAGTCGGTGACATTGTCCAAGTTGTCGCAACCGTTGACGAAGACATGGGCCGCACAACGCTTGGACGCACGGGGACTCCAATCACAGTAACAACCCTTTCGACGGGCGGCACGCCGCACGCGCCCACATTGATTGCAACGGGCAACGTCACTGAATCAGTTGAAGGCGTCTTTGTCACAACAGACAGCGTGACGGTCAGCAATATCAACCCCGACGACCCAAATGACGAGGGCGAATTTCTAATCACAGATTCGACAAGCGACCTGCGTGCGAGTGATTTGAACGGGACGGCCTACGAACCAACACTCAATGAGTCACTCTCGTTTGTACGCGGGATGATGGACTTTGAGGCCAACAACTTCAAAATCGCCTATCGAAACTTGGGCGACATCGGGATAATTGGTGGTGGAGATTGTGGATCGGCGGCCACGTTGATCAGCACAATTCAGGGTGCGGGCAGTGCCAGCCCCCTTGACGGCACAGATGTCACCATTGAAGGTGTCGTAGTTGGTGAATTTTTAGGAACCGATTCATTGCGTGGCTTCTATATACAGGAAGAGGATGCAGACGCCGATGCAGACGCAAACACATCAGAAGGCATTTTTGTTTTCTATACGGGTACAGTTGAAGTCAATGTGGGCGACGTGGTGCGGGTCAGCGGGACGGTTGACGAGTACTTCGACTTAACCGAACTGACCAGCGTCAGCGATGTTTTATTGTGTGACACGGGCAACAGCGTGACACCTGCCAGCGTCACGCTTCCATATAGTTCGCTTGACAACTTTGAAAAAGTTGAGGGGATGCTTGTCACCTTCCCACAGACGATGTATGTGACAGAACATTACAATTTGGGACGCTATGGGCAGTTGTCAATTTCGGCCGAAGATCGCCTTTACAATCCCACTCAAGTCACAACACCGGGAGCGGCTGCGGTCGCCTATCAAGCTGCCAACGACCGCCAGCGCATCCTGCTCGATGACACAACCAATGCGCAAAACCCAACGGTTGTCCCCCATCTTGGCCCCGACAACACGGTTCGCGGGGGCGACTCGCTGGAAAATTTAACAGCCGTGATGGATTATTCGTTTGAAGAGTACAAGTTGCGACCAGTTGCGCCGATCATTTTTGACCGCACCAACCCGCGCCCGTCATCGGCCCCTGACGCTGGCGCATTCTTGTCCGTTGCCAGCTTCAACGTCCTGAACTACTTCGTGACGCTGGACGGCAATGGGGCGATCTGTGGCCCAACGGGGGGGCAAGATTGTCGCGGCGCAGACAACGCGCTTGAGTTTGACCGTCAACGCACAAAGATCATCAATGCGCTCGTGCAGTTAGACTCGGATGTCGTTGGGCTAATCGAAATCGAAAACCACGCCAATGATGATGCCGTAAGCGACTTGATCGACGGGTTAAACGATGTGCTCGGCGCGGGAACCTATGCGTCCATTCAAACGGGTACGATTGGCGACGATGCGATCAAGGTTGCACTCATCTACAAGCCTGCAACGGTCACGCCCGTCGGCAACTACGCCATCCTCGATCAAAGTGTTGATGCCTCCTATATTGACAGTAAGAATCGACCTGCATTGGCACAAACCTTCCAAGAGAATGCGACCGCTGAGACGTTCACAGCTGTCGTCAATCATCTTAAATCGAAAGGATCAGACTGCAATGATTTGGGTGATCCAGACACAGGTGATGGACAAGGTAACTGTAATTTGACACGCACGGCGGCAGCATCGGCCGAAATTAACTGGCTCGCCAGCGATCCGACCGACCGCAACGAAACAGATATTCTCGTGCTAGGTGACCTCAACGCCTATGCGATGGAAGACCCGATCACCACTTTTGAGGACGGGGGCTACAGCGACCTTCTCGAACTGTTCGAGGGTGAGACACGCTATAGCTACGTTTTTGATGGACAATGGGGAACGCTCGACTATGCGATGGCAAGTTCAACCATGCTGCCACAAGTGCAGAACGCAGCCGCCTACAACATCAACGCAGATGAACCACGTTTACTCGACTACAATACCGAGTTCAACCCGCTCAATCTCTATCAACCAAACGAGTTCCGTGCCTCTGATCATGATGCAATTGTTGTCCATCTCAGTTTGGGCAGCCCAGCCGTACTTGCCATCACGAAAACGGTGGCAACAGATGGTGAGGTGATGGTGGGCGATACGGTCACCTACACGGTACAGGTCGGCAACTCTGGCACGGGGACGGCCAGCTCAGTTCAGATCGTGGATATCATGCCAGACTACATGATCAGCGCGGGGTTGAATGAAACGATCACGCTTACGGGTGGAGCGGTGCAAGAGTTCGCCTATAGTGCGACGGTTGGAAATAGTGCACCGACTGGTGTGACGCAAGTGACCAATGTTGTCACCGCCATATTAGGTACGACAAGCGTTTCGGACAGCGCGACATTTGAATTGACCCATCCTGATATTGCACTTGCCATCACGAAAACGGTCGAAACTGTTGGCGTCGTGACGGTAGGTGATACGGTCACGTATACCGTTGTGCTGCGCAATACGGGAGCGGATGCTGCTGTCGATGTGAGCATCGTCGATGTGATGCCCGACTATTTGGAAAGCGCAGGTCTAAACTTAACTGCAACCGTCAACGGTAACGACGCGCTCACCTACGTCTACACGGCGACCGTCGGCAGCACCGCCCCGACTGGCATAACGCAGGTGGTAAACAGTGTGACGGCGACGTATGACACAATCAGCGTCTCAGATAGCGCGACGTTTGAGTTGCGCTACTTTAGAATTCTGTTGCCGATTGTGCGTAATTAAGACGACAGCGACGCTTTGACGAACACGCCGAGCACTGTGGCACGGCGTGTAAAGTTAGTTTTGTGGGTCATCGGGTGCACGCACTCGATGACCCACTTTTCAATTCTCTTCAGGAGATTTGGCAGAAGACTCCCCATCGCGCGACGCTTCGTCCGCAACGGGCAAGTCGGGAAGCTGTTTAATCTTGACTTTGCGACTGCGGCGCGCCTTTTTTGGAACCAGTTCGCGCATCGACTCCACTTTCCCAAAACAAAGCAGACGGTCGCCCGGCTCCAAGATGCGCTGTACGCGCGGATTGGGAATGACTGTCGTGCCGCGATAAAGCGTCAAAACATTGACATCCTTTTCTCGCAAGCCTGAATCTGCGATCGACTTACCTACATATTTTGAACCTTCGGGAATGTGTAGCTCAGCCACGCCATAGCCACGACTCACCGTCAAGCGTTGGCGCAAGTCGATTTCGGGGAAGTTGACTTGTGCTGCGATGTAATCCATGATCGAACCCGCCACGTCAAGCTGTGTACACCCTTCGATTCCCTCCAGACCGGGTGATGAGTTAACCTCAACCACCTGAGGGCCATCTTTTCCTTCTAGCAGATCGACGCCTGCCACACGCAACCCCATAATTTGTGCGGCGCGGACTGCCGTTTCACGGTATTCGTCGCTCAGTTCGACGCGCTCCGTGCGACCTCCACGATGGACGTTGCTGCGGAACTCTTGCCCCTGCGCGACGCGACGCATTGCGGCAACGACCTGATCGCCAACGACGAAGGCGCGAATGTCGCGTCCCTTGCTCTCGGCAACAAATTTTTGAATCAGCACGCTCTGTTTTTGACTTTGTAACAGTTCGATAATCGCTTCGGCCGATTTCACCGTCTCGGCCAACAACACGCCGATCCCTTGCGTCCCTTCGATTAGCTTGATGATGACAGGTGCGCCACCGACGCGCTCAATGGCTGGCAACACGTCGCGCTTGTCGCGAACAAATGTCGTTTTGGGGATCCCGATGCGGTGGCGGCTGAGGATTTGCAGGCTGCGGAGCTTGTCACGCGAGGTGGCGATGCTCGCAGACGAGTTCGCACAGTAGACATCCATCTGTTCAAACTGACGCACGACCGCCGTTCCATAATAGGTGATGGATGCGCCAATGCGGGGCAGAACAGCGTCATAATGTGAAAGTTCCTTCTGACGAAAGTAGAGATTTGGCGCACCTTCTTCAAGGTCGATTGCAAACTTTAACGTGTTGAGAACCTTGACTTCATGACCACGCTGTTGTGCGGCCTCCCGCAAGCGGCGGGTACTGTAACAGTTCGGGCTACAGGAGAGAATAGCTAATTTCATGAATTGATTTCCTTCGATATATCAGGCTTTTTAGCCGGCAAATGTGACTTTCTTTGACGTTTTGGACGGTCACTATAATAAGAGTTGGCGGCATCGACGAGGAAGCGACCGCGAAACGCCTCCCGCCCCAACAACATGCGGAATCCCATATCGGCACGACTTGCCAACGTGAGTTCAATCGGCCATGTTGTACCATGCAACGTGATGTGGGTCAGGATGACGGGGCGCAGTTCAGCCTTGCCGCTTGAACTACGAACTGTGCGGATGTCGAGCAGTTTTGCTTCGGCCGAAATTGTCTTGTCGCTTGTCCGTTGCAGCGGATGGATTTGAAACCGCACCCACTTTTCACCATCGCGCGTAAACTTTTTGATGTTCACAGCATGTAGCGAGGAGGAGCGTGCGCCAGAATCTACTTTGGCCTTGATAATATCAACGCCTAAATCTGGCAGCTTAACCCATTCCCGCCAGCCGATGACAGGCAAGGTTTTTGCGCGACTTTTTCCAATGACGACCCGTTGATTACTTATCACAATTATCCTTATTCGTGACGGCGACGTTCGGCCGATTCGGCCACATATCGTTTGCCACAGCTAAATAAGATTGTAGCTAACCTGTCCGATACAATCACCTTTAGCGTTTTTCCTAACGGGATAAATTGCAAATGCGTGAACGCCCTAGCTGTCTTCGCGGTTAGCGCAGACGACGCATGATCGGCCGAATCATCCCCTCCATCTCATTCACGCGCAACGCCAAACAGACTCCGACATACACGACGCCGCTAATCACGCCGATCATGATGAGATTAATGGCGAGTTGAAAGACGGTATTTGCACTGGGAATGATGCGCCAACCAATGTTCGTCACGACATACATCGCAAGCGCAGCGACGGCAATGCGCCCGACACCATTCAGTGTATGACGACCGTCAATCCCACCGATTTTGCGTCGCAGCAAAATAAGCAGCGCAACGACCTCAAACCAGTTCGAGATTGAGAATCCGAGTGCGATACCGCTGACGCCAAATCGGCCGATGTTTGGAAACACCCCGCGCCCCAACCAGTACCCTAAGCCTAGCATCAATACTAACTGAACCGCGCCGACCAAAATGGGTGTCCACGTATCCTCCAGCGCATAAAAGGTGCGCGCAATCACTTCAATCATCGCCAGTGCGACAAGCGCAAAGGCGTAAAAGGTCAGCGCAGCGGCGGTTAATGTGGTGCTGTTGTCATCAAATGCGCCACGTTCAAAGACCAGTTGGATCAATGGCTGTGACAACGCGATCAACAAGACCGCCGCAGGAAAACCGATAAACGCAATGAGGCGCAATGTGTCGGCCAAAATGCGCTTCATCTGCGTATATTCTGCGCGGGCGGCGAGTGCGGCAAGCGTTGGAAACGAGGCCGTTCCCAACGCGCGGCCGACGACCGACTGCGGCACGAGCATAATGCGGAAGGCAACACGCAGCGCAGTAACGCTATCCCCTTCGGCCAACGGTTGTGCCAAAAAGGGGGTTATGATCGCGTTGAAGTAGCCGAAGGAGAGGCCTAGTGTGCGTGGGGCCATTAAGCGGAGTACGCGACGTGTTGGGGGATGAGATATTGAGAGAATCGGCCGATAACGCACCCCTTCTCGCAGCAATCCCGGAATCTGCACCAACATATGCATCACCGCGCCCAACACCATTCCCCATGCAATACCCAACGCACTTGGATAGAACAGCACCACCCCAATAATCTGTCCAATCGGATAGAGGACGACCGCAATAGCGGGTAACAGAAAACGTTGGCGTGCATACAACGTCACCATCAACACACCGCTCACACCAAAAATGATTTGCGCCAGCAGCATGATCCGCAGCATTGGCACAAGCAACCCAAGCAAATTTGGGTCTTCCGCAATTGCAACCGCATAGTAGCGTTGCAAGATTGGGCGTGCAAAAATCGCCGTCAACGACACCAACAGCGTCGCTGATAGAAGCACCGCATTGACAACAATTGAAAAAAGTTGCCATGCGCCCGTCTCGTCAGGAGCCTGCTCGTCAGCAAAAAAGCGGGCAAATACGGGAATAAATGCGGATCCCAACGCGCCACCAGAGATCAATATAAATATTAATTCAGGCAATGGAAGCACCAACGATATGGCGGTTGCCTCAGTTGTATCTGTCCCAAAATAGTAGGTCAGAATCTGTTCGCGCACTAAGTTGAGCAGGCTGGCACATAAAAATAGCACGCCGACAATCATGGCTGCATTGACGACGCGCCGCTGGTTTTCAGATGTTGTCATAGGGTGGAGATTATACGGGTTTCTACTCTAATTTGGTGCAAAGAGTTACGGTTCTTTGGGATTTGGCGTGGATTGGTCATGGCACGCGCTGCGTTATGATCTCTGGGCACACACTGTGGTACGCAAAAGACTTGAATCCCCAAAAAGCCAAAATGTGTACTATCTTCAAAATGTGGGCGCAATCCGTCGATGCATGAGGCAATATCGGAAATGTGAGCTATTTTGCTGCTGAAAGATGGGAAAATAAATAGAGAGCTAGGTCGCCGCCGCCCAGCTCTCTGTTCAAAAGGAGGAGAAGAAATTTACCCTTGTTGATGAAGATGATACATCGTCTAGCTGTCGGAAACTGTACGTGGAACCTACGCCAACCTGACGCCCAACCTACGCTTGTGAATTTTTTCACGTAGGTTTCGACGGCGTCATTTTTGGCGTTTTGATCAGGAATGGAAGAATGAGGGGCAAGAGAAAGGTGAACGGTACGCCGACCAAATGGGCGACCGCATGATTGCCATTGAAAAGGTAAATTCGCACATGCCCATAAAGGATAACGGAGAGTTGACTCGTGACGAGTAGCAGGTATGCGGCGCGGCGGTGATAGGGGCTGCCAGAAATGAGCGCGAATGGAAACGGCCAAAGCGCATACCAGATGCGAAATTTGAAGGCGGTGATGAGGTAAACGTAGTAGGATTCGGCCGATTTTTGGCTTGCAGATTGTCCCAAAAAAACGCCGATCAGTAACAACCCTGAAATGATGACAAACAACGGCGTTCCCCACGCGACCCACTCACCAATCGAGAGTTCAATTCCCGGCACCGTCTCGCCAATAAAATGGACGAACGCCAGTGGTGAAAATCCGCCTCCCGCTTGCGACTCAGATAGTAGCCGTACAAATAGATCGCGTGGTGAGCCAAACGGTAGAAATGTCAAAAAGATAAGGATGATGGCGCCAACGATTGACAACCCCACATAGCGCAATCGCGCGGACAGGTTAGGCAGTGAGCGCAATATCGCAACCGCAAAAAATGGCACAGGCACAATGCCAGATAGTTTTGTCAGGGGTGCTAGCAACATAATCATCGTTGCCAGCAAAGGCAAATCATGCTTTTTCCAGACCCATAGCCCTAACAAGAGCCAAAAAAGGACAACGCCATCATTGTGCGCATCGATCACGAGCATAAATAAGACGGCTGGATTCCACAGCCATAGAATAGCGTTGCGCCTTGCACCGTCTTCTCGCTGGGTTGCGAGCCTTGTCAACTCAAAAATCAGCCATCCTACCCCCAGCACGCTCAACAAGCCCACGAGCTTAAACCCGACCAAAGTTCGCAACAAATCGCCGTTGGTAGTCCAACTGAGAAATGCTTCGACGCCTGTCCAAACGGGGCCGTAGGGAGAAACCGAATCGGCCCATTCTCCAGCCAGCGCAGCATATTCCGTCTCCACCTCGGCCGGTGAGACAGCATATGGACTTGCGCCACTCAACGTTATTCGCCCCTGCAAAAAGTATCCGAAAACATCATTCGCGTTGATCGGATAGACAAATAGCAAGGGCAGGCCATACAAACAGCTTAGTAGAAGAATGAGTCGTGGAGAAAACGCAACACGGTGAGCGGCTAACCAATTCAGGCCAAATAGCGTCATCAACAATCCCGCATACGCCAATCCTGACAATAAAGACGGTGCAAATCCCCGCAAATCGGTCACATCCTGTTGATAATGTGGAATAAGCGGAAACCAGAGTGGCAACAGACAATATCCTGCCAGCATAAACAGCGGAATCAGAAAGCTCTTGCCTAACTTTTTACCCATAAGCGATGGAATTTACCCCCCTTCGCGCATTTGTCAAACGACAGCATTCTGTTAAACTGCCTCGCTGTGTTATTCATCAATACGCCACAAATTCTAGCGGCATTTTTCGGCCGAGATGCCCGCATCGAACTGAGCTATCGCCTCGCCTTTGTTCTCAACTTTACAGGCGTGATCTTTAGCGTTCTTAGCTTCTACTTTATCTCTCGTCTGGTTGACCCAAACAGTAGTTTAGATGGGTATGACACCGACTATTTCACGTGGATTCTGCCGGGCATTGCGCTGAGCAACTACTTCACGCTCGGTCTTGGCGGATTTGCCTCATCACTACGCGAAGCGCAGACGACGGGTACGCTTGAGGCGATGATCATGACGCCAACCCCCCTCTCGACCATCATCGTCGGCTCCGCCCTGTGGAACTACTTTTTTACAACGATTCGGGTGCTTTTTTATCTCTTCTTAGGCATGCTACTCGGCGCACGTTTTCCCAACGCCAATCTTTTCACAAGCGTGGTGATCTTACTGTTGAGCGTCATCGCCTTCGCCAGCATCGGCATCATTGCGGCCAGTTTGATTATGGTGATTAAACGTGGCAATCCGATCTCGGCCTTCTTAGGCAATATCGCGATTTTAGTGAGCGGGGTTTGGTATCCCGTCGATACGTTGCCAGTATGGTTGCGGCCAGTTGGGTTATTCTTGCCGCTACGCTACGCAACAGACGGCATTCGAGGGGCGTTGCTTGATGGCAAAACACTCGGTCAAATGCCGTTTGAAGTCGGAGGGATAGTGCTGTTCTGTGTGGTACTAGTTCCCGTTTCGCTGTGGATTTTCCGCTATGCGGTCACTATTGCTCGACAGGATGGGACGCTGACTCATTATTGAGAGTGGTAAGAAGTCACGGATTACGCGGATTAGCGCAGATTGATGCAAGACAGCGCAATCTGTGACCCGTTTTGGTATTGCTGTCAGTTCGCAGATGTTTAGCGTTTCTTGCGTCGCTTTTTGCCGGGTGGACGATTGCCACCGCTGAGGGCTTTTTTGGCGTTACGAAGCGTGTCAAAACGGAGCGGTTCGCCTGTCGAGCGATGGGTCATCAAATTACGCTCTTTGACGATGCCATCTTCGCTATATTTGCCGACGAAGAAACCCCCACCAATCTCTGTTGCCTCGATAATTTCGACGATTGCCTTAGGTGACTCGATGAGCGCGTAGAGACCCGGCTCTTCGATTTCTGCCCATTTTTCGATGACGGTGGCTTTCGGCCGAATTTTCGGCCGATATTGCTTATCCAAATCCTCCGTACTAACCTGTGTCATCATCGACATCGCCTGTTGCATGTTCACGCCACCCCCACGTGCACGCATACTGCCACGATTCCGCACGCCCGAAATCTGCTCTGCCCGATTGCCACCACGCTTCCCTCGCGTCATTGCTTCGCGCAGATTCTCCTGAAAGTTGCGTTGCATCCGTCGCATCATCACAAATTGCGCGATGACGAGTGAAACGAGGGCGACCGCCACGATATTGAGGGGGATTGATAGCCACGCTGGCAGGATGCTGCCACCTCCCGCAATTGCCCAGATTAGCTGGAAAATCAGCCACACGAGACCAACGATGGCCACGCCTAAAATTATCTTTCCACGCTGCTCAAGCCGTGCGTACCAATTTTTGATGTCTTTTTGTAATTCTTGCATTCTATTGTTGTGTTGGAAATCCAACGTTCCCATTCAGTATGTCCTATCCAATCTATTATATGAACCCCGCGACGCTTTTTCCAATTGCGGGAGTGACTATAATCCGACTTAAACTTATGGGCCTTTGGGAATCCAAGGGGTAGCCAGCGCGTAGTGCGTGATCCGTGGTGCGCGACCAGAAGCAATGACGCACCACGTACTACGCACCACGTCTTTTCCCCGTATCCCAAAGAGCAAACTTATTTGAGTGATAAGTGATAAGCAGAATGCAACTTATCACTTATCACTTGTCACTATCTTCATGTTCAGACGGTCAGGACGACGACAGATTGCGAAATTAGACGAGAATGCGGGTAAGCTCAATCGAGAGGGGTTGGCAGCATTCGGCCGATTGTTGCAATACATTCGCCCCTATCAGAAATGGATGGGGGTGGCTATTTTTGCGCTGCTTGTCAGCACAGGGCTCAATCTCATTTTGCCCCTCGTCATCCAGAATTTGGTGGATGTTGTCTTTGTTGGCGAAAATGCCAGCGTATCACGCCTCAACTGGCTAGCGGGTGGGCTGTTTATCGTATTTGCCGTGCAGGCCGTCTTTAGCTTTGTCAATCGATTGACCATCGCCTATGTGGGCGAGAATGCGGTTGCCGATATTCGCGTGGCCGTTTTTTCCCATCTACAACGGCTCTCATTGACGTTTTACGCTGATCATCGCACAGGTGAAGTGGTCAGCCGCATCACCAATGACGTGACGCAACTGCAAGCGGCAATCACCGACAATATCGTTGCATTGTTGCGACAGGTTGTGCTGCTAATCGGGGCGTCGATTTTGCTGTTTTATCTCAACTGGCAGTTGACGCTTGTGATTTTGGTGGGCATTCCGCTGATGTCACTGACCATCGTTGCGCTCGGCCGACGGATTCGCCGCGCTGCCAAAGCAGTGCAGGATAAGCTGGCTGAGTCGGCCAATGTCGTTGAAGAGGCGACGAGTGGCATTCGGATCGTCAAGTCGTTTGCGCGAGAGCCGTATGAAATCGGCCGATTTCGTGCCGCTACGATGGCTGTTTATGATGCCGCGATGGAACGAGCAAAAATCTCGGCCATTCTCGCGCCAATCATCGGCTTTATGGCGTTTGGCAGCATTGTCGCGACACTTTGGTTTGGCAGTTTGCAGGTGCTCAACGGCAACCTCACGCCCGGCGGTCTCGTCGCCTATCTCGTCTATACGATGATGGTGGCGACACCTGTTTCATCGTTGGCGGGTCTCTATTCACAATTCCAGTCGGCAATCGGCGCAACGGAGCGGCTGTTTGAACTGCTCGACACGAACCCGAGTATTGAGGAGTCGCCCAATGCGATCACGCTGCCAGCGGTGATGGGCAATGTCGCATTTGAGCAGGTCAATTTTCGCTATAACGAGAATGTGCACGTGATGGAAGAGGTTAGCTTTTCGGCCGAATCGGGCCAAGTCATCGCCCTCGTCGGCCCAAGCGGAGCTGGCAAGACAACTTTGGTCAATCTTATCCCGCGCTTTTACGATGTCACCAGCGGGGTCATTACCATTGACGGCAACGATATCCGCAACGTGACCCTCAACAGTTTGCGTCAGCAAATTGGGATTGTCCCACAGGAGACAACGCTTTTCTCCGATACCGTCTATAACAACATTCTTTATGGCAAGTTAGACGCAACGGCACAAGAGGTTGAGGCTGCTGCACAAGCCGCAAATGCCCACGATTTTATCCTTAGCGATCTCCCCGATGGCTATGCAACGCTTGTTGGCGAACGTGGTGTTAAACTCAGCGGCGGTCAACGTCAGCGCGTTGCCATCGCACGTGCCATATTGAAAGACCCGCGCATTCTAATTCTCGATGAGGCGACCTCTAGCCTTGACAGCGAAAGCGAACGGCTCGTCCAAGATGCCCTTGAGCGGCTCATGCAGGGACGCACCAGTTTCGTCATCGCCCATCGCCTCAGCACCATCATCAACGCCGATCGGATTCTCGTGCTGGACAAAGGGCGCATCCTTGAACAAGGGACGCATAACGAGCTTCTCTCCAATCCTGACGGACTTTACACACGCCTGCACGCCATGCAGTTCAATTGGGAGCTTGGTCGCGCGTGAAAATACAAGCATGCTGCTCGTGCTCCATGCTAAAATCCCGACTGTGAAACGCGAAGATCAAACTCCAACGTTCTGGGTACGCGATGTCCCAATCTACGGCGACGCCATCCTTGCGCCAATGGCTGGCTACTCCGATGTCACCTATCGCGCCGTCTGTCAGGCGCATGGCTCTGCGATGAACTACACAGAGTTTGTCGCGTCTGAAGCGTTGCTCGGTGAGCCAAATCCGCACTGGCGGCGACTAGATTGCAAAAAAGATGAATACCCGGTCGTCTTTCAAATTTTTGGCAACGACGCACAGAAGCTACTCGCCGCCGCCCAACGGATCGAGGAGTGGGAGCCGCATATCATCGACATCAACATGGGCTGTTCCGTTGAAAAAGTGAGCGGTCGCGGCGCAGGTGTCGGCATGATGACGCAGCCCAAACTGGTTGCAGAAACATTTAGCCTCTTGAGCAAACATCTCTCCGTGCCTGTCACGGGCAAGATTCGACTGGGCTGGGATGACACACAGCGCAACTATTTAGAAATTGCCCGAATTATGGAAGAAAACGGCGCGTCGTTGATCGCCATGCACGGACGGACAAAGGAGCAACGCTACCATTTTAAGGCAGATTGGGACGCGATTGCAGAATTAAAGCAGGCAGTCAGCGTCCCTGTCATCGGCAACGGAGACATTCGCACACCAGATGACATTCGCCGCATGAAGGCACACACAGGCTGCGATGCGGTCATGATCGGTCGGGGTGCAGTCGGCAATCCATGGCTCTTTTCTTACCGTGAACGCGCAACGCTGACTCGTGCCGAAATCGCCGCAACGATTCGTCTACATTTGCAAGAGATGCTCGACTATTATGAATATCCAGACGGCATGATCAAATTTCATCGTCACTTGCGCCGTTACTTCAAAGGGCTCCCCCTAAAACCGCTGCTCAATCGACTGATCGCCACCAACGACCTCGCTGAATTTGACGATCTGCTCAACGAACTTGCCCCACCTGCATAATCTTTTGTGCATATCTAGCATTTACCCGATTGCCTGACACCGTTACAATGCGCCTGTGTGTGCTGCCATAATCCGCGAAGAATCTTGCAATGAGCGTTCGTTGCGTGTGTATGGCGTTGAAGCTGGATTGTTTAATGCAGAGGATTAGGATGTAACATGTCTAGTGGGAAAGCATATTTGGTCGGTGCAGGAGCCGGTGACCCTGACTTGATTACCGTAAAGGGGTTAAAGCTGGTGCAATCGGCCGATCTCATCCTCTACGATCGCCTCATTCCCAGTGAACTGCTCAACGAAGCGCGACCCGATGCAGAGCTAATTTTTGTCGGCAAACGGTCTGGTCATCATCCAAAACCACAAAACGAAATCAATACGCTCCTGCTGGAACAGGTGGCACAAGGAAAACAGGTTGTCCGACTCAAAGGGGGCGACCCATTCGTCTTTGGTCGTGGGGGTGAAGAGGCCATCGCGCTTGCGGCTGCGGGGCTGCCGGTTGAAATTATTCCCGGCATTTCGTCGGCCATCGCGGCTCCTGCCTACGCTGGCATCCCGCTGACGCAGAAAGATGTTGCCAGCGGCTTTGCGCTCGTCGCTGGACATGAAACACCAGACAAGCCAAGTAGTACGACCGATTGGGCAGCGATGGCACATATGCCAACCCTTGTCGTGCTGATGGGATTAAAAAAGTTGCCAGAGGTTGTCGCTGTTCTGTTGGCGCATGGCAAAGACCCGCAGACTCCGACCGCGCTGATCAGCCGTGCAACAACCAGTGAACAAACTGTCCTATTGGCAACATTAGAAACCATCATCGAACGGGCGACAATGGAGACTGTGTTGACCCCAGCGATCACTGTTATTGGCGCGGTGGCGCAGTTCGCAGAACAGTTTGCGTGGTTTTCGGCCGATAGCACAACCGCTGGCTTTGTCGAAGACCCCACCTTAACTCTCGCTCACCCAAGTTGAATCGCCCATTCCACTCTGCTACGATTTCCCCATAAACCGTTGGAAAATTTAGATTCAGAGCATCTATGCAACAAAACACATCTGTCTGGCGCTACTTCGATGTCTGGCTGACAACCGCCGTTGTCATGCTGACATTTTACGGCGTGCTGATCATTCGCAGCGCGATCACAAACGTGCCAAACTATGTTGGCTACGAGCAGCGACAAATCATCTTTGCCATCATGGGGCTGGTGGTCATGTTCGCCATCTCCGCAATTGACTATCGCATTCTCACCTCCGCCCACTGGTTCATCTATCTCTTCCTAATCCTGTTACTGATCGTCGTCCTACTCATCGGCGCGGTCAACAACTCTGTCAACCGCTGGATTCCGCTGGGCATTATCGACTTTCAACCCTCTGAACTTGGGCGCGTCCTGCTGCCGGTCACGCTGGGACAATTCGTCGCCAGTCGGCAGCGACACATCAACAAATTTTCAAACACCATCTTCACTTTGATCTACATCGGCGTGCTGATTGGCTTTATCTTTATCCAGCCCGACTTAGGTATGTCGATTCTATTCGTCGTTATCTGGTTTGGAATCATGATGGTGGCGGGATTGCCGCTGCGTCACTTTTTCATTTTGGGCGCAATAGGGGTCGGCGCGATCATCCTTGTCTATCCACAATTGCCCGATTACCAAAAGGATCGCATTACCGTTTTTGTCGATCCCAGCGTCGATCCCGAACAGTCGCGGAATGTCGATCAGGCAATCATTTCGATTGGTTCGGGCGGCTGGTGGGGCAAGGGGTACTTCAACGGTACACAATCACAGCTTGGCTTTTTGCGCGTTCAACATACCGACTTCATCTTTGCCGTTCTGACGGAGGAAATGGGCTTTTTCTTTGGCGCATTTGTCGCTGTCGGCTTGATGGGTTTCATCTTAATACGGATATTGCGCGTTGCCAGCATTACACCCGATCCAGCGGGTCGCTATATCTGCGTTGGGATTGCGACCCTGCTCTTTTTCCAGACGTTCGTCTCTGTCGGCATGAATACGCGCATTATGCCCGTTACTGGACTCACATTTCCGTTTGTGAGCTATGGCGGATCATCATTATTGACGCTCTATTTGGGTTTGGGGATCGTCCAGTCGGTTCTAATGCGACATCGTAAACAAGAATTCGGCTAAATTTGGGGGAATTACCCGTTGTCAGTATATTTTTGCTTGTTATGATTGAGTTATGGCAAAACGTACCCTCTATCTTTTAAGACATGGTCAGGAAGAACGCTCCTATCGAATTGACAACCCAGATGATTTACAGCAGGGGCCATTGACAGAAATCGGCCGATCCCAAGCCACTCAAGCCGCCAAACGTTTCACTAATATCCCCCTAACCCACATCCACGTCAGTACTATGCTGCGGGCAAAACAGACGGCCACCCCGATCATCAGAGCCCATCCTCACGCCTACTGTGAAGAGATCGATCTGATCCGTGAGGTCGTCCCATCCGTGCCCGCGCGCTATGCAGACCATTTTAGTTACGTCACAAATGAGCTCGCCGCCCAATTTGATGAACGCATCACCGATACTTACGCACGCTTTTTTCGCGCTGCCTCCCGTGAAGAGGAACACATCCTACTCGTTTGTCATGGCAACCTAATTCGCGCGTTAATCGGCCGACATCTTGGCGCAGGTCAAGATGCATGGATTCGCATGTCGCTCAATAATGCGAGCCTCACCACGTTTGAATTTGGCGTTGACACCCCCGATGCACTAATCACCTTCAACGACACGTGTCACCTGACAGCCGATCTAAAAACCTACCTCTGACAATTCAACCTCAATAGGTCGCAATCAACCGTCTCTATTTGACCCATCCAATTTTAAGAAAGCAGTCAAAGATATAGCAAATTCGGGCAATAGATTGACTTTCGGTTGAAAACTAATATCATTAAACTTGAAAGTTAATACTGTTAGTTTTACTTGGAGATAGACATGAATATCACAAAACCACAAATTATTCTGCGACTTGAAGGGCTTGCATTCTTGCTCGTTTCGATTTTTGGGTATGCCCAACTCGACTTCGCATGGTGGCAATATCCGCTCTTCTTCTTAGTGCCCGACATTGCCATGATCTTCTACGCAATTAATATGAAGGTTGGCAGCATTGGATACAATCTCGCCCACACGTATACGCTGGCATTGGTGACTCTTGTTGCGGGCATGGTATTGTCGCAGCCAATCCTAATAGCGACCGGGCTAATTTGGCTTGGCCACATTGGCATGGATCGGATGGTCGGATATGGGCTAAAATACACGCTGAATTTTAAGGATACCCACCTCGCAAATATCTAAATGCCCTATCCGAGCCAAATATCACGCGAAGAGATTATCACAACAGCCATCGCGCAGATTGCGACAAATGGCGTTCATGCACTGTCGCTCGGCCGATTGGCGAAAACGCTCGGTGTCTCAACCCCGTCGCTCTATCGTCACATTGCCAACAAAGATGAACTGCTCCGCGCAGTCAATCTCGCTACGTTAGAGCGGCTTTTTGCTAAGTTTGCAAGTGTCGAAAGTGACCTTCCCGCCCGCGAAAAACTGGCCGCGATCCTGAACGCCCAGCGCGTCTTTGCCCATGCAAATCCGCATATCTATCAGCTCGCATTCACCACGCCAAACAATCGCCCTGATGAAAATCTACTTGTACAGATGGTACAACCATTGCAAGAAAGCATTGGTGAGATTGTCGGAACGACGCACGCATTGGCCGCATTGCGTGGCGCGATAGCGTTGGTACATGGGTTTATTATGTTGGAGTTAAACGATCAGTTGCGGCGTGGAGGGGATTTATCGGCCGATTTTCAAGCGGCAATCGAAGCCTATCTTCGCGGCTGGTCTTGACAAATGTTCCTACATACTCTATCGTTACGCGCATGATGTTTACCGCTTTCTTCGCTCCAACTGCCCCACGACCGTCAACACGGTAAATTTGGGGCGCATGGATCACGAAATCGGTTTTCAGTTTTATGAAACTATTGCGCCCCGTGAAAACGGGGCGTTTTTTATTTTAAGGAGTGGCTATTCGTTCGTCGCTCGTGGCTAGCAAGCATAGTCACCGGCAATTAGCAACTAGCAACTAGCAACCATGAAAGTATCAAAATTATTTAGCGAAACATTACGCGAAGCACCCGCTGCGGCGAGTGAGGTGCAAAGTCACCAGTTGTTATTGCGGGCTGGTTATCTGCGCCAACTGGCGGCGGGGGTCTTTTCACTGCTGCCCCTCGGCCGACGCACATCGGAAAAGATCAAGCAGATCATGCGTGAGGAGATGAACGGCATCGACGGTCAAGAGATCGAAATGCCCGTCATCAATCCTGCGACTATTTGGCAAGAGACAGGCCGTTGGTATCAAATCGGCTCTGAGATGGGGCGGTTTCAGGACAAAAACGGGCGTGATATGGTGCTGGCAATGACCCATGAAGAAGTCGTCGCCGACCTCCTGCGTCAGGAGGTGCAATCCTACAAGCAGTTGCCCATGATGGTCTATCACATTCAAACCAAGTGGCGCGATGATCCCCGTCCTCGTGCAGGTCTCATCCGCGCACGCGAATTCACCATGAAGGATAGCTATTCACTGGACAAAGATATGGCGGGTTTGGAAGCACAATATCAGGCACACTACGATGCCTATTTCCGCATCTTTAACCGCTGCGGCCTACCTTCGATTGCCGTTGAAGCGGATGTGGGCATGATGGGTGGCACGGGCTCTCATGAGTATATGTATCTCACCCCTATCGGTGAGGACACGCTGCTGATTTGTGATGATTGTGGCCTTAGTGCAAACCAACAGGTTGCGACATTCCGCAAACCTTCTGTTGAACAAGAGGCGTTGCGCGCTATTGAAAAAGTTGCGACACCTGCGGCAAAGACGATTGCCGCACTTGCAGAATTTCTTGATGTTCCCAAAGCACGCACAGCGAAGGCTGTCTTCATTACGGCGACCATCTTGCCTGTTGAAGCAGATGGCGAAGAGACAGAAAAACTCGTTTTCGCAATTGTGCGTGGCGATATGGAGCTGAGTGAAACGAAGCTGTCGAACGTCATTCGCGCCAAAGAGATGCGCCCTGCAACAGAAGAAGAGATCATGGCTGTTGGGGCAACACCCGGCTATGCGTCACCTGTAGGACTCGATCAAGCAAGCTTCCTGTGCGTGGTTGATGATGCGATTGGCGATTCACCTAACTTGGTTGCCGGTGCGAACGAGGCAGGCTATCACCTGCTCAACACCAACGTTGGGCGCGATTACACGGCCGACATAACTGCGGACATCGCGGCTGCGCAAGATGGGGATCTATGCCCCGACTGTGGCGCGGCAATGGTGAGCAAACGCGGTGTGGAGATTGGCAACATCTTTAAGCTCGGGACACGCTATACGGCAGCGATGGGCGCGATGTACACCGATGAAAACGGGAAGCAACAGCCTGTCGTGATGGGTTCATATGGGATTGGCGTCGGCCGATTACTCGCCTGCGTGGTCGAAGAACATAACGACGAAAACGGCATCATCTGGCCTATTACAATCGCGCCTTACCATGTCCATATCGTCACGATGCGCGGCGGTGAAGAGGTCGCCCAGCAGCTTTATGATGACCTCAACGCAGCTGGTGTCGAGGTCCTCTGGGATGACCGCGATGCACGTCCCGGCGTTAAGTTCAACGATGCCGATCTGCTCGGTATCCCCTTGCGCGTGACGATTGGCTCTCGTTCACTCAAAAATGGCGGTGTCGAGTTCAAGGCACGGCATGAAAGCGAGAGTGAGATTGTGCCTCTAGAGGATGCGGTAGTCGTAATCAAAGACAAAGTAGCTGAGATGATGAGGGCGTTGAATAATCAACAGTAAGCGACACCTGATTGCAATCGCAATATCATGGCGTGGTACGTGGTGTGTAACCTTTGGTCTTTAAAAAATTAATTCGGTAATCGATCTGTCATTCCCGCGAAGGCGGGAATCCACTCTTCTGGCGAGGACGTTTCGGGAAATCCAATTCCCGATACACGCTGATTTTGTTACCTGATCTATTTTTTAAACTGCAATAGTTACGCACCTCGTACCACGACTTTTCAAACAGCAGAACCGTCGTGAGACCAAACCTTCCTAATCATTCTTACTACAGCGTAAGGTAAATTCTATGGCACTGTCATTAGTATGAAAAAACTGTTGTATAAAAGGAAAAGACACGGCAGACCGATTGTCATCAGAGATGAAAAGCTCGAGCGGGAGCTCTGGTCGCCGTGTCGATTCACGCAAAAAGCCCGAACAGT
>JAUIAP010000061.1 GCA_030425205.1 Anaerolineae bacterium
CGCGGAAGCGGGCAGTGATTATGTTGCCAAATCTGGCAGCGTGACGATTCCAGCGGGTCAGACGCAAGCGATTGTGGCTGTGATGATCAACAACGACGATGTGGCAGAGGATAGCGAGACGTTTAGCATGACGTTGAGTAACCCGACGAACGCCACATTGGGAACAAGCTCGGCAAACAGCACCATCACCGATGACGAAGTCGCCAGCGTGACGATTACGCCAGAAACGGCGAACATCTCAGAGAATGGCAGTGAGACGTTTGTTGTGACATTATCGGCCGAACCGTCCTCCCCCGTCACCATCACATTCGCCAGTCAAGACACGGGTGAATGTGTTTCAGCCGTCAGCAGCGTTGTCCTTGACAGCAGCAACTGGGATACGGGCGCGAGTTTTGATATCGAAGGGGTGCAGGATAGTGAAGCAGACGGAAACCAAAGTTGTACGGTGACGGTTGATGCAGACACAAACGCGGCGCAGTTTAGCACTGTTGACCCAGACGACCTGACCGTGACGATTCTCGACACGGCGATCCCGACGGCGATTGCATTGTCAACCCAGCACATAGGCGCACAGGCAGTTGCGTGGCAACTGGCAAGCGTTCTATTCCTGCTGACGCTTTGCACCGCAGCAGTTGTGCGGCGAGAACAACGGTAGCGGTAATTTTTCTATCTCGCAGTAGAAAAAAACGCAGCGGCTAAAAACCGCTGCGTTTTGCTTTTAAATTTATGAGGACCGGTTCGGGCATAAGCGACTCAAATTTGGATGAACTTTGGACTCGCTACGACCCTAAGTTCGATCAATTCCGCGAAGCACGCTCGCTGGGTCGCGTTAGATATCCTTGCACTCGCTTGAAAAGAGAAGGGGTGGCTGTTGTTGGGGCGCTTGCCTCTGCTGGCCGTTCAAAAACATCACCCACATCAAGAATTCCGATGCCTGTCTTTTCGGCAGGAAATGCTGCAATATGGAGAACAAATTCGACTCCAGCCTTTTTTAGCGTCATCGTCTCCTCCTCAAACGATTTGCGCCACATAAAGCCAAAACCTTTGATCACACGAAATGAATGTCTCTCTCCAATCTCGATTGGTTTTACAGCGTCAATCAATTCGATGCGCGCCAATTTGCGGCCACTGCGACCAGAATAAACAGATTTTTCCATGAAGACCTCCCTTAAATATATAGACAAAAAGTATACATAATATTGTAGCAAATAGGTCTTTAGTCATGCTGGACATTTCATTTGTGGCTTAATGGTTTGTTCATGTTGACAATGTGGCTGCACTGGCTCCGGCGCAAGCAGTTAGTATCTTACCGCTGCGGGTCGGCAACTTGTCACAGCATTCTTTCTCAACAACGACAAGCGTTTGTCACTACGGTTTTACACTGATTACAGCGTAAAGTAAATTTTATAGCGTTGTGATTTTGATCTCTGCGGGACTCCAGACTTGGAAAAGAATGGATACCTGCCTTCGCAGGTATGACAGGACTTACTTTACGACGTACTGATGTATAAGAATGCTAACAAGAAGACAATTGGTTTGTGCGTCGCTGTGGCCCGTCAATAGCAGGTGGTCAACGTTTTGTGCTATATAATGTTGACATGACCCCACTAACATTGCGCTTGCTGGGCAGTTTTCAGGCGAGTGTTGGCACAACCCCGATTGAAGATTTTCCGACAGACAAGGTGCGGGCGCTGTTGGCGTATCTGGCTGTGGAATTCGCGCATGAACATCCGCGCACGCACTTGGCAACGCTCCTATGGGGCGACTGGGATGAAAAGTCGGCCAAGGCAAACCTGCGCAAGTCACTGTTTCGGCTGCGTAAAGCGTTGGGTAGTTCGGCCGAAAATTGTCTCACTATCACGCGCACGAGCGTTCAGTTTCATGCAGAATCGGCCGAAATCGACCTATACAAATTTACCCAACTTTCCCAGAGCGATGACCTTGCTGATCTGAGCAGGGCGGTCGATCTTTATGGCGGCGATCTCCTTGCCGGGCTGGAAATTTGGGACGCGCCAACCTTCAACGAATGGCTGACCGTGCAGCGGGAGCAGCTGCATCAACAGTTCTTGCAGTTGCTCTATCAGGTGGGAGAGCTGCATTTGGCACAGGAAGATTATGTCGCCGCACAGGCAGTCGTAACGCGCCAGTTAGCGTTGGAGGCGTGGCGTGAAGGGGCACATCGGCAGTTGATGCGCGTCTATTTGGGGTTGGGTCAGCGTGCGGAGGCGTTGGCGCAGTATGAACGCTGCGTGGCCGCTTTGGAGCAAGAGTTGGGGGCGGCGACATCGGCCGAAACGGAGGAGCTCGCCAGCGCGATTCGCGGCGAACAACTGCTCACGACCCATCTGCACCACTTTGCCGCCCCACAAACCCCATTCGTCGGCCGCATAGCCGATCTCAACCGCCTGATCGCCCGCCTCAACACCCCCAACACACGTCTGATTACGCTGATCGGCACGGGCGGAATCGGCAAAACGCGGCTGGCAATTGAGGCGATTACGCGCAGTTTGGGCAATCGACCCGCCTACTTTTTACCGCTCCATGCGGTGACGACACAGGAGGGGATTTGGCAACTGCTGGGCGAACAGTTGGGAATCAAAGCCAATCGTCATAGCAAGATCACGGATGAGGTGCTGGCATTTTTGCGTGACCGTGCGCCGCTGCTTGTCTTTGACAACTATGAGCAGCTATTGCCCAACACGCGCTGCATCGAACAACTGTTGACGCACGCACCCGATGTGCAGATTTTGGTGACAAGTCGCGCGCCTCTGCATTTGCGGGCAGAGTGGCGATTGCCGCTTGAGGGGTTGGAAGTGCCACCGAGTGATGGCGCGGACATTGCCGACTTTCCAGCGGTGCAACTTCTCCTGACGACGGGGCAACAGGTGCGCCCGACGTTGGAGTTATCGGCCGAAAACGCCCCACATATCAATCGCATCTGCCGCTACCTGGCAGGCATGCCGCTGGCGTTGGAGATGGCGGGGAGCTGGCTCGCGCTCTATACCCCAGAGCTACTGGCTGACCAGATTGAGCAAAATCTCGATCTGCTCGTCGCCACGCGCGGCGATATGCCCGAGCGGCATCGCAGCTTGCGCGCGATCTTTGACTATGCGCTGGCGCAACTGGGATCGGCCGAACGCACCCTGCTGACCCAGCTCACCGTCTTTCAGGGGACGTTCTCTCTCACCGCGGTGTTAACCATTTTGCGCGCCTCGCCACTCGCGCTCAACACCTTGATCGACCATGCCCTCCTACAGCGACAAGGCAACGATCGCTTTGGGCTGCATCCCGTCTTGCGCGCCTTTTTAGAGGGTGCTATTCCGACCGCAATCGAACAAAATCACGCTCGTTACTACCTCCAACACATCGCCGCGACCGACCCAGCCAACATCGCGGAAACGGTCAATGATATCAGCCTCAATCTCGCCAACGTGCGTGCCGCGTGGACGTGGGCGATCACGCAGGGTGAGGAAATGCTGCTTGACACTGCGCTCGACGGGCTGTTGGCATACTATGAATATCGTGGCTCATACATCGAAGGGCGCGAACAGTTCATGGCGACCGATGGATTAAGATCGGCCGAACTGGTCAATCGAATGCGGCTTGCCGAGGCGACATGTCTGCAAAAGCTGGGTGATTCAGATGGCGCAATCGCGCTGGTCAATGCGGTGGCACGGGCGGAAGATGCACCACTAGAAGCATTGATTCGGCTGGCCGAGTTGTATGAGCGGCGCACTGAACACGATCTGGCGATTGCAACGGCGCAGCGCGCACTGAAGGTGGCCGAACCCTTTTCGGCCGATGCCGCGCGCATTTGGCGCATTCTCGGTTTTGTCTATCTCTATCGCGGCGCGATGGAGGAGCGATTGGAGGCATTGCGCCAAGCGTTGGCAATCAACGAGGTGTTGGGGGATGCGCTGGGATCGGCCGAATGTCACAACATGATCGGTTTAATCCACAAAGATAAAGGTGAATATGCGGACGGCATTATCCACCTACAACGCGCCATCGAGATTGCCAAAGCGCTGAATCACCGTGAAGGGGTGGCGCAATACACAAATAATCTCGGTGGGCTCTACATGAACCAATCGGCGTTAGAGCTGGCCGAACAATGCTTCCAGCAATCATTGGCTCTCGCCCAACAGCTAAATCACAAACAGGGCATCACGATCTGCACGGGCAATCTCGGCATCGTCGCCAAACAGCGGCGCGACTATGCTGGCGCGTTGCGCTACTATCGCACGGCGGTGCAGATGGCAGAACAGGTTGGTGACAAGGCATCGCAAGCCGTCTTTTTGGGCAATGTGGGCAATGCGCTGATGGATATGGGGCAATATGCGGAGGCGATCACGCACTTTGAACAGGCGGCCGAAATTGATCGGGCTGCCAACGCGCTCAAAGGCGTGGGGCGTCACCTCGCTAGCATTGGGGATGCGTTCAGATTTCAACGGCAATATGCAAGGGCGATCCCCTACTTCGAGGAAGCGATCACCTATCTGCGCCAAAGCGACAACGCCTATTTCTTATGTTGGGTGTTGGTCACCTATGCGGAGTCGCTCTTCGAGGTCGGGCGTTTTGCGGAGGCACAGCAAGCCAATGCAGAAGGGGGCGCAATGGCAACCGCACAGGCACGTGACCTATATCGTTTATTCAGCACCCTGCTGGATGCTCGTCTCAAGGCCCGCACAGAGCCAAAAACGCCGCTGGTCGCAGCCTTGCGAACGCTGCGCGAGCAAGAGCAAGACCCTGAACAGTGTGGCGAAATTGATTACGCGATTTGGCAGATCACGGGGGATTCGGCCGATTTTGCCACCGCTCAAGCCAGTTTGCAGCAGCTCTATGCAACAACCAAACGCGCGCACTATCGCAATCGTTTGGGTGGAGAATAGCGGCGGATAAGTGAGGCGGTGCGTTTGTACAGGAAATCGGCCGAATAATTCATACACAAGTGCTATAGCTTGTGACCCCTCCCCTCGACTACACTTCCTCTCGTTTGCAGACTCCAATTGTTTGTAGCGTTAGTTGAAAACATATCATCATTTTTGGCCGGGAGCCAATTCATCAAAGTACGTAGACAATTCAATACAGTTTGTGTCCGGCAGATGGTTCTCGCCTGATTTTGGTTCCAAAGGACACAATCCGTAATGGCGACGTATATTCCCAGTACTCCAAAAAATCCGTTTTATAATTTCCGACAAGAATGGTTCAGCAATGTCGTGCCTGACCTTTTATCGGGCATCGTGGTGGCCCTTGCCCTAATTCCAGAGGCAATCGCCTTCAGCATCATCGCGGGTGTTGATCCAAAAGTGGGTCTCTATGCCAGCTTTATCATTTCGGTCGTCACATCATTTATTGGTGGTCGTCCTGCGATGATTTCGGCCGCGACCGGCGCAATGGCGTTGCTGATGAAGCCGCTGATTGCCCAATATGGCGCAGAGGCTGGCTTGCAATACCTGCTGGCCGCCTCAATTTTGTGCGGCGTCTTTCAATTTTTATTTGGCGTGCTAAAGCTCGGTCGCTATATGCGCTATGTGCCCCGTTCAGTCATGATCGGCTTTGTCAACGCGCTCGCCTACCTCATATTCACAGCCCAATTCCCCGAATTCAGAGAGGCATTTTCCGCCAATCAAACGTTGTTTATTCCACTCGTTCTGATCGGTCTCGGCATCATCTACGGACTGCCGCGCATCACAAAAACAATTCCGTCACCACTGGTTGCCATTGTTGCGATCACGGGGGGATGGTACTTTTTTCAAGGAGATGGGGGGTTGTTTATGGGCGGGTTGCGGCAAGTGGGTGATATGGGTGCGTTGCCCGACTCATTGCCCAACTTCTTTATTCCCAACGTCCCATTCAATCTTGAGACGCTGAAAATCATTATTCCATTTTCGTTGGCACTCTCGCTCGTCGGGCTGATCGAGTCCTTGCTGACCGCGCAAATTGTCGATGACATGACCGACACATCCAGCAATAAGAATAAAGAGATGCGCGGTCAGGGCATTGCCAATATGGTGACGGGGTTCTTTGGCGGCATGGCCGGTTGTGCAATGATCGGGCAGTCGGTTATCAACGTCGGCAGTGGTGGTCGCACACGCTTGAGTACGTTCAGCGCGGGGGTCTTCCTGCTCGCATTTTTGCTCATTTTGGGCGATTTTGTCAGCATGATTCCGATGGCTGCGCTGGTTGCCGTCATGATTATGGTTGCGCTCAACACATTCGACTGGAGCAGTATCAAGGGGATGCGAATCCAGCCGCCAAGCGAAACGATCGTGATGCTGGTGACGATGTTTACCGTCATCTTAACACACAATTTGGCCTACGGCGTTTTTGCTGGTGTCGGGCTGGCCTGTTTCTTTTTCACGCGCAAAGTGGCGAAGTGGAGCCATGTCGAAAGCACGCTCGATCCAGACGGCAAGACGCGGACATACAACGTGAAGGGGCAGCTCTACTTTGTCAGCACTGAAGATTTCATCAACAGCTTCGACACATCTGAACAGCTCGAACATGTCAACATCGATCTGACCCAATCACAACTTTGGGATGCAACCGCCGTCGCCGCAATCGACAAAGTGGTTCTGCGCTTCCGCAAGAATCATATCCCTGTTTCAGTTACGGGCATGAATGAATTGAGCCAGTGGATTCACGACCGCCTCGCTATTCACAACGATCCAAACGCCTCGCTTGGGCTACATTAAATACATCGTAAAGTATGTCCTGTCATACCTGCGAAGGCAGGTATCCATTCTTTTTCTGGGACTGGAGTCCTGCCTACGCGAGAATGACAGTGCCATACAATTTACCTTACGCTGTACTTAAGTTCTGTCGAGCATTTTCCAGAATGAACATCGCGGCCAGTATCGGCCGATCTTCAAAACATAAGACAACCGCTCTCTGCTGGGGTTGGACGTGGGATAATTGACTGTGATACGATCACGATCATGAAATCTCCCACACCCCACCCCACATTGACTTATGCACGCGCCCAGCGTGCGGCATATCTCGAACAGTTTATCGAACTGCTGCGAATCCCATCGATCAGCACCGATCCATTGCACCAAGCCGATATTTGGCGCACGGCCGAATGGATTGTGGACGAGGCGACGCGGATCGGTTTTCAAAATTGCCGCGCCATTCCGACTGAAGGACACCCGGCCGTCTACGGTGAGTGGCTCGATGCGGGGGCGGACAAGCCAACCATCTTGGTCTATGCCCACTATGATGTCCAGCCGGTTGATCCGCTTGAACTTTGGGAATCACCCCCATTTGAACCAACAATACGCGACGGCAAGCTCTATGCGCGTGGCGTGATCGATGACAAGTGTGGTGTGTTTGTCAACTTGAAGGCGTTTGAAGCGTTGCTTGTGACGTTGGGCAAGCTGCCCGTCAACGTCAAGCTCTTTTTTGAAGGGGAGGAAGAGAGCGGCTCCCCCAGCATGAAATCGTTCATCATTGCCAACAAAGCGCTGTTGCAAGCGGATGTCCTGCTGATTTCAGACGGCGGATCGCCCCCAGATCAGCCGCAGATGTTCACGTCAGTACGTGGGATCGTCGCTGGTGAAGTGACGGTGACGGGGCCATCGCATGATTTACATTCGGGCAGCTTTGGCGGGGTCGTGCATAATCCAACCCATGTGGTTGGCAAGATGATCGCTGCCCTGCATGACGACGATGGGCGTGTGCAGATCGCTGGATTTTACGATGATGTGCAGCCGTTGGATTCGGCCGAAATGGCGCGTGTTCAAGAGCAAGAAGCGGTCACTGCGCCAATCATGCAGGAACGGGCCGGCGTGTCCAAGCTGTGGGGTGTGCCCAACTATTCGGTCATCGAACGGGCGACGGCGCAGCCGACGTGCGATGTCAACGGCATCTATGGCGGCTATGCAGGGGTTGGGACAAAGACGATTATCCCTGCCAGTGCGGGCTTCAAAGTCAGTATGCGGCTCGTCGCCGATCAAGACCCAGAGGATATTGCCAACAAATTTAAGGCGTTCATCGAACAGTTTGCCTGTGAGACGGTTGAGATTGCGGTGACCATGCGCGGCGAGGGGCCACCTGCCCAACTGTTGACAGAAGGCCCCATCATCGACGCAATCGTCGAGGCAATTGAGCGAACATGGGGTGTGCCGCCAACGCTCTATCGTCAAGGCGGCTCCGTGCCAATTATGGGAATGATGCAGCGCGAGTTGGGAATGTCACTGGCGACGCTTGGTTTTGGCACGGGTGACAACGGTCACTCCCCTAATGAATACTACATCCTCGAATACTTCTATCGCGCCATCGAAACGGCGATTCACTTTTACCTGCTCGCTGGGGAAAGTGACGGCATATAGGTCTTGACGAGTGCCAGAACATAACGAAAAAGGGGTGTCGTGGCCGTGCCACAACACCCCTTTAGAGCGTCTTCGCGCCGCTTGCGGCGCACTGGGTAACGCGCAAATCTAGTCAGCGAGTCACCCAGTAATAGACCAATTTTGTCGTCAATCGTTATGGCAGGACAGACGCATTAAAATCGAGGAACCAAATCGGGTCACGCGAGAAGCGTAGGACAAATCCGACTACGGGGGCCGAGTTCAGCAAACAGAAACCGCCATGCGTATAGGTTGTACACTGAACAATTGCCACATAGGGGATTGGCGCAGGGAGCGTTGCCCAGCCCAATGTGTCTCGAACATCGGTCACTTCACGCCAAACCTTGCCCATTGCACCCGTTGGCTCATAGAAATTTGAAAGAAGCGGTGGATTGATCGAGGGATCTTCGAACATATCGACGGCTGGATCATAGGTGTCGCGCAAATCCCACGAGCGACTTCCGTCCATGGTCATCACCCAAACCGCATTGGTTGTAGGAATATAAATCATATACCCATGCTCAAAAGTCAGTATCCACGCATCTGAATTGACAAGTGGCAGCGCAGCACACTGGCTAGGAGAGGGAGAAAATTGCCATGCATTGTTACACTCGCCCTCTAGCTCAATCAGTTGGCTTATCTCCGCATCTTCATTATAAAGTTCAAATACTATGTTGCCTGTTCCTTCCAACCCCGGTGTCACGAGTAGCGTGCCGTCAGCATTGACAACCTGTTCCCGTATACCGCCGACAGTGGCATCAAATGTCATCGTGCGCAGCATCATTGAACTGACGCCTTCCGTCTCCCACGTGAGCAAAATTGAATCGCCGGGAATGAAGGTCGATACATCGGCAAAGAAATCGACAATTGTGGGGTCACCCATATCGGCTGCCGCAGGTTCCACCACCGATTGCTGACAACCAATAAACACGAACGCCAACAGGAGCAGACTGACGTGACGGTGTCGCAGCGTGAGCGCGAGCAGTAATCCGAACGGTATCAGCAGAAATAGTAGCGACCAGCGGGGGACAATCTCTTGTGAACTGACAACGATGCTCGTCGGCGTGCCTTGCGAAGCGGTGCAAGAGTCCCAATCACAAGGTGTTGTCGAGATATGGGTTTCGACCGCCGCCTGCTTTGGGGTTGTTGGCTCGGTGAGAAATTCTTGTGCGCCCCAATACCCCCACTTTGTATACAGTCCGGAGTTCGCGTAATGGTTAAAAAACTGTGATCCGGTGTTGTGCCAGCCAGCGAGATAGCTCTCATACATGTCGGCCATGCGCAGATCTTTGTTCGCTTCCATAAACAGATGGTGGATATTTTGATTGTTTTGTACACCACCAATGCCAACGAGATGTTGTCCACCTTCATAGCTGACAACCGCGATGTTGCGCTCGTCCGCCATCTGCGTGTACGTTTCCGCATACCCAATCGCGTTGCTGACAGTTGTCTTGTAGACATATTCGCCGCTGCGGTCTGACAGAACGTTGCCATACTCAACCTCTTGGAAGAGTTTCGACAGGCCACCGTCTGGCTCATTTAGCCAAAGTAAAACCTCTTGCATATATTTGGGATGCCCAATATGTTGGCCGAAATAAGGGGCGATGGCGACGGCGTCCACTTTATCGTAACAGGGGCGACCACTCCACAGTGGGCAGTCAAGCATTTGTTCACCGACCCATGGATTTGCCGCCTGTGTCGCAATTGTGCAAATGACACGATCGCTCTCTGCGCCCCACACTGTTTTCCAGATGTCGCACATCTGAGTTGAGCGTTTTCCATACCAACTGAGACGTTTCTGTAAGTTTGAACCTTCGCCAATTTCAGGGTCGAGTTTGCCCATCTCTTCGATCCATGTTCCTTGTGCGAAGCCGTAATTCCAGACCTCGTTTGAGTATTCGAGATAGACATTGCGGTCAGTGGCGAGTGTGTCGCGCACAAGTGTCGCAAACTGCTGAATGTCGCTGTCGGTCGCTTGATGCGAGTGGGTAAACCACGGGTCGGCGTGCAACGTGTTGGAAAGATCGACCATCACTTCAACGGGCATCCCCGCTGCTGTTGTGTAAATCCCATCCGTTGGCAACGCACGTTCTGCCCAACTGCCATCATTGACATTGCTGCGGTCGATGGGGCCGTTTTCATCCCAATTCGTGCGCATCCAATCCATAAAGCGCAAAACGTGGAACTGGTCAATCGAGTCGAGGAAATCATTATGATAGATTTGTGTGTCGGCCTGTTCTTCTGTATAGCCGGGCATAATGACACGGATATTGCGGAGATGATTGCTTGGATTTGTCGTCATGATACGCAGCAGGATGCCGCTATTGGCTTCAACTCGAATCACCTCACGTCCTTGCTGGGAATGCAGGACTTCGACGACATCACGCCCATAAGAAAGCGTCCCTTCTCCATCATACAAAACTGTGTACTCACCCGTTGGATAGTTACCCGCGAGGTCGGTGAACATCAACGTCGTCACAAATCGGTAAAGCACGTTTGGATCATTCTCTGCTGGCAGGCGAGTTGGATAGCCATTTTCATCGAGGTGATAGGCAAGCTGGTCCGACTCGTGAGTATCCCATGTCGAATAGTTACTCGTAATCCACGGACGCGCCATGCGGAATGCGTTGATGAAAACGTATTCGCTTGACCAGTCTGCGAAGAAATGAAAATTTGTTCCGAGTGGGGAGGTGGTGTTGTTGGGTGTGCGTGGTGTTCCCGCTGAAACACCACGCACTCCAAGCACGATAAAACTAACAATACAGGTCAATAACAGTACTTTACGCATTTTGTACTCCTACCAAATACATTGGCTACCAATAAGATTCGCAATCTGGAAACGATTATCAAATCACTTTTACTCTACGGTATGACTCTTTGTCGCGTTGAATAGTAGGTGGGAAAACGGGATCACTCAATCAGACCTACGTACTATGTCCTAGCCGCCCAGTTATAAAAACTGGACTGAAGTACTAACATCTATATCTTTTTCTATGCCCACTTTGATAAATAAATTTCCACGATAGATACTAGATTAGTAAAAAATGATGATAGTTGATCTAAAGTAATCGTTTACACGGAGGTTTTAGCCACTTTCGGTCTTATTTCGCCCCTTTGTGATCCCTGTATCATAACATTTGAGCTTGTTCCGCCATTTACAGTCGCGCTTTGGTAAGAATATGATGTCGAATCAACCATGTTAAATATTGTGTGCGTAACCCTGAAATAATCGCGATTTAGAGGATGAATTGATCACGGATCGGTCGTAAAATTAGATGCGTGACTAGCGTCACAGCCCTTCGGCCGATTTAACAAGCTTTCGGCCGATTTAAACTGATCTGAGAGGTATCTGATGTCCCCCAAGCGAATAACGTTTTTGTCAATCTTGATTCTGCTAATTGGATTGTTGGTCAACTGCCAAGCGGTCAACGGACGCTCCGCGCCAGCGGCTGATTTTTCGGCCGAAGTTGCCAACGATTGGTTTTCACTCCAACTAAAATTGATCCAAGAGACGGCTGGCTTTACGCCCCCAGTCGCCTCACGCGCACTAGGTTATAGTGGCTTGACGCTTTACGAAGCGGTCATCCATGGCATGCCCGACCATAATTCGCTCGTGGGACAGCTCAACGATTTGAGCCAACTGCCACAGCCAGAGACCAATCGTCGCTATCATTGGCCGTCCGCAGCTAATGCGGCACTCGCCACCATCACGCGCGCGCTCTACCCAACGGCAACCGACACCAATTTGGCCGCCATTGATGCACTCGAAGGGCGATATGCGGCACAGTTTGCATCGGAGAGTGACGCGGCCACGATTGAACGTTCGACCGCTTATGGCACAGCCCTCGCACAGGCAGTTTTTGAATACTCAGAGACAGATGGGGGTCATGAGGGGTATGCGCGTAACTTCCCCGACGTGTACGAACCGCCGGTTGGCGACGGGATGTGGGTTGCGACTGCGCCCGATTTTCAACGCGCGCTGCAACCCTACTGGGGAGATAATCGCCCCTTTGTCTTGGAATCTGGCGCACACTGTTTGCCCGACCCGCCGACGGCGTTTTCGACCGATCCAGACTCGACGTTCTATGCTGAATCTTGGGAGGTTTATACGGCGGTGCAAAATTTGACCCCTGAGCAGGAGATGATTGCGCTTTTTTGGGCGGATGATCCGGGCAAGACGGCAACGCCGCCGGGACACTCTATCTCGATTGCCAACCAGATTTTGCGCGAACAAGCGGCGATGCTCGATGTCGCGGCCGAAACATACGCGCGATTGGGGATTGCGCTGACCGATGCGTTTATCGGCTGCTGGCACGCCAAATACGAGTATGATCTAATTCGGCCGATTACCTACATCCAAACCTACATTGACCCCACTTGGAACACACCGAATATCACCGATCCAGTCATTACCCCCCCCTTCCCCGAATACCCATCTGGTCACTCGACCCAATCGGGCGCAACGACCGCCGTGTTGACGGCACTGTTTGGTGAGGATTTTGCCTTCACAGACCACACCCATGCGGCCATCGGGCTGCCCGCTCGTTCGTTTGCGTCGTTTGACGAGGCGGCAGATGAAGCGGCGATCTCTCGCTTGTATGGCGGCATTCACTATCGTCCAGCCATCGAACTAGGGGTCGTGCAAGGTAGATGTATTGGTGAGCAGGTCAATGGGCTTGCATGGAAAAAGTGAGTGACGGCCACTTGCGGTAAGAAGTTTCACCGCAGAGGGCCCAGAGAGCGCAGAGTGAGAAAGAGTTGAAGATGTGGTGGAGCTTTTTGTTTTGGAACAACTCTATTCTAATAGACATTCATCATGGCACATGTTAGCGTTAGCCTTTGAAAATATGGTTAGCGACACTGGCTGTTTGGGTAAACTTGTACGGTCATTGTTGTGGCGCAACCCAGAGAAAAAATGAACCTGTCCATCCCCGTTAACAAGAAAAATCCGTCGCTGATCGAGTTTATCGTGCTCGTTTCAGCCATGATGTCGCTCACAGCACTCTCAATCGACGCGATGCTACCTGCATTGCCCGATATTGGGACAGATTTAGCTGTCATAGATAGTAGTAACTGGGCGTTGATCATCTCGCTGATCTTCATCGGACTCGGTGTCGGCCAGCTTTTCTTTGGTCCGCTTTCAGACAGCATCGGACGCAAGCCAACCATCTATCTCGGCATGGGGGTTTTTGTTGTCGGTGCCGTGCTATCGCTCGTCTCGACAAACTTTACGATGATGCTAATCGGCCGATTTCTGCAAGGCATTGGCGTTTCCGCCCCACGCGCTGTGACATTGGCCCTTGTGCGCGACCAGTTCAGCGGACGCGAAATGGCGCGGATCATGTCTTTTGTGATGACCGTTTTCATCTTGATGCCGCTCGTCGCGCCGTCGATTGGGCAGGCGATTTTGCTCGTCGCTGGGTGGCGGGCGATTTTTGCCGCGTTTGTGCTTTTCGCCATTCTAACCACCAGTTGGTTTGCCTTGCGACAGCCCGAGACGTTGGCGACGAAAGATCGGATTCCGTTTGAAATCGGCCGAATAGTCAGTGGCGCACGCGAAGTCCTCACGACGCGCATCGCGTTTGGTTATATGCTGACCAGCGGTCTCATCTTAAGCGCAATGGTCGGTTATCTCAATTCAGCCCAGCCGATCTACGTCGATCTGTACAATTTGGGAACACGCTTCCCGCTCTATTTTGCCCTCGTCTCCTCCTCCATCGGGATGGCCTCCTTTCTCAATTCACGGCTCGTGATGCGCTTTGGCATGCGCCTATTGGTGACATGGTCGCTGGTTGCCATCATTGTTCTGACCATCATTGCGGTCGTCGTGGCCGTTCCAATGGGCGGACACCCCCCCTTCGCGCTACTCGTCGGCTATTTGATGACTGCGTTTTTCTGTGTCGGCATTCTGTTTGGCAATATGAACTCGCTGGCGATGGAGCCACTCGGACATATCGCAGGAATCGGGTCGGCCGTGATTGGCGCGCTCTCGACGCTGCTTTCGGTTGGAATTGGGACAATTATCGGCCGAAGTTATAACGGAACGATTCTCCCCCTCACCCTCAGTATTGGCATTTTGGCATTTATCGCGCTCCTCGTCGTTCTCTGGACAGAAGGCGGTAAAATAAAAATGATGAACTGATACAATCTGTTTTGAGATTCGCGTAATTCTGATTATCATCTGTCCAACAAAGAAAATATAAACCCGCTGCGGGTGCAACGGGTGCGCGATTTGTCGCGTACTTAATATGGTAAATTGGGGGTTACCCAATCGAAGTGGTTTGTTTCAAACGGGAGAGGTGTAAATGAAAAATAGCATAGACGCATTAGGCCGTCGTCCAGACCGACATGTTGCGTTTACTGGGGAGATGCTTTCAAACGCACATGATGTCGAACTTCAGCAAATTGTTTATGAGGCAGCAGAAGAGCTGGGAACCCCCATCGCGTTGGTCAATCTCATTTTAGAACACAATCAGTTTTTCAAGGCACACTTTGGCTTACCCGCCGCGTTAGAAGCGGCACGTGGCACGACGCGCGATGTGTCATTCTGCCAATATGTTGTGCGTGATGGCAAGCCATTTTATGTGACTGATGCAAAAGAGGATATGCGGATTCCACAGCATCTCGTCGAACATTACGGCATTCGCTCCTATCTGGGTGTGCCAGTGATTGCCAATGATATTGTCGTTGGTTCGTTGTGCGTGATCGACACCACACCGCGTTCATTCACCGAGCAAGAAGAGCAAGCACTGTTGCGGCTTAGTGAGCTCGTTAATGCACGTCTGGCGATATTGAGCACTAGCAGCCGTCAAAAACAAGTTTTTTTAAGCAACACGGCCACTGCGCCCGCTCTTCAAACGATTCGCCAGTCAGCATCACCAATTCAAGCATTGTCCGATGAGGGTCTGCTTGCAACAAAAAGCGTTGCACAATTCTTGCGGCTCGTGCAGTATTCACTAAACGATCCCACCTTATCGGCCGAAGCGATTCGGCAAGAGCTAAAAAGCGCACAAACCGCAATTGATCTCTGTGAAAACAGTTGGCTTGAGGTCAGCGCAAGCGTGCTAGATGTCAATGATGCGCTTGAGGCAATGGAGCAGTTATATGATGAACAGCCAGACACACAGCTGCATTCAGTGCTGGAAGCCAGTCGTGACCTTACACGCCAATCAACACAATCAATTGGCGGTATTCATATTGTGGAGCCAGACGGTGACGTTACGCTTGTGACGACTCGTGCTGGCGCGGTTGCCTTATTGACAAACGCCCTGCACCAGTTGGCAAACGCGATGGGAGAGTTATCCTTGAAGGGTGGATTGCGCGTCGTCAGCGAAAAGGCCGCCGCATACGTTGACATTCAGATTAGCGGAGGCGATTTGCCACAAGGAATCTACAATGGGGTGCGTGAAAAGTTGTGGGCATTTGCCAACAGCGATCCTGCATTACGATTACCGCCAAGCGACTCTGCCTTGATCATCCGCTTCTTACTCGCTGGCTGATAATTGCATTAAGTCGAATGGCAGAAGTCATGAAATTTTCGTGGTGCGTGGTGCGTGGTGCGTGCTAGAGATGTTCACGCACCAATTGCTGTTTAAAAAATAGATCAGGTAACAAAATCAGCGCGTGTTTCGGGAATTGGATTTCCCGAAACGTCCTCGCCAGAAGAGTGGATTCCCGCCTTCGCGGGAATGACAGGTCTATTACCGAATTAATTTTGGCTCTTTGAGGAATGGTGTGGTTGTGCGCGATGGTATCGGGAAACCCATACCGTAGGGTCGCGGAGCGACATTCCCGATACATGCCCACTCTGTGGTTCGGGAATTGGATTTCCCGAACCTTACATTTTCTCTAGTTCTGTCATTTTCTGTGTCTGTGCCGAAAGCCCTGACAAGAGGATGAAACGAGCAGATTTTCCAGCCAGTTTTCACGGTAAAGCGAGCCATTCAATTTGTGTGCAGGTGAGTGGAACGATTCGCTGATTTTGGCTCTGGGGCAATAGGGACGATAGTTGTGCAGCAATGCCCAGCCACGAATGCGTAAATCAGCTGCAAGACGATTGCCGTGAAAAAAACGACCATTGAATAGCCAACGCGCCATCGGCTCCATCTGACGGTCAAGCATGTTGCTGGTGCGGTAGGCATGGGGATGGTCGAAGGCAAGGCAGAATTGGTCGCTGCGTTGACACAGTTTATCAATCGCATCACTGGCTGTGGTGGCGAGTTGGTGACGATGGTTGAGAGCCCATTGTTGTAGATTGGCGACTTCTAGTTTGAACAGGTCACGGTCTGCGGCACGATAAATCGTCCAGACTTGGTGTTTGAGTTGGTCGTAGAGGTCGCCTAAGCGTTTACAACGGCTGCGAATCTTGAGGAAGGCGTGCAGAAAACAGAGGATCACGGTGACGGTAGGAAACAATTGCTCCCATGCGTTGCGCGTCGCTGTCCAGCCATCGGTGTTGACGCTGTTGGGTTGATAATCTGGGTTGAGTTGCTGCGCTTCTTGCTTGAATACACCATACCCTGCCGCTAGTTGGTCTGTGTCAGCTGCCGTCGTCACCCCCGCTCCCAGCACACAATCGTTGGCGACTGTTGTGGCAATGTACCATTTTTCACCGTGCGCCTTGCAATGCTTCTCATCGGCCAGTAATTCGGTCGGTATTTGTGCCCCATCCTTGACCGTCGTGCCGACGAGATTGTAACGCCCCCAACTTTGTTCTAGGCGATACCAGTAGCTGTCATTGCGTCCAAACACATAGGTCAATGCCCAATTTGGCACACCAAACGTTTTGAGAAAGAGTGCCTTTTCCACTTCCGACACTGTTCCTGTCAAATACGGCAGCACATCACATGGCATCACTGTGTACGCAATGCGCTCACCACTTTGCAGCCGAATGCGGCGAAATCGGCGACCGTCCAGCTTTTTGGATGCATCTGTCCATCCATGCAGTTTGTACCCGTCTCCCATTTCTGCTGGAAACAATTCTGGATGGGCTATCCGTTGTTTCTCGATCATTGCCCTTGCGTCCTCTGCCCGCTCCATTTGTGCTGCATACTCGTCACTATTGAGCGGCAGCACGATTCTGCGGCTTGCCGTCCTTACTGGTTCTCCGTCCGTGTTATACTTTCTCTGCTGAGGTACTGTTGGTGTTTTCATACCCCCAACAATGCCTCAGTTTTTCCTTAGACACAGATTCTGCTAGAACTAGCATTTTCTTACCACTTACCACTACTCACTAACCACTTGCGGCTTCGCCGCCTTATGAATTTACCCGCTACAGGTCAAACCGTTGAGCGTGAAGTTGATTGGAACGCTGAGCTGTCCCGTATGGTCACCGATAAAGCCGAAGCGAACAGTTCCACCATTCGGCGCGATCGTGCCATTCCAGAAAGAAGCGGCATTTGAAGCAGACGCGCGCGTACCAGATTGACTGTAGTTTGCATTCCAGCCATTGCCTGAGAAGCGTTCACCGTTGCTAAAGTTCCATTCAAGTGCATATCCCGCGATTGGCGCACTGCCCCTGTTCGTGATGGTGATGTCTGCTTGGAACCCCGTTCCCCAACGGTTGCTAATGACGTATGAAACGCGGCAACTACTGTTGACTGAAGGGCTTGGCGTTGCAACGGGTGTCGGACTTGGGGTTGGGCTCGGTGTTGGAGCTGGCGGTGTTGGCGTCGCTGGGGGCAATGTTGAAACGCCACTTGTCGTAATGGTGCAAAGTTCGCCGTTCAACGTAAAGTCATTGGGTGAGCCAATCTCGCCATGGCGTTTCACCTGCAACCCAAATTGAACCGTCCCACCGTTTGCATTGATTGTTCCATTCCAATGGTTGGCATGATTCGAGGCAAAAATCGACGCGCCCGATGAATTAAACGTCGCATTCCAGCCACTCTTGAACCGTTCACCTTCCGTAAACGTCCAGTGTAAATTCCAACCCGCAATCGCTGAACTGCCATTATTGGTAATGGTTATATCAGCCTGGAATCCTCTGGAATATGGATTGGATACCACATATTCGACTGCACAACTAGCCGCTGGCGGTGTGGTTGGCGTGGGTGCGGGTGTATTGGTCGCCGTTGGTGCGGGTGTATTAGTTGCCGTTGGTATAGGCGTGTTTGTTGCTGTGGGCAGTGGCGTATTCGTCGCCGTTGGTAGGGGCGTGTTCGTTGCTGTCGGTAACGGTGTATTGGTCGCCGTTGGCGTGGGTGATGGTGTGTTGGTTGCCGTTGGCGATGGCGTGTTCGTCGCCGTCGGGACGGGTGATGGCGTATTGGTTGCCGTCGGTAGTGGCGTATTGGTCGCTGTCGGTAGCGGTGTATTGGTCGCTGTTGGCATGGGTGATGGCGTATTGGTTGCCGTAGGCAGTGGCGTATTGGTCGCTGTCGGTAGCGGTGTATTCGTCGCTGTTGGTAGCGGTGTATTGGTTGCCGTTGGAACAGGTGACGGTGTGTTTGTCGCTGTTGGCAGCGGGGTATTGGTTGGTGTCGGGATTGGCGTATTCGTCGCCGTCGCAGTTGGAAGTGGTGTTTCTGTTGGCAACGGCGTTTCTGTTGGAAGCGGCGTTTCCGTTGGCAGCGGTGTGCTGGTTGGTGATGGGATAGGTGTCGGTGGAATGACATCTGCACCAACGGGGACGGCACGGGCGTATGCCTCTGCCCACATCATGATAAGCTGGGTCATCCCCGCATCGGTATGATGGGTTCCATCACCCGTGAAGAAGGAAGAGCCGTCCGTTTCGATGTTGCGGCGGTAGGTTGTGTAAAGGTCTGGTCCCGGAATCAAGCGGTATTTCGCCGTCACCTGATCGATGTCCTGCAAAATTTTGCGTTTGGTGATCGGTTCGCCGTAGCCGCCTTGCGCGTCGTCGGTGTCGGGAATACGGGCGACGATTGGGACGAGACCGCGCGCGATTAGCTCGGCCGTCATCGCGTCCAGTCGATTGCCATATTCGGTGACGTTGAAACCCGAAACACCGAGCGCATTAACACTATCGGCCGAATCGTTCGTCCCCAACCCAATCCCCCAGAAGCGTGTCTGACTATCCATCTGGTCGATTGCCAGCGCGTCGTAAAGCTCAACCGTGTTGCTCGCTGTATCGAGTAAACCTGTCGAGTTTTGCCCCGACAACCCAAACGACGTGAAGCGCACAGCATCGTTGCGACCGCGCTGTTCGGCCACCCGTGCGGCAAACCCTTGTGCGCCGATAATCTCAAATCCGCTGGCGGTCAGCGAATCGCCATAGAGCGCAAATGCGTCGGGGCGACCGTTGCCATTGGGCTTGAGCAGACGAATCTCACGCAGGGCAAAGTCGCGGCCTTGCGACCCTGCTGCATCGGCGTTCCCATTGGAAACGTTCATGCGGAACCATGTGTAGTCGGCATCGGTTGGCACGTTCACGATGTGCTGGCGCGTGCTGCGGTTGTTGTCCACAATCGTTTCCAGCGTAATCCATGTGCCGTCTTCGCCGTTGGACGAATCGGCCGAAACCTGCAACAGATAATCTTCAGGATTGCTCTCTGGATACGTTCCCGTGTTGGGACGTGGATACCAGTTGCCATTGACGATGTAGCTAAATGTATACTCACCCGCCAGCGTTTGTCCTAGGTCGATGGCGATGAGCGCGCTTTCCCCTAGCGAATCGTCAGCATTGAAAACGGCCGAACCCGTGCGGGTGACCCCTTGGAAGCCACAACGATAGTCGGTCAAGAACTCGCTTGGCGGGGCACCGGCGTTGCTGGGCTGTTGATAGCAGAAATATGAATCGACGTTGGTCGTATAGACGGGTCGGCCGAAGGCGATATTTTCAAACGTCTGCTCAATCGGCTGGTTAAAGGCGGGATCAATCGTGTAGACGGTGAAGTAACCATACACATCACGCCCGTCATTTGTGGTTAGTTGCAGGAAACCTTCCCCATCCGCAACGGCTGGCACGATGGCGCGCACGAAGGTGTCTGTCCATTCAATGATTTGAGCGGCAGCATCCAAGATCAAGAGCTGCCCTTCTGTTTCGCCGAAGCCTATGCCAAAAATACCCACCTCATAACCGCTCACGCCGACCGTGTTTGCCACTTCAATTTCAACCGATGGGTCGGAGGGTGGCAGCGTTGGTGTCGGCTGCGGTGTCGGGGACGGCGTTGGTGACGGTGTGGGCGTGCCAGCAGGCGTCGGGGTTGTACCCGGCGTTGTTGGTGATGGAATTGGGGTCGGTGATGGGGTCGGCTGTGCAACTTCGACGTGCGGGAATGGTTGCGTCAGCGCGTCGCCCCAACCGAACAAGAATCGTTTACGTCCGTCATAACTGTGGTGTGTGCCGTCGTTGTCAAAGTAGGAGCTGCCGTCCGTTTCGATGTTGCGGCGGAACTCTGTATAGAAATCGGGGCCGGGAATCAAGCGATAGGTTGCCGCGATGGTGTCGATGTCGTTGAGAATTTTCTTCTTGGCAGCGAGATCGCCATAGCCGCCATTCGCCTCATCTGTGTCTGGCATCCGTGCGATCACGGGGATGCGACCACGGGCGAGCAAATCCTGCACACCTGCGCTCATTCGTTCATCAAACTGCATCAAGAACGAATTGGGATCGCTTAAATTAGCTGCCCCACCGCCGATGTCGTTTGTGCCGAGCGCGATTGCCCAATAAAGTGCATTTGTCTGCATGTCATCAAGCTCAAGCGCGTCGAACAGATCGGCATCGAAGTAGTCGGTTTGGCGCATTCTGTCCGCTTTAATGCCGGGCAAACCGTAGACGGTGACAGGCATTTCGTTCGATGGGTTGTCGCGTCGCTGTTGGATGTAGGAACCAATGCCGCGATGTCCGTTGATGGCAAAGGCAGCATAGGTCAGCGAGTCACCAAAGATAGCGAGTGAATCGGGGCGCGTGCTAGGGGTCGAAGATTGATAGATGTGGAATTCGCGCAGCACGAAGTCACGGCCAGTGATTCCACTGTAGTCGGCGTAACCATCGGTCACAAACATGCGAACCCATGTGTAATTTTCGTTCTCTGGGATGTCGATTTTGTGCATCCGTGTGGCGCGATTGTTGTCGGCGATAGCAAGGAGCGTTGTCCATGTGCCGTCCGTGCCGTCACTGGAATCGGCCGAAACCTGAATCTCATAGCTACGCGGATAGCTCTCACGCCAGCTTCCTTGTGATTCGTGATACGGTTCCCAGTAGGTATTGGTGTAGAAGTTGACAAAGTGTTCGCCGCTCAATGGGTCTGGTGATTGATAGGCGAGGCTGGCCGTCGTGCCGAGCGATGAATCGGCCGAAAATGTCACCTGTCCCGACCCAACATAGCCACCAGAACCGCAACGATAGTCGGTCAGAATATCTTCACTGGCGACAAATGCGCCTGTGTCAAAGTCGGAGCAGTACCCTTCCTCTACACCAGTCAATGCGAGCGGTTGGGCGTATGAAATATCTTCAAATGTGGTGTCGGCAGGTTGCAAAAATTGCGGATCAATCGTGTAGACGGTGAAGTTGCCATAGCCGTCACGGTTATCACTGGTCAGCAGTTGCAGCAGACCGCTTCCATCTGGTACGTCTGGCACGATGGCCTCAATAAAGCCATCTTCCCATGTGACGATTTCGGCCGATGTGCCGAGAATGTTGACCGTCCCCACATCCTCACCAAAGCCTGCACCAAAAATGCTGATCGGATAACCACTGACGCCAGAGGTGTTGGCTATTTCCATGATGACTGATGGATCACCGGGCAACGGGGTTGGGGTTGGCGGCGCGGGGGTTGGCGTGATGGTTGGCGGCAGCGTTTCGGTTGGTACAAGCGTCGGCGTCGCCGTGTGCAGGGGGGTCGGAGTTGGCTGCGCCGTCGGCAAGATGGTCGTCGGTGAGTCGGGGGCAACCCAGAAGCTCACATCGCGCACGTGCCAGCCGCCACCATACCAACTATCGCCACGAAATGTGACGCGGCTTGTGCCAGCGGGCAGCGGCATCCAATAGGAACGAAAATGTTCCCGCTTGATTTCGCCGGGCAGTTGACTTTGCAAATCGGCCGATTGCCACGTTCCCCCGTTATCAAAGCTCACTTCGAGATTTTCTCCAATGCCGCTAAAACGCAGATAGGAGGACTCGACGGCTAAATTGGGGAAATCAACGGTATCGTCGTCTGAATCGGCCGAACGATCCAGCCCATTGCTCATCAAAAATGATTTTGCGGGATCAACTGAGAAATTATCCCAAATCCAAGTGTTGGGCGTGCTGCCGCTGTTGTGGTGACCAAACTGCACCACGCCGCTGTCCCATGTTAGCGCGGGTGAGATGTCGCTGTCGAGAAAACAGTGATCATAGTCAACCATGCAAACCGTGACGTGATCGGCCGAAAGCGCAATCTCAAACGTCTCAAGGCGCGTGTTGCTCGGTGTGAGACCATTGTCGCTCAACACTGATTCAATCGTCGTATAGTTATCGTAAAGGGTTGATTGCTCAAAATCGCGCACAACAGAACTAACCATGCGGCTGCTGTTTTGGTTGAGATCGAGGTTGAAGTGGAGCGCGTCTTGTGGAATACCCGTGCCCGCTGAAAGCCAGTTGTAGATCGGGGTTTGCAGATTGCGATCAAACGGCGTAATCCAAATGTCCACAAAGTCCTGTCCGCTGGTGCGCAGGGTAGACATATCAAAGCGAATCGTCGTCGTGATCGTTGAAAAATCAGCGATCTGATTGGGGGTCAAATAGATCATTCCATACGATTGTGTGCCGATCGATGTGGCAACGCGATCATCGCAGACAAACACTGAATCTTCATAGTTAGAAACCGTATGTTGTGCGGGTGGTTGGTCGCAGTTGGTGCCATAATCGGCCGAAAACGGCGTGAATCCATTCCACTCGCTGCTTGCCTTGCGATGAATCGTCACATCCCAATTATTTGGTTGCCATGCGGTCGGGGAGGTTGGTGAGTCTCCAATTGTTTCAACAAACGTGGTGCTTTGGGCAAATGCGCCAGATGCGACCAAGATAACCAGTACAGTACCAAACACAAACAGTAACGCACTGCCGAACAGCTTAACCTCTAAATTTTTCATGCCAGCTCCAATACCATTACAGCGTCTATTTGCAGGACGTGTCTTTCCCCATCACAATACAAATTCGCTATTAAAAAACGTTCACTCCGCGATTACCGTGCCATTACCCACTACGAGAACGGTAACGCTATCACTCTACGCCACATTTCTTGCATACAAACTTGCCGTAAGATAATCGCCATGAATGATCTCTGCCACGCCGAAGAATGGATACCTGCCTTCGCAGGTATGACAGGACTTAGTTTACGAGCATTTCAGCTAGTCAGCGCGCCAGCACGCAAGTCAGCGACGCTGGATGTTGAAGTGCTGACTAGCCAGTATGTCTCAGGAGTTACTTTATGCTGTACTTGGGGAGTTATTCAAACTCGCAGGATATGAGGATGGTACGATTTTGCAGAGAATTTCTGGAATGCAAAAAGCCATCCGTGTGGATGGCTCTTGCATTTCGCTACAATCGCAATATGCGACTGTTGGTGTAGGCCGTGAGGGACTCGAACCCCCGACCAAGTGATTAAAAGTCACCTGCTCTACCAACTGAGCTAACGACCCAAGCGACGCAAGATTATGACACAACGCGCAACGAAATTCAAGCGCGGAATGGGAGCAGTTTTGAAATCGGCGACATTTCCCAACTTATCGGCGCAAGCGCGATCACATTCAGCAAGAGATAGTTGCAACCATGTGCCCCAGCAAACGTAATAGGTTATAAGCTGACCGAGTAGACTTCTCGCATATTGCGCGAGTTAGCTAAATGGCGTGACCGCGCTACCAATGGCGCAAAAATTGTTTAAGAGGGTCTGGTGGCTTAGCTACCAGACCCTCTTACATGATTACACGGTGCGCAATAAAGTAAAAAGCAAACGGGAGTGACGATGCAAGAGACAATTTTGCGTGCGAATGGGCTAACCAAACGGTATGGTGAGTCGATCGCAGTTGATGATCTATCATTTGAGATTCGGCAGGGTGAGACGTTTAGTCTGTTGGGGCCGAACGGCGCAGGGAAAAGTACAACGATTGGGATGTTGTGCTGTCTGCTGGAGCCAACGAGCGGTGATGCGATGATTGCGGGGCAGTCTATCTTGAGCAACCCGCAGGCGGTCAAAGAGGCGATTGGATTTGTGCCACAAGATTTGGCGTTATACCAATCGCTCAACGCCCGCCAGAATTTGGCGTTTTGGGGAGCGATGTATGGGATGCGTGGGTCAGAGCTGAACAAACGCATGGATGAAGTGTTGGAGCAGGTCAACCTATTGGATCGCGCCAAGGATCGGGTTGAAACCTATTCGGGCGGCATGAAGCGGCGGCTCAACATTGCGGTTGGGTTGCTACATCGGCCGAAATTACTCTTCATGGATGAGCCGACTGTCGGCATTGACCCACAAAGTCGGCGACGCATTCTCGATATGGTGCAGGAGTTGATCGGCGCAGGGATGACTGTCCTCTACACGACGCACTACATGGAGGAGGCGGAAGAGCTTTCTGACCGCGTGGGGATTATCGATCATGGCAAGCTGATCGCGCTTGGCACGCAATCTGAGCTACGTCAGCTTGTTGGAGAGCACGATCGCATGTTGTTGTCCTTCGAGTCAGGCGCGGAAACGGTCGGTCTAGCGACGGCATTTCAAGCGATAGATGGGGTGCTGAATGCAACGGCAACGGAAGGTGGGGTAATCGTATCGGTGGCAAATTCGGCCGAAATGCTCCCACACCTCCTAACTGTCAGCGGCAACCACAATCGCAGCTTACGCGCCATCGAAATTAGCGAACCCAATCTTGAATCGGTCTTCCTGCATCTGACAGGTCGCGCCTTGCGAGAGTAAGTGATGCGAAAAATCGTTGCAACAAGCATCAAAGATTTACAAGTCATCTTCAACGATCGCACAGCCCTCATCATGATATTGCTTGCGCCGTTTCTCTTGACGCTCGGTCTGGGATTTGTGACCGGTGCATTTGGTAATGACGCTGGGCCGAGCGGGATTAGTGACATTCCAGTAATTATTGTCAATCAAGATGCGGGGGATTTGGGGCAAAATTTGATCGACGCATTCCAAAGTGATGAGCTTACGCCGTTGTTTAATACGACCATCGGAACCGATGTGGCGGTCGCTCGTCAGCAAGTGGACGCGGACACGGTGGCCGCTGTCGTGTTTGTGCCAGCGGGGTTTAGTGCGGGATTGATTCCCGACCAACAGACTGGCGCAGTGGCAACCACTGATCCAATTCAACTGTATACCAATCCAAATGCCCCTATCTCGTCCAGTATCGTTGAGACGGTTGTCAATCAGTTTGTCGGCGTCGTTGAGTCGGGCGTCACCAAAACGGTGGTGACGATCAATCAATTGATGCGCACGGGGATGCTCTCGCCCGAAGAGATGCAGGCACTAGCACCCGAGCTGGGTGCGCAGCTAAATTCGGCCGAAACACCCCCGCTCATCACGCTCAACAATCTTAGCAGCGACACAGAAGCCGACTCATTCAACATACTCGCCTTTCTTGCGCCCGGCATGGCCCTCTTTTTCTTGATGTATACAGCAACGGTCGGTGGGCGCAGCATTCGCCAAGAGCGCGAAAATGGGACGCTCAGCCGCATGTTGACGACTCCCACGAGCGAAACGCAAATTTTGGCAGGCAAGATGATAGGCACATTTCTGCTCGGTGTATTACAGGTGAGCGTCTTGATTTTGGGGACAAGCCTGCTTTTCGGCGTGCGCTGGGGCAGTTGGATCGCGGTCATCCTGCTGATTTGCGCCGCTTCCATTGCCGCAACGGGATGGGGGATGATTTTTGCCGCATTCTTCAAATCGTCGGGGCAAATCAATGCGGTCGGCAATGCGGTCATGCTCATTTTTGGGATTGTCAGCGGCACATTTGTGCAGTTCAACGGCGGCATTGTCAACCAAATTGGCAAAATTACGCCCAATAAATGGGCATTGGATGGCTTTGTCGCGCTGGGGTCTGGCGGCGGCATCAGCGACATAGGGGTTAATCTGGCTGCCTTGCTATTGATGGCGGCTGTTTTGTTCGGCGTGGCGGTTGTTGCAATCGGCCGATCCCGACCATAGGAGCGATGCAATGAATAAAATACTACAAATCGCACTCAAAGATACACGCCTACAATTTTCATCCCCGATCCAATGGCTCTTCTTCCTGATCTTGCCTGTCATCTTCACCTTTTTGTTGGCGGGAGCAGACTTCAATGACGGGGGCTCAACTGGCATACGATTGTTGGTGGCGGATGAGGATGGCGGAGCAACGTCGGCCGCATTGCTCGACCTGCTCAACGACAACCCCACCCTCACGCCTGATCTCCTCCCCGTCACCGATGCGGAACAGGCATTTGCCGATAATGCAGCGGCGGCAATGCTGACGATTCCAGCGGGATTTAGCACGGCAGTGCAGGCGGGCGAGCCGATGTCGCTCGATCTGCGCGTGCAGCCCAATAACACCAACGCCCTTGCCATTGAGCAAGCAGTCCAAACAGAAATCACCGCGCTGAGTCTGGCACGTGAGGTGGCGATAGCGGCGGTACAATCGGCCGAAAGTGTCCGCCCCTTTGCAGATGCGGACGCACGTGAGGCGTTTTTTGCCGACACGCTGGCGCAGGCTGAGCAGCAAATCGCCGCTGCCCCTGCCCAAGTCACCCAAACAGTCGCAACGACGACAGATGACTCCTTCCAAATCGCCAGCCATCAG
>JAUIAP010000062.1 GCA_030425205.1 Anaerolineae bacterium
CTGTTTCGAGAGGATCACCAACGGTTGGTAATCCTGCTGGAAAACGGGTTTCATTGAGATAGCGACGTAATAACACAATCGCATCTTGGCTCAGTGGCACACGACGATGGCGACGACCCTTACCACTACGTATAACAACTGTGCCGCCCTCCATATCCACATCACGAATTTGCACATCACAACATTCTTGAATCCGTAATCCCGCATAGATCAGAAGGGCAAGAAATGCTTCATCCCGTCGCCGTTGGATCAGGTCATCACTCATCGTTGCTGCCCGCAATAGTTCGTCGATGGCAAGTCGCGTTAATCCTTCTGGCGACGTTTGCAAATGGGCGACATCGCCAACACCCTCGGTTGGATTTTCGATCAAGATGCCCTGTAAAACAGCCCAATGACCAAATGAACGTAACGTGGAAAGACCGCGATTGATCGTGCTTGGTTTGGCACCATCGACCGTTTGGCGATGGTTCAGCCATTGGCGTACATCACGCTGGGTCAGTCGTTGCACGTCAAATTCACCGACATGACCGATCTGCCACCAGCGTGCGAGACCGCGCAAATCTGCCTGCACAGCACGGATAGTCGCACTGGATTTACTTTGTTCTTGGAGATGCGTTGTGTAGTTTACTAGCCAGCTCATATGACAACAGATTATCGTTGTTGTTATGATAGGCGGAAACAGGGGGATGTCAACAGGTTATCAGTATTGCAAGGGCTAAAAGTGGCTGTTTTGACAAGGGAACGGTAACGATAAGAAAATGTATCGTTACCGTTCAAGCTGCTGTCAAGTAGCCCTACTGCCAGCACCCAAAAACAATTGGTCTCATTATAGCAGCGTGCAATTTTCCACCGACACGCCCAGTGGCAACGCTGTTCACCACGTTTTGTTGAGTGGCGGCAGTGGTGATGACTTCGACCTTGATCTACAGCTTCCTGATGGTGACTTAGATGGTCAGCTTTATAAGGCGGGTGGATTCCCAACAAATGGCTCAGGTGTCTCTGTTGCAACCTTTGATATCGCAGTTAGCTCGTCGGCACAAGCTGGTGACTATACGTTTACACTTGACCAAGCGAACTATCCATTAGGCACGTTCGCCTCGACCCATGAAGGCGAAGCATTGGCGTTTGAGACGCTAAACCCAGTTGTGATTCGCGTTGCAGATTAGTTACAGAGGCATGTGGACAGTCATATCGTCCCGATTCCTCCTGTATGCGTGATAGCAGCACGCAACATAAATACAATTTAATACAGTAGCGTCATCATGCGCTATTCCAAAGCCTCAGTAAATACTGGGGCTTTTTGGTATCCGTCTAGTATTTCGTTGATACCACAAGCCGAAATTCCCCTCATCCTTACCGATGAATTGGCAACAAAAAGCCGCTGCAGTTTGCAGAGGCTTTGCGCTTTTTGAGCATTTTGCGTCCCAGCCACCCCTACCGCACATCACTCCCAACGAAACAACCGCGCCGACAAAACACCCCCAACCACCAAAATTGCCAACAATATCCAAACAGAAGCCATCGACCACGCCCTGTTAAACCACGCCTCCTGCATCAGCGTGACGACATGGGTCATCGGCAACCACTGCGAAAACGCCTGCATTCCATCTGGCAATGATTCAAGGGGGAACGCTGCGCCAGAGAGCATAAACATCGGCAAAAAGAGCAGTTGCCCAGCGGCGGTGGCGATGCGCGGCGTGGGGGCAAGGCTGGCGACGAGATAGCCAAATGCCATAAACGACAGGGCGCTCAACGTAAAGGCGGTTAAAACGGCTCCCCAATTTTCGGGAAGCCGTGCGCTGAAGACAATTCGGCCGATTCCCACCAACAAAAGCATACTGACGACCGCCACCATAAAGTTCGTCGTAATCTCAGCCGTCATCCATTTCCAAGACTGCATCGGGGTTGCTTTGAAGCGCCGGAAAATCCCGCGCTCCCGATTATTTGCCGTCACGGTCGGCAAGCTATTGAGCGCAATCGTTCCCAAAATCATGCCCGCCAGTGCGGGAATTTGCATGTCGATATAGCCAAACTCGACACCGGGGAAGGGTTCGTTGTTGTTGCCAAATGCGAAGCCAAACAGCGTCAGTAAGAGTGCGGGGAAAGCGATGGTAAAAAAGAGCGCGAGTGACTCGCGCAAAAACAGCTTTGATTGGGCAAGGACAAGTTTGATAAAACTGTTCATCAGTTATTCTCTCAATGCCTTGCCCGTTAGAGCGATAAAGACATCTTCTAAATCGGGCTGAACAGTGCGAAAGTTGCGGATGGGAATGTGTTGCGCTTCGAGGGCTAGCACGACGGAGGAGACGAGGTTTTCGGCCGAACCAAACACCTTCACGATCCCATCTTCCTGCACGACGCGCTCAACGGTCGGCAATTGGCGCAAGGGATCGACAGCTAACTGCGCCTGATCATCAAACCAGACACCGCGTTCCCCGTCAATCTGGTTGAGCAAATTATCAGGCGTATCAAGGGCAACGATTTTGCCGCCGTCGATGATCGTCACACGGTCGCAGAGCGTTTGCGCCTCCTCCATAAAGTGCGTGACGAGAACGACCGTTTTCCCCTGCGCTCGAATTTGGCGCACCAGATCCCATGTTTGTCGCCGCGCCTGTGGATCAAGTCCCGTTGTCAATTCATCGAGAAAAACGACTTCGGGATCGTTGAGCAAGGCGAGGGCGATAAAAACCCGTTGTTTCTGTCCGCCCGACAAGGCTTCAAAGTGGTTGTTGCGCTTTTCCCAAATGCCCCACGTTTTGAGCAATGGCTCATACGGGACGCTTTCTTGATAGAATGAGGCGAACAAATCGAGTAGCTCCCAAACTTTGAGGCGAGCAGGCAGTTCGGCTTCTTGTAGCTGAATCCCAATGCGTTCGGCTAATTGTGTGCGCTGTTTGTGGGGATCGAGACCCGCAACGCGCACCTCCCCTTCAAACGGCCAGCGCACGCCCATCACCGATTCGACTGCGCTCGTTTTACCCGCCCCATTGGGACCGACGATGCCAAATATCTCGCCGCGCTGCACCTCAAACGAGATGTCATTGACGGCGATAAAATCACCGTAGCGCTTAACCAGATGACGCACCGTGATGACGGGATCGCTTCTGTTCGACATGAGAGGTTAGTTGAGCAACTTAGAGTAAATTGAAGAGTGTCTCGGACGTTATTGATTTTCCATTTTTATCGAGAATCGAGATCTCGCCCGTTTCTATAGCGGCTGCGAGCTGGTTTTGGAATTTCTTTTTCTTAAAGTATCCGCTGCCGCTAAACGCGCCCGCACCAATTGCAATACCTACGCCGATACCTGCACCCATACCTGCTCCGAAACCTCCTCCGCCACCTTCCTGGGCGAGAATTGTCACCGCCATTTGTAATTCATTCATGTCATCTTCCTTTAACTATCGCTCTGTTCTTATTGATGAAGCCGACTGTTTCATTCGGCCGATAAACACAGGATAAGTTGCTTTTGCGGCATGAGGCCGTTCCTCCAGAATCTCTCCAGAATTACAGAAAAGAAAAATCTTTGAGATTTTTCTTTTCTAACCGCCAATGGGCAATTCAAAGCGCATCGTCGTACCGTGTGAAACCCCTTCACTTTGCGCCGTGATGATGCCACCGTGTGCCTCGACAATGGCTTGCGAAATCGCCAAGCCCAGCCCCGTCCCGCCAAACTGTCTGCTGCGGGATTTCTCAACCCGATAGAAGCGATCAAAGATGTGGGGCAAATGTTCAGGTGCGATCCCGTCGCCATCATCAGAAATTTCTACAATCGCCATCGTGCCACTTTGCCACACTCTAAGATCGACCCGCTCGTTGGCGTGCCGCACCGCATTGCCCAGTAAATTTTGCAGGAGTTGAATCAAGCGATTGCGATCTGCGCGGATACTGATTATCTCCTCTGGAATAGTGGCGTGTAGCGTGACCTGTGCTTCTTCTGCCAAAGGGGTGAACAGCTCCCTTGCCTGGTCGATTAGCGCGTTGAGGGACATCTCTGTTTTGGTCAGCGGCAACTGTTTTACATTGGCGCGTGACAGGTCGTGTAGGTCGGTCACAAGATGGTTGAGTTGGTGTGTCTGGCTATAAAGTGTGGCTAGCTGGGCTTTGTCTGTTGGCATCACGTCATCCAGCATGGCGCGAATATTATTTTGGAGAATGGTTAGCGGTGTTCGTAGCTCGTGTGAGACATCGGAGAGGAGTTGTTGGCGGCTACTTTCGGCCGATTCCAACGCCATCGCCATCCCATTAAACGACTCTGCCAACGTGCCAATCTCCCCCCAGCCACCGACCGAGACACGCTCACCTAAATTGTGTGTGCCAACCCGTTGAACGGCCTCGGTTAATTGTTGTAACGGTCGTGTCATGATAAGACCCAAAACCGCCGCTATGAAATAGCCTCCAATCGCAATGACAAGTAGCAGCCACCCTAATTCAGAAAAATCGATTTTTAGCATCAAAATAGCGATGACAAAGGTCACAACAAGCATATTCGCATTGAGAGCCGCCAGTCTGACCCACAGGCGACCATAGCCAATCGCCGCCATGATACCAATGACTCCCCCAAAAGCTGCCCCAGCAATCGCAAAGTCAATAATCCAGCTTAAACTCCCATTCTGATTTGGTGAAAAAATGAGTGGATACCCAACTATAATGGCAATTACAATCGCCATCACCGTGCTGCTAATAACAGTGATGAGCACTGTTCGCAAAAAGCGGCTGGCGATATGCTTTTTCGGCTCGGTTGCGTTCAGTTGCTTGTATGCCGACATAAACGTTACTCCTCGACAAAACGATAGCCAATGCCATAAACAGTTTTAATGGATTGGTGATCGCCCAGGTCAATTTTGCGCCGTAGATTTTTGATGTGGCTGTCAAGCGTACGCCCCAACCCTTCATAGGTGTAGCCCAGCGCCTCTTCCAGCAATTCCTCACGTGTAAATACCCGCTCTGGCTGCTGCATCAATGTGCGCAGCAGGTCAAATTCTGTTCTGGTCAAATCAATTTCGGTTTCCGCGATGCTGACAGACACAGCATCTAGATCGAGCGTGATTTGGCCTGTGCGAAGCTGGCGTTGAGGAGAAGATGGTTGCGTGCGACGCAAACGCGCTCGAATACGGGCGATTAGTTCGCCCATGCTATATGGTTTGGTCATGTAGTCGTCAGCACCCAAATTGAGACCATGTATTTTATCGGTTTCTTCGACACGGGCGGTCAGCATAATGACGGGGATAACGGCCGTTTTTGCCTGCTCACGGATTCGCCGCAAAATTTCCCATCCGTCTAAATCGGGCATCATCACATCAAGCACTACGCAATCTGGCGCGTAGTTACTTACAGCGGTTAACGCATCCATGCCGTTGTAGGCAACGAGTACTTCATATCCCTCTTGCTCTAAATAGTGCAGGGTGGTTTTGATTATTTCAGGGTCATCATCGACCAGTAAAATCGTTTGTTGAGTCATACGTTAAGTGTAGTGGATGCTGTGTGCAGCATAAGTCAGCTTTTGCAATACACCTCTTTTCTACAGGGTGTCTCCAGAATTGGTAGGGTGTATGCAGGTTGGTATTACGCCCCTCCTCATCTCTGTCAAGAAACATGCCAGTTAGCCACAGGGTAAGGCTCGTTCGTAAGCATATTTCTTTCATTACGATAAGGCGGTCTTTGTCGCCATTGGAGTTACTACCGATGAATTTGTTTTTCAAGTAATTAGAATGCGTTATCAAATTCTGATGATAGGTCTGCTATGCTTTGCTTGTGGTAGATTATGATTTTGAATGGGATAACGACTTTCTTGCCAATGTGGGTACCAGAGATTTTCATGTAAAAATATACGCTAAGGAACGGCTAAGTGGGCAAAAACGGCTTGCTAAGTTTTGGGGGATTGCCAAAGAACAAGGAGTTCGTCATCCTGACGGACAAAGTAGCGGTAAGCGGAGTAGCTGAGGGGTTTGTCCATTTGCTGGTTAATCAGGACACGAATACGCCGTAGGGGAAGTTGCAGTTTGAGGTATTGAGCAATTTGGTCACGATAAGGATCAAGCGGTCGGTGTTTGTCACGACTGCCTTTAGGTCGGCCGATATGCTTGCCACTCGCTTTGGCAGCCGCCATCCCCTGTTTGGTTCGCATCGAGATAAATTCACGTTCAGCCTCAGCAAAATAACTGTAGATTGCCAGCAACAGTTTGGCATGTGAACCAGTCGTAGAAAGTTCAGGCTGGCGCACGAAGACGATCCGCACCCCCATCCCCGTGAGCATGTTAATTAAATCAAGCGTCTCAAACATATTGCGGCCGAGCCGACTGAGTTCAGCAACAATGAGCGTGTCGCCATCAGTGAGTAGGGAAACGAGTTCTTCAATTCTGCGCTGGCGCAAACTTTTGCGAGTGGAGACTTCGACGCGAATAAACTGGTCAATGTGGATGCGTTGCTGTTGGGCGTACTTTAATAGAAGATGCTCTTGTTGGTTCAAATCTTGTTCGTCGGTGCTAACGCGAAGATACGCAATTGTAGTCATGATTTTGGTGCGTGATAAAGAAGGGTTGTTTTAGGGTATAGTTTACATCATTGTGTTGCAGAATAGTCGCTCATTTTCAACACAATGTCGTATCTAACAACGGAACCCTTCATCGCATCTTCCACAGATTCGCTTGATGCAGGTAATTAACCTCAATTCGGAAAAGAAATGAGGGCAGGAAGAGCGTCTAACTCGGTGTCGGAAAGATTGAGCGAAGGCTTTTTCGGTCGAAAAGGGGGCCTATCATCCACTATTTTGTCCAGCCACCTCCCAACACGCGCGTGATCTGCGTCGATGAGATGGGGCCGATTGCGGTCAAGACCTATCTAGGTGAGCAGTGGCAACTCGGACGCAACCGTGCCAGGGTGCTTCTGACCCCACAGTTTCCGAATTTAAATCAAAGGTAACAGTCGTTATGTGGTTTCGCGGAGAGCGATTGCACTGCCCTCGATCAACAATCCACTCACCCCAACCAACATCGTTGTCAACAGCAACAACCAGCCGCGTGCCACTCCCTCCGCTACCTCCATCGACTGCAACCCAATCGCCGTCGGCACACCAGCCGACAAACTCATCTCCGACGTATTCCCATTGAGATCAACCGCCACAAATGCGGCCTGTTCAATTGTGACAATCCCCTCACAAGAGACGCACGCATCCCAATTACCAGCCGCATCCGCACCACCAAATGCTCGGCCGCGCAGAACTGCAATCTCGCCAATGTGCTGTGGATGACTGCCACCGACCACCTCGTAAATCAATATCTCACAAAATGGACATGCGGTTCCCTGCACGTCATTTAGGTTGCTCCCGTCGGTCACAAGGGGATGGTTGATGCGGGTGTTGGGGCCACTGTCGCCATCCCCCGCATCATTGCTATCAAAGCCGTCATCGCCAAGATCAATCGGGATACCCGCATTGCCATCAAAACGATTGACCGTTAAGCGGTTTTGTACGGCATTGCCAGTTACCGCCACGCCCGAGCCGCCATTATTCTCGATGGCTGAAACGGTAAACGAGATCGTCCGCGATGTGCCACTAATTTCGATGCCATCTTGCCCGTTTTCGTTCACCTGAGCGCAACTCATCTGCGTGTTGTCTGCATCGACATTGACGATCCCTTTAAGCGTGTTGTTGACCACATTGAGTTCTGAAAAGGTACACCCAAACATCGCACTGGGCGGTGAACTTAGCTGTGTATCATCACTGTTTTGAATGTAAATGCCGTTCTGTCCATTCTCGAAAATCTCAATCCATGGATCGGATACGCTGCCAAAAACGCCCCTGATCTGATTTGATAGACCAGCATTAACTAAGGTAACGCCTGAATGGGCGTTGTGGGCGATTAGTGAGGAGCCTTGGATTATGTTTTCGGCCGAACCCCCAATCAACAAAATCCCATTCTTACCATTGCCAACCGCGCTCGTCTGGTCAATCCCAACCCCGATAAAATTGGTTTCAAGCAACGTATTATCAGCATTTTCCAGTTCAATCCCGTTAAACAAATTACCCCCAACGACATTGATCGGGTCATCAAACTCATCGCGGCCGACGACATTGTTATTGGAATCGCGCACCTCAATTCCGTTTTCACGATTGCCAATCGCTGCATTGCCAGCCAGATTGGTGCCGATAAAGTTGCCCGTAATCGCATTACCGTCACTGCCAAAGCGCAGTTCAATGCCGTCTCGCGTGTTGCCGCTGATAATGTTGCGATTCGCTTCATCGCTGCCGCCAATCGCATTGTTGTCGCCGTTATCAAGCGCGATGCCATCTTCACCATTCCCCTTGGCTGCTGTGCCAGCCTCGTTGACACCGATCCGATTGTCCCCAATCGAATTGTGCGTCGCATTTTTGATCAGAATCCCAGCCCCGCCGTTGTTGCCGATCAAATTATAAGTCCCCGTTGTCCCGCCAATAATGTTTGCATCTGCCCCCTCATCAATCCGCATGCCAACCCCACCATTCCCTAAATCGACCGCGCCAGCCGCAAAACCGATCTTGTTGCACTTGACCACATTGAGCGTTGTGCCATTGCCCGTGAGGTGGATGCCGTCCTGTCCATTGTCGTAAATATGATTGGTGCGCGTTGCGTCGTAGGTCGTCGTCAACAACCCACAGCCAATCGTGTTGCCGTCTGCGCCAGCACGTAAGTGAATGCCATCAGTTGTGTTACGGGCGATTGTGTTGCGAAAAATTGCAGTACCAGTCCCCCCGTTGACATCGAGACCATGAGCGCCATTGTCGCGTAGCGTGTTGCGCTCAACGATGTTGTTGTCACCAGAAATTTCAACGCCGTCACTGCTACTATCCTCGATTGTGTTATTGATTAGCTTGACCGCATCAGCGTCGATGGTAACGCCGTGCAATGCTTCGGTGATCGTGTTGCGTTGGGCAGTGAAGGCATCGCCATTTTCATCTTCGCCGATGCGGACGTTGGTCACGCTGGGACCGACGTAAATGCCGGAGCCTGTCAAACAGCGGATCGAGTTGCCGTAAATGTAGATGTTGGATACGTTGCCGCCAATACTGATGCCAGTGCGGCCACCGAGCCAGCCACCACACGGTTGGGTGTCCAAATAGTCGCCAATAATGTTGTTGCGGATGCGAATGTTATCGGCTCCAGCCGTGATCAAAATTATATTACTCGTTTGCTGATTACTAGTCCTTGTGCCAAAAAGCCGAAAGTCTTCGATTAAGGCATCGTCCCCACTGATAACAAATATCGCTGCGTGCAGACCTTGTGCATCAATTTGGATATTGCGATTGGCCGCATCAATAACCACACCATCTTGTGTGATGGGAGGCAATGGCGATGTCAGTGGAATGAGGTGATCGACCCCCGTAAACTGGATGCGATGGTTCGGAATAGGCGCGGAATTAACGATTTCGATGGCACTACGCAGCGTACAGTCGTTTGCGGATCCTGAACAGGGAAGGCCGCTGGCATCATCATAACGGTCAACGGTAAGGGTTTGCGTGGGGACACGCGGCGCGGCGTTTGCCGTGCCTTGCACGACGAATAAAAATAGTACGGTTAACAGAATAATCGTTCGATTCATGATCGGCTCCTTTTGATCACACCCACTGTCATCACTAGCAACAGGATAGCATAGAAAATGGGTAACGAACTCGTTGTTGTTGTGTTCGATTGCAGCGTCACCGCCGTCGGACCATGCCCACCCGCAGGACTCATCTCCGATGTGTCGACATCAAAGCTGGCGGTAAAGGCAACTTGGCTTTGCGTCAGACCATAGGCGGTGAGATTGGTGTCCCAACGACCAGGTTCGGCCGCGCTGCTATCCCCAGCCAACACCGTCTCCAAATAAGTTGCTGTCCCGACCGTACTAACATCGTAGACATCAACTGTACAGCCAACGCACGCATCCCCGCTGACAAATGCGTTGTCGCTAATCGTGAACGCTTCAGGATAGTTGAGCAGGTTGTTGACACCTGTAACACCATCACCGGGATCGTTGGGTGTCATGCCGTCCCAATTCAAATCAATTGGCAACACCGCGCTGCCATGTGTGATGCGGGCGGGCTGGAATAGATCGCCCACAGTAGATTGAACATGGCGTACGAGGCCATACTTCACAATACCTTCGGCCGAAATCGACGAGAGGTAGCTGTTTCTAAACACCTGACTGTCATTACCACTTTGTAATTCAATTGCAGGCTGGTCGATTGTGCTTATCACGAGACAATTTGCGCCACCAAATGAACAAGTTGCATCAAACTGGTAGCCATAGCGGTTGATGCGCCCGTTAAAACTGTAAATGCCGCTGTCGCCGTTGTAGATATTGGAATCGAGACCGGGAAATTGCGGGCCGCAAATTCGGCCGATTAGATTACACTCTATGTCGATATAAGCCGTGCTGAACAAAGAGATACCATTCCCGTCATTGAGACCAATCACATTGCAATTTTCGGCCGATATGCCACCAATCTTAAACTTTGCAGCCTCAATTTCACCACCCACCGCGTTGGCGAGGTGAATGCCAGCACCCCCATTACCAACAGCGTGAATGGTCCATGTGCCTGATGCGTTGACCGCATTCAAGCCGATCAGATTTCCCGTTACATCATTATCCATTCTGACATTGTTGACACGTTCGAACTCAATTCCATGATCGAGATTGCCGCCAATTACATTGCCATCGTCCATCCCTTGTCCGATGCTGTTATGGTCTGAGTCGCGCACCTCAATGCCGTTTTTCTGTTTGGGAATGGCCGCTGTCCCTGCCAAATTGGTGCCGATGTAATTGCGGAAAATCAAATTGTCATCACTGCCAAAGCGCAATTCGGTAGGCGTCTGAGTCGACCGTAAACGCGAGTCAGATACTGTTTAAGTATCTGCCTGGCACATCACGGATTGTTCTTTTGTAATAGCTATGAACCCGATTTGTGTTGCAACTGTAATGTGGACATTTAGCTGTTGCATTTTCTGTATGTGCCTCAATTTGCATCGTTTGCGCTAACACGATCACTTTATCCATTCGACAATCAGCTAATACGAATGGTAGTTGTGCATTTTCTGTCACCTTTTCTACATCTCCAACCTGTTAAGATACACCATTTTATCATTCTCTCTCCTGCACGAACTTTGCGGAGAGCCACGTTTTCGGATCAAGATTATTCGGCCGAATCCTCTACTCTCCTTCATCATATCGTAATAGGCCTATACCCTCCATGGCAGTGTCGCCAACGAGGCACGGCTGTGTTGTATTGGCTCCAATGCCAAATACGCCAGCAACGCAACGCTCTTAACGGCGAAACAGGGTCAGCATCGCATTGTTTTTCTGAATGGAGGGGATACCAAAAAGGGGCCAACTTTAGCATCAGACGGGGTGACTACCAGTGTGGTCACATTGTGGTCACAGTAGGTTGTTATTGTTTGTGTCATGCAATGCACATAAGCCAAAGACGTGAAGATGACAGCAGTAAAAAGCAGTCCAGCGAACGATTGTACTGACTCCGTATTCACGTTGGTTCACAAATATTCGCGCCACGTTGTTGGAAAGCCATGATGATACACGTTCTGGTTTTGTCAATCTAGCAAACGCGATTGCCTAGACGACAGCTCGGGAGCAGTAAGCTGAAGTCGCAATGCTTCCATCATTCGTCCATGCTGGAATCCACGTCGTTTTTGACGCAGACTCACAAGCTACACAAATATATAATGAAACCCTCAAACTATTCCCGCCCATCTAGTTCGCGTCTGTTGTTTGCAAAGGCACCCATCAATTCAAAAATAAGCGTCGTTCTTTTATTACTGCTATTACTCGTCGCTGCGCCTGCGCTATGGGCGCAAGAAACGCCCGCCGTGGTGCAAGCGTGGGAGACGGCCAGTGCCATCGGCCGATACGACTTCACAACCACCATCCACCAGACAACCCAAGCGCTGCCCAAGCTGCTCAACGCGGGACTCTCGCCCACAACGGAGTCGCTGTATATTGAAGGCACCACCGACCGTGCGAACGAGGCATTGACGCTCAAGCTGTGGTCACAGGGCGGCGGCACGCTGCTGGCAAACGGGGCGGTCGAGATGCAGGTGACGGACGGCATCGCTCTCGGTCGCGTCGAGGGCAGCGAATGGGAAGCGGTGGACGACATCAGCACGCTCTTTGCGCCCAATCAAGACCCGCTCGGCTATTTGAATGCGGCGGGCGCGATGACGACGTTGGGCAGCCAGCGTGACGCGACGGGTATGCTGGCAACACGCTATCAGTTTGAGATTGACGGGCCGAGTTACGCCCGCTTTATGCGCGACCAGCTACAGAGCGAACTGCGCCAGCGCAATGAGTTGCCAGCAGGTATCCAGCTGGGGGTGAGTCAACAATTGGCCGAGATGGAGGCGACGGGTGAAATTTGGTTGGGTGAAGATGGGTTGCCGCTGCGACAGGTGATCAATGTGACGTTTGCAGCGTCAGGCTTGGAGCGGGTTTCGGCCGAAATCACCACCGACTTTTCCAACTGGGGTGACGAACCAGTAAAAACAACCGCCCTGATCGGTCTGCGCGACTGGGGCTTGCATGTCCGTGATGCTGCGCCCACGATTGCCACCAATCTCAGCGTTGTGACTGCGGCAGGGCTGTTTGCCTTTGTGATCGTTGCCCGCGCTGATGATCGCCGCGTTTATCGGGCGATTGCGTATGGTTTTGTTTTCCTGTTTCTCGCGTCCCCCATTTTGCAGGCGGGGCAAGCGTCTGCGTTTGGCAAAACGGTCAAAGCGTTCGAGGCAGAACATGGCACGGATGAGGCGGCTGAGAGCGACAGCACGCTGCTGACCCCTGACTATTCAGCCCCACCAGCCAGTCGCGTCGCTCAGACAACAAATACCAACGCGGCTCCGTTTGTTGACAACGGTGTAGACAGCGATGGGGATGGCCTAACAGATGCGGTCGAGCTAAATCTGAGCTTGACGCTGCCCAATGTTGCCGACAGCGATGGGGACGGGTTGTCTGATGGGGTTGAGGTGCATGAGTTGGGGACGAACCCAAATTCGGCCGATACCGACGGCGACACGCTGACCGACATTGCGGAAACGCAGGGCTTTTCTTACGCTGCCAACATCTGGTACCCCGACCCGCTCAAATTTGACAGCAACGGCGACGGCAACTCCGACAGCTTTGGCTGCACGGAAACGGCTGGCGCATTGACCTGCGCTGACACAAATGGCAACGGCACGCCCGACGTCTATGATCTCGATGACGACGGCGACGGTGTGCCAGACAAAGTTGACAGCGCATCAAGCACCTACGTTGGCGACCTCACAAACGGCTTACAAAATCAAACGCTGCACTTCGATGTAGACGGACTGTTGAGTGGGCAAACCGCTATGGTTGACTTCCAACTGCGCCCCATAGATGCCGATCACCTCTGGTACAGCCTCTCCATTTTGGATTGGCCGACCAACGACCGCAACGGGCAGATTACGCGCGTTTTCGACGATGCGTTTGGCAACAGTGGTCGCGAAGCCAACGGCGATATGCGCCTCACGCCACTACTCGAAATCGAAATGTCGGGCGCGAGTACACCGTTGCCGCTCACCAATCCGCAGACCCGCCTGACCTTTGCCGGTGACGTGAACGGCACGACCACTTTTCTCCAAACGGGTGCAGATGTGGCGGTCAATCTGAATCTGACCGCTGGCGCACAGTACGACGTCAGCGTTCACCCGCACGACTGCACCACACTGGCAGACGGCAATACCACAACGACATTTACCGCTTCCAATGTGGCTCCCACAGCCGCGCTCACATGGGCGAACATCTCGCTCGCCTCAGATGTTGCACTGGGCAATCGGGCGATCCGCATCACCGACACAACCAATAATAAGTCGATTTGCCGTCACATTCCCAACATCGTCAACGGCCCCCACGCCAATCAAATGATCGATGCTGACGCACTCGACGTGTTTGGTGTCTCTGTGCGCGAAACGGACAGCGGCGGCATTTATGCTTATGTGCCACTGACCCTCCTTTATGATGAAACAGAAAATGTGCCGACCGCATTTACAGGTCGCATGTTTTACGACCCGACCACCAACGACTTTGGCGCGGAACAAAAGGCGCGACTGCTCTGGACGGTCAACGTCAAAACTGACCGTTGCAAGCCGATGCCCGATTCGTATGACCCCAATCCGGCCACCGTTGGTGAGCAAGACGAGAGCGTGAGTGACAAGGTGAAGGCGTGGTGTGCGGTTGATGGCAACTGGATGGCAAACGGCACAACGGTCGTCCATGCTTACGCCGACGACTGGTATCTGACGGGCATGAGCGTCCAGCGCAACATCGCGTACAAAACAGCCGCCGTTTATCAAGACCCTAGCTATACCAGCGCACAAGCTGGCTTTACACAGGCTGGCTTTAGCGAAGACGCGCTGTGGATGTTGGCGCAGGGACTCGACGTGAGCTTCATGGCGGGGCGTGGGACGGCTGGCGTGCGTAATATGACGATTGATACGGTCGCGGCACGTTGGGACAATCGCAGCAACGGTGCTGCTTCGGATCAGGATCGCTTCAACCTGCCCGCCAACGCATTTATGGTGGAACGCCACGACTATCGGGATGAGATTGGGCTGGCCGATCTGGCACAACAGAAGGCGTACAACATTCTCCAGACGCACTTTACCCCACAGGTTGCGAGCGGTGTGCAGGACACGACCATTCTCTACCTGCAAGAGAACAGTATTCGCAAGGTGACGATTGGTCAGGATGCGATTACGACGATTGTCGACAACAGGGTGGCGATCAACGCGGCCGATAGCACCACGAACGCGCCGCTGACCACTGTAGCCAGCCTCAACTGGGCGCCATATCGTTATGTCGGTGGCAACTGGCAACCGTATCCAATCGAAGCGTATTGGGTGGAGAAAGGGGCGGCGATTGAGACCGCCCTCGTCGGCATTATGGGCGCAACGGATGCGCCTGCGGCTGGCTTTTTGGCGCGTACATTTTACTTTGGTCTAGCAACGGGATACGCGCAATTTGTCGAAGTGAACACGCAGCCCGCTAATTTGGCGGCGCGTGTGAGCGATGCTGAAATGCTCGACTATTTGCATGAGGGAGCGGTCGATTTGTCGATTGGCAAGGGGACGCACAAGGCGGCGCAAAAGCTGCTCAAGATCATTCGCCTCTCGCTCGGCAACAATTCGGTGCTGGGCGATTACGGCGGGTTTGTCAATCTGGGGAACTTTGGCAACAAGCTGCTAGAGACATACGGTAAAGAGCTTTCTTGGGCAGATCTGCTCGCGCCCCGCGGACAAACACTATTGAAAAATGTGTCCAAAGTTGGCGCGAGGGTGGACAATCTGAGCTTTGGTGGGTTGGTGTTTGCGGTGGCGGCGACAGCCGTTTCGGTCATCTCTGCGGCGGTGTCGATTGTCGATGCAGAAACGGGCAGGCTAATCAGCATCGTCGCCAGCGCACTGGCCGTGATCGCCACATCGCTCTCGCTGATCACGACGGTTCTCAAATCGGCCGCCATGTTAGCGGTCAAAACGCTCAAATCGCTGCTGTCTGAGGTGGGCAAAATCAAGGGGGCGGTCATTTTTGCCGTGATTGGGGCGGTGATTTCGGTTGGCTTCTTCATCTACAAGGCGGTCGCACAAAATCTTGCGCCGGGTTCGCTGGCACTCAATCAGGCGTTTGCCGAACTGGTGGCAGGTTTGGCCGTGACGATTTTGCTGATCGCGATTGGGTCGATTCCCGTTGTGGGGCAGATTATCACGGCAATCATCTTTCTGATCGATTCGATTATCGGCCTGATCTGTTCAGTCGTTCCCAAAGATCCAAATGGTGGCGATGCAAAGGCGCGCGAGTACGGCTGCGCTGGCATTGGCGGACTGCTGGGCAAGGTGATTGTGTGGTTTATTTACGACAATGCACCGCTGATCGAGCTTGACCGGGATGATCGACTGAACGTGACCAATCTTGACTACGATTTTGTCGATCCAGCGGTTGGTTTTCAGGCGGGCAATCGGTTGAGGGTTTCGGCCGATATTGACACCGCCCTCTTCCACAACAACATCGACGACATCGAAGAGTTCAGCTTCTTCATCGGCTACCGCTGGATGTTTAATCCAACCAACGAAAAGCAAAGCGTCCTCACCTACCAATTTGCCGAATCGAAACAGCCTGTCCACGCCAATCTACAACTTGGCACGCAGACAAACGACTGGTTGCCGCCGGCTGGTGGCCCCGCTGCTTTTGCCAACGCGACCGCCTATCGCCGCGAATCGCTCAACTACACGATGAACGCGCCGCTGGTCGCCAACGTCGCGCAGTTTGAAAACGAAGGGATCGACCTGTACATTGCCGAAGGGCAAGCATTTTATACGCAAGAATGCACCTATCCCTATCTCTGCTGGCTCAAGGAGACGCGCAATACGGTACATATTGATGTCGGGGCGTTGACCAATTTTGACGTGTTCCCAGCGACGGTATCTGAATTTCGGGCGACGACCTTCGACACAAACAGCAACGCCTATCGCCTCGCGTGGGATGATAGCTTCCCGTTCCTCAAGGATGCGGACGGCGACGGTCTACGCGCCGTTGCATTTGGGGGAACCGATCCAAACGACGGCAATCCCGATAGCGACGGGGATGGTCTCAGCGATTTCTATGAGTTAGCGACCACAAACACCGACCCGCTGCTCGCTGACACCGATGGGGACGGCCTCTGTGACGGACAAGAAGGCGACTTCCTGACCGACCCCACGCGGGCTGACACCGATTCAGACGGACTGCTCGACGGTGAAGAGGTGTTCCATCTCGATAGCTGCGACGTAGACAACGACAACGATACCACCGAGTGGGCGGGTGGCTGGGAGTTTGTCTATGCGTTTAACGGCACGACGGCACAATCGACACGGGTGCAGAGTGATCCACTTTCGGCCGATGCCGACGGCGATCTCTACCTAGACTCGCTTGAGCGTACTTACGGCTTTAACCCCAACGTCCCTTCCACGGGTGACATTTTGCAGATCAAGGCGACCGTTGACAAGGCGATTGTCAAGCCCGGCGACACCATTCAGTACGATGTTGAGCTGACCAACAAGCTCAATAGCAGCGTCGCGCTGGGGCTACACGATGTCAGTTTTGATACCAATGTGCAGAGTGACACACTGTTTCCACGGGCGTTTAATCTACAGCCGCTGCAATCTGAACAGAGTGCAGGCACGGTGACGATCCGCAGCGATCTGACCCAATCGGCCGTCGTCTCGATGACCAATCACGCGGGCGCAATCATCACCAATCCGCAAAATCAGTCGAACGCACGCTCGCTCTGGCTGCCGTTTGATGCGTTTGTCGAGATCGTCGGGAACGATGGTTACCATGCGGAAGCGTCGGGCAACAACTATCGCGTGCAATGCAACTACCAACAGTTTCGCTGTGGCTCGATCAATCCACCGACTGAGTATATTGGCGGCTTTTCTGGCGGCTATTTGTCGATGTGGGGAGGACACTCCACCCTCTTTACGGCGAACGCATCTGCGACAGATTTAGGCATAACACAGAGTGGCTTCACCGTTGAGACGTGGGTTACGTCCTTCCAGCCACGCGACAACAATCCGCAAATTGAGCAAACGCTTTTACGGTTAGGCGACATACGCATCACATTGACAAACACAACGGTACGAGTGAAAGAGGGCAACACCGTCCTGTTGCAAGCCCCGTTCAATTCCACCTATACGAGCCATTTTGCCTGGCGCTACGAACGCGGCAAGAGTGCGCTGTTTGTGGATGGACACAAAATAGCGGAGGGACCGACCGACTTAGCTGCCTCCCTGACGACCTTTGGTGGTAACAGCCTGTTTATTGGCGAAGGGTCGCGTGCCGCGCTTGACACAAATTATCGCATCTCTTTGGACGAGTTTTCTATTTACCCCTATGGGCGTGCCGATGGGGATATTGCAGCCGTTTCGCGTGTACGGGTCTTTTACCTAAGCGGCACGAACGATATTGCGGACGGCGCAACGGTTCCTGATCAGAGCGGTCTCGGTAACTTGGTGCGCTGCATTCACCCAGATGATTACGCCAACGAGGGTGGCAGTTGCCCAGACCTGACAGCGGGGTTTGTCAACAATGGCTTCCGTGCATCCCCAACGTTTGGCAGAACCTCCTTCTTTCAAGCATTGCCGAACCTACCTTTAGATTTGAGTCGGCACGGTGAGTTTACGATGGCGGCGTGGGTCAGCCAGTCGAACGGCGGAGATGGCACGCCCTGGCTGCTGGGCGCGAGCAGCGATACGGCGGGTTCCTTTCTCTATCCTTCCATGTACACCTCTGCCTTTGTCGAATCGACTGGGGCGACTTCCCAGCAGTTTGTGGTCGATTTCCAAATTGGGATTCGCGGCAACGATGACCGCACTTGCACTATGCGCGTCGATACGTTTGTTCCAGACAGCGACCCGCGCTATGGGGCGTTGACGGCTGCTGAAGAGTGGTACCATTTCTCGGCAACGTTCAACGGCACGCGCTTCCGCGCCTACATCAACGGTATCGAGATGCCTGTGTCGCATCAGGTCAATTTCACCCCAACGGCTGACTGCAATGGCGTGACACCGCGTGCGGCCTACTCATTTATTATTGGCGGTGAAGGGGAGGTCAGGCAGGAAACGTATTCTGATGGCCATACGTACCCTGAGTTTTACGGTGAAGGGTTTGATGGGGCGTTTGATGAGCTACAGATTTTCAACTACGAACTTTCGGCCGAACAGATCGACGACATCTACTGGAACGACACGCCCGTTCTCGACCTGCGACTCGATGAAGCACCCACGAGCAGCACGTTCAAAGATCGCTCCATCAACAACTTCAGTGCAACCTGCACAGGCGGCGGGTGTCCGCTAGCCGGGTTGCCGGGGCGTGACAATCAGGCGGTGCGCTTTGACGGCGCGAACAACGTGCTGCAACTGCCCACGATGGGCAATCTCGGCATGATTAACAGTGACTTTACATTGGCCGGCTGGGTCAAGCCAGAGGTGGTCAACTCGGTTGGGTTGTTCAAATCGGCCGATAACAAGCTATTCTTAGGCACACGCTCAGCCGATGGCAAACCAATCGCGATCCTTGACGGAACCGCCGTTGTCGCGCCAACAGCACTCCAGCCCAACCGCTGGGTTCACCTCGCGCTGCGTTTTGATTATGACAGCTCTGGCAGCACGATGACGCTGTTTGTCGATGGCGTGCCAGTTGGCAGTCTGGGGAACATTTCACCTAGCTTCACGGCGAGCAATCTGTTTACTGGGCCGGGACAAACGAGTGTCACCAAAGGGATGATGGATCGCCTGCAGGTGTTCCGCAATGCACTGGCAAACAGCGAGATTGTCACGTTAATGACGCAAGTGCCTGTGCTGAACCTGCATATGAATGAGCCATTTGGGACGGTCTATTTGGAAAATTCGGCCGATCCCTCGCAAACTGTCACCTGTCTCGACTGCAACCTCGGCATTCAGGGGCGCATGTACGGCGCAACCAACAACAGCCGCATTGAAATCAATCCGTCACAGGAACATGATTCAAACGTTTACTCCGTTGGCGCATGGCTGCGACCGACGCAGCAACAGAGCCAGTACGTCCCCATTATCGTCAAGTCGACGGAGCATCAGGTGGATCGTCACTTTGGGTTGTACCAAGTCGCCAACTCGATGAAGCTGCATGCCAGTATGCAGTTGGCGGATTGCAGTTCGTTCGTCACCTTCGACGGCGTTGGCAGCATGACGGAGAATGTCTGGAATCATGTGATGCTGACGTATGACGGGGCGACGCTCAAGCTCTATCTCAACGGGTCACTCGACGCAAGTGCGAGCGTGCCGTCGATCTGCGCGGCGACAGGTAGACAGATCCATCTGGGCAGAATTGGGGGTGGTGGACAGCGTTTTGTGGGCGATATGGATGAGATGCTGCTGTATACGAGCGTCTTATCGGCCGATGAAATCCGCGAACTTTACCACTATCAACTGGCATGGTACGACGCGGAAGTTGAGACACGCATCACCGTCGATGCCGATAGGCCAACTGTCAAAGTCGATGTGCCAACAGGGTATGTCACAAACGAAGATCGCATCGTCGCCATCATTGCAAATGATGCCACATCCGACATTACGCAGGTGCGCTATCAGGTTGTCAAGATTGTCAACGGAGATTTCATCGTTGTCGTCCCCTTTACCCCTGCGTCGGCCGATGGGGAGGTGTGGCTGTTCAACTTCCAACCCGATGGGAGCGGCACATACGTTATTAACAGCGAAGCCGTAGATAGCGCAGGCAATTCAGCGTTGGGAAATAGCGTCGCATTCTATGTGGACGACGCAGGGCCGCTGATCGAACCGTTTAATGTCGAAGGGGTTGCGGCCGTTCCAGTCAAGTTCAACCATTCATCTGCAACCTGGGATGTCGATCTGGCAGGCGGCATCATGACCGAACTTGCACCCCTCGATAGGGTCGAAGTGCGCGTGGTCGATGCGCTTGGAAGCAGTCAGGCCGGTTGGCAAATCACAACCCATACGCTCGATAGCTGGCAGTTTGACTATCCGTTTGATATTCGGCCGAATGGCAGTTACTCCGTCACCCTGAACGCATGGGATGCGGCGGGCAATCAATCAACCCGCACTGCGCTTATTACCATCGACGGGACACCCCCCGACAGCTCGCTAACCGTCAACGGTGGCGGCTCTGGCGAAATCCAAACGGACACCGTGATTCAAGGCACACTGGTCGAGACAGGCACAGTTAAATCGGGGGTGGCCGGTCTTGATGTCGCGTTCCACCCCATCAGCACCGTTGGCGACTCTGGTGTGGTCTATCTGCCAACGGGTGTTGTTGCCCATTTCCAACTCGATGAGGTCGCAGAGACGGGATCGCCCACGTTTGCCGACAGTTCGCCATCCGAGCTAACGGCAAGCTGCACCAACTGCCCAACGTCCAACACGGGCGGACGTATTGGGGGCGCAGCGACGTTTGACGGCGTGGACGACACCCTCTCCATCGCCAACGCAAACGGCGTGTTCGCCGATGGCGCAATCTCGTTTGGCGCATGGGTCAAACCGACGGGTGCGATTCAGTCGGAGGGCGACTTCTTGACGCTCAACAGCAGTGCCATTGACATTGGCTTAGGGTTCAAGCGGACGCTCGCCTCCAATCGGTTCACGGTCAATACATCAACGGACGGCAGTAGCAGCACAGTCAACGATCATACGCCTCATGAATGGCATTTTGTGATGGCTGTTATCGACAGCGACAGCTTGCAACTGTACGTGGATGGCGTGGTTGTCCTCACCGTCCCGCTCTCGACGTTGCCCGCATCCGTTAGCACGCTGGTGCTGGGTGGCACGACTTTTGTGGGTCAAATTGATGATGTCGTTGTCTACAATCGTGCGCTGACGATGGCTGAGGTTCGCACACTAACGCACACTGGCACGCCCGCGTTGCATCTGCGCTTTGATGAGATAGCAATCGACTCAAGCAACACGATCCGCGATAGCTCGCACAACGATTTGACCGTCACAAGCAGCGGATTGACGCTGCAACCTGTGGCGGGGGCGGTTGGCGCGGCAGCCATTGAGTTCGGCAACTCTGGCAAGCTCAGCATGGCAGGCCGGTCGCTTGACCTGAGCGATGGACAGTTCACACAAATGGCGTGGGTTTATCCGCAGGGCGATGGCTTTGTGTTTAGCGGTCAAGGGGCATTGGCGACCTACCCGTTTTGGCACGTGACAAATGGCACAGATCTGTTTGTTGGGTTTACCTCAGACCTCCTCTCGCTAGGCTATAACGCGAATGGCATCCTGACGGCAGATCAGTGGAACTTTGTGGCGACGACATTTGACGGCACGACCTATCGCATCTATGTCAACGGGGTTGTGGTTGCGTCAACAGGCGACTTTGCCAATCAAACACCGGTTGAGGCGCCGGGAACAGTCGAAATCGGCGCGTTGTTTACGGGTCGTTTGGACGATGTGCAGATCATTCGGCAGGTGGTTTCGGCCGATTTTATTTCGGCCGAATACGCCAAAGGGTGGCAAGCCGCGACCACATCATCAACCCGTGCCGACAGCACCGACTGGAGCTACAGCACCCCCGATCTGCCCGCCGGTGCCTACGAAATCCGCCTCCGCAGCCACGATATCAATGGCAACTATAGCTTCGACCACCGCGAGCTGCCACGCTGGGAAGGACTGATCAACGATGCCGATATGACGAGCGTCGCGCTGGCGCAAAGTAGCGCAAGCAGCGGGGGTATTCTGTCGTATGTGTGGCTGCTCTGTTTGGTGCTGACGATTGTAACGGGGGCGTTGACGTTGTATCGGCGCACCGATGTGGCTAGAAGAAAACGGTTGCACATTTGAGTTGCGAAAAAAGCTGCAAGCTGAACAAATTGAATACTACGCTGATGTGCCTGAAAACACGGTAGCCGAGCAAATGGCGTTCATGGCAAGCAAGCGATTGCTCCAACGCCCCTTCTTCGGCTGTCAAGTTGCCGAGACCGCCAATCGTCCCAAGCGCGACTTCCGCAGAGGCTCCCTCTTGCTCCGCTAGTTCCAGCACACGCTCTTTATGGCGGCGTGCAACCTCAAAACGTCGCTGCACAAACGCGAGCCAGCCGCAAACAGGGTGATTTCAACCCCTTCGAGTCCGCACTCGCTGCCGTTTTGGACAACATCGCTGTTTTGGTCATGATAGACTTTGCCGTAGACGGCCTCACCTAACGCGAGGGCGAAATCTGCACGGGCTGTGCCAGAGCTTGCCAAGGAGAGTTCAACTTGTGGGCTGCTTGCGTCGACGGTGTCCTGAATCGTGCCGCGCTCGACGAGATAGGGCCGTTAGCCATAATCGTGTGAAATTGCACGCTAAGACTTTCTACCTCTGGTCACTTTACAGATAAGAAGGGAATGCAAGGCGAACAAGGTGTCATCCATCTTGCCCACCAACTTCCCAATTCCTATACCGCACGGTATGCAACGGCATCGGGCGGCAGAAAACGCAAAATCAATCGTCAACTTAACCGCGTGATCCAAGGGGCGCGTGGCACTGGGTGGCAACAGATTGAGTCCGTTTCTCAATCCCATCGCATAGGGATCGAGGATAGAAACAGTTGATCGGCCGAATTGACCAATCATACAGTCCCGATTTGTCGTAGATAGCGTTGTGCGGCATGTTGATAACTTCCATACCAATTTAATGACCGACCACTATCAACGGCATGAAGAATTGCCAGTTTATGCAAGTCCTCGTCTGGATTGACCAGTGCTGGATAGAAAAGTGGCGGCAGTTGCTCCACTTTGGCCTCAAATTCTTGAGGATGAGATGCAAACCCTTTTTGCAGTAGTCGAGCCGCCGTGTAGTAGAAACGCAATGTTATAGCTGCGTCACCACTTAATTGTTCATACACATCAGCAACCGTTGTGGCGAATGTTGGGTGGGTAAGCAATAAGGGGATTAGGGCAAGTCGCAGGCGTGCTTCATCGCTGCGAGCAAGATTCGTGAGCAGTTCTTCTGGGGTTAAATGGACGCTTGTTTCTTCATGCCAAACAAAGGGAACGCCGCATGTTGCTAAGGCACTGGCGAGTTGTGCGTTCGTAAAAGACTCAGAGAGTTGTTCATAGCCGCTCATGCGTTTATTGTAGCATCTCTATTTAGGGCATTGTGAATATTCATGCGCCAGACTAAACAAGAGCTAGCTAGACTATGTGCCCTGCGATTCAATCGCGCGGCAATGCGGCGAGTCGTATTAGCCGCTGCTTCATGAACGGAACAAGCGGCAGGTACGCAAAGGGAATTAGTGGCAGGTAATAGAATTGTGAGACAAGTTCTATTATCCAATGATTCCACACACGCACTCCGCGTAAGCTGTACGACCATTCGTCTCGGATTAGCACGTCAATCTCAAACACTTTTAGCCATAAAACAAGCAAAAATGAAACGAATACCGTTGCATAAGGTAACAGCGCGAGAGCGATTGCACTTATATGCGATGGTCGCTCATCTTGTAAGGTGCGTGATGCGTGTCCATGCATACGCCATGTGACACCAATCGCTAAAACGACAAGAAGTAGAAAGATTGGTGTAAACAGCCTCTCATTCCCATCTACAGCCAACAAACTGATAAGAAATGCGGCGAAGATGAATGGTGGAGAGCCGAGAACGATTAAGGCGGCCAAGCGCAGCGTTTTGCGATCTAAATGTTTGACCAACAGAGCCACCATTGCCAAATGCAGTGCGGCGGCAAGGCTAACTAGAAGCGTATTGCGAATAAACGGTTGCGTTTTGTCGAAGCCGAAGCGGAACTGCTGGAAGGCCGCGTAACTCGCGCGCTTCCACTTGTCAGAAAAATGGTTGGGATACTGTTCCGCCTCGATCTCATCCTGCTCAACTGCCGCCGCTACTTCGGCAGGCGTGGAGCCAGCATTGCGGGCAATTACTTCTAAGAACGGATCCCCAGCCGTTGCCGCCACAGCCCGAATATCGGCGGCTGTCAAATTTCGCTCGACAAATGTTCGCACTTCGGCCGAATTCACCTCATAAATCACAAAGTATTGCCATCCAAAAATGTGTAGACGCTCCAACGCTGACTCTTCCAAAATCTCATTCAAAAACTGCAATCGTTCACTTTGTGTTTGCTCTTGGAGGTAATCATAGTCAAACGGTCGCTCCCCATCATCGTAGATCAGATGCAACAGCAGCATGTCCTGTGCAAGCTGTGTGCGGTCGGCGCGCAGTTGCAACTGTAGACGCACGTTGACGTAGAACAGCGGTAATGCGGCGAAAATCAGCATAAAGCCGGCGACATAACCAAAGAATTCACGCCAACCGCGTTCGTCTAGTTGCTTGCCAAACAGTCGTACAGTGCTAAAGCGTCGCTGCTGACGTAGCCAGATCGCGGCGGCTATGCCCTGCCCCACAATGAGGACATACTTGCTGGTTGTCATGAAGGCTGGAAATATGGCAGGGTACTTGAAGGGGACGAAGCTGCTGAGGAGTAATGCGATGATCACGCCTATCATGCCCAGATAGGCTGCGTAGTGTAAGCGCAATGACCAGACAAGCGGGTGAGTTTTCAATAGGCGGGTGTCGATTTGTTGTAGAAAGGACGGGGAAGCGATTCGGTGACTCCACCTGTGTCGTTTCGTTGTGTGTGACTGGTGTTGATGGTGCTGGTCTGTCATGGCGTTGGTTATAGTCGAAATGTATCGAAAATGATGTTGCAGCATAGCAGGAAAATGTCACTGGTTGATGACAGAGATGTGACAATGAGTATTCACATCTCCCTGCACCAAAATGGATTTAGCGACGGTCATTCGGCAAACGTTCGCTTGCTATACTAACGGCATGTCACAGCGCGAAAAACCGTTTTTTGTATATGCCAACGTCTATATACAAATACCCTCAAGTCTCATGTTATCACTACTCTCTCGTCAACTCATCTTCACGCTATTCCTGATAATCATAGTTGGATGTAACTCACCCGATCAAGTTGTAACAGTTCAGCCGTCCCTTTCTCTAACAGCTACTGTGACAGCAGAGCCAACCCGTCTACTAACAGAAGAACCGACTCCTTTACCGACAGTGACGGTGAAATCGGCCGAACCGACTGAAACCATCGAATCGGCCGAACCAATTCCCACTGCTACCCCAAAATCAACCGCTGTCCCAACCACCCCCGCCCCAATCGCTAATCTTCAACAGCTAAAAGACAACCGCTACTTCAACCCGCTCTACAACATTGGACTTCAGCTACAGGGAGATTGGCAAATCAGCCAACACAGTTCTGAACATCACTTTGACATTCGCAAAGAGGGGTATCGGTTGACGGTGCTTGTGAGTGATGAAAACGGCGATTTCTTCCATTCAACCGGCGGCTTTGGTGCAGGATCGTTGCTTGTAGATGAAACAGCCCCAACGCTTACAGTTCTGGAACAGACAGTTGTCCATCGCTATCTGACTTTCAACGAGGAGCGGCGGCGGCTGTTCTACACAGCCCCAGATAACGAGCTGTTTTTTGAGGCAAATCGACATCTACTCCAAGTGTCACTTGCCAAAGATGACGAGGCGGCATTAGAAACGGATGCAGATCGTCTAGCGATTGCGGAGGCAGATCAAATTGTGCAATCGTTGTTTATTGAGACAATGACAGCAAACGTGTATGATGTAACGACGATAAGTTGCGATACACCGCTTGATATTATCGCGCTGTTGGGCGGCGGATTTGAGTCCACGATCCCATATCAAGGAGATGGCTTTCAATTTGGCTATCCAACTTCCCATGATGTAACGGAATGGGAGCATCCTGTCCTATTGCAGACACTCTCCGTTATTAGCAAAGAGCTACTTGCGGACGACACAATTCATCAAAAGCCAGAGGTGTTTATCTCGGT
>JAUIAP010000101.1 GCA_030425205.1 Anaerolineae bacterium
AAGCCATCTTTCCCAGACCAAAAACGTCGCTGCGCCACCCAGAACACAAGATTTGGCCTTATTTGCTGCGAAATCGTGTCATTGGACAGCCTGATGAGGTTTGGTGTGTAGACATCACCTATATTCCAATGCCGACTGGATTTATGTATTTGGTCGCCATCATGGACTGGTTTAGCCGTTTCGTTTTAGCATGGGAGTTGTCTAGCTCAATGGAAACCGATTTTTGCATTCGCGCCTTAAACAGTGCCTTTGCCTTTGGGCAACCAGCTATTTTCAACAGCGATCAAGGCTCTCAGTTCACTTCTCATGCTTTTACCAGCCATCTGCTGACGCGGTGCATTCGCATTAGCATGGATGGTCGCGGTCGCTATTTGGACAACATTTTCATCGAGCGGCTCTGGCGTACCGTTAAGTACGATGAAATCTACTTACACAATCACGCCACCGTTCCCGCTCTGCGGGCTGGGTTGACTCGCTATTTTCAACGCTATTGTTATCGGCGTCCGCATCAATCTCTTGAAATGTGTACGCCCGCTGAAATCTATTTTGGTTGCAAGGGGCTTGATCGACCGATTTATTGACCGCTACGGCTTGTTATCTTGCGCGACAAAAGGATTGATTTGGCAACTTTGACGCCATCTTAAAAATTACGATCTGTGGTCTTGACAATGGGGTTCACTATAAATCGATTTCGGTCGCGAACTCGACGGCGCAGAAGGCGTTCATCTACTAGAAGGTGATCCTGGCCCAGCTCTTTCAACGACACTTGGAATGCGTACTGATGATTACGTTATTCGCAAACGTCGCCACTCTTGTTTCTTTGGCACAGAGTTTGAAATTTTGCTCAAGAGGTTACGCGCGGACACGTTCATCTCGATTGCCGATGTTTGTGTTCACTACACCTTTGTTGATGGACAGTAGCACGACTATTTTTGCCGCGTTGTCGAAGATTGTGTGGCGGGTTCGAGCCAAGAGGCACATGATGCGGGTTGCGTGCGATGGCGTACTTACAGACAGAGGCGCGTCGCACATCGACCGAAATCATCGCCGCGTTCGAGGCATACAAAAACCGCCGATATGATCTACGCGATCGTGCGTAACCAACCAATGCTATAACAAACCGTCATGATAATGTTGCAGATCATCTAAGAGGTTACAAGAATCGCCCAAAAACGACCTTTTGGCACTTAGATTTTTGACCATTCCATCATGTCCCACAACGTGTACAAGTGGAGTCCTGTGGAATTTGTAATGGCACACAGATAACCTGCCGCCATTGCAGCAACCAGTCAGGCAACCACGCCACGACCCCCTGTGCGACCAATAGCTTGCCAACGTAGAGGGAGGTAGCTGCCCACTCACGATTGCCAAGTTCCGGACGCAGAAGCGAGAGACCGATTCGGCAAAGCTGGCGGCCTCCATGCCTAAAACCGTAGGATGGATATTGAACGCCAACGTGGATGGCTGCATGACCGGTCGCGATTGCGCCACGTTGGTTGCCCGCAGCACGAACCGCATCAAGATGGACTGACTGTGCTGCGTTAGGGGAGTCGAGACGGCTGAGTTCAAATGCAGCCGCAACTAAAGAGGGTAATCCATCGTAGCGTTGCGCCCAGCGTCGCGCCAGCTCAAAATAGTGGCGCGCTTGCTGCCTATCGCCATTGCCTAGATAGCTGAGACCAACGACTAGGTTGAACGCTGGATAACTGTAGTTCTCGACGCCAAGCCGCGTTAACAGCTGCATATGTATGTCAATTGCCTGCTCAAAGTTGCGCTGTTTGCAGGCAACTGCACCGTCCAGCATGTGTGGCAGGATGTCAGCAAACAGCATGAATCTATCAGCTCCTGAAGCGAGTAACGTCGGTGCAAAGTCGCTGCGTCAGCAAAGTCAACGGTGGTCAGAACGTTGGTTACGTCATCTTGTGGCGTGTTTGCAGACACGCCACGCACCAATCCAGTTCAGCTTTTGATACTGCACTGCTGTCGCGTATTGCCATGCGGTTATTTCGACCGATAAAGCCTGAGAAAATGGGCGAAAATCAAACGCTCAAATCATGTTTGGAGCGACCGATTCCATAACCCCGCTCCACGAACTCTAAGCTGCTAGGTAGTAAGAAGTTTGTCGATGTGACCAGCCCCTTTTTACGAACCACTCACCACTTCCCTCGTCGAATGATACGAAATAGAAACTCAGTGTCGTTTGTCATCTGGAACAGGTGACGTTTGTTAGTTGTCTAATGTTATCGCGCCGTTTAGAGTTCTTGCATACTGAAATATGGAGCGAATGATGCAAACTGTAAACGATTTAATGACCTATTATCCGATGACCGTCGCTCCCGACACGCCGCTTGAGGTGGTTTGGACAATGATAGAAGGGGAAGATGTGCGCCAGCTTCCCGTGATTGACGGTCAGAAACTGGTGGGCATTATCACCGAGCGCGACGTGCGGACGGTGTTGCGGTCAGAGCAGTTTGATATTGGATCGGCCGAAATGGTGATGACCAAAAACCCGATCACTATCACGCCCGCCACACCACTTTATCGTGCGGCCGAGATGCTGCGTGCCTACAAGTTTGGTGCGCTACCTGTGGTGGATGATGACAAACTGGTTGGCATTATCAGCATCAGTGATTTTTTAGATCACGCAATGGAGGAGCCTATAAGCGATGAAACGATACGTGTTTGAATTTGTTGCCACTGGCACAGCCAACCATGGAGGTTCAATGGATGGAGCCTTACAGCTTACAATCTCACGCGACTGCCAAGTGGTGCGACCATGATCTATTAAAGGTTAAAATCATGCCTCGCACTCTGTAGAAGCGGCATCTTCTTGCAGGTTGTCAACAATCATGCCCCGCTTCTACCTGTCAAAAGAAGCGTGTCGGAGTACTAGGCGTACAAGGCTGCGGCATCTCCAACAAATTTGCGGCGCATTGTGGTCAGCGCGTACAATAGTTGTTGGAAAAGAGTAGACAGTACAATTCAACAACGCTCGACCTGAGAAGTTCATCTAAACACCCACATGTTGATAAAACCGTACCTCATAAACGGCGGGGCGATATTCGTCATGAATACCTACCTCGCAACGTACCTCTTTTTCTTTGCCCATCGCGCTCAGCCACATACGCGGCCCCTCAATCGGACGCTGGCAGCAGTATTTATTACGCTCAATGTGCTGACGGCGCATCAATTGCTATTAGCCACAAGCGAGAATCTGCTCGTTGACACGACGAACACGCTGCGTGGTGCTGAAGTGATCGTGCTGATGTATTTCAGTTGTCGCCTTGTCTACATGGTGCTTGGCACCACTACGAACCGTTTTGCAACTGAGCAGCAGACCTTTCGGCGATCGTTTACGCTCTTGTTGGCCATTGAGCTGCTCATTGTAGCTGTGCACGTATCATCTACATTCGGCACTGAGATTCCAGCTCCGCGACCCAGCTGGCTGAACTTTCCATTGGTGGTCTCACAAACTTGGCTGATCGTCTTGCTGGCGCGTGCGTGGCGCACTGTTGCACGACGGCCTACTCACCAAAGCCACTGGCAAACTCTCTGGCGGCCAGAAGATCCCAGCGCCCGCCTGCTGCGTGATATGGCTGTCGCGGCTGCCATCACGCCACTGGTTACGCTGGTTTTTCTCGTACCAGCTTTACAGCAGGCTCCCCTATGGGTACGCAACTTGAGCAATCCTACGCTGTTGCTGTCTGGCCTGATTGTCACCTTGTCCTATCTGCGTCACTATTTGCGCGACGTCGGTTTGG
>JAUIAP010000013.1 GCA_030425205.1 Anaerolineae bacterium
CATACTTTTCGCGCAGCAGTCCCGTGATGATCGCCTTGTTGTATGACATGGCGACGTTTTCATCCGTTTGGTCAACAGGCACGCCATAGTAGGGCATCATCGACGCCGTCCCCGCTGCGATTGCGGCCTCAAACGGAATCAGATGGTAGTCGAAATTGTCACCGGGATAGACCTGCCCTTGCTGGAACTCGAAATGGGGATCAAGCCCATCCTTTTGGGGGCCGCCACCGGGAAAGTGCTTGGTCATGCAGGCGACGCTCTGTGCGCCAAGCTCTTTTCCCTGTAATCCCTCAATATAGGCGACGACAAGTTCGGCGGTTAGCTCGGCATCTTCGCTAAATGAGCCGCTGATACGCGCCCAACGTGGTTCAGTCGCTAGGTCAATTTGGGGATGCAGGGCAATGCGAATGCCAACCGCGAGATACTCCTGCCGCACGATGTCGGCAAACTTTCGGACGAGATCAGCATCCCCGATTGCACCAAAACCCAACGTCTCGCACCATTGCGAAAATTCGGCCGCCGCCATCGCAAAAATCGCATTGCTAAAATGGTTGCGCGGATCGGAGGCGATGGAGACGGGGATACCGAGACGGCTTTCTTCGGCCAGCTTTTGCAAATTATTGTGCCATAGCGCAAGCGACTGCACATTCGGAATTTGCCACAGGTTAAAGTGATTCATCTGCTGGTCGAGCAGTTGGTTTTTGGCAATTAGGTGCGCCGCGAAGGATTGTGGATTCGGCTGTTCTTCTAGCGAGCCATCCGCATTGACAGTCGCCCCGTTGATAAACAGACAGCCCGCCTTTTCCGCCAACGTCATCTGGCGCAGCAAGTCGTCAACCCGCGCCTCGATCGGTTGGCGCGGGTCTTCGTACACGTCGAGTTTGCCGTTCTTATTGAGATCGCGAAATGCAATCCCGTCATCGCTTTGAACGAGGGTGGAATGTTGTTGCACAAATTCGACAGGAGTTGTGGTAAATCGATTCATCGTTGGCATCCTTGTTGTTGGGTGAGCACCTGTTCTATCGGACTATATTGGAAAAGGTGTCACAATGAAATTTAGATGATAAAGATCGCTTCGTCATTTATTCTTTTCTGCGACATGCTTCGGCAACACATGCCGCACGGGTGTTGTCGCCAATGCCAAGCGATAGACGCCAAACAGCAACGCAATAATGGCGACGAGACAAATGGGAATCACTTCCAGCGAAATCCGTCGCGCCAACACACCCATAAGCGTTGGAATCAGTGCGGTTGCCAAACCTGTCGCCGTAATCTGCATCCCAATCGTGTTGGCGGCGTGCTGTGCGCCGACACGCTGGCTCGTCCCCGACATCATGGCGGGAAAGACGGGCGCAATCGCAAAGCCGATCACGCCAACCGCGATGACGTTGGCGATGGGGAATGGATTCCACCACAGCAGCAGCGACCCCAGCAACGCCATCCCGACACCGCCTTGTACCAAGAGATTGCTGCCGACGCGATTGGCATAGAGGCCAGCGACAATTCGGCCGATTGTAAACATGCCCCAATAGCTGCCCGTCCACAAGCCCGCGACCTGCTCCGAAATGCCGCGCGACTCGGTCAGCAGGGTGAAGACCCACACGCCTGTCGCCATTTCACTGCCGACGTAGAGAAAAAAGAGCGCGAGACTGAGCCAGACACGGTATTCGCGCAGGGTGACGCCCAATGGCGTCTTGTATTCGGTCAGGCGTTTTTCTTGAGGGGAGGATTCCGTTTCTGGGGCAAGCCACCACGAGAGCGTCAACAAAAATGCCGCCGCCATCACAAATTGGAAGCCACCGACGATGCGATAGCCCAACCGCCACGACTCGTAGCGCGTCAACGCCATCGTCATGATGATGGGGCCGATGGTGATGCCGATGCCCCAACTGGCGTGAAGCCACTGCATCAACCGCTCACTAAAATGGGCGGCGACATAGGTGTTCATCCCTGCGTCAATCGCCCCCGCTCCCAAACCGGCTAGCACGCCAAGCAGCACCATCATCCACCACGTCGGCACAAAGGTGTAGCTGAACAGGGCGGTTCCCGTCAGCAGGCAGCTTGCGACCAAGACACGCCCAACACCCAATCGCGCGATCAACGCACCGCTGATAAAGCTCGATAGCATGTAGCCAGAGACACTGCCAATCAGCAACATGCCCAGCGCGTCGAGCGGTATTCCGAAATCGCTGCGAATCGATGGCCAAGCGATACCCAATAGGCCGTCGGGCATCCCTAAGGCGACAAAGGCTAGATAGGCGAGGAGAACCACGCCTAGGTTATTGCGTGTGGATTGTTTCATTTGGGGTAATGTCTGACGATATCGGTGAGCTTTCGGGAGACTTCGATCGTTAGCTTTGCCAACCTGTCATCACCTTAGATCACACATGAGCGAAGTTTTTAACCTGCAAAAGCCATAAGTTAGGTTTGCACACTGGATCGGGCCAGTTCGATTGCACCGTAGAGCCCTGCATTGAATCCTTGTGGCAAAACGGCAATCTTATCATCTGGCAACATTTTGTAGTTGAGTTGTGATTGTAAGCGTACTTGCGCGATGGCTTTGAAGATGTGATTGGCAAAGGGCGCGCCGATTTGCGCCACACCACCGCCCAAGATCACTTTTTCGACATCATAGGTCAAGATGAGCCATTGAACCATTCGGCCGATTTCCCCACAAACTCTTTCTACAATCGCCTGCGCCTCTGGATTCCCCTCATCTGCCACGCGAAACAGATCGCTGGCAGTTGTTTCGCGTAGTCCTGCTTCAACTGCCTGTCTCGCAATCGCTGGCCCCGCTACAAGCTGCTCAAATACCGTGCCGTCCGCATCAACCGTCAAATGCCCAACCTCTCCCGCCATACCGTTCGCGCCGCGCCACAGCTTGCCATCCAAAATGATGCCGGCCGAAACGCCTGTCCCGATGCTCAGATAGGCGATATTAGGAACGCCATATTTTGCGTGGACGGCGAGGGACGCGATGCGGACGTCATTTTCGAGGAGGGCAGGGGTCTGGAATTCGGCCGAAATCAGCTCTCCCAACGCCAACGGCTCCAAAATGTTCAAATTACTCGCCAGTTCAACTGTCCCGCTTTCCCGATTGACCATGCCGGGAATGCCAATGCCAATCGCCTGAATCTTGCGCCCATTGGTCGCTTCTCGGATCAGCGCATGCAGGTCTGCGACCAAATTTTGTGTCGTGGTCGGCCGAATCAGGGTCGACATCTCTTTGCCATTGACGACCATCACGGCCGTTTTTGTCCCACCGATATCAATACCTACTAACATGATTGCCCTCCATTCTTGTCGCTCGATCCCTCGACAATCCTGCCGTCTATCATCTCAACCACGCGATCTACATACTCGGTTACAAGCTCGTCATGCGTCGCCAGCAAAATCGTCATACCGTCGCGTGCGAGCGATTGAAAAAGGCGTAAGATGTCGTGCGATGTATCGGTGTCGAGTTCGCCCGTCGCTTCGTCGGCTAGGATCAATTTCGGCCGAAGTGCAATCGCGCGCGCAATCGCTACACGCCCCGCCTGTCCGCCCGAAAGCTCATACGGTCGCTGATTCGCGTATTCGGCTAACCCGACTTGCGCCAACGTTGCCAATGCACGCCCCTTGCGCTCGCGTCGCCGCACCCCTGCAAGGCGCAAGCCCAACTCGACATTTTCATAGGCCGACAGCGACGGCAGCAGCCCGTGTGCCTGAAAGATAAACCCAACCGTTGCCAAGCGCCAGCGCGAACGGGCACGTTCGTCTAGCGACGCTATCTCTTGTTCGCCCACACGAATCATCCCCGCTGTAGGCACATCCAAGCCGCCGATACAGTTGAGCAGCGTCGTCTTGCCGCTTCCCGACCGCCCCTTGAGCGCGACGAACTGCCCGGTGGGAATGTGCAGCGAGACATCTTTCAGCGCGTGAACCTGCTGGTCACCTGTGCCGTATATTCGTTGAACTTGCTGAGCAGTGATCATTTTGTTGTCCGAATTAATACGCCGTCATCCGTTTGTTCGAGAACAACCCGATCGGTCAGCCCAAGTGCGGCACGGATGTCGGCGGGAATTTGAATGCGGCCCTGTGCATCCATAATGGTGAGTTCTTCGATCGTGTCATCGGCCGATTCCCGCATCTCGACCGCCAACCGCCCATCCCGAATCCCGACCACGCGATCGACATGCCGCGCAATCGTTGGATCGTGGCTGACGATCAAGATCGTCAAGCCTGCCTCATTTAGCTGATCAAATAGAGCGAATACATCGAGCGCGGTGGCTGTGTCCAGTTCACCCGTTGGCTCATCCGCCAGCAGAATGGACGGCTCATTCGCCAATGCGACCGCAATTGCGACACGCTGCTGCTCCCCGCCCGATAGCGTTGGAATGTGATGGTGCATTCGCTCTCCCAACCCAACTTGCAAAAGCAGTGCCTCCGCTCGTTCGCGCTTGTGTCGCCGCCCCGCCAGCGTCATCGGATAGACGACGTTTTCTAGCGCAGAGAGGTAGGGGATCAAGTTGCGTGCGCTTTGCTGCCAGATAAAGCCGACCTCCTCGCGTCGGTAGCGGTCGAGCGCACGGGTGGAGAGGGTGAGCAGATTGTGATCATTGACGCGGACTTGGCCGGAAGTCGGCCGAATTAGTCCCCCCAACACGTTCATCAACGTCGACTTCCCGCTGCCGCTGACCCCGACGATACCGATCATCTCGCCGCGTTGCACGGTCAAATCCAGCCCTTGCAACGCGATGACTTCGCCATCGCCAAGCGTAAAATGCTTCGTCAAATTTTCGCAGGAAATGATCAGTTCGTTTTTCATGGTGAATCGCTACCCACTCTTCAACGCTGCGTCAATCTCGTCCAGATTATCAAGTTTAAATCGACCTTCCGCAAATTGTGCAATCTGTGGTAGCGACATGCCCATGATCATATCAGGGAGTTGATTGGCAAGCAGGTCGGGCAGCATTTTTTGGAGAACCGCAACACCGTGTGGCTCGCTGAGCAGGGTTCTGAGCGGTGTTTGGATGTCGAGCAAGGCACTAGTTGTCTTGTCGATAGAGATGGTTGCTTGTAGGGGTAAATTAGCCGAACTCCCCCCAACCATCACCGCAAACTCACCCGCCTCAACCATCCAATCGTGCCGACCCGGATGATAGAACGCCAGCCCATGCCGCTTGAGCGGAATCGTCACCGTCTGTGTCTCGCCCGCCGCCAGTGCGACCTTCGCAAATGCCTTCAACTCCTTCTCAGGCCGCACGAGTGATGAGTCAACATCGTGCACATACACCTGCACGACCTCGCTGCCGTCCCGCGCGCCGCTGTTCGTCACGTCAACGGAAACGACAAAATCTTCACCGTCTGCCTCGATAGTTAAGTTCGCATAGTCATACGTCGTGTAGGATAGTCCATGTCCAAATGGGAAGAGTGGGGGGATACCCTTTGCATCGTAGTAGCGATAGCCGACGAACAGCCCCTCGCCATAGCGCACCTGTCCGTTTTCACCGGGATAGTTGATGTAGGCGGGGTTGTCCTGATAGCGCACGGGGAAGGTGGTTGGCAACTTGCCCGATGGGTTGACCTTGCCGAACAGCACGTCCGCATATGCATTGCCCTGCTCCTGACCGAGATAATACCCTTGCAGCACGGCCGCCACGTCATCGACCCACGGCATGTGGACGGGCGACCCAACGTTGAGGATGACGACCGTGTTGGGATTGGCTGCCGCGACACGCTGGATCAGCTCGTTCTGTTTGCCGGGTAGATCCATACTCTCGCGGTCAAACCCTTCGCTTTCCCACTCATCGTTGAGACCGGCGACGATGATGGCGACATCGGCCGATTTTGCCATTTCAACCGCCTCCCCAATCAAATCATCCGCCATCGGTGGCAAATGCCCAATCCGAATCGCCCGCCATGGAACGTTGGAAGGTGCGTCGTATTCGCAATAGATCTCGACTTCCTCGCCTGCGCCCAGTTCGATCTCTGCCATGGTCTCTTGATCCCAAATCTCGAATGGGGATTTGACTTGCGTGGGATCGGCCGAATTGTCAATCGCGACATCTCCAATCCGCAAACGTCCTTCACCAACCCCCGCAATCCCAAACTGATACGTTCCCGCCTCACCCGCAACAAACGTCCCGCGAATCCGCAGCGTGAATCCGTCTTCAACACCAGCTGGCAAATCTCCAAACCACGCGATCTGCGAACTGTGCGTCGTCGCTGAATGCACAGGCGATGCTTCCGGATCGTTGTAATAGTCAAGTGTGAGTTCAAACCCCTCGATCAATGGCAGTCGCTTGTGAATCGTGCTGCCCAATGCATAGCTTACATCTGCGTCCGTCGCCGCCTTGATCCCCTCCAGCGGTGAGACCAAATAGGTGGTTGTCACATGTGCACTACCGCCCCCCTGATACTGTGTGTACTTCGCGTTTGCCCCGATCACGGCGATCTTCTGCACATTTTCCAGTGGCAAAACGCTGCGCTCATTCTTAAGTAGAACCGTTCCCTCCGCACCAGCCTGCCGCACCAACGCGCGATCTTCTTCTCGATCTAATGACCCTTCAGGCTGCAACTCGCCCTCAGCCCCGACCCGCTCCAGCGTTCGCAACAGCCGCCGAATCTTGTCATCAACGAGAGCCTCATCCAGCGACCCATCCTGCACCATCTTCAAGACGTTCTTCCCCATCCAACGCGCCTTGCCCGGCATCTCCAAATCCAGCCCACCAGCCGCCGCGGCGTCGCTGTAGCTGCCAAACCAGTCCGAGATTACTAGCCCATCAAACCCCCATTTCTCCTTGAGCAAGTCGATTAGCAATGCTGGATCTTCGCTGCAATACGTCCCATTGAGCCTGTTATACGATGACATCACCGCCCACGCTGGCGACTCTGCCATCACCGCTCGAAACGGCTCTAGATAAATCTCATGCAGCGTTCGCTCGTCTACTTCGGAGCTAATCGAGCTGCGCTCAAACTCTTGATCGTTGGCGATAAAATGTTTAATACACGACCCGACCCCCTCACTCTGCAACCCGCTCACATACGCAATCGCCATCTGCGCCGTTAAGTATGGGTCTTCTGAGTAGCATTCAAAGTTGCGCCCCGCAATCGGCGTGCGGTGGATGTTGACCGTCGGTGCCAGCAATATATGCGCCCCCTTGGCCTTAACTTGCAACCCAAGTGCCTTGCCCACTTCGTTGATGAGATCGGTGTTCCAAGTGGCGGCGAGAGCCGATCCACACGGAAAGCAGACTGACGGCGTGCCACCCCGCACCTTCTCCCCCCGCGCCCCATTCGGCCCGTCCGTCACCTTCAACTGCGGAATCCCCAGACGTTCAATCGGCTCCGTCGTCCAAAAATCATGCCCCGCCAACATCGAAACTTTTTCTTCCAACGTCAGTTCCGAAATCAATTGTTCTATGTCCATTGTTTGTCCTGTTCCTTTTAAGAATGTTAAGAACACCGTCATACCTGCGAAGGCAGGTATCCATTCTTTTGCTAAAATGTCTTCAAGCTAGGTGAAAATATGAGCGAAACACAATTGACATCTCAAGGATGATCCTCGTTCAGCACGTCGCCACTTGGAGCTTGATGAATGGTAGTTCCAACAAAGTGATGTGTTTGGGTTGACTTTGGCGAACCACGCGGCTCTGAACCCGGCGATATTTGTCTACTCGTTAAACGGCGTGGCTATTTTCGCAAGCGTTCGGAACAACGCCGCAGTTTTGGCTCAATTTACAGATGAATCATGATTTGGCGCGGGTTCGGCCGAAATCCCAAATTCCCGCCCTTGCAATCTGACACCAAGCTAAACTTACGCTCCATCTTTTCTCACTGCGCTTCTACCAATCCAGCCAAACTTCGCTACGCTTAGGACAGCAATCAAACCTATTCCAATTAGCCACAATATCGCTGTTTTCTGGGTGAGAATGCTTCCAAGCAGGGAGTGGTTCAGATGGACAGCATAACCCTCCCAGAAGTAAAGGGGCAACACCGCACTCATTGGGAGCAGAACGAGAAAGGCTATTAAGTCTATCGCTGTCCGCAATGCACGTTCTTCTGCATGATCACGCTTTCTTTTCGAAGAGCCATCAGATAAGTCATCAGTTTGCGTGGAGACCTGACGCCGCCAGCGAAACATGACGTAGTAGTACATCGCATCTCTAAAAATTAAAAGACTCACCAACGTAGTTACGACGTGTGGAGGTGCTAGTCGAATTGTGGCACGTAAAAGCCATCCATGTCTAGTTAAGCTTTGCCCCTGTACTAAATCAGGTGTAATCCACAATAACGCAGGAGTAAACACGAAAAGAATTAGAAGCCCAATGATTGTCAGGCGCACAGCGTTGCCAATGTACTTCTCGGAGATTGCATTTTGTGCCTTATTATTCATGTTGGGTGCCTAACTCAAGATTTGCAATTCACAATACCCCTATGCCTCTTTTTCACTTCAAGCGCAGTGAGGAAATTTTTTACTAGCAAAAATCAACGATGCTCTGATTAGAAGAATCTGCCAAGCTTTCATCTAACTCAATTGTTCATTTTGTCTCGCAACGCCTTCATCCCGATCACCCTTACGCCGCGTGCCTCAACCGCTTTACGCCACTCTTCACTCATAAACAACCGATAATCCCCAACCCGCGCACGCCAATCGGGGGCAATGGCGCGTATTTCGGGCGTGTCGATTGAGGGATGGATGATGAAATAGTGGAGGCCAGCAGGGATTGTGTCGAGAATATCGTTGGCGTATGCAAGGCGTTCGTCGTCCTCGAAATGTCCCTCTAACGGCATACCGTGAATCTCGTCAAATACGGGCATTCCGCGCTGTTCGATTTGTTGGGTGTATTGGATGATTTTTTCGGCCGATTTTCCCTCAATCCCCCACCATCCAAGCTGTTCAACCGTCTGCCGCACAACCATCGCTGGAACGCCAAACGCAAACCCCAATTCAACGTACAAACTCAAATAGCGCGGATGTAGTATCGATCCCATGTGTGAGTCGATATGCGTGAAGTCGATCCCCGCCGCCTTTGCGCGTTCGATTTGCGCTCTTAGCTCAACTTTGACTGCCTCGACGTTCGCATGTTCCTGTACAGAAGCGGAATCTCGATAAAAATACCCTTCTGCATCGAACAGCCCTGTCGCCATGTCACCCGTCGAAATCGCCCCCCAGCGCATCCCGTCCCACTCGCTCGTCAGCGTCAAATGCACGCCCATGTCCGCGTCCGCCTGATCGCGCACAAGCCGCGCCGTCTCTGGAAACCACGCGCATGGAACCATCGTGGCGGCCGATGACAGTGGGCTATTCCCCCACAAATCGGCATACGCCGCCACCGATGCGTGGCACATGCCGATGTCGTCGGCGTGGAAGACGACGACGCGGTCGTTGTCTGAAAAGCCTAACTTCTTCAAAATAGGATTGCTCATAGTTGGTAATCTCAATAGTCCAGTTCATCCGCATAAATGGCGAGAGCGGAGGCGAGGGCTTGGCTAAGTTGTCTGAGTTTGTGGGGTGGTAATCGGCCGATTAAATTCGTCAGCTTATTCTTTGGAATACTCATCAACCCATCGCAGTGAATAGCACTTTCATGCAACAACCCCTCCTCTATCCCAACGAAGATCTGCGTCGATAAACCATGATAATTTGAGTAAATCGGTGCACAAATTGCCGTAGAATAGTTTGACTCTAGTAATTCTTCACGACTGACAACGACAAAGTAGCGGTGTCTACGCGGATCATTTCCGGGCGGACGAGAAATTCGATAAATATCGCCCCGATTCATAATTCAATCTGAAAACTCAGTGCGTCGACCGCTTCCTCGTTAAGCTCATCCGCGTGCTGATTGATAATCTGCAAGTCGTTGAGGTTACGCTGCTTGCGGCGTAATCTGGTGATATGTTCCCATGCCGCAGCTTCTAGAAAAACGGAACGATTCTGACCTTGTCCTATGAGGTCGTCAATACTGCTAATCAGTTCAGTGGAGAGTGTAACGGATGTTTTTACTTTCATACCACCAATATACTACTTGTGGATTGATTGTCAACATCTAACCTTTCCCGCTCTTTGCTCCGTATATCTCCGTGCAATTCTCACACCGTCTCTCCAAGTTTCACTGCCTCAAATACCTTCATCCTTCTCAATAACAACGACAAGACCACAAACGCCGCCAAAAACAACAGCCCAAACAACACGTAAATCTGCGAAATTGCTGGCCATGCGATCTCCACCAGATAGGGCGGCACAAAATCAGACTCGCGCTGCCCCGTCTGTAAGAACGGGATAAACTGCTGACTCATCCATACGCCTAAAACAGTTCCGAGCGCAAGTCCCGCAAAGATCAATAGGCCAAGTTCCCATGCGATAAATCCCATCATTCGGCCGATTCCCAACCCAATCGCCCTTAAAATCCCCAGCTCAATCATCCGTCTTCTAAACGAGAAGACTGCATACAGGAAAAAGCCCAACACCGTCAGCAACGCCGACGCGATGAACCCAACCGACAGCAGCCCAAACACCCCCTGCCGCTGTGGTGCGACGAGCGTTTGCTCAATCGTCGTGCGTGGCTCCGTCGAAAGCGTGATGCCCGACGATTGCAGGGCGCGATCAAATTCCGCCTCATCAAACGCCGCGTTCGTGTCGAGCCACACCCGATATTGCACCTCGCCGCCGACCTGCTCAAAAATTGTGTCCAAATTGCCGACCACGATCATGTCATCCGCCTCTGGATACCATGTCGGGAAGTAGTCGAAGTGGGCGGCGATTTCGGCCGAAAAATCCACCCGTCCCCCCGCCACCGAAACCGACAGCGGCACAACATCCCCCACCTCTAACCCCGCTTCCTCCATAAAGATCGTCGGCACAATCACCGCCTCGCCCGACCTCGCCAGTCCGTTCATCAGCGATCCCAGCCGATAGCGCGAAAAATCCTCGCGCCAATACGCCGCCCCCGCAAAGCTCTCCTGCTCCACGCCGATAAACTCAATCGTCCGTCGCCCATCATCCAACTGCACATTGGCAGGAAAACGCCCCACCCGCGTCGCCCGATCCACCCCCACAATCCCCTCGTACACTTCTGGCGGCACAAACAGATCGCTGCTCATATCGACAGGCTGTGGCAAAAAGCGATTTTGCGCCGACGTATCAGGCGAGGTCAGCACGTTCATATCCGCCCCAATCCGATAAAACGCCTGATCGTAAAGCTGCAAATCAAACGTCCGCGCCAGCGATGCGGTAAACACTGACAGGCTCACCGTTAGCGTCAGCAGCACGAGCGGGGTCGCATACAGCCCCGTCGAGCGTGCCAGATAGCGCGTCGCTTGCAGCAGCGTGATGCTGTCCGTCAGCGCGAGCAGACGGCTCAAAATCTGCATCACTAGCGGCAACAGGCGCAGGAAAAAGAGCGTCACCGACAAAATCCCCATCGTCGGCAGTAGCAGCAAAATCGGGCTTTCCAACACGCTATTTCCCGTAGCAAACAGCGACTCCCCCGCCTCAAGCTGATAAAACCCATAGACCGCCAGCCCAAACAGAATCACATCGAGAAACGTGCGCTGCCACCATGGGGGTCGTCGCCGCCGCGCCTGTTCCTGTTTATAGGTGATGATCGTGTCGCCAGCCGCAGCTGCCGTCGGAATGATTTGAGCGATAATGGCGAGCAAGAGGGCGACAAGACCTGCGATTAAGGTTGTCTGATTGGGTAGGGTGCGGAGTTGGGTTTCGGCCGAAAAATCCAAAAAGCTTCTGACTCGCCCCATCTCCCCCGTCAACCACATCGCCAACAGCAACGCCAGCCCAAACGCCACCCCGCCCAGAATGATCCCCTCGACCGCCGCCATCCCGATCAGCTGCCCAGCCGTTCCGCCTCGACTGCGCGTAATGGCCAACTCGTTGCGCCGCTGCTGCACCGCCAGCCCGACCACCAGCCCGATAAACGCCACCACCAGCCCAATGGTCGGCGCGTTAAAGCCCAAAAGCTGCCCCGTCAACGTCGTCACCGCCCGCTGATAAGTCGTCAGCGACCCCACAGGCGACTGCAATGCCTGACTACTCGGCAAAAGCGCATCGATCTCGCGCTCAACCTCGGCCGCACCCGCCGCCAAGCGTGTCACATCGCGCGTCCCCACCCGCGCCCCGTCCAGCACCCAATACCAGACCGCCAAATGCACCTCATTCTCAATCCCGTCCGCAATCCGCCCCGCATAGCTCTCCGCTGGTACGACCAAAATCTCATCAAACGTGGCGGGCGCATAAAACCAGTACGCGCTCTCAGGATCAAGCGGCTGCCACACCCCCGTCACCCTCACGGGCAGCCGCACATCCCCCCGCTGCTCCGACATCATCAGCGCATCCCCAACCCCCACGCTCAACGCCTCAGCCCCCGCCGCCGTCACCATCACGCCAATCGCCGCATCAGCCCCCGCCGCAACAGGCCACGTCCCCTCGACAATCTCGATATGTTCCTGCAACGCCCCCGTCGTCCCAAAGCGCATCTGCCCCAACGACACCACCCCGTCCATCAGCCGATAGTCGTTCGTCTCGACGTGCCACACAAACTGCTCGCCCGGCAACCCCAACGTCTGCGCCCCCTCCCGTGCCAAATAATCGGTCACAGGCTGCACCGCCTCCCACGTCACGTCGCCATTCCACGCCCCGATGTAGTTGTAGAGATAGGCAAAGGGCGGTCGATTATTGCGCTCCGTTTGGCTGCTCAACTGCTCCTGCAAAATGCGAAAATTAACCGCATCCGCATACAGCGGCACGGTCATCATCAGCGTCAACGCAACCGTCAACCCCGTCAGCGTCGCCAATGTTAATCCGCGTTGCGCCCATAGCCGCCGTAATGTCAAAATGATGATTGTCATTGATGGTTTGAAGAAAGGAGTTTGGATGTGTGTGTTTTGGGGTTGGAAGAAAAGCTAATTCTCGCCTGTTACTTCAGGTCGCCAGATGTCAGATAACAAGTCTCCATATGAGAAATATGTGGTCGAGTCGAACCATATCATCTTTTCGCTTTCAACATTCAAAACTCCAGCCACCATCAGTGAACCGTCATCACTTGCTGGAACAAATGGATTTGCAAAAATAGTTAAATATTTTTCGTCTGGTGACCATACATAGTGTCTTACATACGCTACAGGATATGCTTCTTTCAAAGATGCGAAATCTTTTGTTGTGAGTGGGCAGGTAGTTGCTTCCGTATCTATTGATATAGTACACACTCCCGCTTTGCCGCTGTAATCCCAATAACTGAAGCTAACAGAGTTGCCTGTTGGCATCCAGCTAAAATTAAAGGTGTTGTTTCCATAAAACTCTCGCCATTCATCAACTACTTCTAAACAATTAGCGTCACTACTTTCTAAGTCGAGAATACACGCACGTTGATAGTTGCTATCTGGGTTATATAGCAGTCGGTGGGGCAATGTCGGAGACCAGTCGATCATAGAGATGTTATCATAAAGGCGGTATGGCTCCCCATGAAAGTTGTATACACCTACCCCCTTTCCGTCTTTGCCCAATTGCTCAATTGCGAAAAATCGACTATCGGTCGTCCATTTTGCGCTAGCGTAACTAGCATTTTTATTGTCGAACAGACCAGCTACCGTTTTTTCAGACTCGTTTTCTAAATTGCGAAGCGTTATCTGCACGATGCCATCGTCAATCTCTGTGTAGATAATTTGAGAACCATCTGGTGATTGATAGCCGAACCTCTCATTTGTTGTGGGAATTTTGGTAACTTCACCTGTATCAACATTCAATAGCTCATGAAATTCTGGCTTCACGCCGTTGATAGTTGGATAACCAAATCTGACGTAAACCTGATCGTCTTCAAGTATCCATTTGGGAGACACAGATCGACTCGTTACAAAATCAATTCGTTCACCACTATCAGCATTGAATAGTGAAACAGCATTGTCAGGCGCATCGCGATGACTACCATAGCTTGCAGCAAAAAATACAGGCTGAGTCTGATCATTAACCCAACTTGGAAATGGCGTAGATGGTTGCGGCGTTTCGGTTGGAACTACAGTTGAGGTAGCCGCCAAAGTCGGTGTTTGAGTTGGTGTGGGGGTCTTGGTTGAGGTTTCTGTTTGCATTGGTGAAGGCTGACCGGTTGCGGTGAGAGTTAGCGATGGCGTTGGAATTGGAGTAGCAGTTTTGATTGTCGTAGGCTGGATTTGTGCGAGGGGGGTAGGATCGGCCGAATCACATCCTATGACCAGGGCAAATATCAACAAAAGGAGACACTTGAAACGCTTCATTCACTAATTCTACCGTTTTCCCAACCCAACGCGATAACCCACAAATCATACATTCGCGTAGGGGCTAGGTAAACGGCTCCAAATGCCAAAACAACGCACAAGCTCACGCCGTTTATCTAGCCCCGTTGCTAACAACGTTCACAACACGGGGTGAGACAAACGGCATTGACACCGTGGCGGTCACAAATCGCGCACCGTTTGCCTAACCCCTACGGCGATAATTCTCGCCCCGGTGCCAACCACATTCACAAAATGGGGTGAGACAAACGGCATTGACACCGTGCCGGTCATCAATCGCGCACCGTTTGCCTAACCCCTACGGCGATAAATCTTGCCCCGTTGCCAATTATGTTCACAACACGGGGTGAGACAAACGGCATTGACACCGCGCCGATCATTAATCGTGCACCGTTTGCCTAACCCCTACGATGGGTGGTATGTCATCTCTTTTAGCATGTAATCCAAATTTTCGCGGTCTTCGGCCCATCGTGTGGGATTGTCAATGATGTATTGTCGAATCGCATTTAATTGACGTTCATTGCGAATAATTTTGTCGTAATAACCACGTTGCCAAATCGGTGAGCCGTACTCACCGATTTTGTTGTTGATGCGTTTTGCGGCCGACGACTTGAACGTACCAACCAACGTTCCGATTGAACCTGATATGGTCTTAGTTGGTCGCGGCGCATCAATCGGCAACCCATCAACAATCACGATGATGCCGTGAACATGATTTGGCATAACGACCCATTCGTCTAATTGCACCAACGTTGCAGATTTTATCGCGGGGATTTTTTGCCATTGCTGCTCAATAATGGCGCGAAATTCGGCATGGTCAAAGAGGCATTGCCGTTGATGGGTGCAAATCGTTACAAAGTAAAATCCGCTTGCTGCGTAATTCCATCCCGCATGTCGAAGTGAGTTGCGTCGTCGCATGGCCATGGTATCGTTGCTGCTACGGCGCAACGATCGTAGCCCCTTCACGCAAACCATCCAAAATCTCAACCCGCCCCACACTCGACAGCCCAACCTCAACATCAACACGCTGCTCACTTTCCCCATTTTGCACAATCACAAACGGTTGCCCCGCAAATTCGCGCAGCGCGGCGGGTGGTAACCAGAGCGTGTTGTCGCTAGCGGCAACGGTAATTGTGATATTGACGCGGCTGGAGAGTGGGGGGAGATTTTCGGCCGAAATTCCCACCGCTCCCTCACGCCCGCCGCCAATCCCATGCGGAAACGGCAACCGCTCGATCACGCCCGCAAACGTTTCAGCACTATCAGGCAATGCCAACTGCACGCTCATCCCTTCTTCCAATTGGGCCAGCGTCCCTTCATTTGCGTCTGCCCAAAGAATGGTTTGGTCGTGATTGACGAGCGTGCCAATCACTTGCCCTGCGCGCACCCGTGCGCCTGCTTGCAAGTTAAAGTTGACGAGGTCACCATCGGCCGAAATGACCAATTTCATTCGCTCCTTCTCCGCCAACAACTGGTCGCGCTGCTGCTGTAACATCTCTATCTCTGACTGTAAGTCCGGATTTGGATTTTCCTCCAGCTGGCTAAGCGCGATCTGTGCGAGGTCAACGTCAATTTGCAAAACGCGCAGTTCTGTCTCTGTTGCGTCTTGTTCCTGAGCGGCCGTTAGCTGCAAGTTGGCACGTTCAAGGTTTAGGGCGGCGATGTCGCGTTGTAATGAGAGTGCTTCGCGTAGTGATTCGAATTGTGCTTCGGCCGATTCCAGCCCCCGCTCAACCTCTGTCAATGCGAAGTCGATCTCCGCTGTGTCCAACAACGCCAGCACGTCGCCCGCCACAATGGCTGCACCGCTCTGCATAAGCACCGACGCGATCTGTCCCTCCCGCGCTGACTCAACCGACACTTCCATCACCGATCCGACGCGTCCTTGCAATGTAATAATCTCTGCAACCGTTCCGCGTTCGACCGTATAGGTCGGTTTTTCGGCCGAAACTCGCGCAGGCAACAACGTCGGCTCCAGCGCAGGATTAAACCGTCGCGGCTCCGTCACGGGCTGCAACGCGCATGCGACAGTGAGCAATGCTAAGATAGACAAAACAAACGACTTCATCATAATTTCTTCGACCTGTGTTCTTCTCAAGCTACCCAAAAGTCAAACGAAAATAGTGTCACTAACAGCCCAAATAGCAAAACAGAGATCAATGTCCACAGTCTGTCGAACATCGGCCGATTTCCCATCCGTGCCAAAAAAATATACATCGCTGGCAGCACCAACATATACCGAATCATGCTGTGCGGCGACCCGTTAAACACGGCAATCGCCCACGCAAACAGGCTAAACGCAAAGATAGCCCGCTCTTTTCGCACCGAAAATATAGCAAGCGCACTCAACACAATCACCGCAAACTCAAGCGCGTAGTAGACACCCGTTTGCGCGGGAACTGCTCCCGTCCACATCGTATGCTCCCCCCACAGTGCTGGCAACACATCCCGCCACGCTAGCAGCGAGGACCAGATCGCTAAGACGCCATTGCCAAAAAAGTTGCCCTGCACAAACTGAAACCCTGCGCCAAGTTGTGACCACCAAACCAGATAGAATCCCGCTGGTATTGCTGCCAATGAACCTGCATCGATCAAGACGCGCCGTGTCAATTTGGGCGCATCATTCAATCGCTGCACAATCAACGCCAAACCCAACGCGACCCCAACCGCCCGCGTCGTGACCGCAAATCCCGCCAGCACTGCCGCCCACAAATAGTGCTTACGCTGCATCATCGCCAGTGAGCCAAACGCCAAGCCAATGAACAACCCTTCGCTATAAACTTGGGCAAAAAAGAAGCTCGTCGGAAATATCAGCAGATAAAAAACGGCGCGCATTGCACCATCTTTACCTAAAATTGGCTGAGTCAGATCATAGAGGGCGATCACCCCCACGAACGTTCCCAGCAGGGCAATCACTAATCCTGCCAGTGTCGCCGTCCCAATTTCGCTCAATCCAAACAGTGTCAGCGGATACGAAAACGCCCTTATCAATAAGGGGTAGAGTGGAAAAAAGGCGTAGTTGAGTGAATAGCTTGTCCCCTCTCGTTCGACTGTCCGCACGCCCGGATCGTCGTAACCGTTGATCGCAATCGACAGGTAAAACTCCGAATCCCACGACACCAACTCGTTTAGGACAGGGTCGATTAACATCGGCTGATCGTTCTGACTCTTGGCGGTCGTCTCCGTCGCTGTCCACATCAGCACATCATCAGGACGCGCTGGGGCAAAGCGTGCTGTGACGAAAAGCTGAAAGGCGATTACAATGATCGCCCAGCCTAGCCACAGCGCGAGAAGTTTGCGAATTGGAATATCGCTCATCAAAAGCTCTTAGCAGCGTTCGTCCATAAAACAGAAGTGGGGCTTTCTGCTTCACAGGAATTGCGGATGTTAAGTGGTGAGGAGATCGCGGTAAATGCCCGGTGATGAATCCGGAATAACAATTGCGCCGACCGTTTTTGCGTAATATTCGGCCGAACTCGCATCCCCAATAATCGCATACCCATACCCCTGATCGCGCATCGCGTGCAGACACGCCAATAGCAACGCCGTTCCAATCGACCGCTTGCGATAGTCAGGATGTACCCCAGTGGGACCAAAGAAATTCTTGTGCGTCGCGTCATGACACGCGAAGCCGACGATTTTGTTTCCCTCAAGCGCGATAAAGCAGCTAATCGGAGAGCGACTAAACGCCACGTCCGCTTCACTCGCCCAAAAATCCCCAAAGTGTTCCAACACCCATGCCACCACCTGCCGCTTATTGGGCGACATCGCGCGGATAATGCGAATGCCCTGTGCAGTCTGTTTTTCGATTGCCGAGGCGATTGGCGGAAGGTCGTACAGTTTTACAAGTAAATCAGCCATAACTCTCCACCATTTTCTCCAATCGCTCCCGACTTTCCCGATACCCACCCTGCCGATTGCGGGCGTGCCAAACCGTATCGTGATCGGCGATGAGTTGATGTGCTGCGCGTGCCAGCTTTTGCGCCTCATCTGCATCTTTGCCATTCTTCACCCACAAAATCCGCTGCACGGCATGGCGCAGAATATGGCCCGCCCATGTAAATTCATGACGGATCAGGTCAGCATCGGGCAGATCGATTTCGACATCTTCAAGACGACTGAGGATCTCTTCAATTTGCGTCTGTGTCTTTTGCAGTCGCTCGACAACCGTCTCATCCTCATTATTCAAATGGTTTTGAATCACCTCTGGCGTTGCTTGCAGCGCGTTGAATAAGATCGTGCTGTTGAACTGCTGGATGTCTGTTGTCTGATAGACGTTGCCGAGATCAAAGGCGAGTTTACCCATAATTTCGGCCGAATCCCGAAACGCAAACCGACTCGCCACCGCCGCCGCGTCCATCTCCACATTTGCATCCAGCCCCCACGCCAACCCTGCTCCATACGCCAGCGGAACATAACTGACGGGTAACGGCTGCCAATGTCCCTCATCTCCCCAATCGGTAATCAAATAGCCTACTGCCCCATTTTTCAGCCCACTTGCGGCCGCATTCCGTAAATTCTCCAGCGCATTGTCTGTCCGCCCTGCCACCGTCCGCCAACTCGATGTTCCCGGACAGACGTAAAACGGAATTCCAGACTTGGCAAAAATCGCCCCATGCCCCGCAAAATCGTGGAACGACTCATATCCCCATTCCAACGCAATGACATCACGCGGTAACTCTGGCACAAGTTCGGGATGATTCATCAAAATGTCCCCCCAAAACTGCATCGTTTTGCCGCGTCGCTTCACGTCCTTGTAAATCTTGAGCAGAAAATCGAGATAGACGCGCCCTGCCCCCTTTTCCACGACCAACTCTTTGCTATGACCACCGCCCAGATCAACCGTTTCATCTAGCCCGACATTGACCTGCGCGCTCGAAAAGTGGGGCAACAGTTCGTCAAACAGCGAACGCACCAACTCTAAACTCTCGGGATCACTCGGGTTAAGCGTAAACGGCTCATCGAACCAGCCCCAAGGGGTATCGCATCCGTCGGGTGCTTCGGCGAGATGTTTGTACGCTGGCTGTGTCAGCCAGCGGCGCATATGGCCAAACGTATTCTGGTTTGGCACAAGTTCAATAAATCGCTCACGACAAAATGCGTCGAGTGCAAGAATCTCTTCACCGGTCATCGGTGATGCCTCTGCCCAAACGGTTGGATGCTGACGATAGGCAAACGTATGCTCAGTATAAAGCTGAAGCTGGTTGATCTTCCAGCCTGCCAGCATCTCAACGAGGGCGTAAAGCGTCTCCATCGTCGGCACTTTGTCGCGGCTCACATCGAGCATAAATCCGCGATTGGGGAAATCAGGCCAGTCGCGCACACGCAGCATTGGCAAGCTGTGGCCGTGTTGGGCGATCAGTTGCAGGACGGTTTGTGCGCCGTAGAAGATACCGCTGGGAGTTTCGGCCGAAATCACCACCCCAACCCCCGCCTCAATCGTCAACTCATACCCCTGTGGATGCGGCACACAGTTTGGCAGTTGGTTTAACTGAATCGCTGGCTGGTCACTCGGTAGATACCCGGCAACCATCTCCCAGCCTAGCGCACCACAAAGCTGCTGACCCGCCAGTCGCAAAGCCTGATTGTCCGCGCTGTTCAGCACGACAAACCCATTCTCGGGCAACTCGCACGATCCGTCGTTAAGTGTTAGGTGTCTTGGTGTTGGTAATAGTATTGTCATTTGTGGGATTATTGGAGATTCTCTAAAACGTTTATTGTCACCGAAACGTCTAACTTCTGCACCTTTCCTGTTCGCTCAAAAATAGCGCGGGTTGTCTCAACGTCGAGCGTCGAACCGCCGACGGTTTCTGCACGTCCGTCTTGATAGTGCACCACGATTTGAGCCTCTGTACCGCGCTGATAGACGACTGGCACCTGACAGTGTGTAAAGGCAAGTGACGCTTTTGGTAGAGCAATTGATTGCGCCACGCCGTGTATGTTGATGTATGCAAATTGCGTGGGTGATGAGCTGAATTCACGCTCGCGCAAAATGGTTGGCGCGAATGAGAGCTGGGCGTTCTCAATTGAAACACCCAACTCAGCCATGCGTGTGATGATCTCTTCTTTGACCTGCCCAGTCATACCGGGCTGTTTCGCCCCTTCGTTGGCAGGCGTGTGGGAATAGGGGTCGGTCGGGAATGCGCCGTATACGTCAGGTGATTTGTTAAAGCCGATTCCGGCACGCACGTCATAATACGCATCCACCAACGCAGGATCGCCTGTCCGCAGCGCGGTTTCCTGCACTGCCAGCAACAGCTTCGACACCTGATGCCAGTAAATGCTGCCTAGACCCTCAAAGGCGAAAAATGTACCAGAACGTCCCGTAAACGCTTTGTGGTTGAATGTTTCCTCGAACAGATCGAGTAGGTATGCTGCATCCTCTTCGCTGTAATTTGGATCATCGGTAAGCGTGTCGAGCGCGGCACGAACGCTTTTGGCGTTGCGGAAGCTGGGATTGAAGTGATAGTCGCCGTTTTCGTCTGCTCGCAGTATGTCGGTGTTGCCGCTGGCGATCAGTTGGGATTGTTGCGCTTTTTCGGCCGAAACCCGATTCTTCCCCAAGAACCCCTTCAACTCCTTGTCTGGATAGAGCAAATAGCTGTGCTGATCTTTCCGATAGAGCTTGCTGTTGCGCAGTTGTTTGAGCAGCGTGAGGGATTGATCGGCCGATAACAGCCCCGATGCCAAAACCGACACCTGCCCCTCCAACATCTCTGGTAAATGGCTGATCTCGGCTCCGTCATCTGTGAGCGTCAAGACGTTGTACGTGTGAAACAGGTCATCGTTGCGCCGATTGGCGAGCAGCGAATGGTCGATATAGCGTTGCACTAGTGCCAAAAAGTCGCGTACCTCGTTCCCGTTAACTTTATTGATCTGCCCACTCAATCCTGACTCGTAAATGTCCCAGCGATAGTCGCTATTTGCCTCACCCAGCGCATCCAGCATCGTGCGTCGCGTCGTGTCATCAAATGTGCCATCCAATCGCGCCTCATGCTCTACAAAAACGGACTGGATATTTTCAAAAAGCGTCGCTAGTTCATGGCTTAACTGCACCGCTTCAACATTTGTCAGCAGTTCAGACAAAAAGGCGATGTAGCCGCGCAGGTGTCCGAGTGTAATGACCGACAACCCTTTGCCGACGAGCGCATTGTTCGCGTCGTTCCACTCAGGCCGCTGCGTCGTCATCCAGATGCCGCCCTCTGGCACAAAGTTGCCGAGCTTGACTAGCAGCAGTAGTAGTAGCTTTTCAGCCATGTTGACGTGCAGCACGTTACCGTTTGCATCCTGCATCAGTTTGCCGTCGGCTCCATTGGACTGGACACGTTTTTCGATTTCCCGATCGGCCGATTTATCAAACACAATCGTGTCATACGCATCCTGCAAAATCTCACTGTACGGCTTGATGCGATACGGCACGTCGGCATGACTAAAAATCGGCTGGTGCAGCAGCGATTGCAGCTTGTTGGGATGCACGCGGCGCGAAATGTCAAGCAGCCGTTCGAGATAGACAATTTGGTGGTCGCTCCAATAGCCGATATTCGCCCACGGGTCTTCAGGATCGGGCTTCTCCCATTCGATGCCGTCCCGCGTGATGCGATAGGGGTTATAGCCATCGGCCGTCGTTGCGTTCAGGAACTTTGAAATCATCCCCTCGACAAATTCAGGATAGCTCCACGCGAGCGGCTCCCAGTTTTGGAAGATGTCGCGCCAGTTGCCCTGATAGTCGAGCCGCTGTGAGCCGTCGTCATTGGTGATGTTGATCGAGAATTGGTTCCATGGACGGCTCGGATCACCATGTCGGCGACTAAAAGTCAATGGCAGATATTCATAGACAAGTCGTTGTAAGTCCGCAGACCCACTTTCTGCTGCTTCCTCCAACATCCTTGCATAGGGGAAATTCTCGGGCAGTCGCTCAAGCAACCCCCTATTTTTGTTGTAAGTGGCGTGATTGCGTTGCTCAATAAAATTGTGTAAATCGACTTTGTCGATGATGTAGTTGTTGGCGAAGATCCCGCCGCGCATCGTGTTGAAGAGGACGTTGGCAAAGTGGTGATTGGCGGTGAGGGTATCGGCCGAAAATTGCAGCCCGTCCGCACTCGCCACGATCTTTCGCAACCCCGCACTCCCCTCTGCAATATCCGCCTCCAACTGCGTCGCTACGTCGCTCCCACGCAACTCGTTCAATAGAGCGGCAATCGCTACGTGATCCTGATTGACCTCCGCCACAATGTGCCAGCTCTCTTCCGCGCCACTTTCCAGCGTTCGTTCAGCCGCAATCAGATACGCGCCGCGCCGACCGCGCACTTCCGCTATTTCAACAACCGCCTTTCCCTTTCGCCACGTCGCCACCTGCTCACTTGACAGCAGCACCTTTGCGTCATCCAACCCAAGCCGCCACACGGTCGTCGCCTTCAACGACTCGCTCGGCTCCGCCAAATCGGTTAGCGTCGCGTTGAGCGCGAAAATTCCCAGCCCCGATTCTGGCTCTAGCTCGCTGCGCTTATACGCATTGAGCAAATTGCTGAGCGACGTTTGTAATGCAACCGATGCCCCAAACGGCAGTATGTTTTGCAATCCATCGAGTAGCGCAACCGTTTGGGCTGTATCTGCGTCATTTTGCAGCCAACTCGTCTTCACAAAACCAAAGCGTGGACTCGTTCGCCACGCATAGCGATAGGTCAACCCCAGATCGTGATTGCGCTCTTCAAAGATTAGCTTGTCACCCGTGACGTTTTTATAGAGATTGCGCTCAACCTGATACACGTCACCACAGGAGCGTGAAAACGGTTCCCACAGGTAGCGTCGCTCCTCTTTCTGAACAAGCAAGAGCGCGAGAACTCCCGTGTTGTCGCTGTTCTCAGTGATTTTGTCATCTGTGTAATAAGGAAATAGGGCTGACTCCGCATTGACCCGCCCCGCCGTCAAGCCGCCCGTGCTAGAAACAAATAGCCAATGGTCGGCTACGCTGACGATGCTCATGAAAAATGGCGGCATCTGGTCATAGTTGGAAATTTTGTAAAAACTCTCTCCCAACATCTGACAATAGTCGCCCATTATGCGCTTGTCTGCCTGAAATAGTGGCGTATCACCAATATAAATTTCCCCTGTCATAAAATCCCTACCAGCGAATGTATTATCGTGTCGTAGGGGCTAGGCAAATGGCTGCGAAATTTAACCCGTTCGAAGGTCAACGCCATTTGTCTCGCCCTGTTTGACAATTCACGAAGAAAGGCGAGATAAACGGCACTTTATTTTAGGTCTATCAAGATCATGCGCCGTTTACCTAGCCCCTACGTCAATTGTTGTTTATGTTGTCAATCCATCCCCAATGTCGAACAGCGGAGTTTGTCCATTTTGCGCACTGAGTGGAATTTGTTCCATTGAACGCGGCCAAACATAAGAGAGTTTCCCCGTAAACGGAACCGCACCGAGCAAAAGGTCAGCCAGCCCGTTCCCTTCTGAGCCGGGCAAAAATGCGGCGACGAATGCGTCCATTTGTGGCAATTGGTCAGTGATAATCAGTGGACGGCCCGACATCAAAATGACGATCAGCTTCTCGACCTTGCTGCGGACACGCTCAATGAGGGCGATGTGTTCGGCCGATAACCGCAAATCCTCTCGATCCCCCATCCCCTCCGCATACGGTTCTTCCGCCAACACAACCAGCCCTATCGGAGCCGTTTGCTCAAACTCACCAGCGGGGTCAAACACAATTTCCGTATCGCTCTGCGCCCGCAGTCCTTCCAAAATCGTCGTTCCCGGCGTAATCGCGCCTGGCTTGCCCATCCACTCGACCGTCCAACCGCCACATTGATAGCCGACGCTATGCGCCGCTTCACCAGCGACTAGGATATGTTCAGTGTCGGCGGGTAAGGGGAGCAAGTTCGCGTCATTTTTGAGCAGCACGGCCGATTTTTGCACCGCTTCTCGCGCAAGCGCCCGATGTTCCGCGCTGCCAACAACGGAAAGTGGTGTGTCGCACATCGGTTTTTCAAACAGCCCTAACTGCATTTTGACGCGCAAAATGCGCCGTACCGCATCATCGATCCGCGCCATCGACACGTCTCCACACTCGACCGCACGCTGCAATGTCGTGATAAAGCGATGGTACTTAAACGGCACCATGTTCATGTCGATGCCCGCATTGATCGCCGCCACAACCGCTGTGTAAAAGTCATCATCAATTTGGTCAATCGCTTCCCAATCGGTGACGACAAATCCCGCAAATCCAAGTTCTCCCTTTAACACATCTGTCAACAAATAATGTTGCGCGTGCATCCGCTTGCCATCCCACGAACTGTAGGAGGCCATCACGTTGAGGGCGCCTGCTTCGATTGCGGCAAGGTATGGCGGCAGATGGTCGCGGCGTAGCGTCTCTTCGTCGATGTCGCTAATGCCTTGGTCGAGTTTCCACGCGCCGAGCTGCAAATAGTGGAACATCCAGTCGCCGACTTTGGTGTTGGCGAGCGTGGGGTCATTATCGATCAGGGCCATATTTTCGGCCGAAACCCGCGTCGAACTCCCCCACGTCGTCCCCCCATCTGCCACAAAATGCTTGACTGATGGCAATGCTCCCATCTCGACCAGCCCCTCGACATAAGCCCGCCCCAATGCTGAAATCACCTCAACATCCTGCGAATACCCCTCATACGTGCGTCCCCAGCGAATGTCACGCGGGTTAGAAACGGCTGGCGCAAAGTTCCAAAGCACATTCGTCGCCTCCATCTCTCGCGCCGTTGCTATGGCAATGCGCCGCACCAAGTCGGGATCGCGGGTTGCCCCCAAGCCAATATTGTGCGGAAAAATGGTCGCCCCATAGACATTGTTATGCCCATGCACCGCGTCGGAGCCATAAATCAGCGGAATCCCTAAACGTGATTCCAACGACGCTTCGATAAACGTCGTGACCATTTTGCGCCACTCGCTGGGATTGTTCAGCTCAGGGTTCCCACCCCCACCGCTCAAAATCGAGCCAATCCCCAAGCGCTTAATGTCCGCTACTTCAATGCTATTCTTCTCAACCTGCGTCATCTGCCCGATTTTCTCAAGCAACGTCATTTGATTTAGCAGGTCGTCAATTCGTTCTTCTATCTTTATCGTCACATCTTTCTCCGTATTGCGTATTGTGTAATGTGTAGACTGTTTCTTCCTACGCAACACGCAGTACGCAATACGCATAACTTAAGGGCAGTCAATCACATCAACGGCCCCATCGTCCCCATAACTCAAGCCATAGCCAAACGGAAACAATGGTGCATCACATCCCTCCGCTTGTAAATTGTCAAAATTGAATGGTAGTTGCCTTATTGAGCGTGGCCATGAGTAGGCTAACCTGCCCATGAAGTCGTGTTCGCCAAAGAGAACGTCAGCAACGCCAGCCCCTTCGCTGCCGGGCAACCATGCAACCACCCACGCATCTGCCAATGGCAACGCTTCGGTGATGATTAGCGGCCGACCCGTCACCAAAATCACGATCACGGTATCGGCACGCTCACGCATTCGCTCGATCAGCGTTGTGTTGATCGTTAAATCGGCGCGGTCTCCCTGCCCTTCGGCATAGGGTCGCTCTCCAATCACAACGATGCCAATGTCTGCATTTCCCTCGACTTGTTCAAAATTCCCAAAGCGGTCATGCACGATTTCCGCGTCAGTTTTTGCGGCAATACCCTCTAAAATCGACGTGCCGCCAACCAGCTCGCCTGAAAAACCTTGCCATTCGATCGTCCAGCCACCGCTCTGCAAACCCATATCGTCAGCGTGCTGTCCCGCAATAAAAATGCGGTTCTCTTCTATAGAAGAAAGGGGCAACGCACCATTTTCATTCTTAAGCAGCACAAGTGATTCACGCACCGCTTGTCGCGCCACTTCTCGATGTTCGGGAGTACCAATCTGCGAGAGGAGAGCGCCATCGTGCATCGGTTCCTCAAACAACCCCAACATAAACTTGACTTTCAAAATCTGCCTGACCGCATCGTCGATCCGCTCGCTAGACACATCCCCATTTAATACTGCCTCGCGCAAGTTGCTTATAAATCCACGATAGTCGGTGGGAACCATGTTCATGTCGATCCCTGCATTGATCGCTGTCACGACATCGCTGTAGTAATCCCCTTCTATTTCGTCAATCGCTTGCCAATCTGAAACGATAAACCCATCAAAACCGAGTTCATCCTTTAGCACTTCGTTGATGAGATAGGCTTCGGCGTGCATCTTTGTGCCTTGCCAACTGCTGTAGGAGATCATGACGCTCATCGCGCCATTTTCGATGGCGGCAATATATGGTGCAATGTGGGCACGGCGCAACTCTGCCTCATCGATTTTGGTCACATCGCCGCGATCAATGATGTAATCACCCGTTGTCGATGTTCCCCACTCTGCGGCGCCGTCAGCCACCCAATGTTTCGGCGTACCGAGCAGGGTGGTGGGGTCGCTTAGATTCTCGCCTTGCATTCCGACGAGCAGCGCATTGCCAAGCAGTGTAACAAGTTCCGTATTTTCGCTGTAACCTTCATAGGCACGCCCCCAACGAATATCTTGCGGCACAGCGAGGACGGGGGAGTAGTTCCAGTGGATACCAGTGGCGAGGGTTTCTAGGGCGGTAATTCGGCCGATTTCCTCAACAAGCCCCGCATTCCGCGTCGCCCCTAGCCCGACGTTATGCGGAAAAATAACCGCCCCCATCACGTTGCTATGTCCGTGTACAGCATCGACCCCATATAACAATGGAATTCCCAAGCGCGTCTCCAATGCGGCCGCCTGATAGCTGCTCACCATTTCAAGCCACCCTTCCGGTGTGTTGTTCCCCTCTGGTGAGCCACCGCCGCCGCTTAAGATTGCCCCAATGCCAAACTCCGTCACCAGCTCAGGCGAGATACTGTCCTTCTCGATCAGCGTCATCTGCCCGATCTTCTCCTCCAACGTCATGCGCGCCAGCAGATCCTCAACCCGCTCTTCAATCGGCAAGTTCGCATCTAAGTAGGGCAGCAAGACCGCCGCCTCTATGGTTGGTTCCAGTGTTGGAGTCGGTTCGTCCGTTGGCTCAGGCTCAATCGGAGCAAGCTCCGCCCCATCCGTCGGTACGGCTCGCTCAGTCGGTATACTCGTTGGCGCAATCGCCGCTGGTGTGTCCGTCGTTCTGCCCGTTGTCGGCACATTCGCGCACCCGGTGAGCAGAACCCAATAACCAGTGAACAGTAAAATCCACCTCATGAATCAATATCCGTAGAGGCTAACTAAACGGCTTCGGATGTGACTGAGACGCCCAATTTCAAGCCGTTTATCTAACCCCGCATGCTCAAATCGCGCAGCAAGGGCGAGACTATCAGGGAAACACAAATAATGTCATCGACGTGGCGGGCAGTTCAACACGCTCACCAACCGTCTGTACGCCTAAATTATCAGCAAAGACATCGGGCTCCAATCGCCAAACTTCGCTCGCTTGCGTTGTGTCGACGCCTACAATCTCTAGCGGCACTTCTACCGCGTCCGCCCCTCGATTGATAATCATCACCGTCACTGCGCCATCGTCGCGCCGCGCCGCCACAATCGAAATATATTCTTGATCTGACCTGCTAAACAGCAGTTCGTCGCCAAAATTTTGATACATCCGATAGACGAAATAGGTCGGTCGAGGTTCCGTTCGCCCCAACATTCCCCAACCCGATATCTTATTCTGCAACGCAAAGTGCGTCACCATCTCAACTTCTTGATTGATAAAACGCCCCAGCACATCCCCCCACCAAATCGCGTTGTAGAATCCATCAGGCGAATACTCAAACGTTGAAACATCGGTATAGTTGGAGTTAATCTCCATAATCCCAATCGGCTTGTCTTCACCTGTAATCTCGCGGATCGTTTCGCGCACGGCGGGGATAATTGTGTCCCACTCTGGGGGATTGTCGCGCAACTGCTCAAACGTTGGAATTGGCTCAGTGCGACTGATGGGGAAGGGGTAACGATGAAACGTCACCACATCAACCATATCGCCGTTGACCTGCAAAAATTCGTTAAGCCAATCTAGGCCGTTGTCATCTTTCGGCCGATCATTTTCGTCGGCCGCAATCTGGTGTATGTTTGGCCCCAATAGCTGAATATCTGGATCAACCGCCAACATCGCCTCGGCAAATTCGCGCCACTGTGCGTTATAAAATGCCGTATCCCACTCTGGCGCATTCTGCAACGCGCTGTACAAACTGGGTTCGTTCCCAATGCTCCAATACGTCACGCCGTACCCTTTTTCGATGTTGGTATAACGCACGATTTCGGCTGCATCCTCTGGTGATCCGCCCAACAGCCGCACGCTGATCGTCACCTCCGCATCAATGACCGCCTTCAAATCCATAAATTGGTCGATTTGATACTCTTTCATATCATACGTATCGCCATAGCGACCGCCGGGAAAGCGCAAATAGGTTAAGCCAGACTCTGCAAACTCATCCTGCACATCAACCGTCACGACGAGCCATGGGCCATAGTTTGTTCCGTAAACAAGCGGACTGATCGGCGCACTTGGCGCACTCGCATCGACGTACAAACCCGGCGGAATCACGGTCGGCGTGGGTGGAACAGCCGTTGCTGTTGGCGCAATGGTCTCCGTTGGTGCAGGGGTGGCAGGTTGTTGCGACGCGCACCCAATGAGTAAAAACAATGTGATCAGCAGCACAAACCTAGCAACACGTCTCATGGGTGTTTCCTTGTCGTTATTCACTCTCTGTTTAGACTTTGATACGACAGTGGATTAAGGGAATAAACGGATTGCAATCAGTTCGACAATCCGTTTGTTTTAACATCCCTTGTAGTCGTCCTCTATTTATTCCCTGTGATCACAATCCCCTGAATGAAGTACCGCTGCGCCATAAAGAAGAAGATCAGCGGAATAAACAGGGTCATGATGGCGGCCGCTTGGATCAACTGGGGTTGAGAGCCGTAAATTCCGTTGAAAAATGTTAGCCCAACCGTGATCGGTACCTTGTCTCTCGCGCCAGCTAGATAGATCAGCGGGTTGAAGAAATCATTCCATGCGAAGAAGAAGTGGAACAGACTAATTGCCAACAGTGCCGGTCCTGACTGTGGCAGGATGACTGAGAAGAAGGTGCGTAACGGCCCTGCGCCGTCCATCGTTGCCGCCTCTTCCTGTTCTTTTGGAATCGTCAGGAAGTATTGACGCAAGAAGAAGACATTATAGGCGTTGGCAAAGAACTGCGGAAGGAGTAACGGCCACCAAGAAGGCACTAATCCCAGCCGAACCCAGAAAGCGTAGGTTGGTACAAGTGTCACTTGCGGAGGCAAAATAATGGTGGAAAGCAAGATGATGAAGAGGATGTTCTTGCCCGGAAAGTTGAAGCGGGCAAAACCATAGGCGACAAATGCGGCCGATGTGACTGCTCCTACCATACCGACAAATGCGTAGAAAAATGTATTAGCAAGCAGACGTGCAAAGTCAATCGACGTCCACGCCTCAGAGTAGTTGCTCCAAGTAGGGGAAATCTCGCGCGCAGCGTCTAGCTGTCGCCATATACCTTCCCATGCGATCAGACCGGCTTCTGGATTGCTGGGATCGATAAACTCACTCGACTGTCGCCCTCGATTAACCAGTGCAAGCTCACGCACAGTGCCATCTTCAAATGGAACGGAGAATACGTCATACTCTTCCCCCTCATATTCAAAGGTTCGAGCCGTTGCTGGCAGAATCGGTCCTGACGGGTCTGAAATTTGCTCTTTTGTCTTGAGCGATGTAACCGCGCCATACGCCAATGGCATTAACCATAGCGATAGTATCGCGAGGGCGAAGAGGGTGATTCCTGCTTGGTTAAATAGTTTTCGTCTCTGTTTAAAGACATGTTTTTGACTGGGAGTGCCTACATATGAGCTGGTTTGTTCTTGTGAAATTGTCGTCATCGCTTATTCTCCCGCGTAAAAGACCCAGTACTTGGCCGTGCCAAAAATAAACAAGGTGAATATGAGGCCGACAATAAATATCAACCACGCCAATGCCGCTCCGTATCCCATATCCGCGTAACCAAATGCATTGGTAAAGAAGTGAATCATGTAGAAACGAGTTGTGCCTTCTGGATAGCCGTTGCCCCCATTGAGGACATAAGGCGTTAAGAAGTATTGCAGCGATCCCACCAAGCCCAAGATCAGGTTGTAAAAGATGACAGGGGAGACCATCGGGATGGTGATATTCCACAGACGACGAAACCAGCCTGCGCCATCGACTTTTGCAGCTTCATAAAGAGACGTTGGCACACCTTGCAACCCTGCCAGGTTGATGAGAATGGCGTTTCCAACACCCCAAATGCCGATGTAGGTGTAGGCGATGTAAATAGTTCTAGGATCATCGAGCCAGCGGATACCGTTAAGCCCGACTGCCTCAAACGGTGTCAAGAATTCAATGATTCGATTAAGCCAGCCTGTCTGTGAATTCAGAACACCCTGCCAGATGAAAAGCGAGGCGATGGCTGGAATCATGGTTGGCATGTAGAAGAAAGTGCGAAATAGGTTTGTCCCCCACAGCGATTCACTATTGAGCAATAGGGCCAGCCCAAAGGCTAGAGCCATACCAATTGGGAGACTTATCAACGCAAAAACAAATGTGACCCTCATGGACTGCCAAACCAACTCATCATCAAACAGCATCCGCTTCCAATGGGTTAGGCCAACAAACTCAATCTCATCGGGACGTGCCAACTGAAAATCGAGTGTCGAAAAGACGAGGGAGGCGATCATTGGGAGTAGATAGAAAACTAAAAACCCAACGATCCAAATGCCAATAAAGGCATAGCCAAGTTTGGCTTCTCTCTTCTTTGCTGCTGATAGATCGCGCCAGCGTGTGCGCCGTGAGCGCCGCGCTTGTTGAAAGGCATCCATGAAACTCATTTTGTTTTCTCCAAGAAAGTGGCTGATGGCTGGATGCAAGTGAGAAGTCAGGCCTCTCATCTAGCATCCAGCCACTTCTAGCCACTAACAACTACTCAGCTTCGTCGAAGATTTCTTGTAAGTTGTCGCGCAATTCTTCTAGTCCCGCTTGTACATCAAAGTCAGGATTGTTGTTGAACTGCTCGTCAAATGTAGCGAGTGCGTCACGTGCTTGAAGCTCGTTTGGATAGCCAGCTTCATGGTTTGGATTATCTGGATAACCCATTGCGTCGGTAACAACGCTCCAGTCGATGTCTTGATCGACGAACGTCTCACGTGTGTTTAGCTCGTCAAAGTAGGTACCTTGCAAGCTAAGGCGTGCAGGCAGTGCACCGTAAATTTGTGTCAATTCAGCCGCTGCATCACCGAGCATCCATTTGAGAACTTCCCAAGCTGCCTCTGGGTTCTGGCTGCCTTCGAGAATGGCGAAGGTGTCGCCGTGCATTTTTGCGGTTGTCGTGCCATCAGGAGCGGCCGGCATTGCGCCGATGCCCCAGTTGGCCTCCAAGCCAGCGAGACAGCAGGTTGCGTACCAAAGGTGTGTCTGATCCATCGCAATATTGCCAGATTCGAACCAGTTGCCAGCATTCAAAATATCGCTGTTGCCATAGACGCTATTGGGATAGAACGGTTGCTCACCCCACATCGCATCATAGTACCATTCAGCAGCCTCTGCCCAATGATCGGGGATAACTGCACTACCGTTGCCATCGTGGAACGAGCCAGCACCAAATGAGGTCAGGCGACCACGAATGTCGGCCCATTGAACACCATAACCAAACTGCACGATGTTTTCTGGATCAAATCCGTCCATCGTCGCGTCGTTGCCGTTGGCATCTACGGTCAGAATTCGGCCGATTTCTGCCAGCGTGTCATGATTCCACTCAACTTCCTCGCCGTCCAAAATGTAAGGATCGCCTACGCGTGATGGTGGATATTCAAGTCCTGCTTCGTCGAACAGATCCTTGTTATAGGAGATGTATGTCGGGAAAAGGCCAAATGGCAAACCGACTTGTCCTTCGTTTGATGCGTAGAACTCAACCATTGCGGGGTCGAAGTCGCTCAAATCATAGTTCTCTGCGTCGATGAATGGTTGCAGGTCGAGCAGTGCATCGACAAATGCGGCCGAACCAGCGACACCGACAGGGCCGATGATGTCTGGGCTGTTGCCAGCAGCGATCTGCGTGTTGAGAATGTCGGTTGCCTGAGCATTGTCAACGATCTCAAGAACCAACTCAATGTTGTCCTGTGACGCATTGAACTCTTCAACGAGTGCTTCCTGAAGTGGAATTTGATCTTCATTGCCACCTGTGCCAAGCCCAACGAACCAGCGCACGGTTCCCGTCACGTCGCTGTCCATTGCGCCTTCAGTCTCTTCCATCTCCCCACCGTCTTCTTCTGTCGCACCATCAACCTCAGCGGGTGGAGGGGTGAAGTCTGCGCCGTCGAAGATGCCTTCAAGGTTAGCGCGCAACTCTTCTAAGCCAGCCTGTACGTCGAAGTCGGGGTTGTTATTGAACTGTTCGTCGAATGTAGCGAGTGCATCACGAGCAACAAGTTCATTTGGATAGCCAGCTTCATGGTTTGGATTATCTGGATAACCCATTGCGTCGGTAACAACGCTCCAGTTGATGTCTTGATCGGCGAATGTATCGCGTTGGTTCAGTTCATCGAAGTAGGAGTCTTGCATGCTAATACGTGCAGGCAGTGCACCGTAAATTTGTGTCAATTCAGCCGCGCCATCGCCAAGCATCCATTTAAGAACTTCCCACGCTGCGTCAGGATTCTTGCTCCCTTGCAGGATAGCAAAGGTGTCGCCGTGCATTTTTGCGGTTGTCGTGCCGTCAGGTGCGGCTGGCATTGCGCCGATGTTCCAGTTCGCCTCCAAGCCAGCGAGACAGCAGGTTGCGTACCACAGGTGTGTCTGATCCATCGCAATATTGCCAGACTCAAACCAGTTGCCAGCGTTCAAAATATCGCTGTTGCCATAGACGCTGTTGGGATAGAACGGTTGCTCACCCCACATCGCATCGTAATACCATTCAGCACCCTCTGCCCAATGATCGGGGATAACTGCACCACCGTTGCCATCGTGGAACGAGCCGGCACCAAACGAGGTGAGGCGACCGCGAATGTCGGCCCATTGAACACCATAACCAAACTGCACGATGTTTTCTGGATCAAATTCGTCCATCGTCGCGTCGTTGCCGTTGGCATCTACGGTCAGAATTCGGCCGATTTCCGCAACCGTGTCATGATTCCACGGCACTTCTTCGCCATTGAGGATGTAGGGATCGCCGACTTTTGATGGTGGATATTCCAACCCAGCTTCATCAAACAGATCCATATTGTAAGAGATGTAGGTTGGGAAAATGCCGAAAGGCAAGCCGATCTGACCTGCATTCGATTCATAGAATGCGACCATCGCAGGGTCAAAGTCGCTCAAATCGTAATTGTCTGCGTCGATGTAGGGTTGCAGATCGAGCAGTGCATCGACAAATGCGGCCGAACCAGCGACACCAACAGGGCCGATGATATCTGGCGCGTTGCCAGCAGCGATTTGCGTGTTGAGAATGTCGGTTGCCTGAGCATTATCAACAATTTCAAGCACCAACTCGATGTCGTCTTGTGATGCGTTGTACGCTTCAACGAGGGCTTCTTGCGGCGCGATCTGGTCTTCATTGCCGCCCGTGCCTAGCCCAACAAACCAACGAACCCGCGTCTTGCCATCTGTGGTCGTTGCTGGCTCAGCTGTTGGCTCTGGTGCGTCATCTTCTGTCGTCGTATCGACTTCACCGGAGGTGTCGGGTTCATCGCCACTATCCCCCCCAGTATCCGTATCACTGCCGCCACATGCGACAATTACTAAACTTAATATGACCAACAAGGTCATCCAATACCATTTTGACTTAGTCATGTTTCTTCTCCTCATGCGTCGTAACGCAGTGAAAATGTTGATTGTCTTTGGGTTCTCTCGCTTGTGGGGTGATCCTGGCGACTGCAATAAACTGCATATAGGAACTTGGTGCGAGAGAACCCATTGCAGAAACATGATTTCGTGAGCAGTGCAGGATGTGATAATATGTTTAGTTGTTGATGGATTAATCTCCTTCTTCGATTGAGGTCACACCGTCTCGTTTGGTTGGTCGCCTATGCAGACGGTGTTGACCTCTCTATATTATTAGGTAGCTCATCCACGAAGCAGTATGAGGCGTTTGACCGCCAACATTCTGTTCGTGGAACATACGCTTTATCTCCAAAATATCCCTTTTCCGAAACCTTCTAGCCACCTGTTGAAGCGCGAACAATTAGCTCTGTCGGCACACTCACGCGGCTTGGTTGGAGCGGTTTGTTCGTCACTATATCGTGTAGCATTTCAACAGCTAGTTTGCCCATCCGCCGAATCGGTTGACGGATTGTCGTCAGCGGTGGGTTAGCTTTTTCTGCAAACTGTAGATCATCAAATCCGATAATTGCCACGTCATGTGGAATCCGCAAGCCCACATCTTCGATTGCCCGCATTGCGCCCAGTGCGATGGAATCAGAAGCGGCAAATATCGCGTCTACGTTTTGTTCCAACAGCTTCTTTGCATTGGCATAGCCGCTATCCATGACAAAATCGCCGTATGCAATCAACGTCGGATCGACGGCACGCCCACGCACGCGCAGCGCGTTCTTGTACCCTTCCAAACGGTCAATCGCGGAATAGTTGTTCATTGTGCCAGTAATCGTGCCGATGCGTTGATAACCCTGTCGAATGAGATGGCTGACAGCGGTAAATGCGCCGTTGACATTATCAGCATCGACATAGTTGACATTCGCGTCATCAATCCGGCCGAGAACGACAAACGGCAAGTTAGCACTCTGGAGTCGTGGAATAACGGGGTTGTCTTTCGCTGTGCTGCTGACAACGATGCCATCGACAAACGCATTTTGTATGATGCGCGTCGTCATCTGATTGATATCGCTCGTGTCATGCAGCAGGAAGAGGGTGAGGGTCTGGTCGTATTCGTTAGCAGCCTCGGCAACACCTTCTAGCAGCTTGCTGAAGTAAGGGTCGCTCAAAACCGCTTGGGCGATCTCGGTAATGAATACGCCTATGATGTTGGTGCGATGTCCCGTAAGGCTGCGAGCGGCTGCGTTGGGTTGAAAGCCTGTCTCTTCCACAACGCGCATCACTTTTGTGCGTGCCTTTTTGCTGACACTGCCCTGATTGCGTAGCACACGAGAAGCAGTTGAGCGTGAAACGCCGGCAAGTTCAGCAATATTTTCCAGCGTCAGCTTGTTTGTTTTTGGGAGCGTTCCCATAATTGCTTCTCGATTCGACGATTATTTGGCTAAATCAGATTAAATGGTGCGAATTTTGAAGAAACCCGCTGTGATTTACCAATTAATGCGATACCTGCGAATCAAAATTCCTTCTCGGTAATGGGAGCGTTCCCATTTTTCTTCATCATACACGAAACTTACAGGTTGTCAACACATTCCAAATCGTTACCGTTAACGAAACCGCGCAGTTGACTCACGAACGATCAAATCGGCCGAAAATCGAATCTCGCCTATCTCTTCATCTTTCATCAACTTCAATACGGCATCGGCCGCGGTTCGGCCGATCTCATCGGCTGGCTGGCGCATCGTCGTCAGTGGTGGAATAACGTAGGCGGAAACAGTCTGATCGTCATAGCCGATAATTGAAACATCATCAGGCACGCGAATACCCCGCCGGAAGAACGCCAACTGCACACCATATGCCATCTGGTCATTGCTGACAAAAATTGCACTAAACGTGCGTCCACGCATCATCAGCATCTCAGCCGCCAACACACCAGACTGCTCTGAAAACTGCCCCTCAACAATCAACGAGTCATCCACTTCAATCCCGGCCTCACTCAACGCCTTTTTATAACCTTCGCAGCGAGCGATTGAGTCGGGGTGGGTTGGGATGCCCGTGATATGGGCAATGCTACGATGACCTAAATCTATTAGATGACGGGTTGCCGTATAGCCACCGCCAAAATTGTCCATAGAAATACATTGAATGGGGGAAACATCACGACCAATAACAACTAGGGGAACGCGCTCAGCTAGGGCTTGCAAGTAGTCCGCATTGCTAGTTGGTCCGAGAACAATAAAACCATCGACTCGCCGACGCATCAGCGTCTCAATGGCACGCTGCTCTTTGTCCATTTGCATATGACCATCTGCGATCAGGGGTGAGTAACCTGTGCCACGCAAACCGCTCAACAGGCCATATAGAATGGCATCATAGAATGGGCTGCTGATTTGTTGGGTCAATACGCCAATTGTCATCGACTGACCACTGGCGAGTCCTTGGGCGAAGATATTCGGCCGATATTCCAACCGTTTCACCGCGCTTAACACAGCCTTGCGCTTATCCTCACGCACCACAACATTGCCGTTTAACACTCGTGAAACGGTGCTAATCGAAACCTGCGCCTCATTGGCAATGTCTTGAATCGTGGTGCGTTTCTGTCCTGTGTCACTCATCATTGATTCCCATTTTTAACAAGCCCTCGCTGATATTATAACTTGAAAGCGTTTTCAGTCAAATCGCTTATCGAGCCGATTTGACGCCATTTGAGAGCAGAAATATCAGGTACAACGCTGTTGCGGCAAAGAATACGGGCTTCTGCGGGCCCGGAACAAATAAGAACATAATAACTACGTTTGCCGCCCATCAAATTTTCGATCATGTTGACAAAATCTAATATAAACGCTATATTTTTCCGTGAAAACGCTTTCACAGACTAGGAACATAATGTTGATTAAAAAACATTTGGCGATTATTTTGTTGTTGATGCTGATTTCCTGCGGAACCACGCCTGTAGAGCCGACGATCGTTGCTACTTTCACCCCAGAACCGACCAACACACCCCCACCAACGGCAACACCCACCCCAGAATGGGAGCTTGTGTGGCAAGATGAGTTTGAGGGTGAGGTGATTGACGAAGAAAAATGGTCATTTGAGGTCAATGGAAGAGGGGGAGGTAATAGCGAGTTACAGTACTACACCGACTTTCCCGAGAACGCTTTCATTGAGGATGGCAAGTTAGTCATTCAGGCGTTGAAGCTAGAAGAGCGATATATCGGCCGAGATTACACCTCCGCACGCATCCGCACCGTTGGTAAGGGGGATTGGACTTTCGGCCGATTTGAGTTCCGCGCCAAGCTCCCCTACGGTCAAGGTATTTGGCCTGCTATCTGGATGCTGCCATCGACCTACAACTATGGTGGGTGGCCGTCTAGCGGCGAGATCGACATCATGGAACTCGTTGGACATGATGCAGATACCGTTCATGGCACGTTGCACTACGGCGGTTTAGGCAACCACCAATATACGGGCAAACCTTTTTCACTCGAAGAAGGCATCTTCGCAGACGACTTCCACGAATTCGCGATTGAATGGGAAGAGGGCGAAATTCGCTGGTACGTTGACGGCGAAAAATACCAAACCCAAACCGCTTGGAACACAAAAAATCACGATTTCCCCGCACCCTTTGATCGACCCTTCCACATCATCATGAATGTCGCCGTTGGCGGCAACTGGCCGGGTTCACCCGATGAAACGACGGTGTTCCCACAGCGAATGGAAGTTGACTATGTGCGGGTTTATCAAAAAACGAATGAAGAGTAACGAATAAATGGAAATGCGTTTGTGTTACGAAATTTTCGCACCACGCACCAAGTTAGCGAAAACCTAAAGACAGTAACGCATGCCTAATATAGAACAGAATGAAAGGAGAAGTGATGATATTTCGACGAACAACGATGATTTCTAGTTTGCTCGGCATTTTAATGCTAATGCTTGTGCTGTCAGCCCAAGCGTCGATTCCGGAAGAAGGATACAGCTCACCAGCGAGTAGGGTGCCTACCGCTAATACCATCATCGACGATTTTGAAGACGGTGATGTATCAGATTGGGGCTTTTTCGGTGGCGACAATGCTGGTGGTGGTGGCGGTGCGGGAACGGATCGCCCCTATGAAGGATCACACTATTTTAGCACGGGGTGGGGCGCGGCTGATCCGTCCAATGGTTTTTATGGTGGCGCGTTCAAAAACTTTGACGACACAATGCAGCCAACGTTGCCAGCGAACGCTGAGTTTAGCGTCTGGGTGTATAACCAAGGCAACGCGACTTCAACAGGATACAACTTGGAAATCACATTGCGCGAAGATTTGGACGGCAACGGCTGGACAAACGGCGCGGAAGATTCAATCCGTCTCGACACAACGTTCACCAGTGCCGACTACAATGACCAGTGGGTGCAAATTACTGCACCTCTGAGTGATTTTATCAACTTGGGCACGGGCGGCGATGGTACCTTCAACGGTAATTTGGATGAGATCGTCATCGTGATTGCAGGTGTCACGGGAACACCCGGAGATGCAACCGTTGAACTTGATTTTGACCTATTTGAGTTGGTGGCAGGCACGCCGCCGCCTGTCGTGATCGATGACTTCAATGATGGCGATGTGGGCGACTGGGGTTTCTTCGGTGGCGACAACGCGGGCGGTGGTGGCGGTGCGGAAACGGATCGCCCCTATGAAGGCTCGCACTACTTCAGCACGGGGTGGGGCGCGGCCGATCCATCAAATGGTTTCTATGGCGGTGCGTTCAAGAACCTTGATGATACTGCACAGGTAACACCACCAACCGACCCTTGGCTTAGCGTGTGGGTTTATAACCAAAGCAACGCGACCTCCGATCAATACACGCTCGAAATTACGCTGCGCGAAGATCTGGATGGCAACGGCTGGACAAACGGCGCGGAAGATTCGATCCGTCTCGACACGACGTTCACCAGTGCTGACTACAACGACCGGTGGACGCGCATCACCGCACCGTTGAGCGACTTCAGCAACTTGGGAACGGGCGGCGACGGGACATTTAACGGTAATCTGGATGAGGTTGTGCTTGTGATTGCAGGTGTTCAGGGAACACCGGGCGATGCAACCGTTGAACTTGACTTTGACCTGTTTGAGTTCACGTCGGGCAATCCTGTCAGCACGCCAAGCATTGCATTTGCGAGCAGCCAGTACAACGTGCCAGAAGGTGGGACGGCGACGATCAGCGTGACGTTGAGCGCGGCGGCATCCGACACCATCACTGTCACTTATGCGACGAGCGATGGCACGGCGACGGCGGGTGTTGACTATACGGCGGCGACGGGCGATCTCGTTTTCGCAGCGGGCGAAACGCTGCAAACATTCACCGTCCCGACGACCGATAACAGCGACAATGACGATGATCGCACCGTCGTTTTGGCGTTGAGCAACCCCATCAACGCCAACGCAGGACTACCCAGTTCAGCGACGTTAACCATCATCGATGATGAGATGGACACGCCATCAGGCAAGGGCCTAATCATCGAAGATTACGAAGATGTTGAACTCGTCACAGGAGAAGATGGGGATGGCAACGTCGTCGGTTATGAGTTCTTCGCAGGTGGGTCGTCCACTGTCGCGATCACGACAACGCAATCGCCGCCAGCACCCGTGCCGGGTAGTGTGGCTGGTAATACGGTGTTGCAAGAGGATTTATTTATCACCTCTGGCTCGTTTAGTGGATTTAGCTACAAGTTTACAAATGAATCGGCCGATCAGTGGCTCACCCAAGATTGGAGCAGCTACGCGGGTATCGGTTTCTGGCTCTATGGCAACAACACTGGCGGTATCATCTTCATCGACATTCAGGACAACCGCAATCCCGGCTCGATCACCGATGACGCGGGTCGCTACAGTATTGACCTCTCCGACAACTTCACGGGCTGGCAATACTTCGAGTTCATGTGGGATGAGTTCAACCGCAAGGACATTGGCAATGGCGCACCCAACGACGGGTTTACACTCGATGAGATCAACGGCTACGCCTTTGGCGGATTTGGCGCGCAGCCGATGGATGCCAGCTACTACATTGACGACATCCGTCTAATTACGCGCGTTGACGTGATCGATGATTTTGAAGATGGCAATCTCCCAATGGGACAAGATGGAACCATTAATATTGGCTTCGCCGACTTCGCTGGCAATGGTAGTGCGGTCAGTTTGTCAATTACCGACACGCTCCCTGCACAGGTTCCCGACGCGCCGCCCAGCAATAAGGCGATCGTTGTGGACATGACGTTGCCGCAAAATTCGTTTGCAGGCTATTCGCACGCCTTTACCAACGAGACGGTCGATCAGTGGGTTCCCGTCAATTGGATTGGCTACGAAGGTGTTTGCTTCTGGCTCTACGGTCACAATACGGGTGGCGCACTCTTCTTCGATATTATCGATAATCGTAACCCTGACTCGACAGCGGACGATGCGGAACGGTACTCGGTAGGCATCACCGATGACTTCTCAGGTTGGCAGTTCTTCCAATATACGTGGGATGAATTCGGCCGAAAAGAGATCGGCAACGGCGCACCAAACGATGGGCTGACCCTCACCGAAGTTCATGGTTACGCTTTCGGCGGCTTTGGCTCCGTCGATATGGGGCAAAATCAGTACTATCTCGATGACGTTTCTGTGTGGGGCAGCTCGGGCGCAGACGCACCGTTGACGGCGCAATTCACCCAAAGCAGCTATGACGTGACGGAAGGCGACACCATTTCGGTGACGGTCGAGTTGAGCCGCGAGGCGATGCAGGATGTGACGGTCGATTACGCAACGGCCGAATCACTCGCTATCCCTGACCGCGACTTTGTGCCTGTCTCTGGCACGCTCATCATCCCTGCTGGGCAAACGACGGGTGCATTTAATGTCGTAACGCTCGCTGAAGACAAGCATGATGGCGACAAGCCACTCGCTGTTGTCCTCAAATCCGCAACCGTCGCAGAACTTGGCTTCCAGCGCATTACGGTGCTGACCGTTGTAGACGATGACCCAGAATTTGTGCCGCTCGTCGATGACTTTGAAAGTCACAATCCATTCGACACGGCAGGCAACATCTCGGTTGAAACCGAAGAGTTGAGCGATCCCGTGCGCGCCATTCGTTACGAAACGGTGTTGGATGTGAACTACGACACCAGCGGTGGGGCTGCCAGCATGACGCGCAACTTTAGTGAGCCGATGGATTGGTCAACGTACAACTCGCTTACATTCTGGTTCTACGGCACTGGCTCAGGCGAGACATACACCGTTAAACTGCACGACAACCAAGCGGCGACGACGGCCGAAACTCCGGCCAACGAATGGGAATTGGTCTGGGCAGATGAGTTCGACGGCGCAGCAGGCACGCAACCCAATGCGAACGATTGGTCATACGAATTGGGCGACGGTTCGCTCAATGGCATTCCGGGCTGGGGCAATGCGGAGTTCCAACACTACACCGATGACCCCGCCAACGTCTCGATGGATGGCACGGGCAATCTCGCCATCACTATGCTCGAACTGGATGAAAACGCGACTGAGCTGGTCTGCTACTACGGCCCCTGCCGCTACACATCAGCGCGTATCCTGACCAAAGGCAAGACGGAGTTTGAGTATGGGCGCATCGAAGCTCGCATCCAAGTACCGTCGGGTGAGTCAGGTCTGTGGCCGGCATTCTGGACGCTCGGTGGTGACATCGACGAAGTGGCATGGCCAGAAACAGGCGAGATCGACATCATGGAGTACGTCAGCCGTGTGCCAAACGAGATTTTCGGTACGATCCATGGGCCAGGCTACAACGGTGGTGCGGCGTTTGGCGACACCTACGACTTTGGTGAGCCCGTCTCAAACGAGTACCACACCTACGCCATTGAATGGACAGAAGACGAAATCATCTGGACGGTTGATGGCATTCAGTACCATCAAGCTGATCCAACCGATGTAGCACCCAACCCATGGGCGTTCAACGATGATCCGTTCTTCATGTTGCTCAACATGGCCATTGGTGGCAACTTCGGCGGTACGATCAGCGACCAACTGACCTTCCCACAAACGATGTTGGTGGACTACGTGCGTGTCTATCAGGCTCCCGACAGTGCCGAGCGCTACGAAACCACCTTCTCCGATGACACCGCTGGATGGGTTCAAGTCTCACTGCCATTTGCCAACTTTACGCGCAGCATCCAACAGCCAGCTAGTGCGCCAAACGATGGACTGGGGTTAAACGAAGTTTGGGGCTATAGCATTGAGATGCCAGAGGACAATCTGCGTGTCGTTGGCAACTTCAAGCTGGCTCAAGTCGTCGTCGGTGAGCAGTTGGAGACAGCTGTTGGCCTGACGACCGCTGAAATTGGCATGGAAAAGTCCATCAGCATTGTAGTTGTGACGCTGCTGCTTGTCGGATTTACCACTGTGTTCATCTTCCGCCGCCGCGAAGTGTAGCGTTACTGTCAGCCAGCCAGAATACGTTCTGTAATTGAACGTCTCCCAATTGACATCTCTGATCCCGCAATGGGTCAGAGATGTTTGCATTTAGGATGGGGTCATGTTGATTATGGTAAAATGGCGGTCACCTAAGTCGCGCGTGCGATAGGTGAGGCGGTACGTGAATTGGCCGCACAATTGCTGGGTGTCGGCTTTCTGAAATCCTGATAACCCTTGAGAATATGATACTTCCAACAAAGAAAACAAAGATCGTTGCGACGATCGGCCCAGCCTCTCAATCTGTTGAGGTGTTGGTGCAAATGATCGCGGCGGGCATGAATATCGCCCGCATCAACTTTGCCCATGGCGAGCTAGACAGCCACCGCCAAACAATTGAGAATGTGCGTGCCGCCTCTGAGATCGCGGGTCAGCGGGTCGCGCTATTTGGCGATTTGCCGGGTCCGAAAATGCGAATCGGCCGATTAATTACGCGCCGCATCGACTTAGAGGCTGGGCAACCGTTTATATTGGAGACGGGGTCGTTTGTGGGCAATAAGGAGCGCGTCTCGCTGGCGTTTGAAGGGCTGGCGCAGGCCGTCACAGCCGGTGACCGCATCTTCTTGAACGATGGGTACATCGAGCTGCGTGTCGCAAAAGTGGTCGATCAGGCAGTGCACTGTATCGTTGAGGTCGGTGGCGAACTGCGCGCCAACAAAGGGGTCAACTTTCCCGACGTTGATTTGGGCATCCATGCGTTCACCGACCATGACCGCGAGATTCTGGCATTTGCGGCCGAACACCAGCTGGACGGGGTGAGCCAATCGTTTGTGACAAATGCAGATGACATTGCGGAAGTGCGGGCAGCGGCAGCCGCGCATGGCTATGCACCTCTTATCATTGCCAAAATTGAGCGGGCAGGCGCATTGCCCAATTTGAAGGCGATTATCGCTGCATCAGACGGGATCATGGTCGCACGCGGTGATTTGGGCGTTGAAATCCCGATTGAGCAGCTTCCATTTACCCAAAAGACGATCATTTTGGAGGCAAACTTGGCTGGCAAGCCGGTGATTACGGCGACGCAAATGCTGGAGTCAATGCAGACAAATCGTCGGCCAACGCGGGCAGAAGTGACAGATGTCGCCAACGCCATTTTAGACGGCACTGACTGCGTGATGCTGTCGGGCGAGACGGCCGTTGGCGAATTTCCCGTTGACACAGTGGCAACGATGTCGCGTATTGCGGCGGCGATTGAAACATCGGCCGATAGTGATGACTTGGGATTGATCGATCACTTGCGACTCCAGCGTGACAGCGGCAACATTACCACCAACGATCTCATCTCTTTTTCCCTCTTCCGACTGGCGCAACGGCTGCATCCAGCGCTTGTGATCGTCCCGTCAAGCAGCGGTGCAACGGCGCGGCGCATCACGCGCTTTCGGCTGGCGGAGTGGATTGTTGCCCCGTGCAAGAGTGACCAAGTTTGCCAGCAGCTTCTATTTTCCTATGGCGTCTTGCCCGTCAAAATGAGCGATGCCGATGCAGATTGGCGGCAATATAGTCACCAACTGCCGAGCAGCTTTGAGATAAACGAGGGGTTGGTGCTGGTGCTTGAGGGAGCCGGCACACTTGGTTATACCGATACAAAGCGGATTGACATTATCAACTTGACCCCAAACGGCACTTTTTAATGGAAGTCCGCCTGCGAAGGCAGGTATCCACGCTTTCCCAAGACTGGACACGCACCACGCTGTAGCAAGTGAGAAATAGGTACTAGGAGGAATTTTTTATAGATCAAATGTAAGGTTTCATCGCCAAAATGGGCTGTAGTGAATTGATCGCTCGCAATGTGAAAGGGTCTGGTGGCTATACTTGCCGACGAACAACCTATGGTTTAACGTAGAAACTGGCGTGAACGCTTAGGTTCCCCATGAATAACGAATGGCAACACCTTCCGTGATAACAGAAGAAACCGAGGCGAAACCAGCGCAGCATAAAACAGCCCGCAGTTTCGTCTCTATCTGATCACGGTCTTTCTGTGCGGTGTTTTTATTACTGGGTGGGGCATTCTGCTTCTGCCGCAACAGCCGAAGTTGCTCAACCTTGTCCTGCTGGCACTGCTGGCCACTTTGGCTGAAATTAGCGCGATTCACTACTCCCTTGGTCAAGATGAAATCGGGTTGGAGGTCGGTACGGCGGTCAGCATGGCTGCATTGCCGTTCTATCCGCCACAGGTGGTCGCCGTACTGGGGCTAATATCTGGCATCGGATACTGGCTTTATCGCTCACATGGACGACCATTCAGAGAGCGTCGGATCGAACAGTTGGCGTTCAATTTGGGCATGAACGCCATCGCCATCGTGTGCGCTGGATTGGTCTATGCGGCTCTATCCTCGCTCTCCGCTGCGCCCATTTGGATAGGTGTCGTCTGGCTTGTCACCGCTATCACTTACGATCAGCTCAATCTCGCGCTGCTGGGTTTTCTCCTACGCCTATTGAATGGCCCAGCGTTCAACCTATTGCAATTTTGGAAAGGGAATCACTGGGCAATGCTGTTAGGTATTACCCTCTTCAGCATTGGCGGGTTTATTCTTTCACAGGCGGTGCGTCAGTTTGACACACTGGGCATCGTGATCTTCTTTCTGCCCATCGGACTTTCCGCGCTGTCATTTCGGCTTTATATCAATCATGCACAGGCGCAAATGCGTGACTTGGAGCGCATCGTTTCTGAGCGCACAAGCGACTTGCAAGATGCAAATAATCGACTGGCCGCAACCAACAGCGCACTCGCGTTGAGCAATCAAAAGCTGTTTTCGGCCGATCAAGCCCGCAATCGCTTCCTCGCAATTTTGTCTCATGACATGCGAACACCACTGACGGGCATTATGCTATACGGTCAAATGCTTGAACATATGCCGCTCAACGACGAAAGCCGTAGACGCAAAGTGTCGGGAGTGATTCAGCAAAATACAGAACAGATTATCGATCTTGTCGATAATCTGTTGGAGATTGAGAAGTTAGAAAATGAATCACTGACACTGGATAGAGAGGAGTTCGACTTAGAAACATTGATGCGCGAAACTGTCTTGGCGTTTGAGCCACAAGCTGCGACGAAGGGCATTACGCTTGGTCTTGTGGAAGGAAATCGGCCGATTGTCATTCGCGCCGACAAACAGATGATGCGGCGCGTGATCGCAAATTTACTTTCAAACGCAATTAAATATACGCCTAATGGCGGCGCGGTGAACCTAGCCGTCACGCGGGGTAACGGAATGGCGCACATCAGCGTGCGGGATACCGGTTATGGAATCCCCAAAGAGCAGCTACCACTCATTTTTAACCCCTATCATCGCGTTAAGCGTCATGAGGCGAAGGCGAGCGGAACGGGGTTGGGGCTGTCGATTGTGCGCCAATATGTCGAGGCACACGGAGGAGCGATTTCAGTTGAGAGTGAAGAGGGGCAGGGGAGCCACTTTTGTGTACAACTTCCAATTGCATTAGATGGCGTCATTTCGGATTGGTAACTATATAATCTAATCATGCTAAAACGACAAATAGACTATCTCATCAGCGATTGGCAATTCCAATTTGAAAGCGACCCTATAGAAGCGGTGACAACCCCACACAGCTGGAACGCATTGGACACGATGCGGCTGGATGACGCAACGTGGTTTCGGCGCGGGATTGGCACGTATACGACGGCGTTGACGACGAAATCGGCCGAACGCACCTTTGTCCGTTTTGGGGCTGCCAGCCAGAAGGCGGTTGTTTACTGGAACGAGCGCAAAATCGGTCATAATGAGGGTGGCTATCTGCCCTTTACAGTTGAATTACCTCAGGGCAGCAGCGGGATTTTGCGTGCCGTTGTGGACAATAGTCCCGACCCACATTTGCCGCCATCAGATCGCTCCGACTTTTTTCTCTATGGCGGTCTGACCCGCCCAGTCACACGCTATACGACGGGTCCACAGCGCATCGTTCATCTGCACACCGACGCGCAGGTGCGAGATGGTGCAGGCGAGTTGGGATTGATCGTTCATGTGGACGGCGCGCTGGCAGGTCTGACGTGCAGCGTGCGCGTCATCGATCCATCTGGCGAGACGGTGATCGTGCATGAACAAGCGATTGAGGGCACGGCAACCGCTGTCGCCTTGCCCGTCGTGGCTGACCCGCAGCTCTGGTCGCCTGACGCGCCACATCTCTATCATCTGCATGCTTCTGTTGCACACAATGGGGAGCCATTCGATGCGGTGCGCACCCATTTTGGCTGGCGCACGTTTGACTTTCCCGCCGGGGGGCCATTCTATCTCAACGGCGAACGGCTGTTGCTGCGCGGCACACATCGACATGAGGATTGGGCGGGGTGTGCTAGTGCGGTCAGTGAGGCCGACACCCGCGCCGAGTTTGAAAATATGAAGGCATGTGGGATGAACTTTATTCGTTTAGGGCATTATCCGCAGTCTGATTTTGTGCATACGCTGTGTGATGAGTTAGGGCTGATTGTCTGGGACGAACTGCCGTGGTGTCGCGGTGGCGTGGGTGGTGATTTGTTTAAGGCACGCACGCGCACGATGTTGCGAACGATGATTGCCGAGCATCGCCATCATCCGTCGATCATCTTTTGGGGCATGGGGAATGAGTTAGACTGGGTGACGGATCACATCGACAAAACGGATGACGACGTGTTTGCGTTCTTGCAGGAGATCAACGCACTTACACACGACCTCGACCCGACCCGACTGACCGCACTGCGTCGGTATGAGCGGGGGGCGACAGTGGTCGCTGTCTATTCGCCGTCGATCTGGTCGGGTTGGTATCGTGGACGCTATCAGGATTACGAGTTGGCGTTGAGCGATGCGCAGGAAAAGTTTCCGCGCATGTTGCATATAGAGTGGAGCGCGGACAACCACATCGGCCGACACAACACCGGCCCTCATCTGCCGTTTGAACTGAAAGAAGAGCGCGACCACGCCGAACAGGACGGGCTAGCCTACTCCACGCAGGGGTTTGCACGCGCTAGCCGTGACGGGGATTGGAGTGAGAGCTACTTTCTCGACTTGGCGGCATGGACGCTGCGCGTGCAGCAGGAGCAGCCCAATTTTGCAGGTGCAGCGCAGTGGGCGTTTAAGGATTTCGGTACACCGCTGCGACCTGAAAACCCGATTCCGTACATCAATCAGAAGGGGATAGTTGATCGGAAAAATCGGCCGAAAACCGCCTTCTATCTCTTCCAAGCGGCACAAACCGAGACCCCCGTTTGCCATATTGAATCCCATAGCTGGCCGGTGCGGGTCGGTGCATTAGGTGAAAAACAGCGCGTTCGCGTTATCACAAACTGTGCATGCGTTGAACTGTTTCTCAATGATAAATCACAAGGCACACGTCGTGATGGTTGGCTGCGGGCATGGCATCTCGACTTACCCGAAGGGGACAACACGTTCCGCGCCGTCGGCACAACGGCCGATGGGCATCTTGTTGAAGACACATTGACGCAACGTGTTGTTTTTGCAGCGGGTGCCTTTGCGACACAATGGCGTGCAGAAATGATTGTTATGGGTGACGACGTGCGCGTGACGGTTCAAATGGTCGACGCGCATGAAAAGCCAGTCGTTGCGCCAGAGCAGCGCGTGACGTTTGGGCTTGAAGGGACGGGACGATTAGACGTTGATTTAGGAACAATTGACGGATCGCGGACGGTTTCGACGGCAAACGGACGGGCAACGATTATGGTGCGCGATATTGGAGTTGAGGGGGCTGCAGTGACAGTTACCTCGGAGTTTCTGCCGTTTGCTGTATGGACGTTGCGATGAGGTTTTGAGCGACTTAAGGACTGGTAGCATCGTAAATGAAGCAATTCTGCGTATTGATCGACCGTAACACTAAACATTATGCGTTATCGACTGGGCTACCTAATCGAACAGTTTTTCGGCCGAAAACCCAAGCATTTTTTACAGGATTATCCCTTACGATAATGGGATTTATTGTAATGTATTGGATCGTGCACTCTTTTGGGGAAAGGGACGAATCAACAATAAAAAGATGTTAGCGACGAGTGAGGCGCGCTAAATTACGCACCTTTGTCATATTCGCTACAAAACTGTCTGCTTAGTGTGACAGGTAATTGTGTATCCCATTGCTACTATTAGCAGAAGTAAGTTATGCAAGAATTGCAAGTGGTCTGCCCGTCAATGTACAACAGTTGCTGACTGTCTGTCAGCACAAAGCCATGCGGTGAAAGAAATCACACATGACGAATAAACAATCTTTCATTCTGCTCGTCGATGACGATCCATCAAACTTGAATATGCTGGTCGATCAACTGCTTGAACAAGATTTCGGGCTTCTGGTCGCGAAGAGTGGTGAGAGTGCGCTGGAGCGTGTCAGAATGCACCCTCCAGACATCATTCTGCTCGACGTGTGCATGCCGTCAGGCATTGATGGCTTTGAAACGTGTCGTCGTCTCAAAGCGAATCCAGACACGCATGACATCCCCGTGATTTTCCTCACAGCATTAGCCGATGCCGATGATAGAGAGCTCGGTCTGCGCGTCGGTGGTGTCGATTACATTACCAAGCCGATTGAGATTACCGAAGTGTTGCTGCGCATCCGCACACATCTGACGCTGCGCCGTTTATGCCTTGACCTTGAAGATAGCAATCGTTCCCTGAACGAACTCAACGACGCTTTAGAGGGGCGTGTTCTCACCAGAACAGCTCAACTGACCGCTGAGATTGAACGCCGCAAACAGAGTGAGAGCCAGCAAGCACGACTTTTGGAGATTGTCCGCACGCAGGGAACGCAACTGCAAATCATCACAAAGCGTGTGCTGACCATGCAGGTGCGTCAGCGTGCAGAGATCGGTGCAGAGCTTAGCGAAAAAGTCGCCTCAGAGCTTACGCTTGTTGAACAGCGATTGGCACACCTATGGCCACGTATAGATAACGCCGAACACACAAGAGAAATCGGGTTTATGATACGTCAACTTGCTCAGGTTCAGACGGTCATTGACCAAATGCTGAGCGACCTGCAAAATTCGTCTCCAGAAGAGACGACATTTGAAGCCAATCCGTTGTTAAAACTGAGCGATCGTGAGCGCGAAGTGTTGCTGATGATAACCAAGCACTACTCGAATGAGTATATGGCATCAACCCTGCATGTAACCGAGCAAACGATTCGCACCTATCGTTATCGCATCGCACAAAAGCTGGATGCGACCAATGAAGACGAGTTGCTGGAACTCGCCATGCGATACTTTTCATAAGGTTCCAATCAGCCATACATCGTACCCAGTGTGCACTATGTGCGCGGCGTGACTGCTCAAACCAGCGTTGACAAGGCGTGCAGGGCAGCTCCTTGTAAGGCCGTTTGTTGATTGAGAATGACATAAACGGGAATGTCTTGCAATATGTGGCTCATTTTGTCCTTGTTGGTGAAATGCTCCACAAAGTGCGGGGTTTTGAGTCTCTCTAGGAGATGGACGGGTATACCGCCCCCTAAATAGATCCCGTTGTTAGCCAAAAACTTGAGCGCAACGTTTCCCGCCTCGGCCGCAAGAATTGCGATATACAGATCTAAAGCCTGATTACAAACTGAACATTGCCCACGCAGCCCCGCCTGACTGATGGCGGCCGGCGCGTCATTTTGCATTTGTTCAGCCAACCAGTTTGGCGTTTGCAGCCCGTCTTTTTCTACGAGGAAATTGTACATACGCACGAGTCCGGGCCCGCTCACAATCATTTCATAGCTGACTCGTTTATATTCTCGTTGAACATGACGTATTAACCCCCACTGAAGCGCATTCAATGGGCCAAAGTCGGCATGTCCCCCTTCAGAGGCCATCGCCTTGACATGTCCATCCCCCAAATCGATCAGGGCCGCTTGTCCCAAGCCTGTTCCCGGCGAAAAGACGGCGCGGTTCCCATTTGGAAACGTGACCCCCGCCTTAATTTGCACAATTTCGTCATCTTTGAGTGTCGCCAACCCATACGCATTGGCTTCTACATCATTGAGCAGTATGACCGGGCAGTTTGTAATCTCCTCTAGCTCATCCGCTTCAACCTCCCAATTTATTGAAATGAGCTGACAATATCTTCCCTGAATCGGGCCCGGTAATCCAAAACACGCTTTTTCTAACGAGTAATCAGGATATGTTTCAATAAACTCGCGCAGAATTGAACCAAGACTATCATATTGACGACATTGATAAAACTGTTTTTCCACTACGGCAAAATCGCCGTCAAATATAGCGAGGCGGCAATTTGTCCCACCAATATCACCAGCTAAAATCATAATGACTCCTTAAAATTGAATAGATCGGGAAAACCCTAGATTTTTCGTAGTGCGTAGTGCGTGTCAGAGATTTGACACGCACCACGCACCACGGACCAATGGTCACTGGGGAATCATGTCGATGACCAATGCACGACAATCGGCCTGTCGGTATAGATCAACGGCAGCGGTTGTTAAATCTGAAAATGGGACGGAATGGGTGATAATCGGCCGAAAATCAATCTGTCCCGTGCAAATCAAATTAAACGCGCGGCGAAAATGATCTGGGGTGTAGCGATAGCTTCCATATATCTTGAGAGACCGATAGTGAATGATGTTTGGATCGCCATCAAACAGCGTGCCGGGCGGTGTGCCGCCAAAGCCAACCATCGTGCCACCACAGCGCAGCAATCGCAACGATTGGGCATACGTTTCGGCCGATCCGACCGCCTCAATCACCACATCTGCACCATGTCCCAGCGTCTCCTGACTGACAACAGCCTCAAGAGACTCCTCATTGACATGAACCACGCGCGTCGCCCCTAACGCAACCGCCGTCTCTAACGATTGATTGCGACCAGAGACGATGATTTTCGATGCACCACGCAAACGTGCCAACTGCACAAAGCTCAAGCCGACACCACCTGACCCCATGATGACGACCGTATCTGCAACGTTGATCTGTGCCAACTCCAACCCGTGCAAGATGCAGGCTAACGTCTCGGTGTAAGCTGCCGCCTCCATCGAAACGGCGGGCGGTATCTCAAACAGTCCATCAACCAGCGGCGCAGGCACAAGAACAAACTCTGCCATTCCACCTGTCTGCAATTTGGTCGGTTGCAAACAGTGCGCTATTTGGTCACGCTGACAATAGAAACAGATGCCGCAGGGACGTTCGGGATTGAGCGTGACGCGCATTCCCGGTTGCCACTGGTCAACGGCCGAACCGACGGCAACAATTTCTCCCGAAAACATGCGTCCAAATATCTCTGGCGGTTGGTGCTTTGCATGACCAACCAACACGGCACGCACATGCATCGCCGCAAAAAAACATTTGTGAACCTTGATCAGCAGTTCATGCGCTGATGGTTCAGGGCGCTCAATCGACTCCAAGCGGAAATTCTCGCGCCCCGCCCCGTGCCAAACAGCGGCGTTCATCATTGCCATTGGTTAATCCTCACGTCTGCAATTGAATAGGGTGCATTTCATCTGTGTAGAATTGTGTTTCGGGATTTGGAAATCCCGAAACCGCCAGTCCTGAAGAATGGAAGCCTGCGCGGGCAGGCATGACAGCTCTACAAACTTGAAATGTACCGATTGAACAAATCGTCTAGCAGCGCGTGATCCACCTGTTCAAGAGAATCTAGCTGCAACGTTGCATCCTTAAACTCTGGCCGATCACGACTGTCGATGGCTGGTACAACAACACAGGCCATTCCCGCCGCTAATGCACTCTGCATCCCACGCACCGAATCTTCAAAGGCAAGACAATTTGCTGGATCAGCGGCGAGAGATTCGGCCGATGCGAGATAAACAGCCGGATGGGGTTTGCCAAATGGCTGACTTTCGGCCGATATCACCGTATCAAACAACGACCACACCTGAAAATGTTTGAGCGCAGTTTCTGCTAAGCGCAGCGGGGATGATGTTGCCACACCTAACGGCAAATCACGCCTTTGACACAGTTGAATCAGTTCAAGCACCCCACTCAACAGGCTGCCCTTGGCAACAACCAATTCACAGACGCGATCGATCAGCGCATTCGCCGTCTCTTCTGGTGACTCATGGGTCCATGGATATTGTCGATACCAGTACATCACCAGTTCATCAATTCGCAACCCCGTGGTTTCCGCGCACATCTCTTTCCGCATGGGAACACCGACGCCCCCCAATATTGCAATTTCAGCCTCAGCCCAAAGCGGTTCGCTATCGATCAACAAACCATCCATATCAAAAATGACTGCCGATTTGGTCATGAAATCATCCCTCTTCCAACATGACGACCGTTCTTGTTCCCGGCAGTGGGCCCCAATGGATGAGCTGCTCTGGTAGCTCTTGTAAGGAAATCTGACGACCCAGCAGCCCTTCAAAAAATGATTCGTCTTTAGAAATGTAGGCAATCGCTTGCTGCATCGTCTGCACTGTCGCGCCCGCAAACGAGGTCAAGACCGTAATCTCCCGCATAAACAGGTCGTGGGCGGCAATCGGCAGTGGACAGTCTGCTTCAGGAACTCCGTAAACACAGACCATGCCCGCCCTGCGCACAACCCGCATGGCTGTGGCGAGACCAGCGACCGATCCCGAACATTCGACGACGAGATGGGCATGATCTTGCAGCGGTTCAGCAAGGCGTTCAATAGCGACCTGCTTTGTCCACGCAAGCTCGGCCGTTGAAATGTCGTGCAAGAAGAGAGAGCCGTCAAACTGCGGAGACTGGGCCAGTAGGTAGCTAATCAGCGTTCCAGACATGCCTCCCCCAATGACAAGCACATTTGGCGAGGAGACGGGCAGCAGCTTTAACGCGCTCAAAATCCGCTCGATCCCTCTGACGGCACAGCTGATCGGCTCGACCAAGACCCCTAATAGCGGGTTTTGAAACTCAAACTTGTACAAACTGCTTTGCGGGACACAGATTTGTTCAGCATATCCACCATGCTCATTGACACCTAGCTCCCGCAACTCTGTGCAATGGCTGGTGACACCTTCACGACAGTAGCTACAAACACCACACGACAGTTCGTTATTCAATGCAAAATAACCGACCTGCTCGGGCAGTTGGCACACCACCTCATGCCCGAGCACAACCCCCTTCATCTGTCCCTCTCGTGTCAACTGCTCATCCGTTTTGCAGATACCCACATATTGGACATCCGCAACCACCTCATCCGCCTGTGTTGCGATCGGGTTTGGAAGATCACAAATTTCGACGCGGTTTGCGTCTTGCAACATTGCCGCTTTCATCATTCCAATTCTCCTTAAATCTTTATGATTTTGGGAGGCTCGTAGTCACGCCTGTGTGCGTTTTTCAACCTGCTAAAGCCGTCACTACGAACCCATAAACAATCACGGCACTAGGCGATTATTCGGCCGATTTTTTCAAAGACCTGATCTAACACCCCGATCGTGCAATCTATTTCGCTATGGGTGATGTCCAAATACGGCGCTAATTTGATCACGTTCAAATCATATCCACCTGCTTGCAAAAGCATCCGCCAACGCTCTCCCTTCCACTCAAAATCGTTGTCTTGTGCAATTTCTGAGGCAATAGAGGCTGAACGTCCGTAAGGCGTCCCCTGTTCATCTGCGAATACGATATTGAGCAATAGGCCCAACCCGTCAACGCTATAGATAAAATCATATTTTTCTTGGAGACGGCGCAACCCATTCAGGAAGTAGTCCCCTTTTTGTGGTACCGTCGTTTCATAATCTTGCGCCATCATATAACGCCATGTCGCTAGTGCGGCGACTGTACCGAGCGGATGATTGGCAAAATTGCTGTGCGCGTGACCGGGGGTAAAGACATCTGGATTGACCAGCTCATCTCTTGCCCACACCAGGCTGACGGGACTCAATCCATTGGTAAATGATTTGCTCAGTGTGATGATGTCTGGCACAAATCCGTAATGCTCAAATGCAAACAACTTCCCCGTGCGATACATACCCACCTGAATTTCATCATCCAAAATCAAAACCCCTTTTTCCCTTATTTGAGGAATGAAATCCTGGTAGAAATCTTTAGGCGGGATGACATAGCCGCGACCCTGACAAACTTCTAGGACAAATGCCCCAATTTCGGTGCTTCGCTCACTGGCAAGGCCATAATGCTCATTTGAAAATGCCTTATTGATCATCCTTGAACAGTAAAGTTCACACGTCTCTCGTTTCTTGTCATAGAAACATTGCGAACAGTTGGCAAAGGGAAACATCTGGGCGCGTCCGGGAAACTCATTGTAATACTCCCGATAGCGATGGCTCGCAGACAGGTTTAAGGTCTCAAAGGAACGCCCATGATACGCCCCCATCATGACGGCAACCTTGTTTTTGCCCGTGTTCTTGCGAACAATTTTCAGCGCATCTTCAACCACGAGGGAGCCACCCACATTAAATGAGACGCGCCCCTTAACGCCTGTCCGCTCATAAATTGCGTCTACGACCTCCTTCGCTACGAGCAACTTCTCTGCATGGAGAAAATCGCCGCACGCTTGCGGCAAGGTTCGCAACTGCTCCGCGACGGCATTTTCGATTTGCTGGTTGCGATAGCCAAAGTTGCAGCTTGAATGCCACATACCCGTACTCAGATACTTGTGGCCTCCCTCACCAAACATGACGCCGTCCTGACAGCCCGTGACAATGATGGGGTTGTCCTGATAGTGGACGGTGTCGCCCCAACTTAGATATTGATTGTCGATCTGACGAAGCATTTCGGGTGAGGTTTGAAGATTGTCAAATACATTTGTGCCCATTTCTCTTTCCTTACTTTTACAGAACTTGCGCAGCCAGAGTGATTCTCCAGAAAAAGTTTAACTTTTTTAAAGAGCTGAACTTCTTGGCAGGTGCGTAAATTCTGCTTTATGAAACATCGGTCTTATTTCATTTTAATTCAAAGAAAGATAGTGCTAGGTCACGTTTACAAAATTGTCTATGTGCGCGACAAAATTGTCTGTCGCCGCAATTTTCGGGGTCAATGCACCACGTCTGACGGTACGGCGCAGTCTCATTGTAGTAATACGCGTACACCCAAAACGGGCGATTTGGAACACCAAAAAATAGAGACTGCTACATTTTTGCCACTTCTACTACAAGATTGTCTGCTAGATGTGACAAGTAGTGGCATGGCCTATTAGCTATAATCGTTAATTGGAATAAGGACCACATACCGCGTCGGAAAGCCAAATAGAAGATAAATACCAATAAACAACGATGCGATGGATTGTTTGGTGAGGAGTTTTAGTATCTCGTTCGCGCTACGAAGCGTTGGTCATCGATAGAAATCCTGCAATGGCGCATGTTTCGGGAAAACTCTTTCCCGAAACATGCCTCACCGCAAGAAGCGTCAAACAAGGTAGCGCAACACGATATCGAGCAGTTCCTCGTTGCCGCTCACGCCCAGCTTTTGCAACATGCGATGACGATAGGTCCGAACGGTTGAGATTGAGATGTGCAGCAGGGATGCGATCTCTTCTAGCGTATTCTGGTTTGCCAAGAGAACCAACACCTCGCGCTCCCGATCACTGAGTTTGAGCAGCGGATTCGCCATGATGCGCGTCTCTTCTGGGTGTGATTTTTGCAAATCATCTGTGACTTTGCGAATCGTCGTCTCCATCTCTTGTAGCTGTTGTGTCAGTGTGACAAGCTCAGTGCGAACCGCATGATTTGTGATTCGGGAGTGCAATCTCGACATACGTTGATTGACTTGAGCAAGGTTTGTCGCAATGTCCACAGTGAGTTCCTGCCCAAGTACCTTACGATGACGCGACTGCATTTCCGATAACTGGATGGTCAACTGCTGTAGTTGCGAACTCTGTGAGCGCACGGTGGCCAGTAGAAGGGTTTGTTGGGCTTCGCTGTGCGTGCGACGAGTTATTTCAGCCGTCAACTGCTCCGTTCTTGCAGCAACCCGTTCTTCTAGCAGCGCGTTGCTTTCGGTAAGCTCAAGATGCAGGCGACGCAAACTCAAATGGGTACGAATGCGGAGTAGCACCTCGTTAATGTTGAGCGGTTTTATGATGTAATCAACGCCGCCCACACGCAAGCCCTCCTCCTTATCGACATCATCACTTGATGCAGAGAGAAAGATGACGGGAATGGCACGCATGCGAGGATCGGCTTTGAGGCGACGGCACGTTTCAAAACCGTCGATGCCGTTTGGCATTCGCACGTCAAGCAAGATGATATTTGGGGGAAGAATAGCCGCAGTTTCAAGCGCACTTTCCCCGCTCTTGGCAACCATCAATTTAAACCCCTGTTCAAACAGCTGATCAACCAGAAAATGTAGATTGGAGGGGTCATCATCGACGAGTAAAATCGTCGATTGTGGTTCATTAGACACGCGCAACATCTCCTATAATTTCATATTTAGTACACCATAAAGTAACTCCCATCACAGCTGCCTTCGCAGGTATCCATTCTTTTTCTGGGAGTAGATTCCCGCCTGCGCGAGCGTGACAGTGCCGTACCATTTACTTTACGCTGTATTCAGTTGCTAGCCAGTTGGCGAGTTCTCTTACGTCAAACGTTTCTAAATAGGCTTGCATCTGAGTGGCAAAGTGTTGATGTGTCGGTTCTTGTCGTAGTTCTGCAACACAGCGGCGCAATGTTTTAATATCACCTATACGTGCTGCTTGATAGATTTTCGTCACAGTTGCGACCGATGGGGGTTGCTGCGCGATAGATGACTGTGCGTTCGTTTCGGCCGAATTAGACATCTCATCAGCCCACTCCCACTCAAGCACCAGCAGCTCGTTTAACAACTCAAGTAACATAGCTAAATCAATCGGTTTTGCCAAAAAGCGATTTGCGCCCATTGTAACGCTGCGCTGGCTGTCTTCTGGAAAAACGCTGGCGGAGGTGACGATGATAGGAAGGTCGGCCGCAGAAAAATGCTGGCGCAACTTTTGGGTTAGCGCAATGCCGTCCAAGTCGGGCATCACCAAATCGGTAATGACGGCAGCGGGCGGGGAGTCGATGATGGCGGTCATTGCGCTGTGTGCATCCTCATAAAGTTCCGTGACAAATCCAACCGGCTCTAGCATTGCGGCCAAGAGGTTGCGATTGTCGAGGTTGTCATCAATGATAACCAAACGGGGGGCTTGCCCTGCCTTGAGGGTTGCGGCGCGATGGTCTAGCTGTAAGCGCGGGGCGGTGACAGCTTGCGCTTCAAACGGCAATGCAAGTGTGAACGAGAAGATACTGCCCTCCCCCACCACACTGTCAACTTGCAGCGTGCCGCCCATCATTTCAACAAGCTGGGAGCTGATCGCTAACCCGAGACCAACCCCGTCCCGATTGGATTGACCAGAAGGGATTTGATAAAGCGGCTGAAAAATGAGCTGCTGCTGCTCTGCCGCAATACCGATGCCCGTGTCTTGTACGCTGAAATGGAATCGGCCGATCTCCCCATCCCCTCCCACTTCCTCAGCCACCCGCAGCGTTACCGTCCCCTCGTCAGTAAACTTCACCCCATTACCGATCAAATTTAATAAGACCTGCCGCAGCCGCGTGTCGTCAACCAGCACTTTACTGGCTGTTGAAATCTCTACCCGCATGCAAATCTCAATCGCTTTTTCCCTTGCTGCACTCTGTGCCAATGAGACCACATTCTCTACGAACACCTTCAACAGCACCGCGCTCGGTGATAACTTCACCCCCCCCGATTCAACACGGGCGAGGTCGAGCATGTCGTCAATCAACGTCAGAAGATGTCGCCCACTCCGCGCAATGACGGCGTTTCCCATGTGGCCCTCACGTCGGCCGTTGCGCTGTTGGATTTGCGAATAGCCTAAAATGGCGTTGAGCGGCGTTCGCAATTCATGGCTCATATTGGCGAGAAAGACGCTTTTGGCACGATTCGCCGTTTCAGCCTGTACTTTTGCAATTTCGAGTGCAGCCTGAGTGCGCTCACGTTCAGCGATCTCCAAATTTAGGTCATGCGTCCGATCGCGGACCTTCTGCTCCAATCCCTCGTTTAATTCATTGAGCGAATGGGTCATGTTATTAAAAGAGTGCGTTAGGTAGCCAATCTCATCTTCAATCGTGACGGGAACCGTTGTCTTTAGTTGACCTGAGTTAATCTGTGTCACGCCATCAAGCAACCGATTCAACGGGACAAGGAGGGTGCGCCGGTAAAATAGCGGCAAGACAAATAGCAGGAGCAGCGTACTGAGGGTGGCTTGACCAATTAAAAGCGACACAAGCTCATGGCTGTCTGCATTGCGATAGATATCGACATACCCTATCTCTAGGATGCGCTCGCCATCAGCGACTTGATAGCTGTCGAAGGTGAGTTCTCGGTTGGAGGAGTTGGTTATTTTATAAGAACCTGAAGAGCGTGGCTTTGGCGAACGATTATCTGCCCCAATCGTTGCCAGTGATGCCTCTGTAATTAAGGTTTGCAATTGTGTTTTTTCAAATGCCCATGCGTCCTCTTTTTGATAGAGAAATGAAACCTGTTCAGGTGACAGCGTCGCTGTGGCAGGAAACGCGGCAATGTACGTCAGGTTATCAAATTGGGTCAAATCCTCTTGATTGGGTTGCCCATCCCCCGATGTGAGTGCATTGAAAATTCTCGCCTTGTTGCGGTCTATTTCTGTTAGATAGTTAATTAATGTGGTGTTTAGCACTTGCGTGCCAACCATCCCAACAATGACAAGCAGGACGATCAGCGGCGCACCAACCAGCCGCACAACCAAGCTGTTTTGCTGCGCGGTTGCGTTTAGATAGGCCAGTATCAGCAATGAGACAGTGAGGAGACTGCCAACTGCAATAAATGTGTCGGTGGGAACCAATTGTCTAAGGTCAAACAGTACAACGGGGAGGCTAATACTGGCGACTGCTTGAATCAAACCTGTTAGGGTTGCAAATGCAAAGTTTCGATGTGCTAAGGAGGTTGGATTGGGTGGGTGACGCACAACTGACCAGAAGGTTGGTATTGGCGCATCCTTGGCTCTCCTCACCACTGCGAAATGGTACATGCGGCGCAGAAAAACCCCAACCAATAAAATAATAGAAAGCGGCATCATCCCCCAGTACGCATCGGGTAACCTTACCGATAAAACATCAGTCGTGTATTGCCAACAAAACTGAAGTAGCCATCCAGTAGATGCGATGACGAGCAGCCCAAATAATCGACTGACCAAACGCGCCTCCCGTGAACGTTCGCGCTGCGGAAAGGCGTAGGCGAACCGTGCCATACAAAATATGCCAATGACAACGGCGGCATCCTGTGCCGGCCAAAGCGGAACAACCCACCAGTACAGGGCGTGGAAAAGATACATCGCTACAAAGTTAGCAATGATGGCGAATAAGAAGGTAATGAGACAGTAGGTAGCGGCGGTTTTCGGCCGAAGCCACAGCAAGTACATCGTCGCGGGTACGATAAACAACAACGATACAACCGCAATGAGCGCGTAGGGGGTAAATGAGTATTGAAGCATGTTCGGAGACCCTTCTGAGATCATTTGTGGATTGCGTTTGCTATGCAGCCCATCCCGCCTATTGTAAACACATGTCGCGCCATAAACCATTTAACAAAAAAATGCTGCAATTTCTTGGATCAACCGTTGCCGAGCGCGACAATCGGCCGATGTTCCCTGACAGGTCTTGAAACAACCAACCAAATCACGGTAATACCGTTTCGTTCTATTGACAAAATCTCTGCACAAAATATACTTCAAGAAAATTTGAACTAATAGATATGCGATGACAAAAACCGCCATTCTTCCCAACCAAATCGAAAGTTTAGCCCAGCAGCTCAAGCTACTCGCGAACCCTAAACGACTGCGCATTCTCAACCTACTCATGGAAGGCGTGCAGTGCAACTGTGAATTGAGTGATGCGCTTAACATGCCCATCAATCTGATTTCGCACCACATGGGACTCCTGCGCAAGGCTGGACTGGTTGATATAGAGCGGGATGCGGTGGATGCGCGCTGGGTTTATTTTTCACTCAACGAATCGGCCATGACCACCTTCAACGAGGCGTACAACACATTTTTCGACTTGGCTCGCATCCAACCACGCCGTCCACAATGTGGGCCGCAAGCCTCTGTTGTGCGGATCGAGGAAGTGACGCTAACCTAGTCGAAAATTTTTTGCACAATTACTTCGAGAAAATTTGAACTATTATGCATGATCAAAACCGTACGTTTCCCCATCTGGCACAGGTTGCAGGCAGCGATGACGAAATACCGACCGTTTTCCGCCGACTACGTGAAGATATTGCGCCGCAAATAGCCGCAATATTGCACGCAAAAACAGAACAGGAGTAGATTTACCATGTCAAATTCAACAATCCCCGCCAAAACACTCGACACACAGGTGAACAAGAAATTGTCACTCTTAGATCGTTATTTAACCCTATGGATATTTGCAGCCATGGCTGTTGGCGTCGCCATTGGTTACTACTTCATCGGTGTTGAGGATTTCATCAACAACTTCCAGATTGGTGCCACCAACATCCCCATCGCCATTGGCCTTATCTTGATGATGTATCCACCCTTTGCCAAAGTAAAATATGAAGAATTAGGCAAAGTATTCCGCAACACCAAAGTATTGGGGCTGTCGCTAATCCAAAATTGGGTCATTGGACCCGTCCTCATGTTTGTGCTGGCCGTGCTGTTTTTGAGCAGCTATCCAGAATACATGGTCGGCTTGATCATGATCGGTTTAGCCCGCTGTATTGCCATGGTGATTGTTTGGAATGAGCTGGCAAAAGGCGATACCGAATATGCGGCCGGATTAGTGGCCTTTAACAGCGTCTTTCAGGTTCTGTTCTACAGTGTCTACGCATGGTTTTTCATCACCAAACTGCCAGAAGTGATGGGCTTAGAAGGGGTTGCTGTCAACATCAGCATGGCTGAAATTGCCCAAAGCGTCCTCATCTATCTGGGTATTCCGCTCGTGGCTGGTTTTCTCACCCGCTTTATCTTGCTGCGTGTAAAGGGAGAGCCATGGTACAGCACGCAATTCCTACCCAAAATCAGTCCGCTGACGTTGACGGCCCTCCTGTTTACGATTGTGGTCATGTTTAGCCTGAAAGGGAAGTTGATCGTACAAATCCCGCTAGATGTCGTGCGCATCGCGATTCCGCTAACAATCTATTTTATCGTGATGTTCTTGGTGAGTTTTTGGATGAGTCGGCGCGTTGGGGCCAACTATTCGCAGACGACAACACTTTCATTCACAGCCGCCAGCAACAATTTTGAACTAGCGATTGCTGTCTCTGTCGCTGTCTTTGGGATTGGTTCAGGCGTAGCCTTTGCCGCTGTTATTGGGCCGCTGATTGAAGTGCCAGTGATGATCGGTCTCGTCAATGTCGCCCTATACTTTCAAAGACGTTATTTCGCCCATGAATTGCAACCTGCCGCATAAGCATAGTTCTTATGACCGCGCCAATTGAGGCGGCGGCGAGAGCGTTGAGAAAATCATCCTCTTCTGCAACGCTTTATCGCCGCTGCCCCGCCATTCTCGTGCAGGTGGGAATCCAGTCCTAGAAAAAGAATGGATACCTGCCTTCGCAGGTACGACGGGACCACTTTCCGCTTCTCTGCTTACAAACAACTACACTAATAACGCCGCAAGTATCTCACTACCAGCTTGAACTGTTTGCGTTCGGCCGACGCGCCGTGCAAGCGCAACGCCTTCAGTCGCAAGCGAGACAGCCGTATCCATCTCCCCAAGCGACTGGTGCAGCTGTGCCTTGCGCACGAGCAGTTCGCACTGAAAGTAAGGTGTGTTGAGCGTCTTGTAGAGAACGAGGCAACGTTCATAGACAGCCATTGCTGCTACCTGTTCGCCAGTTGCAGCCAGCGCAGCCCCTAAGTTGCTCAAATGCCGCGCGACCCCGTCAACATTTTTGAGCCGTTCGTCAATCGCCAGCGCATCTTGCAAGTAAGGGAGTGCCTTTTTTGGCTCGCCCTGCTCTAAGTAGATCGCACCGAGATTGCCCGTCGCGATTCCCATCCCCGTCTGGTGGTCGAGAATGGTCAGCGTGTCGAGCGCGGCGTGCGTTATCGCGACTGCTTGTTCGTAACGGCGAACACGTCGGTACAGATTGCCAAGGTTAACCTGACGCTTTGCAATGCCGAACCGATCCCCTATCTCTCTATCTATTGCAACTGCCTCCTCGTAACAGCGCAACGCTTCCTCCTCGATACCCTGGTCAACGAGTACATTGCCGAGATTGTTTAGGCTGCTGGCAATCAGTTTGCGGTCGCCGAGCGATCTGGCAAATTCAAGCGCGTGTTCAAGTGCTGTCTTCGCGTTCGCATACTGACTTTGCTTATAGTGGGTCAGACCAATTCGACGCTGCGACGTCGCAATGCCAATTGGGTTGCCACTTTCCTGATCGACGATGAGCGCACGTTTGTAGTAGCGCAATGCGTCGTCATATTCAGCTTTGTGCCAGTGATATTGACCAAGTGCACGCAGCCCGTTGGCATGTCCGGGCGGGTCATTGACGCGGCTAAATGTTCTTAGAGCCTCATCAAGCACCGCTTTCCCATCGTCATAGCGCGACAGTTCGAGCAGTAGTTCGCCATAGTAAATCTGTGCATTGGCATATTGCAGCACAGATCCGTTGGCGGCAAGAAATGCAACGGCCGGCTCGATGAGGGCGAGTGCGCTGTCAAAGTGTCCGCGACTATGCTCAACTTGTGCGAGTTCGGCCGAAATCCAAGCCCGCTCCACCGATACAGGCAACCCCCTCACCGCCTCGCGCAAAAGGGTGTTTACCTCCTCATACAGACCAATGATCCGCAAAAAGCGCGACAATCCACTGGCTGCGTCAGCAAGCAACTCAGCCGCGCCGCGCGCAACGCCGCTATGCCAGCCTGCCCGAATGTTGTCAATCGACGCCTGAAGACGGGCTGTAATTTCGAGTAACTTGGGCGAAAGAAGCTCGTCCGCCGCCCGTTTGACCAAGCCGAGATAGAAATCGGTGTGCGCGCGCTGTGTCATTTCGGCAACCGCTGGCGTTGCGGACAGCTTCTCTGCGGCGAATTGGCGCAGTAGCTCATGTAGTCGGTAATGTTGCCGCGTCGAGCGTTGGAGCAGCGACCAGTCGATTAAATTGGCGGCATCCGTCATGCTGGTTGATGTGACGGCAAGCAATGCTTCTAGGGAAAACTCGCCGCGAAAGACAGACAGCTTGGCAAGGGTGGTGCGCTCTGACTCAGACAAGAGTTGCCACGAATAGGCAAACACGGCACGTATGCTGCGATGGCGGTCGGGAACATCGCGTGTTGGGGTCGCAAGGAAATCGAGATTGGTCTGAATTTGCGCCGCAATCTCACGGCACCCCATCAGGCGCACCCAGACCGCCGCCAATTCGATTGGCAGGGGTAACCCTTCGACAAGTGAGACAATCGTCTCGATAATGAGCCGTTCTTCGGCGTCTGGCTCAAACTGTGGGTTGACCAGACGCGCCGCCTGAATAAACAGCACAACGCCGTCGTCCTGCTGTGCGAGACCGTTGACTAGAAAGCGTCGTTCGCCGCGCAGATTGAGCGGCAGCCGCGATGTGGCGACGATGCGCACCGCTGGCGCCTCGCGGAACAGCGCGGTGATGAGTGCAGTCTCAGCGATTAAATGTTCATAGTTGTCGAGAATCAGGAGGATTGATCGTTCACGTAGAAAATCGATCAGCTGCGTTCGCACGGGCGCATTCCCTTGCAGCGTCATCCCTATCGCCGTTGCGACAGTCGTTTCGAGCTGTTCTGGGTCGGCGACGCCAACGAGGGCGACAAAGTAGATACCGGCTTCAAACTGTTCTTCCTGCGTACCAAAATGGTCGCCAACAGCCGCGGCGAGTCGCGTTTTTCCACTGCCGCCCGACCCAAGTAGCGTGACAAGCCGCTCATGCTCCAGCATGGCCGCGATCTCGGCCACTTCCGCAGAACGGCCAATTGTTGCTGTGAGGTAAGTGGGCAGGTGATGGGTGCGATGGCGGTCTGGCTGGGGTTGGCTCTGGATCAGCTCGCCCGCTTCGATGGCAGCGGCAAGCGCGATCGTTTCGGCCGATGGCGCAACCCCCAACTCCTCATTCAGCTGGCGACGGCAAACTTCAAACTGTGCCAGTGCCTCCACCCGATGCCCGTCAAAGGCGAGCGTACGCATCAACTGGCGGTAAGCCTCCTCGCGCCATGGCTCTAGCTCGACCTGACGGCGTGCCGCCTGTGCTGCTGATGCATAGTCGCCTTGCATTTCAAATTGGCGAACCATCGCCCCAAGCGCAACCAATGCTTGCTGGTGAAGCTGCTCACGGGTAACAACGAGCCACTCTTCAAACGGGTCGGCATCGTCGATGTGGACACCTGCAAGTAGCTGGCCGCGATATTGCGCCATCGCGTCGGCGGGTCGGTTCTCATCGATCAGGTTTAGGAAGTTGACGACATCGACCTGCGCCTCTTGGGAATTGAACGTGACTGATTGGCGTGTGACCTCGATGAGTTGGTCGAAAATTTCGGCCGAAAGCGCATTCCTAAGACGATAGAGGGCTTGGCGCAGATTCCGCAGGGCAATGCTGTCTGAATAGTTCGGCCACAACAGTGTGGCAAGCTGGCTGCGCCGATGGGGACGACCCTGCTCAATTGCAAGATAGGCGAGCAGTACCCGTATTTTATCTGTCGCAAAACGGGTGATTGGCTCGCCGTCAATGCGAACAGAGAAGCCATCGAATAACTGAATCTCCAAATAGTGTCCTTTGATATGTTTGTGGTTCCTGCTTGCTACGTTCCTGCTACGTTTGCATTCTATCCTACCCGCAACAGTTTACCCAACGGAGTGACCGAACAAGGAACAGCAATCATGGTCATACAAAAACAACAACAGTACGGAAGTTTTCTGGTGCGAATTTGGGGTGAGGGAACACCCATTCGCTGGCGTGCATCGGCGCAAAACGTGCAGACTGGCACATTGGAGATGTTCCCAAATATCGAGTGCTTGCTGGCATACCTGCAACGCTCAGTCGAAAAATACGGCTCATAAACGGCCACAATCAACTCTAGGAGATCAACATGTTACGCAAATGGACTTTACTTGTAATCGCAATCGCGCTACTCATCGGCGCAACGTTTGGCACGGCTTCGGCCGATGACGAATGGCTTCCCATCAACGATATGCTCGACGCTGGCACAAGCGGCGGCTTGTATGGCTACATGCTCAAGCGCGTCGATGGCCCGACAATTTTTACGCTGAGAAGCAATGGTCTTCTCAACGGCGGCGCCTGGTATCCCGCTAGCACCGTCAAAGTGAATCACCACCTCGCCGCGCTACGCTGGGCGCAAGAGAATGGCGGTGTCGCTGCACTACAGCAGACAATTCCCGTGTATGGCTCCTCCTGTAGCGGCAGCGGAACGATCACCGAGACGACGCTCTCAAGCGTCCTCCAGTCGATGATGGTCAACTCGAACAACCAAATGACCAACGCCGTCCAAGACTTTATCGGTCAGGGTGCAATCAACAGCATGATGCAGAACGATATAGGCATGAGCGTCTATACACAGCTCAACCACAAGCTTGGCTGCGGTGGACCGACGAATGACCCTGCCAATCAGATGACAAACGAAGATATCACGCTGCTATACGAAAAATACGCTCGTGGCGACATGCTCAACCCAGCGATGATGACACAATTTGAAGCGTTGATGCTCAATCACACCAACACCAACTTCCTCAACGCGATTGTCAGCAGTGAAGCCAACAAGCTGGGTCTCAGTAATGCTGAACTGACTGCCTTCAACAATCAATTTTCCTTCGCCGTCAAGGCTGGCAATATTCCAGCAAGCGTGGACGGGACACTTTACGAATCGATTGCGGGCCTCGCTCGGGTTCCAGTTCGCACCTGTGATGGCATTGTCGTCAATCAGTACGTCTACTCCGTCTTTGTCGATGGAGCCGACACGATTAGTGCTTCACTAACCAATCTAACTGCTCGTGAAATGATGCGCGGCGAAATCGCCAACGCACTCGCCACCTTCAAACCATTCCCGCTGTATGAGTGCGTTGCACAGCAAGGCTACCTCGACCCCGGCAACGACCCCGACCCATTCCCCTTCCCGCTCGGCAAAACGGACGGCATGTTGTCGGTCGAACTCAATCTGTCAAATTGGCTCGGCAGGACAAATTGGTTTATCGGCGCAACGTCAAGCGATGTGCGTGGCGTACCAGACGGGCTGCAACCTGTCAGTGATGCACTCTGGCTTATCGTGCTGGAAGATGGCTCGGAACTGCGGACCGATCGCTTCAATGCAACGCTCACGACCGACGCCAGCCTGCCAGAACGGACGGAACTCTACTATCGCGGCAGCACACGTGCGGATTGGGTGCCAGCCGACAGCAGTTGCTCAGATGGGCAGACGAGCGCGGTTGCCTTTGCCGCACCCATCTGCGCGACCGGTGAATATGTCTTGCTTGCGCCCCAAACGCCAACCGCAGTTTCGCTGCGAGGGGTCAGCTCGGATAGCAATATGAGACACACGCTTCCACTCTTGCTGATGATACTCACATTGCCAACAGTCGGGATCGTCCGCCAACGACAGTAGAGCGCACTGCATGGGCATCGTTCCAGATTGAGACGTTTCTCGACACGCATGGAACGAGTTTGGAACGCTGCCCCGCAATAATATCGCCAATTCAACGAGACAAACTTTAACCAGACAAGGAGATTTCAAGATGACCACACAAACAGTAGCCAATCATGCAGTTATTATCGGAGGCAGTATCGGCGGATTATTGACGGCACGTGTACTTTCCGATTATGTTGAGCGAGTCACGATTGTTGAGAAAGATCTGTTTTCGGCCGAACCCGTCCGCCGCAAAGGCACACCACATGCAGCACAATTTCACAACCTGCATCAGGCAGGCGCCGATATTGTGCGCGACCTCTTTCCCGAAATGCCGCTCGATAGCGCAGAGAGCGGCTTGATCCCCTCCGACGTGGGCGCAGAGATTCATGCCTTTATGTACGGTGGCTGGTTGCCAAAAGTGCATGTCGGTTCCAATCTGTTTTGGTGTGATCGACTACGCTTTGAGTGGGCGTTGCGCCAGCGCGTTGCGGCACTGCCTAATGTGGAACTGAGAGGCGGTGTGACGGTGCGCGGGTTGCGTTATGACAAGCTTGCGCAGCGAATGACGGGGATTGAGGTGAAGACAGACGAGGGGATGGGGGAAATTTCGGCCGAAATCGTCGTTGATGCCAGCGGACGCGGCTCTCGACTCCCCCAATGGCTTAATTCGCTGGATTTAAGCCAGCCCGCTGAATCAGAGCTTCACATCAACATGAGCGATGTTTCGGCTACCTTTCAGCTTCCTGAGCAGACGCAACCGAAATGGGCCGCGATGGTCATTGGCACGCGGCCCGGTACCAACAACAAAATGGGTGGTGTCTACCGTCTGCCCAACAATCAGATTAAGGTGTTGTTGGCGGGCTGGTTTGGCGACCATCCTCCGACGGATGAGGCTGGTTTTGTCGCGTTCAGCCAACAGTTGGCACAGCCCGATCTCTATCACTTGCTGCAAGACGCGACGCCCATCTCACCGTTTTTGCGTCACAAACTACCCTCTAATCGCTGGCGGCATTACGAAAAGCTGCGCGACTTGCCGCACGGTCTGTTCGTGCTGGGGGATGCGGTCTGTAGCTTTAATCCGAGCTATGGGCAGGGCATGACCATTACGGCAATGCACGCAATGGCGTTAGATAAAGCGTTGCGACGATTACAGAGAAGTGGACATACCATTATGGCGCGGCCGATCAACCGGCGTTTTCAGAAAGCGGCTGGGAAAATCAGTCAGACCGCATGGATGAATGCCACAACCGAGGATTTGCGCTATCCAGAAGCAGAAGGGACCCGCTCGTTGCCTGTGCGCTTTATGCAGACATATTTGAGCGAGGTAATGGCGACGGCGCACCAAAACAAGGCCATAACGAAGCTCTTTTACGAAGTGATGACCCTACGCCGTTTGCCAGCCGCGCTCTTTTCACCAACCGTGCTGTGGGCGATGCTGCAACACAGACTGCGCGAACGCATTAGCGCCGCAAGCACACAATCAATAGAAAAACCTGTCGGACGCAAGCGCATCCTTTTTCCCACCTTCAAGAGTTCTGATGGTGAAACGTTTTGATACCAGTTGTGACGACAAGTAACGTAAATATCAAACGTTCAAAGACCGAGTTCTTGGCAGGAACTCGGTCTTTGAAGATCGAATAACCGCCCACGAAAGCTCACGCACGTTTCTCCTGAATCACTGTGCAATGTGGCGCATCTCCCGTACACTTGTCACATGAACCTCGTGCGTGACTGGACAACCCGTGATCTGATTTCGGCCGAACCCACAATGAAACTCGATGATGCAATGCGTTTGTTAGAGCAAAACGATATTCGTCACTTGCCAATTATTGAGAACGGAACCTATTTGGGGATCGTTTCACGAACTGCGTTGCGGCGTGCCCAACTTGTCGCCCGTTATGATCCCAGCAAGCGACACGTCAAGTTGAGTGAACTGATCGACAATCGCGAGCAAATCTCAGGGACAGCGACGATGGCAGACGCAGCAAGAAAGTTGCTGACGACTCAAGTAACATCGCTCGCCGTTTTGGATGAGGCGGGTCGGCTGGATAGTATTCTGACACAGTCGGACATGCTCTACCACACGTTGTTAGCAGAGAACCCGCCGCCCTCGCCCGAATTGGTGACGCTCAAGGATGGCGTCGAGGTTGTGATTCGGCCGATTCACCTCCGTGATGCGGCCGAACTAAACGACCTGTACGAAGCGCTTTCCTATCGCAGCAAGTATATGCGCTTCCATTCAGGCAATAATCCATTTACGATCCACAAAATTCGCCGCTTTACGCTGGCAGATTACCAAGATCACATGGCCTATGTGGTGGTTGACCCGAACTCGGATAAATTGGCGGGCGTCGTTGAGTATGTGCCGCTGACGCCACCGGTGGACGGATCGGCCGAATTTAGCATCGCGATTGCAGATGCATGGCAGGGCAAAGGGCTCGGGCGTATTTTGATGACGATGCTTATCGAATATGCGCGCACGCAGAAGATTTGCCGGATACTAGGTATCATTCATGCCGAAAATGCGGCGATGCGCTATCTCACCAAGCATCTCGGTGTGCCAACAACGCAATCATTCAACGGCAGCGCGTACGAGGTTTGGCTAGAGGTGTGTTGATAGCGGGGCAGCTTGTGAGATAGCGCACGGGTTATTTATCTAATGCCCACTATATCGGCCGAATCCAACACCCGTCTGTTCATCACTTCATTGAGATAACTCTGTCGCAATTGCGGGTCGGCCATGGTCTCTGCGATGGCATGAATCTGTGTCACCGCCTCACGCAAATAACGCTGGCCGTCTTGCGCGTCTCCTGTTGCGGCCAATGTCAGCGCGTGCAGCCAGTAGCGGCTTGGCCGCGCACGCTGGTCGAACTGGGTGGTAGACAACTCGACCATCATCTCCTCACTGACCTGCCGAGCGGCGATCGCCTCCCCCTTACCCAAGAGTCCCGCCGCCTTAAGCCACAGCCCCTCTACTTGACTGTTTATCAATCCGTGTTCACGCGAGAGGGACAAGATCTCTTCCGCGCACGCTAATACCGCGTCAAATTGGTCGAGCCGATAGTGGATCAACCCCTGCCCCTCAAGCATGACGGGCAGCAACATCACGGCGTTGCCCTGTCGCATCAGGTCACTGGCGATGCGGGCGTGGTCGAGCGCCGCTTCATCGCTGTGTTGCAGACTTTCCAACATCGCACCACCGAGACAATATTCCATTCTCGCGCGGTTATAGTCATCCCCTTGTTGTTCATAGTAGTCGCGCACGCTCTGAAACAGTCGAATTGCTCGCTCATAGTCACACATGTCGAGATAGGTCAACGCCAACATCGCCTGTGCCTGATTGACATAAAACGGTATCTGCATCTCTTGCGCCAACACGAGCGATTGCAAGGCGACCTGCTGTGCTGTTGCAAAGTCGCCGACCGATTTGTGAAATGCGACCAGCCAATCATACGCTTGGAAACGTTGCAAGCGCAGTTGGTATGTCTCTGCTAGCGTCAGTGCTTCTTGTGCCGTATGCTGAAGTGCCTCCGCTTTTTGTTGGAGAAAGGCGAGTTTGGCCTTGACGATCAGTGCCTCCGTCAACAAGCGGTGATGATTGATGCGGCGTGCGAGGCGTGTCGCCTTATCCAACGCCCGTACCGCCCTTGGGAAGTTGCCATCCATCTCGGCACTCAAATGGGCAAAGAGCAAGTGTGCACGGATGATGCGGCTAGGTTCCCCATCGACCGCGACCGCCACAAGGACGCGCTGGATCAGTGGCAGTGCAGCCGCCGATTTCTGTCGCCACCATATCCATGCCTGGCGCAGCTGGGTTTCAATAGTGTCGGATGGGCAATCATGGAGCAGTCGCTGTGCTTTGGGTAACTCCATCTGCAAACAGGCTAAGTCAATGCGCAGATAGCAGATCGCTTCCAGCAGGTCGGGTGGCACCGTCCCTGCGCGCACAAATGCTTGCAAGCGGTTTAGATTTACCGTCACTTGCTCGACATTCGCCTGTTCCAAGGCCGCCACCGCACGGCTGATGAGCAAGCGCAAAGGGTTTCCAACGACATCAGCAGCGGCCCGTTCGGCCGGTAAGCCAGCTTGCAGCGCTTCCGCTAGCTTTTGGGTGCGTGGATCGGGCTGAATGCCGAGATGAGTTTCGGCCGATTTTGCGAACGACTGATACGCCGTCAATCCTGCCCCACGCTGCCCCAACACCTGCCGATAGCGCATCAGCAGCCGCAACGCCTCCTCATCAAACGGCTCGCTGTCAAACAACTGTTGGGCATACACAACCCCAGCGGCAAACTGACTCTGCTCAAACAGCGTCCGTGTGACTTGATGCAATAGCCGCACATACGCCATCTGCAACCGATTGGCTTGCTGCTCCAACCAGCGCACGTCCCAACTCGCCAATTCGCCCCCGTAGAGGTCAATCGCCTGCTGCCACGCCGTCAACTCATTGCGTTCGCTGGCTGCGAAGAACGCCTCCACATCAAGCCAGCGGACAGGTGCGGGCAGATGAACATGCTCACGACTCTGCACAAGTGTTAGGTCGGGCAGCGCATTGCCGATTAGCCAGAGCAGATCACGCACGCGCTGACGCCCCTTGTGTGGCAGGCGTTGCGGGAACAACAGGTCGGCCAGCAGATCACGTCCAAGTGGCTCGGGGCGCAGGAGCAGTAGTGTAAGCAGCGGATGGGTGCGCTTGGGAGGCGCCTCGACGGTCAACCACTGTCCATCACGCCACTGCTCAATCTGCACGCTGCCAAGTAGACAAAATCTGAAGGGATGTTGAGGTTTCATTAGCAGATTAAGCCTCACTTCCCCTCGCAACGCAAGACGCGACGATAACGCGACGCTAGCTCTGTAGACTGCATGTTAAATCCCATTGCACTGCACGTGCAATGGTTAACAAAAAGGAATACGATGAAACGCACTGTTTGGATGATGATGCTGTTCGTAGCAACCATAATGTTGCTCTCTGTTTTTGATGTTCAGGCGCAAGACGCGCCGCGCGCCCCAGAGTTGACAACGCCGCAACTGCTCGACGCCGCCTATGCGCGTGGGGAGATTTCGGCCGATGAACGCATTCGCTATCTCGCCTATGCCCTCTATGAGCGCGATTCTCTGCCCGCCAAGTTTGACAGTCCGCATGGCTGGTATGGCACCTCTGTCCTGCGCGAGTTGCGCGACGCCCACGAAGATTCGTCCCTCTCACGCGCAACCGCTGGCGAACTCGACCGATTGTTTAACAGTCGTGCAGCCACCACCTGCGATGCAGAAGATGCTGCCTTCGAGACGACCAGTACCCACTTCTACTACAACTACGACACCATAGAGGGTGGACTCTCGATTAACGATTACATCACCTCAATGGAGGGTGCCTTTGCCAAAATCGTCACCGAATATGGTTGGGCGCAACCCCCTCTCTGCACCGCCGAAGATGTCATTGAAGGCGGCTGTGACTTTGCCAATGAACTCGGCGATGACGGCGGACTCTTCCCTGTCTTGGTCGCCGCTATCGGCTCAACGACCTTTGGCTACGTCGCTGGCTATCAGGGTGCGGGCGACTATGCTGGTGTCGTCGGTGACAACCCAAATACCGCCGCCGTCGAGACAGTTGCTAAAGCATCCTGCATGGTCCTCAATGCGGACTTTAGTCAATTCCCTGAAAACACACCGCTCGAAAATCTCGACGCGACGACCAGCCATGAATATGTCCACGCCGTCCAAAACGGTTACGGTGATCCGGGAGTAGACGACGCCGAAGAGGATATTCTTTGGTATGAGTCTGTCGCCGCCTATTTTGAAGATGAGATGAACGATGCCGCCAACACGGCCAACCTCTACCTCTGGCCAGAGACAACAAACTGTCTCGGTGATTGGCCGAAAGGCGGGGACCCGTTTGGCATCAGCGAATACTCTAACTTCATCTTTTTCCGCCACCTCGCGGAGAATACGGGGGGTGCAAACGTCGCAGATGGGGGTGAAAACACGATTCAACAACTGTGGGTCAATATCGGTGCGGGTCAATCTGGCTTAGTCGCGCTGAATAATGCCTTGCAAGCCGCCACTCCAGCGACGACGCTCGATGATGCATTCCACAACTACAGCATCGCCGTCAAGAGCAGCAAGAGTTGTGGCGGTGGCTACGATGCGCCATACTGCTTTGAAGAGGGAGCAACCTATGTCGCATCTAACGGAGATCTGCCCCCCGCGCAAGGAACGATTTCAACATCCCCTGACAGCTATGCGGGTAGCGTCAGTGACCATTACGCCATCAACTACGTCGCGCTGCCTGATTCTGGACAGTACACCGTCAGCTTAGACAACACCGCGGGTTCGGGGATTGGTGTATTGCGGGCGAGTGTCGTGTGTGATACGGGGGCTGGGTATGACGTAACACCACTTTCGGCCGATGTCAGCGCCGGCCAATCTGCCTCTGCTAGTATCGACGCGGCCAGTTGCAGCGCGGGTGTCACGCTCGTCATCAGCAACATCGGCACCACGCCCGGCGTTGAGCCACCCGCCGACGCCTGCACTGAGGCGAGTCGTGCCACCACGTCCTACAATGTCTCCGTCGCCAACACCACAACCAACGTCGCGTTAGGTGATGTGGCGACCAATGTGCAGACAGGTCACTGGGGCTGGATTCTTGTTCTGGGCGGTCTGCTGCTCATTTCGACCGTCTGGTTATTCCCATTTGAAGCACAGAAAAAGTAAGTTGACACGCTAGCAACATTTGCATTATCTGCCGACGTATCGAGCTATCCACACGGCTTGATACGTCGGCATTTCGATCATTATGCATTGTTGCGAGCAACTCATCTATCTGCTATTTCTTGCCTTGGATCATCTCTGACGGCACCGCTCGTTTCGAACAAATAGAGATCGAGGTGCTGGCAAGCCCCATAAGCGCAAACAGAAGAAGCCAACGATGTCCCATCATGGTTGCACGCGTGCTGACGAGTCCGATTTGCGTCGGTACTTGCAAGCGATTGATCTCTCTCCATGCGTCGACCGCAGGCTGATCGATCTGTTGGTCTATGGCGAGCTGTGCCCAGCGTGAGGCGAGCGTCTGCTTGAGTTCAGGCGTGGCAACGTCGTTGAGTTGATCATAGACGGCGGTGGCCGATTGGATGATTTCGGCCGAAACCGTCCCCTCACGCATGACCAAGATCGCCGTCTGCATGTACAGATCGAGAATCGCGTCGCGCAGTTCGGGTTGTGACATCAACAGTGCGTCCAGCTCTTGCCGCTCGGCTGGAGCGAGGTCATCGAAGAAGGTCGGTGGGGTAAAGGGCGTGAAGGTGTTTGCGCTACTGCGCCCTTGCGTCGGCGCACAACCGCCGCCCGTGCTGTTGAACCAGTCCATCCATCCATGCGCCCATGAAAACTCGTCCCATTCAGAGCCAAACGGGATCGCGTCACCACCCTGTAACGGATTGCCAGCGGGAGCGCGCTCGGTGAGCCATATCGTGCTGAGGTTGATCCCAACGCTCATCGACGCGCATTCGTAATCATTCCCCGTCAATACGTTGAGCCATGTGGCGAGCAGTGAGCGCAGCAGCGTCAACCGCTGGTCAGCATAGGTGTCGGTGGCGAGTAATTGCGTGGCTTCAGCGGCCGAAAGTGCAATACACGACTGTGTCCACCAAATTTCGTACATATCACAGAGGCCGTTGTCATTGTAATCCCCAATCAAGATGCCTTGCGCATCGCGCGTACCGTCGCGGTCAAAGTCGATCAGACGCAGCTGATCGGTCACGCCCGCCGCTGCCCATGCCGCACTGCTCAGGACACCTGCGCCGTTGTCCCGCTCGATGGCAATCGAGGCAGTGGCGATGATCGGCGCGCCATTCCCGTTATCGCCCGTCACAGTCATTTGATGAACGGCAGGTGTCTCACTATAGACGTTGTAGTGACACGTCCAGCTTTGGCCCGGCCATAGTTGTGGTAGCCACCACCAGCAATCATTTTCATAAAAGGCGGGATTGGGTGCAATTTCGCCAACGGCCGTGTCAAAATACCCCGTGACTTGGATCGGCGTTTGCCAGGTTGATGCAGAGCTGGTGTTGGTGACGATGACGGTGTATTCGATAAATGCGCCTGTGTTTGGCAGCGCTGTTTTGCTCGCGGTGATGCTGGCGGCCAGTGTCGTCACGCTCGGGTCAAATGGCTCGATATGCGGACAAGTGATCAGTTGCCAAATGTTGCTGTCGGGCAGTTGCCATGCGACTGATAGATGGCTGAGGTCAACTTCTTCTTTGTAGCGAGCTTCAACATAGTAACGCTGCCCCGCATTGAGCATGATTTCGGCCGATTCCATGCCCACAGCCACCGTATTGGACAACCATGCACGAGGCGAGGTGGACGCGGTCACAGCGGCAATTTGCACGCTGTTTTCGGCCGATCCGTCGCTACTAAGCCATAGTTGAGCGGCATCATCGGCCGATAAGCGGAATTGATACATCCCTGTCGTTGGTGCAATCAGATAGCCGCGCATCCGTGCGCCAAAGTGATCGCCACGGTTGTTTGGCAATTCAAACGTCGAGACAGTTCTTTGAGAGCTGGGGTTCGTCGGATAATCTGGACTGTTTTGCAGCGCGGCCACTGTATTGCCCATTACGTTGTCCCACTGCTCTAGGAGCAATCCGCCCCCAGTGTCACACGCTGGCTGTGCGATCGAGACCGTTTTCACACGACTGCTCGATAGGCCATCGTTATCTTCAACCGTCAGCCGCACAGTGTAGTCGCCGGGTGAGTGATAGGTGTGCGTCTCGCTTGCCCCTGTAGCCGTGTTGTAATCGCCAAAATCCCACGCATAGCTGGCGATAAAGCCATCCACATCGGCCGAAAGCGTCCCATCAAAGGTGACGGCAGCGGGAAGCGTCGTGCCAGATTGCGTGATCGAAAAGTCAGCGGACGGTCCAAACGTGCCGTTTTCATCCAAGATGCACAGGAAGTTTTGCGTTATCAGTTCGAAGTCGCGGCTGTACGGCATTTGCCAGCCGAGAGCGAGATGGTCGCCGGCCGTCCCTTCTTTGTAAAGTGCTTCGACATAGTAACGCTCCCCTGCCACAAGCGAGATTGGGTCTGACCATTGCGGACTATCCCAGGGTGCGGTCGACGTTTCCCATAAGCGCGGTGGTGAATAGTAATCGACGCGCACGATCTCTTGCGCGTTTTCGGCCGATTGATCGCTGCTCAACAGCACGCGGCTCTGATCGTCGCTTGCCACCCAAAAACGATAGTCGCCCGAAATTGGCGCAACGAGGTAGCCGCGCACCCGTCCGCCATAGTTGTCGGCAACGTCGGAGGGGATTTCAAAGTCGGCGATCAGATTGACGCTCGTGGGCGCGTTCGGATAGCTCGCGCTACTTTGTAAGTCGGCAACGGTCACTCCTGAAATGTTGTCAAAACGCTCGTATGTAAGGCCATGCGTCTCGCAGCTTGGTAGCGTGTTGTGCAGGCCAAAGACGGTCTGTTGTGTACGATGTTGATAGCCGTCGTTATCCGTTACGGTTAATTCGATTTGGTAACTTCCCGATTCAGTAAAGGTGAATGAGGGATTGACGCCCGTGGCCCGCTCAACCCCGTTGATCGTCCAGCGAAAGTCGGTGATTGTGCCGTCCCAATCGGCCGAATTTGAAGCATCCAACTGCACGCTGAATGGCACAACGCCACTCGTTGCCGACGCGGTAAAACGGGCGTCGGGCGCACCGTATGCGTCGTAAATCTCCGCTTCAAAGGCGAGCATCCCATGACCCGTGCCGTTGGTGATATCGTCGTTGGTGTTGGTCGGCTCTTGCCAACTGTCGCCAAAGTAGCGCAGGGTGGCTGTCTCGGTCACGGTGCGGCTCAGTTGCAGCGTGATTTTATCCGTTTGACTCGCTGTGATGCTGGTGACAAAGGTGAAGAGATCGGCCGAAACGCTAAAGCGATAGAGCGCAGATGGTTCGACGATCAGCGTTTCGTTGCCAACATCGCGTAGCTTGAGCGTGACCTGTGAACGCTCCGCATTGCTAAAGTAAGCGCGTTCAAGGTCTGGCGCAGCCACCTCTTGTGTCGGTCCGTTATAAAAATCCCGCGCCAAAAGACGATAGGCGCGCTCGCCAAGCGTTTGGTAGCCGTTCTCCCATTCATAGTGGCAATCGGAGCGATGGGCATCGACTGCGCTCGTCGAAATCACGCTGATGTCTGGATAGGTTTGCGGCAGGAGACGCTGTCGGTCGCGCAGGGTGAGCGTGTCGTTAAAACAGGCATCCGCCAGCTGAAAGACGTAGAGCTGTTCGACACTGCCATAATTTTCTTGCCAGTCGTTGTAGAGCGCATCAAAGCCAGCGAGATGGGTCTCGTAATCGCCCAGATCGGACTCACCCTGATACCACAAAATGCCGCGAATGGCGTTCTGCACTCCCGCCTGCTGTACGCGATAGAGCAGACGGCCGTAATTGGTGTCTAGGTCATCGTGATTGTTATCGTTGCGCTGAAAGTAACCGATCGCCTCGCCACCAAGACCGCCATTGAGCATAGCGACGGGAATTTGCTGCTCTTGAACAAGCAGATTCGCCGTGCGGAGCGCCCACTGACCGATGGTGCCAAGCCCGTTTGCGCCATCACCATCCGCGATGTACCACTCGTCATAATCATCGACGAACTCGCCCACGATGGTCGCGCTGCCGTAGCTGCGCACAAAGGGATTTTGCTCCGTCGGGTTGGCGAACCCTTCGTATGCGGCGGCGACGGCGTTGGATTGTCCCTGAATTAAAAAGACATCGCCCGCCACCACATCTTCGGCGCGAGCAATTTCCGTTGTGCTGTTGTCGACTATTTCGTAGAGGATGAAGTCATAGTTGGCGAGTTCGGCCGAAATCGTCGGAGAAAAGGCAAACGTCCCCCCGTCGTCGTCAATGAGAACAGCGTCCAACGCACCAGCCCGCCACACTTCCAGCCGCACGCCGCTTGCCCCGCCCACCGTGCCGGCAATGGGGACTTCAACCGTGTTCGTCGCAACATCACGCGGATAAAGTTGGCGTGATTGCGGAAAGCTGCTGACCGTCACCGCATTCGCAGCGTTTGCTACCGTTTGCGATACGAATACAAGAAAACCAAACAGGGCAATGATGCTAGCTGCCGCACTTATATTTTTTTTCATCTGTTGTGACCCTTTACCAAACCTTGCGCATTACGTATACAGTACTTCAAATACAAGCGATGCTAGCAGCCATCTTGAAGCTGGGGATGTTCCCGCAAGTATTGTAAACCTTGCGCATTCCGACTTGACCGAGAATGCGCGACTTTTTACTTAAAATTTCGTGCGTAAATAAACCGCACTTTGCACCGCCAGCAGAATTGCGACGATGATAAACGGTTCCGTGTTTTGCTTACTGAGATTGATCTCAATTAGCTGTGTGGCGGTTGGAGCAAGCGGCTGCCACAGTGCCTGCCAGACGACATCGGCCGCTTGATTTTCGGCCGATTTCAACCCAGATCGCCACCATAAATCAGAAAGTTCCGTCGCTAATGGCTCCGATGCGTGTGCCATGAGTGCATCGTAAACCGCTTCGACCTGCGCGATGTGCGCTGCCGCAAGCGGCTCCTTTAACATCACGGCGCGCACGGTCATGCGGGTCAACTGATTAAGCTGTTGTCGCAATGCACCGTCGTTATAAAGAATCGCCTTGAGTTCCTGTTGAGATTCGGCCGAAAATGCGTCCACAAGCGGCTGTGGTGTAAAGAATGGGTACGTTGAGCGTGCGACTGCGCAGCTATCACCACCGTTGTACCATGCGAGCCAATCGGCCGACCATGAGAATGATTCCCATGTGCTGGAACTGGTCGGCACAGCCGTACCCCCAGCGAGCGGGTTGCCGTTGGGGGCATGGTCGTGCAGCCACAGATTGGCGAGGTGGATGGCGATGTCGATTCCCGCACAGCGATAATCATTTTCGCTCTGAATGTTGAGCCACGCAGCCGTCAATTGGCGCGTCAAATTAATGCGCTCGTCACTGTGCGGCGTGGAGGTTGCCAGCAACAGCCCAATTTCAGATTGCGTCAGCGCGATACAGCTTGCGCTCCACCATATTTCATAGCTGTCACAGACCCCATTGCGGTTGAAATCACCGATCAACACCCCATTTGTATCAGCCGTACCGTCTGCATCTGTGTCGATCAGCATGTAGTAATCGGCACGATTGGGGTCTGCCCGCCACGCATCGAGCGATTGCACCCGAGCGCGGTCAATGACGGAAAACCCCATCGTCGCGCTGTCGAACAAGCTATGCCCCGCATCCGTTGTGGCCGCGACCGAGAGTGATGAGAACAGTGTTTCTTCAGGTATGCCACCGGGCAAATCGGCGTTGAATTGGCACTCCCAACTTTGCCCCGGCCATAACTCCGGCAGCCACCAAAAGCAGGTCTGCTCATAAAATGTTGGGTTGGGCGCAAGTTCACCGACGATTGAATCGACGTATTGGGTTACTTGGATGGGGGTTTGCCACGTGTTGGCCGCGCTGTTGTTGGTGACACGCACCGTCAGTTCGCGTGTGGCTCCGCTGGGGGGCAGCGTGTCGTGGCTGGCTAACAGCTCAACGTCGATGGCGAGTGCCGTGCCGACGACGACAGATTGGCTAATCGTGGCGACCGCCCCATCGTTGTCTGTGACGGTGAGCGTCACCCGATAGCTGCCCGCCTCGTCGTACAAATGGGACACGCTTTGTCCGCTGCCCGTCGTGCCATCTCCAAACGACCATGCGTAGCTGACAATCGTGCCATCACTGTCACTGCTGTTGGCTGCATCGAAATTGACGCGCAGCTGATCGCTGGGGGTGCTGATAAAATCGGCCGATGGTGCCGCATTGTCCGACAGGTCGATCACAAAGCGCGGCCCTGCCGAGTGCCAGAGGTCTTGCCCTTCTGCGGCCGAATGCCACATCCGCCCCTTGTAGGTCAAGATAATGTCGTTGCCGAGCAGCGACTCCCCGTTATTGCCGGGATAGGTCAGATTCGCACCGTACATCCAGCCTCGATCTTCGGCCGATCGATAGACGCGCCCAAACAGAAAGTTGTCGTCCGTTTGATCCGCGACGCTGATGTTGTTGCCGGGCAGCGACCAATCGGCCGAACCCGGCTCGATGCGAACCGTCAGCCCCGTCGTTGTGTCGCGCACCTCCCATTGATGGTTGAGTGCGGCGGTTGCAGATGCGTCAAATTCGCTGGTGAACCGTTGCCATGCACCGTCTTGCAACGCAAAAATGCCGTCATCGGCAGATCCGTCTAAATCGAAATCCATCCGCCAATAGGGATAGTGGACGTGATCGGTGTTGCATTGCAGCCCTTTCGAGAAGATGTGTGCGTCGAGAATGCCGTCCTCAGAGAGATACCAAACCTGATAGATAATGTAGTCGCCGATCTTGTCTTGGATGCCCAGTTCCAGCCACGCCGTGCCATTTTGCACAAAGGTGCGGGTTACAACCTCCGCGTTATTGTGCCAACTGACGGGCAGCAACGTGCCACCGAGTCGGTCGGCGTAGGGCCCGCATTCGTCATTGTCGTAGAAGACGAGCATGACGGGCAGACTGGCTTTGTTCAAGATGCGATGTCCCTGAAACGAAACATCCGAGAGCGTCAACCCTTCATACGAGTCGGGAACCGACCAGTCGAGCGACCAGCCCGACCAGTCGAGCGTTCCCGCATGGGCGGCACTGTGCGCATGTGCCTGCGAAGGGGTCAACCAAAAATGAAGAATGATCATCAATACGACCAATAATGCGCACTGCGTGCGGCGGGGGTAACGAATCATGCTGATTACCCCTCAGTGATGTTGATAATCTGCATCTGCGAAAGATCAACATAGGCTGTCCATAATGGAACCAGATCGACGTGTTCGTGAAAGGTCACATAGGCGACGCGCGTTGGAAAGTAGGGTGTCTGCCCATCAGGCGGCAGGGCGAGAATCGCAAACCCAACGAGATCGGCGTGCTGCTGTGCGAGCCCCTCACGTGCCACTTCAATCGCCGCAGCGACCTCGACTGTCAGCAACGGTGGCTGATATTGGTCGGCCGCCAGCACCGTTGTGGTGATAATCGTCTCCGCATGATGCTGAACCAACAGCGTGGTGTCATGTGTGTAAGAGTAGAAGGTGGAAAGGGTGTGGGAACTATCGGCCGAATCTTTATCCTGCAATGTCTGGCTGCCAACCCTGACGAACTGTTCGCCTAAGGGCAGTTGTGCCAAGTCGGGCATGGGGACAGTAAAACTGCGCCGTTGTTCTGACGCCAGCGCGGTCACTTGTTCGATATTTGCGGGCTGTGGGGGGAAGGTGAGATCGGCCGAAAAACGCGGATCATGATGATCAAAATGAGGATGCGACCCATCTAGCTCATGCGCCTCGACTTGCGCCGCCAGTGCGAATGAATGGGGCGTTGCCAAGTTACTTGCGGTCGCCCACATCTCATGCACATACAATACAAATAGACAGATCAAACTAACAGACAGTAACCAATACGCAGGACGCGGCATCACTTTTGACTCCCGTGAATAAATTGAAGATTTCGACGCGGGAATGTTAGCGTGCCGCTCTTAAACTATTCTGCAAAATCGCTAAAAGATTCTAAAAGGGTGCGCGGCGAGAGCTTGCTGTTGTCCTAATGACCCAACGCGCTGCGGCTCATGCCTCAACGCGACAAAACGTGTAGCCAACGCGATGTTCGTTTTGCAGGTAGATCGGCTGACGTGGGTTTTCTTCCAACTTTCGTCGCAAATGGGACATGTAAACATGCACGTATTCGATGCTGTCTTGATATTCCCACCCCCAAACATTGACCAAAATCATGTGGTAGGTGAGGATTTGCCCCGCATTCTGGAAGAGATAGGAAAAGAGATTGAACTCCGTCGATGATAGTTTGATTGGGCTTCCATTGACGGCAATGTGGCGATTTTCGATGTTGACGGAGAGATAGCCATCATCATAGGTGCTGGCATCAGAACGCGCATCGCTCTGCACAGTCGACTCAAGTTCGCTACGACGCAACACGGCGCGTGTGCGTGCCAGCAGAACCTCGCGATTAAATGGCTTGCTCAAGAAGTCATCGGCGCCATACTCCAGCCCGCGAATGATGTCCTCATCCTTATTCAAACTGGTCAACATGATGATCGGCACTTTGGAGAGCAGTCGAATCTGGCGACAAGTCTCCCAACCGTTCATCTCGGGCATTCGCACGTCCAGCAGCACGAGATCGGGCTTGTGGTCATACATCTTTTGAATCCCTGCCCGTCCGTTATTGGCGGTAATGACCTCAGCCCCTGCCCGTGACAGACCAATACGGAGCGATTGACAGAGATTGATATCATCATCGATGACGAGAATCTTTTTGTTCTTCATGGATACTACCTATATTTTCTAAACTTCAATTCGCGGCGCAGGCAACGTTACGAGAAAGTTGCTGCCCACACCAACCGTACTGGCTACACTGATCGTGCCATTATGGGCATCGACGATTGCATTTGTGATGGCAAGTCCAAGCCCTGTACCAACCACTTTGTCTGCGTGCTCCTCGGCGCGTCGGTAGCGGTCAAAGATATGGGGTAAATCTTCGGGCGCAATGCCATAGCCCGTGTCGGCAACCTCAACAAAAATTTCGGCCGATTCCTGCCAAACGCGCAGATTAACCTGACTTTCAGCGGGTGAATATTTAAGCGCATTGCCGATCAAGTTGAGCAGCACGCGCTCGAAATGTTGCACATCCGCCAGCGCAATTACAGGTTCGTCTTGGCCCAAATAGTTGAGCCCAATTTGCCGATCATCCGCTTCCGCCTTGAGAAGTTCAACCATCTGTTTGACAAGCGCGACCATATCGAGCGGCCCTTTGTGAATCTTCAGCGACTCACCAACACGCAGTTTTTCAATGTCCAAAATGTTGCGCACCATCCCAAACAACATGCGCTGGCTCCGCAACGTCAACTTGTGTAGTTCTCTATTGTTTTCGCTTTGCGTCTTATCTTCGAGCAAAATTTCTGTGCAAAGCTGAATGTTGGAGAGCGGTGTCATCATGTCGTGGGTCAGCACCGCCAGATAGGTGTCTTTTTGTTGATTGAGGTCGGCCAGCTCTTGCGTCCGCGCTTGTAGATCGGTCGTGCGAGCGGCAACGATGCTCTCTAAATTATCGAGGTGGGACTGCATCTGTCGCACATAGAGATGAAAGGCGTAGGCAGAGAGCAAAATGGGCAAGAAGAAAACGACCACGCCCATACCATCATAATTGGCAATCGCAAACGCCAAGAAGCCGCCGCCAATTGCCAACATCAAGACGCTAATTTGCATCGCCCAAACGTTGCCTAGAACAAATTCGCGCAGGTTGAATTTACCGCCATGCTGTAGCCGTAACATTCCCGCGATGAGAATGAAGTTGACTAATGTGTCGGTAATTGCGGCCAGGAGCCATGGGAGAATTCGGCCGAAAATCGACACAGTTCCCAACAATTGCCATGAGCTGAGCAAAACAAAGCACGCCGCCGACGCGCCAAGGGTGTGCATGCCCAAATTGAAGCCTAGCTGGTCAAGGCTGCGCTTCCACGTCACCGTATCGCGCGGCTTCAACAGCCACAGCACGACATTATGCACCGTGACGATCAAAACCACGCCTGCATAGCCGAAAAACGGCGCGGTCGCCAAAGTGATCGCCCCTTCAATGGCATAGGTAATGCCCGTTTTGCTGGAGACGGCTACTGAGGTTGTGCTGAACGCCGCCGCGACGGTAAGACCGACGATTAGCACAAAGATATGGATCGGATCAAAGCTGTTGATCTGGAAACACGCCCAGCCGATAAAAAGCAATCCGACAAGCATGATGAACCAAGCATAAATTCGATGCCAATCGAATCGGATTTTCATTGCTTGTATCGTTGTCATCATGTTTTTCGTGCCACCATTACACCATCAGTTCTTTAGGAACCTGAAAAGCTGTGATCGTAGGCAAACTATTCCACGAAATTATCAGTCTTCTTCGGGCCAAATCAACGCTTCGTCGGCAATGCCTGTCACGTCAACACTTGGGTAGAGCGTGGTGCCACCCCAGTAGAACGCGCCGCCGCCCCAATAGAACGTGCCACCGCCCCAATAGAACGTGCCACCGCCCCAGTAGAACGTGCCGCCACCCCAATAGAATGTACCACCACCCCAGTAAAATGTGCCACCGCCCCAGTAGAACGTGCCACCATTCCAGACCAGATCACCACCAATGATGGGCAACCCATTGTCAAACGTGAGACCGAGCGTGTCGAGCAAGGCGAATTCAACCCATGCTTGATCGGCTTTGTCAAATACACCGAGTAGTTGCGCCGATCGATCAACCGTCTCTGGAATGATGAAGAGCTCATACCGCTTATCATCGGTCAATGTCTTCTGCACGGCTCCCTGATAGTGATACTGCTGTGAGCGGAAATCGAACACGCCATCACCGTCAATGTCCGCCAGCGTGAAGTTGGGTTGACCAGAATCGGCCGAAACCTCAAGTCCATCTACCAGCCCATTTTCACCAACCGCTTGCGATAAATCGATGCGCCCGTCACCGTCTGCGTCAAGCGCGTTGATCTGTGCCGCACTTAGATTGGTCTCGACTAAGTCAAACGTCCCATCGTGGTCGCTATCCAAATCGAGCCTGTCAGGAATGCCATCCCCATCCATGTCCGTCGGGGCGTAATCTTCGGAGCCATAACAGCCGACAGAGTTGACAGATAGCCACTCTGGTGATCCGGGGCACACATCAAGCCCATCGACCACGCCGTCTCCATCGCTGTCTGGACCATTGATCGGGTCGGGCGGAGCAAGTGGAATCCATGGATGTGCCAGTTCAGCTTGAATGTCGAGTCCGACATTGGCACTTTCCAACGGCACGCCTGAACCGCTGACCGCATCAGGAGCCCACACGCGCCCATTGCCCTGTTGGAATAGATTGAAACTGGGCTCGCCACTTTCTTCGTCCAGTGCCAGCCGCGCCGTATACATGAGGCGAAACTTGACCTGATCGGGTGTCAGCGACGGGTTCGCCTGCAAAACCAGCGCAGCGACCCCAGACGTAACAGCGGCCGACATACTGGTGCCATTCATACGGAAAAAGTCGCGGGTTTCCGAGTAGTCGGGGTACAGTCTTGAAAGCGTCGTCTTATTGCGATAAACCGTCTGCGTGACGGTCTCGCCCGAAATGACGCTGGTCACAGAGATCGGTACCGTTTGGCTGTAGACAAACGAGATCAGGTTAGAGCCGGGCGCAAGCACGTCTGGCTTGGTGAAACCGTCGAGCGTTGGGCCATTGCTTGACCAAATTGCAACGGTGTCATCGGCAAAATTGACAGGTGTGTCGTTTGTATCCAACCCGCCGACGGTAATGACATACGGGTCATTTCCCGGCACGGTAATTGACTGCGCCTGTCGCCCGCGATTGCCCGCCGACACAATCACCACAATTCCGTTTGCCCATGCTGTTTCAACCGCCCGAATCAGCGGGTCGACAAAGTAAGGCGTTCTTGCATGGCCGCTGATGCTCAAATTCAGCACGTCGATTCCATAGAGTGCTTGGTTATTGATGATAAACTGCAACGCTTCGATCACATCTTCGTAAGTGCCGATACCGTCTTCGTTTAGCGCACGCACGCTCAATAAATTAGCGTCGGGCGCAATGCCCATCGTGGTTCCCGTCGTTTCATCGCGCAGAGAGTTCCAAATCGTTCCCGCCACGTGAGAGCCGTGTCCATAGGGGTCTGTGCTGCCCCGCAAATTGCTGAAACAGTAGCCATCCTCTTGTACATGATTGGTACTGACAGTGTCACACTGTCCTTCGTTCACAAAGTCGGCCTGTCCAAGAAAACGCTGTTCGGCCGAATTTCCCAGCAGGTCGATCATCTCTGGGGCCAACTCGAAGCCGCTATCTAACACGGCGATGGTCACCCCTGCCCCACGCACGCCAGTCGCGTGAACCAACTCCGCCCCGACGTTTTGCACGGCGGGATCGCTGAGAATGTATGCGGTTGGGTCATCAGTTGGGAGGATCGAGCCGGCCGCTTCGACCGTTTTGTTTTCGATAATGCTATAAAGTCCGCCAGTGGTTCTAAGTTGCAATAGTTGGGCGGGTGTCACATCGGCCGAAACTGCCCCAATGATCGATAGATCGCGCCGCAGGTTGCCACCAACCGTCCTAATCGCGTCGGCCGCCACACGGCTATCCTCTGCCATCACAATTACGGACATCTGCCCATCAGAAATGGTCAATAAAGCAGGATCAATGTAGGTGATCTGTTGTTCAACGGGACTATCTGATGTTGTCGCTTGACACGCAGCGAACAATCCCAAGAAACCACATGCCAATAGTAAACTAACCCAAGCTCTCATCATATCTTTTCCTAAGCCTCAATTTGCGCTGCTCGTTCACTCCGCGCCTCTCGATCATATTGACTATTGCTTACAGGAAAGGTGTCAAAGTTCGTCTGTTGCCTGATTTTAAGAAAGTTTAATAACTCAAAAAGAAAAGCCGGCAATGATAGTTGCCAGCTTGCTAGTATGGGGAGTCAATGTCTACTAAGTGGTGCGCTGATAGCTTCATAAGCTATCAGCGCACCCAGCAGAAGCGGTTATGTCTAATTGTGACAATTACTGCACCGCTTCTGCCGTAAGAAGATTACCAGACGACTAGCGTTGCATCCGTCGTTTGACAATCAACGCTGCGCTGCTGATACCCGTCAGCATCACAACCAACAGAACGAGCGCAAGTGAACCAGCTTGTGCAGCCGAGCTGGCAATCATTGCCACGGCCGTTGGCACAATCATCGTCAACACATTGAACGAGTTCCACGCGCTGCGTGCGTCCTGTCCTTCGTACTGGCTGATATTCTTCTGCGTCCAAACTTGCTGCATCGCTTGGGCGACTTCTGCGGCTGCTGCGCTGGCATCGGCCGATTCTTCAGTCGCTGCCAACAGGTCGGTGTAAAGGCTGGTCGCTTCTGCAATCAGGTCGCTGCTCACGTCACCATCCAGCATGTAAAGCGGAACGATTTGACGATAGAGCGCGTTGATGCGTTGACGCAGTTCGGGGTTGTTGTACAACACTTCGTCTAGTGCTAGCGTCTGCGCGTCCGTCAGGAATGTATGGAAGATTGGTGCTGAGAATGCGTCAAAGTCGCTCGTTGTACGTCCGTTTGGCGTTGCATCGGTCGCACATTGGCCACCCGTCTCGTTGTACCATTTCATCCAATCATAATCCCATGAGAAGTCCCACCACGGCTGCGTACCAGCATACACTGGCGTACCGCCCGCAGCTGGAATACCGCCCGGCGCACCCGTGTCGTAGAGCCACATTGCACCGAGATTAAGCGCAATATCCATTCCCGCACAAACGTAATCGTTGTGTGCCAAGATGTTGAGCCACGTCGCTGTCATCTCACGCAGCAGCAAGACACGTTGGTCACTGTTACTACCGTCCGCCAACAGGCTCTCTACCTGTGTGCGGCTAAGGACGATGCACTGTTGTGTCCACCATACCTCGTACTGATCACACGTCCCGTTCAGGTTGTAGTCACCAATCACGATACCTTGTGAGTCTGAAACACCGTCATTGTTCGTATCAACGAGCTGCCATTTCACACGGTCGGTGCGCGGCAACCACTCTTCAGCGGCGTACACACCCGGCCCTTGCTGCACGGTCAGGCTTGCTGTGTCGCTGCCAACCACCGTCAACACGGTACCTTCTGGGTTACCTGTGACAGTCACTTGCTCAACTGAGTTGTTGCCTGTGACAAAGACGTTGTAGTGACATTCCCAGGATTGACCCGGCCACAGCTTTGGCATCCACCAGAAGCAGTCACTTTCATATGTGAAGGGGTTCGGTGCAATCTCACCAAACAATCCGCTTTGATACAGGTTGACTTGAATCGGGTGCATCCACAAATCGGGCGAGCTGGTGTTCTTCACAATCACCGTGTACTCGATGAACGAGCCTGTCGCTGGAATGATTGATGGATGGGCAAACACTTTCACGTCCAACTTGTACTCAGAGTCATCTGCTGGGTTCAATGGGTTCGTGCCGTTGCTAACCTCTTGACCGTCGTTCACGCCACCGTTGTCGGTGTCCGCATCGAGTGGGTCGGTGTTATAAACGTTGACCTCATCTCCATCCGTCAACCCGTCGTCATCTGTATCTGGGTCGTTTGGATTGGTGCCAATTGCAGCCTCTTGTGTATCCGTCAGGCCATCGTTGTCACTGTCGGGGTCTGTCCCCCCACCAATCTGTACGGCGTTGCTATCTTGGTCATCCTCGGCCGGCAAGTTATTGTTGGGTGTTGAATCGACATCCGTCTGGTCGGCCGCGATCACCTGTGCCTTTAGTACACACGCACCGTTTTGCGCCGCCGTCACGTTAATTGACAAGTTCGCACCGTTGCTTGCCGCAATTGCTGGAATGCTCCACACGCCATTGGTGAACGTCGTGCCACCCGGTGGATAGACACCATTGACTGTCACACAGCTTGGTGGAACAACGCTGACTTGAATACCCGTCGCTTCTTCTGGCCCATGGTTCCACACCAAGACGGACCAGTTAATGCTCTCACCAACCGTCGCACTGCTCTTGTTTGAACTCACCGTTACAGCAAGGTCAATTGTGCCGTTGCCGCCACCAAAGTCGTCCGCTGGGTTAAACGGATTCGTACCGTTAGCAACTTCTTGCCCGTCGTTGACCCCACCATCATCGGTGTCGGGATCATTCGGGTCAGTCAGAGTCGTGTTGACCTCTTGTCCATCTGTCAAGCCGTCGTTGTCACTGTCTGCGTCGAGCGGATTCGTGTTGGTCTCGTTGACCTCTTTCCCATCCTTCAAGCCGTCATCGTCTGAGTCTGGATCGTTCGGGTTGGTGCCGATTGCATTTTCCTCTGCGTCGGTCAAGCCGTCATTGTCCGCATCATTGCCGCCGCCACCAAAGTCGTCGGCAGGGTTATTGACTGGATTCGTGCCGTTCGCCACTTCTGCACCGTCCGTCACGCCACCGTCGTCAGTGTCGGGGTCGAGTGGGTCGGTGCCGACTGTCAGAACCTCTTGCCCGTCCTTCAAGCCGTCATTATCAGTATCGGGATCGAGCGGATTGGTGTTTGTTTGCAGCACTTCCTGCCCGTCTTTCAAGCCGTCGTTGTCAGTGTCAGGATTGAGTGGATTGGTGTTTGTCACATCCACTTCTTCGCCATCGTTAAGACCATCATCGTCGGTGTCGGGGTCGAATGGATTGGTGCCAATCGTGCGCTCTTCGTCGTCGGTCAAACCGTCGTTGTCTGAGTCGTTGTTGCCACCGCCGAAGTCATCGGCTGGGTTGTTGACTGGATTTGTGCCGTTGCCAACTTCTGCACCATCTGTCACACCACCGTCATCGGTGTCGGGGTCGAGTGGGTCTGTGCCAATGTTGTTGACCTCTTGTCCATCGCTCAGACCATCATTGTCGGTGTCTGGATCAAGCGGATCTGTGCCAATGTTGTTGACCTCTTGACTATCGTTCAAACCGTCGTTGTCCGTATCGGGGTCGAGTGGGTCGGTGCCAATATTATTGACTTCCTGTCCATCGCTCAGACCATCATTGTCGGTGTCGGGGTCGAACGGATCGGTGCCAATTATCTGCTCTTCGCTGTTGGTTAAGCCGTCGTTGTCACTATCTGGATCAACGATGCCGAAGTCATCGCTTGGCGTGTTGATTGGCTCCGTGCCGTTGGCAACCTCTGCACCATCTGTGACACCACCATTGTCGGTGTCGGGGTCGTTCGGGTCTGTGCCAACTGTGTTGACCTCTTCACCATCGCTCAAACCGTCGTTGTCACTGTCCGCGTCAAGTGGGTTTGTATTCGTCGTAATAACTTCTTGGCCGTCAGTTAAGCCGTCGCCATCGGTGTCGGGATCATTCGGGTCGGTGCCAACGTTGTTGACCTCTTCACCGTCGGTCAAGCCGTCGTCGTCGCTGTCCGCATCGAGTGGATCGGTGTCAAGTACGTCAACTTCCTGTCCATCGTTTAAGCCGTCGTCATCGGTGTCGGGGTCGTTCGGGTCTGTGCCGAGCACTGCCTCTTCACTATTGGTCAAGCCATCCCCATCGGGATCATCGTTGCCGAAGTCGTCGGCTGGGTTGTCAACGGGGTTGGTGCCGTTGCCAACTTCTGCGCCGTCCGTCACGCCACCATTGTCGGTGTCGGGGTCGTTCGGGTCTGTGCCAACGATGTTGACCTCTTCACCATCTGTCAAACCATCATTGTCGCTGTCTGCGTCGAGCGGGTCTGTGTTGGTTGTGTTGACTTCCTCACCGTCCAGCAAGCCGTCATCATCGGTGTCAGGGTCATTCGGGTCGGTGCCAAGTCCAATTTCTTGTCCATTGGTCAGACCGTCATTATCGGTGTCTAGGTTGTTGAGATCGTCGTTCGGGTTGTCAACGGGATTTGTACCGTTAATGACCTCTAGACCGTCAATAACACCACCATCATCGGTGTCGGGGTCGAGTGGGTCAGTGCCGACCGTGTTCACCTCTTGTCCATCCGTCAGGAAGTCGTCATCAGTGTCGGGGTCGAGCGGGTTGGTGCCGATGGTGTTGACTTCGTTGCCATCAGTCAAGCCATCACTATCGCTGTCTGGATTGTTGGGGTCGGTCCCCAATGCAGCCTCTTCGTCGTTGGTCAGGCCGTCACTGTCGTCGTCCTGTGGACCGAAGTCATCGGAAGGAGTATTGATTGGCTCAGTGCCATTGGCCACTTCGTCGCCGTCGTTTACACCACCATTATCTGTATCTGGGTCGAGCGGGTCAGTACCGACGTTGTTGACTTCGTTGCCATCGGTCAATCCGTCGTTGTCGCTATCAGCGTCAAACGGGTTTGTAAGTGTCGTGTTCGCCTCGACACTGTCCAGCAAGCCATCGTTATCTGAGTCGGTGTCGCGGTAATCGGGTGTGCCATCACCATCGGTGTCGTTGATGGGATCGGTTGCGCTGGTTGCCCCGCCACGCACGTTGTCGTTTGCATCGGCCGGACCAACCAAACCGTCACTATCAGTGCCGTCTGGTGCATCGAGCATCCCATCATTGTTGGTGTCGCCGCCGCCAAGTCCCGCCTCGTCCACATCGTCGAGGGTGTCCCCGTCGCTGTCGAGGTCGCGCCAGTCGCCAACTGAATCATTGTCTGTGTCGGCCGGTGCATCTGGGCCGCTGCCGTTGTTGTCGTAATCTGGTGCGCCAGACTCTGGGCTGGTTTCGACGTTGTTTGCCAAACCGTTTGCGCCATAGCCGCCCGCTTCACCTGCTTCGATTACGCCGTCTGCATCTGCATCGACGGGTGTTGAGCCGGCTGGAACAGATTCGATTGAATCGGCGATCCCATCATTGTCTGAGTCCAAGTCGCGGCTGTCTGGCACGCCATCGCCATCGGTGTCAACGGCTCCGTCTCCCTCAACGCTGTCGAGGATACCGTCGTTGTCATCGTCAATGTCGATGTTGTCCTTCACACCGTCGTCATCGGTGTCGTCGACGACGCTTGAAGGCAGACCCGTAGGACACAGAATGTTAGGTACAGCGGGAATCGAACCGTTGTCCGTGTTGCTAAAACTGTTGCCTGAGCCGAAGTTATAGCCAGACGAGCTATTGTGAAGCACGCTGACGTAGCTGCTTGGGCCGGCAAGCTGCATTTTAGAGTTCTGGATCTGGGTGAATGCACCTAATGTGCCTTTGTAATTTTGGATGTCGCTACCAGCGCGGCTGGTCGAACCGTTTATGTTATTGCCGAAAAAGAGGCTGTTGTTGATGGTTGAGTTGCCATACTGGTTAGCAATCGCCCCACCCCATGATCCTGAAGGAACTGAGTTGTTGACAAACTTGCTATTTACGAAGTCCCAACCGTTATGCGAGTCGGCAATAAAGACGGCACCACCGTGATTGTTGTCAAACGTGGTGCGGTTTTGTGTGCGATCTGAGGCGCGGTTGTTGAAGAAAATAGAATCTTCTACACGGCTGCGACTGCTGCTGTACCAATCGTGGCTGTAGATTGCGCCACCACTGTCGGCGATGTTGTTGTAGAAGCTGCTGCCTGAAATTTGGTAGGTTGCATTTGTGCCATAGATTGCGCCACCTTTGTCATCAACAGTCACGTTGGAACTGTTTTGCTCCGTTGCCCTGTTACCGACAAAGAATGAGTTGAGCACGGTGACTGTTGCGCTATCGCCATGGATTGCGCCACCGTCATCATCGGCCGTATTTGAAAGGAACGCACTGCTTTCAATGATATTTTGGTAGCTGTGTGAGAAGTCGATTGCACCGCCATCATCTTGCGCATAGTTGTTGCAGAAGTTGCTATTGCGAATCGTCCAGCCGCTTGAGTATGAAAAGTAGATCGCGCCTGCATCATCGTGGCTGGCACGGTTGTTGACAAAGCTAACGCTGTCGATCAACAAGTTGCCATTGTTCACAACGCCGCTGCTGTTGTGTGAGCTTGGATGAATATCGTGGAGGCGGATTGCGGCCGCTTTGGTCGATTTGTTGCCAACAAATGCGCTGTTTTGGAACAGAATCATTGAATTCGCATTCTTTTTGTTGGCAATATAAAACGCACCATAGGTGCTGTGGTCGTTGTTATTGCGGACGATCAGGTCGATAAACTTGAAGTTAATGACTTCGTTGTCTTGATGGACAATCGACTTAAACGCCGAGCCATCATGATCGCCACCTTGCAAAATCAACCCTTGCAGGGTGATATTTTTGGTGCTATGGGAACCATGCTCAAAGATGCGATGACCATGACCACCACTACCGTTGATAATGGTTTGGTTTACCTCTGGGTTATACCCTGAGATGTCGGTGCCTGTCGCATTGGTTGGAAAACCGCCAATGATGGTATGTCCAACCGACCGATCTAGATCGATCTCGCGCCCCGGTGTGTAGGTGCCAGCGGCGAGATAGACAATGCCACCCGCTTCAGCCGCATTGTGCAAGTTGGATGCGCCCATTGCATTATTCCAGCTTGAACCAGAGCCATTACCTGTGGAAAACTGTTTGACATAGTAGGTTCCAGAGGGAAGCGTCGTGGTCCAAGGCCAGAGCGTGCGTGTTTGTGCAGAATCGTCGGCCCCTGTCGTGCTGACTTCCTGTGCGCTGACTGGCCCTGTCAGAGACCAGAGCAAGATACCGATGAGCAAGGTTATCGGTATCCGAATTGAGTGAACAACATTTTTTCTTAACATAAGACATTTCCTCTACGATTGCTCTTGTAGATGCAGATGCGACGTGAACCGCGTTCACGCGCTCATCCTTCTAAGCTCCTAAATTTTTCATTACTTGTGACTTTTGTTTGCGATACGACTAATACAGGTAGGTTTGTTGATGTCAGCTACAATTTTCTGTCCCCTCGCCAGCCCACAAACTGTGCGGCTGGTTTACGATGCTGCGTCATTTGCATATCCTCGTGTCCAATATCTGGTGACGTGCGTACCAGTACCAACGTACTATGTTCCGCGCTTAAAGATATGCAGTGCTACTTAAATAAGGGGAAAAATATCTTTAAATTTCTTAATGAGAGGGGTTACAGAAACGCAAAAAAGGTCGGCAACAGTTGTTACCGACCTTTATGAGCGTAGCCGTCGTTGGCTGGAGGGAAATTATTGGCGTTCGTGCGTCACAGCATTAACGATGATTGCGTCTGCGGCTCCAGAGGAGGCAGACTGTCAGACCCGCAAGAATGACAGCAAACAAGGTGAGGGTGAAGGGGTTGGATTGGCCGAGCGCGTTGAGGGCAAGCGTGACGGCCGTTGGGATGATGGCATCCACGACATTGAAAGCATTCCACGCGCTGCGTGCGTCCTGCCCTGCGTACTGGCTGATATTTTGGCGCGTCCAAGCCTGTTGTAAGGCGTGTGCTAGGTTGGAGGAATCGGCCGATTCTTCCACCGCCGCCAACAGATCGTTATACAGCGTGGCCGCCTCCCCAATCAACTCATCACTCACCGTACCATTCAGCATGTAGAGCGGCACAATTTGACGATAGAGCGCGTTGATGCGCTGACGCAACGCGGGGTTGTTGTACAACACTTCATCTAGCGTCAGCTTTTGAGCATCCGTCAGGAAGGTGTGGAAAACGGGTGCAGAGAACGGGACAAAACTGCTGGTTGCACGACCGTTCACCGTTGCGTCAGTTGCGCATTGGCCGCCCGTCTCGTTGTACCACTTCATCCACTCGTAATCCCATGAGAAGTCCCACCATGGCTGCGTGCCGTCGCTGACTGGCGTGCCGCCCGCATACGGGTTGCCGCCGGGCGCACCGCTTTCGTGCAGCCAAGTCACTCCCAAGTTGAGTGCGATGTCTGCCCCTGCACAAACATAATCGTTGTGCCTGAGAATATTGAGCCATGTGGCGATCATTTCGCGCAGCAGCAGCACGCGCTGGTCGCTGTTGCCAGCATCGCCCAAAATCGTTTCTACCTGCGTGCGGCTCAAGACGATGCACGCTTGCGTCCACCAAACCTCATATTGATCACACGTACCGTTGAGGTTGAAATCCCCGATGACGATACCTTGTGAGTCGGCAACGCCGTCATTGGTGAGATCGACTAGCTGCCACTTGACGATGTCGGCTTGTGTCAGCCACTCTTCGGCCGCATACACACCGGGTGATTCCTGCACCGTCAGGCTTGCCGTGTCGTTGCCAACCAGCGTCAACTCTGTTCCCTCTGGCGTTCCATTGACGGTCACATCCTCAAGCGAGTTGCTGCCAATCACAAAGATGTTGTAGTGGCATTCCCAAGATTGACCCGGCCACAGCTTTGGCATCCACCAAAAGCAGTCGCTTTCGTAGTTAAATGGGCTAGGTGCGATTTCACCAAACAGCGTACTAGCATACAGATCGACCTGAATTGGATGCATCCAGAGATCGGCCGAACTGTTATTCTCGACAATCACCGTGTACTCAACAAACGAGCCGGTCGCTGGAATGATGGCGGGATGGCCAAACACCGACACGTCAAGCTGGAAATCTGTGTTATCGGCCGCATTGAGCGGATCGCTGCCGTTGCTGACCTCTTGCCCGTCGTTTACGCCATCATTATCACTATCGGGATCGAGCGGGTTGGTGTCGAAGGTGTTGACCTCCTGACCATCTTTCAACCCGTCATCATCCGAATCGGGGTCGAGCGGGTTCGTACCAATCGCGTTCTCTTCCACATTGGCCAAACCATCGTTGTCCGCGTCAGCAGTGCCGCCCACAACAAGATCGTCGTCGGGATTGTCTGTCGGGTTTGTGCCGTTGCTGACTTCCGCGCCGTCGGTCACACCGCCGCTGTCGCTGTCGGGGTCAAGCGGATCGCTTCCGACCGTCAGCACCTCTTGCCCGTCAGTCAAGCCATCGTTGTCGCTGTCGTTATTTTTTGGATTGGTGTTGGTTTGCAACACCTCTTGCCCATCGCTCAACCCATCATCATCATCGTCTGCATCGAGTGGATTGGTGTTGACCGCGTTGACTTCTTCACCATCATTGAGGCCATCGTCATCGGTGTCAGGGTCGTTCGGGTCCGTGCCAACCGCTTGCTCTTCCGCATCGGTAAGTCCATCGTTGTCACCATCAACGTTGCCGCCACCAAAATCATCATTAGGATTATCGATCGGGTTGGTGCCATTGCGAACTTCCGCGCCATCCGTCACGCCACCGTCGTCACTGTCGGGATCGAGCGGGTTGGTGCCAATGTTGTTGACCTCTTGCCCATCATTCAAACCATCATTGTCGCTGTCCGCGTCAATGGGATTTGTGCCGACAACGTTGACCTCTTGCCCGTCATTCAGACCATCATTGTCGCTGTCGGAGTCAAGTGGGTTGGAGCCAGTTCCGTCAACCTCTTGACCGTCGAGCAAGCTGTCATCGTCGCTGTCGGCATCAAACGGATCGGTGCCAATCGCCTGCTCTTCGCTGTTGGTCAATCCATCATTGTCGCTATCAGGATCAACGTTGCCAAAGTCGTCGCTGGCGTCGTCGACAGGGTTCGTGCCGTTGCTAACTTCTGCTCCATCCGTTACACCACCATTGTCGCTGTCGGCATCAAGCGGGTCAGTGCCGACGTTATTGATTTCGTCACCGTCGTTCAGTCCGTCATTGTCACTATCCACGTCGAGTGGATCGGTGTTGAAGACGTTCACTTCCTGCCCATCACCAAGCCCGTCTACATCTGTGTCGATCACATTCGGGTTAGTGCCAAAGTCGTTGATCTCTTGCCCATCGCTCAGGCCATCGTCATCGCTGTCGGCGTCGAGTGGGTCGGTGCGCAGCAGGTCCACCTCTTGCCCGTCGCTCAAACCGTCATCATCGCTGTCGGAATCTTGCGGGTTGGTGCCAAAAACGGCCTCCTCGTTGTTGGTCAATCCGTCGCCATCTGCGTCGTTGTTGCCGAGATCATCGGCCGAATTATCAACCGGATTCGTCCCATTGCTGACTTCCGCACTGTCGGTCGCCCCACCGCCATCCGTATCGGGATCGAGTGGGTTTGTGCCGACATTGTTGACTTCATCCCCATCAGTTAGCCCATCATTATCACTGTCCGCATCGAGTGGATCGGTGGCTGTGATGTTGATCTCATGTCCATCGTTGAGACCATCCCCATCGCTGTCTGGGTTGAACGGGTCGGTGCCAAACCCATTCTCCTGCCCATTGGTCAGCCCGTCGTTGTCGCTGTCTTGATTGAGGAGATCATCGTTTGTGTTGAGCGGATTGGTGCCATTGGCAAGCTCTTGCCCGTCGTTGACGCCACCGCCGTCTGTGTCTGCAACGAGCGGGTTGGTGCCGATATTGTTAGCCTCTTGCCCATCGGTTAGAGCGTCATCGTCTGTATCTGCGTCGAGCGGGTCGGTGCCAGAAATGGCCGCTTCGCTACCATCGGTCAGCCCATCGCTGTCGCTGTCGGGATTATTAGGGTCAGTTCCCAGCACGGACTCCTCTGCGTTGGTCAAGCCATCGCTATCGTCGTCATATGGATCAAAATCATCGCTTGGATTGTTGACGGGGTTGGTGTTGTTGACGACCTCTTGCCCGTCATTCACGCCGCCGTCATCGCTGTCTGGATCAAGGGGATTTGTGCCTGAATTGACAATCTCTTCGCCATCTGTCAGGCCGTCGTTGTCGCTGTCGGCATCATATGGATTGGTGCTTGTGATGTTGACTTCTTGGTCGTCGGAAATGCCGTCGTCGTCAGAATCTGCGTCACGATGGTTGGGAAGGTTGTCTCGGTCGGCGTCGTTGAGCGGGTTGGTTGCGGTGGCGGCACTGCCGCGTTGGGAGTTGTCATTATCGGCCGATCCGATCAACCCATCTCCATCCACACCATCCAGCCCATCGAGTTGACCATCGTCGTCGGCATCTGCCGCACCAAACCCCGCTTCATCGACATCGTTAAGCGTGTCGCCATCGCTGTCCACATCGCGCCAATCCCCCACGCCATCCGTGTCGTGATCGGCGGGCGCATCGGGGCCACTGCCATCGCCGTTGTAATCTGGCGAACCCGATCCAAGCGGTTTCTCAATGTTGTCTGCAAAACCGTTCGCGCCAAAGCCGCCCCCTTCCATCACGTCGATCACGCCGTCCGCATTGGCGTCGAATGACGTTGCACCAGCAGGGATCGCTTCAAGCGAGTCGGCAATGCCATCGTTGTCCGAATCCAAATCGCGGCTATCGGGTACACCGTCTCCATCAGTGTCAGTCAACCCATCTCCTTCAACACTGTCGAGGAGTCCGTCGTTGTCATCATCGATGTCTACGTTGTCTTTGATGCCGTCATTGTCAGTGTCCTCAACGACGAGGACGGGTAAGCCGGTTGGACACGAAATCGTTGGTGCTGGAGGAATTCCGCCATTGTCAGTGCTTCTAAACTTGTTGCCACTACCAAACGTGTAGCTAATTAACCTGTCAAACAGAACATCGACATAGCTGCCCGAGCCTGCAAGCTGCAATTTGCTGTTCTTGATTGAGCTGAACGAGCCCAACAGCCAGCTGTAATTTTGAATGTCGCTGCCGTCGGCATTCGTTTTTCCATTGATATTGTTGCCAAAGAAGAGACCCCCGTCGATCGTTGTCGTCGCATATTGGTTGGCAATCGCCGCACCCCACGACCCGGCAGGTACGGCGTTGTTGACAAAGCTGCTGTCGATAAAATCCCAGCCATTGAGGCTGCCATAGATGAAGATTGCACCCCCATCGTGGTCGCTCAAGGTGCGCTGTGTTCGTTCGGCCGCGCGGTTATTAAAGAAGATTGTCTCCTCGGCCCGACTACGGTTAAGGCTAAGCAAGTCATAGCTGTAGATTGCACCACCACTGCCAGCCATATTGTCATAGAATTTGCTCCCAAAGATTTGTAATGAAGAACCACTACCAAAAATTGCCCCACCTTGGTCGCTCGCCGATATGTTGCTGTGCGCGACTTCGGACGCACGATTGCTGACAAACGCTGTGTCGCGGATGGTGATCGACGCGTCGTTGGCGTAAATTGCGCCACCGTCGTCATCGGCCGAATTGGATTGAAACGCACTCTGCTCGATCACGTTTTTGTACGCATCTGTAAAACTGATCGCGCCACCAACATCGTCCGCATAGTTACCACAGAAGTTGCTGTTACGAATCGTCCAACCGCTCGCGCGATCAAAGTAGATCGCACCTGCATCATCGCTGCTCGCGCGATTATTGACAAAGCTGACGGTGTCGATCACCAAATTGCCTTTGTTGGTTAGGGAGTTGCTGTTTAGTACGCCGGGATAGACGTTGACAAGGTGGAGCGCAGCCGATCGGGTCGATTCATTCTCAAGAAACGTGCTGTTCTTCAATAGAATCTTTGAGTTCGTGTGGCTCTTGTTGGCAATATAAAATGCCCCGTATGTGCTATGACTGTCGTTGTTGCGCACGATCAGGTCGATAAATTTGAAGTCAATGGCATCACCAGATTGGGTAACCGTCGAACGGAAGGCCGATCCGTCCAGATTGCCATTTTGTAAAATTAGCCCCTGTAGCGTGATCTGTGTGGCGTTATATTGCGCGTGATCAAAAATGCGGTGTGCGCTGCCTGCGCTCCCGTCGATGATCGTTGGATTGACTTCAGGATCATACCCAGTGAGATCGGTGCCAGTTGCATTGACTGGGAACCCGCCAATGACGGTGTGACCATACAGACTGTCGAGATTGATCACATAGTTGGGTAGATAGGTGCCTGCCGCGATGTAAACCGTTCCACCCGCTTCAATTGCATCCAGCAGGTTGGTCGCGCCCATCGCATTGTCCCAGCTTGTTCCCGTGCGATTGCCGCGTGCAAATGGTTTGATGTAATAGGTGCCAGTGGGTAATGGGTTGACAATTTCGGCCGATGCCCGCAGCCCCCCTTCCGCTTCGATACTATCCAAAATCCCATCGTTGTCGCTATCGATGTCGAGGTTATCGGTAATGCCGTCGCCGTCGCTGTCGATTGTTCCGTAACCCTCGTTCACATCGAGAACGCCGTCGCCATCGCTATCCAAATTGAGATCGTACCATTGTTGTGCGTCGACATTGTGCAAACAAGTCAACAAAACAAGCAAAAGCGGCAGGCACAAGGCGCGGATAGTGGCCTTATTTGTCATAAACATTTCCTTTCAAAAGCTACATCAATTTAGGCATAACGCATATATGCATCTACTGGCACTCTGTGAATGGCTCCACCCATCCCACATCAACCATGTAAACAATCCCAGCTCAGCCTCGCACCGAATTCGGGAAGATTGTGTGTCAATAGCGACTAAAGTAACAAACCAATCTTGCATTATCCCTGAATAAATTGGCTCGTGCCCATGCGCGCAAACGGTGGCTCCATCGTTTGACCACTGGTTAACAGTGTAAAACGCCCCACTTGGACTGCACTTAAAAATTCTTAAAATTGTGGAAACCTCAACTGCGTGGCCAAAGGCGCAACACATTTTGCTGCGAGCATCGCGCAGCGTCTATCGGCTTCGTTTTGCAGGCGCTTCTTTCCGAATACTACCCGCTTTACATTTAGACAAAAAAAGTTTAGAGTTAGATAACGAGTGGCAGCCCCTCCCCACCGACATCGATTCCAGCCATCTCGCCGAACATCTCGCATCTAATAATTCACAACCGATCACAAACCGCGCATTTATGCGCCGTATCTATCATTTCTTAGGCTTACCAGCGAAGTAAGCAATGAGGTTATCAGGAAATCAGGGTTTCAGGTCGTCAGGAGCATCTGACCACCTAAAATCCTGACCACCTGAAATCCTTTGAAGGGGCGGAACCAATCATGAACTCATCTCATCGATCAACCACTTTACGAATCGTGCGTGTTATCGGCTGGCTTGCGCTGCTTTGGCTATTTGTGCCAGTTGGGATGGGTGTTTTTGCGGCCGATCCTATCGGTTCGATCTTTGTCGATGCCAACGTGGGGGGTGGTGCGAACAACGGCAACAGTTGGGCAAGTGCGTACACCGATCTGCAATCGGCCCTCGCCGTCGCGGGAGCGGGCGACGAAATTTTTGTCGCGCAGGGCCTATATAAGCCGACAGCCGCCGCAGACCGCACTGCCACATTCTTGCTCGCAGATGGGGTGGCACTGTACGGCGGCTTTCCAACGGGCGGTGGTCTGTTCGCTGAGCGCGATCACAACGCCTTTCCCACCGTCCTCAGCGGCGACATCGACAACGACGACACAACCGACGCGAACGGCGTGATCAATGATCCCAACAACATCTCTGGTACCAATAGCTATCACGTCGTGCGTGGAGCCAACAACGCCGCGTTCGTGCTCGATAGCTTCACGATTACTGGGGGTCGCGCTGACACCAGTGGTGATATTGACAGTCAGTGGGGTGGCGGCTTATTCATTAGCGGTGGTTCACCACGCATCAACAATGTGAGCTTTGTGGGCAACTACTCGTTTCGCGGCGGTGGTCTTTTTATCAATAATTTCAGCACAGCGCTCGTTACCAACAGTAGCTTTCTCGCCAATAAATCTGATGATTGGGGTGGCGCGTTAGCCAGCCAGTCGAGCAGCTACAATTTCATCAACGTCCAGTTTTTGGGCAATCACGGCGCAGTTGGCGGCGCGGCCTTTATCGACGACAGTCCGACATTTACCAACGTGCTGTTTGTCGGTAACGTGACGAACACGAACGGTGGTGCGATTCGCTACAACGACGGCGGCTCGAACGAGTCATTGACCCTTACCAACGTGACGATGGCATATAACGAGGCGACAACGGGTGGCGGTGGATTTTGGATGGATGGCGCGGGAACCAACCACATATTCAACCTTGAGAACGTGATTCTGTGGCGGAACGTTGCGCCAGCCGATGCCCAAATGGGGGGAGGATTCGTCACACATCCGACAACGGTGCAAAATGGGCTGATCGATGGTGGCTGCCCTGCCGCCGTCACATGCAACAGTCTGATTACGGCCGATCCGTTGTTCCAGACGACCCCGAACGATGGCGATGGGAGTTGGGTGACGCTGGCAGACAACGATTACGGCGATTTGAGGTTGCAAGCGGGTTCCCCGGCGATTGACGCGGGGAGCTTCGTGTTGTTGCCCACAGATTTGTTTGACCTAAACAATGACGGCAACACGGCTGGGACGCTGCCCTTCGATCTCGACCGCAATCGCCGCAACATCTTGTCTCACGCTGGCAACGGCGGCAATGTCGATTTGGGCCCCTACGAGTCACAGCGGGTTGGCTTTGACTTTGAGGGGTTGTCAGCCGAGACAGGGCAAGCTGCCGTCGATGTGGTCAACACAGCCTATGGCCTTCAGGGCTGGACTGTTGATGCATTTGTCAAAGACGCGACATATCCAGCCACCGATGGAACGGCGTTCACCGTTGCGTCCGACACTGGTGGCAAAGATTTGGTCCTCAACTTTGTGGTGGCTGTCGATTCAGTTCAAGTGACAATTGGTGGTGTCACCGATCCCCCAGTCACGTTGGAGGCGTATGACCAGACAAATGTTGTCGGTGACAATATCAATGTTGGGGCGTTGATCGATTCTGCCAACACCAATGTGCCAGCCACGATTACCGTCACGGGAAACTGCATTCGTTCGATCAAATTAGACGCACAGGGAACTGGCGACTTTACGCTTGAGTCGCTGGAGTTTACCGTGCAGACAGGCCCTAACAGCGATGACGATACGTTGATCGACCTGTGTGATGATAGTTATGAGGTGAATTCGGCCGATGATCTCAACGACGGCGCATGTGGCGCACTGCACTGCTCATTACGCGAAGCGATCGCCGCCGCCAATGCCCATGCCAATGGCTCACTGATCGACACCATCAGCTTCAATATTGCGGGGGCGGGCGTACATACTATTACAACGGCCGATTTTCTTCCCAACATCACCAACCCAGTCGTGATCGATGGCTACACCCAACCCGGTGCGTCGGCTAACACCCTCGCCGTTGGCAATGATGCGGTCATCCTGATCGAGCTAGACAACAGCATCAGTTCTGCCAATGGATTGACATTCGCGGGTGGCAGCGCGGGCAGCAGCGTGCGGGGATTGTCGATCATCAACGGATTTGACGGCATTACGCTGCCCAGTGCAAACAACATCACCGTACAGGGCAACTGGATCGGCGTGACGGCGGCAGGTGCGGCAGGTGGCAACACAGGCTCTGGGATTCGCATCACCCAATCGAACAACACCATCGGTGGCGCACTGCCCGCGCAGCGCAACGTGATTGGCAACAACTTGGGTATTGGCGGCGGCATCCACTTCGACGGCGGCACAAACACAACCGTGACCAACAACTACATCGGCACAAATCCCACTGGCACAGTGGCGATGGGAAACACGTTTGGTGGCATCAACGCGCTTAACCTCTCGACCGGCAACACCATCAGCGGCAACCTAATTTCGGGCAACAGTAGCGGCGTTTTCCTGCTCAGTTCGTCCAGCAACCTCGTCGAAAACAACATTGTCGGTCTGAACGCCAGTGGCGCGGTCGCCCTGCCCAATTCATTCGAGGGGGTGGTCGTCAACGCATCGAATAGTGTGCAGATTTTCAACAACACCATCGCCGGCAACGGCACGCACGGCATCTCCTTAATCGACATTGTGGCAGCCAACACGCTGCTAGGCAACCTGATCGGCACCAACGCCAGTGGCAGCGCACTCGGCAATGGTGGACATGGCGTGCTTGTAACCAACTCGAACGCACAAGTCGGCTTGCCCGGTTTTGAAAACAGTATCGCCTTCAATTCGGATGACGGCGTTTCTGTTTTGGGTGGATCAACCGTAGCCACCAACAATAATCTCATTTACAGCAATGGCGGCTTGGGTATCGACTTGGGCAACGACGGGGCGGACACGAACGACATCGGGGATGGGGATGCGGGCATGAACGGCCGACTCAACGCCCCCGTTCTGTTTGGGGTTAGCAGCGACGCGATCACGACGACGATTTTGGCGTTGTACAACAGCGCGGCGACAACCACCTACGACATCACCGCCTATTTCAGCGACAATTGCGACCCATCGGGTTTTGGCGAGGGGGAAAGGATTGCTGGGCGCACGCAGATCACGACCAACGGCGATGGCAACGGGTTGATCAATTTACAAATTGGAAGCCCGACTCCAATTGGCATGTTTGTGACGCTGACCGCCTCCGAAGTTGGTTCGGCTACGTCGGAGTTTTCGGCGTGTCGGCGGATTAGTCCGAATAATACGGCGTGGACGACGGCGTTTGAGATTCCGTTATCAGGCAGTCCAGAGATTAGGGCAGGATCGGCCGAACACGTTCTCGACAAGCAGGGACAATCGCGTTGGTATCGCATCCCCGTTCAGCCCGAAAGTCAACTGCTGATCACGCTCGAAGACCTGCCGGCTAATTATGACATCAGCGTGTTCAAGGACATCGCCAAAGCGTATCATGCGATCAATGATCCAGCTGACCTGCTGCGTCTGACCGTCGAACATGCGCCCGATGCGTTTACCAATCCTGACGCATTCACAAACCCCGATGCGTTCACCAATCCCGACGCATTTACAAACCCTGATGCGTTTACCAACCCGTTAGTTGTCAATCCCGACGCATTTACCAATCCTGACGCATTTACAAACCCCGATGCGTTCACCAATCCCGACGCATTCACAAACCCCGATGCGTTCACTAATCCCGACGCATTCACAAATCCCGATGCGTTCACCAATCCCGACGCATTCACAAACCCCGATGCGTTCACTAATCCCGACGCATTCACAAATCCTGATGCGTTCACCAATCCCGACGCATTCACGAGCGCACAGGTGCAGTCATTGGTCGGTGCGTCCGTTTTGGATGGGCTGGCGACGGAGCAGATTATCGGCCGAACTTGGAACAACAGCGGCGACTACTACATCCGCGTGCGGGGACGTAACGGCGCATTTGACCGCGCCGATCCGTTCACATTGAATGTCACCGTCCTGAGTGGGGCGTGTGGTGATGTGTCGCCCGTTTTGCCACAGGGAACAGTTCAGGGAGTGGACGGAGATTTTGAGACGATCATTTTGCATGATATCGGCCGAATGCCCGGCTCCCCATCCGAACGCGCAACCTTGCAAACGCAGCTCAACCTGTTGGCACAACACCCGGCGGTCAACGGGGTCGTCGTGGACATCAGCCAAGATGCACGGGTCAATGCGGCACGCACACAAGCAGAAGAGAATGTCGATTGCCCCTACGCGCAGAACGTTCTCGGCGACGCGATTAAGCGCATCATTGACGACTATCGCGCCGAAAACACGCTCCGTTACGTCGTGCTGATTGGGTCAGATGACATCATCCCGTTCTATCGCTACCCCGACACCGCGCCGATTGGATTGGAGTCGGAATACGTGCCGCCCGTCGTCGATGGCACGCACTCGCAAGCCAGTTTGCGCCTCAACTACATGCTGGGGCAAGACGCCTATGGGACACAGCGCGAAATATCGCTACACGAAGCGGTCTTCCCCCTGCCCGATTTAGCAGTCGGCCGATTGGTCGAAACGGCCGATGAAGCGACGACGATGATCGATGCGTTTTTGGGCAGTGTCGATGGCACGATCACGCCCGAATCGGCGTATCTGTCGAGCTATGGATTTTTGGTCGATGGGTCGGAGGCAGTCGAAGCGGAGTTGATCGACGGGTTAGGTGAAAATGGCAGTGTGACGACCCTCTACTCGCCTGCCGACATGCCACCGTCAGACCCAAGCTCATGGACAGCGAACGATTTGCGCGACGGCTTGCTCGGCAGTCGGCACGATATGGTTTATCTGGCGGGGCATTTCAGCGCGTATGGGGCATTGGCGGCCGATTACGAGACGCGCCTCACGACCCGTCAGGTCGTACAGTCACAAGTCGATCTCACGAACGTGTTGGTCTACAGCAGTGGCTGTCATTCTGGTTACAACGTCGTCAACGAGCATGGCATCTTCAACGAGCCAGATTGGGCGCAGGCGTTTGCGCAGAAAGGGGCGATGTTGATCGCGGGAACGGGCTATCAGTATGGCGACACCGATCTGACTGAATACAGCGAACGACTCTATCTGACGTTTACACGCTCACTACGCGAACACGATGTCGTTTCAGTCGGTGAGGCGTTGGTGCGGGCAAAGCAGCAATATCTGGCAGATACGAGTGTCGAGATCGACGGCGTGGTTGAGAAGTCGGTCGTGATTGCGACGCTGTTTGGTCTGCCGATGATGCAGGTCGATCTGCCTACGCCGCCCGTGCCGCCGATTGACTTCCCACCAACTGTAATGGGAACGAATCCCGTCACGACGCAGCCAGGATTGGGGCTGGGGCTGAATTCGGCCGAAATCACCGTCACCCCCACCCTCACGATCACCGAAATCAGCCTGACCAGCACGACAGGCACACCGCTGACCGCGACCGTCGTCACAGGCGATCAAGGGGTCTCGACGCGACCGGGACAGCCGATCTTCCCGCTCTCGATTTACGACGTGACGCACCCCGACGGTGCAGATGAGCAGGTGTTGCGCGGCATCGGTTTTCGTGGTGGACGTTATAGCGATTCGGCCGATATTATGCCGTTAACCAGCGCACCCGCGACCGAGATCAACGGCGTGCATCCCGTCTTCCGCAGCGACACGTTTTATCCGCGCTCAACAGCACGGGCGAACTATTTCGACGCGCTGTTCGATCCTGTCAATGGCGAAGTGCGCCTGATGGTGACGGGCGTGCAGTACCGCTCGGCCGCCACCAACACCATCACGGGAACCTTGCGTCAATACGATGCGCTCGACTACGAACTGTTTTACAGCGGCGTGATTACCGAAGCCGCGCTCTCCGCGCCCCCAGCCATCGGTCATGTCCTCGCTGTGTCAGCAGGCAATACCGTCAGCTTTACTGTCAAGGCAACCGATATCGTGGCGGGATTACAAAGTGTGTGGGTGACTTATACAGGGGATGAAGGCGCGCTGTATGGAGAGTGGCGGTCGTTGGATTTGGTGGTTAGTGGGGGGAATTCGGCCGAATGGACGGCTAGCCTCACCGTACCCGATGACGTGGCAAATCTGCGTTACATCGTGCAAGCCGTCAATGGTGTGGGCTTGGTCACGCGACTGACCAATGCGGGCGACTATTTTGTCGTCAATCTCGATCCCGGTGCGCCAAACGATCCACCCGATCCGAACGCGCCCGAACCCGACCCCGTTACCCTCACGCTCCAGACTGCGACCAGCGGAACCTACGGTGAGCAGTTGGTGATGACGGGAACGCTGCAAACAGCCACCCGTGCGCCCGTTGTGGGTGAGACGCTGCAATTTAGCGTTGGCAACCAAGTGACCCAAGTCAAGACTAACGCAAACGGGCAGGCGGTCGCCCGCTTTGTGCTGCTAGCGATTCCCGGCGAAGTACAGGCGCAAGTCTCCTATCCCGGCAATCCCAATCTCGCCGCAGCGACGCAGGGACAATCGTTCTCACTGCAACGGCAAGCGACACAGATCAGCGTCACGGTCAACACAGAACAGGAGATCGTCGCCACGCTAACCGATGCCAATGGCACGGTCCTACAAGAACGCGCGCTCTTTTTCCTGATCGATGGATCGAGCCGTGCCACCGCTGTCGTCAGTGGCATCACCAACTATCGCGGACGTGTCATCCTGCCGTTGCCCTACCTCGAAGCGGGCGACTACGTGATGACGGCCTACTTCTCTGGCAACATTCCGCTGCCAGCAGGACAACTGACGCTCAACGATGCGTTCTACACACCGTCAACACAGATGATCGAATTTACACTCGATGACGCGACACCGATCAGGCTGGCAGATTTTGCAGATCGGCCGAATCGGTTCCCAATAGGTCTATTTGTTGTCGTGTTGGTTGGAACGGTGATCGTTTTGTTGCGGGGTAAAAAACCGTCGTCCCCCTCTACTTGACTATAAAGAAGGGTCGCGGATTGCGCGGATTGGCGCGGATTGAAGAATAATCAGCGTTAATCCGCGTAATCCGCGACAGTATCTGTCTTTACCTGAAATGATTCTTGTATCTACGACGCATACGTTGACAAGATACACAACACGCAATACGCAATACGCAATTCTTAACCTGCAACAGCACCAGACTCAAAACCGTCACCACACAAGTCCATAAGTCGCTCAATATTGCGCTGCTTCCCTGCGTCATGCAACGTATGGGCGGCGGCAGTATGGTAGGTGTGGATGGTCAAGAAATGGTATTGATTGATGAACCAATCGCGCAGATCACCGGCCTGACCACGCAAGTTCAGTTCGGCGTAGAGGAGCAGATTGCGCGCTAGAAAATCATCGCGCCCGAGCACGTCGAGGTCGGCGTCGCAGAGGATTTTTCCGAGCAGTGTGGTTGGGGATTGGGGCAATGCGGTGGCGCGGATCGTTTGTTGGATGGTGTGAATTTGTTCGGCCGAATATCCCATCTCGCCTAAGACCGACCCCGCGATCTCTGCGCTGATCGCCTCATGCCCCTGTGCTTGCTGCACAAAGCCAAGATCATGAAAGAGCGCGGCCGTTTTTAGGAGGAGGAGATCGGCCGAATCAACTCCACACATGCCCGCCAAACGCACCGCCGCCGGCAACACCCCATCGCGTGTATGCACGATGTCGTGATAGCAAAATTTGGCTGGAACATCACTTTCTAACCGATTGAGGGCATAGGCGCGTGCTGCGGCAAAGTCGGGCTTCATGATAACACCAACTCAATCGCCGCGGCGAGGGGAAGTTGTTGACCTTGGTGCCAGAAAGTTTCGGCCGATTCCCCCAACCCCTCGCGCGCACTGTTTAACTTCGCGTCTAGTTTCTCCTGCTCAATCGCTGAAAGCGGCGATCCGATCTGCTCACGCACCGTAGACGCAGCACCAGCCAGCGTCAGTGCACGTTCTGGCTCGCTGCTGGCAAACAACATCCCGACATCCTCCAGCAGATAGGCCAACGCCCAGCGATCATCGAGCTCACGATTGATCCCCATGCTTTCGCGATAGAGCGCGAGGGCGGCAGGTGTGTCCTGCTGTTCGCGCACGACATTGCCCAAGTTGTTGAGCGCGTTGGCAAGGTACCACTGGTCGCCAATTTCGCGCTGGAAGGTGACCGCCTCTTCTAAGTAGACACGCGCTGCGTCAAGGTCTCCCAAATCGACTGTGACATTGCCCAAGTTGTTGAGCGAGGCGGCGATCCCCCAACGGTTTTGCGCGGCACGACGTAAATCAAGTGCTTCTTGATGGTATTGGCGCGAACGTTCGTACTCCCCTTGAAAACGCGCCACGATGCCCATGTTGTTGAGAACTTTGGCACTGTTGAGCTTGTCATCCTCTTGGCGGCGCAGGGCGAGGCTTTCTTCATAGAGCGATTGGGCGGTGTCATAGTTGCCTTGCTGGGCATTGAGCGTGCCGCGACAGATGAGGGCTTTGGCGCGATCATCGGCCGATTCCGCCAACCCTTCTCCCAATAGATACCATTCAGTTGCCTGCTCATATTTACCTTGCTTGCGCAGCAACTCCCCTTTGGCGACATGCGTTTGTGATTGAAACGCGGAATCGGTGAGTTCTCTGACGGTTGCCAGCGCATCCTCGTAGGTCGCATCGGCCGATTCCCACTCCCCAACCACCTCCTGCACCGCGCCCAACTTCAGTAGGGTCGCCACCCGCTCTGCTCCCGTCAGCAGGGGCAATGCCTTCTGATAGTAGTTGATCGCGGCACTGTTGGCGTATTCTGCCTGTGCCATTTCACCCGCCTTCGTTAAATAGTCGCGCTTCTTCATATCATTCTCGCTGTGTTCGTAGTGAAAGGCTAACAGAGGATAGTGTGCTTGTAAATTATCTGCTTCATTTTGCTCGATAAATCGGCCGATTGCCTCATGCAGCCGCGCCCGTGTCGCATAGAGCAGGCTTTCATAGGCGACCTGTTGCGTGATGATGTACTTGAACAGATAGACCAACTCTGGCTCAACGCTATCGAGCGTGACGAGATCAAGGCCGCTCAGATAGTCGAGGCTGGCGATAATCGCTTCAGGCTGCCCCAGTTCGGGATAGACTCCCGCGATGATGGTTGCCTTGAACAGTCGGCCGATCACACTCGCGACACGCAGCGTGACCTGCTGCTGGTCAGTCAGTTGGTCAAGACGGCTCAAAATCAGGCTGTAGATACTGGTCGGCAAATCGACGGCGGCTAGGGCGTGTCTATCGTTGAGATCAAGCTGTAAATCGGCGAGGTAGTTGAGGATTTCTTCAATATAAAACGGGTTGCCATCAGCGCGGGTCGTGATCGTATGGACGAGCTGTGCACCGCCGATCTCGGCATCATCAAACAGTTGCATTAGCTTGCGCTGGATCAGTTGGTGTGCTTCGTCGGCCGAAAATGCAGAGAGGGTGATTGTGTTGAAGTTGGGGAGGTCGGCGACGGCGATGGGGGTCTTCATCGGCCGATAAACGACCACAATCAACACAGGCAGATTGACAATCGCACGCCCAATTGCCAACAACAAATCGCGCGATAGCTGATCGCTCCAGTGGAAATCCTCCAACACGATCAACTGCGGCTGTTGCGCCGCCCGTGCTTGCAGACACGCCACCAGCAGCGACGCCAATGCCGACTTGCGCACCTTCGCATCGAGCGAGGCGGTTAAATCGTTGTCGGGAATTGTCACGCCCAGCGCGGCCGAAAGTAGGGGCGCACGCTGGACAAGCGCGGAATCGAGCCCATCCAAAACGGCCGTGACGGTAGCGATCTGATCGGTCACATCCCGTTCACCATCTAAACCAAAAAAGCTGCGCCAGACCGTTTCCCAAACGAGATAGCTGTTGTCTGTGCCAAACGAGGAGGCCGCGCCACTCAACACCTGCATCTCGCTAGCAGCAGCTTGCAGTTCTGCCACCAGCCGCGACTTGCCCATACCCGCCTCCCCGACAATGGCGAGCAGTTGACCGCTGCCGTTTTGGACTTTTTCGAGATGGGTGATGGCGGCTTGAAATTCGGCCGATCTGCCGACCATTGGGAGGGCATATTCGGCCGATATTCCCTGCGCCCGCTCCCCTAGCAACAAGGCGGGTGTCACCGTCCTATCCTTCCCCTTGACGTGCATTTCTGGCAATATCTCCCACTTAAACGCGCTGCCCGTCGCTTGGCGCAGTCGTTCGTTGGCGAGAATCGCGCCCGCATCCGCATACGCCATCAGCCGTGCCGCCAAGTTGACGTTGTCTCCCAATACGCCATAGGTGCGGCGCGTGCGACTGCCATACGCGCCCGTGCGCATTCGGCCGCGTGTCAACCCGATTTGCACGGGGTCGAGAAAATCAAATGTGGCCGCCAATGCGCGGATTTTAAGCGCGGCCGTCGTTGCCCGAACGGCATCGTCCTCATGGGCAATCGGCGCACCAAACGCGGCATAGAGATAGCTCCCCTTGTCCCCGATCGTCAGTTGCAACAGGCTGCCATCGTAACGCAACAAAATTGCTTGCACAGCGCGAATGACTTGATCGAGTTTGTCGGGAGCGGCGGGATCATTGTCGTATTGTATTCCTGCAAAGCGCATAAAGAGCGCACAGGCAGGGCGCAGTTCGGCCAGAAACTCGCCGCCTTGATTGGTAAGACGGTTGACCACTTGCGGGAGTAGCCAGTCGTTGGCAGATTCGGCCGATAACACCTCACCTTCCTCCCAACCCGTCGCCACCACGTCCCCGTCAATCCCCACCACCCGCGCCACATCCTGCGCCACCCAATCGCGTACCTGTAACGCCTCTCCGACGGCCGAACGGTGCACGACGACATCCCCCCGCCCCGCAAATGCTTCGGCCGTCGCCATCTGTTCCAACGGCTCGCCCGCCAGCACGTCGATCAAACGATAGTCAGGATTGCCAACGACAAAACGGCGCACCGTCCCCGCCGCAATCGCCACCTTGATCGCCAGTTCAACGATGCGCCCCCCATGCGTGCGAACCTCTGCAAATTGCGCCATCGCTGCCTGCATCGCCAAACCACACGCCACCGCTTGTCGCCCATCGTCCCCATCGAGCCAACAGGTGATCGCGTCCCCGCTAAAGCCGATCACGCTGCCACCAAAGCGATGCAATTCATCGATCAGCGCATCGTAGACGCGGTTGAGATGAATAGTCAGCTCCTCCGCGCCGCGCTTTGTGCCGAGTTCATTGGCGAGCACTTCGGTCAGCGCGGTGAAGCCCGACATGTCGGCAAACAGGACTGCACCGTGCATCGTTGTGGGCAGCGTCGTGCCGTTGGCAAGCGCAATACGGCGGTCGATGGGGATGTAGGTGTGTGCGGTTGTCATTTTAGAGAATGGTCAATGGTCGATGTGATGCACACTCTGTTTACCATTAACCATTGCTAGTGGCGGGCGGACTCCCGTAGTCTCTTGTTGATGTAGAGCCATCCCGTACTTTTGGGCAGCGTTGATTGAATGGCTATGCATATTGTGAAGGCGATCAGCGCAATCTGACTGTCATTCACATTCTACATCATAATAAGCTTAACGCAGTTACGAAGTTGCAGCGTGAAAAGATCGCCTAAATCACGACTTTTTCTGTATGACACTATGACGTCGCATCTTTCGCGCCACTGGCAACAAAGTGATATTAATAAAAACTTTATTTGAATAGAGCGTTTGAGGTAACATCATAATGTAGGGTACATCCAGGCTATTGGATCTGCCATTCTCAACACACTATGGAACTACTGCAAGAAACATGGAACTATGCGCTTGAACACGCGGATGAATTGTGTCAGGCAACAATCGACCACCTGATTCTGGTCTCGATTTCTCTCGCTATCGGTATCTTGGTGTGTGTGCCATTGGGCGTGTGGGCGAGTCGCTCACGTCGCGCTGCGCTGACCATTATCAACAGCGTCAACGCCGTGCGCGTCATCCCGAGCCTCGCCATTTTGTTTCTGGCTGTCCCTTATCTTGGTGTCGGTCTCGACACCGCCCTGATCGCCTTAACCATTCTCGCCATGCCCCCAATTCTCGTCAACACGGCAGTTGCCTTCCGCACGATAGACCCCGCCATTCGTGAAGCAGCGGCGGGGATGGGCATGACAAAGCGGCAGATTTTGCGCCAAGTGGAATTCCCACTGGCATTACCGATTATCCTGACGGGCATCCGCACCGCTTCAACCGAAGTGATCGCCAGCGCGACGTTGGCGGCCTTTATTGGCAGTGGTGGACTGGGGTTATACGTGCAACGGGGCTATGCACTATATCGACCGTCTATATTATTGGTGGGCGCGATCCCAGTGGCGTTGTTGACGCTTTCGGCCGAAATTGGTCTTAGCACTTTGCAACGCGCCATTCGCCCACCCAATGCAACCTAAATATCTGGAGATTTAATGATGAATACCTTTTTGAAAACCATTTTTGTCGCGCTTGTTGCGCTGCTCGTTGTCGCCTGTGGTGGGACGAGCGCGAAAGGCACTGTTTCGGTCGCCTCGAAAGATTTTGCAGAGCAATATATCCTTGGGGAGATGTATGCCCTCTTGTTGGAAGATGCAGGCTTCGACGTGGATCGACGCGGTGCGCTAGGCGGCACACCGATTTTGCACGAATCACTCCTCAATGACCAGCTCGATATCTACCCAGAGTATACGGGGACGGGGCTATTGACCGTTTTGGGGATGGACGTGATGAGCGATCCCAGTGCCGTTTTTGATACGGTGTCAGACGCTTATGCCGAGCAGTTTGATTTGGTCTGGCTCGCACCCGCACCGATGAACAACACACAGGCAATCGCGATGACGGCCGACCGCGCCAGCGAATTAGGCATCAGCACTTTTTCCGACTTGGCGGCGCAAGCAGGTGATCTCGTTCTCGTTTCGCCGCCCGAATTTGTCGAGCGCGAAGATGGGTTGCCCGGTCTGCAAGCTGTCTACGGCGGCTTTGAGTTCGCCAACGTATTGACCGTTGATCCGGGATTGCGCTATCAAACATTGAACAGTGGCGATGCAGATGTGACCGTCGCATTTGGTACGGACGGCGAACTTTTCGCGTTCGGATTGACCGTGCTGGAAGATGACAAAGGGATGTTCCCACCCTACCAAGTCGCCCCCGTTGTGCGCCAAGAAGTGTTGGACGAATATCCAGAAATCGCAGATGTTTTGGACACGCTGGCTCCGCTTTTAACCAATGATACGATGCAAGAGTTGAACAATCGCGTCACGGGTGGCGGTGAAGAGCCTGAGGCAGTTGCCAAAAGCTTCTTGGAAGCAAACAATTTGCTCAGTGAATAATATCTGTCGTGTCGGCAAGGGACATAGATCATAGGTCCTGAAAAACCGAGTTTCTGGCAGAAACTCGGTTTTTGAAGGTCGAACAGCAGGTTTTCACGTCCCATGCGGCGCGATCATAAGATAAATTGAACTCCCCGATTTAGCGGCAGTATCAACAGGCCGCCCAACTTTTATGAGCACGATTCGATTCGATAAGGTCTACAAACAATTTGAGGGGATGGCGCGGCCAGCGGTAAATGGGGTGTCATTATCGGCCGAAACGGGTCAATTCATCGTTCTACTCGGCCCCTCTGGCTGTGGCAAGACGACACTGATGAAGATGGTGAATCGCCTGCATGATCCCGATGCGGGCGAAATTTTCATCGACGACCAGCCGATCAGCCAGATGGATGTCACCGCGCTGCGACGACAGATCGGCTATGTGATCCAGCAGATCGGGCTTTTTCCCCACATGACGGTCGCCGACAATATCGCGATTGTGCCCCGTCTGCTCAAGTGGGACGATGCAAAGATCAGCCAGCGCACAGACGAGCTGCTCGAAATGATGGCGTTGCCGCCGGACGAATATCGGGATCGCTATCCCGCGCAGATGTCGGGTGGACAGCGTCAGCGCGTGGGTGTGGCGCGGGCGTTGGCAGGCAATCCCGGCGTGATTTTGATGGATGAGCCGTTTGGCGCAATTGACGCGATCACGCGCACCGACCTGCAAGATTCACTGCTCGAACTGCAACGCCGTCTTAAAAAGACGATCCTATTTGTCACACACGATGTGGATGAGGCGTTGCGGCTTGCAGATAAGATCGTCATTTTACGGGAGGGGGCGGTGGTGCAGTACGATACGCCGCTGCAAATTTTGACCCATTCGGCCGATGAATTTGTGCGCCAGCTGATCGGCGCGGATGACATCGTGCGCCAGCTCAGCCTATTGCGCGTCGAAAGTGTCATGCAACCGCCGAATGGTCAGACAAACGTGACGATTGGGCGCGACCAGAATTTACGCGAGGCGTTGTCGTTGTTGCTGAGTTCGGCCGAAAACAGAATCGCCGTCACAGATAGCAATCAGCACGTCATCGGGCAGCTCACATTTGATGAGTTGCGGCGGGCAATTGCGCGATGAGCTATATTTTTAACAATCCCGACGTGATTTTGCGGCTGATCGGCGAACATTTGTGGTTGACGCTGAGCGCGTTGGTCATTGCGACCGCGATCTCCGTGCCGTTGGGGTATGCGATTTTCGGCCGAAAACGTCTCTCCACCATCGTGCTCGGCACATTGGGCATGTTGTACACCATCCCGAGTCTGGTGTTGATGATCGTCTTGTTGCCGTTGATTGGCCTCAACCAACGCACCGTGATTACGGCACTCGTTATCTACTGCCAAATCATCCTCGTTCGCAACGTCATTGCGGGCTTAGAAGCGATTGATCCCGGCATTGTCGAGGCCGCGCGCGGCATGGGAATGACGCGCTGGCAACAGTTCACAAAGGTGCAATTCCCACTGGCCCTGCCCGTGATTATCGCTGGCTTGCGCCTCGCTGCGGTCGTCTCGACCTCCATCGCCACCATCGGCGCGCTGTTTGGTGCGGGAGGGTTGGGAACCCTGCTCTTTCAAGGCATCTCACAAGGACGCTATGACAAAATTGTAGCGGGATCGTTGCTCGTCGCGCTGCTGGCCGCTGCATTCAACTGGGGTCTGCAACTGCTAGAAAAGCGATTTACCGTTTCGGAAGCGTCGGACAAAAACAGTTAGCAAACCCTCTGTCGTTTTGTGAAATGGAATAGTGTTTAGCCATCTTACTGTGTGGTACGTGATGTGAATCCAGTTCACGCACTACGTACCACGCACCACTTCCAAGTTATGATGCGAAAAGGGGGTTGCGACGTTCGCAACCCCCTTTTCGTTCTTTAGGTTATTGACAAGCTCAAGCCTTGCGTCGCCGCTGGCGCGTGACAATTGCCACAGTCACAGTCGCCAATCCAACGAGTAGCCAGATTGTCGTTGCAGATTGTGTCAGCGCGACATTCTTGATGAGCGCAATTGCCGTTGGAATGAACGTGCTGAAGTTGAGCCAATCGGCCGATGGTCCCGTCCGCAATGTCACTGGAATCTCAATCGTTTCCCCATTATCGCCCATAATAACGATTACATCGGTCATGTAGGTGCTGGCGCGGATTCCAGTTGGATCTGCGGTCACGGTCAGTTCATCGCCGCTTTGGTCGAGCGTCAACCATGCGGCTGCCGTGCGGGCGGTCCAGTTGATGTCACCCGTGCCAACGTTGGAGACATGCAGCGTGCGTGGTGGCGCAGTCGTCGCACCGTCAGCCAAGTGCCAGCCCAAGCGATTGGGGCCGACGCTCAAATCAGGTTGATGGTAGCCAATCTTATCGTTGACAATGACCGTCAAATCGGCGCGACCACTTTGCCCCACGCTGTTGGTCACCTGCAACGAGACGCGATGGGTTCCCACGGGCAGCAGAAACGCTGTGTATGCATTGCCACCGTTCGCGTTTGCGGGTTGACCATTAATGGTCCAATGCATATTTTGGGCGGGAATGTCCCCCTGAATGTCGATCACGTCGGCAAAGAAGTTGATCGGCGTGCCGTATGGCACTTCGTGCAGGTGCATCGGTTGGATAAACTGAACGGTGGGCGGTTGGTAAGGCATCACGACGGGTGCGCTGAGCGCCTGCCCGGTGCGTAGACCATCGCTGGCAATGATGCGGAAGCGTGCAAACGAGCTGCCCGGCATGTCTGCAAGGTCGAGCGCGATACTGTTGGCCGTTAAGCCGAGTGCATGTGCCGTATAGGTCGTGCCGCCGTTGGTGGTGTAGTAGACATCATAGGTCAGCGGGTCGCCATCGAGATCGTTGCCAATCCAGCTAACATCAACCGTCGTCGCCTGTACATTAGCAACGATATTGCTGACCGTTGGCGCGTTATTGCTCACACCTAGTGTTTCCAATACCTTGTCGTGTCGTTTGTCGAGAATGTCGATCTTGATCGCACTAGCGGGGAATGGCACGACGATATTGAACGCATCAGTTCCCGACTCATCCGTTTCATGATGACTAGCGGTGTCAAAGTCATAGCTTGCCACAACGCTGTCGGCGGCGTCACGGAACTGCACTTGGTAGTGATCGCCGGTTGGCAGACCATAGGAGCCGGGACTATCCCACAAGGCTGATGTGGCGATAATCGCGTTAAATTGTGACTCGACAATGTAGCCAAACAGCGCAAGGTAGGCATCGCCAGCGTTGACGGGAGCAGGTGGTGCGCTGCGTGCATCCCCATCGGCCGTCAGCGTGTCAAAGATGTTCTCGTAGTTATAGTCGCTGATCCATTGGTTATCGCAATAGCCCATGAAATCTGTCCATTGGTCATTGGGAAGCACCATCGGCGGCAAAAGCGGATTCAGGCCGACGGAACCGACATCAAATCCCCACATCGTGCCTGCACCAATGCTTAAGTCAGAACGGGGGAAATCTTCGTCCTGATTGCTGTGGCCACACTCGTCGTTCATGCCTTCGGGGTGTCCGCCGGTGACGCTGTGCCCCACTTCGTGACCCATATAGAAATCGGCCGAACTGCCATCATTGTCCCAGCCAAACGTCTTTGTTCCCGCAGGACCTGCTGAAATCCGTCCACCTGTCGCCGCACCACGTGGGAAGGGGGTGTCAGGGTTACCCGGCTCATGATAAAGCATACTGTAGATGAAGATGTCGGCATCCCAGCCTTCCGTCTCGCGCAGTTCGGCCGCTTTTGGATTGACATAGTAGGTCGCGCAGAAGTTCGCATCAATGGGATCGTCGTTGCCATCTACCATCTCATCACACTCATCGGCCGTTTGCAGAATGCGTGAGCCAAGCCCTTCATCGACAATCGTGCGTTCCATCATATTGAGATTGCCAGACCCGATTGGATAGACGCGGCGGAACCACGAGCGCGTTTGGGCGACATCTTCAAGCGCACGCGGTGCATACGTCGTGCCGTTTGATTCATACTCCCAGAGCAGGAGATGCACGGGCAGATCGGGCGATTCACGCAGCTCAAATGTCTGCGTCGTCAGCGTGTTGTTGGCGAAGTTGGGTTCATCGGGGATTTGGTTGGGGTTGACAACCGCCTGCAAACGCAACGTGCTGTCGTCAATCCAATCTTGAGGAAGCTGGAAGTAGAAGGCGTGTTCAAATGTCGCGCGGTCGGGAATGTCCTGCACGGTCATGTAGTTTAGATCGGGCACCAGTGGGCCGTCGATGATCGCGCCGTTGCTAGTGACGCGATAGAGTTCGGCCGCCACACCCGCCACGTTTTCGTTTTCGGCGTTGACGTGTACGCGCACACCTGTCCATTTGCCTTGAATCAGATCGATCGACTGTGACCAATCCTGAATTCCTTGTGTCACTTCGATGCGTGTCAGGGCCACGTCAACAACGGGCAACGCTGCGGCATCTCGTGGGAGGCGTTTGAGCAAGCCGTTCTCGTGCCAGAACAGGTAATCTTCATTGGGGCCGCCCAAGCGCAGGTCGAGGCCAAATCCGATGTAGGAGGCTTCAAAGCTGGGAACGTGGGGCAGGCTGTAGAGCAGCGCAGGGGTTCCGCCGTCGCGCCCCAACCGATAGAGTCCAAAGTCATAGTATGTGTCCAGACCTTCGATCACTTCGCGCTGTTCAAAAAAGTAGACGTAGCTCTCATCGACTTGTAGTTCAACGATTTCAACATCGGAGACGGGGCTTTCATATAATTTCATGCCAGCGGCATTTTCGGGATAGTGCCAGATTTCGTCCGTTTTGGCTGCGAAGATGTGATCAGTGCCACAACCGCCCTCGCAAACATCGGCCGAAAAGACGTTCACACCACCCGTTGACGTAATGCCGCCACCGTTGATCGACTTTTGATAGAGCGTGCCATCCAACGATTTCCAGACGACGCGCTCGCCCGTCACCCATAGTTCATTGGGCTGACTGGGACCAATATCGACAGCCGGCACAATCGTCTGCACCGTTGGCAAGACGATAATGTTGCTCGGTTTTTCGACGCGGATGATGCCGTAATCTTGATGCAGCATATAGACCCAGTCGCCCAGTTCGCGCACTTGGTTTGCACGATCTTGACCACCGTACATCACCTGTGGCATATCGCCGGGATTGGCTTCCACTGAAAGACGCACCAGCCCTTCTAGATAACGGCTCATCCAGTAGAGATATTCTTCATCGGCAACGACGTTCGAGCCGAGATCGGTGTCATTTGAACAGGCTGATTCGTTGTCCGCGCCATACACGTCGCGGGTTAGACCACCCATGCCGGGAACGCGGGAGATGATGGTGTTGTAGTCAAATGCGCCATTGGCAGAACGGGGAGCGGGGCAGAAATCCCAGAACCAGTACCACACTTTGGCATCGTTTGTTGTGATGTCGTCAATGCCGGCTTGGTCAACGAGAATGTCGGGGGTCTCATCAGGCGCAGCTGTGACGCGCCGCGACTGCACATTGGCAAAGGCCAACAGCAGGGCGAGTAGAATGAAAAATCGGGTTCGTGTAAACATGGTGTGTATCTCCTTAAATACGTTGTCAGTTGGTCAGGATGTCAGGTGACAGTTGCCTTAACTGCCTAAAATCCTGATACCCTCTCATCATATACCCGAATCGATCAGAAAAGTCTGACGAGCTGTCAGAAAAATCGGCCGAAATCCCCCTACACTCCCCCTATGGGTATTTCAATTAGCTTGACAGTCGTTCCATTCCACCGTTATGATCACGCCATGCTGTCATTCGGTGACTTGCTTTCCAACGCGCTACACGACATAAAAAAGCATACCCGCAAAAAGATCAGCATTGTGCAGGATGAACTGGGGTATGCGCTGACCCCTGCCTTGACGGGGGATGCAGTTGAACGCTGGCGCTATCGCAAAAGCCTCCCTGCCATTGAGCAAGTTGAGCAGTTGACGACGGCACTGGTTGCCTACAAATACAAAGGACATGATCGGGCATGGGTTTTGCAATTTTTGCATTCGGCCGATCATCCCTACCCAAACGCCTTTGCAGACACGCTTTTCCCGCCTGAGCGTGCCGCCAACCCCGCACCGCCATTTTCGGTCTATCAGCCCCCACAGCCACGCGGATTTGTCGGTCGCCAGCGTGAATTGGCGCACTATCGCGCCGAGCTTGAACAGGCTGGCATCGCCCTGATCAGCGGCATGGCGGGCATTGGCAAAACATCGCTGGCGGCCACATTGGCGCGGACGCAGACACCCGTTTTTTGGCACACATTGCGCGAGGCATCGGCCGATAGTTTGATCTATCGTTTAAGCGGTTTCTTAGCACGGCTGGGATCGGCCGATCTTTGGCAGCAACTCGAAGCGAGCCGCATGGCAAACATCCAACCGCCCAGCAACGCGACTTGCGTCGATGCGCTGCTGGCTGGCTTGATCCAGTATGACTGTCTCATCTGCCTCGATGATCTACAGGTTGCGGCCGATGATCCACATATCCAGCGCATGGTGTTACGCTTGAGTGCAGAACAGCGACCCAAACTATTGCTCACCACCCGTCGCATTCCACGTTTTTTGGCACGCTATCATCAACCACTGCCGCTGGGGGGTCTGTCGCGGGAGGATTCGGCCGATCTGTTCACAACACGGCACAGCAAGCTCACCCTCGCCCAACGCAACGACCTGCACACCTACACCGCTGGTCACGCGACCTTTTTGACCTTTGCATTGCTGCTGTTGGAGCGGGCAGTTTCGGCCGATAAACTGATCGCCAGTTTGGCAGAGGCGGACAACATCGAACGCTTCCTGCTCGAAGAAGTAGACGACTATTTGAGCGATGACGAACGCGCTGTCATGGAAACATTGGCGCTCCATTATGGCGAACCAGTGCCGACTGATGCGCTGTTGGCAATTGCGCACGGGGAACGCACCCGGCGGGCAATGCGCGGACTGCTCGATCAATACCTCATACAAGCCCACGATCTGTTTGACAAGATGGGGTTGACCATTCACGCGATTGTCGCCGAATTTTACCGCTTGCAGATGTCCACCGCCGCCCAGCGGGCTCTGCATGAACGCGCGGCCAACTACTATGCAGCGGCGCATCCGCTTCAATCGGCCGATCATCACGAACGTGCGGGCAACATCGCCCTTGCGACCCGTCTCCTGACCGAACACGCCCACGCCTTTGCCAATCGCGGCGATGCGATTGCGGCGATGACGATTTTAGAAAGGCTGCCACTTGACGAGTTGGACGAGGAACTTGCCATCGGTATGCAGTTAGCCATCGCCGATTGCGGCACGGTGAGCGGTCGCTTTGGGGCGGCCAAAGCAGCACTGTTCGACGTGGCTGAACGACTTAACCAGCAGCCAAACACGCCACAGACGACACGTACCAAAGTGCATGTTTGCCAGCGCATGGGACAGCTACTGGAGCGCGAAGATGTGCCGCAGGCGTTGCAATGGGCGCAGCGCGGATTGGGTTTGACGACGGCAGAAATGTCGGCCGAACGCGCCGCACTCGAAACGCAAATTGCCATTCTGCACATGCACACGGGCAACTATGGCGCAGCGTTCGAACTGCTCGAAGATTTGCAACATGCGCAACTGCCACACCATCTGCAAACGGTCGTGCGCTACTCATTGAGCGGTCTACACTTTCGCAACAATCAACTCGACCACGCTGAAAAGCTCGCACGTGAGGCGTTGAAGATGGCACAACAGCACCCGCTGCTCAAGCTGCGCGTCCTGACCAATTTGGGAGTCTATCTCTATCGTCGCGGCAAGTGGCAGGAGGCGATGCAGATGCTCGAAGAGGGGCGTGAGACGGCAAAACGGATGGGCGATGTCCGTCAATACCTGCTGCTTTCGCTCAATTTGGCGGGGATGCTGATCTATGCGGGCAAAGAGCGCACGGCGCAACAGATTTTGAACGCCGTTCTTGAGCAAGCGCAAGAGAATGGGCAACAGACGCTCGTTTTGCAAGCGCGCGTGTGGCTGGTGCGCTGTCACATCACGATTGAAAAGTGGGCGGCGGCGCAAACCCATTTGGCGGCGGCAAAGCCACTGGCAGTTGAACAAAATGATCAGGCGGTGTTGGCGATGTTGGATGGCTATTCGGCCGAAATTGCCCTTGCTGCCGATGAGCTAGACGACGCATGGCGGTTGGCCATGGCCGCCGTCGATGGGTCGCGCCAGTTAGGGGACAAGTCATCAGAGGCGATTCACTGGCGGGTCGTTGGCGATGTAGCGACTGCGGCAAGCGACCGTGAGCGTGCCGCCAATGCCTATCAGCGCAGCCTCGCCTTGCTCAATCCCCTTGAATACTATTACGCGGCAACGACTTTGGCGTTGGCAAAGTTATTGCAAGGCGAAGGGGCGTATGCAGCGGCGGCAGAACATGCAGCGACCGCACAAACAACCTTCGCACACCTTGGGGCAACCCGCGACGTTGCAGCAGCGCAGAAACTGCTCGACCAACTCAAGCTGGAGACAATCACATGACCAAACATTACCTACTCTTCTTCACGCTGCTGTGCCTAATCCTCAGCGCAACCACGACCGCCCACGCCGATCCATGGGTCATCGACACCACCGTGCACTGGTCGGTCAGCGAAATATGTCAGGATGGATTTATCGCCTATGCGTATGACAATCGTTCGGGCATCATCAACAGTTTCGGCATCCCAGCCGACGATGATCGCACGCTGCAAGCCCACCTGCTCAAAGATAACTTCCTGACCACCTACCCAACTTCACAATCTGAGCAACGGCTGCTCAACGAGTTTGGCGGTTTTTATAGTGTGAACGATGTCGATTTGAATGCGCATGCTGTTGGCACATTGGGCAACGCGCTGGTGCTGGATACGGTGAATCGGCCGAATCCCCTCTTTGTCGCATTCAGCAGTGGCGAGCTGGCGCGATGGTACGATGTGGGTGAACTCGATTGGGGGCAGACGGTGGCGGTTGGCAAACTGGTGGCGATTCGCTCGGGCAATAGTTCGCGCGTGCTCGTCGGTCGCGTCGCCAACTGTGCATTGCCGCAAGTCGGTGAGATTCGGCGTATGTCAGTCGATAATAGTGGGGTTGAGGGCAATCAAGAATCGGCCGAACCGTCTATCTCTGCCAACGGAATGCGCGTCGCCTTTTCGTCAGCCGCAACCAATCTTGTCAGCGGTGTCAGCGACATCAACGACGCGACCGACATTTTCATCCGCTCACAGCGCACCGACAAAACCCAACTGATCTCGCTGGCGGGAAGCCTGTCCCATCCCGTTGCCGCATTTGGACCGTCAACCGAACCAGATATCGCCTATGACGGGGCCCGTGTCGTCTTTTCATCGCTGGCGGGTGATGTCGCGCCCGGCAACGACTGTGATAACTTGGACGACAACAACGTGTCGGACGTCTATCGCTGGGAGTGGCTAGGTTCGCCACCATTTGCGCGGCTTTCGCTGTTCAATTTCCATATCAACGGCAACTTTGATTCTTGTGCGCCGCTCGATGCGGGAACCCACCGTCCACGCATCAACGATGATGATGTCACCATGTCAACGGCAACTGTCTTCAACAACATCTCACAAGGCACGATTAACGATCCCAATGGACAAGATGACGTGTTGTTAAACAGGCAGGGGGATGGAGAATCGACGGTCGTATCAGCACAGGTTTTGCAAACAGGTGGATTGCAGACGGGTAATGGACTGTCCGACTATGGGGACATCGCCGTACTCAATCGCTGGGTCGTTTTCCAGACGGATGCCAATGATTTGACCCCCGACGATAACAACAATACGACCGATATTGTGCTGATGGACAGCTCTGAGCTGACAACGCGGGCGGGCAATGGTGAGCTGATATCCGTCACTTCGGATGGTCTACAGGCGGACGGCGCGAGTCAACATCCTGCCATTTCGGGAACGGCCGACCACATCGCATTTGATTCGCTTGCCAGCAACTTGCACCCCAATCTCACGGCGGGAATTTCACAAGTTTACGTGCGCGACCGCCATTGGCAATGCACCATCTTGCTGTCGCAGTCAGTTGAGGGGGCAATTGGGAATGGCGACTCCACATTTGCCACAATTTCGGCCGATGGTCGCTACATCGCCTTCACATCGCTGGCCGACAACCTCGTTGCGGGTGACACCAATGGCTATGCCGATATCTTTGTCGTTGACCGTGACGCAGATGGCGACGGCGTGTTTATCCTCGACCGCTTCTGCACGCTCGATACGTGGTCGATCAAGCGCGTCTCCAACGGCATTCGCGACGCGGAGAGCGATGGGGATTCAACCGAGCCAGACTTTGCCGCCAACGGCGCATGGCTGGCGTTCACTTCAAAAGCCACCAACTTGGTTGCCGGCGACACAAACGATGTTTCCGACGTATTCGTGGTGTTCAATGGGTATACGGCAGGGGAGGTTCCATTGCAGGTTGGGCTTGTGGGCATATCGGTCGAAAAGCCCCCCTTCTCGCTGTTGATTACAGGGATGATGCTCTTTTTGCTCCTATTTAGTACGACAACGAGACTTTGCCACAATCCTACGGCTAAAGCCGAAGGCTGATATGCGAAACGCGCTCAAGCGCGTTGGTTGCAGTCTCGTTGCAGTGTTAGTCACCTGCGACAACGAGCGCAGACGAGAGGCTCCTAGCCATCTTCTTCCTCTGCGTCCCTTGCGATCTCAGCGGTGAAATTTCTTGGTGAACAACTCTAATAGGTAAAGTGGACGTGAATCGGCCGAATTTCACACCGATCTATCGTTACCTATTGATGTCTATAACGGTTTGCTTATAATGTAGTTTGAGATGTTTTGAATCTCCACCACTGACCATTGATGTAAGGAGCTTACCAACATGTTGAAGCAGCGTTTACAACTTTTGATTGCCTTGTTTATTACTGCCCTAGCCGCCTCTTGTACGAGCCAAGAGGCTGACTTCCAACTCCATGCGATTGTTGGTGAGCCAATAGAGCAGGCAGATTCCACGATTACCGGACTGTTGGACGATGATTTTGACTTGGCATCGGCCGAAATTGCGGTTGAGTTTGCGGCTGGCGAAACGGATGATCCCGGCGCGGCCGACCGCTGGTTTTGGGAACAACGAGCACTCCCAACCAATCAGATTCCCGTTGAACAGCACAATGCAGCCGTCCAAGCTGAATTGAATAACCTCGACCGTTTTCCACCCTCACGCGCTGGCTGGGAGGAGCTAGGGCCAGCACCCCTTAACGATATTACATTTGCAGGACAAAGTGTGCAGGATGCGAGCGGTCGTATGTTGACCGTCGCCGTCCATCCCACAAATCCAAGCACCATCCTTGCGGGCTCAGCGCAAGGTGGCATCTGGCGTTCCACTGACGGCGGCGCAAGCTATACAAGCGTCTCCGACAACATGCCTACGCTGGCAATCAAGGCGATTCGCTTCGCTACCAGCGATCCCAATATCGTCTATGCGGGAACGGGCGAGCCGCACGCAAGCACGAGCATTTACGGACGTGGCGTGTTGAAATCAACCAACGGCGGCCAAACATGGACTCAGCTCCCCATTTCTGGCGCAGGTTGGGATTTTGAATTCTCATCTGTCGCGGGATTGCAGGTCAGCTCAACCAACCCCAACATCGTTTTTGCGGCGACTGCCCACGTTAACACGGTCGTCGATGCGTTTCAGCCGCCATCTGCCCCGACCACAGGCATCTACAAATCAACCGACGGCGGCCAAACGTGGACACTCAGCAAAGCGGCCACACTCTACGACGCATTCCCCACCCACTTGCAGGGCAATGTCGGCTTCCTCGATTTGGAGATGGCACAAAGCAATCCGAATCTGCTCTTTGCGGCCGAGCTTTTTGGCGGTATTTGGAAAACGACCAATGGGGGCAGCACTTGGTCGCGTATTACGCCGATGAAAGCGGGCGGCGACGCGACATTTCCCGCGAGCGTGCCTTATTTCTCGATTCCCAATTCAAACACGCTCGCCTATCAACGCTTTAATGCGGCCGCCTACAACGATGTCCCAGACTTCTCACGGATCGAGTTAGGATTATCACAGAGCAATCCCAACGTTCTCTACGCTGGCTATGCGACCAATGCGTTTCCCGTTGACGTCAACAACAATGGCAACTTTGATGCGCGCATTCAGGCGGGATTGCTGTTCAAGACAACCAACGGCGGCACGTCGTGGACGTGGTTGGGCGATCTGATCGACAATGTGCCAAACTACTGTGCCTCACAATGCGATTATGACAATATGGTTGTTGTAAACCCAACCAACGCCAATGATGTCGTAATCGGCGGCAATGCCAACTATTCACGCTATCTCCCTGATCCGACGACCGCTCCCACCTCCTACTATGACAAGGGATGGACGGGCATGGTGCATCGCACGCTGGACGGGGGCGACAACTGGATCGACACTGCTCCCCATTGCACCTCTTATGGCCCTCCCGCAGGGATAGATAATATTCGTCCTTGTTTGAGCCGCAGCGCAACAAAAGTCACCCATCCCGATATTCATGACGCAGCCTATAGCGGCAGCAACATCTATATCGCCAGCGACGGCGGCATCTATCGCACGGTCGCAGCGGGTGCGGGAACCAATGGACTTGACTACACATGGAGCAATCTCAACGCAGGTCTTTCGACCATCCAGTTCTACTTCTTTGACATTCACCCCAGCAACCCCGATATCATGTTGGGTGGCTTGCAGGATAACTCGATGGCCTACATGAGTGGCACGACGTGGGAAGGCTGGGGCTTTGGCGATGGGATATTCGGCGCATTTGATCCTGTCGATCCAAACCACGTTTACTTTGCCTCGCCAAACGCCATTTTCCACCACAGCTCAGGAGGCGCAAAGGCGGCACTTGATGTCAACGGCAATCTGATCAACGGGTGGCAACAGGTGTGGCCGCCAAACAATGTGCAGCCATTGTTTATCACCCCCTTTGAAATCGATCCGATCGACACTGAGTACATCTATGCAGGAGCCGCGAATGGGGTTTATGAATCTGGAGATCGCGGAAATAATTGGTCACAACAGATCAGTACCTCTGGGTTTGGCATACCGACGACAATTTCACTTTCGCCTGTCAATAACGCTCGCGTCTGGGCAGGCAGTAGTGGCGGCGGGATACATCTACGTGATGAATTTGGGGATCTATACGCGTATGCCGGTGGCAATTTACCCGCGCGTTATGTGACAAAGATCGAGGCATCTCCTAACAATGCGGATGTTGTTTACTTCACTTTCAGTGGCTACGCTGCAAATACGCCGGGGCAACCGGGCAAGGTTTACAAGATCACCAAAGACACAACGTGGAACACCGTCGACGTGAGTGATTTGACAGGTGATTTACCCGATGTTCCAGTGTCGGCATTTGCGGTTGATCCTGACAATGAAAACACAATGTGGGTCGGCACTGATGTTGGGACATTTATGACAACGAACGGAGGGGCAAATTGGCAGTCGATTCGTGGCACCATGCCCGTCGTGGCGATCATGGACATGAAGTATGACAACGCCCGCGATACGCTCTGGGTGGTGACACATGGGCGCGGCGCGTGGCGTTTCACGCTTGCCTCCGTGCCAACCGCGGTCACCCTCGACGCACTTAGCCTTGACGCTGCACCACATGCAATTGGGCTGACCGTTGTCATTGCCGTGCTATTTGCCGGTACCATGCTGGTTGTAAGACAGCGGCGCATTCGCTCAGAGTGATCGGCCGATCTGGCTGTACGCCAAACGCTATGTGGAAAGTTAGATTAACCGCTGTCTTGATGGCAGCGGTTGTTCTTTTGGTGGGCTGTCGTGAGGTGGACAATACGCCTGTTGTGCGCTTTTCTGTGTGGGGTGATCCATTGGAACAGGCGGCTTTTCGCGCCGTTGCCGATCGTTTTGAGAAACTTAACCCACATGTGCGCGTGGAGATAAACGGCCTGCCCGACAAAACTGACTTTTCAGCAAGTTTGGCGACAGAATTTGCCGCAGGCACACCGCCTGATGTCTTCGTGCTCAACTATCGACGCTTGGCGCAGTTCTACAATCAGGACAGCTTGCAACCGCTCGGCCCATTTTTGGCACAAAGCGATGTGCTCGATGAGTCAGATTTTTATGGGATTGCGCTCGATGCGTTTCGGGATTCGCAAGGAACGCTTGTGTGCATTCCCCACAATATTTCGAGTCAAGTTATCTACTACAACCGCGATCTGTTCGACAAGGCGGGTGTGCCATACCCGACCGCATCGTGGGATTGGGAGCAGTTTCGCCAAGCGGCAATCGCGTTGACATCATCAGACCACAACGGTGATGGGGAGCCAGATCAGTTTGGACTTGGGATGGAGCCGACGATTTTGCGCATGGCGCCGTTTATCTGGCAAAATGGGGGCGAGTTGGTTGATGACTGGGAAAATCCTACGACATTGACGCTCGATTCGGCCGAATCTCAACAAGCTCTCTCATTTGTCATCGATCTCAGCGTGATCGATGGCGTGTTCCCCAATGCGTCACAAGAGGCGGTGCAGTCGCAGGGCAATCGCTTTTTGAACGGCAACATTGCCATGTATATCAATAGCCGGCGGATTACACCGACGCTGCGAGAATCGGCCGAATTTAATTGGGACGTCGCGCCCTTGCCCCACGGCGAACGCGCGGCAACCATCTTGCACAGCGATGGCTACTGCATGTCGCGTAACTCAGAGGTCAGTGCGGTGGCATGGCAGTTTATTGAGTTTGCCGTGAGTGAAGAGGGTCAGCAAATTGCCAGTCAGCTTGGTCGCGCCGTGCCGTCGTTAAAATCGGTGGCGACAAGTCCCTACTTTCTCGAACCGACGCAACCGCCCGCCAACGCGCAGGTATGGCTCGATGTCGTTCCCGACCTACGTTTGTTGCCGCGTTTGGAGCATTGGTCGCAAATCGAACGCAAGGCGGCCGTTACATTTGAGTTGGCCTTTCTCGGTCGACAGCCGCTGATCATCAGTATCAACGAGATTCAGGCGACAAGTGCCGAACGGTTTATGCCGTTGCGCTGAACGGGCAGCAATGCGTTGAATGTTGGCCATGACAACATGCGTCGTGGCGTGTCACCAGTCACTTTTTCGACCCAATCGGGATAGCGGTCGCCATTATCGGCCGAAACAACCACAATCTCACGCGCCTCGCTATGTTCAGCTTGGGTCAGCACGGCCGCCGTTGTCGGCCCGACGATAAATCCGTCGTTATACAGGCAGACACGTTGGGCTAAATCCAGCAGTCTGTCGGGGTCTGCGCTGTAGAGATTTTTTCGGCCGATTGCGTCCAAGTCAGCAATTGGCGGTTTAGAAATCCATGCCAAATTGCGCATTCCCTCAACGCGGCGTGCGCGATTGAGCGTGTTTTGCACAACCCGCAAATCAACCCCCGTTCCGTTGAGCGCGTGTGCAAAACCTGTCGATGTTCCACCAGAACCAAAGGCAACCCATACCTGTTCCACCTGCGGAACCTGTCGCAACACCTCTGGTGCCGTTCCCTCAAGGTGCGCGCGCCAATTGTTGTCATTGGTGAATTGACTCGCCCAATAGTACATTTCGGGTTCCGCTTCCAACCTTGTGCGCAGTAGAGCGGTCGCCTCATCTGTGCCGCCATCTGCAAAAAACAGTTGCGCTCCGAAATCTTCCAAGATGGCACGTTTTTGCTCGCTTAGCGAGTTGGGGCTGTAGTTATGATATTCCAGCCCTAACTCGTGGCAGACCCATGCCAGCCCGATACCTGTATTGCCCGAAGTGGATTCCGCCACAATCGTGTCCTGCGTCACGTCGCCGTTCAAAATGGCGTGCAGCAGCATATTAAGCGCGGGGCGATCCTTAATGCTGCCCGCAGGATTTTTGCCCTCTTCCTTCATGTAAACAGCGCGGTGAGGGGTAAGCCATAGTTTACGAATCGGCGTATTGCCAACAAGCGTTGACAAATTCAGCACCTTGTTTTGTAGCGTTGAAACTTGCATAACTTTTCCTAGATAGGTCATCTCTCTGATTCAGACGACAGCTGAAGCGTGATTTATACGTGGCTGATGCGCTAATTGATGGGCATCTAACAGATCTGTCCATCGCTCGCCCCTGCTATTTGCAACAAAAAAGCTCAGGCAAATGCCCAAGCTCTTGTCGCAAATAGCGTTTGTAGATGATGTGGTTTATTGCCTATGTTCGCAACTCACGGTCGTAGCAATACACCAAATTACCCATACGATGCTACTGATATTTTGCACGCAGAGCCAGCTCTACATTTTCTGGCACCATCGAACTGATGTCACCATTGAGCGACGCGATCTCGCGCACCATCGTGCCGCTCAGAAACATGTGCTCCTCACGGGTCATCAGGGTCAAATACTCGATGTCGGGAGAGAGGCGATGTGTGATTAACGACATGCGAAACTCGAACTCAAAGTCGGAGAAGATGCGCAGACCGCGAATGATCGCCTTTGCGCCAACTTGGCTAGCAAAGTCGGCGGTCATCCCGCTATAGGTCATGACCCGCACATTGGGGTAGTCGACGATGTTTTCGTTGATGAGACGGACGCGATTTTCGGCCGAAAACAGCACCTTCTTGATCGGTTGCCCATGATCATAAACGGCGACGATCACCTCATCAAATAGCTTTGAAGCCCGTTCAAATATATCCAAATGTCCATAATGTACCGGGTCGAATGTTCCCGGACAGATTGCGCGAACGCTCATAAGTTACCTCGAATTAGTTGATAATGGCTAGTTGTTAACCACTACAATTGCGAATAGTGGGACGCTGGTATGCAAGTTGCAACCAGCAACGTCTAAATTGTAACGGCGCAGCGTCTCTCACGCATCCATCGAATTCATGTGGGTGAGATTGGCCGCATTGAGAGTTATTATCGTTTCGTTTTTTCGCCTTCATGCGTAGTATTATGGTTGCTAGGTTTTTTTCGGCCGATTCATAAACAAAACCAACACCGCCATCGTCGCGGGATAGATAGCCGACAGCAGCAGGGATGGCCAATAGTTGCCCGCCATGTCGCGCCCCACGCCATATATGAGAGGCCCTAGCCCGGAGGCAACGGCCGTGATGGTGCTAGATAAACCTGTGATGGCACCGAGATGGGTTCGGCCGAAATAGTTTGCATAGACCACATCTCCCGCAATCCGCGCCAAGCCATTTGTCAACCCAAATACCACACCGTACATAATCGCCAACTGCGTGCCGCGAATACTCGTTGAGGCCAAAATGGTGATGGTTAGCAGCACCAAACCCGCTGCCAGCACATATTTTGTTGCAACGCGGTCGATTAGCCAACCAGCGGGGATACTGACAAAGGAGGTTGTGAGGGACATGGGCAGAAAAATGGCGGCGGCGAGATCGGCCGAAAGTCCATTGTCGGCAAAAATGCTCACGATATGAAAGGTCAAGCCTGTTCCGAGCATACTAAACGCCGCAACGCTGATCACGATCAGCCAAAATGCGCTTGTGCGAATCGCTTCGGCACGTGTCCAGTTTTCTTCAACAAAGACCAACTTTTTGGGATCCGGTTTTCCTGCCACAATCTCTGCATCGCCGTCAGGCAACAAGCCATACAGCTCTGGGCGTTCTCGAAAAAACAGAAAACCGAGCGGAATCATCGTTCCCACGACCAATGTTCCCAGCAGCCAGTATGTCTCACGCCAGCCAACTTGTGGGATTAGCCAGTTGATTAAGTTGGGAAATAGTCCGACTCCGAGCGTCGCTGACACCAGTGTGCTGACACCCATCACAAAGCCGCGCCGCCGTACCCACCACTGGTTCATGACGTTACGACTCACCAACGTCATGCTGCTCTGCCCCAACATTCGCATAAAGATCACGCCGATCAGCAGCATCACGGCGTTCTGGACAAAGCCCATATAGACGCATGCACTCCCAAACGCCAGTGCGATTAGGACGACCATTTTGCGGTTGCCACGTCGATCGATGGCGCGACCGATATAGGGCAACGCCAAGCTGCCCGTCACCGTCCCGATTGCGTACAGACTGCTGACAAACGAACGACTGATTTGCAAATCTTCAATGAAGCGTTCGATGAAAATTGAGAAGGAGTAGGTTTGTCCCGGACTCGACATGATGACGCCGAGCGTGCCAACAATTAGGACAACCCAACCGTAGTAAATGGGGGACTTTCGGACGATTCGACTGTTGAGGGGAATGGTTTTTTGATTGTACATGGTGTGACGAATGAGGACGTTGTGCCAACATTCGTGCCATTTTGATTGTGGAAAGTCGCATTGCCGACCGACACAACCAAAATTCTAGCGAAAAGGGGCGGTGATGGCTTGTGTATAAAACGTAAGACGTGCTGCTTCATGCCCGCAATGACAGCGTGCTTCATCAAAATGTGCGCCGTAAGGGTAAATAGTTACTAGTTGCTGGTTGCTAGTGAAAAAAAGCGTCAACACATTTTCTTACCACTTACCACTAATCACTTACGGCTTCGCCGCCTTATGTTTTACGCTCCAGTTTCCCGTATAATTCCCGCATGAACAACTCAACAGACACCCGCGCCTACCGCAACGCGCTCGGCCGATTTGCGACAGGTGTGACCATCATCACAACCCAAGTTGGTGAGGACGTGCGCGGCATGACGTGCAATGCGTTTCTATCGATTTCGCTCGATCCACCCCTCGTTGGTATCTCCATCAAGCAGAATGCGACGATGCACGCCTATTTAGAACGGGCGGGGCAGTATGGGGTCAGCATCTTATCGGCCGATCAGCAGCATCTTTCTAATCACTTTGCGGGCCAACCGCAAATCGATCCAATCCCCTTTATTAACCATGCCAATCTCCCCGTCATCGACGGTGCTGATGCCCATCTAATCGCCAAGATCGTCCAATCAGTCCCCATTGGCGACCATACGCTCTTTGTGGGGCAAGTGATGCAGTTTCGCTTTCAAGAATCGGCCGATCCGCTCCTCTTCCACGCTGGAAAATACGCCAACATCCAATGACAACCACCATCTCTCTCGTCCGACACGGCGAGGTTTACAACCCGCAAGAACTTTACTATGGACGGCTGCCACGTTTTCGCTTGAGCGCGACGGGGCGTGAACAGGCCGCGACAACGGGCGATTACTTGGCAGGGCAAGCGGTTACCAGCGTCTATAGCAGCCCGCTGTTACGCGCACGCCAAACGGCAGGCATCATTGCGGCGCGGCTGGCGTTGCCTGTTCATTACGACAAACGCCTGCTCGAAGTCCATTCCCCACATGACGGCAAGACGCAAGCCAAGATGGCACAGCGCGATTGGGATTTGTATACGGGTTCGTCTGATCAGTTTGAACAACCTGCTGACATTGTTGAGCGAGTTGTACGGTTTGTCACCGCGATACGCCGTCGTCATCCCGCTCAGCACACGATTGCCGTTTCACACGCGGATCCCCTCGCATGGGCAACGCTTTGGGCGACGGGTCAGCCGCTTACGTTGCAGGGGCGGCGCAACCTGACAACCTTTGGGCTGCCCGTCGATTATCCGACCTATGCGTGTGTGATTTCATTGGTGTTTGTAGATGAGGGCGAAGTGCCGCAGGAAATTCAGTTTTTTGCGCCAACGTAGGGGTAGACTCTATTGGTGATCTTCACGACACGGTTCCAACGTTAAGCGCAACGCATTGTCAGACAGCGGTGTGTCGTCAGCGTCAACGCCTCGCATACGTTCCCCCGTTACATAGTCGTACACCCCGAGCAAAACGGTCGTGGGCGTTGTGTTCTCGGGGGCGATGATTTCCCGCTCATCGACCACATCATAAACGCCAGCGGGCAGCAGATCGGGTCGCATTCGCAACGGTGGGGCATCATTCTGACCGATCAAGACGCCATTTTCATCCAGCAACTGGACAAACAGGCTGAGCGTGCTAGACGCAGAAGCGTTGTTATTTTGCCAGCGCGAGTGGATTGTGATGGCGGAGGTACAATTTTCTGCGGACGCACTGACTAGCCTAAACGGGGCAAATGTCGCCTGCGTCGTTGCCGCAGGCGCAGCGATTCCGCCAATCGGTTCAAATCGTGTTCCCGTATCCGTGTAGCGCGTCAAGAACCAATCGCTCTCGACGGGCTGCCACCCCCCCAGCACGTGTTGCGCGTGAACGCCATAGCCATACGGGACGGTCGCCAACAGTTCATCGACCCGAAATCCCCATGTCGGTGGATTATCTGCGAGGTTGCGCGTCGTCCATTCTTCAATGAACAGATAGTCGCCCAACTGCTGCACAAATTCTGCCCCGAGCGGATAAGTGTTTCTTACTGGAGCAAACCATTGCGGCTGATTAAGTAGCACAATGCCCACGTGAGATTCTTGGCGCAGCACATCGATGCCCTGGGTCAACTCCGCGTAGGCGGTCAAACGACCACGCACGAAGCTAATGTTTGCAATCAGGACAGTAAATACTATGACTATGCGAACAACTAAACTGGGCGTTGTTAGAGATGGTTCGATTGCCTCCCCTTCGCTGCGCGGCCGTGTGTGAGGGCTTAAGATAGTCGCCCAGATAAGCGCAACGCCGACGCTGCCCAAGTAGAGGAGACGTGGCCCATTGAGCAGATAATTGGTAGGAAGGGGCAATACGACGAGCGCGGATGCGAGACCCCACCACCCCCAGCCGACCAGCACGAGCCAGGAGCGTCGCCAGATTGCAAGTGCGACTGTGAGCGTGAATGCGGTTAGGATGATGGTTTCGGCCGAAAACGACGTAAACCGCCCAAGCCATGCCAATGGCTGACTGACCCCCTGCATCACATACAACACCTTCATCCACAAATCTCCCGCCGCCGCATCGACCTGCGGCGCACGGCTGATCGGCAAGAATTGATAAGCGACCACATACGCCACGCCCAATCCAACATAGACGCCATATTTGCGCAGGGCCACGCCAACATGCTTCCCAAATTCACGTAGAGGCTCACCTTCGCGGCGCACCCCCTGCAAGAAGACAATCATCCCCCCAAACACCCCAAACAGAATAAACGACTCATGCGTCAACAGCCCAACGACAAAGATCGCGGCCGTCGCCACGCGCCAGCGTTTTCCAGCATGTAGACTAGTTAGCAAGCCGAGCAAGATTAAACCCGTCACGGCTGGATGGACATTGTGACCGTAGATGGCAACGGCTTGGTAGGAGAAGGGAAAGGCGGCAAACAGGAGCGCGGTGAACAGCGGTTGATAAATCGGAGCAGTGTCGCCCTGAATCTTCAAAAGCAGCAAATAGAGCAACAGTGCGTTAATGGCGTGTTGCAAGAGATTCATTAAGTTATAGAACCATGCGATGTCGTCACCAAAGAGGGTGCGCGTGAGCAGGATGGGGGTGAAGGTCATCGGCCGAAAAAAGCCAAACGCCTCCGTCGGCAGCCACACGTTCCACCAGTTTAACCCCTCTGCAATCCGCAAATGCAGCAACGTGTCATAGATCAGCGGCATCCCCAACACCGGCCAATACAAAACGAGCGCAAACCCGAATACGACCAATGCGCCCAGCCACTTGCTGCTCACTGTTCGCTGCCTACTGATCACGACCTCCCGAACTGTCGCGCCAAGATGCCCATCGACATGTGGATCAGCGTCGGCCGACCGTGCGGACAGGTTTGCGGATTTTCACAATCTTCAAGCTGCAAGATCAACGCCTCCATCTCCGCCATCGAGAGCGTCTGTCCCGCCTTAATGGCAGCTGTCTTACACGCCTTTTTGATCATTGCCGCTTCAATTTCCGTCTGCATGAGCACGTCTTCGTCCTCTAAATCATCAATCATCGCGCGTAATGCTTCACTTGGATCGACTTTTGACAGCAGCGCGGGAACAGAGCGCACGACAAACGTCTGCGGGCCAAATGGCTCCACGCCAAAACCGATTTTCGCCAAGAGCTGTGCGTTTTCTTCCACTAAGGAGACTTGATCGGGGCGCACCTGCACGGGCATTCCCGTCACAAGCTGTTGTGACGAGACCGCCTTTTCGCCCCATTGCGCCATAAATTGCTCAAACATGATGCGTTCATGGGCGGCGTGCTGGTCGATCAGGAACATGCCGTCGGGCCCTTCGGTGATAATATAGCTGTTACGAACCTGACCGATGACGCGCATGACGGGCAGACGGTCGCCGCCGACATTTTGCGCCATGCGCGGATCGAGCGACAGTTGCGGGCTAGGCTGTGCCTCTTGCGGGTTCCAACTGCCCCAATCGAGCGGCTCCTCTGCGGAACGATCGCGGCGCTGCTCAATGTGCACGCCGTCCCAACGATTGCCCACGATCTGCTCAAAGGGCGAATGGGTTGATCGCGCAGGCGCGGCATCAAGTAATGTCTCGCGCACGGCCGTTTGCACCGCTTTAAAGAGTTGGCGTGGCTGTTGAAAACGCACTTCCGTTTTCATCGGATGAACGTTGACATCGACTTCATTGAACGGCATTTCGATGAATAGGGCGGCTAGCGGGAAACGACCCGATGGCAAAAATGTGTGATAAGCGTCGATGAGAGCGTAGGTAAGCCGCTGATCCTTGATCCAACGACCGTTGACAAACAGGCTGATGTGACTGCGGTTGCTGCGATGTAAGCTAGGCGCGCTGACGAATCCTGTCACGCTGATGGGCGTCTCAGAGGTCGGGGTCGCTTGCGAGGTTGTGACTGGCTTAATTGGCAAGAACTGCTGCCCGATTTCCACGCCATAGACGGCCAACAAGGCATCGCGCAACGCCCCGCTACCCGGCGATTTGAACGTTTCGCGCCCGTTGTGCGTCAGGCGAAAGCGCACATTCGGATAGGCAAGTGCGACACGGGTGATAATTTCGTCGATGGCGCGTTTTTCGCTGGTGACTGATTTGAGAAATTTAAGACGGGCAGGGGTGTTGTAAAACAGGTTCTCTACGGAGATGACCGTCCCTTGAGGTGCGCCGACCACTTCACGCTGGACGATCTGCCCGCCTTCTAGCACAAGGCGGATACCGCTGGTCGCGCCAATCAAGCGGGTCACAATGGTCAGTCGGGTGACGGAGGCGATGGCGGCTAACGCTTCGCCGCGAAAGCCTAGCGTTTCGATGGCGGCGAGTGTTTCGGCCGAATCTAGCTTGCTCGTCGCGTGGCGTAAAAAGGCGGTTTCGACTTCATCGGCCGCGATGCCACATCCGTTGTCAGCCACTTGCAACAGCGTGCGACCACCATTGCGGATGTCCACATTAATGGTGGTTGCTCCCGCATCAAGCGCGTTTTCGACAAGCTCTTTGATGGCCGACGCAGGACGTTCTACCACTTCACCTGCCGCAATTTGCGAGGCCAACTGTTCCGACAAAACTTTAATCGCCATAGTCAAGAATTATAGCTCTATTGATTGAGAATTGAGCCGATGCTTAAAAACAGATTTCTTCACGACATCTTGCGCGAAAAAGCTCTACAATCCCGCCCTATGGGAAAAGTTAGAGCCTTACTGTTTGCAACGATTTTAATCTGTTTTGTCCTCGTTCAGGGTGTCAGCGCGGCCGTTTGGATCGGGATTCCGCCTTGGGAGATACAACGGGATGTGGCGATCACAGGTCAGTTAACGCTGTCTAAAACACAGGCACGTGTGGGTGAGGCACTTTCGGCCGATTTTACTATCCGAAATAATGGCAGAACGCCCATCGAATTTCAGCGCATCGGCGTCGCCGTGCGTGGCCCAAACTGCTACAACCTTAGCTGTGCCAATGTTGCCGACTTCCACATAAACGGCAAAATGACCCTCGCGGTCGGAAAATCTTTTAGCTATCACCAATCGCGCTCCTTTGACGCACCCGGGCATTACTTTGCGCAAATCGTCTATCAATCGCCACAAGGTCATTGGTATTGGTTGAAGAGTGAGGCGAGCTTTGATGTGCACAGTGGCAGCACGGGGGCCACGGCTACGACAAGCGGCGGCATTCAGATTACATCGCCTGTCGTGCTTGAAACAACCACCAAACGGGTGAACGATGTTTTCTATGCGAAGTTTGCGCTGCGCAACGACAATGCATTCCCCATCACTTATAAGAAGATCGGGGTTGCCGTGCGTGGGCCTGATTGCGGCACACAGACGATGCACTGTGGGCAAATTCACGACTTTCCCTACGCCGAAAATATCACGATTCCAGCAGGTGGCACATACACCTATCGCAATTGGCAGCAGATCACGCGGTCGGGCAACTTCTTTATGCAGATCGCGACGCAAGATACAGCGCATCGCTGGGGATTCTTGGGGAATACGACGAATTTCAGCGTTCAGCCAGATACAAGTGCCGTACGCAAGTCGCCGTTGCGCCTATCCGCGCACTACCATCCGGTCTGGAACGACCTAGACAGCGAGAGGCTAGAGCTGGCGAAATCGGCTGGCATTAGCCTTGTGCGCGTGGCAGTTGAGTGGCGACGGTTACAGCCCAATAACGCCAATGAGTATGATGAGTGGTACAGTGGCGTATTGGCCGACTTTTTGAACCGCGCCAATCGGCATGGGGTGCAGGTCTATTTGATGGTGGCGGGTGCGCCCTGCTGGGCATCGGCCGATCCCTATAAAAATTGCGCGGCCTATCGCTATAACCATAGCTCACCCCCAGCCAACCCGACCCACTACGCCAACATGATGCGCGAATTGGTGCGCCGACATGGCAATCAGGTGGTCGCGTGGGAGATTTGGAATGAGCCTAATATCGGCCGATTCTGGACATCGCCCGACCCTATTGCCTACAGCAATCTGCTCAAGGCAACCTATCCCGCCATTAAAGCGCAAAAGGGCAACGCTGTCGTGCTAGGTGGCGCACTCGCTGGCACTGATTTTGAATTCCTGCAAGGCATGTACGCGCAAAATGCCAATCAGTTCTACGACGCGCTATCGATTCACCCCTACGTCAAAGGCTCCCCGACCGATTGCTCGATTTATCTCTGGTCATTCTACTGCGGTGTGGAAGGGTTCCGCGCCATGATGCTGCACAACCGCGACTATAAACCGGTCTGGTTCACAGAGTTTGGCTGGAGCAGTGCGAGCGTGGGCGAACACAATCAAGCACAATATCTTCAGCAAGCGATGCAAACGATGAATAAGTGGGATTTTGTCCCCGTTGCCTCGTGGTATAACTTGATCGATAACGTGAACAGCGGTGCGGCAAACCACGAGCAGTACATGGGGCTTTTCCGCGCCAATGGGCAACCGAAACCCGTTGCAAACTGGTTGCGCGGTCGTTAGGGAAAGAGCCGTCGCGCCTTGATTTCGGCGACGGCGTTATCTTGGTAGCGATAAAGTTTGGCAGGGCGACCTTCGCCAGAACGCGATTTTTGTCCTGTCTCTTGAATAATATCGGCCGATAATATCTTCCGGCGAAAGTTACGTTTATCCAATTTTTCCGCCAAGACAATCTCATACGCCTGTTGCAGCGACGACAACGTAAACTCGTTGGGCAACAACTCAAAACCGACCGACGTATATTCGAGCTTATAGCGCAAACGTTGCAGCGCGTAATCGACAATGTCAGCATGATCGAATGCGAGTTTCGGCCGATCATAGACTGAGAACCACTGCAATGGCGCGTTGGGGGCTGGCTCCTCAATGATTGAATAGGGGACTAGTGCAGAATAGGCAACTGTAATGACGTGCCGACGCGGGTCACGCTGCGGCTCGCCAAACGTGAATAGCTGTTCGATGTAAACCGACTCTAAGCCAGTTTTGGCCGCCAATTGACGCGCCGCCGCCGCTTCAAGTGATTCATTGACGTGAACAAATCCACCGGGCAAAGACCATAACCCAATATACGGTTCCCGCGACCGCTGCACCAACAACACGCGCAAATCGTTCTGCGCCATCGCCAAAGAGAAAATAACCACATCGACGGTGACGGATGGGCGATCAAAACTATTTAGATCATGTGGGGGGTTGGTCATTGTTGCTCGTTTGAATAGGCGCGACATGGTTAAAGAAAGTCAAAAGTCACTATTAACCGCTAGCAACTCCCCACTAGCAACTTCCGTTAAGAGTCGGGAAGTGGTGTTGCGGAGGGGCGCAGCGGCGGCTCACGATCGGTCAGCAGATACCACCACATCATCCACTCCTCTGCATTGTGGGCAGGATCGGGGGTCGGTAGCGGGGTCGCGGTTGGTTCAGGCGGAAGCAGCGTCTCCATCGGTACGACGCGCACTTCACCGGGCAAGACCCGTCGAGCTTCATCACGATTATAAACCTCGACAGCCGACGGACCAGTTACGTATTGCAACGTTGCGGTCAATTCGGCCGCAACGGTCATCTCCGCAAAAAGCTGAACCTGTACGGTTGCCTCGCTCGCTTCTACCGCATCAAGCGCGGCTTGATTTTGATTGATGCCAAGCGCAATCAAAATGCCAGCAAGAACCAAAAGGCCGATGAGAAATTGAGTGAGCGTGATTGAAAAACGCCGAAGCTGCTGGTCGTTCATAGCGTGAATAGTACAGGGTTGATTACGCAGTGGCAAGGGTTAATGATAGATTATGCGTCGGTTGAGCAATCGGCCGAAAATTCCCTCCAACAGCAATATCACCACAACGAACACCCCATTGACTAAAATCGTCAATGTAAAGGCAACCCCCAAATAGCCGAAAATACGTGACAGGGGTGTTGCCAACTCCTGCAACAGAAAATCCCCTGCCCCCAATAGATAAACACCGACGGCAGCCGTCACCAATGTGAGCAGCAAGAACGGCCATGCTTGTCGATCGGATGGGCTTGGCAACATCGAATTGCTAATTGCGAAGAGCAGATAGAGCCAAAAATAGAAGTCCGGAGTCTTTGCTACACGAAATAGTTCGGAGATCAGCAGATCGATGCTTGGTTGTTGGATCAAGGTTGGGATGTTGAAGACAAATCGGCCGATTGCCCACACTGCCAGCGACCCATATACAAACGGCGCACCCCCAATCAAACTCTCGCGAATCGGCATGGGAATGCGCCCCCGATAGAACTCGACAAACCCCAACCGCAATGTGCCGTCAGGCTGCACGGCTGGCACCAATGAAAAACGCCCTGTGCGCACCCCCAGCATGATTGCCGTCACGTAATGACTCAACTCATGCAAAAACACACCGGGCAGCAATATCAAGGCGTAGATGTAAATTGACGCTTTCTGACTCGCCGTGAGCAGGTAGATCAACCCATGCATGCGACGATGAATCCAGCGTTCCAACAACACAAGAACGGGCAGCGTAAAGGCGAGCCAGATGATGGGAGTTAGTAACTGTTCCAAAATCCTTTGCGCAGCGAGCAGGATAGAGCTACGTGCGAATAGCAGTCGGCTACCAACCTACTCACCACTCTCCACTCACCACTCTCCACTAGTCAACCTTCGTCACCCCATTGCGCACCAAATCAACAAATCCCGCCTGCAAACTCGCCCCACCGACAAGCGCACCGTCGATGTCAGGTTGCGCCATGTATTCAGCGATATTGTGCGTTTTGACGCTGCCACCGTACTGAATGCGCACCTGTTGCGCGACATCGTCGCCGTAAAGTTCGGCCAGTGTATCACGAACACACGTCTTGCAAGAGTGCTGCGCATCCTCTTTGGTGGCACTTTTGCCCGTTCCAATTGCCCAGATCGGTTCATAGGCAAAAACGAGCGTGGGGATTTGATCGGCCGAAATTCCCTCCACTGCCAGCGCAACTTGCTTACTGACGATGTAGTGGGTCTCCCCAGCCTCGTTCTGTTCTAGACTTTCGCCAACACAGACAATTGGCACAATGCCATGTTCGAGGGCCTTTTTCACCTTCGCATTAACGCCCGCATCCGTTTCGCCGAAGTATTGTCGCCGCTCCGAATGCCCCAAGATGACATAGTTGCAATACTCTGCAACCATATTTGGCGCGAGCTCGCCCGTGTACGCGCCGCTCTCCTCAAAGTACATATTCTGTGCGCCAATTCCGACGCAAGACCCTTCGGCCGCCGCCGCCGCCGCTGGAATCGCAATCGCCGTTGGGCAAAACGCAATCTCGACGCCGTCAATCGCGCAAAGCGCATCCTTCACTTCTGCAATAAACGCCGCCGCTTCCGTCGCCGTTTTGTTCATTTTCCAATTACCTGCAATAAATGGTGTTCTCATGATTAAGTTGCTAGTTGCTAGTTGCTAGTGGGCCAGTGGCTTTTAATAATTGCCACTAGCCAATAACCGCTAACCACCTCTTCTACTTTGCAAATCCAACTGCTCGTGTCTCTCGAATAATGGTTACTTGAATTTGGCCGGGATATTGCATATTGTCCTCGACCATTTTGGCGATATCTTTGGCGAGACGGGTCGCGCCAAGATCGTCGATTTGTCCCGGCTTGACCAAGACGCGGATTTCACGCCCTGCCTGCAACGCATACGCGCTATCGACCCCATCAAATGAGGTCGCAATGTCTTCGAGCGTGCGCACACGCTTGATGTAATTTTCCAAACTCTCGCGCCGTGCGCCGGGTCGTGCGCCCGAAATCGCATCGGCCGCCTCAACAAGCACCGCTTCCACCGTCTCCTGATCGACCTCATGGTGATGTGCGGCAATCGCATGGACAACGGGGCGCGGAACCTTAAAGCGTTTGGCGTATTCTGCCCCGAGCATGGCGTGCGTCCCTTCCTGATTGTGATCCATCGCCTTGCCCAAATCGTGCAGCAAGCCACCCATCTTGGCAATCTCGACATTTGCACCGAGCTCGGCCGCCAACATCGCCGCAATTTTGGCTGTCTCGACAGCATGACCAAGCTGATTCTGCCCATAGGAGGTGCGGAAGCGCAATCGGCCCAACATCTTGATTACCTCACGATGCAAGCCATGTACATTTGCCTCATAGGCAGCCTGTTCACCCGCTTCTTGGATCGCCTTGTCCACCTCTTTGCCCATATCCTTGACGATTTTCTCGATACGGGCCGGGTGAATGCGTCCATCGGTGACGAGTTTGTGCAGCGCACGCGCGGCAATCTCACGGCGCACCGGGTCAAAGCTGCTGACGCTGACCGCCTCGGGCGTATCATCCACAACGATGTCAACCCCTGCCGACTGTTCAAATGCGCGGATATTGCGCCCATTTCGGCCGATAATCCGCCCCTTCATCTCCTCACTTGGAATCTGCACCGTTGTGGAGGTCGTTTCCGCCACATGGCTGCTCGCAATGCGCTGAATCGCCGTCGAAATGTGTTTGCGTGCCAACTCCTCTGCGCTTTCACGCGCCCGCTCTTCCACTTCACGCATGACGCGCGCCATATCCTGCCGCGCCTCCTGCTCCGCCATCGCCAGCACTTCCTTGCGTGCGTCCTCCTGTGTCAAGTTGGCGACCTCTTCCAGCTTCGCCTGATGCTGCTCCTCAACGCCTTGAAGTTTAGACTCACGTCTGTCGAGTGAGCTTTGTCGTTTATTTAAACGCTGATCGCGCGTGTCGAGTTTTTTCAGTCGTCTGTCCAACTCACCACGCATATTGTCAACACGCTCTTCCGAACGCGCCAAATCTGCAAAACGCTTTTCTATCGCCTGATCTGCTTCACTGCGCAACGATTTCGCCTCGTTACGCGCCGTCGCCTCAATCGCTTCGGCCTCCTTAATTGCTTCTCGTCTACGTTGATTAAGCTCCGATTGGAGCATCGCTTCACGTTTTTCAAGATCGGGCTGCGCGACCTGCCGCCAGTAGACGACAGCTCCCACACCCGCAACAATGAGACCGATGACGAGACCCACAAGTCCCGCAACTATCATCGGTGTGTTCATTCTAAAGACTCCTCAATTTCAATTATTCGGTGAACAGGTCGTCAGTCAACAGAGCAGGTTTCGCACTACTTCTATTCACTGTTCACTCGCTTCCTGTTCACTTTCTTCCGCGCGTTCTTCCATGATGCGCTCCCATAGCTCGCGCACCACGTCTCGAACCACGCCATAGGCAAAGCCGCGCCCTGCGAGGTAGCGGCTCATTTTGTTGCGAAATTCTTCTTCATCGAGATGTTGCCAACGGTTGACGCGCTTTTCAGCCGCGTTGCGTGCGCTGGCCTCAACATCTACTTCATTCAAAACTTCATCAATAATCTCGCTTTCAACCCCTTTCTGTCGCAACTCCTGCGACAATACGAACGGGCTGCGCGGCTTAAACTGCTCGCGCTGCCGCACCCAATAGCGAGAAAATTCCCAATCATCACACAATTTCAACTCAGTCAAGCGCACTATCACCGCATCAATAATGGCGGGCGCATACTCTTTGCCCTGCAAGTTGCGTCGAATTTCCCATTCGCTGCGCGGCCTGTGCGCCAAAAATCGAAACGCGCTTTGCTTGCCAGCCTCCAGTGCGGCTTCATCCTGAATAACAGCGATCTCTTCGGCCGATAATATCTGACCCACACGCAACCCAACCGCGACAATCGCAGGCACGCCAAATGCAAACGCATCATCCAAAAAAAGGCTGACGCGCTCTTTGTTGCGCTGTTGCTGTTTAAGTGCCGTAATCTTTGGCATAACAAAAAAGCCGTAGCAAGGCATAACCTGCTACGGCTTCGACATATATGATCAACTTTCACGTGTTTCTCACGTGAAGTCACAAATTTATGGGGTCAATGGTTAATATCGGCCGAAATTTTCGGCCGATTCGGCATGATCAAATAGTCAAGTCGCAGAGACATGACCCATTTCAGATGTTTCAATCCTGATGGGGCGCAGTCTCACGTACTGTTTTCGTCATTGCTACTCAATACTTACCTCATTCCCATTTAGCATTCTCTACCCATTTGTGTGGAGTGGATACCCTGCTCCATTGTCGTTGAATCAAGCGATTCGCATTGTGCGAATTGAATTTCTGCCCCTTTGGGACAGTTAGTCGTCGAATTCGTATTGCGGCTATAGCCGAGAATAAAAAAGATAACTAAATTGTAACGCAAAATGTGGTAGTTAACATATTTGCATACGTTGAAACCTGACCTTCTGCGTGATTTCCAAGAGTGCGGCCAAGTGGGTCGCGCTCATAGCTTTTTGGGTTGTTAGGAATTCGAGGGGTTGCCAACGCGTGGTGCGTAGTGCGTGATGCGTGACCAGAGGCAATGACGCACCACGCACCACGTCTAATCCCATGAAATCCCCAAGAGCCTTTTCTCGTTATTCCCCATCCCCAACTCGACGGAACTGTGAATTATAAAGGTCGGCATAAAAACCCGACTGCTCCAGCAGTTCGTCATGCGTTCCCTGTTCGATGACACGACCTGCTTGCAAAACCAACACCTGATCGGCGTTGCGAATGGTGCTGAGACGATGGGCGACGACAAAGCTGGTGCGCCCCGCCAACAAGCGATCGAGGGCGGTTTGAATTTCGCGCTCGGTGCGCGTGTCAACGCTGCTGGTCGCCTCATCTAAAATGAGGATGCGCGGATTCATAAGGGCGACACGCGCAATGGCGATTAACTGCCGCTGTCCTTGACTCAAACCTGAGCCGCGCTCCCCCAAAACGGTCTCATATCCTTCAGGCAGGCGGTCGATAAAGGTGTCGGCACGGGCGAGTTGTGCGGCGGCGACGACCTCTTCATCGGTCGCAGCGGGTCGGCCGTAACGGATGTTATTCGTCACCGTATCGCTGAACAGAAATGTGTCCTGCAAAACGATGCCGATCTGCTCGCGCAAGCTTTCGCGCGTCACATCGCGCACGTCGATACCATCGATCTTGAGTGCGCCTTTGGTGACATCATAGAAACGCGGGATCAGATTGATAATCGTCGTTTTGCCAGCACCAGTGGGGCCAACAATGGCGATGGTTTGGCCTTTTTCGGCCGAAATATCAACCCCTTTCAAAATTGGCTCGCCGGGCAGATACTCCGCCCAGACATTTTCAAGCGTGACGCGCCCAGCGATTTCGGGCATTGAACGGGCATCCGCTTTATCCTCCAAATCTGGCACCTCGTCCATAAAGTCAAAGATGCGCTCGCCACCAGCAATTGCGCTCTGAATGTTTGCCCATAGCACCGCAATCTGCTGCACGGGGCGTTGATAGGATTGCGAAAATTGGATAAAGGCGACAATCGTACCGGCCGAAACGGTCGCGCCGAGCAGTGAGCCGCCGTTGAGCAACGCATACCCACCTAACGCCACGATGATGGCGATGTTGACATAACCCAATGCCTCGACGATCGGGCCGAGCGCAGTACTGTACACCTGTGCGCGCACGTTGGCATCGCGGTTGGCGGCGTTCTGCGAGCGGAACTGTTCGATATTTTCCTCTTCGCGTGAGAACGCCTGCACCTCACGTACAGCGGCGATGTTCTCCTGCAAATCGGTGTTGACATCGCCAATTGATTGCCTTGCGACGCGAAACGCCTTGCGTGCTTGCCGACTAAACCACTGAACAGAGATCACCATCACGGGCAAGATCGCCAACGACAACAGTGCATACGGGACGTTGGTGACAAGCATGGCGACAATGATAAATGTAACGGCAAAGATGCTTTGCACGGTGGAGAGCAGCGGAAACCCAATCATCTGCACGATTGTGTCGATGTCGTTGGTGAGACGGCTCATCGTGTCACCCGCCGAGTTGCGCGAGAAGTAGCCCAATGAAAGTCGATGGATATGGCGGAAAATGTCGGTGCGCAGCTCGTGCAGAACGGTATAGCCCGTTTTGGCAAAGTTGTAGAATTGCAACCCCGATACGAGTGCGCTCAAGAGATATGATGCCGCAATCGCAAGTGACAACACGGCCAAACCCGCCAGACGACCCGCCGTTGTTGTCGGGATTTCGGCTGTCAGGAAGCAACTTTCGGCCGAATCGACCGCATCGGGAACCAAATAGCAATCTACCGCCTGCCCCGTCAAAACAGGGACGGCCGTTTGCAATCCAGTGCTGACCAAAACAAGGAGCACCACCACAAGCAGGGCCAATTTGTGCGTTCTGAAGTATTGCCAAAACCGGCTCAGCGTGTCGCTGATGCTGCGCGGCTTTTTGATTTCTGCACCGAAGAGTTGTGAAGAGTTGTCAAACATAAAAGTTGCTAGTCGCTAGTGGCTCGTGACAAGTGCTGTTTGCGGACAGTTACGCCAACTGCGAATGATAAATTTCGGCATAGATCGGGCTTGATTCAAGCAGTTCATCGTGTGTGCCGCTGGCAACGATTTGCCCTTTTTCCAGAATCAAAATTTGGTCTGCGCTCAAAACAGTGCTGATGCGCTGGGCGATGACGAAGCTGGTGCGCCCTGCCATCAGCGTGTCGAGCGCCTGCTGGATTTTGAACTCTGTCTCAAAATCGACCGCACTCGTGCTGTCATCCATGATCAAGATATTTGGGTTGAGCAGGAGAGCGCGGGCGATGGCAATGCGCTGTTTTTGACCGCCTGAAAGCGTGCTGCCTCGTTCCCCAACGGTTGTGTCGTAGCCGTTGGGAAAGTCGATGATAAATTCGTGAGCTGCGGCCGCTTCGGCGGCGGCTTCAATCTCGGCTTGCGTCGCTGTCGGCCGACCAAACGCGATATTTTCCCGAATCGTGCCACTAAATAGCGTCGTTTCCTGCAACACAATGCCGATCTGCTCGCGCAAGCTCTCAAGCGTCACGTCTCGAATGTCTTGACCGTCGATCAAGATGCGCCCTTCCGTCACATCGTAAAAGCGCGGGATCAGATTGATAACGGTCGTCTTGCCGCTGCCCGTCATGCCAAGCAGGGCGACCGTTTGGCCCGGTTTGGCAACGATGTTGAGGTCTTTTAAGACGTCATCGCTGCTGGAGAAGTAGCGGAACGAAACATTTTCAAAGACAACATCCCCCTCAATTGCTTCCAATGTTTTCGCGTTTGGCTTATTCTCAACATCATTTTTGGTGTCGAGAATATTGAAGACACGCTTTGCGCTGGCACTTGCCTGTGCAGCCAGACCAAGGATGAAGCCGAGCTGTCCCATTGGGAAAAAGAGATAGGTCAAGTACAACACAAACGCTTGGTACTCACCGAGCGAGAGGCCGCTGTTGATAATTTGCCGACCGCCAAAGTAGAGGATGGCGGCTTGCCCAAGCTGACTGGTGACAAAGAAAAATGGGAAGATGATGGCAAAAACGCGGTTGACGTTAATACGCTCATCGCGCAACGCCTCACTGGTCGCCATAAAACGTTGCAGCTCACGTTTTTCAGACGTGAACGCCTTGATGACCTTGATGCCGCTCAGATTTTCTTCAAGCACCGTGTTGACGCTAGAGAGTTTGCGCTGGACACCTGCGAAAAGGGGTTGGGCAATTCGGCCGAAAACACCAAACACCACCATCGCAATCGGCAAGATCGGAATCACGACGAGCGTCAACTGCCAATTGGTCACAAACAGGATGATCAGCGTGCCGACGAGCAAAATCAAGGCTTGAATCGCTAGCAAGAAGCCTTGTCCGATAAACGTCCGCAGCCGCTCTACGTCGTCTGTGGCGCGAATCATCAACTGCCCCGTGCGATTTTGGTCGTGGTAGCTAAAGCTCAGACGCTGGATTTTGGCAAAAATATCGTTGCGTAGTTCAAACGCGATGTCCTGTGAAAGCACCTGTGATGAGTAGGCTTGCGCAAAGGCGAAGATTCCGCGTGCAATCGCAAAGCCGATAATCGCAATTGTTGCGCCGATCAGCGTTTGAATGGCCGCGTCATAGGTCAAGTTGCCCAAGATCTCTGGATTGACGGCGTTATCGATGGCGCGTTCAACGACGACTGGCACGGCCAACTGTGCGGCCGTCGCCAAGAGTAAGGCGACCAGCGAGAAGGCGGTCAGCTTCGGATAGCGTTTGAGATAGCCGAGTGCGCGTCCCAGTTCACCGTTGCCTGCGTCCGCTTGTTTGCGCCGTTGGGCGCGGGTTGGTTTTGCTGTTGCATGCATAAAAGAGTTCGAGTCTATGGGAAATCATGTCGTCGTTGCGTTTTGCGTAATCGTTAGTGTCTGTAGGTTTTCGCCAGATCATTGCGTGGTGCGTAGTGCGTGGTGCGTGTCAGTTCACGCACCACGTACCGCGTTTTTCATTGCGGCGAAAATTTCGTGACACTAACCGTAATCCAAGTGCAAGTACGCTGGATGACGATTTCGCAGCCAGTCCCAAGAGTTGCTAATAGTTCGTTGTCTAGCCGATCGGATGATCAGATTTACCCTCTGCTAGACGACACGTGCTTACAGATGGTACAGCATTCGGCCGATTTTCCTATGGAACCCCATAACTAATCCGATAGATCGCGCCAATTGACGGATCATTAATATCATACGTCCCAAAGTAGAGCGCACCGTCGGGGCCTTCGATTAAGGGCAGTAGATTTTGGTCGGCACGTAGAAACCATGACGTATTGGCCGTAAAGCCGCCATTCCCATTATCGGTTAACTCGACGCGCTGAATGCCCATTTGCAGCGGATATTGCCACGACCCAAAGTTCGAGGTGTACAAATCACCGCGATACAGACGTGGGAAGCGATCGCCTGTATAGAAGGTCACGCCATTGATCGATGAATGTGCCTCGAAATTAGCTGTCGGGGCTGCCGTTCCCTCACAATTCGAGCCTCCGCCAGTTCCCCAACAGTCAGGCCAGCCATAATCAGCCCCTTCCACAATCAAGTTTAACTCTTCAGGCGGCTGATTCTGACCCAAATCGTCGCGGCCGTTTTCAGTTGCGAACAGTTGACCCGTTGTCGGGTGAAAGGCGATATCGTAGACGTTGCGCAAGCCAGTGGCGATCACCTCACCCGCGCCCGTTGTTGTATCAAAGCGCATCACCGTGGCCGACCGTGCATCGACTTCGACACATTCGTTACAGGTTGAGCCGACACCCATGTAAAGCATGCCATCTGGGCCAAATTTGAGATTATTATTCTTGTGAAGGCCAAACGGCAGATCGCTGACGATTGATTCGTATTGATCGGCTGACAAATCCCCATTCGTGTCGCGTGCAATCGTGATTTTGCCTTCCTGTGAGATGTAGACATCCCCATTGTCGGGATGTACGGCGATGCCGACTGGCACAATAAAGCCAAACGCATACTGTTGTTCAAAATCAGCACGCCCATCGTCGTCCGCGTCATCAAACACCCAAATCTCGCCGACATGATTGGTCGCCCAAAGACGACCCTGATCGTCAAATGTCAACCCAGTTGGGCGCGGCAATGCGGCATATTCAATGACGCTAAATCCCGGCGGCAACTGTGCGCCATCCATTTCGATAATCACTTCGGTTGGGGGTGCTGGATCGGGTGCGGTCGTTGCTGTGGGGGGCGGTGGTACTTCTGTCGGGGGCAGCGGCGTATCGGTGGGCGGCGCGTCAGTTGGCGGCGCGTCTGTCGTTGGCTCCGTTTGCTCGGTCACAATTACGGCAGAGGTGAGTGTGGGAAGGGCTGTCGCTGGTGGCAGTTCGGTCGCCGCCGTCGTTTCTGGTGGGGCAACAACCTCAGTCGGCGTTGTTTCATTCCCCTGACAGGCGACGAGCAACAGGCTCAAAAGCAGTAAAAAAAGTCGTTTCATTGATCTATTTCCTTACCCGGTTTGATGATAAAAAAACCAATCGCACCGATAATCGGAGCCATAACAATGATGATGACCCAGAGCAATTTGTCTGTATCGTTGGGGAAGTGACGGTTGCGTAGCTGCCAAATCGCCGCAATCGGTAAGACCAAAAGGGCGACTATGAATCCAAAAACGCAAAGTTGTATCGCTAGATAACCTAAGTTAATGCCGATTGCTTCCATCATTGACTCCAAATGAAAAGAAACGCCTTGCGTGCGCTTCTAGTTAAATCAGCGCCATTTTAGCAACCTTCAAAGCCAACGCACGCGATTATCCATCAGGCTTCACAAATCCGCGTTGGATCAAATAGTTGAGCAGGATGTGTGCGCTCGATTCGGCCGAATTTGCCGTCGCATCGATCCGAATCTCTGGATTACGCGGCTGCTCAAATGGGACATCGATGCCGGCAAAGTTGTCGATCTCACCACGCCGCGCCCGTTGGTAAAATCCCTTCTCATCCTTCTGTTCCGCAACCTCAAAGGGGGCATCCATCCACACCTCAACAAATTGCCCATCTGCAACCATCGCCCGCACCTCGTTGCGCGTACTGCGATAGGGGCTGACCGCCACGCAGACGGCGATCCCTTCATGACGCACAATCTCGCTGGCGATGAACCCAATGTGGCGAATGTGTGTCTCCCGATCGGCACGGCTATAGCCCAGCTTCTGTCCCATATTGGTGCGCAACACGTCGCTATCGAGCAGGGTCACCGTGCGTCGCTGGGCGCGCAGGAGCGTTGTCAATACGGAGGCGGTTGAGGATTTGCCGCTCCCATGCAATCCTGTAAACCAGATGCAGACCCCTTGCTGTTGCTGTTTACTGTTGCCACGCTCTATGTAGGCCGCCGTTTTCTGACGCTCGAACCATGAATCTGGTTTGCGTCCCTCTGGCGTCTCAATACGATGCAGCTGTGATCGCAGGATCGGAGCCGTTTTTGCCCCGCGCGGCACGCGGTCAAGCACATCCACTTGGCTATTGTCGCGGGCGTGGACGAGCGTGCGAAATGGAATCAGCTTCACGCCGATCTCGTCACTGTAATCGCGGAAGAGGTTTTGGCCCTCATAGGCATCATAAAAGCGGTTGCCATCACGGTCGGTGAGCGGACTGGCGTGATTTCGGCCGATAATCAGATGATTCGCCCCATAGTTACGCCGCATAATCGCATCCATGACCGTCTCACGTGGGCCGGCATAGCGGGAGGCAAATGGCAACAGCGCAAGCAGCACGCGATCTTTGTCAAAGTAGCGTTCAACAAACGTCTCATAACTGTGGATACGGTTATAGAATGCGACATCCCCCATTCTTTCTAATCCGACAATGGGATGCAAAAACAGCGCACCATTGACCTCATCAATTGCCCGTCGCGTCAACTGCTCATGCACAAGGTGCAGCGGGTTGCGCGTCTGAAAGGCGACGATATTCGGATTCCCCATTGCGCTAAATCGTTGGCGCGTCTGGAGAGGGGTCAGGCGCAGATTTTGGAAATCATAATGCGGTGGCAAGCGCGGCACTCGCAACTCACCCGATATGAACCACGTTCCCCAGCGGTGCATCTCCGCAACCAATGGGTGGCGCAGATCAAACTTGCCGAGTAGTTTTGTGGCGGTTTCTTCTAAATCCCAGCGATATTTTTCGGCAACTTGCATCGTTGCCAACAGCTGATTTTGCTCTGTTCGCAGGCCAATTTCCATCCCGACTTCAACGCGACTGTCTTCTGGAACAGACAAGACGATCGGCAGCGGGAAGAGGGTTCCATCGCGCAAGCGCAGGTTGTCCAACACGCTATGAAAGTCCGCTTCGCTCATAAAGCGGTCGAGTGGCGAAAATCCACCCGTCGCCAGCAACTCAAGGTCGCACATCGTCCGGGCAGAAAGGCGAATGGAAGGGAGATGGTCGGTCGTTTTTTCGGCCGATAAATCGACCAGCCGACCCCCATAGGGTGAAATTAGCTCAACAGTCACAATCGCTCCTCAATAAACTGGCTCAAGGTTCGGGAAATCCAATTCCCGAACCACAGAGTGGGCATGTATCGGGAATTGGATTTCCCGATACCATCGCGTACAACCACACCATTCCTCAAAGAGCCATAAAACTTTTGCCTATTCTATATGTTGTGCGGCTAATTCTGCGTAGGCAACTGCATTCAACATCTCGACGACCGATTTGCCTGTTGCGGGATGACGCATATCTGGCGCAATTTCCGCCAGCGGGGCCAAGACAAAGGCACGCTCTTCCAAACTATGTGGGGGAAATTGTTTCTCGCCAACCGTGACAACCTGATCGCCATAGAAAATGAGGTCGATATCAATCACGTGTGGCCCCCATTTTTCGGTCACGCCGCGTCCAATTTGCTGTTCGAGACGCTTGATCTTCTGCAGGAGAATTTCGGCCGATAATGCCGTCTCACCCCCTAAACAGGCGTTGAGATAGTGTGGCTGATCTTGGTTTGGCCCCCACGGTGCAGTTTCGTGTGCGCTGGATTGTGCCGTAATCGTCACAAACTCTGCTAGCCCTGTCGCTGCCGCCGCCATGTTGCGCGCCCGATCCCCTAAGTTTGTGCCAAGCGAGAAATAAACTTGTGGCATTGTCAGTGAACAGTTTCCAGCCAACAGTGAACAGAATCGTTAAGCAGTTCCCGTTCACTGCTGACTATTAGTGATTTTTTACGAATCGCGTAAGCCCTGAAAAACCGAGTTTCTGGTAGAAACTCGGTTTTTGAAGGTCAATCAGAATTGATATTACTACATCAACCCTATGACCATCCCCGTCTCAAGGTCGATATCAATGTCATAGAAAGCTGGGCGCGTCGCCAAGCCCGGCATTGTTGACATCGTGCCAAGCAGTGGATAGAGGAAACCTGCGCCGACGCTTGCCCGAATCTCGCGCACGGGAACGGTAAAGCCAGACGGCGCACCCTTCAGGTTGGGGTCATGGCTAATGCTCAAATGGGTCTTTGCCATGCAGATCGGCAACTTGTCAAACCCGTTGCGCGTGTAGTCGGCGATCTGTCGCTCGGCCGTTTCGCTAAACGTCACACCCGCTGCGCTGTACATCTTCTTGGCAATCGTTTCGATCTTTTCCTTGATGCTCAAATCGAGGTCATAGAGGAATTGGAAGTTGCTCTCTTTTTCACATGCTGCGATGACGGCTCGCCCCAAATCGGCCGAACCTGCCCCACCGTCTGCCCAATGGTTTGAGACAACCGCATCCTCCGCCCCCGCCGCAATCGCGTGCCTGCGCACCAGATCAACTTCGGCATCCGTATCAGACGTGAAGCGATTCACCGCCACAACCACAGGCACACCATAGCGTTTCGCGTTGCGAATGTGCGCCACCAAGTTATCTGCTCCTGCCTCAAGCAATTCGAGGTTTTCTTCAATATACTCGGGAGCCAGCGGCTGACCCGCCTTCACGAGCGGTCCGCCACCATGCATCTTGAGCGCACGAATCGTCGCCACAAGCACGACACAATTTGGCTGCAAGCCACTCGCACGACACTTGATATTAAAGAACTTCTCCATTCCAATGTCTGCGCCAAATCCTGCTTCTGTAATCACATAGCCATCATCGCCAACCAGCTTGAGTGCGATCTTGTCCGCCACAATCGAGGAGTTGCCATGCGCGATGTTGGCAAATGGCCCCGCATGAACAAAGGCGGGGGTCCCTTCGAGCGTCTGCATCAATGTTGGCTTGATCGCCTCTTTCATCAAAACGGTCAACGCACCCGCGCAGCCCACATCTTCACACGTCACGGGTTCACCTGCATGGGAGAAACCGACCACCATTCGGCCGATGCGCTCCCGCATATCTGCCAAGTCAGTCGTCAATGCCAAAATCGCCATGATTTCGCTGGCAACGGTGATGTCGAACCCCGTCTCGCGTGGGAATTGCTCCGCGACGCCACGTCCAACCTCAATACCGCGTAACATGCGGTCGTTCATATCGACGACGCGCCGCCATGTCATCGTCTCTGGATTAATGTCCAAGCGTGCAAACCGTCCCGCCTCTTCTTCCGTCAGCTTATCGGGATCGCGTTCAGTAATCCCCAGTTTGACCAAACGGCGCACCTGAATCGGTGAAAATTCGCGTTTGCCCTTCTTGGTAGGCACTAAACGGCGATAAAGTGCTGCATCACTCTGCTTTGATTCATGATACATGCGCGTATCTATCGCTGCGGCCAGCAGATTGTTGGCCGCGCTGATTGCGTGAATATCGCCCGTTAAATGCAGGTTGAACTCTTCCATCGGGATGACTTGACTATAGCCGCCGCCCGCTGCGCCACCCTTGATTCCAAACGTTGGCCCCATGCTCGGTTGGCGAATACAGGTGAACACCGTTTTGTCGAGATGTGCGCCCAACGCTTGGCTCAAACCGACGGTCGTTGTGGTCTTGCCTTCACCAAGTGGCGTGGGCGTGATGGCCGTGACGACGATGTAGTTGCCATTCGGCCGATCCTGCATCCGCTCGACAACATCTAATGAAATCTTGGCCTTGTAATGTCCATACAGCTCAATTTCGTCTTCTTCAAGCCCCAACTGTTGCGCAAATCCGTAGATTTTGACGGGGGTTGCCGCCTGTGCAATATCAATGTCGCTCGGGACGGGACGTTTTAAATCTTCCAACTTATGTGCGGTCTTCATTTTTCACCTGTGTGTAAATAGCAATTTGGCTTTTCGGCCGAACATTGAACTGCCGACGAGCTACAATGCTCAACATTTTCATTCATGCGCTTCATGGCTTCCCCATGTTCCCACGCATGGGCAAACACAGACTGCATAATACCCTGAATTTTCAGCTTGCCAAATGATATACGGTTGCTGCAATATGTTGGTGTTTTCGATAAAGAGGATTCGAGATCAACTGAGAACAGACCAATGGTTCATTGCGAACGCTGTACGCCCACCATGCATTCGCAAATTAGCCTACCCGTCCATCAACGCCACCAGCTGTGATTCTAAATCTGCATACCCCGATGCACGCACTTCAAGCGGCAGCCCCAAGAACTGCGCCGCCGCCTTTGCCTGTTCAATCAATTGCGGATCAGGTTTTTGCACCAGATAAACGACGCGCTTGTAATGCTCAAAGTACGTCTCGCGCAGCTCTGGATAACGATCCAGCCCCATCCCTTTCACAATCATGCCGCGAAATGTGCGCACCATAAAATCGGTGAGGAAAAATGTGCCAATCTCCTCAGCCATTAATGGATCGGAGCCGTACCATTGAAAACAGTGATCGCCGCGCAAGCGTTCAACGCCGTACTTATTCAATACCTGATCCAACTCGCCGCCCGTCCCACAATCCCCATAGACGACGATCAACCGCTCATATTTGTCGCGCAGCTCCACGATCCGTTTCTCAACGGCTGGCGCAATCTTTTGGACATGCACATGGAAGTTGGCATCTACACCAAAAACAGCCACGTCCCAGCCGTGCTTTTGTTTAATTGCCAACACTTCTCGCGCCAAGGCGCCACACAGAATTAGAGCTGTATTCATTACGGACCAAGTTGGAGCGCGACCAGCTTAGTCGCTTCTTGACGGGCGGATAGGCTAATCGCGCTCCAACTCACAAATTTACGGGACGCGCTTAGCCGCGACGGCGACGGCGACGCTCACGACCGCCACCGCGCTTATCACCTTCGGCCGCAGGTTCACGCTTTGCAGCAATCCATTCCATACAGTTTTCGTCATTTCCCAGCAACGTGTTTGCCGCCAAAACCGCTGTCTTAACTTCTTCGTGGAGCGGGTTGAGAATGGCAGAAGTCATGCCTGAAGCCATCGCCATCGACAAGAAGGTGGCCGTCATCGGCGACCGAGCTGGTAAGCCAAAGGCGATATTGCTCGCCCCACAGCACGTATTGACCTTCAACTCCTCAACACAGCGGCGAATAATCGAAAATGCCTGTCGTCCCGCATAGCGCATTGCGCCAATTGGCATCACGAGCGGATCGATCAGCACGTCCTCACGCGGGATGCCATAATCCATCGCCCGCTCGACAATTTTCTTGGCGACGGCAAAGCGCACATCAGGGTCTTCCGAAATACCCGTTTCATCGTTAGAAATCCCGATGACCGCACAACCATACTTCTTGACCAAGGGCAGCACGACTTCGAGCCGTTCCTCCTCGCCCGTTACCGAGTTGAGCAACGCCTTCCCTTCATACACGTCCAATCCACGCCGCAACGCTTCCACAATCGAAGAGTCGATGCAGAGCGGTACGTCCGTGATCGATTGAATGAGCTGGATACTTTCAGCCAATATCGTTGGCTCATCGGCGAGTGGAATACCCGCGTTGACGTCGAGCATCTGCGCCCCCGCCGCGACCTGCGCTAGCGCATCTTGTTCGACCCGTGAATAGTTGCCAGCCGCCATTTCGCGTGCCAGCAGCTTGCGCCCTGTCGGGTTGATGCGTTCCCCGATCATCATGAACGGGTGGTCGGGGCCAATGAGAACGGTTTGTGTTTTTGATGAAATGACTGTTTCAAACATGATTTCCTTGTAATACGGGCTTGATGCACCGTCTAGTTTTGTTCGTTTGGATAAATTGTTCGCGTTACGTTTTGCGCTGGCGCGGACTTTCTTTGGGCGCAGGGATGTCGGGAAGTTGCTCAGTATAGGTGCCAAAGGAAGAGGCGATTGCAGCGGGAGAGAATGATGCGGGATCGATCGCAGCGGCGGGTGGATTCGGCCGATAAATGCGTGGCAACAAACCCGCGCGCTCGACAATTTCTGCCACCGATTGCTCCTGCCGATACGCCATGATATGCACGCCCGACACCCCTTCTATCTCCTGCATCTCTTGAATTAGCTCGATACAAATTTGCTTGCCTTCCTCCACTTTCTTATCTTTCGGGGTCTTCTGCAATCGCGCCACAATACTGTCTGGAATATGCACGCCCGGCACATTGGTGCGCATATATTCTGCCGCCTTGTCAGACCGTAACGGCCCTACCCCAGCTAAAATAAACACCTTTTCGTGCAGCCCCATATCGACAACACGCTGCATGTACTGCTTAAAGCGCGGGACGTCATAGACATATTGTGTCTGTATAAAATCGGCACCAGCCTCGATCTTTTTCGCTAGGCGCAACGGTCGCCAATCAAACGGTGGCGCAAACGGATTGGCCGCCGCACCTAAGAAGATACGCGGTGGCTCTGTCAATTTTCGCCCGCTTAAAAACATACTCTTATCACGCATGATTTTAGCCGTGCGCAAAAGCTGCATACTGTCAAAATCGAAAACTCGTTTCGCCTGTGGCTGGTCGCCTGCGGTCACATCGTCGCCCGTCAGACAGAGAATGTTCATCACCCCCATCGCCGCCGCGCCTAAAATATCGCCCTGTATGGCGATTCGATTGCGATCCCTACACGAAATTTGCAGCACGCATGCATAATCGAGGCGTGTTAGCAGCGAACAAATAGCGACACTGCTCATGTGGCAATGCGCGCCGCTGCCATCGGTCGCATTGATCGCATCGGTCACGTCTGCAAGAATCCGTCCCGCCGCGTAGACATCCTCTGGATTGGCACTATCGGGTGGATTCAATTCGGCTGTCACCGCAAAATGACCCGCACGCAAAACGCGCTCTAGGCGACCGGGTGATTTGTACTCGCTGTGCGTCTCTGAGTTCTTTGTCATCGTTGTCGGGGCTGCTGTGGGATCATATTACGCATGTACAACTGCAACATCGTCCATCGCTACCCAACCGACGGGGGTAATCTGGTCGATGCCAGTTAGCTGATTGACCCACGCTGACTGCCCTTGAAGCCGTTGATTGACTGGTGGATTAAGTTTCATCATCTCGTCGCCATACGTTCCCATCTTCTGCGAGCGTTCAAACGCCTCAACCCAGACACATTTCATCTCTGGCACAACTTCACAATTTCCGTTTTGGCGCACACCCCCACACGGGCCATTGCGCAAATTCTTGGGACAGGTCATCGGACAGGTCATGCCTGTCGAGTGCAGCACACATTGCCCGCACATCTTGCAATCGAAGATCACCTCTTTCGACAGTCGCTCAGCACCAACAACGAGACGTTCTACCCGTTCATAGCCGATCCGTTTGATGATGGGATCGAGAACGCCAATTGCATTGTGTGTTGCCGTGTACGCTTTTTCAAGGACGCGCGGATGGTCTTGCAGAAATGCGCCAAATGATCTGACTGATCGGCCGATTCTTGTCTCATCCAATCCATCACTGTCATTCATCGTTGCGCTTCCATTTAATTTACGAGATACGGGCAAATGGTACGTGGTGCGTACTCTGGACACGCACCACGTATCACGTACCACGCATTGCATTATGGCGAAAACTTCATATCACAAAAGGTTAATGAGATCCACCGTAAGCGTCAATATTCCTACCCACGCCGCCGTTTGCGCCGTTTGCGCCCAACCATTTGTAGATTCACGATAGTCGCCTCTTGCGTCGGCATCGCCTCTGGCACGGGAATTGCATCGCTCACCACTTGTTTCATCAAGTGGATATGTTCGGGCGTGCTGCCGCAACACCCCCCAATCAGTTGAACGCCAACTTCTCTCATGCGATGCGCGTAGCCGCCCATCACCTCTGGCGTACCGTCATAAACTAAATCTTCACCGACCCACTGTGGCATTCCCGCGTTTGATTTTACAATCAACAGTATGTCGGGATTCAACTCGCGCATCGTGATCATCACATTTTCGGTGTCTGGCATGTTGTTGCCACAATTCGCCCCTATCGCGGTCAAATCGAGCTGCGACAACGCCTCGACAGCGGCAGCGGCTGACACACCCATCATCGTGCGCGCGCTCGTGTCGAAGCTCATGGTGGCGCAGATCGGAATATCGGCCGAAACTTGCCGCCCCCCCTCATACGCCGCCTTAACCTCATCCAAATCACTCATCGTTTCGATCCAGAGTAGGTCAACCCCTCCCTCGATCAGGCCGCGCGCCTGTTCCGCAAACGCTTCAACCGCTTGCTCATACGACATGTTGCCCATCGGTCGCAACAGTTCCCCCGTTGGGCCAATGCTGCCCGCAACGAGCACCGGACGCCCCGCCTCGGCAACGGCTTCCCGCGCAACTTCTGCGGCCGCACGGTTGATCTCGACCACGCGATCTTGCAACTTATGCAGCTTCAATCGAAAGTGCGTACCACCAAATGAGTTGGTCAAGATCACATCTGATCCCGCTTCAATGTAGCAGCGGTGCATGTCGATCACTCGATCTTTGTGCTCGATATTCCACATTTCTGGCGGATCGCCAGATTCCAAGCCGCGCTTAAAAAGTTCAGTTCCCGTCGCGCCGTCGAGGATCAGTGTGCCATTTTCTTCAATTCGCCTTTGCAGTATATTCATAAAATAGGGTGCAAGTTGCAGGTTGGTCTTTAAGAAATAATACGGTGATTCGCTACCTACGGTTAAATAGGGCTCCCGCCCCCGCTTCGCGTTCGAGGCGAGTACATAAAGTGCGTTGTCGGTATCCGATGCTTCGGATTAAAAGCACTGGGGACAACACGCTTGAGCGTGTTTCGCATGCCAGCCTTTGGTTTTAACCAAAGTTTTAAAGGATTTTGATCACCGCATTGAGTGCACCGTAAAGTAAGTCCTGTCATACCTGCCTTCGCAGGTATCCATTCTTTTCTAAGACTGGATTCCCGCGCAGGCGGGAATGACAATGCCATAAAATTTACTTTACACTGTATTAAGTTCTTAAATCATAACTTGCAACTTGCAAAATTATTCTTGTGTTTGTTGATTTGTCATTGTTGTGAGACCCGCGATCACCGTTGATAGTAGTGACAATGCCGCGCGACCTCAACCAGTTGCAATGCTACACCTTCGCGCGCTTAATCATCATAAACTTCTTGGCCGTTTCTACGGCCACCGCTGCATCGCGACAGTAAGCATCGGCTTCAATATCCTCTGCAAACGCCTCGTTAAGCGGCGCACCGCCCACCAGCACTATCATCTCCTCGCGGATGCCCTCATCCTTCAACGTGTTGATCACCGTGCGCATATAGGGCATCGTCGTGGTCAACAGGGCAGACATACCGAGAATGTCGGGGTGATGTTCGTTGATCGCTTCCATGTAATCTTCGGCCGAATTGTTAATCCCCAAATCATACACCTCAAATCCCGCGCCCTCCATCATCATCGTGACGAGGTTCTTGCCGATGTCATGAATGTCACCCTTCACCGTGCCGATAACCATCGAGCCGATCTTCTGTGCGCCCGTTTCGGCGAGCAGGGGGCGCAAAATCGCCATCCCACCCTTCATCGCCTTAGCCGCCATCAGAACTTCTGGCACAAACAAAATACCATCGCGGAAATCACGGCCCACGACCTCCATCCCCGCGACTAAACCTTCAGTTAACACCGTGTATGGGGTCAATCCACGGCTCAAACATTCATTGACTTCTTCTTCGATCTCTTCTTTGTAGCCGTCATATAAATCTTCGTGCATCAACTCGTAAAGCTCTTGCAACGGCAATTCTGACAGGATAATTTCGTCGTCTTCTAACTCTTCATCACTCATAATCTTCTACCTCAAAGCACTGGATGCGCGACCAACTTGGTTGCGCACCAGACAAAATTTTATCTTCTACGCCGACGGCGGCGCGTTGGTAATTCGGCCGATTCCACATCCGGCAATAACCCTTTCAAATGCGGGAACTCATCCGTCTTATGCGGAATGTGAATCGCGCCTACAAATTCATCTTGAAACGACGGATCAACCGCCGTTTCCACATATGTTATCCAATGCGCGACGCGCTGCGCCTCGTCGCGCTTGTGATGGTTGAGCAGCGCGATGCGTGCGCCATCCCCCGCCGCGTTGCCGACGGCGTTGACGCAGCTCAGCTCGCAATCGGGAAAAAGCCCCAGCAACATCGCGTATTGCGGGTCGATATAGCTACCAAATGCTCCTGCCAAAACAACGCGATCAACCGACGTAATGCCAGCACGATTCATCAGCAGCTTACAACCCGCATACAAAGCCGCCTTGCCTAACTGTATGTTTCGCACGTCGTCTTGTGTGACCAGAATCGGCTCACCGTTGGTCGTCTGCTCTGCCGTCGCCAGCACGTATGAACCACGCGGGCCGTCAAACGTGACGCGGTCGGTTGGCAAATCATCGCGGAAACGACCGTCTCCTGTGATGATGCCAACGCGAAATAGTTCGGCAACCGCTTCGATAATGCCACTGCCACAAATGCCAGCCGCACGGTGTTGGGTCTGCTCGTCAAGCGGTGCATCTGTGGCAAAATTCCACTCTTGCGACCATTTTTCTTCCCCAATTACGCGGAATTTGCCTTCAAATGTCGTTGGGTCAATCCGCACACGCTCGATTGCGCCGGGTGCTGCGCGCATCCCGTAGGCGATTTGCGCCCCTTCAAAGGCTGGTCCCGTCGGACTGCTCGCACTCAACATCCATGCTTGATTGCCCAACGTGATTTCAGCGTTTGTGCCGACATCGACCATCAGGATCGTCTCATCCTGCTGATAGGGTTCTTCGGCCAACAGTGCGGCGACATTATCTGCGCCGACATGTCCCGCTTCGGCCGGCATGATGTGCACATAGGCGGCAGGGTTGAGTTTAAGTTTCAAATCGCGCGCCTTGATGTCCATGCTATCCCGATTTGCCAATGCAAACGGCGCGCCTCCTAGTTCACTGGGGTCGATTCCCAACAGCAGATGGATCATCGTCGTATTGCCGACAAAAACGGCATCGACGATTTGGCTGACTGAGATTTCAGCTTGTCGCGCCGCATCGGCGATGAGACGGTTGAGTGACTTGATGATCGCCCCGTGCATCTTTTTTGTGCCATCATCGTGCATCATCGCGTAGCTGACGCGGCTCATCAAATCTTCGCCATAGGTGATCTGCGGATTCATCACCGATTCAGTGGCGACCACCTCACCCGTTTGCAAATTGCAAAGGTAACCAGCGACCGTCGTGCTGCCAATATCAACGGCCAATCCATAGATGCCCTCGTCGTAAGCGGGACGCACCTCGATCACCTCGCGGTCGTGCCATAGTGAGACGGTGACTGCCCATTTGCCCTTGCGGATATTTTTTTGCAGATCGCGTAACGTGTTGATGTCAATGTGTGGAACGTCTAAGTTCCACTGCTCTTTGAGCGCAGCTTGCAAGCGTCCCCAATCACCACGATGTTCACCCAATTCGGCCGATTCCAGCTCCACATAAACCTGCCGCACCGCTGGATCAAGCTCAATCACGCGGTCAGTCGCGTGTTTACGAATGATCTGCTTTTGGGCGCGAGATTCGGGTGGCACCTCGATTAAGACGTCATCGGTGACACAGGCCACACAGGAGAGTCGGGCGTTTGCCTCACTCTTTTTGCGGTCGAGCAGTTGGCGTTCTTCGCTCGATTCGGCCGATAAATGGCCCCCATCGCTCAATATCCCATGTTTCTCAAATCGACCATGCTCCACCAACACGCGGCACTTACCGCACGTCAGTTTCCCACCGCAAATACTCTCAATCTCCACACCCATCTCGCGTGCAGCATCGAGCAGCGGTGTCCCTGTGGCAACGCGCGCCCGTCTTCCCGACGGCATAAAAATTACTAGCGGATTCTGTTCCATTTCATCCAGAAGCGCGATCAGCTTGGTCGCGCTCCGTTAGCTCACCACGTACGCCTGTCCGCAAACAACCTGCGTTGCTCGTTGTGTCAAATCGACCAGCCAACGCGTAATCTGCTTCTTGTTGTTGAGTGGAAAACGATATTCCGGCGCACTTATGTAAAGCGTTGCCACCACCCGCCCCATGCTATTAAAAATCGGGGCCGATGTGGCAACGAGTCCTTCTTCAAATTCACTAAATGTCCAATCATAGCCTTGTCGCCGAATCTTAATCAGTCGCGCGCGCAATTTATCTGGTTCGGTGAGCGTCTTTTCAGTATATTTTTCAAGCGGCTTACTCAAATATGCTCGCAATTTCACCTCTGGCAAGTTGGCTAGGTAGTGCTTGCCCGATGACGTGACGTGCAGCGGAAAGACCTCGCCCGTCCAATCCTTGACCTGAACCGCGTGTTTACTCGGAACTTGAAAGACGGTGACGCTGCCAACCGCACTCGGAATGCTCAATCCAACCGCCTCGCCCGTTAACTCCGCCAGTTGTTCGACAAATGGCGCAAGCAGATCGGCCAGATGTTGCGTATGGTGCGTCGTCGGAATCAGCGCAATCAAGCCTGCCCCAATGCGAAATCCGCCATTATTCGGAATCCGCTCAACCGCATCTTCTGATTCTAAGGTCGATAGGAGGCGGGAGACGGTGCTTTTGTGCAATCCCATACGCCGCGCCAGCTCACTCACACCAATTCCTTGGGGATTGTCAGCGACAGTTTTAAGAATGGAAAAGGCTCGACTAACTGATTGAATAGACATAGGTGTGTTGACGGTCGTGCAACTGTTGTGCTATCTGCAACATAATCGCAAAAATTATCAGTCAACAGCCCTGAATTGTCAACCGCACCTATGGCAACCATCATTAGAGCATTCCTGCCAGATATTGTTCCAAATCGACGCGGATGGGCATGAAATAGATGCTGCCATCCCGCTCGCGCACAAAGTCGAGTGCGCGACAGGCAAATTGGCGATTCCACTCCAGCGTCGGTTCAAATTCGCGTGGAAAGACGGCACGATTGCGCGTGCGCCAATAGCGCGCCGAATTTTTTGTGACGACGGGAGAGACACCCCAAAATACGTCGATCCCTTCCAGCATATCCGCATAAATGCCCATGAGACGCACATCAAAAAACGGTTGTGTGAAAAAACCATCTGCACCGGCCGCGAGCTTTGCTTCGAAATAGTCCTGTTCAGTTTGTAAATTTTCGCGATAGGGATCGAGCGCCGCATAGATTTTTAGATGTGGCAGCTCAGCACGCAGCCGCTGAATCAAGTCGATTGAACGCGCCACAGGCGGATTGTCTTTGTCCAAATCACCCGTAACAACCAACACTTCGCTAATATCTCGCTCGATTAGCGTCTTGACCATCGGGAGCGGTTTGTCAGGATGGGTATCACACGCCCGCAAATGCGGAATCGTTGTGGCAAAGTGATCGCGTGCCAGCGCGCACCCTTCCCAACTGCGAATTTTCATGCGCGTCAGATCGGGGATGTTGATCGTGTTGACGGTGCGGAATTTCTCGCGGATGGTGGTCAATTCGGCCGATAATTGTTCAATGTTGCGCGGAATAAGTTCAATCGAGATATTCATAAAAATTTTCAGCGTTGCATGCTTGCAACCTCATCATTTCAAATTGGCAAGACAGGCGTCGATTTCACTTCTTCTAACAGCACGCTCGTCGTAATTTGCGCGACCCCCTTGAGGGGAACCAACTTCTCGCGTACAAAGTCTTGTAATTCACGTCGATTACGTAGGGCCACTTTTAAGATATAGTCAAACTGCCCTGTTAGATGGTGACACTCCAACACCTCTGGTAATGATCGCACGTGATCTTGAAACGGCTCCAAATAATTTAGCTCGTGCATCGCCATACGAATGTAGACAAAGCACAGCAAATCAAACCCCAACCGATCTCTGTCGAGTAGTGCGACATATTGACGTATAATGCCGCTGTCTTCCAATTTTCGTAAGCGTGCGTGGGTTGCGGGTGGTGATAGATGGATGCGACGTGCTAATTCCGCATTGCTTAGACGACCATTCTCCTGAATAATACTTAGCAATTGTCTATCAACTTTATCAAGCCGTGTTTCTGATGAAGATTGTTCCATTTTTTTCCTCCAAAGTCAATTTTTATTCGGCAATTTCGGGATTATAGCGAATAAATAGCATTGTCACCGCTCAGAACATTAGATTGTTCTGGAAATCGATGGCTGGCGTTGGCTGGGTTGGAATAAATGGAAGGGATTTTAGAAAAGTAGCAGCACGGCGGGGCCGTTCGCATTGAAATCAAATTTTAGCTACGATTCCATCATGCGAGAACCGACCTTTTTTGTCGACCAAATACCCATTTATGGAGATGTGATACTTGCGCCAATGGCAGGTTATGCCGACGTGCCGATGCGGGCGTTGGCGCGATCATTTGGATCGGCGATGCAATACACAGAGTTTGTGGCGGCCGAAGAGATACTGACGGAACATCGCAACATTCCGCGTCTACTCGATTTTAAGGCGGACGAACATCCCCGTGTGATGCAGATATTCAGCAATTCGGCCGAAACGCTCCTAGCCGCCGCCCACAAAATATTACCACTTGCGCCCGACATTATCGACATCAATATGGGATGTTCAACAAAGCGCGTTAGCGGACGCGGCGCAGGCGTTGGCATGATGAAGCAGCCGTGCGAGGTCGCAAAGACGTTTGAACGGCTCACAAAGGAGCTGCCCGTTCCAATTACAGGCAAGATTCGCTTGGGCTGGGATGGAGCTGAGAACTTTCTGGAAATCGGCCGAATTGCCCAAGAGTCTGGTGCAGCCCTGCTCGCCATCCATCCACGCACAAAAGAGCAGAAGTACAGCGGACGCGCCAATTGGGACGCCATCGCAGCGCTTAAACAGTCGCTTTCTATACCCGTGATCGGTAATGGCGACATCGCAACCCCTGATGATATTGACGCGATGCTCGATTATACACAGTGCGATGCGGTGATGGTGGGACGGGCGGCGATCGGGAATCCGTGGGTAATCGGCCGAAAAAATCGCGCCGACCTCTCACCTGAACAGTATTTTGAGCTAATTAAATTGCACGCGACTGAGATGGACGCCTATCACGGTGAACGCGGGGTCATATTATTTCGGAAGCATTTAAAGCGTTACTTACGAGAATTTTCCGCCGAACAAATTCGCCCCATCCTGCAAATCACCGAGCTTGAACCCTTGCTAGACGCCATCAAATCCTTGCAACCACACGCATACCCAGTTTAAGTTTCAAATGAGTGGACACTGTCATTCCAACGCAGGTCGGAATCCATTCTTCTGGGCTAGACAGTCCGGGATATCCAAATCCCGAAACACGTCCTTGAATTATCGCTCCACTACGCTCTCTGGAATCCCTTCCAAGCGAAGCTCGCCATCATCAAATAGCACAGTCGGCGCGACCTCTATCGTGCCAATCGTCACCCCTGCTCCCGAACATGGACATATCTCCCAGTCAACGCCCCAAACAGCAGCCGCATCCGCCACGCCCGCATGTGTCGCCATTGCGTAGCCCGTTTGGTGCAACACTTCGAGCGCATAGGTGATTGTCGCGGGGCTGTTTGCGTTGCCCCAGCCCCCATTGTAGGCAGAAAGTGCCAGCAGCAGATCGCCGTCAGCATCATGCAAATAGTTGGCGAGAATTTGTGTTCCCCATTTGAGATTTAGGGCGGGGTTGCGCAGTTGTGTGGCATTCGGCCGATTTTCCAGTCCCGCCCCACTTCCCTGCGGCATCACGCCCATCAGCCCAACCGCCCCCGCGTAACTAACGCCTGTCGCAATGCCATCCGACTCGATCTCGACGATTGCCGCGATCAAGTCTGGTGCAAACTGATAGGGTTCGGCCGCGCTCAAAATTGTCGCTTGCCACTGCGAGATCGGTTGCGACCAACTATTTGATAACAGAGATTTGGTTGGTTCAAACGTAGGCGCATGTGGAAAACGCACGGCTTCCAATGCATTTGAGCGCGTCTTTAAGTCGATTGTGCGCTTTTCCAATTCAACGGGATTGGGTGGCGGTGTCAACAGATATTGACCAACTTTGAACAATAGCACGCTAGAAATGATCAACCCCGCCAGCAGGACAAGCACGGCCATCCATAGCGGGAGTCGGATACGGGATGGGGCGCGACGTGGGACAACGGCTGGCAGTGTTGCCGGACTATACCCGCGCATTGTGTTATCGAATGTTGTGCTGTTGCGTTTGTTGGGTGGCTGCTTTCGTGGATCCTGCTCACGCGCCCCGCGTTTCTCAAATTTCATCAACGTTATTTTCACTGGCTACAGTGAACCCTTGTCACAACAATTAAGTTTGCGACTTTTTTGATACGACGTTTGCTAGGGATTGTTGGGAACGTTGGAACTGTTCACCATTGGCGCGGATAGATAATTCACGCCATTTTCGCGGATACTGTAAATTTAGTGAGGATTTTGCACTTTAGCGTTCAATTTTGAAGCCTTCTCCCTCATTCTGACCGAGATCGACAACGATCTCCTTGCCACCGAAACCGTCAACCAAATCATGGGCACGGACTGTGACGGTGGAAATTTCGGCCGAAATCACCACCCCCGTTTGACTGCGGGTAAACGGCTGTTCCGTTTCGTGAGGATGCAGCAACAGACGTGTGAAGGGATCGTCAGGGTTTGACTTTACAACCGTCCCGTCGGGCAAAACGACATCCCAGCCATCTGCATAGTCATCCCAACCCGTGTCGGGATGGGCAATGGTGACGTGAAAGGTATAGGTGTCGTCTCCTGTCGCAACGACACGCACAAACTGAACATCCGCATCAGCCTGCCCGTCTGTGATAGGTTCATCTGTTGGTGAAAGAGTGGGTACTATCGCAGTAGCGGTTGTCAAAATGACTGTAACTGTATCGGTTGGCATAGGCGTCGGCGCATCGACCGTCTCGCTCTGACAGGCGCATAAACTCAAAATGACCGCTAAAAGCAGATAAATATGTCGCATGAGGGCATCTTATACCAATTCAGAGAACAATGTCAGATATTCGACCTTCAAAAACCACGTTTCTGGCAGAAACGCGGTTATTCAGGGCTTGACAAGCGGTCAATACGCAATACGCAACACGCAACACGTCTTGCATTGTGACAAAAACTTCATGACAACAACGTTTTCATCAAATGGATCATCGCCGTTCTGTTCACTTCGTGACATGCAGCCAGTAATACGCCGCGTTGTTCACATAGGGCGTTTGCGGCATGATGATCAGGGTTGTCGGTTCGGCCGAATTTTCCACCGTCACAACCCAGCGTCCACGATTCACCTCATCAAGCGGCAACGTCGTCACCTCATCCCCCTGCACCAGTTGGAGCGACCACTGTTGCGGAATGGTTGCGCCGATTGCGACGAAGCCATCAAGCGTCCAATTACTATCCGCAGGGGTGCTGACCAGATCGATTTCAGGGATCGCTATTTCAGACAGCGCGAAGCCACGTTCTGAAAATGCACCGTCGCTCAACACCTCAAAGCGCAGTAAAATTTCCTGTCCTGCATAGTCATCCAGTGAAATCGACTCACTGACCCAACCATTGTCATTGCCCTCCGTCTCGCTGCTAAACCCAGTCATCGCTGCCCCATAAATGCCAGAGGCAAAGCTAGAATAGGGCAAAACGCTTTTCCAACTGCGTCCGTCATCGGTGGAAACGGAAACATAGGCAAAGTCATAATCGGGTTCAAGTTCAAAGTAGGCGATAAATTCAAGCGTGGCGGCGTTGACAGCGGTGAGGTCAATGCGGCGGGTCAGCATCGCGGCGAGGTCAGAGTCAGAGGGGGCAAACCAGAAGCGGTCGTGTGTCAGGGAAAGCGGCAGGATTTCGGCCGAACTATCCCCTGCAAAGCTAACCGTGAACGTCCCTTCGTCGCGTATATCGATGTAATGCACGCCATATTGCGATATTGGCTTTACCTTTTCAAACGGGAAGGATCGTATCCGCTCAATCTTGTCGGGAAAGCCGAGCGTGATCGAGCGATAGCCATACCGTTCATCCCGCGCCGAGTCGTCAAGCAAATTCGCCACCGTCCAGTCGGACAACACCTGCTCAAGCGTGCGATCTGAGCCATTCCGCTCCAAAACTGTCCGAATCGAACTCATACCATTTTGCGGTGACTCAGCAATTTGCCGAATCGTATCCTCACCAAACTGCTCCCAAAGATAGGTCAAAAATAGATAGCTAACCGCATAATGGCGGTAGACGGCAAATTCGTCGTAATCCCAAAAGTTGAGCTGTGTATCCGTCTCGTCAAGATAGTCGAGCGTCTCCGAAGTCTGATACCCAAAGTAAATTTCAGTCAACTGCGCCAGCCCTTCGTTGAGCCAGACCGTCTCATTGGCGTCCAGATTCCAATGGATCAGGTGGTGCAGTTCATGTGCCAGCGTCGCATAATAGAGCGTACTGTCTAGCGTGAGCCCTGACATATTGAGGAAGATGATCTCTTGCTCGTTCGATGCATCATCAAGCGTGCGCGGGAACTGGTTGACGCTGTTAAAAAAGCCGATTTCGTCAAATTGGTTGCCGTCGGCGAGATGCAAAATGCTAATGTGTGGATCGTTGTCGATTCCGGGATTCCACGGTTCGCCAAAGAGTGCGACGAGTTTGGGGTAAATCTCCGTTTCAAGTTGGTCTGCAACCGCAGCGAAATCGGCCGCGCTATAGCCGAGTGAACTTTCTGACCAGAGATAGAAGTTGTCGGTGATGTGGGTCAATTCGGCCGAAATTTCCTCGTCATCCACCCAAAACGTCCGCACATCCCCATTCTGCCCAATCTTGCCCGCAACGGTGCGCTCACCAACGGCATCCCCATAGCGACGCGCCACCTCATAGTAATCATAAGGCGGCGGGTTCATGCCCCACAACGTCTCTAAATCACGCCACTGTTGCAACGTAATGGGCTCTTGAATGACGGCGGGCGGCACGATAAATGGGGGGCGATCTTCGGTTGGCGTCGGCTCCGGAGAGGGCGGCACATCGGTGCTAGGAAGGAGCGTCGGCGTGGGTGGCAAGGGGGTCGGCGTATTGGTCATAATCGCAGCAAAGGGGGTCGCCTCGCTCGAACTCGTTTCCATCGTCGCTAATAGATAACCAATCCCAACAGCCGTCAAACAGGCGAATATAGCCGCCATTCCAAGACAGCCCCCGAATAACCATTTCCAAACCTTACGTTTCTCCATTTCTCGATTAGCCCCGATTATGCTTGGTGTGTGGATGCTCTGATAGGCAGCTTCGTTACTGTTTTTAGGTGTTCGCCACCTTAGTGCGTGGTGCGTAG
>JAUIAP010000063.1 GCA_030425205.1 Anaerolineae bacterium
CGTCGCTGTCCGTGTTGTTGGGATCGGTTCCCCACAAATTGGTTTCGTCGTCGTCAGTCAACCCGTCGCCATCCGTATCGACCCCCGTTGATCGTTGGCTGATGATTGTTGACTGTTCCAACGTGAGATCAGCTTGCAGTTGAGCGGCGGCCGAAACGTTCGGCTGCCAGTCGGTCGTTGTCTGCGCTGCACGCACGTCATCCCATTGCCGGGCTTCCGCTTTGCGTGTCTCATAGTCCGCTTTTTGTGTCTCCTGTTTACTAAAAAAGGCGTGCGCGTCAACGGCGCGTAGCAACGGCGCAAACACCATCGACCCGATCATCAAGCCGACAATGACGCGATAAAGGCGGCGCGTTTGCCAGTATGCGACCATCAAATAACCCAACACGCCGATCACGGTGACGAGAGCCATCCCATTGCTGATTTGTTCCGTCGGAGTATTCGCCGCCAGCCAGACGTGTGGAGCTTGCGCGAACGGCGTGTTCAGCCAGTTCAGGCGTGCCGTGTCGTAGCCAAAGTAGTCGTTTTCGATTACGGCGGTGACGCGCTCTTGGTCGGCGTGAGCGGCGATGTCAATATTTAGCACGAGGCGTTGAGGGAGGCCGTTTGCTCCAATCCACAATTCCCCACTCCCCGTCATCTGCCGATACGCTTCCGATGCAGATAGGCGCATTCCCATCGGCAATTTGCCCTGTTGCTGTAGCTGCGCTTCCATCTCCGCACGGGCGTGTGCTGCGAACGCTTCCCCGTCGATCTCAAATAGATATTGTGTGCTTTCTATCTTCGTGTCGCCGAGTTCAATCGTGCGCCGTTCACCTGCGGTCACATTCTTAACGCTCGCCAAAAAGCCAAGCGGATCGCCACCGGGCGCGAACATCTCCGTCACGCTCCCGATCTCGACCCACTCATCCTGTCCACGTCGTGCCAACGTTTGCCCATTTTCGACGCGAATGCCGATACCTGTGTCGGGGTTGAAGCTGGCGTTTTGCCAGAGGGTGAGTGCGAGGGTTTGCTCAGAACGGTTCGCCGAGCCTTCCATCCCTACAACCTGCATTTTCGGTTGTGTCCCCGCATTGCGGATCGTCGGCTGGGGATACGTCGTCTGTTCAATGAGCGTGCGATAGCTGTAGCTACCGCTGTCCTGTGCCAACTGCCAAGCATCTGCAATTGATTGTTCAAGCGGACTATCTGCCTCTGCGTGGGCAGAGATAACGGCAAAAAGGGAGATCAAGGTGAGCGCGGCAATCAGCCAGCGATGTTTGAATGGCATACTCTTTTCCTGTACAAATGACGTTCAACCCGCCCATTTTACAAATCAAACGTGGGGTGAACGTGGGACGATTCGGGAGGCGGTTCATGACGAGACTCGCTGTGGCGTTGTCAAACACCGATCCCATCGACATGGTGAGATGTAAAACGAGGTAGATGATTAGCGCAGTGAGCAAAATCACGATGATGACGACAAAAAGATGCTCGATGCCTAAACCGCTATTTGGATAATGGTACAATTCAAACGTGGGGTGATCGTGGGGTGACGCTTATTGGAAAAAATCGACACGATGTTGGGCAACCGACCTATGAATAGTGACCACGTAGATTGGAAGAATGCGAATTAAACTGCTCGGTGACGTGTCGATTCGTCATAACGACGGGACACTCTCGCCTTTGATGAACAGTCCGAAAGGGGTTGCGCTGTTGGCGTACTTGATCGTCAATCAGCAGCCACAGCCGCGGGAGGTGGTGGCAGATTTGTTGTGGGAGTCGAGTTCGACGGCGCAGTCGTTGGCGCGGCTGCGCGATTTGTTGCGGCGGTTGCGTCCGCTGTTGCCGCAGTTGGAGGTGACGCGCAAGATGGTTGCCTTTCGGCCGAATCCCGCCGACACCATCGACCTCTTTACACTCCAAGAAGAACTAAAATCGACCGCCCCCATCACAGCTTACCCTGCCCCTCTGCTCGACAAATTCGATCTTGATGGGGCGTTTGCTTTCAACGATTGGCTAACCATCGAGCGCGAACGGCTGCATCGCCAAGTCATCCGAGCGTATCGGTCGTTGGCAAATCAGCAAGCGGAACAGCAGGCGTGGCAAGCAGCCATCCACACGGCGCAACGCTGGATCGAGATCGACCCATTCGATGAACAAGCGTATCGTCATCTGATGCGCCATCTCGCGCAGGCGGGGCGACACGATGAAGTCATCCAAACTTTTGAACATTGTCGAAATGTGTTGCACGCGGAGTTAGGCGTCGCGCCAGTCAAAAAAACGGTTGAGTTAGCCGCCCAACTCAGCCAGACGCAATCGGCCGTTCAGCCCGGCGCACTACCACCGCAATCACTTGTTCCTCTACGGCGCAATCCGCTCTTTACGGGGCGCGATGCGATTTTGGAGGGGGTGGCTGGCGCATTTGCCAGCGCGACGACTGTTGTGTTGACAGGGATCGGTGGGATTGGCAAAACGCAGACGGCGGTGGAGTTTTGCTATCGTTATGGGTATCGTTACACAGGTGGGGTGTTTTGGTTTAACTTCGATTCGGCCGATGACATCGCTAAACAAGTCGCGGCAAGTGGTGGCACACGGGGATTGGCGTTGTTTAGTTCGGCCGATAATCTCCCCCTCACCGAACAAGTCGCCACCGTGCATCGTGCATGGCAAGCTCCGCTGCCACGCCTGCTCATCTTCGACAACTGTGAGGAGATCGATTTGTTGCATGAGTGGTTGCCCGTGACGGGCGGCTGTCGTGTCTTGGTAACGAGTCGCCGCTCGACTTGGCCGACTGCATTGGGGGTAGAGACGATTGCGTTGCCATTGCCGTCTTTGGCCCATTGCAGCCAGCTTGTGCGCCAAATCGCACCGCGTCTTGATAAACAATCGGCCGTTGCGGTGGCGCAGGCGGTCGGCCGATTGCCCCTCGCCCTACAATTAGCCGCCAGCTTCTTACACCGCTATCGTTCAATTCCACCTCAACGCTACATTCAACAGTTGCGCAATCGTTCGCTGCAACATCCATCGCTAGAGGGGCGCGGCGTTTTGCATTCGCCGACAGAACACGTCACCAGCGTCTCACGAACGTTTGCCATCAGCATCGATCAGCTTGACCCAGCCAATCAGGTCGATGCAATAGCGTTACAGCTATTGGCACACGCCGCCTACTTTGCGCCGGGTGAGCCGATTCCACTCGCAATTTTGCGTGACAGTGTGCAAAGCGATGAATTGACGGCGATAGATGGACTTGAGCGGCTTGCCTCGCTTGGATTGGTTACAAACGAAGCGGGGGAAACGATTGTGATGCACCGTTTGGTCGCCGCCTTTGTTTTGCAACAGGTGGATGAACGTGAAACGGTCGAGCAGACCGTGATCGCGTGGGTAGAAGCGCAACGACCTCATCTGCCGCTCCCTCACCTGCGTCACATCACGCACACGGCAATCACAAATCACTCCCCGCACGCGATTCCACTCACCATCGACTTGAGTCGGCGGCTTGGTCAACTTGGTGCGTATACAGAGGCGGAAAAGCTGTTGCAAACAGCCCTCACAGCGACCCATGCGCCGATATTGTTAGGACGCTTGCAATTAAGTCTCAGTTTGCTGCACTTCAATCGTGGCCAACTGGAGCAAGCACGCCAATTTGCCAAACGCGCCGCGACATACTTAGACGGTAGAGAAGCGGGCAAACGGTGGCTGGTGGAGACATTATTGCGGCACGGCTGGTGTGCGCTGAGGCTCAGTGACAGTGGGGATGCGCTGGCGGTAGCGCAACGAGTCGTCGCGCTCGCCGATGTGCCGCACACAAAGGCAGAGAGTCTCAATCTGCTTGGCTCGATTCACTATTTTATGCTCGGCAACTATCAAGCGGCAGAAGAGGCTTATTTGCGCGGGTTGGCGATGCTGGACGATGAGCCGATCCTCGAATCAACATTGTTGGTCAACTTGGGCGAATGCGCTCTGACCTACGGCGACTATCCACGCGCAGAGACGTATTTTGAGCGTGGGATTGCGCGGTTGGCGATGCAGCGTGAGGATGCACGCGAACAATACTACCGCATCAGTTTGGCGGAGGCGCAACTACATGTTGGCAAGGTCACGCAAGCGCACACGACGATTACGGCGGTGCTTGAAGGTGCGCCGAAAGAGTGGGTGTATGGCTCCATCGCGCAGAACGTTCTGGCACAGGTGTTGTTGGCGCAAACGAAAGTTGATCTGGCAACAGAGGCAGCATATAAGGCGTTGCGGTTGGCAGAATCGGCCGATGACACCTACCTCACCGCCCAAGCATGGCGGCTGATCGGCCGATGTCGAGCAGAAAATTGGCGCAGTGCATTTGCCCATGCGGAACGGCTGTTTATGCAGATTGAAAACGAACGTGAACTCGCCAAAACGTGGGGGGCAATGTCGCTGGCCTGTCTTGCAACCAGCGACATTGCCAATGCGAACAAATTATGCAAACAGGCCCGCGAGCTATTCATCCACTTGAAGCTACCCATGTTGCTTGCGGAATTAGATAGCGACGTATTTTTACTCGCTTCGAGAAGCTCGCTTGACCCTACAAAGCATTCCTCAATCTAGCTTGCGCTCTTGTTTGGCTAAGATGAAATGTCAACGGAACCTAGTCAAACTGCTGGCTTTGCGACATTTTTGCAACGTTTTTGCAACGTGAGACCTGCTACCATAAACTGACGCTGTCATACTATCAATCCCTCTCAAACGTGCAACGACGAGGAAAGGAACATGAAACAAATAGCAGGGGACAAAAATCGGCCGAAAAGCCCAGTAACAATCATCCTCTTTCTACTCTTATTAGGCATTTTACTCCAACCCATTCATAGTAGCGCGGCTCCAACCGCCATCTTCGTCGTCACCAACGCCACCGACAACGATGACGGCGTGTGTTCGGTTGCCGACTGCTCTCTGCGTGAAGCGATCAACGCCGCCAATGCCAATGCTGGCGCAGACGAAATCCACTTCAATATCGCGGGGGGCGGCGTGCAAACCATCCTGCCCGATGTCCAACTACCCACTATCACCGAGTCGGTCATCATCGACGGTTACACCCAGCCCAGCGCATCCCCCAACACGCTGGCGGTTGGCAACGATGCCGTTTTGCTGATCGAAATCGACGGTACCAATGCGGGTGACAGCCTTATCCAAGGGCTTAACTTTGATTCGCACAACGGTTCACAAGTGCGCGGCCTTGTCATCAACAACTTTTCAAGTTATGGGATCAATCTGTCTGGCGCGTTTGACACCGTCGTTAGCGGCAACTTTATCGGCGTTGATCCAACCGGAACGTTTGCCAAATCAAACCAAGCGGCCGGTGTGTTCTACAGTGTACTCGGTGGCAATAATCGCATCGGCGGAACCACACCAGCCGAACGGAACGTGATTTCTGGCAACACGACAGGCATCGTCGTTGGCGCAGATGGAACCATTCAGGGGAACTACATTGGGGTCAACGCGGCTGGGACGGCCGCCATTACCAACGATGGTGCCGGCATCAACGTGATAGGTTCGGATGTCATCATTGGCGGTGCGGCGGCTGGTGCGGGGAACGTCATCGCGGGCAATACCAGCAGTGGCATCTTATTCAACGTGGGGGCGACGGACGGTCTGGTTGAGGGTAACTTGATCGGAACGGATGCAACGGGAACAGTCACCATCGGTAACGGGGGTAACGGGATTGAAGTCAATCGCACAACGGGAACCGTCATTCGTAACAACGTCATTGCCAATGTTGACGAACACGGTATTGGGCTGCTTGGCAGCAGCGATGGAACGTTCATCAACAACACAATCACAAATAATGCGTTAGGTGGCATCATGTTGCGAACACAGGTTGGCTTAATTGCGGAACGCAACAGCTTGCGCCAAAACAGCATCTTTGGCAATGGTGGGCTGGGGATCGACATTGGGGATGACGGGGCGGACAGCAACGACATTGGGGATGGGGATGACGGCGACAATGGACGGCAAAACGCGCCTGTTTTGTTTAGTGTGCTTGCCGATTCGGCCGAAACCACTATCCTCGCCCTGCTCAACAGTGCCGCCAACACCACCTACACCATCGACTTCTATCGCAGCACACAATGCAATGCGTCTGGCTATGGCGGTGGCGAGGAGTGGGTGTTGAGCGAGGACGTTGTGACCGATGCAGATGGCAACGCCGTCATCAACACCCAGTTGGGCATGGCAACGCCGATTGGTCACTTTATCTCGCTAACAGCGACCGATCCGCTCGGCAACACGTCCGAATTTTCGACGTGCTACGTTGTGGGGCCATTCAACACGGCGTGGACAAATGCGCTTGAGATTCCACTGGCGGGGTTGCCCGATGTGCAGTCGGGATCGGCCGAAAACTACCTCACCAAAGCGGGGCAATCGCGCTGGTATCGCATCCCCGTTCAACCCGAAAGCCAAGTTATCATCACGCTGGAAGACCTCGCCGCTAACTACGATTTGACCATCTACAAAGACATCGCACAGGCGTTTGTCGATCTGCAAACACCCGCCGATCTGTTGCGACTGACGGCCGAACACGCCCCCGATGCGTTCACCAATCCCGACGCATTCACCAACCCTGATGCGTTTACAAATCCCGACGCATTCACCAATCCAGCCGTCATCAACCCCGACGCATTCACTAACCCCGATGCGTTTACCAATCCCGACGCATTCACCAACCCCGATGCATTCACCAATCCTGATGCGTTCACCAACCCCGACGCATTTACCAACCCCGATGTGTTTACCAATCCCGACGCATTCACCAATCCTGATGCGTTTACCAATCCCGACGCATTCACTAACCCCGATGCGTTTACCAGCGCACAACTGCAATCACTGATCGGCGTGTCTGCGCTCGACGGAACGGCGACTGAACAGGTGGTGGGGCGCACATGGAACAACAGTGGCGACTACTACATTCGCGTGCGCGGCCGTAACGGCGTATTTGACCGCGCCAATCCGTTCACGCTCAATGTGACGGTGTTGAGCGGGGCGTGCGGCAACGTTTCACCCGCGTTGCCAGCAGGAACGCTGACGGGTCAAGCGGGAAATTTTGAGACGATTATCCTGCACGACATCGACTTGATGGCAGGAACGCAAGCGGAAAAAGCGACGCTGCAAGCACGGCTCAACCTGTTGGCACAACATCCGCAGGTCAACGGCGCAGTCGTTGACATCAGCCAAGATGCGCGTGTGCAAGCGGCACGCACGCAAGCAAATGAGAACGCCGATTGCCCCTATGCACAAAACGTTCTCGCCGACGCAATCAAGCGCATCATCACCGACTATCGTGCCGCAAACCCGCTGAAATACATCGTCCTTGTCGGTGCGGATGACGTGATTCCGTTCTACCGCTACCCCGACACCGCGCCAATTGGGTTGGAGTCGGAATACGTGCCGCCCGTCGTCGATGGCACGGCATCACAAGCGAGTTTGCGCCTCAACTACATGCTGGGGCAAGATGCGTATGGCGCACGCAACGAACTATCACTACACGAAGCGACGTTCCCCCTGCCCGATTTGGCAATCGGCCGATTGGTCGAATCTGCCAGCGACGCGAGTGCCATGATCGATGCGTTTCTAGGAGCTGACAATGGCACGATCACGCCTAATTCGGCGTATCTTTCCAGCTATGGCTTTTTGGAAGATGGCTCTCGCGCCGTCGAAGCGGAGTTGATAGAAGGGTTGGGCGAAGATGGTGTGGTCGAAACGCTGATCACACCGAGCGATGTGCCGCCAGATGATCCCGCGTCATGGTCGGCCGATGAACTGCGGGCTGGCTTGCTTGGCAGTCGGCACGATCTCGTCTACTTGGCGGGACATTTTAGCGCGTATGGTGCGCTGGCGGCCGACTACGAAACACGTCTGACAACCCGCGAAATCGTCAACTCGCCGCTCGACTTCACCAACGTTCTCGTCTACAGCAGCGGCTGTCATTCGGGCTACAGCGTCGTCGATTCGCACGGCATTTTTAACGATCCCGACTGGGCGCAAGCGTTAAACCAGCGCGGCGCGATGTTGATCGCAGGAACGGGGTATCAGTATGGCGACACCGATTTGACTGAGTACGCGGAACGCCTCTACCTCAACTTTACCCGCGAGCTGCGTCGGCCGACTCCCGTCTCCGTCGGTGAGGCGTTGATTCACGCCAAGCAACAATACCTGTCTGACACGAGCGTTGAAATCGACGGCGTGTTCGAGAAGACGGTCGTGATTGCGACGCTGTTTGGGCTGCCGATGATGCAGGTCGATCTGCCCGGCACGCCGTTGCCACCTGTCGATTTGCCGCCAATCGTTTTGGAAACACAGCTTGTGCAGCCTGAGTTGGGGTTTGGGCTGGAATCGGCCGAAATTCACCTCACCCCCACCCTCACCACGACGACAAAAACGCTGACGACAACCAACGGCGACCCACTGACGACGATGACCTTGATCGGCGAACAAGGCGTTTCGACCCGCCCCGCCCAACCGATTTTGCCGCTCGCCATCTACGACGTGACCCACCCCGACAGCTCTGCTGAGAGCGTCTTGCGTGGGGTCGGCTTCCGCGCTGGAACGTACACTGACACCCCCGACATCTTGCCGCTGACGAGCGCACCCGCCACCGAAGTCAACGCCGTCCATTCGGTCTTCCGCACGCCGAGCTTCTTCCCGTCATCGCTGGCAAACACCAACTACTTTGACGCGCTCTTTGACCCCGCCAACGGCGAAGTGCGCCTGATGGTGACTCCCGCGCAATTTAGATCAACCACACCGCAGTCGATTTTTGGCACGCTGCGTCAATACGAATCGCTCAATTACGAGTTGTTCTACAGTAGTGAAATCGGAGAGGTCGCACTATCAGCACCCCCCGCGATTGGGCGCGTCGTCAGCGTCTCGGCGGGCAACACTGTCACCTTCACCGTGCAGGCGACCGACGTGGTGGCAGATGTGCAACAGGTGTGGGTGACATACACGGGGGAGCGTGGCGCGTTGCATGGGGCGTGGCAGTCGGTGGATTTGGTGCAGGATGGGGGAAATTCGGCCGAATGGACAGCCTCCCTCACCGTTCCCGACGACACCGATGATTTGCGCTTTATCGTCCAGGCGGTCAACGCCGTTGGCCTCGTCACGCGCCTGACCAATGGCGGCAACTACTTCGTCGCCGATGTCGATGCGGGTGCGCCGGGCAATGGTGGCAACAATCCCGCGCCCGTGATCTTGACGCTCGACTCAGCCACCAGCGGTCGCTATGGCGAACCAATCGTCATGACCGGCACATTACAAACTGCCAGCCGCGCCCCACTTGACGGCGCAACGTTGCATTTCAGCATTGGCAATCAAACGTTCACTACTGAGACAGATAGTGCGGGTGTGGCGACGGCGACGCTGCTGCTGTTAGGCAAGCCTGGTGAACTGCAAGCACAGGTTGCCTACACGGGTGCACCCGATCTGGCAACCGCCACGCAGGGCATCCCCTTCACACTCAACCGCCAGCCAACCACCATCGATCTCGCCGTCAACACAATATCCAATCAAATCAGTGGCACATTGACGGCCGCGACGAGAAATGTCATTGCAGAACGCACCCTCATTTTGATCATCACCGATTCGGCTGGCGAAAAATCGGTCATCAGCGCAATCACCACCTACACGGGGCGTGTCAACGTGCCATTGCCGCTTGGCCTTGACCCCGGCGACTATACGCTGACGGCTTACTTCAACGGGGTGATCCCCCTGCCATCGGGTGACTTAACGCTCACCGATGTGTTCTACGAACCGACCACGCGCACCGTTCCATTCACGCTTACCAAGTCCACGACCGTCACCCTGACAGATGTCACCACACGATCGGCCTCTTTGCCGTTGCTGATTGTCGTTTGGGTCGCCATGTTGATGATGGTAATATCGTTGTATGCTGGCAAAAAACTGACTCCTACGAGAAGGAATATATGAACACGCAATCTCCAACCGTAACTCTAAACGAAAAAGAGACGCTATTTGAGCAGGGCGATTCGGCCGATGCGCTCTACATCCTGCAATCGGGCGAACTCGGCGTGCGCCTGCGTGGGGATGATAACGCATGGATCGAAATCGACCTGCTCAAACCTGAGAGCATCGTTGGCGAGATGGGCTTGCTCTCTGGGCAACCACGCACGGCGACCGTCTACGCCCGCACCGACAGCACGCTCACCCGCGTGACGCTGGACGAATACAACGAGATGACGCTAGAAGGGCGGAAACCGTTTGTCACCATCGCGGAGGAGATGAGACCGCGCTGGCAGCGGCTTCAGTTGGCGCACGTCATCACCGATCTGTTTGGCGAAGTGGATGCGGCAACCCTGCTCGACATTCAGGCGAAATTGACGTGGAAACATTACACCAGTGGTGATATTTTGATGCGACAAGGAGACGTTGCCAATGCGATGTATTTGATCGTTAGCGGGCGCGTGCAGTTTGTGTTGGCGGATGGAAAAGTGGTTGGGGAGGCCGCCAGTGGGGAGACGGTTGGCGAATATGCGCTACTCTCGACGGGGGTGCGTTCGGCGACGGTGCGAGCGATGCGCGATACGAGTGTCGCCATCATGACGCAAGCGATGTTTGAAGAGTTGATCGTCGCCCATCCAACGCTTTTACGTGCCATCACCCAAATCATTGTCGAGCGGCGGCAGCGCACACTCGGTGTTTTGCCACCGAAAAAACAGTCGGCACTGCTCTCTCTAACGCTTATCCCGACCCACCCCACAACTGATGGGCGACCATTTGCCAGCCAACTCGACAACGCGCTTAAACAGTATGGGGATGCGCTCGTTCTCGACGCGGCGACGTTTGAGGCACAATCGGGGCTGTCTGCCCAAACGACCATCGACGATCCCAACAATCTCGCCGTCGTGCGCTGGCTCGATGAACAGGAAGCGTTGCACCATCATCTAATTTTTATTCCCGATGGTGAATGGTCGGCGTGGACGCGCCGCTGTATCAGCCAAAGTGACCGCGTGCTGTTGTTGGCGGATCGGGAAAGATCGGCCGAAATCTCGCCCCTCGAACAACAGCTCCAAACAACCTTCCCGCATAACCGCCGCGATTTGGTGATGTGGCATCCTGCCGACACGACCGAACCTTCCGAGACGGCCCGCTGGCTCGAACAACGTGATGTGCAGACCCATTATCATGTTCGGGATGGGGATGCGGGGCATTTCGGCCGATTGGCACGCCGACTCACCAACCGCGCCATCGGTCTCGCATTGGCGGGGGGTGGCGCACGCGGATTTGTCCATCTCGGCGTTTTTCAGGCGTTGGAGGAGGCGAACGTTCCCGTCGATTACATCGGCGGCGCGAGCTTTGGCGCACTGATCGGGGTCAACCGAGCGCGAGAGTTTAGCACGGCCGAAATTCTCGACCAAAGCGCACAAACAGCCAAGAAAAAATTACTCTTTGACACCACCCTGCCGCTCGTCGCGCTCAACAACAGCCGTAACGTCACGAAGGCGTTAAAAGCGACCTTTGGCGATGTGCAAATTGAAGATTTGTGGATTCCCTACTTCGCCATCGCCGCCAATCTGACGACACAGCGTATGGAGGTGATTGAGCGTGGGGCGGTCTGGTTGGCCGTTCGCAAATCGATCTCGATTCCCGGCGTGTTTGCGCCCGTCGTTGAAGATGGCGAGCTGATCGTCGATGGTGGCGTGATGAACAACTTTCCAGCCGACGTAATGATAGACCGCGCCGAGAGCAGTCGCGTCATCGGTGTGCGGTGTGCGCCGTCCGGTAGCAAAAAGTATACCTATGATATGGAGAACTCTGTGTCAGGCTGGCGCGTGCTGTTCAACCAACTCAACCCGTTCACCAAACGCCTACGGATGCCGCGCATTGCTGACACCGTGTTGCGCTCCGTCCTCGTCAACAGTTCGCGTCTCGCCGAGCAAAACGAAAAGCTGTGTGACTTGTATCTCAATTTGCGGCCGAAGGGGTTCAGCCTGTTGCGATTTGAAGCGTATCGGGAAATTTCAGACTTTGGATACGAAACGTCTGTTGCGCCAGTCGCGGAATGGGCAAAACAACAAACAGATTTAGGATGAGGTGCAGCGGCAATCGTACTTGGAAAATGTGCCGAAAAATTGGGAGAACGTAGTTTTGCGTCAGATGACACAAGGCACGAAGTAACTCATGAGAAAATTGTTATGTTTTTGTGATGGTAGCAACCAATCCAATGCATGAATGACGACCTATTGCCCATGTCTGACGGAAGCGGCTAAGGGTGGAACGGTCATGGCGCAAGGGTGTTGAGTTGCAGATGTGATTATCTCCAACTCGACTATTTAATATTTGTCCATTCTTCGACGAAGATTTGCGTCCATCCTATTGCAACGTCGCTTGCTCTCCAAAGCAGCGTTGCAATTTGACGACGCGGCGACGCTTGCCGCTGTTGAACAGATGCTAAGTAACAACAAGCCGCGTGATGTGCGATTACGCCCGTCGTCACATTAAACGCCTTGGTGAATACGTCCTTGAACTTGATGACTCACCTGATCTCGCCTCGCCCGATAACGATTTCATCCGCTCTTTACCCTGAACAACTTGGCACTTTTTTGCACGAAATGTGCCAAACGGCCTTCGTTACGCTACAAGAACGCCCTAACATTGATGCGCTTTCGGCCGAAATTGAATCATGGCTGTCTAAGTCGACCCCGTAAATTCGCCCAATTTGCGTTATCAATTCGGCTTTAGGGAACGGTAAATTCGGCCGAAATTTCCCCTTCAGGATTGCGCAAGATCAGCACGTTCCCCGACTCCCATGCGGGAACGTCGCGATCCCAGTAGAAGGTCAAACCTGCATCGAGGCCTGTGGTCGAATGCAGCGTCACGGCCGCCCCACCCCCGAAGAGCAGCAGATAGGGAAACGTATAGGTGTCACCCAAATCATCACTGATCGACCAGTTTGTTAAGTCAACCGCCTCTGAGCCCACGTTGGCGATGACCACTTGCTCAGTGGCGACATCCCCCGCATTGTTGACGGCCGTGATCTTAAAGAGCGATGTGCCGACTTGAAGCGTGGGGATAGCGGTTGGGGTTGGCGGATTGGCGGGATCGACTGTCACAATCTCTTCCCCTGATGGGATGATCAGCTCTTGCCCAACAAAAATTGTGTTGGGATCGTCCAACCCATTTGCCGTCAATATTTCGTCGATGCTCACATCATACTCGACCGAGATACCCCCCATCGAATCACCAGATTGAACGATATGAACGGTAGGCCCGGCTGGTTGGGTCGGTTCCGGCGTGGCGGGGAGTAACGTGGGAGCGGTTTCGGCCGAATCACAGGGTGGCGTGGCGCATTCGACCCCACTAACTGGCTGCTCGACAGCGACATTCTCATTACTGACGTTCTCACCAGCGATTTCAACCAGCGTTGCAGTTGCAAGCGGCAGACTGGGTTCTACAACGACCGCACCGCGTCGCTGCAAGGCAGACCAGACAAGTACAACCGTTACAGTAGAGACCAAGATATTGATTAGAAGGAAGGGAAGCATACGGCGTAGGGACATGGAGATATTGTACACGCCACATCGCTTGTTCCCAATAACTTCATGCAGCGATCATCGTCAAAATGGTGAGGAAACCCTGCGCTCAGGCGGGTTTCCACCCCTATATCTGTCAACATCATTTCAGAATCAATACGTGATTGGTTGTGTTTTCTGACAACTTTGTTACGCTTGCGCCTATGCAAATTACAGTTCGTCCCGCCTTTGTTGAAGACGCACGCGCAATCGCCGCTGTGCATGTTGCCAGTTGGCGCACAACCTATCGTGACATCCTCGATGAAGAAACCCTTTCACAGCTTTCTGTGGAGCGACGAACAGCTGGGTGGCGCACGTCGCTGTCAGAATATGCTGAAAAAAACGTCGTCTATGTGGCCGAAGATGAGGCGGGGGAGATCGTCGGTTTTGTGAGTGGTGGCGAGGAGCGCGACGGCGACCCCGAATTTAGCGGAGAGCTGTATGCTGTCTATCTGTTGAAAGAGGTGCAGGGATTGGGAATCGGCCGAAAGTTGGCAACCACGCTCCTTAACCATCTCTATACATTGGGACACACTGCCATTCTTGTATGGGTCTTGGAACAAAATCCCGCCAAACATTTCTATGCTGCAATGGGCGCAACACCAGTGCGTGAGCGTTCCATTGATATTTCGAATGCGGAATACCGCGAGTTGGGGTACGGTTGGCAAATGTGATTAATCGAATCGCACTTATTGACGAAACTGGAAGGCTCTGCACATGCAACCCAGACGGATCTGAATATCGCATCTTAACACGCCGTGATCGGCTCTATCAGTTTCCCTGCTGGTCCCCAAATGGACGCTACATCGCCGCCATCGGCAGCGACCGCGCAGGGGCGGGCATCTATCTCTTTAGCGATGAGCAGTACGGTGAACAGTGGCAGCTCTATCGCAGCTTAGTTGGCACACGTCAATCGCCGTTCTATCTATATTGGTCACCCGATAGCCAATATGTCGGATTTATCGCCAACAACCCAGTTGGTGGTATCGGCTTCTTCACCGTGACGGCAACCCAACGCCCACAGGTCAAGTTGATCGCCATGGGACAACCGTTTTTCTGGCAGTGGGGAACACAATCGAATGAGCTTTTTTTGCATAGTGGGGTCGGCGAATCGGGACGTTTACAACTGATCAACCCCCACGATGAAGCGCCCGAAATGCCAAACCATGCCATGCCCGGCTACTTCCAAACGCCGGGTATCAGCAACGATGGCAGCTATCTCACCTATGCCACACTCGATGAGGATGAGAAGACGCGAATCATCATCGAAGACCGCGAAACGGAGCGCATCGTTTCGCATCCCCATTCTGGCGCAGTTGCGCTCAGTTGGTCGCCAACACGTAACCAGTTGGCGTTCATGGCTCCCCAAAACACGACCACCCACTTTTTTGGCCCGCTCAGCCTCATGGATTTGCAGGGGGAAGTGCGCCGAATTACGGGAGAGCCAATTCTCGCCTTTTTCTGGTCGCCCGACGGCGACAAAATCGCCTATTTTTCCCCAACGCGCATCCAAACGTTTAATCGCTTTGTGGGCGGATCTGGCGTGACCTATCTTAATGGACACAATCCACCCCAAATGCTGTCAAGCAATCGACAAGAGCTGATCCAAATGGAGTTGTGGATCATCGATCTCGTCGCTAATAACCGCCAAAAACTGTTTCACTTTCAACCAACTCGCCTATTTCTCAACCAGTTTCTGCCATTTTTTGACCAGTATGCGCTCAGCCACCGCATCTGGTCACCTAACAGTGATGCAATCGTCTTGCCGATTTTGCAGGACGGCAAAAATCGGGTCGTCAATATCGCATTGAATGGATCGTTGCCCGTGCTGCTAGGGGAAGGGTTGTTTGGTTCATGGAGCCAATCGTAATGGAAAAGATTCTCGACCAAGATAAGATCGATCTACATGATATGCAACAGTTTCACAAGTGGCTTGATGAGGTCAAGGGGTTTGACCAGTCCCCGATGATCAATTTGGCATTTTTGGCCGGTGAAGTGGGCGAAGTCATCAACGCACTGCGCGGATTGCAGCGTGCGGAGGATGATGGCACGTTGGCCCAAGCACAGGAGCATATCGCGGAGGAGTTGGCCGACTGTCTCGCATTTATCGCGAAGTTGGGCAACATTCTCGACATCGATCTACAGGCCGCATACCGTAAAAAAATGCGCCGCAATATCGGCCGAACTTGGCATCCTAACAACCTATAACGATATAGAGAAGATACAAATTTTTACGAAATTTATGCAATTTAAGTTATAATTGCGTCCGTTCATGCTGTTAGAAGCGTGAATACAGTCAAAATCGTGCTTTGCAATGTGCAAGCAACTTAAACAACTAGGAGTTTTCTACTATGAGACAGTCGATCCTACGACGTACCTCTCTCTTTCTCGCTATGCTGATGGCACTTTTTGTCTTCACTGGCGTGAATTTTGCTGCTGCTCAAGATGATATGGATGGTGGCGAAGAGACCACTGAGCCCACTGCTGAAACTATCACAATCGTCTATGTATCAAATCCAGATGAAGAACTCGGCACATTTCCCGTTGTTCCATTTGATGCTGAACTCGCTCTCGACCGTATCGTAAAGTTAAATTCACACATGGAAGCGATGCGTCAAGCGTTGAATGGTGCCAATGCTGGCAATTCGGCCGATTGTGCAACCTTCATTGAAAACTACGAAGCCATTCTCGGCGAAAGCGTCTTCTTTGATGCTGACACCGTTCCTGCTGAATATCAAGAAGCTGGTGCGCTCTACGTCCTTACCTTTGTAACGGCACTTGATCGCACACGTCCAGCTTACTTCGGTTGCCAAAATGATGGTCAAGTGAACAACTTCGACTATGGTTTGGCCTACACGACCCTTGAAGATGCACTCGCTGTCGGCGCGCGCACACAGGCAATCGTTGAGGCACTCTCTGGCACAGTTGTTGCTCCCCCACCAGTGGACGACGGCGACATGGATGACGGCGACATGGACGATGGCGACATGGATGAGCCAATGACCGGTAACGCTGTTACCACCCGTTGGACAGACATCTTCAGCGAGCCAGACCCAGCAACCTCAACCGGCAACGCACTGCCCCCAATGACGGGTGTAAACGTGTTGGCGACGACAGGCGCATGGGCGCAAATCGAATCTGAAATGGGCGACGGCTATGTGCCACTCAATGCACTCGACCTAGATGCACCTGCACCTGCTCCAGCACCGGAACCAATGCCGGAACCAGAACCGATGCCAGAGCCGATGCCGGAACCAGAGCCAGAACCAGAACCGATGCCAGAACCCGGCGACGGTGAGCCTAACCCCGGTGAAGACCCAGAACCAATTGACTTCATCACCATCTTCTACATCTCAAACCCAGATGACATCATCGGTGTCTTCCCTGTTGTATTGTTCGACGCAGAACTGCTCTATGCTCGTTTGGTCTACAACCAATTCCAATTGAACAAGATGCGCAACAACTTGGATGCGACACTGTCTGGCAATCAAGCTGCCTGTGACAATTACGAAGATGGCTACGAAGCAATCAAGGACAAAGGTTTGTTCTTCGTTGACATTCCACAAGATTGGCAGGATATTGATCTCATCTACTTCCTGACCTTCGTTTCCGCATTGGATCGGACGCGCCCCGCCTACCTCTCTTGCTTCGACTCAGGCCGTGTTGACAACTTCAACTACAGCCTTGCATTGACATCACTCAACAGCGTGCTTGACATCGTTAACCCAGCGGTTGACGAGGCAGCGCGTCGTCTTGGCAAATAACATTTCACGTTTAACGTGAGTAGAAAAGACCCGTCCAAATTTGGACGGGTCTTTTTGTTTACGGGGTCATGCTCACACCATCAATGATTTTGCGATACGCACTAACGTCGCGCCGTCGATCAGGGTGAGCGATTTATGTTGCGCCCATTCGCGGGCGGCATCGGAGATCTCGGCCGTTGTGACCAGAAATGCGTGGGCAGCGCGTTCATGCAGCAGCGTGCCGTAGAGTTCGCGCACGGTGTCGGGACCAATTTTGTTGCGATAGCGCTTGCACTGCACGATGGCGCGCTTGCCAAACGCCCCCGTCTCTACAATGAGATCAACTCCTTTATCACCGCTCCCTCCCCTTAGTTCAACCTGATACCCTTTTTTGCGAAAGATATCGGCGACATACGCCTCAAACTCATACGGGTCAAGCGCATAAAGCTGTTTGATGGTTGGCGTTTTTACCGTTGGCTGGCGCGGGTGGCGTCTGCGCCAGAGCACGAGACCCCAGAGCAGCACGAGCGTCACGGTGCTGCCAAATTCGTAGAGGTCGAGCAGTTCGATGACGTTGCGGGGGAGCGTTTGGAGAAAATTCGGCCGAATTCCCCACCGATAAACGACCCATCCCAAAAAGAAGCAGGTTAAAAGCGTCACGATCAGGAGCGGGTTGAAGTAGCGTGCAATGTTCGTCGTGCGCCGCACGGTGGCGCGGGAGAATTCGAGCAGAGTCGGCATGTAGCGGTGAACGGTTGGCAGTAATCAGTGGACAGGTGCGCGTGAATCGTTAGCGACGAACTGTTCACAGCACCCAATCGATGCGCAGATTGGCCTGTTGACTGTTTACTGAACTTTATGCAAACGTTTGTTCGGAATAGTACGCGCTTTTAGGAGGAATGCCAACCCCAAACCAGAGAGTACGAGGATAAATGAAAATTGAAAGGGGGTGTGGGGGGTATAGCGATCATAGAGGAAACCGCTGAGCAACGGGCCAATGACGTATCCGATACTGAGCGTCGATTGATAGAGGCCGATCAGCTGTCCATGCAGGCGTTCGTCGCTGTAGCGGACGAGCAACGCCTCGCCACACGGAATGCCAATCGCATAGGCGATACCAGCGGGCGTGAGTGCCAGCGTGATGGTTTGGGCAGACGTGGCAAAGCTCAAGGCGATGCACGTGACCCACGCACAGGCAATCGAGAAGATGATCGCGTTCTGTTCCCCATAGCGGCGTACCATGGGCTTGATAATGGCTAGTTGGGTAAAGATAGCGATAACACCCAGATAGGTCATCATCAACCCAACATTGCGGCTGGCGACGTTTTCGCGCAACTCGGGAAAGGCGATGTCAGCCGCAAACAGTGGAAAGACTGCGCTAAGTGAGCCAATGGTGAAGTTGGTAATAAACGCCAGCGCAAACAAGATCAGGACGATGCGATCTTGCGCCAGTTCGCGCCAGAGCTGATAGCGGTTGACGCGGGTTTGATTGGCTCGTTTCCGTCGCTCTGGGGGTAGCGATTCGGGGAGGAACAGCACCGTTGCCAACCAACTGATGGTGGTGAGGATTGCGGCTGCGACAAAGGGGAAGGTAAAGCTAAATTGCGCCAGCAGACCACCCAAGGCAGGGCCAAAAACGATGCCGAGCGCGAAGGCGATGTGGATGTAGCCCAAGGCTTGGGCGCGTTCGTCGTCGGGGGTAACATCGGTGATATACGCCTGTGCGGCCGTAACGTTGCCCCCCGTGATGCCATCGAGCACGCGCGCAATGGCGAGCAGTGTCAGCCCATTCCCAAAGATGCCAAATCCGATCTCCTGTAAAAATGTGGCGATTGGGGCAGCGAAGATAAAGATCAGGAAGGAGCAGATGGTGCCAAACTGACTCCAGACAAGGACGGGTTTTCGGCCGATTCTATCCGACAGGTTCCCCAACAGCGGCGCGGCGATAAATTGGGCGATATAGTAAATCGCGATAAAACTGGCCGCTTCAAATGCGGATGCGTCAAATTGGCCTTCGGCAAAGAGGGGCAGCGTCGGTACGACAAAACCAGCCCCCAATAGATTGACAAAGACAATGGCGATAACGACGATGAGGCGGCGATTCATAGCACGGGATATGCGCAATTTCGGCCGATTCCGTTGCGCTTAATCGGTTAATTCTAACGGGTGAGATTGAAATTGGATAGGTATATTTTTGAGATTTCAAAAACCTCTGAGCTGTATCGCTGGCGTTTCTTGGGGAAAAAATAGGGGTGATAAGTGAGGAAAGTAGCTACACACCAACTTTCCACTTACCACCTGCAACGCGCATTAACTACAACACCACGCCGCTCGGATCGTGTCCTGCATCAATAATGCCTTTTCTGACGCGCACGGGGATGAGCAGAATCAACCCCAACACAAAGAAGATGATCAACGAGACGAGCGCGAGTCGCTGTGATCCCGTGACCTGATTGACAACTCCAAAGATGACGGGGCCAAGCCATGAGGTGCCGCGCTCACTAATCTCGTAGAAGCCAAAATATTCTGCCTCCTGATTTTCGGGAATCATTTGGGAGAAGAGCGAACGGCTTAAAGCCTGTGAACCACCGAGTACGAGCGCCAGGAAGACGCCCATGATCCAAAGCTGTGCCTCAGAATTGAGGAAGGCATACGCATAGATGACGATACCCGACCAGATGACCAGCGTGGTGATCAGGGAGCGTTTTGCACCGATTTTTGCCGCTAGCTTGCCAAAAATCAACGCGCCGGCAAATGCGACAAACTGAATCATCAAGACGAGCAACAGTACGGTCGTGGGATCGACCCCTAGCTCACTCGTCGCAAAAACAGCGGCCATCGTGATCACGGTTTGAATGCCGTCGTTGTAGACTAAATAGGCAATCAAATAACGTAAGGTGACGGGATATTTAGAACGCATCTCACCAAACGTGCTGCGCAACTGCTTGAGGCTGTGCGAGAAATAGGACTCCCCTGCTGGTAGTGCGCGTGCGGCCGAACGCTGACGCAGGCGTTGTTGTGGAAAGATGTAGGTGAAAACGATCCACCAGACACCCGCGCTGGCAAGGCTAAGCCGCACGGCGAGGGCCGTATCATCCATCATGCTGAGAAGAACAAAGTTGAGCGCAAGCAACAGCCCACCGCCTAAATAACCATACGCAAAGCCGCGCGAGCTAACCGAGTCTCGCATATCTGGCGTGGTGATGTCGGGGAGAAACGAGTTGTAGAAAACAATCGCACCGCCAAAACAGAGATTGGCGATAATAAAGAGGAGACCCCCCAAGAGGATGGTGTTGGCTTGCACGAAGAAGAGGATGATCGTGGCGAATCCGCCCGTGTAGGCAAATGCCAAGAGCAGGCGTTTTTTGTGGGTCGAATGGTCGGCAATCGTGCCAAGAATTGGCAGGAAAAAGACCTGCAAAAAGACAGAAAGCGAGACGCAGTAGGCAAAAAATGAGCCGGGTTCGAGCGCACGCCCAAACAGGGAAAAGGGTGTGCCGGCCTCGGCCAAAGTCGCTTCTAACCCTTCCAAATAGGGGCCAAGCAGGGCGGTAACAACGGTGGTGCTAAAGGCAGAGTTAGCCCAATCATACATTGTCCAACCCAAAATTTCGCGGCGATCATTCATTAGTTTGCTCCATAGTGCTTCTCGATTGCGGGTATTATCCGTGTATGGGGACATTTGTCCATAAAATCGAGCGCCCATTGTCCTCAGCGTAGGTTTGGCTATCATCCCTTGCATGAGGTATTCTTTCTCTATAAAGTTTGCAAGCTAGGAATTTATGACGAACATTGGCATAGTTATTTTGGCAGCGGGACAGGGAACCCGCATGAAATCGAAACGACAGAAAATTCTACATGAGGTCGGCGGTAAACCGATGGTGCAACATGTGGTCGATGCGGCGCGGATAGTGTCGCAGTTGCGGCCAGTGTTGGTCGTGGGAAATGGGGCAGATGGGGTGCGTGCGCTGTTTGGGGATTCGGCCGAATATGCCGTCCAAGCAGACCAACTCGGAACGGGTCACGCCACTGCGATGGCAAAAGATGTGCTGATGGGCAATGCGTCCCAAGTGATCGTTCTGGCGGGTGACATGCCGCTGATTCGCGCTGAGACGCTTGAAAAGCTGGCGACGATGCAGCGCGAACGTAACGCAGCGGTTGTCATTTTAGCGGTTGAAGGAGACAAAGAGAGCAGTTTCGGCCGAATTCTGCGCAATGACGCGGGCAACGTGGTCGAAATTTGCGAAGTTGCCCAAGCAAAACGGCGACCCGATGCCGATCAAATTCTTGCCGTGCGCGAACAAAATTCCGCGATCTACTGTTTCGATGCCGCCTTTCTGTGGTCAAATATCGACGATCTGCCCGTGCGCCAAGCGCGTAGCGGGCAAGAGTATTATTTGACGGATATGGTCGAAATTGCCGTTAAGCAGGGGTTGCTGGTCGATGCAATGTTAGCCGACGACGCGACGGAACGACTCGGAGCGGGAACACGCGCCGAACTGGTCGCCGTTGAACAGGCCTTTCGCCAGCGCGCCAACAACTATTGGCTCGAAAACAGCGTGACGATCATCGATCCAGCAACCACCTATATCGACCAAGACGTGCAGATTGGCAAGGATACCGTTATCTGGCCGAACAGCTTTATTCAAGGGGATAGCGTGATTGGGGAAGATTGCGTGATTGGGCCAAACACGGTGGTGAGATCGGCCGAAATTGGCGAAAATTGCGTGATCGAACAGTCAGTCGTTGAGGGCGTCATCGTCGCACCCGACACCTACATCGCACCCTTTACGCATGTCCTACCGATGGAATCTAACGATGGATGAGACACGTGACCTACTTGCCCGTCATGCGCTAGAAGCCCGTGACAATGCCTATGCGCCCTACTCAAAATACGCCGTTGGCGCGGCATTGTTCGCCAGCAACGGCAAAATTTACACCGGCTGCAACGTCGAAAATGCGGCGTATGGGTTAACCAACTGTGCCGAGCGCACGGCAATTTTTTCGATGGTGGCAGATGGTTGTCAGCAGATCGAGGCGATTGCGATTGCGACGGAAAATAGTGGCTCGCCTTGTGGGTCATGTCGGCAGGTGATTGCTGAATTTTCGGCCGATATCCCCATCTATCTCGTCGACGCCGATGGCAACATCAGCGACTACACCCTTTATCAACTATTGCCGTTTCACTTTGGCCCGCAAAAGTTGCCCACGTAAGAAACCATGCGCCGAGATCGCACCCTACGCACTGAAGGCATCGTTCTGCGCCGCACCAATTTTGGTGAGGCAGATCGGCTGATCACGCTCTACACGCAAGATGCGGGCAAAATTCGCGCCATCGCTAAAGGCGCGCGCAAGCCGCAGAGCCGCAAAACGGGTCATATCGAACTGTTTATGCGCTCAAAGTTTTTGATCGCCACTGGACGCAATCTCGACATCATCACGCAGGCGGAGCTGATCGAACCGAATCGCAATCTCAACGGCGATCTTGTACGCACGACCTACGCGGCGTATGCGTGCGAACTGCTCGACCAATTTACCCCCGATGAGGAACGGCACGCGGGCATCTATCAGCTGTTGGCCAGTGGCATGAACTGGTTCAACGAAAGCGATAATTTGCTGTTGGCGGCGCGCTATTTTGAGTTGCGCCTGCTTTCACTGGTCGGCTATCAGCCGCAACTTTTCTACTGTGTGGTCAGCGGCGAACCGATCGAGCAGGAGGAACAGTACTTTAGCGGCGAAGAGGGCGGTTTTATCAAGCCTGAACATCGTCGCCGCGACCCTAATGCGAAACGGGTGTCGGCCGCCGCCGTCAAAGTACTGCGCTATTTGCAGACGCGCAACTGGGAAACGGTCAAAAATCTGCAACTGCGCCGCGACCTACATCAAGAACTTGAGATGATCATGCACTTTTATTTGCAACACTTGTTAGAGCGCGAGGTGAAATCGGCCGATTTTCTCTATCGTCTCCGACGTGAATCTAAGTTGACCAACACACAATAGCTTGCTACAATTTTCTTTCGTTAAGAGTTTGGGTGCTTAGCTCAGTTGGTTAGAGCACTTCGTTTACACCGAAGGGGTCGGGGGTTCGAGTCCCTCAGCACCCACTACCGCCTCTGTGATTCCCGCCAACGCGGGAATTTATTTTACAATTTATATTCAAAGGCTATGAACGGGAGTAGTAGGCCACCCGCATGAGCGAATCACGGATGGTGAGAGCGTGATAATTTTCGGCCGAACTCGCCCTTGAGCCGCGTTTCTGTGAACAGCATTCAGAAAGCAGAATGCCCAATAGCAAACGCCGTTTCATGCACGTTACGCATTTGAGAGAACAAGGGCCTATAGCTCAGTTGGGAGAGCGCTACAATGGCATTGTAGAGGTCAAGGGTTCGAGTCCCTTTAGGTCCATATTGTTAACCAGAGTGGTACCGCGGAAGCCCATTTTCGTCTCTGGACGAAGATGGGCTTTTTTGATCCCTGTGCGCCACAGGTGAGATCGGTCAATCTAGCGTCGGAGTATCACTTCGACAACTATGCGATGGATGAGACGACGAGCGATAAACAACAGACGGAAGACGAGACAATTCCCGAATTGCCGCCTAAGACTGGCTCAACGTTGCAGCGCGATTTCGTTGTTCTCGCAGTGCTCGTGGCGCTGTTATACGGGTTGACGCAGTTAACAAACTTGGATGTGGTCGGTAACTTGCAGCAGACGTTTGGCAGCGGTTACACGCTCACAAATCATTGTGCATTTCCCGTGGTGATCGAGACAGAGACGCGCGAGGTTGCGCGGGCTGAATCGGCCGAAACCATCACGTTTCAGCCACCCGCCAATGGTGAAATCTATCTCGCGGTTGGCAGCAGCGACCGTTCACGTTTTACAATTTATTTGCCTGCGGCTGACATTGAATTAACAGGTCTCGCGTTCCCGGCACGTAGCGATTTCTATGGGACAGATGCCGAACTAATCGCCTGTCCTCAAAACTAACTTGACAGATGTTTCGAGAAATCCAATTCCCGAAACACAAATTGATACAGATGCACAACTTCGCATTTTCGCACTATCTCCTCCTTATTTAGCCCTGATGCGGGTGTGGCTTTGCGTGCCATTTTTCGCTCAGGGCATCTCCAAGAAGAACAGTTAACAGAATACAGTAAACATTAAAACAGAGGTGACTAGCCACTAGCCACTAGCAACGGAGTCTTGAAATGAGTGAACAATACAATCCACAAGAGATTGAGCAAAAATGGCAGGCCAAATGGGAAGAAGATGGCCTGTATCGCGCCAAGGTTGATTGGAGCAAACCGAAACATTATGCGGTGACGATGCTGCCCTATCCAAGCGGCAACCTGCACATGGGGCATTGGATTTCGATGACCCCACCCGACGCACGGGCACGTTACATGCGGATGAAGGGTTACAACGTGCTGTTCCCGATGGGATTTGATGCGTTTGGACTGCCCGCCGAAAATGCGGCCGTACAGCGCAACATCCATCCGTGGAAGTGGACGTACAGCAAC
>JAUIAP010000064.1 GCA_030425205.1 Anaerolineae bacterium
CAACAGTTCCTTTCAGTACTCTCAACGAGTCGAAATCGGCCGAAACTGATGATTCCGAAGTCGTCAATCGTCAAGTCGTGCACTTTCAGTACTCTCAACGAGTCGAAATCGGCCGAAACAACAGTTGCAAAACGCGCTTGACGGCGTTGGTGATCTTTCAGTACTCTCAACGAGTCGAAATCGGCCGAAACTTTCGTTCTCTTTCATCAGTATGGCGGCGGTGCTTTCTTTCAGTACTCTCAACGAGTCGAAATCGGCCGAAACTTAGGAACGTTTCTATAATGGAGCAACACGAAGTACTTTCAGTACTCTCAACGAGTCGAAATCGGCCGAAACGAAACACCCGATCATAACCGCGTATTTTGCGCCGTACTTTCAGTACTCTCAACGAGTCGAAATCGGCCGAAACACTTTTCGACGCAACTGCCCACATTGCAAACAGAAGTCTTTCAGTACTCTCAACGAGTCGAAATCGGCCGAAACATTAGAGGAAACAGGAGAGTTGACCGTCGAGCGTAACCTTTCAGTACTCTCAACGAGTCGAAATCGGCCGAAACCATATTTTTCCATAGCGTTTGTTGTCTCGCATGGTCCTTTCAGTACTCTCAACGAGTCGAAATCGGCCGAAACCAAGTGCGACGGGAATTAGAGGTAGAGGGTAGCAAGTCTTTCAGTACTCTCAACGAGTCGAAATCGGCCGAAACCTGATTCATAGAGTTGAGTTGAAGGCTTACGCCCGTTCTTTCAGTACTCTCAACGAGTCGAAATCGGCCGAAACTTAACGCCAACGATGAAACATAATCGGGAAATGTTCTTTCAGTACTCTCAACGAGTCGAAATCGGCCGAAACCGGACAAACATTCATATCGTTTAATGATCTGGCTGTCTTTCAGTACTCTCAACGAGTCGAAATCGGCCGAAACGTCGCAATGGTATGCGGTCCCTTCCACAGCAAAACGGCTTTCAGTACTCTCAACGAGTCGAAATCGGCCGAAACTGAGTATGTTGGCGCAATGATGGCGCGTTCTCGGCCTTTCAGTACTCTCAACGAGTCGAAATCGGCCGAAACGTCTTTTTTTGTCTGCTGGCTCTTTCTCAGACCGTTTCTTTCAGTACTCTCAACGAGTCGAAATCGGCCGAAACTGACGACTATTTTCCGTCAGGCTGGGCGTTGGCGACCTTTCAGTACTCTCAACGAGTCGAAATCGGCCGAAACCTAGCGCTCGGTACGCCGCATCATGCAATTCCTTGAACTTTCAGTACTCTCAACGAGTCGAAATCGGCCGAAACCTAACTTCACAAAAACAGGCGTTAGCCTAAAACCAATCTTTCAGTACTCTCAACGAGTCGAAATCGGCCGAAACGCTTGCACGCTCCCGTATTGTACCCTACAAAATTGTCCTGCGGCTCCCTGAATGTCGCACACAGCGCGATCTCGCAAGGCATATTTTGACAATTCTTGAAAAACATCACACTTTCTCTCCCAGATTTCGCAAACCATTTTTTGCACCAAACCCCTGCCGATTTGCGAACTCACTACCAATCCAATACCCCCCTTGCCTCTGCATAACTTGATAAACCCCATTCCCCTTTGTTACCATCTTACCGACCTGAATGCCTTGTCCAAATAACAGAATAGGTAAAAGAGCCGTCCAATCAGGCGCACGATAGGTCGCTTGTCCGACAAAACCGCTCATTGGCTTATGTTGACGGTCGCGCCCAGAGCGGGGACGCAGTTCGACCCACTTTGTTTGGTCATCAATTAGCTGCACAGCATCTGCAAGCGTGTGCAAATGCTCGATAGATTCTGCATCACGGCGCGGCACGTTGGCAAGCTGTGACCCCAGCGTATCGGCACGATGCAGTAGCCGACGAAAGAAGATGCCAAACTGTGGTTCTTTCATCAGCTTTTTTTGTGCGATCAGACGGGTAGGCGTGAGGAATTGGAGGGTGAGGGATGAAGGGTAAGGGGTGAGGGATGAGGCGACGTGGGTGGCATCGTCCCATTCAACAATCAGTTCTGGCACTTGCACCAACTCATCACTGGGCGCAAGCAGGACTTCTTCTTGTTGTAGAAAGGGATTGCGTGCCGTGATACTCGCTATGCGAAACGTGCCGCGCCCCACCCCGCTGCGCCCCATCTCCCCCACTGCCAGCACAAAATACGGCAAAAATTGCCACCCTTCCCCAAACAGCGTGATCGTGAAGGAAAAGCGTTGCCCCGCCAGCACGCGGTCGGGTGCGGGGAGCGGTGGCACAACGCTATACGCCCGTCGCGCATGGGCGGCATCGAGCTTATGGCGCAACAGCCAGCACGCGGGACAGTGTGCCGTATGCACGTCGCCGCCGCGTCCGTCTTGGTCGCACGTCGTTCGCAGCAACACATAGCCGAGTGCGCCGCGCAGACGGTTGCCCGCCCATGCGCCGCCGAGGTTGATCGGTGTTTCGGCGATGCAGTCGAATTGTAGGTGAACGTAGGTTAGGGTTGTCATAGTGATATACTCTCTGCGAGTCGAAATTTTTTGGAGGCGATCAGATGGAAAAAATTCCACCAGTTCATCCCAGAGAGATTCTGCTTGAAGAATTTCTCCAGCCGATGGATATTAGTCAAAATCAAGCTGAACTGGCGAACGGCAGACACAACGTTGCGATTGGCGCAGTTTTTTGGGGTGACGGCCAAATTTTGGCTTGGCCTCTAGCTTGACTACGATTTAGATGTTGCACGGGAGAAGAGCGCAGCGCAGATCAAACGAGATGTATTAGCTTACGCAGTTTGATGGCAAAGATGGTAAATTTTTGAAATTTGCCATCTTTAGATTAGATGTGCGGGAATAATAAATTTGGGGAGAGCGAGTTTGATACTCTCCCCTTCACTTACCCAACAATCGCCGTCTTGTTTTGTGTTTCCACGCATAATAAGATGGCGCATCGTCGTCGCCAGTACTTCAAAGCTTTGAAAGAAACCAATTTGGCGTGTATCCATTTGCAGGAAAGGGGTCATAAAAGCCCCTTTTTCCTCCCGCAATGGCGCAACATCGCCCACTTTGATAAGTTGCATCATTGTTCGTTTTTTACCGAGCAAAAATGTCTGTCCAACTTCAAATGTGTTCAACAATTGTTCATCAGATCCAAAAACCCAAGTCACAAGATGATGATCTGGCAAAATTCCCTGCCATGTGCCGTAAGTGGGAACATGCTTGCCTCGTTTTCCCTTTTTTAGTTCACCTGTTTTGTGTTCAAAAGTATACCCTTTACTCGTTGTCGGGTACGCTTCGTGGACAACATTGAAGTAGGCTGTATCAAAGGCTTGACGAGGCAAGCGGTATGAGCCGTGTTGGGCAAATATGCCCGGTGTGAACCAAATTGGATATGACTCCAAATCGTAATCGGCCGCAAAATCATATCGGTCACGCTTGAGAACAATAGGGGGCGCACGCCATGTGCGCCCTCTGGTGAGGCTTGCATAAAGTGCTTCGCTGCTCACATAGGTTTGGGTACGATAGTCTGCGCCGAAATCTGATTGAATGCTGGTGAAACGTCCACAATTACGCAAAACGAGTTTTCGTGCATAGAGGCTCATGATGACCTCCTACTTTAAGGCTTGTAGATACGCTGTTGCACTCTCATTGAGTTTATCAGCAACATCGTTAATTGCATCGCCAGTTAGCACCGCAGGCTTTCCTAACGTGTCGAAACGCATATTTTTACTGTCGAATTGCTGTCCTTCATCGGCCGAACTCAACATATCCAACATGCTGAAACGTGGATATCCAATGCCCAATGCCAGAAATTGGGTGCTGAATTTGCCATGATTTGCACTGTACTTTCCGTAGCCGTGTGAATCGGCGCGGCGGATCGCGTGCAAAAGAGCAGCGACATCAAAAAGCGTGGGAGATTCGATGATAGTGATAAAGGGGAATTGTGTTCCTGCCTTGACATATTCGTAAAGATGGAAGCTGTCTGATCCACGTGTGCGCTTCTTGCCAGCTTTGTCTGCAACTAAATCTTCATAAACCTGATTGCCAATCCCCATCTCCTCATTATCCATACTGCCCACACAATCAGTCACATCTTGAACTGAGAACGTATCGAGGTAACGCGCCCGAGAGAAGGTCGCCATTTGTGCTTTGGCATCTAATCCACCAAAGAGGGCGCAATTAGGGCACGCGAGACAAAGGCTATCAGGAATAATACAGGGTGCGGCGTAGTTGTTCTCAAAAAAGGATTTCCACTCGCCCTGATTTTGATTGGCGATTAACTCACGCACAATCGTCATGTGCATACGGCGTTCGATGCCTTTGAGTTTTCGGCCGATAAATTCCGCCCGCGTTTTGCCCAACAAATCGATCTTATCGACATATGTTTCATTGGAATGTCCCTCATGCGAAACGGGCATAAAGCGGGTCAGAACCGTTTTGACACCGACAATCGTCACAGCACGTTTTGTCCATGAGGGTTGGGCGATTTGTCGCTTGTCGACTTTGCGCGGTACCAAGTTACTGATAGGAGCTAATTGGTCGATAAAGGTTTGTAAGTTGCTCATGCTAAATCTCCTGCGTTTTCTGGTTTATCATCATTCGATGCTTTCCAGCTTTTGTAATAACTTCGATTGTCGATGAGGTATTGTTGTGCATCGTTTAGTGCCGAAGCAGGCACAATCTCCTCAAATTCTTCCCACACATCAATGACATCATCTGCAAAATTTTGTGCGATTGTGGTGCGCTCAAATTGAGCGGCATTTCCCTTGTGTATATTCACATAGGTTAGTGCCAATTGCCGACGTGGATATAGCCAACTGTAAACACGTCCATACAAGCTGCGTTTGAGGTGGTTGAGGTTATCTTTCTTACCCTCACCCTCAAAAACAGAGCGATGTTTTTCGTCTGTCAGCCAAGTGCGGACAGCTTGAAATGTGGGTTCAACTCGTTCACGACGGCTATCGTGCATCCCACGCAGTGCGCTTGTATACCATTCATCGTAGGCTGTTTCGGCGCGATCATAGCGTGTCAGAAACCCACTTAGTCGCCTACTATACTTTTCGAACGCATGAGATGCTTCGCCCATGCGTTGTGGGAGCAAACCTGCATGGTCTAGCGCACGAAACATTAAGTCACAAAATTCATCTATCTTTTCAACGGGTATCTTCTTTGTCATGTGGATGACTCCTTTGCAATATCATGCAATGTTTTGTACAGGGCAATATATTCTTGTGAATCGACAACACCCAATCCTTTCGCTTCTGCCCAATCATTTGATAGTCGGTTATAACGCATTTGTCGATCATCAAAATCATCGCGGCTGCGGATAGGAGAAGCCTTCAAAATATCGGAGAAAATGCCAAGTGGTTCGTTAAGCAATCGTTCTGCCAGCAAAATCCAGTCTCCAAGTAACGAGTGGCCTTTGCGATAGCGTGTCACGCGGCGGGCAAAGTTGACAATCGCACCATACTTTTCGAGATGTGCGTCTGCTTGTATCGGCCGATTGCCCACATAAAACACACCTTCTTGCTGCTCATCTGATAGCTGTGGCAGTGATTGATAGTGGTAACTGCCATCACAATTACAGACACTACGCAATAGAGCTAATAATGTGAAGGCGGCAAGGCGACTGCTGGAAAAGCGTTTTTGGATGAAATCGACCGATTCCTTCCCCCGCACTTGAAACTGCGGCATGATAAAAACAAACAACCGATTTCTACCCTGCCCCAACGCCAACACCTCCGCACGAACATCATTTTGCATCTCGGCAATTACTTCACGCGCTGGTTCACGTAATGGATGCGCCAGACGTGACAACGCGCCTACAATTTCCGCTTGACTCATTGTAGGCAACTCCTCTTGGAATTGACGCGCAATCTCACTTTGTTTAACATCATCAAGCATGACTTCCAGTTCTTCGATGCCAAACTTCGTTTTTGGTGCATATGTCAGCAGAAAATCAATTTGCCGCTGGATAGTTTGTAAGTCTGCATCGCTGTGGTGACCGTAATGGAATATCGTGTTGTAAAACTTCGGAATTGGAAAAATGCCGTCAAATTGCAAACTAAGACGTTTAGTGACGAGATAAGATGCCGTCGCGCAGCGCACGCAAAAGCGGTTACTTGTTTTCCGCATTGATTGATTAAGCCACTTACCTGAATTAACGCCACCAATGATGTGGCACTCCTGAATGACTGCTAGATCACTCCCACAAAAGCGACAGGCAATTTCTTTAACCGAATTGACCGAGCGATTGGATTGAATGGTTTGAAAACCCAACTGAACACCTGTTGCGATGCGTTGGGCGACTTGTTCGGCCGATTCTGGCAACATCTTGCTCATCATCCACGGGGCTACCTCTTCGACACGCTGTTCTTCAATAGCTGATTGCACCTTTCCAGACCAAATGGCAATTGCCTGCGCCAATGCCTGAAAGTTGACTGTCTCTGGAGATGCTTTCATCTTGTTAAAATGTTGCTTCGTCAACTCTTCAATCTTATCGACACCAAACGACTGGCAGACCAGATGCTCTGGCAATCGCTTGTCTTTGATCGCCTCAATCAAGAAATAATGAAAACTTTGCATCTCACGCCCATCTCGACTGAAGAAAAAGCTCAATACAGCTAAGATGACGTTGATACGGCGTGGTGCGGCGACATGATCTGGCAAATGTGAGACATTCGCTAAGACCCTTACCCCATTTTCAGAGCTGAGTTCTAATAGCCAATCCAGAACACGGCGCAATAGTAAGGGTAGCAAATCGTGCGGAATGATAAAAATGGGGAAGGGTTCGATATTCGCCTTGTAAAAAGTGAGCATTGTTTTTACATGACCATGAATCCCCCGTTCACTATCTTCATCCCCTAAATACAGTTCACCAATCTGAGCTTGCAAAATCCCGCGATAGGCTTGTTGCAAGCGATTCATGTCAAGTTGTCCATGAACGATGAAGTAGGCACTCTCTAAGTCATTGGCAACTTGAGCGCAACGCGAAATCCCACACTCAGAAACAGCCGCCCTGACTGCCTTGAACAAAAAATCGTTCAGCAACACGTTGCCTAGAAAGAGTTCTTCGCGTTGCACAACGGGTGCATATATTTTGAGCAAATGCAAGTGCGACCCATCAGGCAATGTTGTTTGCCATTGAATTGTGCTTGCCGTGATTTGCTCAGCGATTTGCGTGGCGTAGGGATCCGTGGGCAGTTCCCATGCCGTGAGAATTTCGGCCGAACTCGTAACCAACATCGTCATTGCAACTCCTCTTTTAGCGCACCACCTGCTAACAACGTCAGCAACTCGCGCAACTGATAATCTCGCTTGTCATCACCCTGCAACGCCGTTTCCAATTGTTCGGCGTGGGCAATTAACTTGTTAAAAACGGCCGAAAGTGAATCGACATCATCAAACAGTGTTGCGAGGTCTCGCTGTGTCTCATACGCATAGCTCGCCATCAAATCAGCCATCATCACCATGCCCCCTAATGGATGAAAGTGGATGAGCAAATCAACAAGCGTTAGGCGGCTTTCTTCTAGCGGGTTAAAGCGCGTCCATTGTCGGCGTGCGTGTGGTTGACTCGCTCCAGCCTCGTCACGTTCATAACTGATGTAGTACCAGCCATGATGAGCGACCGCATACCCCCAAGCCCACACCACCTCATTCGCGAGTAATCGCTCTATGTCGATTACATACCCCGTCACTGCCGCTAACTCTTTGGTGATTTCATGGATATTCGACTCAACCAACGCCACATGATCGTTTGCAAATGTGCGTCCCTCATGCTTGACTTTGCGCTTTGGCAATGCGGTTCCCCGCACTTTTGCATTGAGCAGTGCCTGAAACGCTGGGTCGAGCTTGCCCACATCGTGAATACACAAGCTGAACAGGAGCATATCCAGTTTTTCAGACGGGTAATCTGGGAAGAGTTTGGCGATCCGCAAACCAGCATCGACACATTGAAACGTATGGTCATAGAGCGACTGCCCACCATGAGCTGTCTTCGCCAACGCGGCATGATACCGTTTAAGCCACATTGTGATAAACCTCCTCAACGAATTGAAAACACGCGCCAACGACCTTTTCCAGTACCACAATATGATTGCCTTTATCACTAACAATGATTTCCTCGCGCTCCAGCATGTCGGCATCTTCCAATTGCCGCAAGATATTCGTTTTGTCACCAAGAATGAGCAACCATGTTTGATCAGGTAACGTGAGTGGTGTCTCAAAACGGTCAGAAACAGGCAATGACCCCCCTTCTCGATGCTGTCGTTGTAGGTAGACATCACCATAGCCTAATAGCCAATTTGCAGAGCCTTTTTCAAGGAGAGCTGGATCAAGTCGCATTAACCGCTTGAAGATTGGGAATTGTGCCATCAACTGCGTTTTCTCAATAGCTCCGCTCTCCCAAATTTGCATTGCAAGCGATGCTTGGGGCGAAAGCGATTGTAGGTAATCATCCACAATGCCATTGCCTGTCGTGATACGCCACTGGTTATCATGTTGAAAAAAGATAGCACGACTCGCGGCAACGGTGCGCGACCAATCAATAAGGATGTCCCACTCCACTTTCTGATAAATAAACTCGTTGTAATACATTGCAGCTTGTGCCGCTTCAAATGGAGATTGCGCCAAGTTGAGCTTTTCATTGGGAATGATGCTCAAGCCGTAAAATGGTTCGACCGATGCGCCGTTGCGTAAGGTGATTTGTGGCAAGCTGCTTCGCAAGCCGAATGGGAAATTGAGCTGGGCAACGCGAACTTGTTGGGCGAGTTGGGCAACCGTCGGATCAAAGTCAGCATTGAGGGCTTCTCCAACTCGGCCGATTTGTGCGTTAATAAGCCAGTGCGACGCATCCTGTAGGCGCGATGCAGAGAGATATTGGCGCGGTGGAAAGATTGTTGTGATAAGCGCGGAAAATTGTTCACGGTCTAGCTGCGCGGTTAGCTGGCTTTGCAATGTCTCAAATGCAGCATGATCATGTAGTTGTAGACTCACAATGCCTTGTGTATTGGCGCGGCGACCAATTCGGCCGAAACGCTGTAACAAATCTGGCCCCGCGCATTGCTCTGTAATCAATACATCCGCATCAAAATCGACCCCAACTTCAACGGCCGATGTCGAAATCAGAATTGCCCGATCTAGCGCATCAAACGCGGCAATTAGTCCTTTGCGTTCAGCCTTTGCCATCTTGCCACTGTAAATCACAACAGGCACATCGCTCTCTTTCCAAGCCTTGATCGCTGGAATCTGTACCCCCAGCTCAGTAAGTGAAGCTACATCCTGCAATAAGTCAAGCCAGTATTCTTTGTCATCTGGATCAGTGATGGAGTTTGTAATCCAATCTAAAGGCAATGCACGCCCACGCAGCTTTTTGACCGTCTGACCCGCTTGCAACAATATATTTGATGAAACGGGCGATGTCGCTGCAACTTGTTTGGTAATAGCTTGAGATAGATTGGTCGAAAATCCAACCATCTCTAACGCATCCTCAACTTCTGGTAAATTAGGCAGCGTCATCTGTATCCACATATCATCCCATATATCTTCCAACCCACTTAAGCTATCATGCAACCACTGTACTAAGGATGTCTGCAAATCCTTTTCACCAATCATTTGAGCGAAATCGTGCCAAAGCAATTGGCCTAACTTTGTGCATTTTTCTCCGACTGCCTTGCGAAGATCACGTTTCCAACGCGGTGCGGTTGTATCGACATTTGCACAGAGGGGCAAAATCGTTTCCGTCTGTTGTTGTAACAATGTGCTAACTCGCTCCATCAGATCGGCCGAACGTTGTTTGTCAATTACTCTCTGGCTGATTTGCTCACAAACCACAGTCGCGTTCTCATAAACAATTTTGGCAATCTCAGCGCGTGTCTCTTCTGCAAATCCAAAGCGCATCATCTCGTCATAAAGTTTGCCCCACTTTACCTGTCCATGTTTTTGTAGAATGTGTAAGGGCAGGTCAATCGGTTTTCGCGTCTCTTTGTTAAAAAGACGATGGGTTGCGGCAGCCGAGTTGTAGACAAGCAGAATTTTCTTTGCGCCAGTCGTCAAGTAATGATCGACCTTTTCCGCCATTTTTTCGCGCCCCTCAAATATCTTTTCTTGAGGAGACAGTAACTCAAGTCCAACCGCGCCACATTTTGACTTACCATCGACGCGAATTCCATTTGTTGTTAGTGCATGTAAGCGATCATGGGGTGTTGCCGTTAGAACATGCCAATGCGGGTCATGTCCAAATTGACGGGCTAAATTTTGAATACGGTTTTTCAAATGCGTTAGGTTGCGTAATACAAGACCATTAAAAAGATGCGCCTCATCAATCACAAACGCATCAACCTGCGCCAAGCCGTAGATAAACAGATGACTGTATTTAACGTTTTTGCGAAAAAACCAGTAGATTGCATCAGGTGTAGCGAGAATGACCTGTTTATTGAGTGCCGATGTAATTTCGCTACGTGACATACCCCCTTTGATTTCACCAACCTGCATGTTAGTCAAACGAGCCAACTTTTCCATCACGCGACGTTGGTCATCCAAAAGAGCCAACGTCGGATACATAAAAAGCACCTTGCTGATTTGACCGGTCTTGAGCAGATGAAACAGAGGCAACCCCATCGCCAGCGTTTTACCCGAAGCGGTTCCCGCAATCATGTAAAGCGACTGACGCTTTTTTGCCACGACATTAAATGCCTCTGCTTGGTGGGTAAAAGGTTTAATTTTCATCTTGCATGTACTGTTGGAATAGCTCGCCCAGTTCGTCTGGGATTTCTTCGGCCGATGTTGGGCCATCATTTGTGATTAGGTGATCCGCATCAATATCTATCATCGGTTCGGACTTCTCTGGTTCGGGAATAATTGATGGTTGAGACAGTTTGGTTTTTGTCAACGACAAATCGTAAAGCCGTGCCATCCGCCGTACCTCACCAATGATTTTGTTGCGAAGCGGCTCAGGCTCCAACACCTCACAATCCGCCCCCCATCCCCGAATCCACGGTAGCATTTCGCGCCAATCGTCAATCGGAGCAGTCCATTTGCAGCCCCCATCGTCTGTATCATCCACATCTTCCAACGGATGCCACACACTCTCCTTGAGTCGTCGAGTTGCCCGCCCCGCCGCAAATTTAAGTACGACTGGCTCAGGTTTCCCCTTGCTATACCAAATCCCCCATGCGTGGCGCAAAAGATCTTGCTCATCAAATTCAGTCGGCAATTGGAACGTCTCTGACGTTAGGGTAGCTTTTTCAATGCGGGCAATATTGAAAGGCAGTTCATCATCGACAAGATCACTGTGTCCAATCAGGTAGACACTGTCGCTCCAATGTGATGGTTCAATGAGGTAGGGCGTGACGAGGTGTGTTTTTGGGTGGTCGGCATTCAACGCCCGATAGACAACGCTCACCTTAATCTGTTCAGCCCATGCACGGGTAATCACTTCCATCACACTGATTTTGTCAGGGTCGGTGCGCTGAGAGAGTAAGGTTTCTGCCGATTGCACCAACTGTTGTGTCATTGGTTGATGCAGGGCAATTGCCAATTTTTCCAGCCCGCTAGCCAAATGTGGATGCGCGATGCCAACTTGCCGAGACGCTCGCCGCGAGGCCAGGTAAATCGCCAATGCCTCATGCAAATGCACGCGGATTTCTGACAGATAGCGTTTCTTATCAATATACCAACGCCCAGCTTTATCTTTTAGAAACGGAACTTTGCACTCCAAACGCAATCGATCACGACGAATCGTAAACCGACTCACGCCAAAGCGTTCGCCTAACTCGATATCGCTCCATGCGCGTTGAATGTAGAGACGCTCCATCTCACGTAATCGTTCTGATTTAACCTCACCTTTGCTCATGATTTACAGAATAGCAGACGTGTTTCCCAAAAATGGAAACACATCCGCAAATCGGCCGATTTTCGTTTAATGGACATACCGTGTCTTGTGTCGTACATGTCGCAACCCGTGTTTACGATTACGCCAAACAGTCACAACAATTGAAGCCGTTCGATCAAGCACCAGTGTTGCACCAATCAGCCGTGTCAGTTGATCGCGGTGACGCATGTTAGCTGGAATATCTTTCTGGCGGAGGTGAACATGAACCGCCCCAGCACGCCGTAATATGGAACCAAAATCAAGTATAAACCGAACATCGCTTGCTGACATGTTGCGTTGTGCCATTCTTTGATGAGCATGAGCGGTGAACTTAATCATCGTACCCCTCCCCATCATCAAAAGGATAAACAAATCCATCATCTTCATAAAAGAGGGAGCCTGTCATTTTCTCAACAATCCCCATATCTTTGCTGATTGTGGCACGGGTCACACCGACCTTACGAGCCAAGTCAGCTTGTGAAATTCCAGCGGTAGCGTTGCGGACGAGTGCCGCGATTTTTTCCAAACGTGATTGTTTTTTATCTTTATTTCCAAACATGCCTCCATGATGCGGGGGCGGTGTTGCAGGTACTGCAACAGTTGAAAATTGATTTGCCGATTGGTAAAGTACAATTGATTTGCACATATACTCACACATATACTTTGGAGGTTTGCATGGCACAAGTGACAATTTACTTAGATGATGCACTCGCGGAGCAGATGCGCTCGACGGTCAAGGCAAAAAAGAGTTCGCAGAGTCGCTGGATCAGTGGGCTTATCAAACAAGCGTTGAGCGATGAGTGGTCGCCCCAAATCGTCGCATTGGCGGGAAGCTGGCAAGATTTCCCATCGTTAACCGAGATTCGCGCCTCAATGGGTGAAGATAGTGAACGGGAATCGCTGTAATGTTTGTCCTTGACACAAATACAGTGATCTACTTTTTCAAAGGACAAGGCGATGTCGCTCAAAATTTGCTGGCGCAACCCCCTTCTCGCATTTTTTTACCCGCTATCGTGGTTTATGAATTAGAGGTTGGGCTGGCTAAATCACAAGCCCCGCAGAAACGGCGCAAGCAGTTACAAACTTTACTCAATGGGATCACCGTCTTGCCATTTGGTGAAAATGAGGCGCGAGTAACGGCAAAAATACGCGCCGCATTGGAGCAACAGGGGACACCGATTGGCCCCTATGACACATTGATTGCGGGAACGGCATTCGCGCATGGGGCAACACTGGTGACACATAACACACGCGAGTTTCAGCGCGTGGCGGGGTTGCAGTTACAAGATTGGTTTTAGGGCGTGTTTCCATTTTTGACAATCTGATCTGATAGCATGTTCGCAAATACTGTTATTTGCGATTGGGAACGCGGTCATCTTGACCGCATTTGCGACCTAGATGGTCGCGCTCCCATAGACGCACGGAGCGAAACATGCCAATCATACAGAACTTAGTCGCCGACACGTTCGGCAGCCACATTGGGAAATATCAGGGACGCTTGAAGGTGACGCAGGGCGGAACGACGCTGGCGCAGGCTCCCATCATGCACCTTGAACGGGTGCTGGTGACGAATAAGGGGGTTAGCGTTTCGGCCGAAACGATCCGCGCCTGCACCGAAAAGGGCATCCCCATTCACTTCATGAGCAGTCGCGGCACGCCGTATGCGAGCCTGTATAGCGCAGGGCTGACGGGGACGGTCTTGACACGTCGCGCCCAGTTGACGGCGTTTGAGTCGCCGCGTGGCGTGCAGTTGGCGTTGTCGATTGTGCTGGCGAAAATCCAGAATCAGGGCAACTTTTTGAAATACGTCGGCAAATATCGCAAGGAGAAGCAGCCAGAGGTTTACCAAGAGCTGCACTGGCTGGCGGGAGAGGTTCTCGACCATTGCGAAGAGCTTTGCACGCTCGATTTTCTCGCCAAGCATGAGGATTACAGCGTGGACGACGTGCGCGGGCAGTTGCTTTCGATTGAGGGACGAGCAGCGCAGAAGTATTGGGCGGGGTTTAAGCAGGTGCTATCGGCCGATCTCGCATGGCCGGGACGCGAACGACGCGGCGCAAAAGACCCGTTTAATTCCGCGCTCAACTATGGGTATGGCATCCTCTATGGCGAAGTCGAAAAGGCACTCGTTCTGGCAGGGCTTGATCCCTACGCAGGATTTATCCATGTTGACCGACCGGGCAAGCCCTCCCTCGCGCTCGACTTTATCGAAGAGTTCCGCACGGCGGTTGTCGATAAAACGGTATTGGGGTTAGTCAATAAGGGGATGAAGCTGGAACAAGACGAGCGCGGCATGTTTGTCGATAAAACGCGCCAGCAGCTATCCAACAAAATTCTCGCCCGCCTCGACGCAAAATCACTATACGAAGGCAAACGCCGCCCCCTCCGCAACATCATCCAGCACCAAGCCCGCCATATGGCGACATTTTTGCGCGGCGAGCGGGATGCGTATGATGGGTTTGCGCTCTCTTGGTGAGATAAAAGGATGAAGGATGAAGATACCACGTTAAAAGTCAAGCAGTAGCGGACGAATTAACGAGGTAATCTGGGTCAAAACCGGTGTTGTTTTTGAGAACGCCATAAATGATATGAAGCAATTTACGCATCACAGCAGAGACAATCACAATGCGCCGCTTACCGCGCTGTTCGAGCCGCTGAACAAAGGTTTGAATCAAGGGGTTGAATCGAATGGCGGCGAATGCCGGCATAAACAAGGCCGATCGGAGGCGGCGATTGCCCCGCTTGCTCAGACGAGCAGGCTTGTAGACCGAAGAGCCAGACTGATGCTGACGCGGTGTGAGGCCGGCGTAGGCGGCAAGTTGAGCGGCCGAATCAAAGCGCGTGATGTCGGGTACTTCGGCCAGAAAAAGCGCAGCGGTCAGAGAGCCGATGCCAATGATGGAAACGATGAGGTCATGTTTGGACTTGAGGTCAGCATCTTGGGCGATATGAGCCTCGATCAGCTGCTGCAACTCGTCAATTTGTGCGTCCAAAAAGGCGAGATGCGCCTCAAGCGAGGCACGCACCGCAGCCGATGTGATGCCAGATTGGAGACGATTGCGCTCGCGCTGCCGCGCATCTTTCAATGCGTCAAGTTGGCGCGTGAGTGCTTGCAACTCACGTTCCGATTCAGAAGGCGGCTGCCACTGTTGAGGCGACTGAGTTGCACAGAAGTGGGCGAGCGTTTTGGCATCTTCGCGGTCTGTTTTGTTGCGACGCATCTGGCTGGTTGCATACGCCTTGACGCGAACGGGGTTGACAACGCTGACGCGATAGCCGCGCTCATGCGCCGCCATGGCGAACGCATCCCCGTAGCGACCCGTCGCTTCAAGACAAATCGCACAGCCGCGTGCGTTATGTTTTTTGAGCCATTTGAACAGGCGGCGAAAGCCATCGGCCTGATTGTCGAAAGAAGCTGTGTGATAACGCTTGCCGTCATACAAGGCCACGTCAAGGGTTGCTTTTGAGACATCGACACCGAGATAGAAAGTTGACATAAGTTTCACCTATCGAACTAAAAGTTTTGCAAATGACGTCAACTGGACGAACCACCTTGCACATTCAAGCTCACTCCACAGAGGGCTTCAGATACCACTCGTTCTCGCAGTTGAACCACAACAGGGGAGTTCATCTTCATCACGGGTTCGCTGACCTAAGGATGAAACAACTTCTCCCTGTTGCCCAATGGATAATTGGATTGACTCCCTATTATCCACGCTACATAACATACAAGGATGAAATGTTGTGTTTCATCCTTCATCCTTCATCCCTCATCCTTTACTATGCTACCTGCCCCCATCCTAGACGACCGCCGTTTCCAAGACATTGTGGACGAGGCGAAGAAGCGCATTCCGCACTACTGTGCAGAGTGGACAGATCATAACGTCAGTGACCCCGGCGTGACGTTTATTGAGCTATTTGCGTGGATGACTGACATGCTGCTTTATCGCATGAATCAGGTTCCAGAGCGGCACTTTATTAAGTTTATGGAGATGCTGGGTGTGACGCTGCGAGGGCCGATTCCCGCGCAGGTTCCCGTAACGTTCTGGCTTTCTGCGCCACAGGCGGCGACGGTGGCGATCCCTGTTGGAACGGAAGTTGCCAGCACGCAGACGGAGCGTGATGCGCCGATCATTTTCACGACGAACGAAACGCTTGACATTGTGCCAGCCGAGCTAAAGGCGATCTATTCTGAGGTGGCAACAGATCGGCTGGGAGAAAAGCGGTTCGTTGAACACAATTTGCGCCTGATCGAGCGTGGCGGTGCGCCGTTTGATGTGTTCTCGGCCGTTCCGCAAGTAGACGACGCGCTCTACTTTGGATTTACCAACGATTTGAGCGAGCATGTTTTGAGCGTGTCGGTGGGGTGTGAGACGGCGGGGGGGGCGGGAGTGATTCCAACGTTGCCGCCGTATGTGTGGGAAGTGACGACGGGCGACGGCTGGGAAGCGTGTGATGTTGAACTGGATACGAGTTTGGGGCTGAACGTGAGTGGGCGGATTGAGCTGCATATCCCGACGATGGGCAAGGCGCGGATTGAGGGGGAGCGGTTGTTTTGGTTGCGATTGCGGGTTCGGCCGATCGGCCGAAACGAACGCGCAATGGGCATGTTGCCCTACGAAGTGTCGCCACGCCTTCGCACGCTCAGCACCGATTCTGTTGGCGGTCGCACAATGGCGACCCATGCCCAAATCGTGATGAACGAGACGCTGGGGCGCAGCAATGGGGAGCCGGGGCAACGCTTTTATCTGCGCCGTGCGCCGATTTTGGAACGAGAAGCTGGGGAACATTTGCTGGTTGAAACACGGGAAGGGGTGACGCAGTGGGCAGAGGTTTCTGATTTTGCCGACTCAACAGACGCAGATCATCACTACACATTAGAAACAAACAGCGGCGAGTTGCGTTTTGCCCCCGCGATTCGAGAGCGCGACGGGACGGTGCGGCTATATGGGGCGGTTCCCCCACGCAATGCGAATTTAATTATGCGCCGCTATCGCTTGGGCGGTGGACTGGAAGGCAACGTCTATTCGGGTGTGATCAACACACTCAAGACGGCGATTCCATATGTGGATCGGGTCACCAATCGGGTGGCGGCGCAGGGTGGTTTGGACGCAGAAACGATTGAACAGGCCAAAATGCGGATGCCGCGCATGATGCGCTCACGCGAACGAGCGGTCACGGCGGGCGATTTTGAATATCTGGCGCGTCAGGCGTTACCCGCGACGATCAGCCGCGTGCGCTGTTTGCAGCCGCGACCGTCGGCCGCCAACGTTAGCGTTACGCCGGGGCAGGTGTATGTGTTGGTGATGCCGAAGGTGGAGCGACCAGAAGGGTTTTTGTCGCCGCAGGAGTTGGGAATGGAATCGGCCGAACTCACTAAGCTCACTAACTATCTCGATGAACGCCGTCTGCTGACGACGCGCCTACACGTCCGTGTTCCCGCCTATCGCTGGGTATCGGTCAAGGTGACGGCTGGGGCTGCGCCGGGGGTGTCGCAATCCCAAGTGGAGACGGAAATTATGCAGCGGCTCTATCGCTTTCTCAACCCGCTGACGGGCGGTATGAGCGGCGACGGCTGGGAGTTTGGGCGCGATCTGTTTATTGCCGATGTGTATCAGGCGTTGCAGGGAATGCCAAACGTGCTGTTTATTCGGTCGGTTGAACTATACGTGGCAACGCCGGGTGGTAGCTCGTTGGGGCAACCGCTGGAGGTGATAGATGTGGTTTCGCATGGGGTTGTGGTTTCTGGCGTGCATGAGGTGACGTTTGTTTAACATCGGCATAAATGCCGACGCTACAGGATAGATTATGGCAATTCGCGCACAAATTCACGCAACAGGGCTAGGGGTCAATCGCTTCTTTATTATAGAAGAGGGGATTGTTCGCATTGGGAGTGATCCAGTCTGTGAGATACGGCTGGATCATCCGCTGTTGTCACCGCTGCACGCGCAGATTCAGCGGCAGGACAACGTGCTGACGTTGACCGATTTGGACAGTATGCGCGGGACGCGAGTTAATGGGGAGTGGCTCGTTTCGGGTGAGCCGCGCACGTTGGCGAGCGGGGATGAAATGTTGCTGCATCCGTATCGGCTGTCGTTGACGCTGGTTGAAGTGGCGGATGCGGCGCAGGTGGCGCAGACGGCGTTTGATCATTTGCGAACATCGGCCGATTCCAGCCAAGCCGCCGCTCCTTCGCCAACCCCGATGGTTGGACTAAGTGGTGCGCCACCCGCATCGTTGCTACCTGATTCATCACTTGCACTTGATCGGCCTACGTCCCCATCTGACCATTTTCTGCCGGGGTTAAATCAACACAGCGTGCGCTATCTCAACATGCTGCCAACGATTTATCACAACGACTTTACGAGCCGCTTTTTGGGCATGTTGGAGGCGACGCTGTTGCCGATTGAGTGGACGGTTGCCAACTTTGACATGTTTCTCGATCCGCGCAGTGCGCCTGAGGCGTTTCTGGGATGGCTGTCAAGCTGGTTTGATTTGCTATTTGACCCAACGTGGAGCGATGAGCAGCGGCGCACGCTGATCGGGGAGGCGCAACAGCTTTTTGCGATGCGCGGAACGGCGTGGGCATTGGGGCGCGTGCTGGAAATTTATACGGGACACACGCCGATCATTTCCGACTTAGAAGATGAAAAAGAGCCGTTTTTATTCACGATCAAGCTGCCACTGCGTGAACGGGATGTCAATCGCATCCTGCTTGAGCGCATTATCGACACCGACAAACCTGCACACGCGACGTACAAAGTTGAGTTTGAGCGGCGTGTGCGGAAATCGACGATTTGGGAGCAACTGGGATGATCCCCATGTCATTCCGAACGATAGTGAGGAATCTTAGTGACCAGATGGGCAAGATTCCTCACATCCGTTCGGAATGACACTTGAAATAAGTATGTCTGAAACCTACACCCTCCAACACATCCAGCTAGAGCTAACGCGGCTCGATCTGTTGCTGCATCGACGGATGCGGCAGGTTCAGGCGGCGAAGGCGGCGCAAGCGGAAGGAGGCAGTCCGTTTGACAACTTTTACGTGTCGGATGAGCAGGCGTTTGCGCTGTTGCAACAGCCGTTTGGGGAGCTGGATGGGATCGATTTGGAGCAGGAGGGGGTGTATGAGACGATGATCGAGGATGTGGATGGACAGATTTTCGAGTTGGCGGATGAGGCAGCGGCCGATGGGGAGTCGTTGCGCTTTTTGCGCTTGGGGGAGCTGTTTGGATTGAGCCGATTTGAGCTAGACGCGCTGTTGATTTGCGTCGCGCCCGCGCTCGATTTGCGCTATGAGCAGTTGTATGGGTATCTGCAAAATGATTTGAGCAGCAAGCGGCCGTCGGTCAACTTGATTTTAGATTTGATTGCGCCGATGGGCGTGCAGCGGTTGATGAAGATGCACGTATTTTCGGCCGAATCTCCCCTCTTTCACCATCGCCTGCTTGGGCGCACCGACCAGCCGGGTGACAGCTTGCTCAACCACACGCTACACGCCGACACGGGGATCATCGCGTGGCTGTTGGGCAACTATGAGCCGCAGCCCGACATCAAAAAGTTTGTCGATTATGACGCGCAGCCGCAGCCCGATGTGGCATTATTGAGCGAAGAACAGCGCGATTTGTTGGGGCAGGGCGTGTATGCGGATGCGGTGCTGGTGTTTGAGGGGCGCGATGCGTTTGGGCAGCGCATCGGGGCGCAAGCGGTGGCGCGGATGGCGGGTCAGCCGCTGTTGACGTTGGGGATGGAGAAGGTCGTCGCGGCTGAGATGTCGCCCATCGACGCGCTCAAATTGATGTTGCGGGATGCGGCGATTAGTGGCGCGATTCCGTGTGTCATGGGGTGGGATAAGCTGCTGGTGGAGGATGCGCCATCGGCCGAACTGCTCGAACCGCTGTGCGAATTTAACGGGCTGGTGATTATCGCCAGTGAGAAAAAGTGGCAAGCACGGCAGACAAAACGGCAGCGCGATCTGTTTTGGATCGAGTTTGGCGTGCCAGATTTTGCCCAGCGCAAACATCTGTTGACACACTTTTTGGGGAACGTGCCGCTGGCGGAAACGCCCGATTTGGAAGGGCTGATGGGTCAGTTTGCGATGACGACGGGGCAGTTGCGCGATCTCGTCAATTCGACCCGCGACATGGCGTTGCGCGACGAAACGTTTGTCACAAATACGCATCTCTATGCGGCGGCGCGGGCGCATTCGAGCGCGGGGTTGAACAAGCTGGCGCAGAAGATCAAGCCGCGCCATACGTGGGAAGATTTGGTTGTGCCGCCCGATCAGTTGGCGATTTTGCAAGAGCTTTACAACACGATTCGGCAACGTCCGCTGGTGCTGGAACAGTGGGGGCTGGGCAAAAAGTTGACCTCCAGCGCGGGGGTGACGGTGATGTTTGCGGGGCCGCCGGGGACGGGCAAGACGATGGCGGCGGGGGTGCTGGCGGGGCATTTGGGGCTGGATATTTACAAAATCAATTTGTCGAGCGTCGTCAGCAAATATATTGGCGAGACGGAGAAAAATCTGGAAAAAATTTTTGGTGAGGCGGAGAGCAGCAACGCGATCATCTTTTTTGATGAGGCGGACGCGATCTTTGGCAAGCGGTCGGAGGTCAAGGACGCGCATGATCGGTATGCAAATGTCGAGGTCAGCTATCTGCTCCAGCGCATGGAAGATTATGACGGGGTGACGATTTTGGCGACCAACTTACGTGCCAATTTGGACGAGGCGTTTTTGCGGCGCATTCAGTTTGCACTCGATTTTCCGTTTCCAGAGGCCGAAGATCGGCTGCGAATTTGGCAGGCGTTGTTCCCGAAAAATGTGCCGACTGCGCCTGATTTGAACTTGAAACGATTGGCAGACAGCTTCCGTCTGGCGGGGGGCAACATCCGCAACATCATTGTCAGCGCGGCGTATTTGGCGGCGAGTAATGGGCAGGTGATCACGATGAGCCACATGCTGCATGGGACACGGCGCGAGTTGCAGAAGATGGGGCGGCTGGTGGATGAGGAGAGCATGGAGCTATGAGCGATATAAAGCAGCAGAACGATCAACAAAAGAGCCAAAAGCCACCCATAAAGTCGCCGATTGAAAAGTTGCCGATTGGGTCGGAGATGGCGCGGGGAGAATCGGCCGAACCTGCCGATGTTTTGCGACAAGCGATTGCCCAGCCAGCGAAAGTCAACAGCAGCACGTTTCAGACGATCCAGCGGGCGTATGGCAATGAGTTCGCCATGCGAGTGGCAGCACATTTGCAGCGCAAAACGAACGACCCGATGGCGGGGGCAGACGTGGGAAGCGATGTGGAGTCGCAGATCAACAGCAATCGTGGGGGTGGGCAGACGTTGCCAGACAAGACGCGCAGCCACATGGAAGGGGTGATGGGGGCGGATTTGGGCGGCGTGCGCGTGCATACCGATGATAAGGCGGATCAGTTGAGTCAGTCGCTCAATGCAGAGGCGTTCACGACGGGGAAAGATGTTTTCTTTAGCAAGGGGTCATACAACCCCGATAGCGGGAGCGGGAAGAAGCTGTTGGCGCATGAGTTGACGCACGTCGTTCAGCAGGGGGGCGCGAAGACGACGGCGCAAACGAAGCTGACAGTCAATGAGCCTGATGATAAATATGAGCAGGAGGCGGATCAAGTTGCGGAGGTGGCGGCTGGTGGGCAGGTGAGTCGCGAGGAAGCGGTTGAGGAGGAGATGGAGGGTGTCGGCCGACAAGAGGCTGAAGCTGAGATGGCGAGTGAGCGTGACGGCGGCGATGTTCAGCGTAGTGAGGCAAATTCAGGAGATGTGTTGCCGACGGCGGGGGCGAGCGAGGCGCGGTCGCGGATTATTCAGCCCAAGTTGAAGGTGAATGAGCCTGACGATAAGTATGAGCAGGAAGCGGACGAGATGGCAGAGGTGGCGATGCGGACACCTGAGCCAGTGAAAGTTGATAGGCAAAAATCTACCACGACACCCGCCGTGGGTGCTGTGCCGATGCAGCGAAAATCGGCCGAATCGACCCCCAAACAACCGACCCAACAACAAAATTGGCGCAACAGCCTCAATCGGTTGATGCGGGCGGCGGTCAAAGATAGCAAGCTGTCGGCTGGGGGAAAGGCAAAGGTTGAGGCTTCGGCAAAGGCGAGCGTGGAGAAGCAGACAGCAGAGCAGAAGCCAGCGGCGCAATCGTCGGATGTTGAGGCGGCTGTTAAAACACCTGAAACGACGGTGAAAAGTGAGGTTTCGGCCGAAAGTGCGGCGGCTGAGCAAACGGCAGTAAGTGGGAATGACAAAGCTGGCGAACCCGTTGTGGCGGCAACACCGCCGACTGATAAAGCGGTGACGACACCACCGCCGCCGGGGAAATCGGGGTTGACGGGCAAGGGAGGTGAGGCGGCCGATAAAAAAGTAAAGTCGTCTCAAGAGCAGGTGAAAAAGGATGGGGATGGGCCGAAGAAGAAGGCTGAGTCGAAAGAAAAAGAGAAGAAAGGCAAGAAGAAAACGGGAAAGAAACGGAGTAAAAAACAACCAGCAGGGTTGAAAAAACCAGACGCTGGTTCAAACGCGCAAATGCCGACGAGTGGACAAGGGTTTACACCCAGCGTTGAAATCACCGAGCCGCAACCCCAACAGCTTGCGCCGACGTGGGGTGATTTAGCATCTGGATCAATTCAGTTAAAACCGCGCGGCAAGTCAGCCACCTCTCCCAGCAAACCAACCACGCCAGCGGCGAGTCCTCCAGAGAAAAAAGCGGCTTCTGCTCAAGAGGCGGCTCCCGCTAAAGAAGCGACCACGCCCCCGACCAAACAGGATGCGGCACTCCCCGCCAAACAGGATGCGGCGACCCCTGCCAACAGTGCGCCAGAGCCAACGGCACAAGACGATCCAAAGCAGGTCGTTGAGAAACAGGAAAAGCAGGTTGATGTTGCTCAAGAACAGGTTCAGGCACAGCAAAAGGCTGAAATCGCTGAACAGGAAAACGTGGCGAAGGCGCATTCATCGGCGCATGAGGAGCGCGAGAAAGCGGGTGAGTCACAGGGGAAAGAGCTGGAACAGGAGGATAAACAGGCGGATAAGGAGACGGAGAAGAAGCAGGAATCGGCAGATAAAGAGGCAAAAGACAAAGAGAAAAAGGGCAAAGAAAAGCAAGGTCAGGCCAAGGCGCAGGCGAGTGGAGGTGGTGGCGCAGCCAGTGGTAGTGGTGGCGGCAGTGGCGGTGGTGCAGGAGGAGGTGGCGGCGATATTATGACGGCCGATGTGCAGCCCCCCGAATCTCCTCAGGTCAGTTTTGATATTGATGTTGCCGCCGTTGAACAGGAAATGCAGTGGCAAGCGATGATGCCACAGGTAGATAGTGCTGTGGCTTCGCAAAGTGCAGCGACACAGGATAATGGCGGCGACACAGGCGTGATTCAGCGAACACCCCGTCAGGACGGATCGGCCGATACGATCCAGCGCATGGGTGGAATGGACATGCTGGGCGGCCTCATGGGCGGCGGCGGTGGCGGAAGCCCAATGGATATGTTAGGCGGAATGATGGGTGGCGGCGGAAGCCCGATGGATATGTTAGGCGGTCTGATGGGAGGCGGCGGCGGCGGGGGGCCGATGGACATGCTAATGGGTGGCATGGATATGTTTATGGGTGGCCCATTGGGCTTACTCAGCGGCGTGATGGGGGGTGAAGGGGGCGTGAGTGGGGCAATGGGGATGCTTGGCATGGGCGGAGACATGCTAGGTGGGATGATGGGCGGCGGCGCGGGAGGGGGTAGCCCAATGGGGATGTTAGGCGGACTCATGGGCGGCGTTCAGCGCACGCCACAAGAAAATTCATCGGAGGATTCTATCCAACGCATGGGTGGAATGGACATGCTCGGCGGCTTAATGGGTGGCGGCGGTGCTGGTGGAGGAAGCCCAATGGGAATGTTGGGTGGTCTCATGGGCGGCGGCGGTGGCGGAAGCCCAATAGATATGCTAGGCGGAATGATGGGTGGTGGTGGCAGCCCCATGGACATGCTGGGCGGTTTGATGGGTGGTGGCGGCGGGGGGCCGATGGACATGCTAATGGGTGGCATGGATATGTTTATGGGTGGCCCATTGGGTTTACTCAGCGGTGTGATGGGAGGCGAAGGGGGCGTGAGTGGTGCAATGGGGATGCTTGGCATGGGTGGGGATATGCGCGGTGGCATGATG
>JAUIAP010000065.1 GCA_030425205.1 Anaerolineae bacterium
GTCGTATCCAGCTTTTTTTTTCAGCCACTCTAGTTCCATCTTGAGCCGACCAATTTGTTCGTAAAGTTCTATTTCTCTTCGTTCTGCATCCAACGCTTCCCCTTTCGGCCGCTTGTCAAATAAGCTTTTTCCGTTCCTGAGCAACTCTTTTTTCCACTGCCCAATTTGCGTCGGATGCACCCCATATTGGCTGGCGATTTGACTTTGTGTTTTCTGGTTCCCCGCCGCTTCTAGCGCGACTTTGAATTTGAACGGTGCTGTAAACTGCTTCCTCTTTACTGTCATTTTCTGCTCCATGTGTCGGGCGATTCTAGCCCTTTTTTCTTTCTCATCACATGGTCCAGTTTTTGGGGTTCAGTATAATTAAGTTACGGCGATGCGCCTCTTGAAAAGACACAATCAGTGGTCTCCCTGTGGTGGCGCGGCCACTTGCCTCTGACCCCATGTTGGCGCATTAGACGTACAAACGCTTACGATCGCGAAGCGGTTGCGGAGCAACATTGTAGCCGTATCCCAACAGTCGCAGTGCATTGTAGATGCGTGGACTACCCTATCTCTCCTTACTCTGCTGATAAATCGTCTTGATCAGACCGAACAACTTTTCGTTCGCCATCTCCCGCTCTGATGTCTCACGCTTGCGCCATGCATAGTAGCCACTGCGCGAGACATCTAGCACCCGACACATCAGCATGATTGGGTACGCTTCTCGATGCTTGTCGATGAACTCAAATCCCATCGCTTTGGATGCGTGAAGTGGGTCGGCTGTATGCAGCCGCCTGCTTCTTTTTAGTATTTCATTTTCTAGTTGCGCCTCGTGCAACTGTTTCTTGAGCTGTGCCACTTCTTCATCTCGTTCTTTCCGCACCCCCCTTGCCTGGAAATGCTTGTTTTGGTTGTTGCGATAAATGCGGGCGACGACTTTGTGGATAGCCGAGTCAAAGTCGCGTCATTTGTGTGCAATTTCGGCCGAAAACCGCCCAAAAGACAGCACTGTGTGTCTCGTCTTTGAGAGAATCATGCGCTTTGTGCAAATCATGTTTATAGATACGACGCAACATATCCACACGCTCATCCTCAGCCGCCAACAAAGCGCGCTCACAAACTGAGTAGATGGCAAACCGATCGACAACACCATCTAACCCTTCCGGTTGCATGGCCTGATGCATTATCGGCGCAACATACTCATGTGCCTTAACCACTTCATTTTGTTGCAGGGCGAGAAGCGCCAATCCTGCTAGCGGCTCTGCTGTCCTCGCTGTTTGACCTAGTTGTGAGCGCAGAGCGACAGCTTGTTGAAAATGGTCAAATGCTGTCACATCATCACCACATGCAAGCGCGATTTTACCCAACACGGTTTGGACAAATGCCAGCTCGTTGTACTCACTCAGTGACTTGGCAGACTGTGCAGCCTGATACGCGAACAACAACGCTTTCTCCGGATCGCCGAGCGTCAGCAAGATCAGTGCGAGATGTGCCAGTCGGTGTGACCGCTTGGCGATTTGCCCTTGTGCTTCCTGCATCTCCAAATCCCGCTCGGCATCGCGCAAGGCATGCTTAAAGTCGCCCATCTCAAAGTACAGTTCGCTAATGTAGCCCGTCACACGAGCCTCACCAACGCGATTGCCACTGCGCTGGTGGGCGGTCAGTGCAATGGTGAAATGTTCGGCCGCCTCATCGAACTGTAGCTGTGCCAGCGCAACCAGTCCCAAGTTGGCGCGCGTGACAATGCCGCCAAATTGAGACTGTGGCACGCTGCTTGCACGCAGTTGTAGCGCGGTTGTATAGCGTTCGCGGGCTTGTGCAATTGCGCCTTGCAGTAAAGATATATTGCCTAGATTGTTGACGACAACGGCACGCTGTTTAGGGAATCGGGGGGCGTGCGAGAGGTAAAATTGATACGCTGCATCATAGTGTTTTTCTGCTTGTGTATAAGCACCACGATGATAGGCAATTCCTGCTTGATACTGTTTACAAAGTGCCAACAAGAGGGGGTTTGCTTGGCACAACGGCTCTGCTCTTTGTAGATGGCGCGTCGCATCGGCCGAATTTCCCTGTTGATATTGCGCGACTGCCCAGCAGAGCAGATTGCGAGCGATCAAGGCGTCATCTTCAAGCCGCTCGGCAATGAGCAGGGCCTGTTGCGCTGTCGCAATCGCCTTCTGATAATGACGCCGCAACATTTGCAGACGTGCCTGTTGCGTCAGCAGTAGACAGGACAAGCGCGTATTCATTTCTTGTTGAATTCCCAGCGTCAATAATGCCTCTCCTTCGCGCAAGCGCATTGTGCGCTCAAAAAAGAGTGCGAGCCCTTCACAACAGCGTTCAACGCGCGCCCAATCTGCTTGTTCAATTAACCAACGCCAAGCCCGCATACAGTTGGCATACTCATCTGCCATTTGTTCGAGAATTTCGACCATCTCTGCATCATCGAGCCGCGCCCCCTGTTGCTGAAGGTAGGTGGCGTAGTAGTCAGCGTGTGCGGCGCGGGCATCGTGCAGCTGGTCGGTCGTTTCTTGCAGACGTGCCGCACCGATTTGGCGCAGTAAGGCATGAATGTCATAGCGCTGGTTTTGACGCTGCAAAAGCAATTTTGTGTGTAGACGTGTGATGACATGCTTGGCAGCCCGTGCCACCGCTGCGCCCGCTTCCAATGTGAAGCCCGATTGAAAAACGGTCAGTCGCAAGAATGTGCGCTGTTCCTGCGTGTCGAGTAGTCGCCATGTACTGTCAAAGACGGCCATCATTGTTTGGTGTCGCTTGGGATAATCTCGCAGGTCGGTACTGAGCGATATGATAGACGTTTGAAGCTGCTTTACCACTGTCTGCGCCTCACTTTGGCGCAGGCGGATAGCAGCCAGTTCGAGCGCAATCGGCAGACCGCTTGTGAGGTGACAAATCGTGTAAATCGCTTGGCATTCGGCCGAAGTTAGCATGTAATTCGGCCGAATCTGACGTACCCGCGTCAAAAATAGTAGCCCCGCCCCACTTTGCCTGAGGGCTGCCACACTTCCATCAACAGGCAGCGCAAGCGTTTCGACTCGAAAAAGATGCTCCGCACGCACGCGCAAGGGTAAACGAGACGTGACGCAAATCGTCAGGTGGGCCACATCTGTCAATAGCTTGGACAGCAGCGTTGCCGCCTTAACCGCCTGTTCAAAATTGTCGATGAATAGCAAAACGCGCTTCATGCCGTTCAAAAAAAGCAGGAGTCGCTGGTACGCAGCGGTCGCATGACTGCTCAGATGCAGACCATGTGCCAGTTGTTCAGCGAGGTCGCTTTCGGCCGAAACCACCACGTCCGCGTCTAGCGTGACAAAATAGATGCCTTCCCAGCCCGCTGCACGCTCATTGTGTGCGACCGTCAACGCGAGATGTGTCTTACCCACCCCTCCCATACCCAGCAGCGTTAACAGCCGGCACGCTGGATCGTTGAGCATCTTGCTGATGCGCTCACACTCACTGGCGCGGCTGATCAGCTCCGTAGTCGCTGCGGGCAACTTGTCTCGACGCGGTGGGGAAGCAGCAACATTGGTTTGTTCGATGTGACGGGCTAGCTGGCGTGTTGCCTCCTCTGGTTGCAGATGCACGTGGCTTGCCAGGCGTTGGCTAAATTGACGATATAGCTGGATCGCATTGGCGCGGCGGCCTGTGGCAGCAAAAAGCTGCATTAACTGGCGCACTGCTTCCTCATCATATGGCGCGATGTGCAACAGTCGCTCTGCGAACTGAATGGCCTCGTCAAACTGATCAAGTTCCCTATGGTATTTTGACAGTGCCGTAAGTAACCGCTCGATCCCCTGCTGGAGCTGGTCGCGCTGCTGGTCGAGCCAGCTGTTAAATGCATCTGAATGGTCTATTACCAAATTGGGGAGCAATTCACTTTGATATGTAGCGGCAACCTGATGCAGAACAGGGAGTGTTGCAGCAGAAATTGTCTTTATCGCCAGCCCTTCTTGCAGTTGCCAAATATCGGCCGAAACTACCTCCCCCTTCCGTGCCATCACCGTCTGCGCCGTCGTTACCAACAGATCATCGGCAACGTTAGCCAGCGTGCGGCGCAAGTGGAACAACACCTTGCGTAAGTTTGCACGACTCGCCTTGCTCGACTTCTCAGGCCAAAGCAAGACGGCAAGATGTTCGCGGCGCTGTGGTTGATCGTGATGAATGAGCAAATAGGTCAGTAACGCCCAACTTTTGTCGTCACGCAGCACCAGCACACCGTCGTCCGTTGAGATCGTCGGATTTTGTAATAACTGGATGGCTAGTTTTGACATTTTTCTTTAGTGTAATCGGAATTTTGAAAAATGCAGCCTAATTCTCAATCAATTTTCCCTTCTAGGAACGAATTAGGAACACCTATGGAACACCTCGTCAATATAATACAATTTATATTATCGACTCATCCTAGTAGTTGATTGTTTGCAGTGCCACAACAACTTAGAAGATTGGATGCGCGCCTTTCGATAAGGAGAAAACTGTGAATACACCATCCCCCTCATACATCCATCATTTACTTACTCGTCACGCCAAACCTATCATCGCCTTGTCAATAACCCGATATTCGGTTCATCGCCAAAGTGTGATCTAAGGCTCATAAAGAATGCGAAGACGCAGGCAGTTCCAAAAACAACCTTTCTGAAAAACTAAATCGTCTGTCGTATCATTTGAGGAGAACGCTCGTGAAAAGGTATCGCCATCTACTGCACGTTGCAATACTGCTGCTTTCCGCTATCGCTATTCCCCAACTCTTTGCTGACAACTTAAACCCGCTCGAACGTGCTTCACAACTGGCGCGGGAAGCGGAGTCGTACCAATTTTCGGCCGATATTACCCAAAATTACATTCCCCGTCCCCATCCCCAAATGATCGGCAAGCAGGATGAAACGGTCGAATGGGTGATGAACGGCAGCGTCGATGAGACGGAACAACGCGCCGCGATGGAACTGGGCTTTGCGTCCGCACAGGCGACTCAGCAGCTGGTACAGGTTGTGCATGAGGGAGGGCAAACGTTCCTCAGATCGGCCGATGGCTACATCGAGCCGCTTGAAGACGAGAATCCGCTCGGGATCGTTGCGCCCAGCACCGACTTCCTGACCTATCTGGATGCGGCTGGTGACGTTGAACGGGTCGGAACACAGGCCATTGGCGGCGAAACATATACTCACTACCGCTTTACGCTCAGTGGCGAGCAGATTGGGCGGCTTCTGGTGTCTGAGCTACAGGCCGATCGGCCGAATACGCTTCCGGGCGGCTTCGACTACTCCGTTCCAGAGACTTACAGCCGCATGACCGGAACGGGCGAGGTCTGGCTCGACGAGGCGGGCTATCCGCGTCGCCAGACGCTGGACCTGCTCATGCCTGAGGCGAACGAGCTGTACGATGCGCGCTTGCACATGCGCGTGGACTTTCGCAACTACGGCGAGCCGCTCGACATCCCGCATGTCACCACAAACGAGGCGGGGGCCTGGGTGATGACTGAGTGGACGGCGAGTCCGATCGACTTCTCACCAGCGGCGGCGGTTGATCAAACCACGGCGATCGCCCTATCCGCGCTGCCCCACCTGCTGCTCTCCTTCACGATGGTGTTTGTTGGCTTGCTCGTTCTGCGACTCTACCTGCGCCATCCCAAGCGCGTCTATCGCTGGTTTGCCATTCCGTTCTCGCTGATGATGATCGTCACACCGCTGGTGACGCCTCTCACCTATCACATCGCGCTGGCACGCCATGCCCGCGCCGCTGCCGACCAACCGCAGCAAGATAGTCCAATTTTTGCAGCACTCGGGGTGGAAGTTGCCGATGATGAGAGCCAATCTGAAATTGCGCCTGGAGAAACGACAAAATTCAGCGTTACGCGCAACACGCGAGCGGAAGATTCAGAGGAATTTTTCTCTCAATGTGGCGACGGCGCGACGGATGAGGATGCCGACGGCGATGGCCTGACCGACTTTGCCGAAAACTGCATCGGCACCAGCCAGTACAACCTCGACACCGACTATGACACAATCACCGATTCGGTTGAAATCGCTGGCTTCACCATGGCGGGTCGCACATGGACGACGGATCCTAGCAAAATCGACTCCAACCAGGACGGTCTGAGCGATGTAAAAGAGTGGCCGGCTCCGATTGGCTTAGCACCCGTCGATAGCCATGATCCTGATGGAGACGACATTCCCAGCGTATGGGATGACGATAACGACGGCGACGGCGTGCACGACTCGATCGACCTTTCCCCTTTCCACATGCAGCCCTATCGCAACACGCTCGACCTCAATTTGTCGGGCGACACGGGTGACGACTATCTCTACATCGAATTCCAGGTTCAGCCAGAAAACAGCGATCATTTGCGCTATACAACCACGCCACTTGACTGGCCGCTCGACACGCTGGGCAACGTGCAAGACCTCGATGATTCGCCGGGCGACATCACGCTCATTCCCTATTTGGAGGTGCTAGCGTCCGCACGCCCCAACCGCGACATCGCCCAGAAATATGGCATTCTCGTCTCGGCCGATGACGATCAGTTCCGGCTTTCTATTCCGCTGCTGACGCAGGGCACCGGCAAGGTGTCCAACTTCTACGGCAAGCTGGTCTATGCGCCTGACGATTTTGACAGCGTACGCTGGGAGTGGGCGCGTCTGGCTTGGGCGGTCAACGTGCAAAACGACCTCTGTCTGGGCTGTGGGCCACAGGACACGCGCCCCGTGCACACCTACTATGAACCCTATCGCCTGACGGGCTTGCAGGTCATCCGCAGCGGTGAATACGAAGTGGCGTTTTTTGGCACGCCTAGCACCCCGACCGAGGACAAGACGCTCTTCCAATTTGCGGGAGGGCTGTACCACACCTTTATGGATGCGATGGAGGTTTCCAATCAACCAGCGCAGCGCAGTATGCTGCACGAAATTTCGCTGCGCGTCCAGAATCCCGTCGCGCCTTACAACAGCACGTGGGGGATCGACGAGCCGCTGGCCGCACTCGATACGCCGCTGGTCTATACCCATCAGGACGAAATGCTAGCCTATTCGGGTGATGAGATATTTAACTTCCTCAACACCCACTACACAGAGGCGCAGTACGCTGAAAAGTGTACGGACGCCAGCGGCAGCGAGTTCCGCTGTGCCTCGCTCGTGACGGCGACGCGTTCACAGCTTGGATCGGCCGAACTTGGCGTCATGCACGTCGATATTCTGGACAAAACGTTCGATCTGCCAGAGGGTAGCGGACAGACGACGCAGAGCAGCGTCTCCGTCCAGTTCGACCTCGCTCAAGTCGTTCCTAGCGAGGTGCGTGACGTGTCGCTGACCGTCCACGAGTTCGCGACGGGTCGCTGGCAGCTCACCACGCCCGCCCGCATGATGGAGCTGATCATGCACCGCTATTCGGCCGATGATTGGCAGACGATGGCGGACGAAATGCAGGCCGAGTATCCCGCAGTAGACGCGGACTGGATGCGGGTCGGGGCTTTTCTCGGCTACATCACTTACCACGTCGGCTTGACGCGCGTCAGTCAATACGGTGAGACGCCTCTGCTGTCACCCTTTTCCGACGATCCAGCCCTCACGGCCGAGCAGAGCGTCGTCGGCAATAACTATTCAGACGCACCTTCACAGTTGCTGGAGACGAGCGGCGTGGCTAATGCCCTTGGCGTGGTCGAGCAGTTCAGCGGACTAACCGATGTGGGAATAAGCTCCGTTGGCTCGATCTTCGATCTTATAGGCGCGATCATCGATATTCGCAGCTACAGCAATCAAAACCCCACCGGCAGATTAGACACATTCCTCTTTGGACCGAAATTTAGTTCGGGTGAGATCAAGGTGCCATCTGGACTGGAAAAAGTGGGGACGGGTATTGGACTGGCGGCGGCAATTATTGGCATTGTGCTGGCAGCAATCGCGGCACCGCTCTCAGTCGCCCTTGTGGTGTGTGGGGCTTTGGAAGCAGATAGCGACGCGGGTAATAATTGCGACGAAGACGCGTTGAAAGGTGTCAACGCGACCGTCGTTGTCATCGGTATCATCGCCAACGCAATTTCCCTCATCGTCGCAATCATGGAGCTCGTCAAGGCAATTTATCAACTTGTCAAGGCGGGGGCGACGCTTGCCGCCACCATCACTGCCGCCACCGTTGTGTTGCTCGTCGTCGGCATCGTTATTGCTATTGCTGCCGCCCTCGTTCAAATTGTCGTGATCTGGGTCATGTTTGGGCTATTAGCCGCCAATTCGAAGAGCCGTGCCACCGTTGATGAGGCGATCGGCGAGGCCATTGTAGCGACCATCATCGCGCTGATCCTGCTGGTTGTAATCATCGCCGCCATGGTGGCACTAATGATTTTCCCCGTCGGCACACTCGCTGGTGCGATTGTCCTGATTGTCATCGCCATTGGGGCACTTGTTGACGCGATTCTCGTCTTAGTCACGATGTTTACGGCGGACGATACCTACAGCATTTCGGGATTTATCACCGGCCTGATCGCCAAAACCCTCGTTCGCACGACGCTCATTTCAGAACCTGGTGATGTGTCGTTCGAAGGGGCAAAGGTCAAATTTGATGACGCACCCGATTTTATGCATGGGGGCGGAGCTGTCGAAAATGGGGGCGTGCTACTCTCGGATACCTTCAGCGGAGAGATCGATCGCACGGGAACGAACTATACAGCGAGAGATTTTTTTCAAGGCGATTACGTCCAGGTCAATGAACGTCACATCACCGACGATCTACACGACTCGGGTGCGTTGGCCTGGTATGAAGGGTCAGCCCCTAGCCATGTTCGCATCATGAACCGTAACTCGCTGCCCGATGGAACCCCGCTTGCCGACCGTGACACAGCCGATGCCAGCGACGACTCACGCTGTGAGGTGGTCGATCCAGGTGAACAGATCCTCTGCCGCAATCACGTGGGCAGTCGGTTTGACTTCGGTGGAGCCGGGCGCAACCAGATTCTGACGGTCCGAACGTTTGTCGATTTTGACCTGCGGTACGAACTGTGTATCCTGTTTGGCTGCAAGATCAAGACGGAAGATGTCAATTTGCCCGATGCGCTCGATGATGACGAAGCAACCGCATTTGTGAGTGATCTGATCATCGATATTCTGCCGGCCGACCTGACCGGATTTTGGGAATGGAGCGAGATTCGCAATGACGATCGCGATGGCGATGGGCTTGATGATGTCGGCGAGGCGTCCATTCTGCTGCAACCGGATAAATGGGACAGTGACAACGATGGGCTGTCGGACGGCTTTGAGCTGAACCATGCAGCAAAATTAGGTACCAACCCCTACGTCGCGGACACAGACGAGGATGGTCTGCTCGACGGTCTTGAGCTGTCAATTGGTACGCGCGTGGACGACGCAGACAGCGACGATGACGGGCTGCTCGATGGTGAGGAGGTCTTTCATCAGAATGCGGACAGCGACTGGGAGGGTGGCTGGGAGATAGTCGTACCGACGGCTGGCACGCTAATGGTTTACTCCGATCCACTGCTGGCGGACGCCGACAACGACCTGCTGACCGATTCACAGGAACGCGACAACGGCACAAGCCCCTACGCGCCCAACGATGCGCCGGGGCTGCTTATGCTGCCACACGCACCGCAATATCAGCCTAGCGATAACGGCCAGTGGGCTATCTACGTTGAGCCGGGCGACACGATTTCGCTGACGGTTGGCGTTGCCAGCGTCGGCAAACTGCCCGTTGACCAAACGCTGAGTGTTTGCCTCCCCGCGACACTCATCAACATCTCCGCTGGCGCAATGGGGCCAGACCGCACGCCACGCGCTCAGACCTTCACCTGCGCGAACGGCGGCTCTGGCTATCGATGGAACTTTGGTTCTGATGGGTTGCAGGATCACACGCTGCAAATTGGCGAGTACGCTGACGTGCTCATCGTCGCGCAGGCTGACCCAACGGTACGCCGTACGTCGGTCGCCGACCAAATTACCTATCGTTTGCCCTACGACGATAAGGTGCTGGACGGCGCGATCGGCTACTTCGTCGATGACGACGACCCAAGCGTTTCCTTCCGTGCGCCGCAGGACGGCGCGGTTCTGAACGGCAGCAGCTTTGTCGTCGGTGGCAATGCCGACGACCCAACCAGTTGGGTGACAGACGTGCAGATCGATGTGGACGACGGTAACGGCTTTGTCTCCGCCACCGGCACGGGGCCGTGGGCGCACTCGTGGCACCTGCCCGCTGATGGGGTGTACACGCTGCGCGCGCAGTCGGTCGATCATTTCGGCCGAACCAGTCCTATCGAGTCGGTTGATGTCACCGTCGACAACACGCCGCCCACCGTCAGCACCACCTTTGTCGAGGGCGCACTGATCAATAACGTCGGCTCGACCGTGCAGCTAACGGGCAGCGCCACCGACAACCTCTCTGGTGTGGCGCAGGTGCAAATTCGTATCGACGACACCCTTTGGCAGGCGACGACGCTCAGCGACAACGGCACAAGCTCGACCTGGTCATACGACTGGCAGCTTGGCTTCAACGCGCAGGGCGACCACAAATTTGAACTGCGCAGCTTTGACGCGGCGGGCAACATCAGCGACGTAATCGAGCGCAACGTAGTTGTCGACGTCGTGCCGCCGAGCAGCAACTTGACGACCCACCTGACCGACGACACGCTCACGACGATTTCAACCGATCCCGGCGCGACGATTTTTGGCTATGCCAACGATGTCGGCAACCTGCCGCAGCCGCCGCGTCCGGTCGAGCTAGCGGGTGAGATCGACAGTCTGAACGATGCGACGGTGTGGCTTTCGGCCGAAACCGTCCACGATGATGACGCAGGCGTGAACCTTGTTTGGCTGGGCGATCTCAACGGCGACGGTCGTGGCGACATGGCAATTGGCCTACCCAACGCCGATGACGGCGCTGGACGCATTCACATCGTCTACGGCAAGGCGGGCGACTGGACGCTGCCTGCCGGGAGCGAACTGCTCAGCGACAGCGGCAGCAGCATCGTCGGTACGGCGGGCGCAGAACTCGGCACGCAAATCGCCGCCGTTGGCGACGTCAACGCCGACAATTTGGCCGACTTCCTCATCGGTGATCCCGCCAACAACCGCGCCATTCTCGTCTATGGGCGCACCCAAATTTACGGTGACACAACCATCGAGGAGACTCTCGACGGGTCGCAGCGCATCTTCACCGCACCTGATGGCTTTGGACTGGGGCAGTGGGTTTCGGCCGCAGGGGATGTCAACAACGATGGCGCGAGCGACTTCTTTATTGGCGGCAATACCACCGGTTTACTCATTACAAGTAGCGAACTGCTGTGGGATGACGCAGATGTGGACGCGCCGCTACAAGCCGCTGCGTCGGTTAGCGTCAGTGCTGAAAGCCGCATCATCGGCGTGGGTGATCTTAACAACGACCAGCTCGATGACTGGGTTGTGACGGATCCGACAGACGCGCTCGGTGGCGGGGTTGGGTTGTATTTACAATCGGCCGCGCTGTTCCCCGCCTTTACACCGGGCAGCAACATCGACCTCGCTCCCACGACAGACAACCATCACCTCTTCGCCAGCAGCGGCTTTGGCCCCGATCAGGCGGTCGCGCTCGGGGACGTCAATGGAGATGACATCGATGACTTCATCTTTAGCAGCGGCAACGCTCCGCGTCTCGTCCTCGGTTCGGCCAGCAGCACATGGGCTGTCCATCGCGAGCTGTCGGGCTATGCGCCCGCGCCCAACGCCTTTTTGGTCGCGCCGGGCGATGTCAATGCCGATGGATTGAACGACATTTTGCTCGGTACGGCGGTCAACACTGCCTACTTAATTCACGGCGCGCTCGACTTTGCCGCGACGCCGCCTGTGGCCGCTACGGTGTTGGATGTTGCCGACGCCGCCTCCACGCCCTTTGCGGCGGGAGCCGATGTCAACTGTGACTTCTCGTCCGACCTGCTCGTGCTGCCTCAGGAGACACAGGCGACCCCGACACGCCGCATCGACTTTGAGGACACAGCGCGTTACGCCATCGACAGCCTGCCCGTTGCGGCGGCGCAGGAGACCGAGGCTGTGGGTGGCTTCGGCCGATCTGCCAGCCAAGCAACCCTACACGTCGATGATGATCAGCTGTGCGGCGGCAACGCTCCCTGCTTCGCGTCGATTCAGGCGGCGGTCGATTCGGCGGCGGCTGGCGACACGATTACGGTTTACCCAGGTCTTTACACGCCGTTCACGCTCGCAACCAGTGACGTGACGGTGCAGGGAGTCAATCCCGACGCGGTCTTTGTCGATGGGCAGGGAGGCGTCGCCGTGACGGTCAGCAATGCGGACGGCGTGCGCGTCTCGCGGTTGACGCTGCGCAACGTCAGCAGCGGCGTACAGCTTGTGCAGGCGGGGGTCAGCGGCGAAATGACGCCCACACTGCGGACGCAACTCGACCGACTGCTCGTTTACGACTTCGACCACGCCGTGAGTATGGATCGGGTCAGTACGCTGGCGGTTGCCGACAGCACCTTTGCGTCGGACGGCAGTTCGGCCGAAATCATCCACACGACGGGCGAGAGCGATCCGCGCTACACGCCCCAGTGGGAACAACTTAGCGATTGGGACGGCGGCACGATCGAGTCGGGGGGAACGCTTGTAGCAGATACCGCCACTCTCTACGCCGTGCCGAACGCCGACCCTGACGCGATTGGCTTCTACGACCCAGCCACCGATAGTTGGTCAACCAACAGCAGCTTGCCGTCCAATCTAGGAACAGGCGGAGAGCTGATCTTCGGCCGAAACGGTCGTCTCAACATCATTCCAACCAATAACCTGGGAAGCGGCCTGAGCGCGGGGGGCAGCGTCAACGCCGTTGTTGAACACGAGGGCGACCTCTACATCGGCGGCAGCTTTACGTCGGTCGATGGGGTAGCGGCCAACAACGTCGCCTATTGGGATGGTGACGAGTGGCACTCGCTTGGCAGTGGCGCGAACGGCGTCGTCCGTGCGCTTGCGTCGAGCGGGGGATCGCTCTATGTGGGTGGTGACTTCTCGCAGGTAGGTAATGTTGACGCTGCAAATATCGGCCGATGGAACGACAGTTGGTACGCGCTCGGCTCAGGTCTTGATGGAACCGTTCATGCACTTGAAGCGGACGGCACAGGCGGCGTGTTTGTCGGCGGCAATTTTACCGAACCGGCGGGGCTTCCTCTGCCCAATCTGTCGGGCGTTCGCGAAGCGTGTAAACCAACCGAATACCAGGTGGTTTTGTTCGAAGCTCGCAACTATGGCAAGAGCGACCCAGACGATGAATGCTACAAGTTTGATGTGGGTAATCATCACAACGCAAATGGCGCGATCTTTCCGTCAGATCATAGCAACTCGATCTTAGTGGGGCGCTTTGTGCGTGCCATCCTCTATGACGAGACAAATCTGCAAGGCTCTAAACTGGTCATGCCTCACAGCGTGGCTGATTTAGATGACTACGCCTTTGAGAACGGCGAGTTTGCGTTCCAAGACGTCGGCTCACTTCGAGTTGAAGCGGTCGCGTACGCACCAACGACACCACCGAGCAACAGCGACTGCAGCACTCCCAATGACTACGAGGTGGTTGGCTACTACGAACCGGACTTTTCAGGTGAATGCACGGTTTTCTCTATCGGCACACACAACTTCTTACAGTCAGACAACGACGAATTTAGCTCCATGTACGTCGGTGAGCTTGTTTATGTCGAGGCGTATCGGAATGAAGAGCTCTCCCACGATGGCGGAATGGCCATTGTGGCTCGCCCCTATGAGCATTTGAAGCATGTCGAGTTTAGCGGGGGTGACCACAATCTGGACAATAGTATCAGTTCACTCGAAGTGAAGGCCAAAGCCAGTTCAAACGACGGTGGCATCCGCCACAACCTAGCGCAGTGGAATGGAGTAGCGTGGCAAACCGTCAATGAGGGCGTCGGCGGCTCAGCGAGCGATGCGGTCTATGCGCTGGAGAAAGACGGCGATCGGCTGTATATCGGCGGCAACTTTGATCAGGCGAGCCGCGTATCACCATTTGGTAATTTCGCCATTCGCCATATTGTGGACCGAGAGTGGGGCGATAATCAATCGCTTGGTCTGCTCTCAGCAAACGGCACGATTCACAGTATCGCGGCCAACAATGGTCTCCTCGCACTGGGAGGTGCCTTTAATCAGATCATCATCCCAGATCCAGATACGGTCATTGACATCGTCCCTTCTCCTCGCATCGCGTTTTACGATGGTAGTGCGTGGCAGACGCTCGGCTCTGGTTTAGATGACACCGTATATGCCGTCGACTTGATCAACGAGACCGATATTATTGCTGGTGGAGACTTTAGTTCGTACATCCAGCGTTGGAACGGGTCGAGTTGGAACACATATGGGGGCGGTGCAAACGCCCGTGTGAACGCGCTGCTGCGCTTGGGAGATGACCTGTATGCTGGCGGCGCGTTCACCGACGCCAATAGCGTCGATGTCAATGGCGTGACGCGCTGGGCGCAATCCTACCGCGTCCTTCCCAATAACATTGGCAGACCGACGCTCGACACCCATTTCGCCCTCCACCGCATGGGTGGGGATGCCCGCATGGTGAAGGTAGATAACGATACAACCTATGCGATCTTCATCCGGAACAATCGCTATCGACTGTGGGGGTACAAAATAGGGGCGGATAGCTGGACAGAGTATGCCAGCCATGATTTGGGTGGTCTGCCCGAACGACTTGACATTCATACGGTGTTTGCCTACGCAGACGGTGCACTGCATCTGCTGTTGGGCAGCAACAATCTCAATCAGCAGCGTCACCTGCGTTACGACATCGCAGACGATAGCTGGAGCGTGCGTGCGGCCCCACCGTTTACCGCATTTTCTCCCGCAGGAGCGTGGGACGGCGGCGACTACCTCTACGTGACGGCTAGGGGAGATGGTGCGACGCTGCTGCGACGCTACCACTTGACCGAGGATCGCTGGGAATCGCTCGACGCACTGATGAGCGGCCTGAATCCCGTCGGTCCCGGCTCTGGGCTGGTCAACTTTGATGGTACGCTCTACCTGACAATCGGCGGCGACAGCAGCGAGCTGTGGCGCTTTGAGCCGGTCAGCGACAGGCCGACCAAGCTGACGCTAGAGAACGTGGTGATGGCTGTGCCAGAAAGCGCGGCGACAGCGACCTGGTTCGGTCATGAACAGGATGACAGCTGGCGAGATGATTTCGGCCTCGACGCGACCAACGTCGAACTCGTGGGCGGCGTGACAACGTGGACACCGCTGGCGGCGAGCGGCACGGTGACACATACCCACACCGCAGCGGCGTTCCTCGACTATGCGGCGAACGGGGTGCGCGTATCGGCCGATTCCGCACTCACAGGCGGCTACTACGACTACGCACCACCGGCGACGGTTTCGGCCGAAAACGCCTGCTCGACCTGCTTCACCTCCATCCAGGCCGCCATCGACAGCGGCGCACAGGCGGTTACGCTTGATCCTGGCGTCTATCAGGAGCTGTTCTATCTGGTCAGCGGCGTGACGCTGCTTGGCTCGGGCGCGGCGATGACGATCATTGAACCCGATTCAGACACAGTCGGCCTACCGCTCGTGACGCTGGAAGGCGTGCAGGGGGTCACGGTTGCCAACCTGACGCTGAACGGAGAGGGATCGGCCGATGGTCTGCACATCGAAGACGGCTCGGACGCAATCCGCATCACGCGCAACATCATTCGCGACGCGCAAGACGCAATTGCGCTCGACGGTGCGACGACCGATGTGCAGATTTTCAACAACACGCTCGTCAACAATGTCAACGGCGTGCAGGCAACCAACAACGCCAGCATCGACGTTCGCAACACGCTATTTGTCAACCACGGTGGCGACGCGCTCAGCTACCAAAGCGGTGCAGCCACGACCCTGCACCGCTACAACGGCTACTTTGGAAACAGCCAAGACTTCGTGATCGACGGCTCCCCCGCCTCCGAACCGGGCTTGGGAGAAATCTTCGCTGATCCCGTCTTTAGCAACGTTCTCGCCAACGACTTTACGCTCGTCGCTTCCTCGCCCATGATCGACGCAGGCAGCCCAGGCGACCCCACTCCCCCCGGCACGGGCGGACGCATCGACATCGGTTATGCCGAGTTTGGCGCAGCGGGGTTTTATGCGGACGACGAATACTGCCAGACCTGTCTCAACGACGGCCTGCTCTTCGGCGTGGACGCATTTAGCACCATTTCAGAGGCGTTGGCGGCGGCCAACAGCCGCACAATGACGCTTGGCGTGCCGGATAGCGGCTTCAATACCGTTGGCGTGGCGGCAGGTGTTTACAATGAGCGTTTGACGATGCCGAGCTACGTGCGCTTGGTCTGTAGCGGCGCGGATGAGACGACGATTAGGGCCGACGATGCACCGACCATCCAGATGGAGCGCGTGCGCAACGTCGCCATCGAACATTGCCACATCACAGGCTCGCCAAACAGCAGCGGTGTGTCTGTCGGTGAGGGCAGCAGCAACGTGCTGTTGCGCGCGAACCTGATCGCGGGCAACGGTGTGGGCCTGCTGTTTGCCGACGACGCGACGGGTCAGGCAGATTTCAACACGCTGGTCGATAACGCACAGTACGGCGCACGCGCCAGCCATTCGGCATCGCTGGCGTTGGGCAACAGCATCGTGGCCAACAATGGCAGCGGCGGTTTGCAAGCAGATGGCAACGCGACGATCACGAGCGACTTTAACGTACTGTTCAACGCAGCGGGGGATTATGATGGCGTGACGGCCGGGCTGGATGATATTTCGGCCGATCCCCAGCTCATTCAAGACCCATTTGGCAATCCCTATCACCTCGCTCCCACGTCGCCTGCGTTAGACAGTGCGAACCCGCTCCACACACAGACGGTGGTCGGTGGGGGTGCCAATCGGGATCGTGGCGCGTTCGAGTTAACCGCCGTCCCGTTTGCGCTGCTGTTTGGCATGGAAGGTGAGTCGTGCGTGGAGGGCAATTCGGGGGTGGCTTCGGCCGAATATAGCCTCGTTCCTATCGCCGACACGACGCAACCGATCAGCACAACGGTTCCAACCGACTGGCAGGCCGCCACGCTTAACACGCCCAACGAGACCGCTTCCTACTGGACGGCCACCCTGAGCCAACTCGATGAGGGGCTGTATCGCCTGTTCAGCCGCGCCACCGACGCCAACGGCAACGTCGAAGACGCGCTGCTGACGCTGTACGACGGCCAGATTCGCGTTGACAACAGTGCTCCTGACGTCGCTTGGGTTTCGCCCGCCGACAACAGCAGCAGCGATCAGGCGGCGGTTCGCCTGGTTGGGCGCACGACGGCGGTCGATGCCCACAGCGCATGGTTTATGGTCAACGGCACACGCCACGCCGCCACGTGGCAGGATGTCGCCCAGAGCGAGTTCGCCGCGTGGATTCCCGTGCAGCCGGGTGACTTCTCGGCGACGGCGCACGTCGCGGATGGGGCTGGCAACGCGGGCGTTTCGGCCGAACGCAACTTTAGCATAACCGACAGTGGCAACGTGGCGACCATCATCTCGCAGGTGGACGGCGGCACGGTCGATCAGGCGACCCTGCACCTGACGGGCTTTGCACGCTTTACGAGCGGCGCGGGCGTGGGCAAGGTAACGGTACAGGTCGATGGCGGCGCGCCGATTGAGGCGACGCTCGACGACCCGAGCGCGTCCTTCACAAGCTGGACAGCGACGGTTGTTTTGCCGAACAGCGGTCAGCATCAGCTGACGACATCGGCCGAACGCAGCACGCGCGCCAGCTCTGCGCCGCATCAGATCAACGTCACGCTCGATCAAGTTGCACCGCAGATCACTATCACGACACCAGCCGCAAACGTCGTTTTCTCCGACACGGTCAACTTCACAGGCACGGCAACTGATGATAGTGGTGTCTCCCACGTTGAGGTCAGCGTCGATAACGGCACAACGTGGATGTTGGCGACGCTCAATGGCGATCAGTGGTCGCTGACGTGGAACCCGACCGGCAACAATTCGGGCGCGAGCTATGTGGCTCTGGCGCGCGCCACTGATGTGGCGGGTGGACAGGCAACGGATACAGTCGCGCTGACAATTGACATCGAACCGCCCGCCGGTGTGGCTCCCGCGACGTTCTCGCTGCCGCAGGACGCACATTTCGACAGCTACCAAACGCTGACCGTTGCGTGGCAGGAGATCGTGGACAACACGGCGACGCAGATGTTCGCCTCGCTTGATCAATCGGCCGAAAGCACCCCCACCCAAGCGGTGACGGGCAATAGCTTAACGGGTGACCTCGATGCAAACGGCGACTGGTATGCTCATCTGATGGCGGTCGACGCGGCCGGCAACCGCACGCAGTGGGATTTCGGCCCCTGGCGCATCGGCACGTTTGCCGATCCATCGGTCGCGTGCGGCGTGCGTTCGCAGTCAATCACGCTCGATGGCTTCATCAACGTGCCTGACGGCGAGTGGGACGCCGATGAGCGGCTCGGCAACGATGTGCGCCATCCCGACAACCCCGTGCTCTACACGACGTGGGACGGGGACGGGCTGTATCTCGGCCTGAGCAACGGCTGGTTTGGTGATGGCAAGACGTGGTGGGCATATCTCGACTCGGTTGGTGGTGGGACGACGCAATCTGTTGAGGGTGAGCGACTGTTGCCACTTTCGGCCGAATACGCCATTGAAGTCAGTAGTCAAACCACAGGACGCCTTTGGACATACAGCGGCCACTGGTCAGCGACCCCGCTTACATTTGTCCACACAACCAACGGTGGCACAGAAGTGCACATCCCGTGGGACATCAACACTGTCAGCAGTGCGCGACTGCTCTCCTATATCGAGGACGGCGCGCAGGCAGTCGCCGTCTTCCCAACGAGCAACCGACTCAGCAGCTTGTGGGACAGCGTCTACACATGGAACAACATCTGCGACATCGCGGCACCCAACGACGGACAGCCGACTGGCGCGGCTCTGGCTATCTCGATTAGCAGTCCACAGCCAGAACTGGCGGGGCTAGGGCCGAACAACGCGATCAGCTACACCGTCTCCATCTTCAACTACGAGCAGATTTCGTTGACCAACGTCGCCGTCACGCTTTCACCATCAGCTGGTCTCAACGTGCTGTCCGCCTCATCCCCAACCATCAGTCGCGCAGGCGATCCGTTTGTCGCGCTAATTCCGACGTTGCCAGCACGCGAAACGGTTCGCTTTACCGTTGCGGGTGAACTAGATGCTGATTTGAGCGGGATAGACGCTGTGCTCTTGACTACCTCACCATCGCGCTCAAATCTCCCAGGCGCAACACAACGGCACGTTGTGGACGCTATTGCGCCGACGGTTGACATAACTGACTTTGGAGAGAACGTCGTGGTTAACAGCGGCAATCAGCTGTTCAATGGCACTGCGGCGGATAACTATGCGGGTGTCATGCTGGTCGAAGTGCGGAAAGCGGGTGATGCGACGTGGCTGGTCGCCTCTGGGACAGCGTTCTGGAACCAAATCTTGAACGTGGCTGGTGATACGGTCACGGTGGAGGCGCGTGCAACTGACGCGGCTGGCAACGTGAGTGCAATTGACACGGTGACGTTCACCGTAGATACAACGCCCCCCGTCATCACACCGACGCTGACAACCGTTATCACCGCGACAGGCGCGGTGACGGGAACGGCGCAGGATATTGTGCCAGCAGAGGGCGGCATTTCACTGATCGAAATTCAGCGGGAATCGGCCGATCGCGTTTGGCATAGCTTGCCATTTGCAGTTTCAACTGAAACCAACGAGGCAAGTTGGTTTGACACCTTCGCCATGGTCAGCGAGGCCAATATAACCAAACAGTACCGCGTGCGTGCAACCGACTACGCTGGCAACGTCGCCACAAGCGACTGGCTCGACGTGGTGATTGACAAGATGGTGCCGACCATTGTGGTGACGAAGCACATCACTGAAGTCGCCAAAACGGATTACGCAGCGCGTGCGGGTGAACCAGTGCTGGCAGGGACGGTGAGCGATGGGGCTGGCGTACAGACAGTCGTCATCCGCATCCAGCGACCCGACGGCACGAGTGAGCGCGTTCCCACAACGGCATTTAACGGAACAGAGTGGTCGTTTACGCCAACATTCGAACTGTCCGATCCAAATGGTCGCTACAACCTGTTTGTTGAAGCGACGGATGCAAACGGCAACGTCAGGACAATTGGTGCCTATGCGCTTGATGTTGATGCGGATCAGTTAGCGGTGTCAGTAGCGCAAATTGAAACAGGGACGCTGGCGAGTGCGTTGGTGTGGCTGTTTGTCGTGCAGTTGTTGCTGTTGACGGTACTTGCGCTGCGCTTGCGGCGACGCGAGTAGGGTTCTGAAAATCGGTCGGATGTAGGGGTTCGGCCGATTTCAGTTTTACCATGTAGCCACTGACGCTAACTCACTGACACCATCGATGTTCCAGCGGAAATTGATGGATAATCTCATACACGATAGGTCGTCCATTGGTAAAGTTTTCAATCGCTTCATTTAAATCTGTCACTGCCACAACAATCCGTTTTGTCTCTGGCTGATATGGGCAAAGCAGTCGGTCTGCATGAATCTTAGTCGTGAACACACCACTCGTTTCGCCCTCTGGCAGTGTCCCACCCCCTGAAATTTTATAGCTATTTACTTCATCTGGTTTATGGCACTGCTCAAAACAGTTATCAGGATCATAAAACAAAAATAATGGCCAGCTCCCCGCCTCAATCCCTTCTACTTCAACCTGTACAAATACTTCGTATGTATCTTTTGACATCACCTGCGTACTGACAATTCGGCCGAAGCGCGGATGTGGTGCGCTCCCATCGACTGGCGTTGGTGTTGGGGCAGGCTGTGGCGCATCAGGGGTCGGTTTTGGTGTCGCTGTCGTTGAACCGCCACCCTCACCCGTCGCGCACGGCGGCCACGGTCCCGATTCAGGAATTACGCATTCCGCACCATTGCTTGGCGGTGACGCGGGAGCAGACGAACCGCCACTTCCCGTCGCGCATGGCGGCCATGGCCCTGATTCGGGAATTACACATTCTCCAGCACTTGCTGGCGGTTGCGCCGCTCCCCCCGTTGCACATGGCGGCCACGGCCCCGTCTCAGGGATCACACACGCTTCGTCCGCTACAGCGGCACTAATCGGCAGCATTGCCAACGTCACCCCCAGAAATATAAGCAGAACAAAAAATCGCTTTAACACTTCATTTACTCCTTAACAAAACGCTGTGTTTTGTAAAAATTGCACTCCTACAATCCACGCCGCGCAAGATAGCGTGTGGGCATACTAGCATTGCTGGATCGATCGGCGGTTCTGGCATATTGCTCCTGATGAAGGACAGAGGTCCACGACCAGCCATCCCTCGGATGGCTCGCGAATCGATGGCATACACAACATAAACAGACCTTTCTGAGCAGTGCCAGAAAGTGATTGTTGTTAGGCGAAAGTAGAAACAACTGACGACGTATAAATTACCTTGATCTGGGTTACAGCTAAGCACGACTGTGGAATTTCTGGAACACAATTCTTATCTTAGCACGGGCAAATCTTGAATTGCGCGTAAGGGTAGCTACCGACCGCACCTTTGTCAAGCATCTTTTTGTGCCACTTTGTGCGGGTTTGTGGGGTTAGAATGTTGGCTTTGAAAGAGCAGATAGATTGCCCAATTTGCATTGCGGGCTGCGATTTCTGCACTGGGCTCGCAAGCTAAGAGTTGTACACTCCACCCTGTTTCGCACCACCTTTCGCACGGTCGATTTAGCGGATAGCGCAGCGTGTCAAGCCGCCGTTGCGTGGTGGGAGGAGCTGACGGCTACGGGTGGCGAGGGGATGGTCGTCAAGCCGCATGATTTTGTGGCACGCGGGGCAAAGGGATTGATCCAGCCCGCGCTCAAGGTGCGCGGCAAAGAGTATCTACACCTGATCTATGGGATGGAGTACGATTCGGCCGAAAATCTCCCCCGCTTACGCCAACGCAGCGTGCGCCGCAAGCGGTCGCAAGCCCTGCGCGAATTTGCGCTCGGCGTTGAGGCGTTAGAGCGGTTCGTCCAGCGTGCGACGCTGCGCGCGACGCATCGCTGTGATTTTGGCGTGCTTGCATTGGAAAGCGAGCCTGTTGATGCATGTTTGTAATCTTGAGTTGCCACTCAGGCAACGGATGGTTCATCGCTTGTACCGTGATAGTTGGTAGCGAGTGACATCACTCATTTCATCAACGCTGAATACAATGAGATTGTCGCAGCGATAGTTTCAATCGCGTTGGGCGATTCCTTTGTAGTCGAACGCGGCGGGGCTGGCAATCGACAATGCGATTCTTTACGAGTTTCAATCGCGTTGGGCGATTCCTTTGTAGTCGAACGAGAGTAATGATGAGCAACAATCAACTAATCACGTTTCAATCGCGTTGGGCGATTCCTTTGTAGTCGAACCCACGACAACCCCAACTGACGCGCCTTTAGTACCAGGTTTCAATCGCGTTGGGCGATTCCTTTGTAGTCGAACGGGGCATGAACTTCATACCGCCACACAAAAGGATGGTTTCAATCGCGTTGGGCGATTCCTTTGTAGTCGAACCATCGCCCCCACACCACGCCGCGCATACGTGTAAAGTTTCAATCGCGTTGGGCGATTCCTTTGTAGTCGAACCTGGAGATGGAGAGGCGCAGCCGTAGAGCAGACGGTTTCAATCGCGTTGGGCGATTCCTTTGTAGTCGAACCCGTTTGTAATGTTTGCCCGATTTAGTAGGCACTGTTTCAATCGCGTTGGGCGATTCCTTTGTAGTCGAACCCTCAAGTTCTGTCCCTGCCGTGTTGCGCACAATAGTTTCAATCGCGTTGGGCGATTCCTTTGTAGTCGAACGTCGGTCAGTTGCGTGAATTCAGCAACATCATCCAGTTTCAATCGCGTTGGGCGATTCCTTTGTAGTCGAACCCAACTTCGTTCCTACGGTTTTGACACGACAAGTATTGTTTCAATCGCGTTGGGCGATTCCTTTGTAGTCGAACTCCAGCTCGACCCTGAGCGCGGCGAAGAGGTCTACAGTTTCAATCGCGTTGGGCGATTCCTTTGTAGTCGAACGGGGAAAAGCAAGGAGTGGGAAGAGGCGAATGATAAGTTTCAATCGCGTTGGGCGATTCCTTTGTAGTCGAACTGGCGGCGCAGGGTACAAAGTATTGCGGATACCAGTTTCAATCGCGTTGGGCGATTCCTTTGTAGTCGAACCCCGCTCGACTTGTCTTCAATCACAACCGCCTTTGTTTCAATCGCGTTGGGCGATTCCTTTGTAGTCGAACGTTCAGCTTTCATCA
>JAUIAP010000014.1 GCA_030425205.1 Anaerolineae bacterium
TTATTTCTTACACGGGGGTAGGGGAGTCTCATTATTTCGTACATAGAAATTAAGGCATGAAACGTCCCCCAGTGGTCGCCAGTCTCATTATTTACTACACAGTCTCATTATTTAGTAAATACTACAACTTGGCACAGCGCACCATCGGCGTTGAGCCAATCATTTACTGCAACACCGCCGCCCAGCCCGCGCCACCTGTGGCACAGGCCAACTTCGACTGTAGCGGCGTAACGGCGATTCCCGTCAGCGAGTGTAACGCGCTGGTCGCTATCTACGAGGGCATGAACGGTACAGAGTGGCAAGATCGTGCGCTGTGGTTTAATCGGCCGAATCCATGTGAATGGGCATTGCTGGGCTGCACGAATGGACACATCACCTATTTCGAGTTGCAAGCTGGCGCAAAGGGCGCGGTCGTCGCGGAGATCAGTCAGTTGACCCAACTGCAAACCCTCTACCTGTCCAATGGGCAACTAAGCGGCACGCTGCCTGCATCAATGGCGCAACTGACGCAGCTTACGCACCTTTTCATCTACGGTAGTGCCTCGCCGAGCGTTGGCTTAACGGGAGAAGTTCCAGCGATGTTGGGCAATCTGACCAACCTGCGCTTCCTCTATCTCAACGGGCAGCAGTTCACGGTCGGCATTCCCGATTCATTCGGCAACTTGGTTCACCTCGAAGAGTTGGTCGTTGACTCCAACCAGCGCATGACGGGCGCATTGCCGCAGTCGTTGACCAACTTGAGCAAGCTGCGCGTCTTGCAAACCTATTCAACCAAGCTATGTGCGCCTAACAACGCGGCGTTTAGTCAATGGTTGCAGACGGTTGGAAGCGTGAGCGGTGATTTGGTAGTTTGTTCATGAGCAAACATGACTTTTAGCCAGCTTTTTGGAAAATACGACGACAATGAACCGCTTCGACCGAGTCACCTCCCTTCTATTACTGCTGCAAACGCGAACAATTGTCACAGCACGATTTTTAGCAGACCATTTTGGCGTTTCTGAACGCACGATTTACCGTGACATCAGAACGCTAGAAAACGCGGGTGTCCCCATCGGAGCCGAAGCGGGGGTCGGATATTTTCTTGAGCAAAGTTACCGATTACCCCCTGTCAGCTTCACGCTTGATGAAGCTGCTTCCCTGTTGCTTGGGGAAAAACTGCTGGTAGCAAGCCTTGATGCCAACTCACTGAAAGATTTCAAACACGCACTGAATAAAGTTAGAGCGGTGATTGATCGCTCTGACAAAGATTACCTCAGTTCGCTGGATGATGATATTGAAGTGTTGCCGACAGGTAGTCATTTTCCGATTGATGCGGTGAGTTGGCACTTGCAAGACGAAAGTGAGCCGACAGAGAGCGAGCAGGGGAGCGGCTCTCTTAAAGTGCAGGGAGTCCCACACAGCGATGACCACTGGTTGCGTGAGTGCCGCAGTGCATTGGTACGCCGACAGGTTGTTGAAATCGGTTATGCCGCCCTAAGCAGCCATCGCCATACCACGCGGCAGATCGAACCCATCGGTCTTTTTTACTACAGTTGGCACTGGCATCTGATCGCGTGGTGCCGCCTGCGTGAAGGGTATCGGGATTTTCGACTTGATCGCATCCGCTCCTTTTCACCCCAGACGGAGCGGTTTGCTCGTCACAACAGATTAACCCTACAACAATATCTCGACACGCAACCGGGGCGGGATGAATTGCAGGAAGTCGAGTTATTTTTTGGGCTAGAGGCTGCACGATTTGTTGGTGAACAGCGTTATATGTTCGGCTTTATTGATGAGGAGCGGCAGCCAGATGGGGTGAAAATGCGCTTTTTGACCCCCATGCCAGAATACATGGCGCGTTGGCTTCTGCAATACACCGATGACGTTAAAGTGATCCGTGGCGATTCGATTAAAAAGGCACTCCAGCAGTTCTCGGCGCAACTTTCCACACATTGGGGTGACGATTCAAAACCCTCCTGACATAGGGTTGTCACAACCTCCTGTTACGATTGGTTCAATAGTCAACTGTTCAGCGTTGCGCTGGGCAGACAAATCAACAAATTAACTGGAGATACTCGATGAAACGTACACCTATCAACCCATGGTCTTGGTCACTCAATTTAGGCTACAACCAAGCTGAAGTAGTAGAAGGAGCCAAACGGCAATTGATCTGTGCGGGGCAAACCTCTGTCGATGCCGACGGCAACCCACAGCACGCTGGCGATATGCGGAGCCAGATAACGCTCGCCCTTGACAATCTTGAGGCCGTGCTGACCGCCGCCGATATGAGCCTCACAAACGTCATTCGACTTGACATCTACGCGACGGATGTGGGTGAGCTAATGAAAAACTTTGACGTGATCGGCGCACGATTTGGGTCGGTTGGTGCAGCACCACCACAAAGCGTGCTGGGCGTGACCCAGCTTGCGATTCCGCCGCTCATGTTCGAGATTGTCGCCACCGCGGCCGATTAGCCGCCGATGCGAATAGGATATGGCTCATCAGGTTGTTCCAAGTAAGCCATATCCTCTGCGGTCAATACACCTTCTCCTCATTGGGAACACGCTGTGGTATGGGGAGGCCATGCTGAATCCGCGTGTGGCGGCGCGGGTCGTCAAAGCCGTATACGCATGGCGCGAGGGGATTATGCGTATACGGCTTGGATTAGGCTGGTCGCACTACATTTAGGAACGCGACTTAAATAACCGTCGTCACGTCCCACAACCTAACATCACATCAACTGAATACAGCGAAGATGTATAATTGAGGTCATGCCCATTCCGATTTTAGCGACCAAGCTGTACCTGCCCCCACTTCGGCCGAAAATCGTCAAGCGCGACGACCTGATCCAGCGGCTCAACAATGGCCTCCATCGCAAGCTCACGCTCATCTCCGCACCGGCGGGCTTTGGCAAATCGACGCTGGTTAGCCAGTGGGCGATGGTGTGTGCGCGGTCGGTTGGCTGGCTTTCGCTCGATGAACAGGATAGTGATCTGACGCGCTTTTTTGCGTATGTTGTGGCGGCGTTGGAGACGATTTCGGCCGAAATCACCCCCCAAACAGCCGCGCTGCTACAAGCCCCACAGCTACCCGCAACCAACCATCTCCTCACGACGCTAATCAACGAAATCGCTGTCGCACCTGAGCCGTTTATCTTGATTCTTGATGATTACCACAGCATCACCGCGCCAAAAATTGACGAGGCACTCACCTTCCTCATCGAACACATGCCGCCACAGATGCACCTCGTCATCACCACCCGCGAAGACCCGCAGCTACCGCTGTCTCGTCTGCGCGTGCGCGGTCAGATGACCGAACTGCGGGTGGCCGATTTGCGTTTTACGGCGGAGGAAGCGAGCGAATTTTTGAATCGGGGGATGGGGTTGGTGCTTTCGGCCGAAAATGTCGCCGCCCTTGAAGCCCGCACCGAAGGCTGGATCGCAGGTTTGCAGTTAGCCGCGATCGCGCTACAAACGAAAAATCATGATCAAAGCGTTGGCGACAAAAACAGATTTATCGAGACCTTTACAGGCGGTCATCACTTTATTCTCGATTATTTGGTTGAGGAAGTCCTTGCGAACCAGTCTGAAGACGTGCGCGACTTCTTGCTGCAAACCGCTATTCTCAAACGGCTCAGCAGCCCGTTGTGCGATGCCGTCACGGGTGAGTCCAACAGCAAAACGGTGCTAAACCACCTGCTGCATGACAATCTGTTTCTCATTCCGCTTGACAGCACGCGCCGCTGGTTCCGCTACCACCACCTTTTTGGCGAGGTGCTGCATACCCGTCTACTTGAGGAACAGCCTGATCGCGTCCGACTCCTGCATCAACGCGCCAGCGATTGGCACGCTCAACACGGCGACTCGACAGAAGCGATTGAACATGCGTTTGCCGCCAACGATTTTGAACGCGCCGCCAACTTGCTTGAGTTGACATGGCGGGAACGGGATCGAACCTTTCAGTCGTTAGGAGAGTGGCTAAACTGGGCAGAGTCATTACCAGATGAGTTGGTTTTTGTTCGTCCCGTGTTGAGCGTCGGCATTGCATGGGCGTTGCTCAATGACGGTCAATTTGAAGGGGTTGAAGAGCGTCTGCAAGCGGCTGAGCGTGCTGTGGAATCGGCCGAAATCATCGTCAACGATCATGCAGAATTTGAGTTCCTCACCCTTACCATCGCATCCGCCCGCGCCTACTTTGCACAGGCCGTGGGCGACATCCCCAACACGATAAAGTATGCACGGCAAGCCCTCGACTTGCTCCCCAGCGATGACCATGTCCAACGCGCCATCCCGCGTGCGCTGTTGTCGCTTGGTTACTGGTCAACTGGTGAGTTGGATAGTGCGTATCAAATGCTATCTGACTCGATGGATGCCTTTTTAGCGAGTGGCAGCGTCTTGCTCGCTATCACAGGTGTCTTTGCGATGGCAGACATGCGTATCACACAGGGGCGTTTGCATGAGGCGATTCAACTCTATCAAGATGCCTTGCAGCTCGTCAACAACTCCGACGACCCGACGATGCGCGGCAAAGGCAATTTACATTTAGGGTTGAGCGAACTCTATCGTGAACAGGGTGATGAGGAGATTGCCGACCAGCACTGGCAAGCGATCCCCCCACTGAATGAGTTGGATTTAGCGTTTCAGCAGCGGTGGGCGGTCGCGCAAGCGCAGGCGGAGCAGCGGCAGGGCAACTTTGCAGCGGCGCACAAATTATTTGATGAAGCGATCAGGCGCACTCAGCAGGTTCATATCGCCGATTTGAAGCCTGCTGCCGCTATGAAAGCACGCTTGTTTATCGTTCAAGGCGATCTCGCTGCCGCAGGTGCGTGGGCGCGTGAACACAACTTATCGACGGATGACGCGCTTAGCTTTCTGCATGAATATGAGCATATCACGTTGGCACGGCTGCGGATTGCAGAGGGAGCGTTGGATGAGGCGTTGGGATTGCTGGGGCGGTTGGGGGTTTCGGCCGAAAAAGGCGGCAGAATTGGTAGCCTGATCGAAATTCAAATCCTGCAATCGCTCGCTCATTACGCGCAGGGCAACATGGCGCAAGCAGTTGATCTGTTGGCTACGGCGTTGATTTCGGCCGAACCACAAAGCTACATCCAACTGTTTGTTGCTGAAGGTCAGCCAGTTGCCAAACTACTTGGAACGTTGAGCGACGAAATTGATACGCATTTCGACACTAACGCGCCACGGATGCAAGCGTATATTCAAAGATTGCTTGCGGCATTCTCCGGCAGTCAACCAATCCCGCCACCTTCTGAGTCTGAACAGACCCTTATAGATCCACTCAGCGAACGCGAACTGGACGTATTACGCCTCCTCACAACCGAACTTAGCGGCCCCCAAATCGCCAATGAGCTGATGGTGTCGCTCAACACACTGCGCACCCACAACAAAAACATCTACAGCAAACTCGGCGTCAATAGCCGCCGCGCCGCCGTGCGCCGAGCACAAGACCTTAACCTGCTCTAACCGGCTCTGCTCTTCCTACAGCCTAATCAGATTCACCACTTCAATCACCACATGTAGTGATGACAGCTCACAACGTTTAACTGTATTCTGTGATTCAGACAGCAAGCGACTTCACCAACGCTAACGCGCATTGAAAATGAACAATTACGGTAAAGATATGAATAACAACAAGAATACAGCCTCTTCCGAAGCAAAATCTCCGTGGCAACAACTGACGCTTGCCGAATTTGTCGAACAACGTAACGGTGTCCCACTTGGCCATGCCAACTCGCTCCGCAACATGTTGTCCCGCTCCCTAGGGGCTGGATCATTCGCTGAATTCTGGCGGCATTGGAACCCAATCTGGGGATACGGGTTGGGGAAATATGTCTACGCCCCCCTGCGTCGCATTCTGCCATCATTCATCGCCCTCATCATGACATTTGTGGTGTCGGGCGCGCTCCACGATTTAGCCGCAATGGCAATCCGAAGATCGGTGATGTTTTTCGTTACGCCTTGGTTCTTTCTACTTGGGTTAGGCGTTGTGCTGGGACAATTGATGAGGCTAGATCTATCACAACGTTCTTGGTGGCTGCGTGCAACTGTCAACATCACTTATCTCGTGCTCTGCCTGAGCATAACGCTTTTAGCCAAGCAACTGTTCGCCCCTTCTTAATCTAAATAGCCCAGACAATTAACGGGTGAAGCGTGCGATTCGCACAAATATCACCACCTCAATCACCACATCTAGTGATGACCGCTCACCATGTTCAATCGTATGCTTAGAGCAATGAAATGAGCCAGCACAACAATGCGCAGGCCAACAACATATGGAGCAACAACATGACGACAGGTAAAAACAAGAACCAAATGACGCAAAAAGAAATTGATGGGGCTGCCGTCGCATTGGGCGTTGGCGTGGGATTAGCCCTTGTGTCAGCAATCGGCAGTTCCGGTGCAGCACTGGGTATCGCAATCGCGGTAGGGTTTCGTACCGCACTCAAAAAACGACGCGAACAAGAGATGGATGACAGTAAACAGCAGTGACGGCGAGACCTAAGGTGCAGCATGAGTGATCGAGACACAACTTTTCAGCAATCGGCGCAACCAGACCTGTATGAAGTACGGGTCAAGGGTCATCTCGATGACCGCTGGATTGAACGGCTCGATTGTCAATCCGCGACGCGGGATGACGATGGAACGACACGTCTAACTGTGCAGGTAGCTGATCAGGCCGCGCTCTATGGCTTGCTTCGAAAGTTGCGTGACTTGGGGCTGCCGTTGCTAGCACTCAATCGTGCGATGCCGTAACCAACCAAGACCAAACAAGGAAAGACCAATGATTTATGTAAATGTGGAAATGATCGAAGCGCTTGTCGCCGAAAAACAGCGTAAGCCGCTCATTATTGAAGATGTGGTGATTGAGTTGCCACAGCGCGCCAGCGCGTGGCGCAAGCGATGCGCCGCGCTGCTACGTGAACTGGCTGAATCAGTTGATTCTCTACGACCACGCACTTTGAAAACCGCCTGAGAGGATTAGGCGTTTCGGCCGAAATCCTCCCACTAAAAAAGGAGACAAAACATGAAAACTTTGACGAACGTAACATTGCAAAAATGGGGTGGTTATGCCGCCCTGTACGAAGCACTCGCATACATCATCGGCTTTGTCGGTTTTATCGGCATCGTCAACGTTGGCGGCATTGTCGATCCGGTTGAAAAGGTGGCCGCCATTGTCGCCAATCAAGGGGCATTGACGGCCCTGATGCTGATTGTCTACGTCGTTTGGGGCGCATCACTGGTCGTGCTGACGCTAGCACTGCATGAGCGACTGAACGGCAACACATCTGCCCTCGCTCGCACGGCAACGGTGTTTGGCATCATCTGGTCACTGCTCGTGATTGCCAGCGGCATGATTTACAACGTTGGCATGGAAACGGTCGTTACGCTCAACGCCAGTGACCCGACGCAGGCAGCCACAGTCTGGCTAGCAATTGGGTCAGTCTTTAACGGACTGGGCGGGGGCGTCGAAGTGGTCGGCGGCATCTGGGTGATTTTACTCAGCGTCGCTGGCTTGCGGAGCGGCACTTTTGCACGCGGTCTGCACTTTCTCGGCTATGTCGTTGGCATTGCGGGCGTGGTCAGTGTTGTACCTGCCCTAAGCGAGATTAGTGCCAGCATCTTTGGCCTGACGCAGATTGTTTGGTTTGCGTGGCTCGGTGTGGCGATGTTGCGAGAAGGAGCGGTGGTTTCGGCCGAAATCCCCACTCCTGCCTATAAATGAAAGCGCCCACCACTCAATATAGTGAACCTAGATGATATGTGTAGCTGCGGTCGGTCTCCTGACCGCACCGCCAGTGGTACGGTCAGGAGACCGACCACAGCATTCCACATTTCAGTTAGGAAGCCTATATCGACGACGCTATCTGGCAATAGTGTCAGCAGATGCCTGTCATCTACAATAACTAACAGCTATTCTCATAGCACAGACAAGGAAATATCATGAATGCAATACTAGCACGTAAATATGGTTCTCCAGCCGTCTTGACATTGGAAGAGGTCACCCAACCTACGCCAGAGGGCAACCAACTCCTAATCAAAGTACACGCAGCAGCAACCAACCCATCCAATTGGCATCGCATGGAGGGCAAAATTCCGATGCTCCGCCAAGCATACGGTGACCCAGAGCCGAACGATCCTGCTATGGGTGGCGATTGCTCTAGAACGGTCGTAGCTGTTGGGCCAAACGTTACTCGGTTTGCCGTTGGGGATGCGGTCTTCGGCGCGGCAAAAGGAGCCTTCGCAGAATACGCAATCGCCGCTGAGAAAAATTTAGTCCATAAGCCCGAAGCGGTCTCCTTCATAGATGCTGCCGCCATCCCGACTGGGGGGCTTACAGCATTACAAGGCCTGCGTGACCACGCCCACATTACATCTGGTCAGCGAATTCTGATCATTGGTGCATCTGGTGGTGTGGGAATCTACGCCGTTCAGATCGCAAAATCCTATGATGCTCATGTGACCGCCGTGTGTAGCACGCGCAATATCGACATGGTGCAGCGTCTTGGAGCCGATAAAGTGATCGATTACACCGAGCAGGATTGGGATGGCGCAGGCCCCTATGACCTTATCCTGGACATGGTTGGTGATCGCCCCTTCGAGGTGTACGTCCGCAACCTCACACGGGAAGGGTGCATGGTTTCCGTCGGCGCACTCGGCATGGACACGACGGCATTCATGACGAAGATGGGAAGCTACAAGGCGTCAGAAAAAGAGGCGAAGGTTTTTAGCTACATCGCACAGTTCAACACGGATGATCTGATGACACTGGCGCAGCTCTTGGACTCTGGCGCAGTTCGGTCGGTGATTGACCGTACCTTTCCACTCGAAGAAACGGCTGCGGCGATGGCGATGCAGGGTAGCAAGCGCATTAGCGGCAAGGTTGTGGTGACGATGGGGATTGAGCTCTAGCCCCTCTTCCCGCTGTGCTATTTAGACACCGCAACCATTCACCACCGTTTACAGATGACAAATGAAGAATATGTTGTTGGGTCGCTTCGGTCGAATCCGCCCGCACGCCCAACAACGCCAACCAACAAGGAAACACACCATGAGAAAACTATTTTTAACCCTACTTCTAATCGCACTGATTGGGTGCAGCACTGAAACAAAAAACGCCCTTGAGCCGTTTCCAACTGAGGTCGTAACTGACCTGCAAACCACAATGGACAATCTGACCGACAGCGAACTCCCGCCCGGCATGGTCGTCTGGATCGACACGCCGCAGCATCGTTTCGAGGGCGCAAGCGGCTCCGCAAACCTGTCGGCAGAGGTACCGATGCCAGCTGACGGCGCATTCCGCATTGGCAGCATCACCAAAATGTTCACCGCAGCCGTTGTCGTCCAACTTGTTGAGGATGGCGTGCTGACCCTCGACGACTCGCTGGCGCAATGGCTGCCAGAAGTTGCCGACCAACTGCCACACGGCGACCAAATCACCGTGTACCAACTCCTAACCCACACATCAGGCCTGTTCAATGTGGTCGAACACGAAGCCTACTTCGCCGATCTCTTCACGCAAATGGTGGTTGATGAAGCGGCCGGGACTGCGGCGCTTGCCTGTGTCGAACGCGATCCACACGACACGCTCGCCCGCTATGTCTATGGCAAGGACGCTCTCTTTGAACCAGGCGACCGCTGGAGCTATAGCAACACCAACTACACGCTGCTCGGCATGATCATTGAAACAGCAACCGACATGCCGCTCGCGGAAGCGTATCGCACCCACATCTATCAACCGCTGGGCATGGAATCGACGTTTCTCGACTGCTACGAAGAGCCGCTGGTCGATATCGTTCACGGCTATTCAGGCATGGGTGACTCGATGAGCGATGTCACCGACCTGCATGAATCGGTTGGCTGGTCGGCAGGCGGTCTCGTTTCGACTGCGCCCGATTTGCTCTTATTCGCACGCGGTTTGTTCGGCGGATCGCTGTTTGATGACCCAGAAATGCTGTCCACGATGACAACACCCGCCCCCGGCAGTGCATACGGGTTGGGCATCTCGCTTGAGCAGGAGTCAATGGGACATGCAGGCTATATTGCCGGTTTTCGGTCGGTGCTCAACTATTCGCCAGCGTCCGATATGGTTGTGATGGTGCTATACAATAACGACGCTGCTGATCCTGAACAGGCAGTGGCAGACATCATGGCTCCCGTGCTGTCATCACTGCGCGTCGAGAATTGAGCGACCTGCAATTATGCGACCCGCATCAACTCCCATTTCTCAACTTCCATCACCGTAATCACATGATGTGGTGATGACGACTCACCACATCAACCTGTATATTCATATCGAGTTGTAATCAATCTCCGTGAGCAACCAACTAGCTCATGGACTATGGAAAAACCGAAAGAAACTTGACCAGCAACAAGGAAGGTATCCAACATGTCAAATAAACAGCGAACCGTTCGACTACTCAGAATCATCATGCCCATCGTGGGGATAATTTGTATCGTGGCATTCTCACCCTGGGACGGAATATGGGCTTGGATCACACCATTACCTGATACGGTTCAGGAGCAAGTTGATGACGCAATTGGTCATGGGTTGGATGGCATAATTGTGTATGTCGATGAAGCAGGTGAACCACCGGCATTCTACACAGCAGGCTGGAATAACCGAGAAAATAAAATACCGGCCGACCCACAAGCGTTATTCAAAATTGCCAGTATCGACAAGTTATATGTCGCCGTTGCCACCACCAAACTCGTCAATGCACAACGCTTGTCGCTGGATGATACGCTGGCCGACCACTTTCCAGAGCTTGTGGGGCGAATTGAAAACGCAGACACCATCACGGTGCGATTGATGTTGCAGCATCGCAGTGGGATTCCCAATTTCACCGACGCTCCCGGCTATTGGGAAAACCCACCAAATAGCAGTGAGGCAGCCCTTGAACTCGCACTTGATTTGCCAGCCAACTTTGCACCGGATGCAGATTATGGTTATTCAAATACAAACTACTTTTTGTTGGGCGAGCTGATTGCAAAAGTGGTGGGGTATAGCCACTGGCAATATATCGAGGAGGAGATTCTGATACCGCTCGATCTGAACAATACGTTCACTCCGATTGATGATGTGGATATAGACGATGTCATGAGCGGCTATTGGGTAGGCTATGAGCCTGATTTGAAGAATGATCCTCACGGCGCAATGGTTGCGACAGCAGAGGATGTGGGCATCTTCTTGCGGGCGTTGAATGATGGCTCCTTGTTGAGCGACAACGAACAGGCGATTTACGCCTCTGTTTATGAGTATGAACATACTGGATTGATACCGGGATACTACAGTATCGCTCGCTACCACAGCGACATAGATACGGTTGTGGTTCAGTTTGTGAATACGGCAGGTGGCACACCACTCATTCCGCTATTTGATACAGGCGGTGGAACCAAGGTGATGGTTGCAGATGTTGTTTACAACCGTATCGTGCGGATTCTGCACGGCTTGGAATAGGGCGCGTGGCGGACGGAAGACAACGGACAGTATCTGATGGTAATTACAATTTTGACAATGTGCTGATTACAGCAAGGAGACTTACATGAAAAAGCAAACAGAAGCGAACAACAACTGGATAAGCGGCGTCGCGCTGCTTTTGATCGGCGGATGGTTTCTGCTAATGAATTTGGGGGGTGCCCCATCGTGGCAGGAACAGCTGTGGCCGACCTATCCACTACTTGGCGGGATGGCACTCATCGCGCACTATTTTGGAAACGGACGTAGAGAAGCAGGTGTGTTGATTCCGGGAACAGCGGGGTTGCTGCTTGGCGCGTTCTTTTTCTTCTTCACGCTTGGCTTGGTTGAATGGGGCGCACTGGGGTGGCTGTGGCCGATTTTCCCGCTGATCGGTGGTTTCGCCTTTCTCGTCGCATGGTATGCCGGCAGACAGCACGCCCTGCTTATTCCCGCCATCGGCGCAATGGCGGTCGGCCTCATTGGGCTGTTGTTTGCGCCTTCGTGGGGCAGCGTGGCATGGATCGGCCGAATCTGGCCGGTTATGCTGATTGCCGTCGGCCTCATCCTGTTGTTTTCGAAAAAATAAAGAGGATTCGCCAACAGTATCAAAGTCCGGATGAACCTTTCATTTTGCCAAAAACAAGACATCACGTATGTCAAAGTTTCCAAAAGCGGTGAATTGGTGATGGTCAGCGACTATTATGGGTAAATTTCTAACCGTCTTTATCGGCATGTTGCTCTATCTTGGACTGTGGGGTATTCCCATTATAAGTGGTGCGCTGGCATTGCGCGCAGGGATAGAATGGCTCGGCGCGACGCTACTCATTGGCGGCATCGTGGGCTGTCTACTCTTTATGTTGCCATTTATGCACGGCATGACGGGGCGAGTCTTTCGTTATGCGGGAGAGGGTGCGCCCATCGATGAGGCGACGTTACGCGATAAACTGCAAGCGATCAACGATGTTGACGCGCCTGTGATGGTCGTTGAGCGCGGCGATAAGCTGATCGTGACGTGGAACTACGTCGATGCTGCGTGGTGGAATGTGCTGTCGCGCAGTGGCATGGACAAAGTGTACGAGCTACACATCAAACTGGACGACAAACGCAAAACGGCGACGTTGATCGATGTTCACAAGTCGGTTAATTGGCGCGTCGGACCTGACAGTGTGCGACTGTGGGGCGGCTACTCACGCGGCGTTGATTTGAGCTACGAGCGCGTCATCGGCTACGGTTGGAACGACGCATTCCAGTTTGAGCGCGTCGTCGATTACACCTTCAAAACGAGCGACATTAAGAACCCCGTCATCAACCTGCTGATCGAGAACGGTTGGTGGGTCAAATTCGGAATGTGGTGAGATATAGCAACCTCCTTTTTATATACGCTGAGGCATATACAGATGAGGGCTGGCTCGTTGACGCATCCCCTATTCCAATGTTGCTACACGATTGGGGAATTGTGGCTACGTTTGCGGTGTCGTTGTTGGTCGTGTTCTGTCGAGATAGCCCATGACGGGGGAGACGCTGACACCATGTAGGACGACGGAAATGACGATGGATGCGCTGACGGCTGCCCACAGGAGACCCGGCTGCATAAAGTCGGCGTGGGAGAGGGCAAAGGCGAGATAAAAAAGTGAGCCAATGCCACGCACGCCGAAAAAGGCGAGGGCGATGCGATCTGTTTGAGGGAGATCACTGCCGATAAAGGAGAGGTAGCCAGCAATCGGCCGAATAATCAACACAAACACCGCCGCCACAATCCAAACTTGAGCCGTCATGTACTGCATGACACCCCCCGTCAAAATCCCCCCAAACCCGATCAAAACGGCCGCCAATAGCAGTCGTTCCATCTGGCTCACAAAGCGATAGACAGGCAGATTATATTCGCTGTTGAAGTCGCGCCGTCGGCCGACGAGCGATGAGACAAAAACGGCGAGGAAACCATACCCACTGACGAATTCTGTGAGGCTGTAAACCAGCAAAATCGCGGCGATGATAAAGGGGCCTTCATTCCCCTCGCGCTTCTGATCTTCACGATCCTGTGTGACACTTGAGTAATTGAAAAAATACCATGATAGGATTCTTCCCGACACATACCCCATAACCAAACCCATCCCAATGCGATAGAGGAAGTCAAACGCAAACCATTCGAGCGTCCAGCCGCCCAGCGCGGTTTTGCCGACGGCCGCAATTGCTAGAAAGACAAAGGGAAACGCGAGACCATCATTTAATCCTGCTTCGAGCGTCAGCCCAAAACGCACGTCATCCTCTTCGCCTTCCTGTGGTGGGCCGACTTGGACATCCTCTGCCAAAACAGGGTCAGTTGGGGCCAGCACTGCGCCAAGCAAGATAGCTGAAGCGGGCGCAAGTGCTAAGATCCAGTAGCCCATTAAACTCAACGCAATAATCGAGAGGGGCATCGCCACCATGAGTAGCCGCCAACCGCTCATCCAGCTTTTCCAGCCAAACTCACGGTCAATTTTGAGTCCTGCACCAGACAGAGAAATGATGACGATTAGTTCGCTGATATATTCAACAATGAGCAAATCGCGCTCATTTGTGATAGGGGCAGGGGATGGAATGCCGAGTGGAAGCAGAAAGAGTAGCACACCTGACGCAACATAAAGTGTTGGGAGTGAAAGAGGGCGACGATGCAAGAGACGCGGCAGAATGGTCATGCCGAGCAGGGCAACGCCCGTGACAAGATAGAAGAAAAGATGTGTGTCGATGACTTTATCCTTGTAAGCGTAATTCAGCTTTCAACATTTGGTAGGGTGAGGTTGGTTGTTCATGCCCAAATTTAATTCAGAGCGGTAGTTTAGATTCGGCCGATCTTCACCACATAAATCCACGGGCATAAAAGTAGACACATTCTCCACGTAATAGCCGGCGCACTTAACCCTTGTCGGGTTCGTAGTAACCAAAGTACACCGATGATACAGATGAGCGCAAGTGTGGGAAGAATCATGCGGAGGAGGGAAGGGGTGTTTTCGGCCGAAATGCCCTTGACCGTCACCGCCGTCGGCACACCCCCATCGAACTCAACCGCACCCAAATCACAATGTGCGCCAGCCGGTCGGCGATAGCCGCGTTGGTCAAGCAACCCAACAATAGGCGAGAGACAAACGAAGTCGTTGCCAGCATCAACGGCGGGACTGGTGCTGAGCGGTAGGTGCGTTGCGGTGCCACCACCATTATTTTGCAGCAACTGTAATAGCGGATTGCCATTGACGATGGATGCACCACATGTCGCGTCTGTTGCCAAATTGGGGGAACCCAACGTCGTGATCGTGCCGCTGCACTCATCACCCCCGTTGAGTGCCACTATGCTGTTGCGTAAGGTCAACGTGCCACCTGCACGAACGACACCAATATTGCCGGTTCCGAAAGCGACAGTTGCGTTGGTCAACCTCAATCCACCGCTGGCGACATAGACGCCACTCGCACTGTTGTTGGCATTGTTGCCGCTGATTGTGCTGTTCGCAATGTCGCTATCCACGCCACCGCTGTAGTAGACACCACCGCCAAAGAATCCAGCAGAATTGTTGCTGATTGTGCTTTGTGTGATGGTCAAAGAGTTTGTCATCGTCCCGAATGAGGCGATTCCGCCGCCAGAAAGCACGGCACTATTGTCGTCGAGCGTTACGTTTGTAATTGTTGCGAAGCCGTTCTGCGTCGGCCCGTCGGTGATGTTTGAGATACCGCCCCCTGTCGTTGCGCTGTTTTGGCTGATTGTTGCGCCATCGACAAACAAGGTGTGCTGGCTGAAAATACCGCCGCCGCCACCAGCAGAGTTGCCACGAATGGTCACTCCATCCTCGACAATCAGTATCGAAGTGTTGGCAATACCACCGCCACTACCGCCACCTGCGGCAACGTTGTCTGTGATGGTCGTGCTACGAATGCTCAACTCACCCTCATCAAGACCCAAGAATGGCGATTGTCGTCCATTGTAAATGCCAGCTCCAAAGCCATCTTCAGCACGATTGGCGTGAATGGTCGTATCTTCGATGCTCATTGGGCATCTGGATTCTGGCGTTGCATAGATGCCGCCGCCTGTGAAATTTGCCACATTGCCTTGAATAACTGCGCCACTGAGCGTGCCGCCTGAACAAGTGACGCCATGGTACCAACTGATGCCACCGCCAAAATCGGCCGAATTGCTGATAATTTGCGTATTTGTTAAGACCAAATCAGAAGCCCGGTTAACGGCCAGACCGCCCCCTGAACTGTTTTCTTGCTTGCTCGGGTCAGAAGCCACATTTTCCTGCACAAGACTGTTGGTCAATTGCAATCCCCCCACAGTGGAGATGCCAGCACCGCTAACTGCTGTGTTTTCTGTGATGGTGATGTTGTTGCCAATGATTCCCCCAGCCCCGACCGTCGCACCGCCCCCGATATGAGAAATCGCACCACCACTGCCACCCACATCATTTTGATGCAGGGTCACATCTTCAACCACGAGCGTCGTGGCTTGATTGGTGATGGCACCACCAAAACTGCTACCGTCACCAATCGTGGTGGCACTATTCTGATAAAGGTTGCCCGTCGTCCAATTGACAGTTGAATACAAAAAATAGATTGCACCACCTGCACCACCCGAGTCGGTGCCTTGCGCTAAATTGTTGTAGGCGGTAACGTCGTCAAATGTCACATCAGCTCGATTTGACACACGACCCTGCGTATGAATCGCGCCACCGTTCGCTTCTTCACCGATAGCTTGATTATCGTGCAAGGTCACATTGGTCAGCGTGAGGTTTCTCGCACTTATCGCTCCGCCTCGTGCCAACCCAGTGGGTGAAGTGGCGAGACATTGACGCAACGTGACATTCTCAACGATGATCGGCGCACTATTATTGGCGATATCATTGAGGCCAATACATCCACCTAGTGCAAATGCGACATCTGAAATCTTCCCCGCTTCGATTATCATGTCGGTCACGGTGAAGGAAAAGCCCGTCGTGACATAAAATATGCGGCTCGAATTGTTGCCACTAATCGTAAGGCGTGTTTCGCCGAGACCGTTAATGACGAGTTGATCGTCGATGGTCAGTTCGCCGTTGAGCAGCGTGATGGTTGCGCCGTTCAAGCTAGCAGAGAATGTGATCGTGTCTGTACCATTGCCAGCCGCGCAGTCAGTTGAACCGCTTTGGTCATCATGATTGGCATTGGCAATCGCCTCGCGTAATGTACACTTGCCGTCGTTTGCGGTTGTGTCCGCGCTGCTATCGACGACAATCGCGGCGCGTTGTTGGGCAAATACGGGCTTTGCAAATAAAAAGCTGGTTACGATAAAACAGAAAAACAGTATCAATTTGACGTTCATAGGTCGCTCCTATTTAGATCGTCACACGCCAATTGCCCATGCAGTTGGCGAATGTGACACAGCAATGCCTCAATATCCGTGAACGCTCGCCGCTCACCCGACCGCGTTTCTTGCAACATCGTTCGCCACTCAGCGTCTGCGTTTTCCCGCCAGACGCGCAGCAGATAAATGTGATAGTTCGGGTCAGCGTGGCGTTCATCTAACATGGGTTGAGGGTAGGGGAGAGGGCGATCCCAAAGCGATCCCAATTGATTCCTGTCGCGTCGGCGCTTTAGATGTTCAAAATCCCAACGCTATCAGGCTGCGCCATCTAAAACGTCAGGCTAAAGCACCGACGCGACCTGATATAATGATCGGCATGAGTGAGACGCTGCATGTGCGCTTAATCGGCCGATCCACCATCACCATCGGCGCATCCCCTCTGCACTTTCGGGCGCAACGGGCGGTCGTGCTGATTGCGTATTTGGCAGTGACGCGACAAGCGTTTAGCCGCGAGACGGTCGCCACATGGCTCTGGGATGACCGCACGCAGAAGCAATCAATGGCAAATATGCGGCGACTGTTGGCGCGAATGCCAGCGGAGATTAAGCCATATCTGCGGGTGGACAATCAGGCGGTGGGGCTGGACTTTGATCGGCCGATTTCTGTCGATCTGTGGGCATGGGAAACGGCTATTGCAGAGCGAGATATTGCGACCCTGCAAACCCTCAGCAAACAGTTCCAGCCTAAATTGCTGGACGGCGTGCTCATTCGTGACAGTTGGGGGGTCGATGAATGGATCATCGCGCAGCAAGCTCGCTGGCAGCAGACGACGCTGGCCGCCTTTCGTCAGTTGAGTCAGCACGCGCTCCACCATCGCCAAATCGAAGACGGCATTCGCTATGCGCGACAATTGGTTGCAATTGATTCGCTACTTGAATCATCCCATCGCCTCTTGATGCGGCTCTATGTGCGCGGTGGACAACGCACGCTGGCGTTGCGCCAATTTGAGCAGTGCCGCGACGTGCTGCAAGCTGAATTCGGCATCATGCCCGATGCGGAGACGATTGCGCTGGTTGAGCGGATTCGCCATGCAAACGCCACACCGCCGCATGTTGTGCCTGTGCCAAATGGGGCATTTATCGGCCGAAAAACCCTCCGCGCCTATCTACAAGCCCAACTCGACAAATCAGATTGTCGTCTCCTCACGCTGACAGGTATGGGCGGGGTCGGCAAAACACGCCTTGCCATCCAAATCGCTGACGAGCGCAAGGGGGATTACCTCAACGGCATCTACTTCACCTCGCTGACCGCTGCCAGCACCCAAGCGAGCATTGTGGATGCGCTGATCGATGCGCTCAACTTTGTCGCCAGCAGCAATCGTCCGCGCAAACGGCAATTGCTCGAACATTTGCAAGACCGCGAAATGTTGCTGATCTTGGACAACTTCGAGCAGATTATCGACGCAGGTATGCCATTGATCCAAGAAATTTTAGAACGCTGCCCGCGTCTGCAACTGCTGGTCACCAGTCGGGAACGGCTGCATCTTGGGGCAGAGTGGCGCGTTGCGGTGGGCGGCATCACGCGGCGCGAGGATGCGGTTGCGCTATTTTTGTTGCACGCGCAGAAGCAGGATCGACAATGGTCGCAGGTGGATGATGACGAAGTGGAAATTTGGGAGATTTGCCAGTTGATCGAAGGGTTGCCTTTAGGGATCGAGTTGGCGGCGGGGGCGTTGGCGTATCATTCGTTGGGGCAAATTTCGGCCGAAATCCGCAACAACGTCAATTTCCTACAATCCAACCAGCGCGATAGAGAAAGCCGTCACCGCACCGCTTACGCCATCTTTCGCTATTCATGGGAGTTGTTGTCTCCAGAGGAACAGGCGACGTTTGCACAATGCGCTTGTTTTCGGGGTGGCTTTTCGGCCGATGCGGCCCGCGCCGTCATCAACGCCCATCCCGCCATCCTGCACGCCCTTGTTGATAAATCGCTCCTGCAAATCAGCGCATCAGGTCGCTACCATTTGCACGAACTGTTGCGTCAATTTGCGGCGGGGAAAGTGGCTGATCGTGCGGCAGTGGCGGAGAAGATGGGGGGATATTTTTTGCGCTTTTTGCGGGAGCAGTATGCAGCGGGGTGGTTGGGGGGGATTTCGGCCGAATGGGACAACATCCAAGCCGCATGGCGCTGGGCGATTCAACACCAACGCTGGGACGCGCACAACGACGCAATCGACGCGCTCAACCAATACTGCTATCGACAAAACAGATTCCAAATCGGGCTGGAGCTATTCACGGCAGCGGTCGCGGCGACGACAGACAAACAGACCCGCCCCCGCTTGCTCATTCGTCAGGCGAACTTTTTCGTATTGATGGCACAATATGACGACGCAATCGCGGCGTTGCAGGAAGCCGAACAACTTCTATTTCATGCAGATGCACCCGTCGAAACCGCTATCTATTATCAAATTCTCGGTCATATCGCCGCTGCCAAAAGCGACTATGTTGCCGCCCGATCCGCGTTTCAGACGAGCCTCGCCCACTGTGCAGATGTAACAAGCGCGCACAATCCAACCTATGTCCGCCTCTTGCTTGTCAAACCGCTTTACTATCTCGGCGACCATGCCGAAGCTCTCAACTTAGCCCAACAAGTCGTGGCAGAGTTCCAAGCGCAAGGGGATGATTTCTACCTCGCACGGGCGCAAACGCGGCTGGCCGACATCATGGACAAACAGGGGGATTGGCAAGGTGCAGAGGCGTTGCTCAACCAAACGCTAGAACAGCAGCGCGTATTGGGGGATGAAGTCGGGATGGGAAAGACGTATGGATTGCTTGCGGATAAGGCGGTCTGGAAAGATGATTTTGAGCGCGGCATCTACTATACCGAGCAGTCGCTGGCGATCCACTACCGCATCGGCGCACCGCTTTCGATTGCGATCCAGCTCGGCAATCTCGGAACCTACTACCATGAGTTGAAGCAGTACGATAAGGCGCAATCGCTCTATGCCGAAAGTTTGCGGCGCAGTGAGCAGATTGGGGATCGTATGGGAATGGTGTTCACGATTCAGAACATGGCAGAGCTATGCGAATGGCAAGGAGAGGTGGCGCAAGCGGTCACATTCTGGGAGCGTGCATTGCCTATCGCGCTTGATATTCAGGCTGAAGACCGCATCCTGCACGCCATTGCTGGCATCGCGCAAACAAAAATTTTGCCGCAATCCCCGCAACGTGCCTACGATCTGCTGCATTTTGTGCGCCACCATCCCGCATCTGTCCCCGAAACGCATCGCTATCTCGCAGACAGCTTGAGCGCGTTGCAACATGACGCTGCATCTCCCTTGACGCTTGAACAAGCTATCGCGTATTGTCAGCATTCTTGAGCAGTGCCGGACTCGTCGCGGTGAGTACGCTGAATAGCGAGAGTAGAACAAACCGCCTGCGTTAATTGGAAGAATGCCTATGATCAGCCTAACATTCACTTCATCTTTGCCAAACCGACTTGTCACGCTTGCAATGTGCGTGCGAAAGCGCGTTCTTGAATTAAGTCAAGCAGACAGTGCGATATAGGTTTTGCAAACGTTGGTTTTTGGGTATGCAATTACGATAGGCGCGTTTGTGCGCGTCATCGGTGATGTGGGAAAGGTGACGCATGAAGCGCTTGTGTCCATGCTCAAGAAGCAAAACCGCACGCGGATCATCGTTGGCCGTCAGAACGTGATACCCGATAAGAATATGCTTCGTCTCACCGTACATGCAGATTGGATCGGCCAGCAGCTCGTCAACGAATGCAGAAATTAGCGACTGGGCTTTGCCATTTTCGCCACGCTGCAGCGCAATGTGGCTCAACTGAAACCGCGCCCAGTGCTGCAAGAAGTACGGCAATCTGTGTGCTTCAGCCAAATTTTCCAACTTGCGGAGCGCGTCCGTTGCCGCATCTAATTCGTCCCGAATGCTCAACGTCACCCCGCGTGCCCACAGCATCACGCCCATGTAAAACGCCATCCCCTGCTGCTCGGCCAGCGCGAACGTCTCATCGCTGTATGCTAGCACGTCCGCAAATGATTCGCGCAGAATAAGGCTCATGGTGAGTGATGTCTTGGCGAGAATTTCGGCGAGCTTGTTATCAATCGCGTAACAAAGGTCAATCGCGGTCTGGAAATCATCGCTGGCTTGCGCGAAGTAACCGAGCCGTGAATACGCCCTTCCGCGCATCGAGAAGGCCAGCGATTCATCATACGGGTTGCCGATCTTTTGGCTCATCGCCAACCCCTCGTTTGAGAGACGCAGCGAGTCGGTGAGGTGGAGCGTTTGGGAGCGGACAAGGGCGAGAATGTTGACAGCGTGCGCTTCGATGATTTTGTTGCCAGACTGCTGAGCGAGAACGACCGCTTTTTCGGCCGATTTTGCCGCCTCATACGGCGACACCGCAAACGCCGTCATCTCGGCGAGGTTGGTCAAAATTTCGGCTTCGGTCGCGTATGTGTCGCTCCCCGCGCACGCCGCCAACCCTTGATGAAGTTTTGGGATGGCCTGAATAAATTGCCCTTTTGCCCGCAGTGAGCGTCCCCAACTGCAAAGGCTGGCAGCGATCAGCGGTTGGTCTTCGTTGGCTTGGGCGATGAGATGGGCGGCTTCGGCCGATTTTAGACTCGCATCGTGCTGCGCTTGCCACATGCGAAACGTCGCACAGCCGTGATACAGCCGTGCGATGAGCCAGTCGTCCCCGTCGTCATCGAACGCCTCAATTGTCTCTTCAAACAGCCGAATGCCCTGTGCATAGCGTGCCGTAAGCTGGAAGAAATGGGTCAGCGCAGTGACCGCCTCGCATAGTGGCGCGGTCTCATTTTGTGTGACCTGCCAGCGCCACGCGGCGGTCACGTTGGGCAGGTCGGCAGCGATGATGGCACTGGCGGCGCGCGCATCGAGGCTAATCAACTGCTGTTCGAGTTGGGCGACAAGCGCGAGATAATAATCGGCGTGGGCTTGGCGGATCGGGTGGGGATCGTGGATTTTTTCGGCCGAAAATTCCCGCACCAACTGATGCAAACTGTAGCGCGGCTTGCCGCCATCCGCCGTGCGCTCACTGCCGAGCAGCGACTGCTCGACCAGCCGCCGCAAATCATGCACGCTTGCCCCTAGCACGCTCCGCGCCGCCGCCACATCGAATCCACCTTCAAAAATCGTTGCGTGCGCCAAAATCTCTTGCCGCTGTGGCGTTTGCAGGAGCCATGAGTGCTCAAAAATCGCGCCCAGACTGCGGTGTCGAGCGGGCGTATCGAGCAGTGAGCTTTCGAGAAAGCTATAGGCGTGGTCAATTTCGGCGCGGATGTGGTCGAGGTCGAGCGTGTTGATCCACGTCGCCGCCAATTCGAGCGCAAGCGGCACGCCGTGTAGTTGCTCACAAATTTTTGCGCCGATTGCCATGTTGGTCGGCGTGAGTTCAAAGTCGGGCGTGATGCGGCGAATCGCGTTCCAGAGCAGGTCGCTTGCCTCGTGCAGATTGGTCAGACCAGTGAGTGGATAGCGATTTTCGGCCGCAATCCCCACGACGTCCCGCGATGTGACGAGCAGCTTCACATCACCCGCCTGATAAAGCAGGCGGGACAAGAAGCCGAGCCTGCCAGAAAGTTGCTCCACGTTGTCCAGTACGAGCAGCAATTGGCGGTCGCGCAGGTGGTCGATCAGCTGCGTCAGCATATCCTCCCCCTGTGACGGCAGTGCGAGGGCGCGATGAATTTTAGTAATTGCATCCCGCTCCGTCTGCGCCGTGACGAGCGGCACGAAGTAAACGCCGTGTGGGAATTGGGCGTGGGTTGTGCCGCGTGCCACGTCGAGGGCGAGGCGTGTCTTGCCGATGCCGCCTGCGCCGAGAATCGTCACCATGCGGCAGTCGTGCAGACGGTCGAGCAGACGGGTACGCTCCGATTTTCGGCCGATAAACGGTGTCACCTGCGCTGGAAAATGGTGCAAGGTCGCTGGATTGCCCTCCGCTCGCAGCATCGTTTGCCGTGCCAACGCATCGAGCGGATCGAGCGTTTGCAACACCTCCGCGTAGCGTACCTTTTCGGCTAATGACAGGGACGGGTCGACGAGCGCGCGACGCAGCAGGTCGGCGCGTTGACGAACGAGAGCAGCGCGTTGGTCGGCAAGCCAGTCGTTGAAAAGTGGGCTGTTTTTGAGGTAGAAGCCAGCGGCAAGTTCGCCGTGGGCAAGTTCGCCGTTGGCGAGGGTGAGCGGGGGCACGTCACTTTGTAGTCCGACCGCTTGCTGGAACTGTTGGTAGTCAGAATGCGCTCCTGCGCCCTGCGGATCGGCCGCAATGAGCCCAATCTGCTGCCGTGTCGCCGTCACGATGTCATCCGCCGCCTCCCCCAGCAGCTTTTTCAGCCGCGACAAACAACGCCGCAAATTGCGCCGCGCTGCCGCGTCCTCTACCTCTGACCAGAGCAGGCTGGCGGCATGAGCGCGATCAATCGTCAGCGTCGGCTGCACGGCGAGCAAGAGCAGGAGGGCGCGCACGCGCTCGGTGGGGAATCGGCCGATTAGCTCTCCGTCGAGAGCCACCGAAAAACCATCCAATACGCGAATCATCAGGCGAGACATAACCCCCCCATTGTAACGTGATTTGTGCCTGACTGCGACCAACGCGGGTGGTCTGCAACGCTACTCGTGTCTATCTGCAACGTTTTTGCAACGCTCCCATTGTTATCCTCAAGGGTGATGTGAAGAAGTGCATCACATCATCGACAGGATCAATAAAGGAGTCTTCAAAATGCGTTTGACACGTCCTGATTTACAACACACTTTTTTGCCGTCAAGATGGCAGATCATCTTGCTGCTACCGGTATTGGTTTGCTTACTATTGGCCGGGCTGATAGCAACATCCGTCGGCGCGGAACCACAAGCGCCAGCCCCGCAAGCATCCCCCACACCGCCGCCGCCGTGCGTTTTCCCGCTAGATGCGGCAACCGAAACGGAGCTAGATTTTGCCATTGACTGCTTCAACGCAGTCACAACGGCGGGCAGCTACACCATCAGCATCACTGGGGACATCAGCCTGATAACCAACACGCACACCATCAGCAACGCAACGGCGGGCGTTGACCTGCAAATCGCGGGGAATGGCAACACGCTCGACGGGCAGGGCGCGGCACGCAGCGGCTTCGCAGTGGCGCAGGATACCCGTGTAACGATTAGAAACCTCTCGATGGTGAACGGTATGCTCCCCTTGGGAGAGGGTGGCGAGTTTGGTGGGGCTATCCTCAATGATGGGGGTGATGTGACTGTCACAGACAGCACGCTTTCCAGCAATCAAGCTGCTGCTGGTGGCGCAGTTGCCAGCACGGGCGGCAGTTTGACGATTAACGGAACAACCACGCTTGGCAACAATTTTGCAAACCTCGGTGGCGCAGTGGCTAACCTTGGATTGCTGACGATTGATGGAACGACATTGCGTGACAACAGTGCCGACCCGCTCGAGGGTGGCGCAATTTACACCATCGCGCCGCTCACCCTCACCAACGCGACGTTGCTGAGCAACACGACGACGGCGGCGGGTGGCGGTCTGTGGAGCAATAGCACGACGGTCATCATTGGCACGACCATCATCAGCAACACGGCTGGTGGCAATGGGGGTGGCGTGCATGTTGAATCGTCGGGCAGTGCGGAGATTGTGGGGACGGAGATTGTGGGGAATTCGGCCGATCAAGGCGGTGGCATCTACAACCAAGACACACTCACCTTGACCAACAGCACGGTCAACGAAAACGTTGCTGAATTTGGTGGGGCTGGCCTCTTCCTCCTCGCTGGCACGACCGAGATCAACAACACCCAAATCATCAGCAATACCAGCGAGAGCGGAGCCGGCGGCGGCATTGCCAATGACAGCAACGACCCGAATGCGCTTGGCGGCACACTCATCATCCGTAACAGCGAGGTGAGTAGCAACACCGTCACGACCAACAGTGGCGGTGGCGGTATCTACAACTACAACGGCGATGTGACGCTGATCGACAGCGCTGTGAACAACAATAGCGCACCGGTCACTAGTGGCATCTACAGCACGGGCAGCGCAGACGCACCTGCCTCGCTAACCATCCTGCGCTCGACCATCGCCGACAATATGGGAGGATGGACAGGCGGTATCGAGAGTCGCGGCTTTGGCGCCACACACATTAGCGACTCACTCATCCGCGGCAACAGCGGCACCGACTACGGTGGGTTCAAAAATTTTGCGACGGCAACGCTGACCAATACCACCATTAGCGGCAACACGGCTGGCCCAGTCGCGGAGGATGACGCACGTCGCGTTGAGAATGCGTTGGGCGGCGGTGTTGCGGTGGGTGGCATTTTCAATTTCAATGCGATGACGTTGACGCATGTGACGATTGTGGGGAATGGATCGGCCGATGTCGGTTGCTGTAACGATCAGTTTGTCGGTGGACTCGCCGCTTTCAACGGCACGATGACGGTCAGAAACAGCCTGATCGCAGAGAACACGGCCAGCACAGATAACCCGTCGTACAGCGAGCATCCTGCTTGCCTTATTGATAGCCGCGCGACGTTTGTCGCCAGTGGTGACAGCATCGCCGACGATGCAGAATGCACCGACTTTACCATCGTCGCCGATGTGCAGGTAGTAGACGAGTTGGCCGACAATGGTGGAAACACGCAAACCCACGCGCTGCAAGCGGCAAGCCCCGCGATTGATTTGGGCGATAGCGCGACCTGCGCCGCCACCGATCAGCGCGGCGTGGCGCGACCCACAGACGGCAACGGGGATGCTGTCGCGCAGTGTGACGCGGGTGCATACGAGGCTCCTGCGGTTCCCGCCGCCAACTTCTACATCGACGATGCACAGGTGGTCGAGGGGGACAGCGGCACGGTTGAGATGACGTTTAACATCACGCGCAGCAGCAGCATCTTGACGAGTACGGTGGTTGTCTCAACGACGGACGACACGGCGACGGATGGGGTCGATTATGTCGGCCGATCCCAAACCATCACCTTCCCCATCGGCACGCTGACACAACTGGTGACGGTGACAGTGTCGGGCGATACTGTGATCGAGCAGGATGAAACGGTGACGGCGACTTTGAGCAACGTGGTCAACGGTGTGATTGCCGACGACAGCGCCGTTGGCACAATCCTGAATGATGACGCGGCGGTTATCACGATTGGAGACGTGACGGTGAATGAGAACGTGGGGAGTGCGACGCTGGTTGTGACACAATCGGCCGAAATTCAACCCTACGCGGTCACATTCGGCACGTCCGACCCCATCAACATAGCCGCCAACCAGACCGTAACGCCCTACCCATCCGAACTTATCGTCTCAGGACTGCCCAGCAGCCTCAACGATGTTAACGTCCGTCTCGACGGGCTGGCACATGCGGCACTGCGCGATATTTCGATTCTGCTGCAAAGCCCATCTGGCACCTATGTTAGCATCTTAAACCGACGTGGACAGGATTTTGTTAACGTCAACGTTGACGTGCTGTTTGATGACGAAGCGAGCAATCCGCCGCTGCAATCCACTGCTCCCGTCAGCTCTGGCACCTATCGACCCAGCGGCGCGAAGTGTACAGATCCCTTCTCCGCGCCCGTGCCAAGTCAACCCAACTGCAATACAACGCCAGCCGTCCAGTGGGAAACGGCGCTGTCAGCCCTCGATGGCGAAGACCCGAACGGCACTTGGAAGCTTTACATTCACGATCAGTTTAATGGCGACGGCGGTTCTCTGGCAGGCTGGGCGCTGGAGTTTGACGGCATTGTTGCAACCATCACCGACACCTACACGCTCAGCGATGGCACGGCAGTCGCTGCGGACGACTACATCAACACTTCTGGTATTGTGACGTTTACCAATGGGGTGACACAAACCAGCCTCTCAGTGCCAATTGTTGACGACCTGATCGCAGAGGCGACGGAAGCGTTTACCGTGACGCTCGGCAGCGGTGATGCGGCAATGGTAACGATTAATGATGAGGATGATGAAGCTGGCTTCACCATTGATCGCACATTGCTACAGGATGAGGGGGATAGCGGTGCAACGACGTTTGAGTTTGAGGTTAGTCGTACCGGTTTCAATAGCGGCGAGGAGTTAAGTTACACCGTCGCGCCCGACATGAGCGATCCGACATTTGCGGCCGAGGCGACCGATTTCGTCGGCGACGTGTTCCCATCTGGCGACGTAGATTTCGGTGGCAATCTGACCACAACCATCGTCATCAGCGTCAGCGGCGACTTGACAGTCGAGGCTACCGACCGCTTCGTCGTGACGTTAAGCGAGCGTACGCGCGGACTTACTATTACACAGGCAACGGCAACGGGCAGCATCGTAAATGACGACATCCCAACGGGAACGGTCTCCGATGTGACAGTTGACGAAAGTGTCGGAACTGCCGTCCTAACGATGACGCTTGACCGACCCTTCGAGGCAGGTTCCACCCACGTCTACTATTCAACAGTGGAAGACAGCGCAACAGAGGACGACTACGAGCGGCGGTTCTACACGCGCTTCCCGTTCGGCTCCGGCGGCATCACGCAGACGGTCGCCATCACAATTCCGATTGTCGACGATGCGCTGGTTGAGGGGGATGAGACATTCACCGTCACCGTAGAAACCAGCAACTTCTTCTTTGATGAGACGGGGCGCGGCGGTCTCAATCCGTTTGATACGGCGACGGTGACAATTGTGGACAACGACGACGTTGCGCCTGCTGTTGTCAGCAGTGATCCGGTCACCGGTGCCGTCGACGTCGCGCTGGACGCAACGCTCACGCTCACGTTTAGCGAGGCGGTCAGCGTTACCACCGGCGTGACGCTGACGTGTGACGGGGTGGGGCAGTCGATTGCGCTGACGATGAGCGGCCCCAATCTCTTGGACATCACGCCAGCGAGCGACTTGCCGGGTGGGGAAGCGTGTACGCTCACCGTGCCGGCCGACAGCGTGACGGATGATGACGCAATCGACCCACCGGATGGATTATCGGCCGATTTCACCCTCACCTTCACCACCGCCATCGCTGACCCAACCGCCTCCACCACGCTGCTCATCACCGCCTTCACTTACCAAGCCGACACGTCGGACGGTGTGCCGGACGGCAATCTTGACGGCTTCATTATCATCAAGAACGTTTCGTCCAGCCCGATTTCGCTCGACGGCTACAAGCTAGGTGACGAGGAGACGCGCGGCGGGGATGAGGGGATGTTCGCCCTGCCAAACGTGATGCTCGGGGCGGGGGAGTCGCTCATCATCGCGGAGGATGCAGACGAGTACGCTGCGGGTACACCCGCCCACTACTCCTTCGCCGCCAACAGCGCGGGCGTTCCGACGCTGACGGCGTACAGCACGTGGTCAGTCGGCGCGGTTGACCTCGACAACGTGAGTGATGAAGTCGTGCTGCTCAGTCCAGCGGATGAACTGGTTGACGGCGCGTGCTACGGCAGCGTCGGCACGCCATGCCTGTTTGACACGACCGCACGCGCCCAAACGCACATTCTCGACGATGGACGATTGGCGGACGGCGACTTCGCTGGTTTCGCTCGCAACGACGATGTGGACACCAATACACGGGATGATTGGGCGTTGCGGGCGACAGCGGTGGGGTTGAGTTTGGTTTCGGCCGAAACAGCCTATCAACCGATCTGGGCGTTCCTGATACTGGCAACCATGCTCGCGGCTTCTTTCCTCTTCCTGAGAAGGAAAGGAGCTACAAAGCAATCTGTTTGTAAGTTTCCACGTTTTGACTAGCGGGCGCAGCCCGCAAGAAATAGGGCAATGGGGTCTGGTGGCGCAGCCACCAGACCCCATTAGCAAGTTTTCGCGCCGCTTGCGGCGCGGTCAAACGAACTGATTAACTCGCCGATTTAGCGAACAAACCATTAAGCGCGGCGTCGCAGTAGCACACTCGCTGAGAACAGCAGTGGAATCGCAGCCAACACGACGAAGAGGTGTGGTGATGTTGCGCCTTGCGTTGAGAGGGTGACAGCAGTTGGAACGGCGTTGTTGTCGAAGGCGTAGAACTGCATCGGCCGATTTCCGATCAACTCACCTTCCACTACAATCACGGTGTCTCCATACCCCTTAATCGTCTCCGTGTATGTCCCTTCCATCACGTCCCCGTCTCGATAGACGATGCCGCTCACCGTCACCGTGCGCGTGACGGTCTGACCGTCAATCGTCTGCACAAGCGGCGCACTGGTGAAGCTGAACGTGTCGGTCGGTGTGCCAGTCGGCGCGAACGTGCCGCTGATTGGAACGGAACGCCACAGCGGCGAACACCCCTTGCACAACTCGCCCGTCAGACTATTCCCCGTGCGCGTAATCGTTACGCCGAAGTCGATGATTCCAAGCGAAACTGGCTCGTCCACAATGACGTTGCCGCTGTACGTCCCGCCGATCACGTCATCGCTAAACACGATTTCTGGCTCGACGCTCTGATTTACTGCACGACTGTTCAGCGGCTGCATCGCGTCGCGCTCGATTATCGCCAGCAGTTCGGTGCGTTCAGCACGCATCTCATCCGTCGCATCGCCATCCGCAATCGCCGCGTCAATCTCCGCCACCCGCGCACGGTTGGTCGTCAACGCCTTTGTGTCCATCGTGATGATGAAATCCTCAATCTGCGTCACGTCAATCGGCTCATTCGCCTCTGGGTCGAGGTTGAGGCGCAGTCGCCAGTCGGTCGTCGCCGCGCTCAGGTTGGTGAGGTCATTGTTGAGGAAGCCGCCGCTGCCGTTCACGTCGGCAACGATGGCGGCGTTGACCGCACTGCCGGACGGCCAGCCATCAGGAATTTGCTGTCCATAGAGCGCAGTCAGTCCGGGGTTGTACATTGTCACGTTGCCAGATGCGGTGCGGTAGGTCGCCTGTCCCTGATGCGTCAGGAAGATGGAGATCGGGCTGAGACCGCTAAACGCCTGCTGCGTTCGCATGTTGACGCGCACGCCGCACGCGACACCGCCGCACATCGCGTTATCCGCAATCCGCATGTTCCAGCGGCCGTAGTTGCCGTCCTCAACATCGCGCTCTAGCTGTGTGTTGAAGTTGAAGTAAACCGACTCGCCACTCTGCGGCAGATTCGAGTCATTCGCCAGCACGCGCACGTCGGCGTTGTCGAGTACATTGGAGCGCAGTCGCTCTTGGAAGAAGCAGAAGCGCAGCACTTCCACTGTCGTAATCGTGCCGTTACAGCCAGTCGCATCCGTCGGCCATGTCGTTGAGGCGGGGTCAGGCGTGTGCGGCAGAAGCGGGGTGAGTCGTGCATTTGTCAACCCCCACACGTCCTGCGCGATGGAAACGATGACGGGGTAGCGATTGCCGTTGCTGTCCGCAAGGGGCAGCTCAATCGTCTCGACTTCACAGATGATGGCGGCGAGATGGGCGGCGGTGCGTGCGCGATAGAGCGCATGATAGAGGCTGTCCCCAACGCCCAATCCGCTGTTGCAGCCAGAAGCAACACCCACGGTTGGCTCGGCGAGAAGCTGATACTCCAACGCCTTGATGGTCAGATAGGTCAACTGAATCGTGCGGTCGCGGGCGGATTCAGCATTGTTTGCCGTTTGGTCGCGGATGATGCGGTAGGGGGGACGGCTGATGAAGTCGTCCTGTATGTTGTTGATGAGGCGCAGGTATTCGCTCAGGGCGCGGCGATGTTGCTGGATGAGCAGGTTGCGCTCAACGATGACGCGGTTTAGCTCATCGACGGCAATCTCGTACTCGATGAGTAGGTCAGCCTGTTCAAGCAGCAAGCGGCGGATTTCAGCGTTCGAGTTCGCGCCAGTAATCGTCGCGTCGCGGGTCGCGTCGCGAATGGCGATCATCCCTTTGTGAACGCCGATTTGGTTTTGGTTCGGGTCGCTGATGGTGTCTACCGTTTCGATAGCGGTTGGCTTGTCCTCAATGCCAGCGAGGTCACCAATCGCGCCGAAGAGGTTGTCGTTGTTGCCCTGACAGCCATCGCCAAGTGCGCCCGCCGTCGCGCCAGAGAGCAGGCAGTTGAGTGCATCCTTGCCGAAGTCGAGCCAGTATGCGCCAGAGGATGGGTCGTTCGGGTCGCTGCCCGGCGCCCAGATTTCGGTCGTCGTGGAGGAGGTCGTTACCTCGCGGTACGCCTTTAACATGCCGATGCTCTGCTCCTCCGCGCTGATTTGCTCGCCCGTTTGCAGCGTCACCTGAATGATTTGGCTGGCGCGATCCTGCTCGATTTTGATTAGTTCAGGAATGTTTTGCGCTCGTTGCCACGCGAGTCCAGCGGCTTGCTGGGCGGCCTCCAGTTCGGCGTAGTTGATGCCCATTTCGCCTGCGCTACACGCTTGTGGATTCCAGCCGGGGGCATCGGGGTCGCCGCCACAGAGGAGGACGAGATTGTCTTTGAAATCGGCCGATAACGCATCAATCTCGTCGGCGAGTTCGCCTGCATCTTGGTCGAAGGCACGATCGGCCGATCCCGCCGCACACTCCGCAACCAACAGCCGATTCAACTCCCCATCCCCACCGATCACCGTTCCATTGTTCACATCGCACGTTCCGAGCGTTCCCATACGGGCGAGCATATCGTCCAGCGAGGAGCGCGGGACGTAGAGCGAATCATAGCCGAGCAGGTTGGTTTCGTTGCGTATCGAGTCGGCAAGATGTTGCAAATTTTCGAGATTGTTCATCACACGCCAGCCGCCGTTATCGAGGAAAAGGGCTTGGGAGTCATCTGCATTTAGCCCCGTCTCTTCAATCGCCTTTGCAATGAGGGCGGCTTGCAGATATTGCGTCACGCTTGCCTCGTCCAGCGTCATCATCAGCGCAACGGGGCTTTCCCCCAACAGTCGCCGCCGCTCGACGATTTCGATGGTCACTTCGATATATCGCTCACTGGCAAGGGTGAAAGTCTCAAAATCTTCTGCGCTAAATCCATCTGTCCAACCGTTTTCGACCGCCCAAATGAACACCTCAGTTGCATTCTGAAATTGCGTTCGCGCCTCTTCGAGCTGGTCAATTTCGTCTTGGATCATCTGCTCGCCCGTCGTCGCGCCGAACTGTTGCGCGGGGCCGAACGAGTAGCGCAGCGCGTCCACCATGAACTCGTTGCCGTAGATTTGCGGGATGTTGCTCAATTCAGTGAGCGCGTCCACCGTCGCGGAGAGCGTCAGCGTTTGGAGCGGCGCGGTCGTCTGCACGCCGTCGAGCGTCACGGTGATGTCGCGCTGTGGGCCAAGTTCAATTTGCTCGAATGCGTCGATTGCCGTCAGCAGTGCGTTGTAGTTGTCAACGCTCACTGGATTGCCCATGTCTGGATGTTGATTGAGGTTACCGATGTCGTGACCGTTACCGTCGCCATCGCCCCATGCGTTACAGGGCTGTCCTGCGGTGATTGTCGTGTGGTCATCGGCGCAGTAACGGTAGAAGAGTCGGCCGTTACTGAACGTCGCAAAGTTTTGTGTCAGCTCGGTGATGGTGGTGATGTCGTCATCGGCTGGGCTGGTTAACGTCTGCGTGCGGAAGGTTTGGGCGGGAGTAAGATAGTTCACCTGCGCCCAGTTGAAGTAGCGTTCCCACGGGGAGGCGTAGTTGAACAAAATGTCCTCATCGACCTCCACTGCACCGATGTCGCATTTGCCGAGCGGGGTGACGGTGCGGTAACGCAGACCGCCGCGCTGGTCAATGCCAGTGATGCTACAGCTTGCAAGCGAATTGTCGAGCGCGGGGCTGTGGTCGAGTGGCATGTGGGTGAGGGTCGCGCCGCCGTTGTCTTGCAGGGAGCCAAGACGCGGGTCACTCGTCTGAATGTCGCCTGTATCTGCAAAATTGCAGGAGCTATCCGTCGTCAGGTTATAACCGCGACTTCCAACCGTGCCGAGACAATTTGTTCCGCCGGGGTTAGCGATGATGGAGCCTTCAACGTTGATTGTGCTGCCCTGATTGAACAGCGGGTAATTCCCTTCCGTCGTGTTGTATATCGTGGAATTGGTGATGAATGCGCCACTGTTCCCATTCTGGGTGAGGGCAGAGCCGCCATAGGTAGCCCAGTTGTCGCTGAGCGTGCTGTTGCTGATGTAGGTTGAGTACATCGCCCAAACTGCGCCGCCACCTGCTGCAAAGCCGTTGCTGAGCGTCGAGCGGTGCAGGTTGATACCGCCCGTGCCATCGCTCGCCACATGGCCGCCGCGATATGCGCTGTTTTCATCAAAATATGAGTTGAAGACAGAGAGTTCACCGAGCGTGAAGATTGCCCCGCCGTCTTCGTTCACATCGTTGTCGGTGAAGGTGCTGGTTTCGATTGTCGTGCTGCCGCTGATGGAGATTGCGCCGCCATATTCGGCCGAATTTCCCACAAACTCACTCTCCGCAATATCCAGCGTGCCACCTTCCGCATGAATCGCACCACCGTGTCCCGTGTCATCGTAACTGTTTGCGCTGTTGAAGGTTGCCTGATTGTCCGTGAACGTGCTGCCCTGAATAGCGATGCTGCCACTACCATCCCAATTTGCATACAGGTTGATTGCGCCGCCTATGTTGGCATGATTTCCGTCGAATGTGGCATTCTGCACGCTGATGGGATAGCGGATGTTGATCGCGCCACCGTACCCTGCATGATTGTCTGTAAATTGTGTATTGAGTATCTGGACAGCAGCACTGCTGTTGACTGCTCGACCACAATTTGTGCCATCGCCATATATCGCGCCGCCTCCGCTATAGTAGACGCCGCTTGCCTGATTGTTATGAATCACACTGTCGCTGATTGTCACATCGCCGTAGCCCCCACAACTCCCATCATCGCTGGCGAGGTAGATGGCTCCTCCATAACGAGCGGTGTTGGTGGTGAACGTGGTGGTCGTGATGGTCGCCGTGCTGCGCCCTGAAATGGTTACGCCACCGCCATAACCGCGACTGTAAACCGTCCCCGCATATGAGGCGTTATTTGTTTGCAGCGTACTGTTGCTCAGGTGGAGGGTTGCATTGGGGGCATTAAAGATCGCACCTCCGTTGGCTGCTTCGTTGTCGGTGAAGGTGGTATTTTCGGCCGAAAGCACCCCCGCATTGTAAATCGCCCCGCCACTCCGTTCGCTATCGTTGTTGTGAAACGTCACGTTGCGGAGCGTCAGCGTCGCGTTTGCGCTGTTGTAAATTCCTGCGCCGTCAAAAGAGCTACTTGTCGTGCCGTTTCGCACGGTCAAATCCTCTAGCGTGAGGCTATTCCCCACCTGATTAAAAAGCACGCGCGTATTGCTGCTGCCAAAGCCGCTCAAAAAGGTCACATCCTCGCCCGCACCCCGCAATACCTTAGGCTGACTGACAACTTTGTTGCTGATATAGTTACCAGCCGCGAGATTGACGATGTCACAATTTGCGTCATCAATCGCGGCATACAAATTGCTGTGCGTTCCCGGCACGTTGCACTCCGCCAAAAGTTCCGCAGGAAACGCTTCTACTTCCGTCTCAGACATTCCGCTGACGCTGCTTGCGCTCGCCTCCACTGGCTGCTCCAAGCTCAACACAAAAAACGCAATTAAGGTCAATACAATCCCATTCACCATCCACTGTTTACTGTTCACTGGTTGCCGTCTCCTTTTCCGATTCCTGCAAAAACGCGATTAGCTCGGCAAGCGTGGTGAACTGATAGGCTTCGGTCGTTGATTGGAGCGTGTAAGTCCAAATCGGCCGATCCCCATTCTCCATGCGCCGCATTCGCAGCAGGTAAGCGTGATAAATCGTCTGCATGTAAACAGCATATCGGCCGAACGTGACTCAAACGTGACTGGGATATAAATCGACGACACGTCAATGTGCTATGGGGCTGCAAATAGTGGACAGAAATCCCAAAGCGTAATTGACAAAAATGGCAATGAGTTGATGGAAGGGGAGGGGGTCGCAGGCGATGACTTGCCTACCGCTGGAGTTTATTAACGGGTGGCTGTTCGGAATTCAGTCGGGTCGCCTTGCATACCACGACCAGATCATGAGTGCTGACTCGCCAGCAGGGCGCGCGTATCAGGTCGCAACGGTACTTGCTGATTTGGCGCGCCAGAAGTGGAGCATGGAGCAGCGCATTGAATCGTTTGAACACCTTGCATGACCCTGAGCTATTATGGCTCAGGGCGGTGCATGTTCAACGAACTGTATTTGTTTCCAGACGCATTGGCTGACGGAGCACCGTTTTCCAATTCTTCGGCGCGGCACGGCGGATGTCACTCAGGTAGATTTCGTGATGCAAGCCGCTCAATTGTGCGCCAGACGCTTCGATAAATTGATGAACACGTTCAATGGTTGGCCCCTCTTCTGAGAACGGGCCGATGTGCAGCGTTTGGGCGGCAATCCCCTCCGTAAATGGCTCAAAACGCAATCGGTCGAGCGCGGGTGGGTTTTTCTTTTTGCGCACCTGTGCGATCGCCTCCTCGACCATCGCCGGCTCGATAAAGTCAGGCTGCATGATCATTAACGTCCACTGCCAATTTGTCTTGTTGCGTGTGATGAAATCATCCATATTATCGGACCACCATAGCCCTTCAAGCGGCATCACAACGTAGTCGATGGCAGAATCGCCGCGTTTGATCATAAATTTGAGCGTGTAGGCGACGGGGTATAGCGCTTCAACGGCGTGCGTGTATGCTGTCCCGCCGGGTTCCCCTTTGCCGTCTATCATCAAAAAGTTGAGCGTCGGCACATCGACCCGTTCCACCTTGCGGGCAGATGGTTTATAGAGATGTTTCAGCTCTTTTTTGTAGTCAATTTTGGTCATGTTTACGCTCCGTTTTTAGCCTGATTATAAACTGTCTAGCAACAGTAAGGTCAAGCATTTCTGAAAAGTGCCTCAACCGATTTGAAACACGTGCATATTTTACGGTGATAATTTTATGCGAGAGGCTTGACAGATTCGCACCCGATCTGTGGATATTTAGTACAGCGTCAAGTAAGTCCTGTCATACCTGCGAAGGCAGGTATCCATTCTTTTCTAAGACTGGATTCCCACCTTGTATTTACTGAGCAGAAGTTTAGTCATCCGCCATCACCTGTAACCCGCGCTCAATGACTTGCACGATTTTGTCCACATCATAGACCGCACCCGCCCACGTGCCGCCGCTTGCATGTTGAAGCGCAGCCCACAAGCGTGTATCGTTGGGCAGTTGGGAATGGCGTGCGACGTCTGGGTGCATCGGCCGATCTGCCAATACGCTCCCATCCACCGTTGCGACTACATTGATCGTCCCGTGCAGCTCATTGCGGTCGACGATGATTTCAATCGTGTCACCATCGCGGATTCGGCCGATATTGCCCCCCGCCAACGCCTCTGGCCCGATGTGACCCACACACGCCCCCGTCGAAACACCCGAAAATCGCGCATCGGTCAGCACGGGCACAGTCTTGCCCCACGGAATGTATTTGAGCGCGGCCGTCACTTGATACGTCTCTTCCATCCCGGTGCCGAGCGGACCGCCGCCGATCAGGATGAGAACGTCATTCGGCCGAATTGGGTTGTCCGCCAGCCCTTTCACCGCCGCAATCGCCGCGCGCTCAGACACAAACACGCGCGCCGCGCCACGGTGTCGATAGACGTTATCCGCATCCACCACGCTGGGGTCAATGGCGGTTGCCTTGATGACTGCCCCCTCTGGCGCGATGTTGCCCGTTGGGAAGACAACCGTACTCGTTAACCCCGCACGACGTGCCTGATCGGCGTCCATGATCACGTCGTCGGGGTTGATCTGTCCCGCACGCGCCAGCCGTTCGCGCACTGTGCGCCGCCGTGCGCTATAGTGCCACCAGTCGAGCGTCTCATCCAGCGTCAGCCCGCTGACCGTCGGCACATCGGTGTGCAGCAGCCCCATCGCGCGTAAGTGTAACATCACTTCTGGCACGCCACCCGCCATAAACACCTGCACCGTCGGATGATTGCGCGGGCCATTCGGCAACGCATCGACGAGACGCGGGGTGGTGCGATTGATGCGGTTCCAGTCGGCGACCGTTGGGGGCTGCAAGCCAGCGGCGTGGGCGATGGCGGGGATGTGTAGCAGCAAGTTGGTCGAGCCGCCAAACGCGGCGTGCAGCAACATCGCGTTTTCGAGCGATTTTTGCGTCAAAATTTGCTTGAGCGGGAGGTTTTTTTCGCGTAGTCGTAAGAGTGCCAACGCCGAACGCCGCGCCATGTCGAGCCAAATCGGTTCGCCCGATGGCGCAAGCGCGCTGTGCGGCAAGCTCATGCCAAACGCTTCGGCGACGACTTGCGCCGTTGCCGCCGTGCCGAGAAATTGACAACCGCCACCCGCCGAACCACAGGCGCGACACCCCATCTCCGCCGCATAGTCGAGCGAAATCAGGTCGTGGGCAAAGCGTGCGCCAATCGTCTGCACGGTGCCAGCGTCTTCCGCCTGCGGAGCGGGCAACGTCACGCCACCCGGCACAATAATGCCCGGCAGAGACGCCATCCCCGCCAACGCCACCATCATCGCGGGCAGCCCCTTGTCACACGTCGCCACGCCCATCACACCCTCTCGCGTCGGCAGCGAGCGGATCAGACGGCGCATCGTGATGGCGGCATCGTTTCGGTAGGGGAGGCTGTCCATCATGCCGATGGTTCCTTGCGTACGCCCATCGCACGGATCGCTGACCGTCGCAGAAAATGGGATCGTCTTGGCATTGCGAAATGTCTTTGCCGCCTCTTCGACGAGTAGCCCGATCTCCCAGTGACCCGTGTGATAGCCGAGTGCGAGGGGGGTGCCATCGGCCGATCGTAAGCCCCCCTGCGTCGAGATGATCAGATATTGCGGACGACCGACATCTTCGGGTCGCCAGCCCATGCCAACATTTTGGGTCAGGCCAAACAGATTGCCGCTCGGTTCGTTGCGCAGCTGATCGGCCGAAATCGGTAACGCCCCTTGTGCCGCATCCCCCACCAAACGCACCGAGCCCCCAACGTGAGCCTCTCCCAAAATTTGTTCTGCGGTGATTGAGTCCATGATTTAACGTTTCCTCTGCATTAACGAGCGGCGTTGGTCGCAATGCGCGTCATCCATGCATGAATTAGCCCTGCTTGATAGAACACGACGGGTGGCTCGAAACCTGCGGCTGCGATGATGTCTGCGACCGCTGCTGGCGCAATCACTGCGACATCTTTGCTATAGGCTGCCCGCATCCGAGCGAGCCCTTCGCTTGAGATATTCGCTGGCGCAACCACCCGCTGCCACAAACGCAACAGTGCTTCAAAGTGGTCTGTGCCGATTTCGGCCGATAAGTCAGAACTTGCCAATATCCCATCAGGCTGGAGTTTGTCGGCGATTTGCTGGAAGAACGCGCTGCGTGCTGTGGGGTCAAGGATAAATTGCGACACCAATAGACAGATGGCGCCAGCAAATTTTGTGTCGGTGACGAGTGAATCGAGATAGCCTTCGTGGAATTCACAGCGTGTGATAAACCCTTCCCGTGTCGCCTTGGCGCGACAGACGTTCAACATCTCGCCAGATGGCTCGACGGCGGTAAAGCGCCAACTTGGAAACCGTCTGGCGAGATAGGCGAGTTCTTCACCCGTTCCCGTGCCAATCGAAAGGATATGTGCATCTGCGGGTAGATTCGCAAACACAGCTTCAAGCAAGAAGAGCAATCCATCCCGAATCGGGGCAGTCTTGTTCCACTGCTCGTCATAATGCGCTGCTTGCTGATCGAATATCGCTTTGAGCTCAGTATTGTTCATAAGTTATGTGGTGAATCTCTCGGATTGCGCTGTGCAAGGCCAGAGATTGATACGCCTTCTGGTAAGCCACTTTTCAGCCGTTTTATTGCGGTAGCGCGTTTTGCCATGCCGCGATGATGCGGTCGTTTAGGGCATCAAATTCGGCATCGACCACCTGCCGTGCGGGGTCAGCATCATACCATGCCATGATCTCCTCCGCCCCACGCGCATAGGGAATCGTGGCGGCAAAATCGGGGACGATGCGCTTGATTTTCGTGTTGTCGAAGATCATGCTGTGCGCCTTGTCACCGAGCAGACCGTCACCCCAACCCGCATCATAGGCGGCGATCACGTCGGATGGAATGTGGACGATGTTGGCGGTTGTCCCAGCCGCATGCGCGAGAATCTCGTGAATCTGATTCCATGTGAGTAGCTCGTCGGACGTGATGTGATAGGTGTCACCGATGGCGTGGTTGTTGCCCAGCAGCCCGACGAACCCTTTGGCAAAATCACGATGGTGGGTCAGCACCCACAGCGATGTGCCATCCCCATGCACGATGACGGGTTTGCCCTTTCTCATGCGGTCGATCACCGTGTAGCCGCCTTGAAATGGCAACGAACGGCAGTCGTAGGTGTGGGATGGACGCACGATGGTGATGGGGAAATGCGCTTCCCGATAGGCACGCATCAGCCGCTCTTCGCACGCGATCTTGTTGCGCGAATACGCCCAAAATCGGTTCGCTAAAGGAGTCGATTCAGTTACGGGCAGGTTGGCGGGGGGTGTTTGGTAGGCCGAGGCGGAGCTAATAAAGAGGTACTGCCCCGTGCGTCCGCTAAAGAGGTCGATGTCGTTTTCTACATGGTCGGGCGTGAAGGCGATCCAGTTGACGACAACATCGAATTGGTGATCGTCGAGGGCATTTTCGGCCGATTCCCGATCCCGAATATCCCCAATCAATACCTTTGCCCCCTCGGGAACAGGTCGCGCCGACTGTCCGCGATTCAACAAGTAGAGGTCGATGCCGCGCGCCAACGCCAACTGTGAGCAAGCCGAACTGATAATGCCTGTGCCACCGATAAATAGAACTTTCATAAACTATCTCCTCAATTTTCGCCAACTATCACACCATGTCGCGTATCTGATCGTTTGACGATTATGCTGACTGCTTTGTACTGAAATGGGAAAGTGTCGCAACCTCACTTACGAAGGCAGTCCGCCCAGTTTAATGCGGTTATTGGGGATAGACAAAATCCCATGCGCTTAGCACAGGGATTTTACGGGTATTTGGTGATTTTCCTCGTAAGCTTACGCGCAGTTGATCTGCATCTTGCACAAGGAATCTGTAGGATGATTATTCTTGTCCCGCTCCGAGTGGGGTGGCAGTTACGCCAGCGGCGACGAGCTATCTTTGGGGTGGGGCGGTTGGATTTCGTGTAGTCACATTATATAACGATTGCGGATTGGCGGAGTTGCACCATCAGGGGATGCTTCGGCCGCAGTGTGACCACCGTATCCAGCTCGACTGGCGACGCATCAATACGGTTGAACGTGACGTGTTGCACGAGCGTTCCCAAGATGAGTTGCGCCTCCATCATGGCGAACATATTGCCCAGACAGATACGTGATCCCGCTCCAAACGGCATGTAGGCATAGCGGTCTGGCTGTGCGGCTGGTTCCAGAAAGCGTTCTGGCTTGAAGCTCAGCGGATCGGGAAAGAGGTCGGCGCGACGATGCAGGGCGAATGTGTTGAACATCAGCACAGCCCGCTTGGGAAAGTGGGTATCAGCGACGGTGAATGGTTCAACCACCCTTCGGCCGAAACCAAACGCGGGCGGATAGAGGCGCATCGTCTCCTTGACGACCGCTTCCAACAGCGGCATTTGTGCGAGCGGCTCGAATTGAATCGGCCGATTTCCCACACACGCCGCAATCTCGTCACGCAGTTCAGCGACCACTGCTGGATGCTCCATCAGCAATTTTATCGCCCAAACCAACGCCGCCGTCGTCGTTTCGTGACCCGCAAAAAAGAGTGTGACGCACTCATCGAGAATCTGCTGATCGCTCATCGGCGCGCCATTTTCATCGCGCACCGCCAGCAACATAGACAACAGATCGCCGTGATCGCGCCCGTCCGCTTTGCGCTTGGCGATAATCTCGGCCAGTATCGCCTGAATTCCATCCAACGCCCGCTGCAACTGACGGTTGCTCGCTGTTGGGACCCACGTCGGAATGAAGGTCGAACCGACCGTTTTGAGTTGCGTTTCGACAGCTTGTGAGAGCGATTGCATCAATCGGCCGATCTCCGCCACTTGCTCCACGAGGTCAACGTCATACATCGTTTTGGCGATGATGCGCAGCGTCAGTTGGGTCAATTCTCGGCCGATTGCCAGCACGTCCCCATCCTGCCACTGTTCTACCATATCCAGCGTGTAGCGGCTCATCGTGTCGGCGTAGGCCCGAATCCGCATGGCGTGAAAGGCGGGTTGCACCAGTTTGCGTTGTTTTCGCCACTGCTGGCCCTCTGCGATAAAAACGCTCTCACCCATAAACCGCTTGAATGTCGTGCTGGTAAACGGGTCACGCTGGAGCTTGTCGTGCTGTTTGACCAACAGTTCGCGGATCATGCTCGGCTCGCTGATAAAAAACATCTCTATCCCAACCGTCTTGATATGTGCGACATGCCCCAACTCATCCGCCATCCGCGCCATAAAGCCCAGCTGGTCGGTGTTAAATGCCTGCATCTCTGAAAATGAAATTCGCTTTGCCATTGTCTTTTTGTTCGTTTTATGCAACACTTTGTTGCATAACTATCACATTATCGGCCGAACCAGTCAAGCTACAAACTGGCTCAAAATGACGGTTATGCTACATTGGAGTGCAATTTGTCGCATAAAAAAGACCTTCGCGTTCAACGCACGCAAACAGCGATTCGAGAGGCGTTTTTAGACCTCGTCGTTGCCGTCGGCTTTGAGCAACTGACGATTCAACAAATCGCCGACCGCGCCAAAATCAACCGCGTCACCTTCTATCGTCATTACGACGACAAATACGTGCTGGCGGAGTCGCTGATGGAATCACTTTTTCAATTTTCATCTGACTTTGACACGGATCCACTGGCCGAAACAACGCGCATGTTTGAGCATATTCGTGATTATGCTGACTTCTATCGGGCGGCGGTTGATAGCAACGGGATTCCCAACTTTACCGAGCGGATGATTGCCGAGATCGAAACGCGCTTTCGTTATCAGATGGCGCCAGTGGGATATGATGAAGCACAGGCAACCATGCCTATCGAACTACCTGTGCGCTATCTGGCGGCCGCGCAGATTGGATTTGTGCGCTGGTGGCTTGAAAATGGGCTGCCATTTCCGCCCCAACAGGCGGCACAATATCTGCTCGATCTACATCTCAACGGTGCGCTGGCTGCATTGGCTGCGCGACCTGTCTAGCACACACAGGCGTAAGTTAAAGTAAGTCCTGTCATACCTGCGAAGGCAGGTATCCATTCTTTTCTAAGACTGGATTCCCACCTTCGTGGGAATGACAACGCCATAAAATTTACTTTATGCTGTACTTATGGCGCGCTGTAATAGAACTATGATGCCGCACCGCTGCTATTGACGCTTCTCCTGTTACTCAGCCAGCTCAATCGGTTCTTCAACCCAGCACTGTGCAACCGCCACGTCCCCACAATCCCAAACGGCAAAAACAGCACCAGCCCGACATAGATCAGCCCTAACAGCGTACTCGCCAACTCGCCAAACTGCCGATCCAAAAAGTATTGCAACAGCCGATAGAGCGCAGCCCCCAAAATCGCGCCGCTCAACGTCCCGACGCCCCCCATCAAAATAATCAGCAATGCCGCCACCGTCCAGCCCAAGCTCGCCACGTTCGGGCTGACAATCGGCTGATGCACCGTGTGCAAAAAGCCCGCAAATGCCGCCGTCAATGAGGAGATGCCGAGCGCGATCAACTTGTAATAAAATGTGTTGTACCCCAACATCAAGGCGCGATCCTCATTCTCCCGAATCGCAACGCAGACCCGCCCCGTGGGTGAATCGACAAACCGCTTATAGGCCAAATAGACCAGTAGCGTCGCCACTAATGCAATCAGATAGAGCCGAAATCGCTGGTCGGTTGTGCTGATAAAGTCAGGCACAATCACGCCCTGCAACCCAACGTCTGAACCCGTCCACTGGCTGAACTCGCTCGCCTGCACGACGATGTGGAAAACAGATGCAAGCCCTAGCGTCACGAGCGCGAACGTCACCCCCTTGACACGCGGCAGCACGATACCGACTAGCAGCGCAAAAAAGAGGCTGACCACAATCAGTCCAAGCAACGTGGGGAAAATGCCCCAGCCAAAGCTCTTAAACGCGATGCCCGTGTAGTATGCACCGGCCGCAAAAAACATCGCGTGTCCAAACGACAGCAACCCCGTCACGCCGAGCACGAGGTCATAGCTAATCGCATAGATCGCCAAGATAAAGACCTCGATCATCAACCCTTGCAGGAATTTGGCGTTGCCCGTCTCGCTGGCAAAGACGCTCATGGCGGGCTGCCCATCGAGCAACGCCACCGCAAACGGAAAGACCAGCATGATCCCAAACAGTAAGAATGCAAAACGATTTTCTTTCATAACATTGGGAGCGCGGTCGCCTCGTCCGCTGCAAATGCAAACGAGGCATCTGCGCTCCGACTAATCCAAATCTGCAATAAATGCTGCCAGCAACTGATTAAACGCCGCTGCATTTTCCCACTGTGGCGCATGACCCGCATCTGGCACAATCTGCGCCGCACCACGCCACAAAGTCGGCATCGTCACGCTGGCAAAGTAGTCACCATTGACCAACTGCTCTTGTTCACCATGCAAAATTGCCAAAGGTTGTGTCATGCTGCTGACGATTTGCACCTCATCCGTATAGTTACCCGGCGCAATGCTGCCGCCCATCACTGCGCGCGCCAATCCATGTGTTCGCTTGGCATCATCGTCAAAAAAGGCGGGAATGGCGGTTGTGCCGGGTTTGAAAAAGGCATTGATAAAACCAGCGCGCTCTTCGTCACTTAATTCAGGATTAAATGCGGCCGCCATTGCGGGATTGGGCAAAAAGCCAGCTTCCATGTCGGGCGGATAGGAGAGTGGGGGTGTGCCATAGATGACGATGCCGGCTGCATTGGGCATATGTTGCGCCATTTCGAGCGCGATATGTCCGCCCAAACTCCAGCCGACAATGACCGCATCTTCCATGCCCAACTGTTTTGCGACGGCAACGATTGTGGCTGCATAGCCGGGCATATGATAGGTTTCATCCGGGTTAACCGCATCTGACGAATCGCCGTGACCGGGTAGATCAACGGCCACCACACGGTATGTGTTGCCAAAGTCGCCTGTTAGTTGTTTTTGAAACGACTTGCCCGATGACGAGTTGCCATGAATTAGCAACACGGCTTGTCCTGATCCTGCGCTCTCGTAATACGCAATTTCCTGTTCACCTACGCTCAATGTTTTTGCATTCATCATCGACTCCATGGGAGCGCGAACGGCTTGTTCGCTGTTTACTCAGATCGGCCGAATAATCCATTCGGCAACACCAACAATATAATCACCATCAACAACACCGTCGAACTCGGAACCAATGGGGGGGATGGCTTAAACGGCTCTGCTAAAAATGGCAAATCGATCCCAATCTGCCCGTACTTAATCAAAAATTGTTGCAACAGCCCGACCAGCACAGCCCCCGCCGCCGCGCCGGGAAAACTGGTTAAGCCCCCAATCGCCAACGCGATCAACGCCAACAGCAATAGCTGTGCGCCCATCCCCGTACTCAGCCCCATCGACGGCGCAGCCAGCACCCCGCCCAGCGTCGCCAACGCCACCCCCAGCGCAAACACAAAGGTGAACGTCTGCCGCACATTGATCCCCAACGCCTCGACCATCTCGCTGTCCTGCACGCCTGCCCGAATTACCATCCCAATGCGCGTCTGTTGCAACAACACCCACACCCCGATCAGCACCACCACGCCGACCAAAATCACAAACACCTCGTTGTAGCTGCGAATGCGCCCGTCAAAGAGCAAAATGGTTGAGCATTGATGCGCGATCAAATCACCGATGTTGGTGGCAGGGCAGAAATCACCCGTCCCATTAAACACATCGGGCTTTGGCATTGTAAATTCGGGGCGTCCCCAAATCGCACGCACCACTTCAACGCTGATAAACGCTAAACCCAGTGTGAGCATCAGTTGGTAGATGGGGCGGTCATAAAGCGGCCGAATCAGCGCAGACTCAATCAGCCAGCCAATCACGCCCCCCACTAGCGTCGCAACCCCCATCGCCAAGAAAAAGCGCAACGTATTCGACATTCCCAACAACAGATTGGTCAGCGGCGTGTTGAAAAAATGCACCAATAGTCCAAATAGCCCGATGCCAGCCGCAACATAAAGCGCACGCTTTGGCAACTCCTGTGAAATCATCCCGCTCTGCTTGCGCATTTGAAATCCAACCACCGCAATCCCCAATAGCATCCCGCCCAACAGTGTTCCCACAATCGCCAGCAGGGCACTCCCCTCAAAGATAACTGGCTCGGGCAGCCGTAGATTGCCCTGACTCGCCGCCAGCGCAAACGTCCCCGGACTCAGCGCAAACTGCTCTGGGTCCCACTTCGTAATTGGAAACCGCGCAAACGTCTGACTCAAAATCACCCCTGCCAAAATCAAAAATAAGGCTGGGAGCGCGATTAGCTTGGTCGTCACATACTTTCCCCACAGCACCTTCCACAGCGGCATCAACGCCAACCCCACGCACAGCAACGCCAGTGGCGGAATTACATCGACAAACGTATCAGGCCGCACAAACACCGTCCAGCCGACATACGCCCCGACCATGAACATCTCCCCATGCGCCAAATTCAGCACATCCATCAGTCCAAAAATCAGCGACAGTCCCGACGCAACCAAAAACGTCACCGCCCCCACCGACAGCCCGCGCAAAACGGTGATGACCCAATCTTTCGTTTCCATCCCCTGAATCGCCGTAAAAAACAGAAATGCAAGGACAGCCAACGTAATAATGCGTGTGCGATTTTTCTTAAATGTTTCCATATTCCACTCGGAGCGCGGACGCCTCGTCCGCAATCATTTCGCAGACGAGGCGTCTGCGCTCCATTAGCCTGTCCCTAGATATTTCTGAATCGTCTCGCGATCTTCGCGTAACTCCGCCATTAGACCCGTTTTGACCGACTGCCCCTCATCAATGATGAAGTAACGATTGGCAAGCTGGCTGGCGACGAGAAAGTTTTGTTCGACGAGGATGATGGTGGTTTCGGCCGATAATTCCCGAATCGCCTCCATCATCTGCTCAATAATCACAGGGGCCAGCCCTTCGCTCGGCTCGTCAATCAACAACAGCTTATTATCGGCCACCAGCGCACGCGCCATTGCCAACATCTGCTGCTGACCACCCGACAAGTTGGTTCCTGCTAGCTTAATTAACCGCTTCAAATCGGGAAATAGCTCAAAGATGAACTGCTCTTTGCGTGCAAAATCCCCTTTCTTGCGCTCCGCAATCTTGAGATTTTCCAGCACCGACAAATCACGAAAAATAGCGCGATGTTCTGGCACAAACCCGATGCCCATGGCGGCGATGTCGAACGGCCGACGGCCCTGCACCTCCACGCCATCAAATACAACTTTGCCCTTGCTTGGTGGGGTTAATCCTAAAATCGACTTGAGCGTGGTCGTCTTTCCCGCCCCATTGCGCCCCAGCAGCGAGATGATCTCGCCCTTTTGCACATCGAGTGACACGCCCTCTAAAATATGAAACTGTCCGATGTATGTGTGAATACCTTCAACCTTTAGCACAATTTACCTCGCTACAGTTTATAAAGTCCGCCCAGATACGCTGTCTGTACCGTTTCGTTCGCCGCAATTTCTGATGGCATTCCCTCTGCCAACACCGCCCCTTGGTGCATCACCGTGATCTTGTCGCTGACCGCCATCACCACATTCATGTTATGTTCAACCAGCATGATCGTCTTGTTGCCAGCCTCTTGAATGTTGCGAATCAACGCCATCAGCTCAGGCACCTGCTCCGATGCCATCCCCGCTGTCGGCTCATCGAGCAGCAGCAGTTCGGGATCGGGCGCGAGGATCATCGCCAGTTCGAGCTTACGCTGTGCGCCATGTGGCAGCGTGCGTGCGAGTTGCAACGCCTCACCCTTTAGCCCGACCTGCTCAATCACGGTCATCGCTCGTTCGGTGTACTGCGTCAGTCGCCGATTGGCGGTAAAGAAACGGAAGCTGTCGCGCCCCATCGCCTGCGCCGCCAGCCGCACATTTTCCAGCACGGTCAGGCTGGGGAACAGGTTGGTGATTTGGAAGGATCGGCCGATTCCCCGATGCGCCGTCTTGTGGATCGGCAGCCGCGTAATATCCTCACCCTTGTAGATAATCTGCCCCGTCGTCGGCTTCAAATTGCCGCTCAGCAGATTAAAAAAGGTCGTCTTACCCGCCCCGTTGGGGCCAATAATGCTGTGCAGCGTCCCTTGCGCAACCTGCACCGATACATCGTTGACCGCCACTAGCGCACCAAACTTTTTCGTGACATTCCGAGTCTCTAATAACATTTAAGATTTTAGATTTACGATTTACGAGACGTACATCTCGTAAATCGTAAATCGTAAATCCACAATCAGTCTATTCGCCGCTCAAAGAGCCAACTGGCAAATCGCCACACCGCTCCTGCAACCCTTCTGGCAACAGGCACGGCACGTCAGGCCGATTGGTCTCAACCGCTTCATAATACTTGAACTCAGGATCATCGACGTTCAGCAGCGTCGCAATGTACATATCCTGAATCGCCACGTGGTCTTCGGCACGAATTTCGATCAACCCTTTGGGGCCTTCAAAACTCATCCCTTCCATCGCGTCGATCAAAGCCGCTGCGCTCGCATCGCCGCCCGTCAACCGCAACGCTTCTGCGATCATAATCGCTGCATTCATCGCGTCTGCATCGAACAGGTCGGGGAATGTGCCAGCTTCGGCCGATTGCTCAATCAAGAAGTCGTTGATCTCATTATCGACGAGCGTGTAGTGGTAGAGGATGCCGCTTGTGCTGCCAATCGCGTTGCTGAAAAATGCTGGCATCACGACGTTATCGACAAAACCAGCCGTGATCGGAATTTCATCCGTCACACCCGCATCAACCGCTGCTTGCAGCAGTGGTACAAAACCACCGCCCGCCCAAGTCACGATAAACGCCTCTGCACCACCGTCAACCTGTTCGAGAACGCCGTCCATGTAGCTGGTGAAGTCGGTCGTGTCGGCGGGCGCGAAGATGTCGTCACCGACAAACGTGCCGCCGTAAAGTGTACACGCATCGCGGAACGCCTGTGCGCTGCCCTGCCCAAAGCTGTAGTCGGGCGCAATCTGCACAAAGCTGCTGTACTGCGTCGTCAGATATTGGCAGATGTTGACCGCATCCTGATAGTTGTTGCGGCTTGTGCGGAACGAGTATTCGTTGAACGTTGCGCCCGTCAAGTCGTTGGCGGCAGCAGGGGCAGCGATGTGGATAATCTCGTTTTCACGCGCCAGCTCTTGCAGCGTCGCCGTTGCGCCAGAGCTAACCGTTCCCACGATGATGTCCACGCCGACCTCTTCGATCAGCTCGCGGCCGACCGTCGCCGTGTTTTCTGGATTGCTTTGGTCATCACGGATGTAAACTTCAACGGGGCAGTCGTCCAGCATCGCCGTATACTGGTCGTCGCCAACCTGTTCAACGTCGCTCATCGCGTATTCCAACCCAATTGGGAAGGCACGCAAAACGTGTGCGCCATAGATGGCGAGTGCGCCCGTCGCGTCCGTAATCAGACCGATTTTGATCGGTTCATCACAGCTTGCCGTCATCATTGCGCCGTCATCGTCTGTGGCCTCTTCGTCATCCGTTTCGGTGTTTTCGATTGTGCCGAGCGTGCCGATGGGCAGATCCCCACAGCGGTCTACCATCCCTTCGGGGAGAAGGCAGGGGACATTCGGCCGATTTGTCTCAACCAGCTCAAAATAGTTGAACTCAGGGTCATCGACGTTATTCAACGTCACGATGTACATATCCTGAATCGCCACATGATCCTCTGCGCGAATGTCAATCGTTCCCTTGGGGCCTTCAAAGCTCATCCCTTCCATCGCGCCGCGCAGTGCATCTGCACTCGCATCACCGCCCGTCGCCTTAACCGCCTCAACAACCATAATCGCTGCGTTCATGCCGTCCGCATCGAACAGATCGGGGAAGGTGCCAAATTGCGCTTGCGTTTGCTCGACCAGCCAGTCGTTAATCTCATTGTCGGGGAGCGAATAGTGGTAAAGAATGCCGCTTGTGCTGCCAATTGCGTTGCTGAAAAAGGCTGGCATGACGACGTTATCGACAAAGCCCGCTGCCAAAACAGATTGATCCAACACGCCCAAATCGGTCGCCGCTTGCAGCAGTGGCACAAACCCACCACCAGCCCACGTCACCAAAAATGCCTCCGCATTGGCGTCGAGAACCTGTTCCATGTAGGGTGTGAATTCGGTCGTGTCGGCCGGTGCGAAAATATCATCCGCCACAAACTCACCACCAAACAGCGTACATGCATCGCGGAATGCCGTCGCGCCACCATAGCCAAAGCTGTAGTCGGGCGCAATTTGCACAAACGTGTCGTACTCTTGGGTCAGATATTCGCAGATGTTGACTGCATCCTGATAGTTGTTACGGCTGGTACGGAACGAGTTTTCGGTAAATGTTGAACCTGTCAAATCGTTGGCCGCAGCAGGCGCAGCAATGTGGATGATGTCATTCTCACGCGCCAACTCTTGCAACGTTGCCGTCGCGCCAGAGCTAACCGTTCCCACGATAATGTCCACGCCCTCAACTTCGATCAGCTCGCGGCCGACCGTCGCCGTATTCTCGGGGTTACTCTGGTCATCGCGCACGAAAACCTGAATCTCACAGCCATCAGCCAGATAGCTGGTGTAGCCATCCGATTCTGTGCCAGCCGCGCCCGTCGCATACTCCATGCCGAGCGGGAAGCCGCGCAACATATGTGCGCCATAGATCGCCAACGCGCCCGTCTCGTCAGTAATCAACCCGACCTTGATCGGTTCGGCACAATCCATCTCACCGCCCATGTCGTCCACTGGCTCTTCTGTTGCCTCTGGCTCATCGGTCGGTTCTGGCGCATCTGTCTCTGATTCGGCCGTCGGCGCGACCGTCACCGCTGCTTCCGTCGGCTCAGGATCGGTCGTTGTCGACGACCCACAAGCCACCATCACTAAAATCATCAAAATCAAAAGTAATCGTTTCATGTTCTTCTCCATTTGGAAGCGTGACCCGTTTAGTCGCCACTTCCTTATTTAGATCGTTATTCTAAAATCACAATTTCAGCAACCCGCAAAACGCTGCCGTTGACGACTCGTTTAGCGTTTAGCGTTTCCATCAAATGATAGAAACTGCTCCTTCAACTTAATCTTCTCCACCTTGCCATAAGGGGAGTGGGGTAGCTCATCTAAAAACACAATTTCTTTCGGAACCTTATACCGAGCGAGATGTTCGCGGCTGTGGGTGAGGAGCGTCGTGCGTGATGCGTCGGCATCCTTTGCAAGGACGACAAACAGCACGCCGACTTCTCCCCATTTTTCGTCCGCTTTTCCAATCAGCGCACATTCTTGCACTGCGGGATGTGCCATAAACACGCTCTCTACTTCGGCCGCATAGACGTTCTCGCCCCCACTGATGAGCATATCTTTGAATCGGCCGATAATCGCAAAAAACCCATCTTCATCACGCCGCGCCATATCCCCCGTGTAAAACCAGCCATCGCGAATCGTCTGCGCGGTCGCCTTGTGATTGTTCAAATAGCCCGCGCAAACCTGCATCCCCTGAAAGACCAATTCCCCCGTTGCCCCATCTTCCACATCACGACCATCCTGATCGACAATCCGTGCCGCCAGATGAAAAATCGGTTTGCCCACGCTCCCCGCCTTGCTGATCGACTCAGCGTCGCTCATCGCAAAACAGTTCACGCCGACCTCACTCATCCCATACCCCTGCCGCAGCGCGATCCCCGTCGTCTCGCGCCAGCGATGGATCAGCGGCACGGGGCAGGGCGCACCGCCGCTGAGGAAAAAGCGCACCGATGATAGATCGTGCTTTGCCACCTCTTTTGACTCGAGCCACATTTGATAGATCGTTGGCACGCCCAGCACGACCGTGCAGCGTTCTTGTGCGATCAGGCGCAGAGAATCGGCCGAATCAAACGTCCGCGCAATCACCGACTTCCCACCCGCATAAACGAGCGTCGTCAAAAAGACAAACAGCCCCCCTGCATGAAACATGGGCGTCAAAATCGGCGCACAATCTGCGCTGCTCAACTCCCAACTGACGACAGTCGAAATCGCGTTCCACAGCAGTTGTCGATGCGGGATTAATGCGCCTTTCGGCCGACCCGTCGTGCCGCTCGTATATAAAATGGCGTGGATCGACTCTCCATTTAGGCGCGATGGTCGCGCAGGTTCGTGCGTCGCCATCTCGCGCGCCGCTGCCTCAAACTCAGCCCGCGTCACGATTTGAGGCACAGCAATGTCACCGCGCATCTCATCCAGCAGATCGGCAAACTCAGGCTCCACAATCAACACCTCTGGCGCACAATCATTGACGATATACGCCAGCTCCCGCGCCGTCAGCCGCCAGTTTAACGGAGTGAAAACCGCCCCAATCTTGCCGCACGCAAACAGCAGATCGACGTAGGCAACGCTGTTGTGTCCCAAAATCGACACGCGATCACCGTATTCGACACCCATGGCGTGCAGCCAGTGTGCCGTCCGATTTGCCCACTCGTTCACCTGCGCAAACGTGTAGCGATGTCCTGTCGAGCAATCGACAATCGCTTCACTGTCGGGCGAAAGCTGTGCGCGGTGTGTCAAAAGAAAAGATGCGTCCATATCACTCGGAGCGCGGACACTACGTCCGCCGCAAAAACGCAGACGCCTCGTCTGCGCTCCAAAATCATGTTCCAATTACAATGCCACCATCAACGCGCAAAACTTGCCCTGAGATATAACTCGCCTCGTCACTCGCCAGGAACAGATAGGCATTCGCAATATCGCGTGGCTCCCCTGCGCGTCCCAGCGGAACTCGCGCCACCATCCCCTCGCGCACATTGTCAGGCATCTTCAACACCATATCGGTCATTGTGAAGCCCGGCGCAATCGCATTGGCGCGAATCCCATAGCGACCTAACTCGCGCGCCCACACTTTAGTCATCCCGATCACGCCCGCCTTACTGGCGACATAGTTCGTCTGCCCGAAGTTGCCATCCACGCCAACGATTGACGATGCGCTGATAATTGCACCACCGCCCTGCTTGATCATGACGGGGGCAACGGCTTGCGTGCAGTTGAAAACACCTTTCAGATTGACGTCGATGACTAAATCAAACTGATCTTCGCTCATCTGCTTGACCAATTCGCCATTTTTGACCTTGACGAGCGTGCTGTCTCGCGTGATGCCCGCATTGTTTATGAGGATGTCGATTCGGCCGAAATTTCCCACTACCTCATCGACCCACGCCTGCACCGCCGCACGGTCGGCCGTGTTGACCTTATAAAACGTCGCCGCATCCCCCAGCGCATCCGCCGTCGCCACGCCGTCCGTCTCGTTCACATCACACAGCACAACGGTCGCGCCTTCTTCGACAAACCGCTCGGCTACCGCCTTTCCAATTCCGGCCGCGCCGCCTGTTATCAATGCCACCTTTCCATCTAATCGCATAATTCTCTCCGGAGCGCAGACGCCTCGTCTGCGTTCCGCTAAATTTTTCTATCTTGCCAAAACGGTTCCCGCATCACGCGCTTCAATGTCTTCCCCGCCGTACTGCGCGGAAAATCTGCCATGATGATGACGGAATCTAATTTCTGAAAACGCGCCTCGACGCGCTCATTGACCCAATCGCGCAATGTGTCTGCCTCGATCTCGCCATTGACGATGACGGCCGCAACGGGCGACTCGCCCCACCGCTCATCCGGCACACCGAAGACAGCCGCCTCGCGCACCGCTGGGTGCTGCACAATAATTTCCTCAATATCGCGTGGATAGACGTTGATCCCACCCGACACGATCATGTCCTTTGAGCGATCCACTAAGTAGAGATAACCATCTTCATCAAAGTAGCCAAGATCGCCCGACCAGAACCAGCCGTCGCGCATCGCCTTTTCTGTCAGGTCGGGGCGTTTGTAATAACCTTGCATGAGGAGGGGAGATCGGCCGATAATCTCGCCCACTTCCCCCACCGCCACATCTGCCCCCAGCGGGTCAACCACGCGCACCTCACCCAGCCGCACCGACACGCCGACAGACCCCATCTTTTCCTCAAACTGATAAGGGTCAAGAATCGTCATAAACCCTTCCGTCACGCCGTATAGCTCATAGAATCGGCCGGGCAACTCCCGCTTGATGCGCTCTTTGACCTCGTTATGCAGCGGTGCGCCGACCGAGTGGAACATCTCCAATGAGGCCAGCCGCTCTGGTCGATAGGTAGGGGCATTCAAAATCGCAATGATCTGCGACGGAACAAGCACCACATGCGTCACCTGATGTTGCTCGACCAAATCGATAAACTTCTCCGCATCAAACGCCGCCATCAAGATAAATTTTGCGCCCAAATAGAGCGCGGGCATGAGGGTCAAAAACGAGCCATTAAAGACAATCGACCCCCCGTGCAGCATCACGCTTTCTGGGGTCATGCGAAATTCGTTAGCAAACATCGTGCCATACCCCGCCCGCACCGCATGGGTGTGGACGATCCCCTTGGGCAAACCGGTTGTGCCGCTGCTATAAAATATGTTGAATGGGTCATCGGGCTGCACGGTGACAGCAGGCGGTTCATTGACTGCGGCCTGAGCGGTTAGCTTGCGCCAGTTGCGATAATTTTCATACTCGCCGTGTGTGACGAAAAAGCGATCGGCCGAAATTTCCAACGAATGACGCACCACGTCCAAATGCTTTGTGAATGCCCCATCACACAATACAAACTGACTATCCGAGTCGATCAACAACCGCGCCAATCCCGTTCCGCGTAACAGCGAACTCATCGGCACAATCACCACGCCCAGCTTCGCGGCCGCCCAATACATCTCAACCTGTTCGACACAGTTTGGTAAGATCGTCGCCACATGGTCGCCCTGTTGCACCCCCAACGCCAACAGCGCATGGCACACCCGATTGACCCGCGCATTCAACTCAGCAAAGCTAAATGCCTGCTCCTCAAAGACGAGGGCGGGATGATTCGGCCGATATTTCGCCTGATAGCTCAAAATCTTATCTATTTTCATAATCACTGGAGCGCAGACGTCTCGTCTGCCGCCCCCCATCTCACAATTGCCGCCCCCCACACATACCCAATCCCCGCCGCCACAACCGTCATCAAATCCCCATCCTTCAACCGCCCCTGCTTGATGCCCTCCTGAATCCCAAACATCATATCCTGCTCCCCCGTATGTCCGATATGTCCCAAATAGACCCCTTGCTCCTCCGTCAACCCCAGCCGCGCCAGCATCTCCCGATATGCCGAGGGCTTAATCAACAAACAGTTCAAAAAGTCGATATCCGAGCGCGTATACGGCGAACCATCCGCTTTTGTGCCGCTTTTTCGCAATGCCTCATCGACACACTGTAACCAGTTGTCCATCGACACCTCGTTCAGTCGCCCCTTCATCGCCTCTGGCTCGACTAGGTCAAACTTGAACCCATCTTCCGCCACCGCCGCATCTGTCGGAAACTGCACCGTCCCGCTCGCTGGCACAACGACGTGCCGACTCATGTACCCATCTGCGATTTGATGTGTCCCCAGCACAACATTTTTCGCGCAATCCCGCTTGAGCAGCAACGCGCCTGCCCCCGCACCGATATTCCACATAAACGACGTGTGCTTGTTCTTAAAGTTGATCAAATCGGCCAGTCGATAGCCGCCCGCAATCAAAATCGTGTCGATCTCTGGGTCAGACAGCATCAACCCTTTCGCCAACTTGATCGCCGAAATTGTCGTCACACAACGCGCATGAACGTCCAACGCCCACGCATTGGTCGCGCCCAACTGATATGCCAAGTCGATCCCGCTCGTCCACAGCAAATACTCGCGCCATTCCTCCGTCGTACACAGCACCACGTCGATCTCGGCTGGATCAACCCCGCTCTCCGCCAAACAAGCCTGCGCCGCATATAGTGCCATCTCATTCGGATGCACGTTCGGATCACCGACATGCTTGCGCTCAATCCCCATCTTGTCGCGGATCACCCACTCAGGCAGCCCCGTTTCGATGGCAATTTCGGCCGATGTCATCACCGTCTCTGGCAAATAAGTTCCAATACCAACAATTCCAATCATAAATTACTGGAGTGCGGACGGCTCGTCCGCCCACTCCCCCGCACTACTAAATTCCCAATTCGTCGCACGCTCAACCAATCCAGCCTTAACCGGATTCTGTGAATGTAATTGATTACCGTTTCCAAATGACGTTCATCCCGAATGTACCGATCAAAATACCCAACAGCCCAAAAACGACCATCAAGGTCTAAAATCTTGTTTGCATGATGGGCGGTATACGACTTCCAATTCCTGATCACGTCCGCCAACGGATAATGCTCAAACATCAGCACCAACACATGAATATGATTTGGCATGATGCACCAAGCGATCAGTCGGTAACGTTTTTCATCAAAATGTTGCCAATTGTTGAGCACTAACTCAGCAACGACACGCTGTTTTAAGTAACAGTTGCCTAGTCCTGAATCGAGTAATGCCTCAACCTGCTTTCTGCGTTTGACATCGTCACGCCATTTTGGATCATCCTCAAAAGAGTCTAGGACATGCTTGGGCAATGAATCAGCGAGTCGATATGTGATACTCTGGATCAAACCCGGTTTGTCCAAGTGAGGTAGGTAACCTCTTGAGTACCAGCCTTTGTGTTTTGTCATGGCTAGGCGGACGAGCCGTCCGCACTCCAAGTAGAAATTATTCCCACCATTTCCACCGCATTCTCCCCAAAAATCATCGTGATATGATTCGCAGACATAGGCGCGTAATCACAGTTAGCGAGGATGGCGACCGTCTCATCCGCAAAATTTTGCGGCAGGATTGGCTCATCACCAATGTAGCCGCCCTGCGCGTGAATGAGTAGACAGGGTTGCGTGATAGAGCGAACGATATTGTCCCAATCGATCTCGAACTCTGCGTCGATTGTTTGGGCGATGGCATCGGCCGATGTGCGCGGCAACACGCTCCCATCCGCAAACTCTTCCACATCCGCCCGAAAATACGCCTCCACCGACGCATCCCAGAAGCCACCCAGATAGGGCATCTGTCGAATGATGTTCAGATACATCGCCAGCGACGGCAGCCGTTTGCCTAACCGGTCGAGCGATCCCTTGATCATATTCGCCGTGCGTTCGTTGATGAGCAGATGCGACGAGTCGATAATAACGAACTTCTCGACGCGCTGCGGCTGTTGGGCGGCGAGAATCATGCCGACCAACGCCCCGAATGAATGCCCGACGATGATCGCGCTCTCCAGCCCAACTGCATCCATCAACGCGATCACATCGCTGACGTAATCGGGCATGGTGTAACCTGTCGCTGGCTTATCGCTCAACCCCCGCCCACGAAAATCGAGTGCATAGACGGTGCGATCATTCGCCAGCCCCGCCGCTATCAAGCCGTTAAACGACTGGGCATTCGCGGTCAATCCGGGCAAAAGCACCATGGGCGTGCGACCCGTTTGGTCACCCTGTTTTAAATAGTGCAGACGAACGTTTTCATTCTGTACAAACATAGCGCGCAGAAGCGACCAAGCTGGCCGCGCTCCTAGAGGTTCTTGTGAAAATGTTGGTCGAATTCAGCAGGTTTTTCGATGTAGGGCGTGTGACCCGTCTCTGCCAACACGACTTCGCTATAGCTACCACCGTTGGCGGCGTACTGCTCAAGGACGGCGCGGGTCTGGGCGATCATCGGCTGGGGTGGGCAGACGTCTGTGCCGGGATAGCCGGGAACTGCGCCGAGTGCGCCGAGTGCCGCGATGTCGAACATCGCCATATCGCTGACGATTTGATCGTCGGCTCCGCGAATCCAGAGAATGGGCGGTTTAGGATCGATGTTAACGATGCCGCTGGCGTCATAGTAGTGGCGGGAAAGCGCGTTGAGAATCCCTGTATCGCCTGGTGCGACCGTCGGCCAATTTTCAGATGCGACAAAGTTGCCCGGATAGTGCGCCTCGCCCGTGTGTGTCGAGAGCAGTGAACTAAGCAAATCTTCCTCACGTTCGGGGATAAAGGGTGGCTTGTAATAGAAGGCGCGCATGACGTTGCGCGGAGCCATTTGGTTTTCGTCGCCACGCTCATTCTCGGCGATCATGCGGATGAAATCGGGATTGCCACCGCCACCACCCGCAGGTGCGCCGTCGGCAAAAACGGGTGCGCCGTCTTCGCCCATGCTGCCACTGTAGCCATAGGGTGAGCCAGTTGCGACAAGGGTGAGGGAGAGAATTTCGGCCGAATTCAGCAACAGCATCTTCATCGCCACATTGCCACCCATGCTGTGACCAACGAGATGATATTTCTCAAGACCAAGCGTTTGGGCAAGCGCGCGAATATCGGCCGCCATATCGTCCAGCCCCTGCGTTGCGTCGATGGTCAGGGGTTCAGTGTCGCCATAGCCGCGCTGGTCGGGCGCAATGCCGTAATAGCCCGCGGGCAGGCGCAGCATCGTCTCTTCCCAGAAAGTGGCAGAGGAGCAGTTGCCGTGAATAAAAATGACGGGTGTGCCGCTGTCACCACTGGTGAGGATATGTTGTTTGAGTCGGTCAGTTTGGATCGTTTGGGAAGTAATCCCGTCTAATGTTGGTATAGATGACATATTTCCTTCTCTCTTGGAGCGCGGACGCCTCGTCCGCGTTTATCTAAGCGGCGGACGAGGCGTCCGCGCTCCTAGTGCATATTTGTATTGTAATCAGAAAAGTTGCACAGAAGTTGCAAATTTTTTGCGGCGCTTCGTAGCGGTCTCGTAACGGTGGTTTGCTACGCTGGGAAGGCGACCAGCTTGGTCGCCTTTATCGAATGAAGAAGCGACCCAGAGAGTCGCGCTCCAAGAAGAGGTTGAGATGAAACACAGCATTTTTATTTTGTTAATTGGATTGTTGTTTTGCAGCGGGAACGTGTTTGCAGAGGCAGGTGGCGCACGCTCCCAGTGTACGGAAGCAAATTTAGCGGGGTCGGGACGCTATTACAAGACGTGTGTCCCGTCGGGATATAGTGGAACAGCCATGCCACTTATTGTGGTGCTGCATGGGTGTTCGCAGACGGCGGCCGATATTGAGTTTGAGACAGAGATGACGCTGTTTGCCGAGTCGCGCAACTTTATTGTGCTCTATCCAGAGCAGCTGGTGACGGAAAACACGAGTTCGTGCTGGAACTGGTTTCTGCCCGAACATCAGGCGCGTGGGGCGGGGGAGCCGGCCGATATTATGGCAATGATGGATGTGGTGCGGGCGACATATAACATCGATGACCGGCAAATTTTTATCACGGGGATATCGGCGGGAGGTGCGATGTCCGTGATTATGGCGGCGTTATATCCTGATGTATTTGCGGCAATGGGTGTGGCGGCTGGGTTGGAGTTTAAGGCAGGGGAGAACGTCGTTGAGGGGGTGACGGCACAGGTAATTGGAGGGCCAGATCCCGATCAACAGGGGACGCTTGTCTATCAAACGATGGGCGCGTTGGCGCAGCGCATACCCGTCATGGTCTTTCACGGCTCGCTAGATAACACGGTGAATCCTGTCAACGGACGGCAAATTGCGCAACAGTGGACGCAGACGAATGATTGGATTGATGACGGGCTGGACAATGATAGCGTCGACTATGTGGCGGATGTGGTTGAGAATGGGCAGGCGGAAAATGGAGGGCGCAACTTCACGCGCTCCGTTTATTACGATGCAAATGGGGTCAGTCTGGTGGAGCATTATGTGGTGGAGAATATGACGCATCGTTGGTCTGGTGGGGCGGAAGGTGGGACGTACACAGACCCGACGGGGCCGAAATCGAGTGAGTTGATGATCGATTTTTTCTTTGCAAATGCGCGGGGGGTTCCGACGGCGGTGGGGTTAGGAAGTGTAGAGGCGGTGGACGGTCGCGCCCTCATACTGTTTGTGCTGTGGAGCGCGACCAGCTTGGTCGCGCTCCACGTGGGGGTTAGTTATTTACGACGAAGTTGCTGACGGTAAAGCGGATCTCTTCATCAGCCATTTGCTCGCTGATGTCGATGTTGACCGTTTGTGGGACACCGTATTGTTCGTCAAAGGTGACATCGAACGTGGCAGGGTTTTGTGCTTGCGCTTCTTCCAGACGCTCGAAAAGGGCCTCAACGGTCGAGTGTCTCTCGAATATCCCGGCATCGGCCGCCGTCCCATCATCCGTGTATGTCACAGAAGCGACTTCACCATTTTCAACAACGATGTTCACAGGACGCACGAACTCTGTTAAGCAGAAGCACGATACCTGTAGGTCATAGCTGTAGCTATCGACATCTGCGGCTTGCCAAACATCCATTCCAGCAGAAAGGGTCGTCGGTGGCGTGGATTGATTGGTATTCCCATTTGGCTGATTGACGTTCGTCGCTTGAAACTGTGTGTAGACCAACGCCGCGACAGCAAATAGGATAACGACTGCGATAATGGCGATCCAACTTTTGTTGTCGCCTTCATTTGTTTGTTTTTGTGTGTAGGTACTCATAGAAATTTATCTCTCCTATATCTTAAGGGTGATTGTGTTCCACCCATAGAACGCTGGCGGAGATAAATTTGTTCCATTGAATTTTGCGGTGGGTTAAGAAACTACTTTAGAGTGGAGCGCGACCAGTTTGGTTGCTTATTTTAAGAAGGGGCGGTCAGGCTGACCGCGCTCCTAGGAGGTCATTGCGGAGTTGTTGGGTGATTTGCGAGGGGGTTAGGTTGAGTTCGGCCGATAATCGCCCGACACACCGTTCATACGTCCGCAGCACTTCCGCTTGATTGCCGAGTTGGGCGTGGGCGGTCATCTGATAGCGATAGGCTGGTTCCCAACAGCTATCGACGGCGAGCATCAGGTTCGCCGTTTCGATGAGCGGATGCCATTCGGCCGATCCCTGTTGCAACTGTGCCAATCTTTCGGCCGATCTCAGATAGCGATTGTGCAACCGCTGCTGTTCCTGCATCGCCCACTCTGCATACGGCGCGTCGGCCAGATATTCCCCCTGCCAAAGCTGCAACGCCTCATGATAGAGCGCAGCCGATTTTTGACGATCTGCTTGCAGTATGAGGGAGTCAAACTTCGTGACATCGAAGGTGAAATCGGCCGATTCGCGCACCCCGTAATGACTGCCATCCCGCACGATGTAGGCACTCGGCGCGTTGCGTTTGCGCTCTGGTTCTAGCTCTTTGCAGAGGGCGGCATACGCTGTTTTGAAGTGGCGGGTTGCCTCATCAGAGGTTGCGTCGGGCCACAGCAGACGCATGATCTCTTCACGATGCAACATGCGTCGTTCGTTTAGCAGCAGTTGGAACAGCTCTCGCGCTGACTGACGACTCCACTTGATCTCATCCTGACCGCGCAAAACGCGAAATCGGCCGAAACTCGTCACCCGCAACTGATAACCGGGATGCAGCTCAACCATTGCCAGCCCTAGCTCGCTGAGCAGGCGTTCTGCAATCGGCTTTTGAATGGCGTGATCGCGGGCGTAGATCAGCAAGGGAACGAGTCGGCGCGAATCGGGCGGACTGAGCAGCGTGCGCTTGAGAAAGAGAAAATCGTAGTTGTGGGTGGCAACGAGCGTGAGCAGGTCGTCGAGATCACGTTCGAGGCGGATCAGGTCGTCGGCCGCAAACCATTGCAGACAGCTCCAAAGGCGGGCAACAGCGACGGCGTGACTGTCGCCACAGTCGGCGGCGTGACGTGCCGCCCTCATTAACATCGTGCGCCCTTTGGCAAACTTGCGCGCCAGCACATAGCTCGCGCCGAGTGTTAATTCGAGGAGCGTGGCGATCCATTCGTCGCCGTCGATGCGGGCGATGTGGATGCCCTGTTCGGCCGTATCGACCGCCGCGTTGAGTCGTCCCTGAAACCCATGCACCTGCGTCATCCCCCACATCGCCTCTACCTTTAGGCGCGGCAAATCGAGCTGGCGACTGACCGTGATCGCCTGTTCAAAACAGCGTTGCGCAGCGGCAAACCCAGCCGCATCCTTTTGCAACAGCCACGCCGCGCCCTGCCGCATATACCCAACGGAAACGACAAACGGCGACTCAAATTGGCGACCCCGTTCTGTTCCTTCTTGGGCGCAGCGGCTGGCGGTGGCGTGATCCCCCTGCATGGCGGCGATCAGCGAGAGCAGGAGTAATGTTTCACGGTGGGCGCGTGGACGCATGATCGGGTCGGTGCGCTCTTGGTTGGCGCGTTCTTCTAATATCGCGCGCGCTTCACTGAGGCGACCCGTTCGCAACATCAAGCGGACGGGCAATTCGGCCGAACTTGGTCCCTCATCGCGCAACTGTCGCGCCTGCTGCTGATACTGTTCCGCCTGCGCGACACGCCCCTGATTGAGCAAATTTTCTGCCAACAGATCGAGCAATCTCGCACGGCTGGCGCGATCTGCCTGTCCATCCGATAGGTGCAACGCCGCTTGCAGCAGCTCTTCAGCTTTGGCGGGGCGCACCGTGTCGAGATAGACCCGCGCCTGTCCACGCAGCGCACGCCCCAGCGCAAGTCGATTGTTTTGTGCCTGATAGATGGTCTGCGCTTGTTGATACCAGCCGAGTGCGCTATCGAATTGGCTTTGCAGACGCGCAATGTCGCCCAATTGCAAAAGCAATGTCGGATGTTGTGTCAACTGCACTGGGGAGAGCAGACTGATCCAATCGGCGACGCTATGCAGGCGACCGCTGCTAATCAGCGATTGCCCATGCTGTGCCAGCAAGTTGGCGACCTCATCGGTTGCGGTGGCCGCCACATAATGGTCGAGAGCCGCTTCAATATCCCCCTGTTCGGTGAGATATTGGGCGGCGCGTTGATGGGCAATCGCGCGTTCCGTCGCGTCGAGTTGGTGGGAAAGCAGGTCGCGGAAGAGGTGGTGATAGCGTAGGCGCGTGTTGTCGAGCAGCGTCACAAACAGGCCGTTGTCGCGTAGCTGATGCAGGATGGTCGCGCTGTCGGTCGTGCCAAGTACAAAGTCGCAAATGGCAGGATCGAGATAGCGCAGGACGGATGTGATCCGCAAAAAGTGGCGGGTTTCGGCCGATAATTCCAACAATAATTGCTGCGTCAAAAATTGAAACAGATTGCTCCCCACCGCACTCTGCGCGTCGATGGCGGCGTCAATCGTCGCCCCTTGTTTTAGGCGTTGCTCGATCAGGGGCAGCACAATCGGCCAACCCTCTGTGCGCGTGACAAGCTGTTGCGCCTGTTGGCGCGTTTGGGGCCGCTGGTAGCAGTCGCGGAATAAGGCTTGCACTTCGTCGCACGTAAAGGCGAGCGTCTGCTGTTCGATGATGAGCAGGTAGCCGCGCAATTTGTATTCATTTTGCTGGGGTAAGTTGAGGGTGGCGCGAGTAGCGAGCAGAATGGTCAGATTGGGCGGCGCGTGGTCGATGAGGCGGCTCAGGAGTTTGAGCGTGGGCGAGGATGTGTTGAGATATTGCGCATCGTCGATGATGAGGCGCAAATCGGCCGAAAACGCCGTCACCCCGTTCAACAGCGTGTCTAGTACAACCGTCTGGTTGATCTCCGTCTGTTGTTCAAGCAGGACTTGGGTACGCTGGCTGATTTCGGCCGAAACGCGCCCAAAGCTATGCGCCAGATAGGTCAAAAAGCGCAGCGGCGACGCATCCTCGCGCTCAAGCGATAGCCATGCGGTCGGCGTGTTGTCTTTCAACAACATCGTCAGCGTCGTGCTTTTGCCATAGCCGGGTCCCGCGTGCAGAATGGTGAGGGGAAATTCGGCCGATTGTGCCAACAGGTGCGCCAAGCGCGGGCGCACCAACACGTTCAACGCGGGACGGGGCGGCAACAGCTTGCTGTTGAGAACGACGTTGTGAATCATCGCGCTATTCTACAGGATAATCTGGCGTCACTATTGTTCTACTGGTGTCACTTCCACTGCCTCTGCCGCCAACTCACGGTCGAGCAGATAGAGTCCCGGCTTGAAATCCTCGATAAAGCTCAACTTTTGCAAGAGGTCATCAACCACTTCCTCTTCCTCAACCTGTTCATCGACAAACCATTGCATGAAGCTGTCCGTCGCATAATCCCCTTCGGCACGGGCTAGTTTAACGATCTCATCGATGGAGGCAGTCACCTTCTGTTCATGGTGCAGTGCATCCTCAATCACGGCTTGCGGTGATGACCAATCTTGTCGCGGTGCGTTGAGTGCAAATAGTTCGACATGGCCGCGCCGACTGTGGATAAAATGGTAAATTTTCATCGCGTGGGTCATCTCTTCTTCGGCGTGATGGTGCATCCATTGTGCAAACCCTTTTAAGCCGAGTTCTTCAAAATGGGCAGATGCAGCGAGATAGGTATAGTACGCTTGCAACTCCATGTTGACCTGTTGATTAAGTGCCGTTTCGATATTTTTATTGAACATGTGACTGTTTCTCCAAGTGTCTTATTTTATTGGGCAATAACAATTGAAGATTAACAAATAAAGCCGACGCAAACCTGTCATGCCCGCGCAGGCGGGTATCCACTCGTTTTGCACTAGCGAAGACTGGATTCCCCACTTACGTGAAAATGTCAAGCCTTCCCGTTTATTTTGTAAACCCACAAACGTTGCCATACCTCTACGATATTATCCTGTCCGTGTAATAACTGTCTTGAAAAGGGTTGTGCGGGAAGCGACTTTGCCATAACTTCTTACGCTAGTAAGTACCTGCACAAATGGATTTGGGTCGTCATCTCGGGAAATCCATACCGCAGAGTCGCGGAGCGACATTCCCGAAATATGTTTGGACTGTGTCTCGGGAATTGGATTTCCCGAGACTTGCCCTATTTAACACCCCACAATTCATTGTGTTAGTCTGAACTTTAAATTATTTAGTGGATAATCTTTCACCTATGGTTAAAACCAGAGGCTGAGACGCAAAACACGCTGAAGCGCGTTGTCTTCTAGTGCGTTTGATCCGAAGGGTCGGATACCGACAACGCACTTTGTGTAACAGCCTTCGGTTTAACCGTAGGATTTCGATACCTCGATTAATTTTTGAATGTTCAACCTAACACAACGAAGAATCAACTGGTGCGCTGCAACATTCGCCGTACCGTCATCGCGTGAAACTGCTTGCCAGTGCGTGTGACATGTCCCTCACGGTTGAGACGCTTGGCAATTGCTCCATAGCTCGCCCCATGTTCCCGCAACAACTTCACATATCCAACCGTCGTTTTGTACGCTTCAATCGCCAATCGCTTGTTCTCTTCGGCACCACTAACTTGCGCCGCATAGGTCAAATTGTCAGGACTGCCAAGCGTGATCCCGCGTGTCTTCGCCGCTTGCAATGCAACCTTGGTGCGTTGGGAAATCAGCTCCGCTTCATGTTCCGCAATTGCCGCCATGATATGCACGGTCAGCTTATTGGCTTGCGGCATATCGACGGCGACAAATTCGACACCGCTCTCTTGCAGTGACGAGATGAAGGCAACGTTGCGGGCCAGTCGATCGAGCTTGGCAATCAGCAATAGCGCATCCTGCTCTTTGGCCGCGGCAATTGCCTCTTGAATAACGGGGCGTTGGCGTTTGCGGGTTCCCGTTTCGACTTCGGTAAATTCGGCCGAAATTTCCAACCGATTTCTCAGCGCATAATTTTCAACACTGGCGCGTTGTGCCTGTAACCCAAGCCCGCTTTGGCCTTGCCGTGCCGTTGAAACGCGATAGTAGGCAATTGCCCGCGTTGTATTGGGGGTGAAATCAACCATCATTCGATTATAACATCTCTTAAGCGAGCGTCTATGAGATGTTATAAATCGATTTTCGCTTCAAGATGTCACTGTCTGACAGGCGCCTTCTCAGAAAAACCTGTTCACAACGTGCAGTACAAGCAGCGCAAGCACAACACCTCCGATTGCCAACACCCATAACTCAATCGCAACGGCCGCGCCAATCATGCAGACAAAAAGCAAGGAGGCGGCCGTTGTCAATCCTTGCACATCATCGCCACCTTTGCGCCGCAAAATAGTGCCTGCGCCGAGAAAACTGACCCCCGCAATAATCGCCTCGAAAACGCGCACGGGATCGGTGTTAACCGGTAAATCGTCTGCCATGTATTGATGTACCAGCACTTGCGAGATCAAAATCAGCGCGGTTGTCGTGCCAGCCAGCAGCATGTGCGTGCGGATGCCTGCTGGCTTATCGACGCGCTCGCGTTCAAAGCCAATGATACCGCCAAGCAACATCGATCCCGCAATTAGCGCAATTAAACGTAGTTGTAGTGTAATTTCCATACTTGTAAATGCGAAGAGAGCCAGCACTGTGCTGGCTCTCTGGCAAAAATTAGATGTTCTTATTCCTTAGCGCACTTTTTGTTTGACGCTTTCCCAGCCGCTGCGAACAGCAGCCTTCACATCATCCCACGTCGTATCCTGATCGCGATATTCGCGTTCCCAGTCTTGACGCAGTTGTGGCTCCACAATCGTCCAATCATTTCCGTTGGTATACGCCGGGCTTGTCGCCACTTTGTATCCATAATGATAGTGGGGTGCGTAATAGTTGTAACCACGATTGCCCATTTGATAGGTGTTCATGTAGTGTTGACGGTAGAAATCGTCATCGCCTGCAAATGCTTCTTTGACGCTTTCCCAACCGCTGCGGACGCGATCTTTCACGTCTTCCCACGTCGAGTCGTCGTCGCCATAGCGCGACTCCCAATCTCGGCGCACATCTGCTTCTGCCATCTCCCAGCTGCTTACCGAGCCGTTTGAACGGGTTCCGAGCTGACGACCAAATTGATAGTAGATTTGCTCGTCGTTATTGTTGTTTGCGCTGCTCACGATTTCATTGGCATCTGGCTCTGCAATATAACGTTGGTAACCTGTGCGCTCTGCCTCAATCTGCTGCAAGTTATAGACAGGCTCTGACGCATCATAGTCGCGTTCCCAGCCTTTCGATGTCCAATAATCGGCACGTTCGTCTGTGTCGATAGCGCCATGCTTGCTCATGATTGTGGCAATTCGTGTGGCGTCGTTGTCGTCTGCTCGCACGGTAACGAGTGAGTAACCGCGTCGCACACCTTCAGAGTAGACGGTCGCATCGTCTTGGTCGATGCCTGCATCAACCAGCGCGCCGAGGATACCACCCGTGATGGCGCCACCCGCCAAACCAACCAAGCCAGCCAGCAACCAGCCAGTTGCGGTAAATGGGCCGATGCCCGGAATGAAAACGGCCAACATAGCCGCGCCAGCACCGCCGATCAAGCCGCCAGCCACTGCGCCTTCAGCCGCATGGCTGCGCTCATCATCGGCCGAAACGTAATACTTGTCATACTCACTTTCATCAATCGCACGATCAACGAATTCCTTATAGCGGTCTTCTGAATTTGCCGCCAAGATGCTGATGTCGCTGCGGGAAAAGCCCGCGTTGACCAATGCATCACGCACTTCGCGTGCATCTTCAAATGAGTTGTATAAACCTGCAATTGTCTTAGCCATTTGTCATTCTCCTACAGGATCGTTCCAACATTGAAACGGTCCCGTCTTTTAGTTCAATTTTCTGTGCGAAACGCTGTTACACGATTAGATAGAAGGCAAGTACCGCAGCTGCCACTAACAAAAGCAGGGCGATAATAATCGTGATCGCCTTCACCTTTGAGGGAGGCATTTTGGGGCGTTCGTAAATTTTGACACCCGTGGGTTTTTGCTTTTCTTCTGTCATAGATTTCTCGTGTTTACATCGCTACGTTTTCAGAATAACAGGGATTCTGACCCTGCGAAATAGACCGTTTCACAAAATTGCGGTATAGAAAGTAGCATGGTTTGGTAAAACGGGTCGATAGATGAGGAGCGCCAATCCACGCGGATTAGCACTCCTGAGCAGGAACCTTATGGGGCTCAAAACTGCTCTCAACATCTAGCTTTCACTATAGATCAATCTGCATGTGCTGACCTGTACCGTTTGGCAAATCGAGATACATAAACCGACATGAATGATTGTGACATCTTATGTGCATCACCACTTACGCAATGTCAATTCCCCGCACCTACACTGGCGGTACTATGAAAAATCTTCTCGATCTCTCTAACAAAGTTGCTCTTATCACGGGGGATGGTTCTGGCATTGGCCGATCGGCCGCTATCCAACTGGCGAAACATGGCGCAGCAGTCGCCCTACTTGGGCGCACGCTGGATGAACTGGAGAAAACGGCCGATCAAATAGACGGCAAAACGCTCATTCTCGAAGCGGACATCACCCATGAATTAGCGATGCAGGAAGCGGTGCAAAAGCTAATCAAAACGTGGGATCGGCTAGATATTGTCGTTGCGAATGCGGGGGTCAATGGGGTATGGGCGCCAATTGAGGATTTGCAACCTGCCGAATTTAAGCAGACGGTAGACATCAATCTCTGCGGCACCTACAACACGCTCTATGTCACCGCGCCATATCTCAAGAAGCAAGGGGGCGCGATTGTGGTCACCGCCAGCGTCAACGGCACACGCATCTTTAGCAACACGGGTGCAACGGCCTACTCCGCCACCAAAGCGGCGCAGGTCGCCATGACCAAAATGCTCGCGCTCGAATTGGCAAAACACAAGGTGCGTGCCAACGTGATCTGTCCCGGCGCGATTGACACGAGTATTGAAGAAAGCACAATGCGCGAAAATTTAGAACAGGCTCAAGAGCCAGTCGCCTATCCTGAGGGGCGCATTCCGCTGACAGATGGGGCGCCGGGATCGACCGAACAAGTCGCCCAACTCATCCACTTTCTCGTCAGCGACATGAGCAGCCATATCACAGGCAGCGAAATGTGGATCGATGGCGCAGAGTCTCTCCTGCAAGGTTAGTATGGAGCGCGACCAGCTTGATCGCTAATAAATTAATCAGGTAAACCAAAACCTATGGTTAAAACCAGAGGCTGATACACCAAACACGCTGAAGCGCGTTGTCTTCCAGTGCGTTTTAACGCACTTTGTGTACCAGCCTTCGAACGCGAAGTGGGGGCGGTAGCCCTATTTTAACCGCAGGATTTCGATGATTAGCCAAAGCTAATCCTGCGACAAAATCACCGCCGCATATGCCCCCAAACTCAATGTTAACTTGAACGGCTGACCGTTATATTCGTCCTCTTCTGCGACGACGCTGGTTGCGGTTAGCCCGGCAAAGTCATCATCATAGTTGGGTGAATCGCTGTTAAAACGCACCTGCCACTCGCCACCCGCTGGCACCCCAATCGTGTACTCAGGCCAAATCTGATCGGCAAAGTTGAGAATTACCACCGTCGTATCGCCTGCACCCCCCTCCATCCAGCGTGTATAGCCGATCACTTTCTCTTCATTGTTGACATGGTTGATGTGGATGCCCTGCCCCTGCAATCCGCGTGTCTTGCCATTTTTGTTGCGACGCAAGGCGATCAAATCTTGATACAGCGCGACAATGCCCGCAAACTTTTCAACCCGCTCCCACTCTAACGGGCGCGTATCGTCAAACCAGTCGTCCTCTAGAAACTCCTGCCCCATAAATAACATTGGAATACCGGGTGCAGTTAGCGTCAGGGCAGCCCCCAAGATCGAGCGACGCTTGGCATAATCAAATGCCTTTGTGCGCTGATCGCTGCCGATTTCTTCCACGATCCGCGCCTTTCCGTTGGCGACATCGTCATGCGATTCAGTGAAAACGACACGCTGGAAAACATCGTTTCCATATTGCGCGGATAACGCTTCGGCAATCGCAAACATGCTGCGATCACCATCGCTGATCGTCAATAGTGCATCGCGGACAGGATGAACAAAATTTGCATCCCATTGGGCATCAAATCCTGCGCCATCACGATCCGTAATCGCGGGCTCATTCTGCAAATCTTCGGCAATCATCAGCACATGCGGGAACTTTTCGTCTACCTCATGGTTGATCTCGCGCATCACGCGCCAGCCATCAGCGAGTTCATTTTCGTTCCCATCGACGTTGCGAATGTAGCTGGTTGCATCCCAGCGCAACCCGTCTACGCGATAGGACTCAAACCAGAATAACGCATTGTCGCGGATATAGTTGCGAACTTGTGCGCGGCCGTAGTCTGGGCGAGTTGCGCCCCATGGCGTGCGATTGCGCCAGTCGTTATAAAAGTAGATCCCACCGCCCTCATTTTCGCTCCATCCGTCAAAGCGCCACAAATCGAGATCGCTAGGGCCAAAATGGTTGTAAACGACATCGAGAATAACGCCAATGCCGCGTGCGTGGGCTGACTTGACGAGCGTTTTGAACCACTCGCCACCCCCATAACTCTCTTCAATGGCGAAGATATTGGCTGGGTTGTACCCCCATGACGTATCACCCGCGAATTCGGCCAGCGGCATTATCTCGATGTGCGTGATCCCCAACGCTTCCAGATAGTCGAGCTTTTGAATCACGCTATCAAACGGGTTAAGCGCATCTTGGCTGCCCGGATTGAACGTTCCGACGTGCAGCTCATAGATTACAATCTCGTTGTGGGCAGGCGGGTCATACTCCCCATCCCCCCAGTCGAAATCATCCTTTGTGACAATGCTGTTACCAACTGAGTTGGTGACGGCACGTGCGTATGGATCGATGCGGTAGAGAATCGTATCCCCGTTCTCAATCACATATTTATATTCATCTCCGACGCTGGCAGAGTTAACTATGCCGCTCCAAAAGCCGTTGTCCTCGGCAGTGAGCGCATGTTTTGTGTCGCTCCAGTCGTTAAAGTCACCTGTTACGTGGACAGAATCGGCCGATGGCGCCCACACCCGAAAACCGACCCCCTTTTTAAGTGAGATCGCACCCATCCCTTGAAAAGTCTCTTTTGTCATCATTTCTCCAATGCAATTTTTGTTGTACAAATCCGCATCCCTATCCCATTGAGAAGTGGCGTGAGGATTTACCCCAAGCCTAACGTTTTTCCCCTTTTGGAAAACAGCTTTATATCTGTTAGCAGACCCCATATACCTAAATTTGGATATAACTCACCCAAGTGCGCAAGATCTTCAAGTATGATCGTGTTGATGTTGAAATGGTGTTGGATGCTGCTTTTGCTCTGCGGTGGACTGGGCTGTCGCTCGGTCGCTTATCAGGTGCAGTACGTCGCCGATGGTGACACCGTGCGCGGTCGTCAGCTCATCAGCGACTACGGTTGCGGCACATGTCATCACATCCCGACCATCCCCAACGCCAACGCATGGGTCGGCCCCCCGCTGACCAAATGGGCGCAACGCAGCTATATCGCGGGAACCCTGCCAAACACGCCCGAAAACTTGGTCATCTGGCTACAAGATCCGCAAGCATTACACAACAACTCCGCCATGCCCAATTTAGGGATCAGCGCGCAAGAGGCGCGGGACATCAGTGCCTACCTCTATACCCTGCGATGAAGAAATATGGTGTTGCCGTACTCGGGTTCTTGATTTTGGGTTTTTTGGGAATGCAGTTCAGCGCGTTTACCCATGAGTTTGATAACCCGCCGATCAGCAATGAACCCGAGTGGCCGGATGCGTATACGGCAGGGCTGGCGCGGCGCGCCTGTTATGATTGCCACAGCAATGAAACTCATTGGCCGTGGTATGCCTACACATGGCCGATGGGCAGCACGATTGAGTATGATGTCGAAACGGGGCGCGAGGTGCTGAACTTTTCCGAATGGCCGAGCGACTGTTGCTCAGATAAATTGGTCGAACAGATGGCGATTGTCGTCAATAATGGGGAAATGCCGCTGCCTTATTACGAGGCTTTGCATCCCGAAGCACAATTGACCTTTGCGGAACGCGGTCGCCTAACCAATGGACTGTTGAAAATGATGACACAGTCGGGCGACGCACTCGACAAGGAGGATCAAGAATGAAACGCCTCAGCGGAGTACGACCCGCTTGGTCGCTCTTTTTACTCTGGTTAACGGGCTGCGTCACCACCGACCAAACCCCCTCCACCCTGCACCCACAAGGGTATGTCGCGGCCGAAATGTTGACGCTGACCTACATTTTGCTCGCACTGGGCGGGATCGGTTTTGCCGTCTTCATCGCCGTCTTGGCGTATGGTTTATGGGGCAAACCGCGTGGCGGCAATCTACACAACTGGATCATCTGGGGTGGAATCGTCTTCCCAGCGATACTGCTCGCCATCACCTACTTTTTCACCATCAGCACGTTGCGCGCCATCGCGGGCACTGCGGACGATCCGCTGATCATTGAAGTGGTCGGCAATCAGTATTGGTGGCAGGTGTCTTATCCTGAATTTGGTTTTGAGACGGCAAACGAGATTCACATTCCGATCAATCGGCCGATCCAGCTCGAACTCAAATCGGCCGATGTCTACCACGCCTTCTGGCTGCCCGAATTGGGGATTAAGCGCGATCTCGTGCCCGGCACGACGAACACCTATCAATTTTCGGCCGATGTCGCCAAGCAGTACTGGGGCCTCTGCTCCGAATTTTGTGGCATCCAACACGCCAACATGCTCTTGCTCGTCATCGGTCAAGAACAGGCCGACTTCGACCAGTGGGTTGCCAACCAGCAGCAAGACGCCCCCGCGCCAACAACTGAACTGACCCAACGCGGCTATGACATCTACATCGACGCACAGTGCGCCCTCTGCCACACCATTCGCGGCACAGAATCGGCTGGCAACACCGCACCCGACTTAACCCATTTGAACAGTCGCTTGACGCTGGGTGCGGGCGTCACGCGCAATAGCATTGGGTCGCTCGGCGGCTGGGTCGCCAATCCACACGGGATCAAGCCCGGCGTTCTGATGCCCGCCGCACAATTGACAGGGGAAGAACTAAATGCGCTGCTCGCCTATTTGCAAACACTCCGCTAAAAACTTGGGAGCGTAACTATGGCTGTTGCCGACTATCCGACTGACGAGTCTATCCCGCCGATTTCGGCCGAAACCCCACGCAGCGATGCACCCGACGACGCGACCGCCACCGCCTTGCGCGAACTGTGGGAAGATCCACCGGGATTTATCGGCTGGTTCCGCGCTGTCCAAAATGATGCCGTCGGTGGGCGCATCATGAAGCTGGCTTTTCTCAACTTTTTGATCGCGGGCGTCTTCGCCCTGCTGCTGCGTCTGCAACTGCTCGTCCCCCACAACGACTTTCTCGCCCCCGACACCTTCAACGGCCTCTTTACCATGCACGGCAGCACGATGATGTATATGTTTATCGTGCCGATGGTTGAGGGGTTCGCCATCATGTTGCTGCCCTTCATGTTGGGCAACCGCGAAATGCCCTTTCCCCGTCTCGGTATCTTCAGCTACTTCACCTTCATGCTCGGTAGCCTGCTCTTTTTCTCCGCCTTTATCGTCGGAACAGTGCCACAAGTGGGCTGGTACGCCTATGTCCCGTTGAGCAACATCCAATTTACGCCGGGCATCGCCACCGACTACTGGCTGCTCGCGCTCGGTGTCGCCGAAGTCGCCGCAATTGCCGCCGGCATCGAAATCATCGTCGCCATTTTGCGCATGCGTGCGCCCGGCATGTCGTTGGCAAAGCTACCACTCTATGCGTGGGCGATGTTGATTACGGCGACATCGATCCTGTTCGCCTTCACACCGCTGCTCGTCGTCAGTGCGCTGCTCGAACTCGACCGCAAAATCGATACCGCATTTTTTGTGCCAGAGTTGGGTGGCAGTCCGCTGCTCTGGCAACATCTTTTCTGGATCTTTGGACATCCCGAAGTCTACATCCAATTTCTGCCCATCACGGGGATGCTTGCGATGATGATCCCCGTCTTTGTGCGCCGCCGCATCGTCGGCTACACCTTCGTCGTCAGCGCGATGCTTTCGACGGGCGTACTCGCCTTCCTACTCTGGGTGCATCACATGTTCACGGCGGGACTGCCAACCATCATTCTCGGCATCTTTTCAGTTGCCAGCATCTTCATCGGCATCCCAACAGGCGTGCAAATTTTCGCCTATCTCGCCACGTTGATCGGTGGCAAGCCCGTTTGGAAAACGCCTTTTTACTTTATCGTCGGCTTCCTCGTCACCTTTGTGCTTGGCGGCATTACGGGCATCATGGTCGGCTCCGTCCCGTTCAACTGGCAAGCACATGACAGCTATTTTATCGTTGCCCATCTGCACTACGTCTTGATCGGGGGCGTCGTCTTTCCCATTTTTGGCGCGTTGTACTATTGGATTCCTAAATGGACGGGCAAGCTGCTCGATGAGCGGTTGGGCAAGTGGAACTTTTGGCTGATGTTTGTCGGCTTCCACATCGCGTTTATGCCGCAACACATCGTCGGTCTGTTGGGCATGCCGCGCCGCTACTACACCTATCCCGACCTGTTCGGTTGGCAAATCTACAACGTCATTTCAACCATCGGCGCGTTTATTTTGGCGATTGGGGTCGCCCTATTTGTCATCAACTACTTCTGGAGCGGCAAATATGGTGAGGATGCGGGCGCCAATCCGTGGGGAGCCGATTCGCTCGAATGGGCGACCAGTTCCCCTGCACCGAACTATGGTTTCTCCGTGTTGCCGCTGGTTAAAAGCCGTCATCCACTCTGGGATCAAGGGACAATTACAGCGGGAACGGCGGCCGAAAAGAGTTTGGTGCAGGATTTGGCACGTTGGCCGACGACGTGGCGCGCCGCGCTGATCTCATCCGTGCTGGATGGCACCCCGCAAGAGATTTTCCGCGTTTCACGTCCGTCGCTTTGGCCGTTTGTGGCGGCATGTGGGTTGGTTGTGGCGTTTGCGGCCGAGATATTTTCGGCGCGTCTGTTGGCCTTGGGCGGCCTGATCACCTTGCTGCTTGCGCTCGTCGGCTGGCATTGGCCCTATGCGGTGGACACCTCTGAGGAGGAGGAACGCGCCTTTGCAGAGAAGCACAATATCGCCGTCAATCCCTATGGCAGTCATGTCGTGGCGCGGATGGCGACGGGGTTATTTATCCTGCTGCTGTTTATCGCGCTGGCGTGCGTCGTCTTTGTCTACTTCTTTTTGCGCGTGGAAAATGCGACTTGGCCGCTGGACGGCTTACAACCGCCCGCGCCGCTATGGGGTATCGTCGGCACACTGTTGGCGGCGGCGAGTGCAGGGGTGTTGCGTTGGGGCAAAGAGCGTATTGAGGCGGGTTCGGCCGGGCTATCGGCCGCGCTCACCATTGGTCTCCTCCTCACCACAGGTGCATTTGCCGCGCTGCTCTATGATCTATCCCAATTGCCGTTTGATTGGCGCATCAATGCGTATGGATCGGCGTTCTATCTGGCGGCGGGGTATTTGCTGTTGTTTACACTGATCTCATTCGGCCGAATTTTACACACCCTGCTCCACGCCCTGCGCGGTGTCTACACGCCCACCAATGCAATTTCGGCCGAAACGACCGCCACGTTTGCCCTCTGGCTAACCGTCGCATGGGTGATCGTCGGCGGCATGATCTACCTCACGCCACTATTATGAAACGTCAAGGTATCTCCGTTCAGCAATCCGACCGCCACCTGTTGCGCAAATGGGTCGCCCTGCTCGGCCCGATTGCGCTCTACGCTGGCTACTTCAACGCCATCTATCTGCTCGCTGAATACAGTTGTGGCGTGCAGCAACTTCCGCTCGGGATTGTCACCCTCTCCGTCTTGCTGGGGGTTGTGGCATTGTTGCTGCTGGCTGGCTTGGCGCGGCTGTCATGGCAGGTGCAACAGCGCGACGATCAGGAGAGTCGCTTTATGGGGCGGGTTGGCTTGTGGCTCAGCGGGCTGTCGGTGGTGTTGACGCTGGCAACCATTGGGATGATTCTGTTGCTCGACCCCTGCTAAGTGTGCTCGTCACGCCACAGCGCACAGCGCGACCGTAAGGGGCAAGCGGCGCAGTCGGGCTGTGCCGCTAAGCAGACCGCATCAGCCAAATCGCGCAGGGCGCAGTTCAGCTCGATACACGCACGGTTATCCACAATGTCATAGGCGGCAGCAACCAATGCGGGATGCTGTTCAAATTGCCAGTGGGGATAGTTGATGTTGTAAAATCGGCCGATAACCCGCGCCGTCTCCCCATCCAAAAATGGCTCTCGCTCACCAAAGATAACGACCCGCACCCATCTTGCGACAGACAGGCTAAAGCCGGGCAACTCCTTTAACGACTCAACAGTTGGTATATCCACGACCAGCCCATTCACTATCTGTTGCGCAAGATAGTTAAGCGAGATGGCACGCTTACGCCAAATGCCGGAGTTGGGCAACGCCCATTGCAACGTTGTCAGCTCTGCGGAGGCGATTGCAGCCCACTCATAAAACTGTGTCGCAAATCGTGTGTAATGCATGCCGACCTTATCATCTCGCAGGCGTTGCAACATCATTTCACCGATCAACAGCCGGATTGTTGGTTGCCACCCAGCACGCCATGGAAAGTTCCGGCTATGCTCGCGTGACCACTCTAACAGTTGTCCTTGTTCCCAATGACACGTCATGTAATCCTCAGAATTTGTCAATTGCTGGGTATGGGTTGACAACGCGCCAACCCATACCCATTAAATCAGTCTGTCGAACTGTCTAATCGCTACGCCAGCGCGGCAACAGAATAGCAGCCGTCAGGAGTGCAAGGAGTGTGAAGGTCGCCCAGAGGAAGGGTTGTGCCGTCGCGTCCATGCCCGTCAGGGTGACTAGCGTGGCATCCCGCTGTGCAAATGCGAAGTCCACTGTCCAGTCTGTCTGGTCATCTGGGTCGGTCGGTACGAGTACGCCATGACCCGGCTCATTCACTGGCTCAGCCCCGTCACCGAGCGTCACAAAGTTGCTGCGTACCCCGTCGATAACAGTATTGTTGCTGACAGGATAGATGGTGTTGTGGTCAGCACCATCGTCGCTTGCATCAACCCCTTGTGAGTTTGCACCCACCACGCCGAGAGCGGTGCCAGTCCCATCCAGCAAATCGCCACCCGTTCTAAACTCGCTAGCAGGAATCCCGACCTGATAGGTTCCCGCAGAGAGTCCCGTGAACTGATAGGCTCCCAGCAAGGATGTCGTCACCGTCATGAATGGGGTTGGTTCGGCCACCCCACCCGTCACACGATAGAGATTGACCGTCACATCGCTGGCTGGTGTATCAAAGAGCGGTGTGTAGGTTCCATCGCCGGGATCTTCATTGTCAATCCAGACAAGATTGCCAATCCCATATGTGAGCGTTGCCGGTGTAAAGGCAAAATCAATCGTCAGATTGTCCACCGTTCCGACCACAACCACCGCACCGTCGCTGTCGTGATTCATGTCATCGTCGGTTGCAGGATTATTGTCCGTGCCAGCAACGAGAATGGTGCTGGGGTCATACCCACTTGGCGTGGGCACGGTGACGGTGTAGGTTGCACTGGCTGGCACGGTGATGGTGTAGAGGCCATTGGCATCGGTGACAGCCGTGAAGCTGTTGTCATTGCCATCGACGGCCGTGACTGTTAAGCCACTTGCTGGGGTCGGGCTGCCGTTTGTGCCATCCCCATCCCCATCCGCTTCAAACCAGATGCGATTACCGATCTCAACGACCGCAATAATGCCAAAGTCGTAGCTGGCAATAACGGGTTCCGTTGTCACGGGGTCGAGGGCGGTTGTGTCGGTGCGCCCCTGCACGGGGGTTGCCGCCACGCCGTCGTGTGCATCACTATCGTTCTGGTCGTTCGAGCCAGCCGCGTCTACCGCTGTCGGGATATACCCCTCAGGGAGTGCAACCGAAATGACGTAGGCCGGCTGACCCGGATTGGCCGTCGTGCCTCCGCTGCCGACGCTGTAATCTTCGTCTTGCAGCAGGTTGCAGAAGCTGTACCAGCCCTGCTCCGTTACGCCGCTTGTCGCTGGATCGTCGCCCGTCAACACGGTGAGGCTAATCGTCGTGCCGTTTGGATAGATAATCGCCAGCGTGACGGGGATGTTGTCGATGCCGACTTCACCGCTGTCTTGGATACCATCTTGATCGAGGTCATTCCACACGAAGTTACCGACACAGGCGGGTTCGACATAGTAGCCAAAATCGGCAGTCAGATTCTCTGTCGCACCGGTCGTCAACGTGATGCCACCGTATGGGTCAGCTTGGCTTTCATTATTGGTGGCAGACGTTCCGCTGCTATGCCAATAGCCACCCAACACACCTGCATCGTCCGTCACATCGACGAGATAGCAGACGCCAGCCGCGCTCGTCGGCAGATTGTCGAATAGATAGGTGCCATCTGCACCGTACAGTCCGCCGTCAATGGCCGCAGCGGTTGTCGTTGAGCCGAACAACCCTTCACCCGCATCGAGGTCACCATCACAGTTGAGGTCACGATACAGGTCAAGCGTCACACCTGCAATCGGGGATTCACCCGCAAACGTTCCATTTGCGTTGTCGTCCAGCCAAACCAAGTTGCCGACTTGACCCGCATTCGCCGTCACGCCATAGCTCCAATCTTGGTCGAGGTCGATCCCGTCGCCGTCCAAGCTCAAATCGACGACTGCCTGACCCGCGCCCCCAGTGGCTGGATCATAAGTCTCGCTCATCCCTTCCAGCACGCCACCCACTACGAAATTGTCTGGCGCAATGGTGACGGTGTAGGTGCCATCGAGATCGAGTCCGCCGAAGTAGTAGTTCCCATTCTCGTTGGTCGTCGTCGTTATGACGTTGCCGCTGCTGTCGGTCAGCGTCACGATCACGCCTTCGACGCCGGGTTCGCCCGCATCTTGCGTCGCACCCCCACTGTTGTCGAGGTCAAACCAAATGGTGTCGCCAATCAGTCCCGTGTTGAGCGCATGTCCAAGCGGCGAATAGCCGAAATCTTGGTCATTGTCGGGTGTGCCACCGCTGACACTGACCGTGCTGCACCCGTCGAGCACCAAGTCGGGGTCGCCCGTTTGGGTCAGCTCGCCCAAGACGTTGTCGGTGTCGTTAACACAGACGGTGTAGGTGCCATCGGGCAGATTGTCAAAGGAGTAGTTGCCGTTGTCATCGGTCGTTGTTGTGGCGATGGCGTTGCCGTTGTCATCGTACAGCACAACCGTCACGTTCGGGATGCCGTCTTCACCAGCATCTTCAATCCCATCCCCGTTTTCATCTAACCAGATGGTGTCGCCAATCGAATTGTCATACTCGTTGGCGGGTGGCTGATAGCCGAAGTCCGCATTGAGGATGACATCGCCGGGCGCGAGAATAATGGGGTTGGTCGTTGCATTGTCGTTGACACCGACATTGCTGCCAAAGTGATCGGGATCACCTGTTTGCGTCCAGCCTTCCAACGCACCCGCCGCCGCAAAGTTGCTCGCACAAACGCGCACGCTGTACGCACCTGCCGCCAGTCCGTCGAAGATATACTGTCCGTTGGCATCTGTCGTCACCGTATCAGCGATCACATCATCGGCCGATCCAAAGATGCCGTCCGCGCCAGCCGTCAGTAGTTCGACACAGACGTTGGCAATCCCGATCTCGTTGGGGTCCTGCACGCCGTCCCCATCCGCGTCGAGCCAAATGGTGTCGCCTATTGCGCCTGTGCCGTCGTTGCCATTGGCATTGCCGTAGTTGTAGCCAAAATCGGCCGATAAATTCTCGTTCGGTTCCGCACCGCCAATCGTTACCTCATACCCTGTTGGGTCTTGGTTGCCCCAGTCTGCACCCGCCAGGTTTGGCACGGTATAGTTCATGCCAGTCAAGGCGGGATTAACGGCTGGAATGGTGACGGTGTACGTTCCTGCAAACAGCCCGTCGAACAGATAGCCGCCATTCGCATCGGTTGTCGTCGTGTAGATGTTGCCACTGCTGTCGGTCAGGTTAACCGTCACGTTGGCAATTCCACGCTCCCCTGCATCTTGGAAACCATCACTGTTTTCATCGACCCAAACGTAGTTACCAATCGCACCGACACCAACCACCCCAAAGTCATAGGATGCGATGGGGTTACTTTCGGCCGATGGGTCGCTGTTTTGCGTTGTGGTGGTTGCGCCTTGTGTCGGCGTGGCCGCAACGCCGCTGTGTGGGTCGCTGTCATTTTGGTCGTTGGCAGCGGCCGCATTGGCCACTGTCGGCGCATACCCGTCGGGTAGCGTTACGGAAATAACGTAGGCTGGCTGTGTTGCCGTGGCGGTCGTGCTGCCGCTGCCATTGCTGTAATCTTCGTCGATCAGCAGGTTGCAGAAGCTGTACCAACCCTGTTCAACGGCCCCCGTAGCAGGGTCATCCCCTGTTAGCGTGTTAACCGTGATAATCGTGCCGTCCAGATAGCTGATCGTCAGACTGACTTCTGCGCCGTCCAGACCCACGTCGTTGCTGTCTTGAATACCGTTGCCATTGTTGTCGATCCAAACGAAGTTGCCGACACAGGCAGGTTCGACATAGTAACCAAAATCGGCCGTCAGATTCTCTGTCACACCGGTCGTCAACGTGATGCCACCGTAGGGATCAGCTTGGCTTTCATTATTGGTTGCGGCCGTTCCGCTGCTATGCCAATAGCCACTCAACACACCGGCATCGTCTGTCACAGCGACGAGGTAGCAGACGCCTGCCGCGCTCGTCGGCAGATTGTCGAATAGATAGGTGCCATCTGCACCATATAATCCGCCATCAATCGCCCCAACGGTCGTCGTTGAGCCGAACAACCCCTCACCCGCATCGAGGTCACCATCACAGTTGAGGTCACGATACAGGTCAAGCGTCACACCCGCAATCGGGGATTCGCCTGCAAACGTTCCATCTGCGTTGTCATCCAGCCAAACCAAGTTGCCGATTTGACCGGGAGTATCTGCGGTATATCCCCAATCTTGGTCGAGATCGATCCCATCACCGCTTAGCGTCACGACCGATTGACCAGCCGCGCCACCTGATGTTTGGCTCATCCCTTCAAGAACGCCGCCTGCGTTGAAGTTTTGCGGACTAACTGTAACCGTATACGTCCCCGCTGGATCGAGTCCGCCAAAGTAGTAGTTGCCATTCTCGTTCGTCTCAGTCGTCATGACGTTGCCGTTGCTGTCGGTCAGCGTCACAATCACGCCCTCAATGCCGGGTTCACCTGCGTCCTGAGTGCTACCGCTGTTGTCGAGGTCAAACCAGATCGTATCGCCAATCCCGCCCAACGCCGTCGTTGGTGGGTAGCTGAAATCTTCCGCCCGCCCATGTGGGTTGCCCCCATCGACGACGACAACGGAGTTGCTGTTGGTTGGTGAGCCATCGCTGCCTGCGTAGGAAGAGTTTGTGCTGACATAAGATGGCAAACTGCTCGTATCGACTGCAACCGTATAGGTGCCAGCCGCTAGATCGGTGAACAGATAGTGGCCATTTTCATCTGTTAGCGTGCTCGCAACGAGATTGCTACCGCTATCGTAAAGATTGACCGTGACACCAGACAGTCCGGGTTCATCACCTTGTGTACTTTGATCGCCGCCGCTTCCATCAATATCAAACCAAACGGTGTCGCCTAACGTAAACGTTGCGCCCGTCGGATCGTAGCCAAAATCACGCACGCGATCATGCACGCCCGTTCCATTTGCACCATTTGCGTCGAGATTGACGTAGGATACGCCGTTACCATCAGCTTCAGGATCGCCTGTCGCCACTGTGTTAACGTAGCTGGGCAATGTGCTCTCATCGACGCTAACTTGATACAAGCCATCTGCTAAACCTGTGAACAGATAGTTGCCCTCACTATCCGTTGTTGTGGTGGCAACTGTTATGCAACTGGTCACATCAATATCGTTGACATAAAAATCTTCGTTGCCGCTGTTCATATCTTTGAAACGTAACCGCACAAAGGCTGTGCCACCCGCAACACTGCTGATGTCAATTTCTTCAACGCCAGTGTCCGTTGCGCCAACTGTCCCCCCAAAATCGGTCGCTCCTTCAAGGTCTAAGACATTTGTCCAAGTTGCACCATCTGTAGACACATCAACAAAGAAGTGGTCACTTGTTTCAGAATTGCTTCCCGCTGCATTTACGGAAGTCCAGCCAACCGTTAACGTCGCTTCCGTTTCGCCCGTCAGATCAAGTTGACGGAACAGCTGGACTTGCGCTGATTCATCTGTCGTGTTGGTTGTGCCAATGTAGTGGAGTGCGAACGAGCCAGACGTGTTGTCAATCAGCATAACACCACCTGCTGCACCGCCAGTATCATTGACTTCGCTCCAATCACTTGTCCAGTTGCCCAAAATACCGTTTTGGTTGTTATATGCAACCGTACCGAAGTTGTCACGCACGTTGTTGCACGCTTTTAGATCAACCGTGACGTTACCTAAGCCGGGCTCGCCCGTTGGCGAACCATCCCCATTAATGTCGAACCAAACAAGATCACCGATGCTATTAAGACCTGTATCGCTTAAGGTGTAGCTGAAATCTTGGTCATGATTAGAGGGTGTTGCCTCTGTCAAGGTGACGGCTGTGCCATAATTATCGCTGTCACCGTCTGGCTCATAGGTTGCAGTTGGATCATAGCCTGCTGGCAGTTGCGCCACATCTACACCAACGATATAGCCACCCATTGGCAGATTGTCGAACAGATAATCCCCGTTGCTATCCGTTGTGGTGCTAGCAAGCGCATCATTTTCATCAATGATTCCATCACCATTGGCATCATCTGGCGTGCCGTCATTGTCTGCGTCTGAATACAACAAGACCGTGACACCTGCAATGCCGGTTTCGGCCCCCTGCGTGCTTTGGTCGCCGCCGCTGTTGTCCACATCAAACCAGAGCGTTCCACCTACGTTACCTAATGGCAAGCTGGCACTATAGCCGAAATCTTGGCTGCGGTCGTCGGGAGTCGCCGTGCTGATCGCAACTGCGCTAATCCCAAGACCCGTCGCCATTCCTGTGTTGGGTGCAAGTCCGTCGCTGTCGTAGGTTGCGTTGAGTCCGGCCAGCACGTTGTCATTGTCGTTGACCCAGACAAGGTAATCGGCAGCACCATCACCGTCATCTAGCGGTAGACCAGTAAAGAGATACTGTCCGTTCAGATCGGTTGTGTCGCTGGCGATGATCGGTTCACCGCTGTCCCAAACACCATTGCTGTTGCTGTCTTGGATGAGGGCAACGGTGACACCTGCAATACCGTAGTCAGCAACATCGGCCGATTCCCCCGCTCCTTGCGTCACTGCCGCGCCGCCGTCAACTGGTGCCTGCGACATCCCATTTCCATCAGCGTCCGCATCATAGAAAATCGTGTCGCCAATACTGCCGACAGCCACGCTGGTTGGCTGGTAGCCAAAGTCGGCGTTGAGGAAAACATCACCGGGCGCGACGATAATCGGTGTCGTCGTTTGATTGTCGTTACCGCCGATATTTGTACCGAAATGGTCGGGATCGCCCGTTTGCGTCCACCCTCCCAATGCACCACTGGGCGCAAAGTTGCTGGCGCAAACCCGCACGATATAGGCCCCTGCGGCGACATCAAAAATATACTGTCCGTTGGCGTTGGTCGTTGTGGTTTGAGCGACCACATCATCGGCCGTGCCAAACAGCCCATCCGCGCCAGCCGTCAGCAGCTCAACACAGACATTGGCAATCCCGATCTCGTCGGGGTCTTGCATACCATCCCCATCAACGTCAGCCCAGATTGCATCACCGATTGAGCCGTTGCCACTGTTGCCATTGGCGTTGCCGTAGTTAAAGCCGAAATCAGCCGTTAGATTCTCTGCGGGCTGTCCATTCCCCACCGTCACGACATATCCCGTCGGGTCTTGATTGCCCATGTCTGCGCCCGTCGAATTTGGCACGGTGTAGCTCAACCCTGTCAGAGCGGACTGTCCCGTATCTATCGTCACTGTATAGGTGCCGGCCACTGGCAAATTGTTAAAGACGTAGCCCCCGTTGGCGTCGGTCGTCGTTGTGTAGATAGTTCCATTGCTATCGATGAGATTGACGATCACATTGGCAAGACCACGCTCGCCCGCATCCTGATAGCCATCACTATTTTCATCGAGCCAGACATAGTTGCCGATGGCATATGTTGCTGAATAACCAATATCAAAGCTGTGGTTATTTTGTCCAGCACCCCCAACAACAAAGCTAATGCTGCCGGTTGCGTCTGCGTCACTGTCATGGTTGTCATTGGTTGCATCTGTGCCGCTTGTAATCGCCAATCCGTTAAACGTATCGACGACTGTAATAGTGCAGCTTTCGCCGCTATCCATAAAGGTGGCATTGCCGCCCAGCGCGTTGGAGAAGTTGTAAAGACCCCCATTGGCCGTTTGCACACTGGCTTTATCTGCACCGCAAGTCAATGTGACTGTAACGCCATCTAGCCCTGCTTCACTCGGGTCTTGCACACCATTCCCATCGGCGTCATTCCAAACACGATTGCCGACCTCTACAGGCGCGGCCGCACAAAGTACCTCTAAGTCTCCCAAGCCATTTGCCTTGCTAAACAGATCGGTGAGTGGCGGGGTGCCTGAAAAATCCCCCCCTTCATAAATGGTGTAGCCACCCAGCACTTGATCGTCACATCCACCACCGCCATTGGTGTCGATACAATCGGCCGTACTATTGATCCCTTCACGTCGTCCCGTGTCGTTGACAAAGCGATACACACCGCCTGAAAAGTCATCCATTGGGTCCATCGCCGTTGACATGATGGTATTCACACCGGGTAGTTGAACCAATCCGCCTTGTGCAGTTTCCCAGTGAAATCCTTGTGCAGTACTCGGATCGGGGTCCCAAGCGGTTGGAGAGGGAACGGCACTAATATTGCCAATAAAATCCCAGTAATAGTATTCAGCCCCACCGGGGCCTGCCGCTTGGCCGGTCGTTTGTGAACCATCATTGATCCCATTAACAGGGCAACCCGCGCCACCCTCAAGAACAAACGCGCCGTTAACGTTGCAGACACGCAAAATGTCACCAGCCGTCGTTCCCCAACCGAGTCCAGCGAAATCGCTGCGAATCTTTTGACCCGAACCAGATTGATCACCGAAGCGATCCCGAAAACCAAGAATCATGTTTTCACCATCAAATTCGATATCAGATAGCATCGGTTGTGGCGCCCATAATTCACTAAAGCTTGTGGTATTAATCGTAATGGTTGCGAAGGGTTCCCATGCTAGCCAATTACTATTGCGAGCTGCATCATTCAGGTTTGTCCCGATTGGGTTCTCGCGGTCAAAGTTTAGCGGTATAGTAATTTCTAAACTCATCGTTGGGGCGGTTGTTGCCGTGTCTGGAACAAATGAATGGACATAGGCATTTAAGCTATCTTCACAGACGGAGCCGACCCAGAGTCGCCCGTTGTGAACAGCCAGCGCAAACGGGCGATGCTCGCTCCCGGCACATTGATCTGGCGTGTCCCACGATTGCAACACAGTAACAGATGCGGCTGTGCCAGCAGAAACATCGAAGGCATAAATTTTGCGATCGTGCAGATTGGTGGCATAGAGTGTGGACATATCAACTGAGATATCTAGATCGCCCCACGACATGCGGCCAACTTGGTCGGCCGCTGCGAGATCGATAACGTCGTCCCCATCAGGGGTAAAATTGTGAGTATCAGCACCCGCCGTATCGCTGGCACCCAAAAGCGTATCTAATTCGATGATTCCCTCGACGGTATTTGCAGCGGGATCAACCATGTAGATCGCATCTGGACCACCACTCCCATAGCCGCTATAGCGTTTTTGAAAGGCGCCTGCATAGATAAGCCGCGTTGTGCGTTGCCATGCAATCCCGTACGTGCCGCCAACATCACCAATTGTTGCCTCACGCGAGCCTTGAAAGTTGGCGGTTTTATCATTACCAACGTAGTCGTGACCCGTGGCGGTATAGGGAATTGTGACGAGGGCTGGATCGCCAGACAATACGCCATTCGATTCACCATAAACAAAGCAACTGGTTGCCACACGTGGGTTGAGCGATTCACAATAGTCTGTCGGAACCATCACGCTGAGATCGGCCGAACAAGTCGCTGCACGAACAAATTGCACGTGTGATTCAGAATTAGTGCCGACCGCCCCAAATTCGAGGTAGCTAGGCAGCCCGCTAAATTCGAGACGGAAGCTGCGCCCGTCGGCGAGACCGCTGAACACATAGGTGCCGTCGCTGTCAACGCTTGTTGTCGCAACTGGGGTGGCGTTGCCATCCTCATACGCACTGACCACCATGCCAGCAACCCCAAAACCGGGTTCCAGCGCATCATTGACTCCGTCAGCGTTGTAGTCGCGCCATAAGGTGCCGCCAATGTCGTTTAGTCCTGTGTCGCAGGTAGCTGTCGGTGCGAGGGGGACTTTATTATGATTTATTTGATTGCTTGGAGAAAAATTGTTGACATCAGCTAATTGACTGGTTGATGACAGATCATCTGATGGCGTTTCGACTGTCCGTGTTGTCTCGTCTGGACCCGCACGTAAGTCGGATGCATTTGTTGAGCTGGAAAGTCCCACAAATACAAATAAGATACTCAATACGACGATTATCGGCCGAAATCGGCCGAACTTTACCTTCCCTATTCGATTTTCCATTACCATTACTCCTGCCTACTTAACTAGCATAACCATGCGGAAATCGCCCTGTTGAATTACAACAAGGATGTAACACGCTACCTATTGGTGACGGGAAACTGCCTGACTTAGCAGCAGTTAGCTAGCGATTGACAAAACCCTAAATACAATTGCGCTTGCGACGATACCCCAGGGAATCACAGTACCAAAACAATATGAACTACTTTTGTGATGTGAGGGGGAATTCACTTCGTCACTAAACGTATTAACTCGTGCCACACTTTATGCGATCATCTTCCACGTGCATATAGGTAATCGGTACTATCGCGTCGGCAAATCATCCCCAATGATTTCAATAACGCCGCGATTGCCATCCAGTCGCACACGCTGACCGGTTTGCAGCTTTTTGGTCGCGTCACGCACGCCAACGACGGCTGGAATGCCATACTCACGTGCAACGACAGAGCCATGCGTCATGAGACCGCCCACCTCCATAATCAGGCCACCCGCATTGATAAAGAGCGGTGTCCAGCCCGGATCGGTGAATGGGGCGACGAGAATTTCGGCCGAATTAAGCGTCTCCTGATGTGGGTCATGAATCACGCGCACAATCCCTTCCACGACACCGGGAGAGACGGGGCTGCCGACCAGCGCACCGGGGGGCGCATCGGCGACATGATAGTTGACGATAGGCGACTCGCCGTCGCTTGTCATGACCATGGGGGGTGTCAGCTTTGCAAAACGCGCGAAATCAGCCCGCCGTTTGGCGACCTCAGCGCGGACGTCTGGCGCGTCATCTCCAGCTAGTGCCCCTAGTTCAGGCCACGATAAAAACCAGACATCATCGGGCTGTGTCAGCTTTTGGGCAGCGGTCAGTTGCACAGCCGAATTTTTGATGATCTCTTTAATGGTGCGAAAGTGCTGGACGACCAAAAATTTATGATGCTCGCGCAACACGCCGCCATGCTCGACGACATGCAGCAGCCGACGCATTAGACGAGCACGCAGCCGACCAAATAGGCCACGTCGCGCCTGTGTCAACAACCGATGTGCGGCCGCCTCGCGTTCTGCGACCAGTTTTTGATGCTGTAGGCGGTGGCTGCCTGCCTCTTTTTGCAGGTAGCTGGCGATGACTTGGAGCAATGGGAGGGGGTCTTCGTACCAGCGGGGGGAGTAGATATCAATTTCGGCCGATCCGCGCGATCCATAGTGCGCCATAAACTGCTCCCACGCCTGAAAAAATGCACCACTATCAGCGACCTTTGCCGCATCCGCCAACCATGCCGCGCTGTCATCCCCCAACTGCTCAAACAACCGGCGCAATTGCGGCGCACGTCGGGCAATCTCGGCCAAATCGCCAATCACTAAATTCATCTCTGTCACGACGTTGCCGGGCAAGCCCAAACGATACACTTCGAGATCGGTCGGGTCAGCCCACCCCCGCCCCAACCGCACGATCAAACGATGGGCAAGCTCACCCGCAATAAACTTTGGTATCCAAAAGAGTGGCGCCTCAAATATCGACCCAAATATGGCAACTGTGGCGCGAATTTGTCCCTCACCTGCGGGCAGTGCATTTAATTTCGTCCGCACTGACTCCACATCCTGCGCCAAAACCGCATCGGCACGCTGGACATATCCTGTCAAATCTTCCCACCAAAGCGCGGACAGCACGCGCCCCAGCAGACGTAAGCCCCAGAGGATATTCTTGGCTGACGGCGTGACGGCATGCGGGCGTTGAAATGCAGGGCGTTGCATCGCCAGTTGCAATGTTTCAGGAGCCAGTGCGTTAAACTGTGCCAGCACATTAAGCATAACTTTTCGCAAAATAGGATGGCGCAAGGGTTGCGTCAGGTCGATAAAAAGTCGGCCGCCATTCGCGCGTCCAAGGCTGGATTCAAGCGTATTGTCCTCATGCCCGATGGGAACAACACACAAGATGGTCGAAATCCCGAGCGGCGACATCGCGTTGGTCATCATCTGCTGATGCCCCATGCTAAAAAAGATGTGCAGGCTGTCATCGGGTGATTGCAGCCCATCACAGGGGTAAAGCGAGGTAATCGGCCGAGCCTGCAACAGAAAAAGCTGCTCCCCAACCAGTGCCCACTCGATATCTTGCGGCGTTGCGTAGTGTGCTTCAACCTGCGCGCCCATCTGCGCCAGCGCAATAATTTGAGCATCCGTCAGTACGGTTTGAGCACGTTGAGTTGCGGTCAGATTCTCTTGGCGCACGCCGCCCCCCATGACGGGAAAGATGGCGATCTGTTTATCGGCGATCTGCTTGTCGATGATGGTCATAGTGCGTTTGTCTACGCGATATGCGTCGGGGGAGACAAGCCCGCTGACCAACGCTTCGCCCAATCCAAAACTGGCATCAATTGAGACGATGTGACGATGTCCTGTCAGCGGATCGGCCGTGAACAGAATCCCCGATGTTTCAGCCATCACCATCTGTTGGACAACGACCGATAACTGCACAGCGCGGTGGGAAAATTGGTTTTCGATTCGATATAAAATCGCCCGATCGGTGAAAAGCGAAATCCAGCAGCGACGCACCGCGTCAAGCAGCGACGCAACACCAATGACGTTGAGATAGGTGTCTTGTTGTCCGGCGAACGATGCGTCGGGGAGGTCTTCGGCCGTCGCGCTCGAACGCACCGCGTAAGGTTGATCGACGCCTAACTTCTGCCACTTCTGCTGGATGGCGGCCGCAATTTCGCTGGGCATCGCAACGTCCTGCAACGTTTGGCGCACGTGTAATCCGATCTGACGGGCTGACTCTAAATCGGCCGATTTAATCCCATCCAACTGGGCATACAGCGCATCAACAGTGGGGCAAGCCGCCATAAACGCCTGAAATGCGCGCGTAGTGAGACAGAAGCCAGCGGGAACGGGCAGTCCAGCGTGGGTTAGCTCGCCTAGATTCGCGCCCTTGCCGCCCACGAGCGGCAGATCGGCAGCGCGGATATTTGTAAATGGGAGAATAAGTGGGGTCGATTGCATCATGATAAGCCTGAAATACCTCGCATAACGATCAGTATGCCGAGAATCGATGGAACAATGAGTCCGAGCGGACGACGATAGCGCTCTATCGTCTGTTTGATACGCATAAGGTAGTCACTGGCGCGGTCTGGAAAGGCGAGGTAGATGACGACGGGGGTGATGACCGACGTGCAGAAGATGAGAACGAGTGGGATGAGCATTGTTAGCTTTGTCGGCAGCAACAGATTGCTCAGCAGCAGGACAGAGACAGCCGAGAGAAAGATAGCGAGATTTTTGAAGTTGATGATGGCGACGGTGGCCGCAAATGCGAACGCTTTGGGCGGCGTGATGCTGTCGATGATTTTTGAGAAACGGGATGTTTGTCCGTCGTTTGTGGCAGGGGGTTTGCGCCAGTTCCGCGCGGTCAGTGCAAGCAAGAGCAGACCCACAACAATGAGGATGATGGATGTGGTGAGACTTTGCTCAGTTGCGGTATTTTCGGCCGAATTGCGCACCCCCAACAACAGCACCCCCACCCCAATCAACGCATACATGCTGAGATACCCCAACATATAGGCCAATCCATTACGCCAACCGCGATCGGACATCAGCAGCAAAATAACGATAGTGATTGAGCCGGGTGAAAATATGCCGACGGAAGCCAATGCCATAGATTGGACAAGAACGGTTAACATGTGCGTTCCTCGTCGTTCAAGCATGATCAAACCTGAACGACAGTTTATTGTTAGTGCAAACTAACTAAAATTTTAACAAGGGGTTAATTGTAAGTCAACACTTCTATATGATATGATCGCCCCTATCAATCATACGCTGGAGAGTGATGCCAAAACTTATCGACGATATACAAATTTATCGGGATGTGATGCAAGTCGTGATCGAACGCGGCTTTGATGGGGCGACGACAAAGCAGATGGCCGAGTTGGCAGGCGTGAGCGAGGTCACACTCTTTCGCAAATATGGCAACAAGGCGCAGCTGGTGCGACAGGCAATGGTTGCCATCACAGAACGAATAGATTTCGCGGAGGCGGCACGCTATACGGGGGATATTTCGGCCGATCTGCTGCGAATTGTGACCTTGTATCAAAATTCGGCCGAAAAAGAGGGGCGCTTCTTCTATACAATGCTGCTTGAAATACCGCGCCACCCCGAACTGGCCGATGCACTTGGCACCCCCCTCTCCATGATTACCAGCATGGGACAACTGCTGGCTCGCTATCAGGGTGAAGGTGTGCTCAAACAGGAACACCCACTGCACGCACTCGCCAGCCTGATCGGCCCCTTGATCGCAACGAATATGCTGCGTTTTGCACTAAAAGAGCGGCCAATGCCTGCGCTCGATTTGTCAAGTCATGTAGCAAATTTTGTTGATGGTCATCGTTTGGTCTAAGCACACGGTACGCAATTTGACGTAAGGGGCAGGCAAACGGCTTTGGTGTCGCCCGTCTTGCGCGATTCGTCAGACCAGCGTGAATTATATAAACGAAAATCGGCCGATTGAAACTTCAATCGGCCGATTTTCTTCCCTCATATAGTCGTCGCATTCTGTCCAATAAACAGCCTCTCTAGCAACAACCTCAACTATAGTAGTTGACAATATAACAGACTTTACCTGCGTTGATCTGCGTTCTTCCTGTGAACTTCTGCGCTGATCTGCGCGGAGAAAAATCGCCGCATATTCACTGTTTCAGCAAGCAGATCTGTCGATGCATGCCACGCTGAAATACGCGCACATTTCCCTCTCTTCCACAACCAAATCACCGTTTTCATCACATTTGTCACGTTGGACACATACCTGTCAGCCCCGTGTCATTCAACCCAATTCCATCTCCAGTAGCCTGATTCTGGAACTGAATTGAGTTCGAAATTCACACAACGGAGAAAACTGATGAAAACAGTTACACGGCAAAAACAACGAATCTTGCTCTGGATTGCGGCACTTTTATGTGCCACTGGATTGGCGGGTGCGCCTGCACTGGTGGGCACAGCCGCCGCAGATTGCACCATCGCCTGTGTCGGCACAACCGGCAACTCGGGCTGCGAAGAGAGCCTGCTGGATGAAGGGAGTCCTATCGAGGTCTGCTTGGGTGACACAACCCCCTAATCACAGTCGAAACGAGGTGTGGTGGCCGCGCCATCACACCTCATCGTCAGGTTCAGGGCAGTCGTTTTGTTTGCATTCAGCAAGTTGATGCAGTTTGTTGAGATTTTCCAGCCAGCGGTCAACCTTGCGCGATTGTGGCTCATTTTTGAGTATTTCAATGGCAGAATGCAGCGTTTTCACCGCGAGCGACCATTCTTCTTGCGCGAGATAGGTCTCGCCAATGGTCCCCAACGTGTTCGCATACTCATCGGGCGCGCCGAAAACTTTCCACAGCGCCAACCCATCCTCCAATAGCTTACGCGCCTCCATCGGTCGGCCATTCTTGAGCACGGCGTTCCCTAAATTGTTAAAAGCCATCGCGCTTAATTTAACATAACCAACCCGCTCTAAATAAGCTAGGTCGATCTGCCGAAATGTCTCTTCGGCCTTCGCCCAGCGCTTTTGCATAAAGTAAAGTGTCCCCAGTGAAACGAAGACGTTCGCCGTATCGCGGCGCGCATTGATGCTTTGAAAGCGGTGCGTCGCTTCTTGCAGACACACCGCAGCCTCATCCAGTTGACCAGAAAACAGCAAGACATGGCCAAGATTTTGCAACACACGCGGGTAGTTGATGGGATCGTTTTGCAATTTATAGATTTGCAACGACTTCTCAAAGTATTCAATCGCCCGCGGAAAATCTTTTGAATGCTCTAAGTAGAAATGTCCCAAGTTATTGAAAAGCGTCGCATGCAGGGGTGTTTCACCTGCGGATTCGTCTAAGCAGGTCACAACGCGATCGAGACAGGTTTTGGCCGCAACACGGTTGCCTACATCAAGATGGCACGTGGCTATATTGACAAGGGCACGCTGTTCATTGGGGCGATTGCCCTGTGTTTCGGCGATTTCACAAGCGGTATTGAGGGCTTGAAGGGCTTGCTCAAATCTGTGATCGAGGCGATAAAATCGGCCGATTTGCAACAATAGCTGACAGCGCAGGTTGTCTTTTTCGGCCGATAATTTTGCAAGTGCCTCCTCCAAAACGAGACACCATTCGGCCCAGCGATTACAATGCTCGGCAAACTGCGCAGCGTCAATCGTCAGGTGAGCGGCATCTGCGACCAGCGTTTCTGCACCCAGCGCGATGCGGACGGCGCGACAGACAAGCATGAAGCTCTCGCGCATCTCCTGCAACTTCTCATGCTCGGCATCTATAAATTTGACTTGCCAATAGCGCAAATTGGCTTTGGCACTGCGCACAAAACGATCATAACCTTGTCTGTTATTCATCATGCGTCAAATTGCCACCCGCCCTGAATGATTTCCGTTTCTAAAAATGTCATCGTGAGGCGATGCACGCCATAACGACGATTTTTATACCCGCCACGCACTTCAATCAATGAGCGGTTGAGCAAATCGGTAATCGCCACCCAGATCGTTGCATCGTCCAGCTCACTAATCGCTTGCAACTGCTCGACTTCACCCCCCTCCTCCCCAACCAGCGGCATCGCTTGCAGCAGTTCACGCGCCTCGTGTTTTAACGTCTGCCACGCCTGAAAGTAGATGCGCGTGTACATTTGCCCGATATCGTCCGTTTCCCCGCCGCGACACAAGCTTTTTAAGATGTGGGACAATGGCATAAACGAAACCAGACTGACCACCAACTTTAATGCGAGTGGGTTACCGCCCGTCACCCCATAAATATCATCGATTACCTCATCGATGTCAGCGGCAAAATCAAATAGATGTCGCTCTTGCGCCTGCTGTACGACCAGCCGCGCCGCATCGATCTTCGGCAGCTCGGTTAGGTTGTGTGAGGGAATCGCAATGTGACCCGTCAAGCGGGTGCGCGTCGTCACAAGAAATTTGCTGCCCTCCGCCCAGTCGCTTAGATGTTGCAACAGCATGCTTGTGTCTGCGTCCGTTTCAATGTTGTCGATGACGATCAGATGGGGCGTTTGCTTGAGAACGGTGCTTATTCGTTGATGGCGTTCCGACCGCTGGAGCGGTTCCGTCAGCTCTGGCAATAACTTTTGCAACAGCTCAACCGACACGACATCGAGAATCAACTCAGGCGTGGTCGCTGCCCCGCTGATCAAGGCGGAGTCAACACGCAGCCAGACGATCCGATTGAACCGAAAGTGCGGGATAATCTCCCGCACCACCGCATCGGCCAAACTGGTTTTCCCGATACCGCCGATTCCCGTAATCGCAACAACGCGCGATTTGACGGGATCGAGCAGTTGTGTGGTGATTTTCGTCAATAGCGCATCAAATCCGAACAGCTCATTGTAGCTGGCAATCGGCAGCGACTGTTCAATCTGAACTTGTAGCTCCTGTCGCAAGACGGTCTCTTTCTCCCACAAAATTTCGCTCAACTGCGCGATCGCCTCACGCTGGCGTCGATTGACCTGATCATCGCTTAACTCGAATGCAACGCTCACGCGCTTGATTGTGTCATTATCACGAAAACGCCGTTGCAAAATTTCAGCCCCAACATGGTTGCGCGACATCAATTCTGCAATGCCGTCGGCAAGCACTTTATGGGTCTGAAAGCGCAATTGGGTCTGGTTACTGCCACCGTCGATGTACGCCTGAATGAGTTGCAAGTCGCTGAGCAGGAAATCGGCCGATTGGCTATTCTTGTACCAACCCTTGAGCGCATTATGTATCTTTTTCTTAAAATCTTTTGGTTGTTTCATCCTTCACTCCACACTGCCCATGCGGGCAATCTACTATGCAACATCTGTCAGAGCGTAACATAAATGTCCAGAACGCCAAGCATTCTCGCAGACAATCGCAGACAGCCGCCTGACCATACCCACAAACACACGTATTAGGCTTTACAATAATAATCAATCTAGTCATTGCAAGGGTAAAGTTTTATCGTTTGCATGCAATCGATCGCTGTTGATTTATTAGATTGTATAGGAGGTATCCCAGTGCGTATTAAAAAGAGTCGTGAGCAAATTGCCATTATCCTGTTTGCCAGAGGGTATGACGAGGGCTTTGTCAATCGTTGCGTGGGTGACTTGCGCGAGGCGGGCATTCGCACCCAGCTCGTCGGATTAACAAGCCAGCATGTCCGCAGTTGGCATGGCGTCGAGATCAAGGCCGACACCGTTTTGCGCCAGCTCCCTGTTTCTGAAGCGTTGAAGCTGGTCATAATACCGGGTCAGCCGCAGTCTGTTTCCGCGCTGGCGATGGAGCCGCTTGTGCCTGAGCTGGTGCGACACGTGCTGCGACAGAATGGCTGTGTCGCTGTGGCAAAATCGGCCGAATCCTTTCTCGAACGCCAAAAACACGAGTTGCCAACCGACATGCGCATCATCCCCGCCGACATCTGCGAAACACAACAGTTACGACAACAAGATCGCGCCGACCGCGAATTCATCCGCTCCCTCATCCAGCAACTTCAATCCCCCACCCCCCACGCTATATCGTCACAACCTGCGTCCCTGTCTCCGTCAAGTTAAAGTGGACTTCACGTAAATCAGCCAGTTCACGGCGCACCAGATCGTGCTGTCCGTCTGGGCAGCAGACGATGACAAACGCGCTGATCTTGCCACCGGGCAGTTGGGCATGTGCGCCCAATCGGCCGATTTTCTGCGTAATCTCACGCACATAGCTGTTGACGAATCTGCCCGGCAGCTGCATTTTGAGTTGCTGCTGGGCTTCAATAATTCGGCCGATTTGTGCCAAATCCCCCGTCTGAAACGCCGTTTCCAACTCATAGCCCAGCCGCTTCATCGCGTGCAGCGTCTCCTGTGCATCGTGAAGGTGGCTCGTCAGCAGGTCGAGTGATGGCTTGCTCTTGGCGTGATGCCCACTATAGAAAAAGAGCAGGGAGTCGATAAACGCCTTGCGCGTGGCGGGACTCATCGCAATGTCCCGCGCCGTGACACGCGGCCCATCATATTCAATCAGCTTCAACCCACCCAACGCACAGATCGTCGGATCGTGATACCCAGAGGCACCGTCGAGAATGTCAACTTCGATGTGTGCCGCTTCTTCAAACAGTTGACGCTGACCGACCACCCGCCCTTGCAGCGCGTGCATCGCATGGAGCAAGCCAACCGTCAGCGCGCCCGACGAACCAAGACCGCTTTCGCTTGAGAGATCAGCCATGATAGTTAGTTCAAGCGGAATTTCCGTCAGCCCAGTCAGCTTAACTGCCTCACGGATCAGGTTATGGCGAATTTGGTTATAGCCCGTCACGCGCTCATGTACGTTTTGATATCTTAGGTCGGTATATTGGCTCGCACTGCGCTTGATCACGACATAGATATATTTATCAATCGTTGCGCTGACCGTCACCCCACCAAAATCGGCCGCAAACTGCTTGAGATCGGTTAGGCCGCCCGCCAGCGGAATGCGAAAAGGTGTTTTAGATACGGCAATCATGTGCCAGCCTCCAATGCTAAGACACGCTGGACAACCTGCTGGACATTCTCGCGGGCTGTCGGTTGCGTTCCGCCGAGATGAATCCATTCGGTCGTCTCGACATAGCCAATTTCTGCCCCCGCTTCCAGCGCATGTTGCAGGTTGGGCATCACGCGAAACTCGTCTACTTTGCGACTGGTCATCCCTTGCACAACGGCGGGCGACAACTTCCACAAGCCAATGTCATAGCGATCACTCGCCCCTTGCCATGCGACGGTGATGCGATCGTCGTTGAATGAGACGCGCACATTGGGATTCTCGTCTTCTGGACCGGGCGCAATTGTCTGCACATTGGGCAAACGATGTTGGTGCACGGCCTCAAATAGCGTCGATGGCACATACAGATCGGCCAGCCAAACGATGATCGATTCGGCCGATGGGTAGGCTGCCTGTGCCGTATAGATGGCATGTCCCGTCCCCAACGCTTGCCCCTGCTCCACATAGTGGATCGGCAAACCAGCATAGTTATCGCCAAAGTAGCAGCGAATCTGTTCGCCATGATGTCCAACAACGAGAATCAGGCGATCACGGGCGAGGTCAACAGACCGACAATTTCTGAGATTGCGAATGGTGTATTCGAGAAAAGGTTGCAAGCCAATTGGGTACATACACTTTTGTAGATAGCTTCCCAATCGGCCGAAACGTGTCCCTTTCCCCGCAGCGAGGCAAATATAATCCATAATTTGATTCTTTCTTTCAGATTCTGTGGGGCTTCGTAGTACGTGGTGCGTGGTGCGTAATCCACGCAATACGCAATACGCAATACGTTGCCAACCCCTCATTTTCCTAACAACCCCATAATTTCTTGACCAACTCATTCAAGTTTACCAGAGCCTCGTTTATGAGCCGAAAAGTGAACCTGTCAGCGTAGCCTCGACTCAACACCGCCTATGAAAACCACAGACGCCAACATATCGTTGCGACAATTTGGTACTATTCGGCCCCTATGGCAAAAAAGAAAACGCACGCCGTCAATGTTAATAAACCCAACACATGGGTTAAATATCGCAAAGGACTCTGCCACTCCTGCATGGGCGGCTGTTGCAGTTTGCCCGTCGAAGCGCGGCTTTCCGATTTGGTGCGCATGGAGCTGGTTGATCCATTTGAGGCGGAGGTGCTGGCACCCAAGAAAATCGCCAAGCGTCTGCTGAAGGCGGGGGCTATTCAGCATTTCAACTTCAAAGACAGTAAATTCACCCTCGCCCAACGTGCCAACAACGACTGCGTCTACCTCAATCCGCAGACGCGCTTGTGTACGATCTACGAAAAGCGTCCCGATATTTGCCGCAATCACCCGCGTATCGGGCCACGTCCCGGATTTTGTGCCTATCAAGAAAAATCATGAGGGCCATCTTGCAAAGGCGATTTAGCGCATTCACAATTACACAATAGGTGTGTTTCAAATCAGTTGAAACGGTCATTCACGCGCAGGCGGGAATCCATTCTTCTAATGCGGAAGTTTCAGGAAATCCAATTCCCGAAACACGCCCAACCGAGATGAAACCCACCGTTACATAGTCGACAACGGTCACAGAGTCGTTCATGTTGTCGATAGAAACAAATGGAGAAAAGTATGAGCCGTGCGGGCATCAAATCATTTAAGCAACACAAAATTACCGAACAGTACGACGTGATCTGCATTGGGTCGGGCATTTCGTGTATGACAGCGGCAGCAATTCTGGCAAGGGAAGGGCAAAAAGTCCTTGTGCTGGAGCGACACTACACGGCAGGGGGCTACACGCACGTGTTTAAGCGCAAGGGGTACGAATGGGATGTTGGCATCCACTACATCGGCGGCGTGACCCATCCAAAAGCAATGCTTGCGACGATGTTTCATTACATCACCGATGGGCAGCTTGAGTGGGCGGACATGGGTGAGGTGTATGATCGTGTGCGCTTTGGGGATGAGGCGTTTGATTTTTACAAAGGGCCAGAAAACTTTAGTGCCAAGCTGAAGGAGTATTTTCCAGATTCGGCCGATCACAACGCCATCGACCAGTACCTCGACTTAATCAAACAGGTCAACAACGCGAGCAGCACCTATTTTGCCGAAAAAGCGTTGCCCTATTCAGTCTCAAAGATGATGGGCGACCAGATGCGCGCGCCGTTCCTGCGCTTTGCACAACAGACGACGCTTGAAGTGCTTGAGGAGCTGACCGACAACCGCAAACTGATCGCCGTGCTGACCGCACAATTTGGTGACTATGGGTTGTCGCCCGCCAAGAGCAGCTTTGCGATGCACGCGATGTTGGTCAATCACTATCTACACGGTGGGGGCTTCCCTGTGGGCGGTTCGGCACGCATTGCCGAAACTATTGCAGACGTCATTGCAGATGCGGGTGGCTTGATTTTGACCAATGCAGCTGTGGATGAAATTTTGGTTGAAGACAAGCACGCAGTCGGTGTGCGCCTAGTGGACGGCACAGAGCTGCGTGCCCCACTGATCATTAGTGGCGCAGGCGTCTTTAACACCTACGAAAAAATGCTGCCGCCCGCACAGCGTCAAAAGTTCCAACTGGATGAACAGCTCGCAACGGTCACGCCGTCGGTCGCCCATCTCAACATGTATCTCGGCTTTGAGGAAAGCACGGCCGACCTCGACCTGCAAAAAGCCAACTACTGGATCTATCCTGAGGGGCAATACGATCACGATGCCAACGTGGCCGCCTTTCTCGACGATCCGACCGCCCCATTCCCGCTGGTCTACATCTCATTCCCATCCGCTAAAGACCCGCTCTGGCAGGAACGCTATCCGGGACGGGCGACCGTAGACATCATTACGCTCGCGCCCTATGAGTGGTTTGCCCAATGGGAGGACACAAAGTGGAAACGGCGTGGCGATGATTATGAGGCGTTCAAAGCAGCGTTGAGCCAACGTCTGCTGGAAGTTCTCTTCCACTATGAACCACAACTGCGCGGCAAGGTGGCGCACTATGAACTGTCTACACCGCTCTCAACGCGCGATTTTGTAAACTACGCCAAAGGTGAGATTTACGGGCTGCACCATGACCCCAATCGCTTTGAGCAGACGTTTCTGCGCCCACAAACCCCGATCAAAAATCTTTACCTGACGGGACAAGACATCGTGACCGCCGGGATTGGCGGCGCATTGATGTCAGGCGTGTTGACCGTTTCCGCCATCAAGCAGGAAGATTACTCGGGCAAGATACGCAGACAGGTGCTGGCTGAGATGGCGGCGTAACGCTCAGAAAATGCGCTAAATTGTCCCAACCCTTTCACAATTCTGTCACATTTGACGCGCATAATCTCTGCAACAAACAAGTTGATGTGACCGACAGCACGGGCTGGGCGGCACATGCAGAGGTCATGACGATGTTTTTTAGACGTAAGTTTTTCTTCTTCGCCTTTCTAGGGTTGCTGTTTCTCGGCATCGGTGGAATGCGGCAGCATTCGGCGTATGAGATGGGCTATCGACAAGGGTATGCGGCGGCAGAGCGGGTAGAGAATTCGGCCGAAAGCAGCGAAACACCCGCCCCACAAACCCACTACGCCCCACACCATCGCGGGCGCCATCACGGATTTGGCTTCTTCCATTTCGTATTGCTCTTCTTTGTCGCCAGCACATTTATGCGCTGCATGGACGGTAAAAGGCACGGCTGGCATCACCACAGACACGGTGGCGGCGAACCAAAAGAGAAGCAGCCAGAAGATGTTGAACCTGATATTCGTGTTGAATCGTAAATAGAAGAGCGTATTGCGTATTGCGTGTTGCGTATTGTGCGCTGGACACGCAACATGCAAGACGTGTTGTCAAGCTCCAGCGAGACTTTGCCAAAATCCTAAGACTTCTCAGGGCAGTGTTGGTGGGGCGCAATTGCCTCACACCAACACTGCCCTTAAACTTGTTACATGAACGCCACCATTCTCGTCATTGAAGATGAACCGAAAATTGTCAAACTTGCCCGCGACTATCTCGAAAAGAGCGGCTACCATGTCTTGACGGCAAATGATGGGTCGGTCGGGCTAATGATGGCACGGCAGGAACAGCCTGATCTCGTCGTTCTCGATCTCAATCTGCCCGGACTGGATGGGCTAGACGTCTGTCGGGAGTTGCGGCGCAAATCAGATGTGCCGATCATCATGTTGACGGCGCGCATTGAGGAGACAGATCGCCTGATCGGGCTGGAGCTGGGGGCGGACGACTACATCACCAAACCATTTTCACCCCGCGAGCTGGTGGCACGCGTGCGTGCGCTGTTGCGGCGGGTGCAGGGCGGATTGCGCCAGCCCGGCGTGATCCGCATCCACGATCTCGAAATTGACCTCGACGGCCATCAGGTCAACCGGGCGGGCGAGGCGATCCAGCTCTCACGCATGGAGTTCACGCTCTTGACGACGCTGGCGCAAAATCCCGGCCAAACCTTCTCACGCGGACAACTGCTCAATAAGCTGCACGGCATTGCCAACGCGGGCTATGACCGCAGCATCGACGCGCATATCAAAAGTTGCGCCGCAAGCTAGAGCGCGACCCCGCCAACCCCGCCTATATCGCCACCGTCTATGGTGTGGGCTACCGTTTTCAGGACGAGGCTGCATGAAAGAGTGGAAGCACGAGCACCACGCGCCATGGCGCAAACATCGTCGCTGGTTTTTCTGGCGATTTGCCCTCGCGTTTTGGTTCTTGGTCTGGCTGTTTGTCGGCATCATGCACATGGTCGCCCGCGCCATAACAAACTATACGGGGGGCGGGCGCGAGATGACATTTTTGGTGTTAATGGGGGGATGCGGCTTGGCGATTGCGCTGCCGCTGCTGATGGGCGTCGTCAGTTGGGCGTTGTCGCGGCGCGTGATTGACCCATTGGCGCAGGTCATGGCGGTGACGGATGCGGTCGCCGAAGGGGATTTGTCGGTGCGGGTCGAGACCCATGCACGGGGGCGTTTCGGCCGATTATCACAATCGGTCAACAACATGGTTGGCGAACTTGAGCGCACGGGGGAACAGCGGCGCAAGATGACGGCCGATATTGCCCACGAATTACGCACCCCCCTCCATATTATTCAGGGCAACTTAGAAGGGATTCTCGACGGTGTCTACGATCCAACCGCTGAACATATTCAAAATACGCTCGATGAGACGACGCTGCTGGCACGACTGGTCGCCGATCTTGGCACGCTGTCACAAGCAGAGGCGGGGCAGTTATCGCTGCGCCGCGAAACGGTTGACGTTGCTGAACTGCTGACCGACATCGAGACAAGCTTTAGTGGACAGGCGGAGTTGGCCGGCGTTGCGCTGTCTGTCTCGCTCCCCGCGACACCGCTGACCATGACAGGAGACATCGATCGCCTCAATCAGGTGCTGACCAATTTGGTCGCCAATGGATTGCGCCACACGGGAGCGGGTGGCAGCATTCGTCTGATGGCGGCCGAGATCGATAATGGCGTGCGGTTGACGGTGGCAGATACGGGGGAGGGCATTGCGGCAGCGGATTTGCCGTTTATTTTCGGCCGATTTTGGCGCGGCGACCACGCCCGCACCCACACAAATGGCACAGGGGGCGGTCTCGGACTCGCCATCGCACGTCAGCTCGTCTTGGCGCACGGCGGTGATATTCAGGTTGCCAGCACGGTTGGGGTAGGCACAACGTTTACGATTGATCTGCCCCATTGACCGCGATAGATTGTTACAATCTCGCCATGACACTGCCACTTGGAAAACTTCCCCCACAACTCTTGGCTCAAATGTTAACCGCTGCGCCCGTCAGCGATGCGCGCGTGTTGCTCAAGCCCGGCATCGGTCTTGATTGCGCCGTTGTTGACATGGGCGACCGCTATCTCGTCTTTAAATCTGATCCGATCACGTTTGCCACAGACGAAATCGGCTGGTATTTGGTGCAGATCAACAGCAACGACATTGCGACGACAGGCGGGGTGCCACGCTGGCTGATGGTGACAATGTTGTTGCCAGAGGGTCAAACGACGGCCAAACTGGTCGAGCAGATCAGCGACCAACTGTATGCGGCGTGCCGTGAAAAAGGGATTTCGGTGATTGGCGGGCATACGGAGATCACGTATGGGATCGATCGACCGATTCTGAGCGCAACGATGATCGGAGAGGTCGCCAAGTCAGAGCTGATTACACCCGAGGGGGCAACGGCTGGCGACAAGATTCTGCTGACCAAGGGCATCCCGATTGAGGCAACGGCACTGCTGGCACGCGAGTTTCCAGAGCGGTTGGCGGGGGTGCTCAATTCGGCCGAACTGCGTCGCGCCCAAGACTATCTCTACACGCCCGGCATCAGCGTCTTGCGCGACGCACAAATTGCCAGCGGCGCGGGCAACGTCACCGCCATGCACGATCCGACGGAAGGCGGGCTGGCTGGCGCACTGTGGGAACTTTGCGCGGCGAGCGGGCAAACCCTACACGTCAACCGCGCAGCCATCCCGATCCCCGACATTGCACAGCGCATCTGCCAAACCTTTGCACTCGACCCTCTCGCAACCATCGCGTCGGGCGCACTGCTGCTCACAGCCAGTTCAAGCGACGTAGCGGACATCTGCAACGCATTGGCGGCGGCTGACATTTTATGTGTCGAGATTGGCACGGTAGGTGCGGCGGGGGACGCCGTCTACTTGGATGGTGCACGGATGATTCGGCCGCAGCGCGATGAAATTACGCGAGTCTATGAAACAGCTGAGACACTTTAGAAATGGGATTATGGATGTGTTGCGGGATTTAGAAATCGGTTGGTTTTCGCCACTCAGGCACGTGGTGCGTGGTGCGTGTCCAGAGTACGCACCACGCACCACGCATCACAACTCACATCCATAACACCAACGGATCACGCCCAAACCCATAGCGCAAATTCAAGAAAACCAGCCCCGCAACAGCGAGCAGCAAACAAACTGTCAGTAGATAGTCGCGTCGCTCAAATTCGATTTCATACAGCGTGCTGCGCGGGATGTCACGGCGGCCATAGCCACGCGATTCCAGCGACATCGCAAGCTGCCCGCTGGCGCGCAATGAGCTAATGATCATCGCAACAAACATCGGCATCATGACACGCACACGCTGCCACCCTTTCTGTTTTGCGACGTTCAGCCCACGTGCTTGTTGGGCTTCAGAAATTCGGCCGAACATGCCCTGAAACGTCGGGATATAGCGCAACGCCAACGCCAACACCATCCCCCACTCATGCGGCATCCCCAAGCGCACAAATCCGCGCACGATCTCCATTTGGGTCGTCGTGTAGAGCCATGCGAAGACGACCAGTGCCATCGTGATGATGCGCAACGCCAGCACGCACCCCTGTGCGAGCGCAATCGGCGTGATGCGAATCAGCCAAAATGAAAACCATGCAGCCCCTGCTGGATAAAAAATAATGCGCAACAATAACATGAGTGCGATGACGGGCAGCAGCGTTTTCCAGATGAAGCGGATGCGTGAGAGGGGAATATCGGCCGAAAAGTGCAGCCCGTGTACCAGCACCAACGCCGCCAACATCAGCCACACGTTGCGGATCAATATCAGCACAAATATCATGCTGACCACAAATAACAGCTTGACGCGCGGATCGACGCGATGCAGCCAGCTATCCTGTGCGATGTAGAGATTAACCATTAGGCGGGCCTCACGCGCTGACAAAATTCCGCAACCGACAGCACAGGTTCGACCAGTCCAAGCTGCGCCGCGAGCTGGCTGATTTGGGGTGGTTCAAGGCGCGTGCGGGTGAGCAGGTCCGCTTGACCCATCACCATGCGCGTCGCCCCATCGGTCAGCACGTGGCCTTCGTGCATGACAACGCAGCGCGGCACATAGTCGGCAACGAGGCGCATGTCGTGTGTGATCAAAATAATTGTATGCCCCAACGTATGACGATGGCGCAAAATCGCCATCAGCTCGTCACTGCTGCGCTGATCGAGACCGCTCGTTGGCTCATCCAAGATGAGAATCGGGGTTTGCATGGCGACGACCGAGGCGACACTGACTTTGCGACGCAGGCCAAAGCTCAGCGTCGCTGGCTGCTGGTCTGCATAGGGGAGGAGCGCAAACTGCGTCAAGACGGCCGCCACTTGTGCCGCGACCTCCGCATCGCTCATCCCGATATTGCGCGGCCCCATCGCCAGCTCCTCGCGCACCGTTGCGCTAAAAATCATGTGGTCAGGGTTTTGAAAGACGTAGCCCACCGATTTTGCCAGCTCCGCTACTGACTGTGTCTTGAGGTCAATGCCGTCTAGGATGACTTGCCCGTTATTCGGCCGAAGTAGACCATTCAACAGCTTCGCCAAAGTCGTTTTCCCCGATCCATTTTGGCCCAAGATGGCGACAAACTCGCCGCGCCCAATCGTCAGCGACACGTCCGCGACGGCACTGCGCGTTCCATCGTAAGCGTAGCTGATATTTTTTAGCTGGAATTGTGGGGGGAAATTGGGGGGGGGATTATCGGCCGATAAACGCGGCGGCAAAATTTCCCAAGCCTGCAACACGTCTCGCGCCGTCGCAATATCGGGAAAGTCCAACTGCGTTCTGTGCTGTTCATTCAATCGCTGGGCCAGTTGGCTGAGCTGCGGCGTGGCGAGGCCGTGTGTATCGACCTCCTTAAACCAGTCGGCGGGTGCGCCATCAAAGGCGATTTTGCCCGCGTGCAGCACGAGCAACCGTTCGGCAAACGCCGCGATCTGCTCGCTTTCATGCGACACCATCACAATGGTCATCCCTTCCTGCTGGCGCAATCGCTCGACGACGGCAAACACTTCCTGTTTGCCAAGCGGGTCAAGGTTGGCGGTCGGCTCATCAAGCACCAAGACGGGGGGCTTCATGGCGAGAATCGCGGCAATCGCCACGCGCTGTTTTTGTCCACCCGATAGCTCAAATGGGGAGTGGTGGCGAAATTCGCTCATCTCTACAAGCGATAACGCCCAGTCGATGCGCTGCACCATTGCACTGCGCGTCATCCCAAGCGTTTCCAGCCCAAACGCAATCTCCGCCTCGACGGTCATGTTAAACAGTTGCGTCTCGGGGTCTTGAAAGACGAGACCCACCGTTTGGGCCAAATCAGCAACGCTCGCCTGTTTGCTATTCTGCCCGTCGATCAGAACGCGTCCGCCAATCGTGCCACCCGTCGAATGAGGCACAATGCCGTTAAGCGTCAAGCATAGCGTCGTTTTGCCGCTCCCCGTCAACCCCATGACGGCGACAAATTCCCCCGCCTGAATGCGGACATCCACCCCATCTAAAACCCAAACAGGTTCAGCGTCGGGCTGAACCTGCGGGTATGCATAACTTAAATTGTCGATGTGGATGAGCGCGGACACGATAGGAGCGTTAAATGCCGTGCTTCACTTTTTGTGGCTCATCACGTTCTGCAAAGGCAACCTCACCAGATAGCTGCTCCAACTGCGGGTAGGCCGCCTTGACCAAGCGATAGAGCGCGATTCCCAAGACGCCTAAGCCCACTTGAAACAGGTTGAACGGAATTTCGGCCGCAGCCCCTGCAAAGCCAAACCCATAGAGCGTTGCGCCCCCCAAAAAGTAGACGCCGACAAGTGCCAAACCGCCCACGATCCAGCCGACGGCCATGTTGGGCAACGCTTTTTTCCAACCAATTTGACCGACCAGATAGCCAAGCAGCCCATGTGCAACGAGCGTGAGCGGTGCAAAGCTGCCATAGCCGAGCGACAAATCCGCAATTGCGCCCCCAAGACCTGCCGCGATGGCACCGACGATAGGGCCAAAGGCCAAGGCGATAAATACTTCGGCGATTGCGCCGGGATGGGTGAAGCCCCCCGTAGCGGCGATGGGGACGGGGACGGACGCGATCAAAACCGCGACAATTGCGATACACACGGCAAGGAGTGCAATACGTTTAACATTCATACTCTTTCCTTTCTTCCAGATTGATTTTTCGGCCGAATGCAAAATCCAGCCACTATCGTCAAATTATAACAATGGGCGGACGCAATTCATTCGTAATTGGGTCGTGAAATCAGCTTGTTTTCAGTTTTTTGCGACCCAATTAGTCCGTTGCGCTATTGCAAAAAGGTTTGATAATAGTTAGCCATGCGTTGGTTAAAGATCGGTTTGGCTCTTTCACTAATTGGCGCGGGTTATGGGCTGTATTCATCCCGATTATTTCCCGTCGTCTGTTGCGGCAGCGTCGCACTGATTGCCGGCCTGCTGATCTGGGTGCTTAACCGTCAATTTAGACAGTTCCAGGATGATTTTGACCCCAATCGACTTTATATGACGCGCGGCGGCTACATAACTGGCGCGCAGGCGTTTGTGCGCTCGGCAAAAGAGCTGGCCGAGCACAGCGTCAGCCAAGCCGTCCCCGTCCCCTTTCACACAAAATGGCCGACCTATGGTCAGATGGACATCAATCAGCTCGATTGGTATTTCTACTGGCGCGGTCAAGTTCGCAACGGTAACTTTCCAAAAACGGACACAACCTACATCTATCTACTCGCCTATGAGCTGATCAACGATATCGGGGTGCTAAATTTGCAACTTGGGTATGATCAGCTGCTCGCGCTCTGGCAAAATTATCGAGCGGATCATCCCGTGCTAGATGAGGATTTAGCCGATTGGATCGTCGATTATGCGTGCGTCAATAATCTCGCGCCGTCACCGGAATCGGTTTATCGCTATTTGTCGGATGGCAAGGGGGAGACGGTCGATTGGATCGTGCAGGCGCGGATCGATGACGGGTGGGCTAATCTTCCATTGCCAATTTTGGACAGATTGACCGACCATAAAATTGCCCAAAGTTCGTTTGTTAAGGCGGGCAATGAGGAGTTGGTCGAGATTGCAGTGCGACTACTGGTGGCGGCTGTCGATGCGCATTTACAAGAGGTGGAAGGGGTTGGCATTTGGGAAAAATATCGGCCGAAATCCCCCACCACACACACGCGCACCCCATTTGCAGGCGCGATCTATGCGGGAGACAAGCATACGATCACGGTCGGTGAACTTTATATGACAAGCAAACATGAGCCACTGCGTGATTTCTTGACAGCAGTGGTCAAATATACGGAAAATAAGCTGCGTGAACAGGCGAAATTTCGGGGCAGATTGCAGGTAAAAGGGCTTGATATGTCATTGCAACAGTTGATTGACAAGATAATGGATAGCAAATTTAATGCGCCGGGAGAGGTCAAAGAGGAGCTGCTGGCAGCCTTAAAAAAGATCGCGGACAAGCCCGTTTCGGCCGAAATCAAGCTGCACAGTTCGCGCAAAAAAGCGGCCGCACGCGCTATCCCCCGCCGCGCCGAACGCGCCGACTTCGAGATCGCAGGTCGCACACTCGCCCAACTTTACAACGCAAGCGTCTTTCGCAAACATAGCTTTGTCACGACTGCCAAAAAGATGGCGGACTGGGTTGAAGCAGAGACACCGCTCGTCCCATTCCAAAAATACTACTCGTCGTATGCCGACATGCTGTTGCCGCAGCTCACCTACTACTTCTACTGGCGCAATGAGGTGCGGGCCGGACGTTATCCCAAAACAGACACGTCGTACATCTTTGTCCACATCTACGAACTGCTCAACAACGTCGGCGTTGCTAACCCGCGTGCGGGCTATCAGCAGCTGATCGATTTGTGGCAACATTACGATAATGCCCACCCCATCGGCCGTTACCTCGTCACATGGATCACCGACTACCTCTTGCTCAACCCGTGCGACATCGATCCACTCGCCGTCTATCGCAACCCGCTCGCCTTTCGCCATCTCTACAGCGATGAAGATATCAACATCGCCCTCACCACCGCCCTCGCCCATCCCAATGATCCTATCCCCCTCGCCATTCTCGATCGCATCGTCGATCAACCCCTATCCAATAGCCAGTTTGTCAAGGCAGGCTATGGCGAATGGTTTGGAAAAGAGTTGTCGAACGCACTCAACTATCTGGAGACGCAACTCAAGGCCGCGGGTATGCAAGGGCTTTTTGAGCAGTTTCAGTCACAAGATGCGCTGCTCATCCGCCGCGCTGCCTATCAGGGGATGATGGTGGAGACCTATCTCGATCCCGTCACCATCACCGGCATCTATCGCTATGAGCTGCAAAATGGCTTGCGTGATGCGCTGTCGCAGGTTGTTCGCTATATTTTGCAAAAGCTGCATGAGAAGGCGGATTATCGGCCGAAAATCCGTCGAACCAAGTTAAAGGCAGCGTTTGAGCAGATTCTTACTGCCTATTTTGAGGGGGTGACATTTTCGGCCGAAAAACTCCCCGTCCCGACCCTAACCAAAGATCAAACCGACTACTCGCAAAAGGCGGCGTTTGAGGCGTTGCGGGATTCGGCCGATAATCGCTATGGGAATTCAATGCCAGTCCCGCTGCAAAATGATGACCGACTCTCCTATGCCAGTCTCAGTGGGCGGCAACGCGGCTGGTACAACTACTGGCGCAGACGCGCACGCAGCGGCAACTATCTCCCCACCCCTGCCCCCTACGTCACCCTTTTTGCCTATGAACTGCTCAACAACATTGGCGTTGCCGATAGCTACACCCACCTGCTAACGCTCTGGCAGCAATACCACAGCAAGCCGATTGGCGCGAAGTTGGCGAGTTGGCTGCTCGGCTATACCTTTGTCAACACAGGCGGTTTGACTCCGCAACAACACCTCTTACGTCCAGAGGTGCGTGCATTTGCCATTGAAGTCGCGCCCGACCTGATTCTCACGACAGAACACACCGACTTCACCGACATGCCGCTGTCGCTTCTCTCGCAGTTTAGCGAGCATGACATCGCGCAAAGCAGCTTTCACACAGGCGACAATATCCCCCTGCTGCAAACATATTTACCCCGTGCCGTCGCGCAGGTCGATGAGTACGCCAAACAGCATACGGGGCAGGGATTGCTGGCGCGATTTACACCCCCCAAAGGGGTAGCCGTGTCCGTCGATAGCTGTTGGGGCGCGTACTATCCCAACTGGCCGACGCAAATCGCGCTGCCTGACATCCCCGCCTATTCACAGCAGCGCAGCTTCTGCGACCTCATCACGGGCATCGTCAAATATACCGAAAACCACTTGCGCCAACTGCAAGATGTGCGCGGTCGCTTGCGTGCCATCACGCTCAATGACGATGTACAACGGGTGCTGGATGAGTGGTTTCCCACCATTGAACGCGAACAACGCCCCCAGCTTCCCAAACCCACCATCGAAATTGACAGCAGTCGCATCGAACAGCTACGCGCCGAGTCGGAGGCGGTATTTGAGATGTTAAATCTGGAAGCGACGCATGAAGACGAGTCGCCCGCAGCAGACGAGGCGGATGAGACACCCGCGCTGCCAGTCGCAGTTAAACCAGTCGTAGTGGATAATGAATGGCAAGCCCTTCTGCAAGCCCTCGACCCACCCCACCACCAACTTCTCCGCGCCATCCTAAACGATGATGAACCGCTGACCCAACTGCGCGACATCGCCACCGCCAACGGCACGATGCCCTCTGTGCTGATCGACACCATCAACGAACACGCCCAAGAAATCATCGGCGATCTCCTGCTCGAACTCGTTCCAGAACCGCAATTTATCGACGACGAATACCGTGACAATATCGCCCTCTTGTTCTAAAGTTAAGACAAAACAAAAATGATACGAATTCTCTCTCTTTCTCTGCGCTCTCCGCGGTGAATCTTTTTTGGAGCAAATATGACAACAAACCACCGCATCCCCAAACGCATCTCAACCGCCGTCATCAACTCACTCGGAGCGGGCGTTGTGCCGCGTATTGGGCTGGAATACATCAATGTCGGCCGAAAAGATGAAATCGCCGCCTTGATGCAAGATTTGGAAAGTATCGGAGAGGGTGGCGCGGCGTTTCGCTTTGTCGTCGGCCGCTATGGTTCGGGCAAGACATTCATGCTGCAACTGCTGCGCAATCAGGCGATGGAGCGCAATTATGTCGTCGCCGATGCCGATCTTTCTCCCGAACGTCGCTTAACTGGCTCAAACGACGCAGGGCGCAACACCTACCGTGAACTGATGCGCAATCTCTCGACCAAAGCGCGACCCGACGGTGGTGCGCTGGCCGCGATTCTCGAACGCTGGATCGCCAATGTCCAGACCCAAGTGATGCACGAACAGGGGCTTGACCCCGACAGCCCGCGCTTTGAGCGTGCCGTGCAGACGCAGATTTATGCGGTCATTGATGAGATGGAAGGGATGGTGCATGGATTTGACTATGCGAAAGTGATCGCCGCCTATTGGGAAGGGCATGTCATCAATGATGATGCGCGCAAAGATGCCGCCCTGCGCTGGCTGCGCGGCGAGTTTTCAACCAAGACGGAAGCCCGCCATGCGCTCGGCGTGCGCGTCATCGTCACAGATGACGATTGGTATGAATATGTCAAACTATTTGCCAAGTTTGTCGCCTCGATTGGCTACAACGGTCTCGTTCTGCTGATCGATGAAGCGGTCAATCTCTACAAAATTTCCCACAGCATCTCGCGCAACAACAACTATGAAAAGCTGTTGACGATGTTCAACGACACGATGCAGGGCAAGGCGCAACATCTCAACATCGTCATGGGTGGCACGCCGCGCTTTGTTGAAGATACGCGGCGCGGTCTGTTCAGCTATGAAGCGTTGGCAACGCGGCTAGCGCAAAGTCGCTTTGTCAGCAAGGGGCTGCGCGATGTCTCTGGCCCCGTCATCCGCCTCAACATGCTCGACCACACGGAGATATTCCTGCTCCTGCAACGCATTTGGACAGTCTATCAAGCCCAATACAAGCTTGACGACATCATCAGCGACGACGATTTGCGCCAATTTATGCAGGCGGTCGTCAATCGACTCGGCGCGGATGAGCTGCTTACGCCGCGTGAAGTGGTGCGCGACTTTGTCGGTGTGCTGCATCTCCTGCGCCAAAACCCGACGCTAACGGTTGCGCAATTGGTGGGCGAGCAGCGGTTTCAACAGGCGAAATCCCAGCCAGCGGCAAATGACGAGTTCGCTGAATTCACCTTATAACCCAACGACAAACCTGCATTTATGGAGCATCCAAAATGACAATGCGAGATTTTCAAATCAACCGGAACAACATTCGAGAGAGCCGTTTTGTCGATGCAGCGTCTGCGCCCTTGACGACAGGACAAGTGCGTCTGCGCGTGGACAAGGTGGCGTTTACGGCGAACAATGTCACCTATGCGGTGACAGGCGATTACTTGGGGTATTGGCATTTTTTCCCGACTGGTGTGGACGGTTGGGGCAAGCTGCCTGTTTGGGGATTTGCCAACGTCAGCGAGTCGGCGAACCCTGAGATCGCAGTCGGCGAACGCATCTATGGCTACTTTCCATTGGGTAGCGAGTTGGTCGTTGATGCCGCAAAAGTCCACGCGACAGGCTTTATCGACGCGGCCGCCCATCGGCAAAAACTCAACCCGATCTACAATCAATACGTGCGCACAAACAACGTGGCGGGGTTTGAACAAGAAGAGCTGAACGCGCTGTTGCGGCCGATGTTTATGACCGCATTCTTGATCGATGACTTTCTCGCCGACAACGACTTCTTTGGCGCGAACACGCTGATCTTGTCGAGCGCGTCGAGTAAAACGGGGTACGCAACCGCCTTCTTGCTCAACGCTGGGCAGGAGAACCACAGTGAGCTTTTCAGCACGCTCGGCTTGACTTCAGACGACAACATTCCATTTGTCGAGTCGCTTGGCCTCTATGATGAAGTCCTTGCCTACTCTGAAGCCGAGATGATTACAAACAGCGCACCGGCCGTCTATGTCGATTTCTCTGGCAGCGGCGGATTGCGGCGCACGCTGCACACCCACTTGGGTGACCAGCTCAAATATAATTGCGCCGTCGGCTTAACCGATTGGGAAAAGCGCGGCTCATCAAAGGGGCTGCCCGGTGTTGAACCGCAGATGTTCTTTGCGCCCGCCCAAGCCCAAAAGCGCATCAAGGAGTGGGGTGGCGCAGAATTCCAGCGCAAATTGGGGGCGGCGTTTGCCGCGTTTTTGAACTTTTCGGCCGAAAATATCACCATCACCCCCCTGCAAGGCGAAGCCGCCATCACTGCAACCTACCTCGATATGGTCGAAAACAACGCCTCGCCACAGCAGGGGTTCATTTTTCTGCTCGACTAACGCAATCGGTATTCAGGAAGTTGGTCACGCTGTCCCAAAACAACAAGCCGACCCGACCCGATTTCCCACGACAATCTTGAACAACCCTGTCGCTGTTGTCGTGACGGGGGTGCGGGCGTTTTCTATGCCCAAACAACCGTGCTAAACTTATGAATTCACATTACGCAAACCATCGTAGGGGCTAGGCAAATGGCATCAAGCATTAAACATTTCGGACGTCTTTGCCATTTGTCTCGCCCAGAACGGCGAGATAAACGGCATATAAGCCGCAATCGGACAAGCCCAAAGCCGTTTAACCTAGCCCCTACATCGAATTTGTGTAAGGTGAGTGATGCAATCGATTATTTTTTAGGATAGCGCCTTCATGAGCCAGCCAACGCTTTTCTCGCAGACACAAAACAGCGACTTTCACCACCGCAATCACTTCCTCTTTTCAGATTACTATCTGAACGAACTGCTGTTCAGCAGCGCGACGTGGAAGGGGCAGACGGCGGCGGCGTTGGCATTTTTTGAGGAGTTGAAGGGGTTGTATTCGGCCGAAAAAGCCAACCTCCCCACCTACAACGAAAATCAGCTTGAAACCCACTGGATTCAACCCATTCTCGACAAAATGGGTTGGGGTGGCGCGTATGAAACACAGGCCAGCATCCCCAATCTGACCAACAAGGGCATTCGCAAACCCGACTACGTTTTCTTTCCAAACGAGACGGCGCGAAAAGCGGCGGCGCAAAGTCAGAACACGACGACTTATGCGAACAAGGCGGTCGCCGTTGGTGAGATGAAACGGTGGGGCGTTGCGCTCAACAAAAAGCAGGGGGGCAGACCGACGTTTGAAAACAACAACCCCAGTTACCAAATCGACTACTACCTCCGCGCCACCGACGTGCGCTGGGGGATTCTGACCGACGGGCGTTATTGGCGACTCGTCAACAAGGAGAGTAGCTACAAGCTCGATGTTTACTTTGAGATCGACCTGCAAGCCGTCTTGGAAGATGACAGCAAAAACGGGCTGCTCTACTTCTGGCTCTTCTTTCGGCACGGCGCGTTTGTGCCAGATGCGCAGGGCAATATCTTTGTCGATGACGCGCTGACGGCGAGCCTCAACTATGCGCGCGAGGTCGAAAATGATTTGCGCGACAATGCGTATAAGGCGTTGGAGCAGTTGATTCAGGGCTTTTTTGCATTCGGCCGAAATGGGTTATCGGCCGAAAATCCCGCCGACCTCGAAACCGTCTACACCAACGCTCTTTATCTCCTCTACCGCCTCCTCTTCCTACTCTATGGCGAAAGTCGCGGTCTGCTACCGCTCAACAATCCACGCTATAATGCAGTCAGCTTGACCACCCTCATCAATGACGTCAGCGATAAACTGAATAACGATGGCTATCAATTTTCTCCCTATTCATTCCAATACTGGGCGCGACAGCAACATTCGACTCACATCATCAACGGCACAGACCCCGCCGCCAACGACTACTACGGCGTGCCGCGCTACAACGGCGGTCTGTTTAGCCCCACCGCGCACCCGTTTCTGGAAAAATACAAAATGGGGGATGCGTATTTGCTGCGTGCAATCGACTATTTGGCGCGGCGCGACCGTCACAAACAGGGGCAGCACGCCATCAAGGAGCGCGTCGATTATCGCACGCTCGATGTGCGCCAGTTGGGGTCGATTTATGAGGGGCTGCTCGAATATCGCCCCGCACGCGCCACGCAGCCGATGGTCACGATTCGGCGCAAGGGGAGTGAGGTCTGGATTCCCGCCAGTGAAAAGGGGAAGAAACCGCCGCTCGAAACCCGCGACGTGGGCGATCTCTATTTGGCGACCGACAAGGGGGAGCGCAAGGCGACGGGCAGCTACTACACGCCCGACTACATCGTGCGCTACATCGTTGGACAGACGTTGCAGCCGTTGCTTGATGAGATTCAGACGGACGTTCAGACGTTGCCAGAGGCAGAGCGCGGCGCGGCATTTGTGACGCGGGTGCTTGCGCTGAACGTGCTTGATCCCGCGATGGGCAGCGGTCATTTTTTGGTGGCGGCGGCCGAATATCTGGCGTTGGCGTTGACCAATGATGATTACACCAAGCCGCCGACGGGTTCACTGAGCGTGGCGCAGGGCGAGATCAGCGAACTCGAACGACAGGCGCAGGAGAAAAATTATTGGATGCGGCGCGTCACGGAGGCGTGCATTTACGGGGTCGATAAAAACGGGATGGCGGTTGAGTTGGCGAAGTTGAGCCTGTGGTTGAAGACGGTCAGTGCCGATAAACCGCTCTCCTTTCTCGACCACCATCTGCGACACGGCGATTCACTCGTCGGCGCACGACTTAGCGATTTGGCGGCGTTGCCGCAGGGGTCCGGTCGTCAGGCGGTCAGACCGTCAGAGGGGCAGCAGATGTTGATCGATGAAAGTCAGTTGACGACCGACCTCAATCTCGCCGTCGGCGGCATGATGGCGATTGAACGCGCCACCAGCGACTCGCTCGACGACATCCATCTCAAGGAAAAGCTGTTTGACGACATGCGCGACCACGTTGCCAAGTGGCGCACGCTGGCAAACATCTGGGTCAGTAGCTACTTTGGCAACGCCATGTCCCCGCAGGAGTATGGCGACGTGGCACGCCAGCTACAGGGCAAACAGACGACCGCCACCCCCGCCCAGCTACAGCCGTTCATCGACCACCCCGCCGTCCAACAAAACGACTACTTCCACTGGGAACTCGAATTCCCCGAAGTCTTCTTTGACGAATATGGTCGCGCCCTCAAAGATAATTCTGGGTTTGATGCGATTATTGGCAATCCACCTTATGTGCGACAGGAATTGTTGCAAGAGATCAGAGATTTTCTACAACAACGATTTGAATGTTTTCATGGCTCGGCAGATCTCTACACCTATTTCCTAGAAACGGGCATCTACCTCCTCAAAAAACAGCATCTGTTAAGTGTCATCACTTCACACAAGTTTATGCGGGCTGACTACGGTGAACGCTTGAGAAATTTCATCCTTGCCCATACTCAAATACATGAAATCGTTCACTTTGGCGATCTGCCCGTCTTTGCAGATGCCTCTGCTTATCCTGCCATCATCTCACTTGAAAAAGACGCAACACCGAAACCAATGGCAAAAGCGTTGGTCACAAAAGTTCAAAATCTCGACTTTGAGGATTTGCAACAGCTTGTCGCTGAGCGCGGTTACTACCTATCGCGCTATGGCTTGCAGAGTAGCGGATGGACATTGCAAAACGGCAGCATAACCTATCTACAAGACAAGATCGCTGGCATGACCATCTCGTTAGCATCATATTTGGATGACAAAATTCAGTATGGTATTAAAACAGGATTTAACGCCGCATTTTTCATCGACGCTGAGACACGTCGCCAACTGATTCAAGCTGATCCAAACAGCGAGAGCCTTATTAAACCACTCATTGTGGGCGAAGACGTGCGACGTTATCATCTTAACTTTCAAGAACGCTACCTGATCTTTACACGACGGGGCATTGATATAAAACAGTTTCCAGCCGTTCTAAACTATCTTGCACAATTCCAAGATCAGTTAGAACCAAAACCTGAAAACTGGAAAGGCATGTGGGAGGGTCGCAAAAAGGGCAACTATCTCTGGTATGAGCTACAAGATGCTGTCGATTATTACGAAGCGTTTGAACAGCCCAAAATTGTTTATCCTGTTATTTCCAAAGCACCACGCTTTACAATTGATGACGAGGGTTTATATCCAAACGACAAGTGCTTTATTATTCCTCAGGCGGATTTTTACCTGCTGGCGATTCTCAACTCGTCATTAAGCTCGTTTCTTGTACAGCTCTTGCTATCAGGTCTGCGGGGTGATTATTTAGAGTTTCGAGCTACCCATTTGAAACACCTACCAATCATCCCGCGAGCGAATGAATCTTCTAATGGGGAGATGGATGAGGAGCTACTAAAGCAACCCTCATCATCAATCATAGCTCAGATGCAAAAAGCGTCTCGTGAACAGATTCAGCAGACTTTAGCCTCACTCGCACGACAAATGATATTGTTAGGTAAAAAAAGACGGAGAATCACACAGCGATTTGTACTTGACCTAGAAGGTGTGACAGACGAGACTACATTAGAAAAGTTGTTTCAAAAAGGGAAGTGGGAGGAGTCGCTTCACAAAAAAGTGACTGCATCTCGACCCTTTGTACGGGAAGATAGTCGCAGCACGGTTATGCTAGATGAGGCGTTGGGGTGGAATGAGGCGGCGTTTAAGGGGTTTGTCAAGCTGCTGGCGGGGAAGGTCAAGGGGCTGTCTGACCTGCTCGACGTGTACCGCGCCTACCACGCCGACTATCTCGCCCTGACCCAAAAGATCACCGCCACCGACGCGCTGATCGACCAAATCGTCTACCAACTGTACGGCCTCACCGACGATGAAATCGCCCTCGTCGAAGCGACGCACTAACAAACGCATGGCACGCAAACCACTGGGCGAGGCAACGCGGGGATAGGCTGCGCTTTTTGGTGAGGCGTGCCGGCGTCGCCCCGCCCCTACATACATTGTGAACGATCACCCTTTCTACCGCCTCGCCCCCTTCATCCAACGCTACATCTACCGCCACAACTGGACAGAACTGCGCGACATTCAGATGGAGGCGTGTCGCGTGCTGTTTGAACAAGACAACCATCTCGTCTTGGCGGCGGGAACGGCATCGGGCAAGACGGAAGCGGCCTTTTTACCGATCTTAACCTTGCTACACGAAACCCCGCCCAACTCCATCGGCGTTCTCTACATTGGCCCCACAAAAGCCCTGATCAACGATCAATTTTATCGACTGGAAGCGTTGCTGGAGGAGGCGCGTATACCCGTTTGGGCATGGCATGGGGATGTGTCCGCCGCACACAAGCGCAAACTACTCGACTATCCGAGCGGCGTGCTGCAAATCACGCCAGAGTCGTTGGAAAGCTTGCTGCAAAATCGTCGGTCGCATTTGCCGCAACTGTTTGGCGAATTACGCTTTGTCGTGATTGACGAAATCCACATCTTTATGGGGTCAGATCGCGGGCGGCAGGTGTTGTGCCAGCTAGAGCGGCTTGAGCAATTTATGGCCGCCCCACCCCGTCGCGTTGGTCTTTCAGCGACGTTGGGGGATTACCAATCGGCCGAAAAATGGCTCCGCGGCAACTCCCCCCAATCGGCCGAAACGGTCACGGGCAGCGGCGGCGGTCGCGTGCGCTTGGCGATGGAACATTTCTACCGTCGTCCCGATATCGAACACGACCTCTACGAGCAGTATCTCTTTGAACGCACCCGCGAGCGCAAAAAAACGCTGATCTTTGGCAACAGTCGCAACGCGGCCGAAGAGGTGATCGGCTCACTGCGCCAGATGGCACGGCGCAGACAACTGCCCGACATCTATCATGTGCATCATGGCAGCATCTCTGTGGGGTTACGGGAATCGGCCGAAAACGCCATGAAAACCCCCGACCAGCCCGCCGTCATCGCCGCCACGACCACGCTCGAATTGGGTATCGACATTGGGCAGTTGGAGCGCGTCTTGCAGTTGGAAACCCCTTTTTCCGTGTCGAGCTTTTTGCAACGGCTGGGGCGTTCTGGCCGGCGCGGTGAACCAGCCGAGATGTGGTTTGTGCATGGCGAAGAGATTGCGGCAGGCGGCGCGGAGATGCCAGAGCAGTTGCCATGGTCGCTGCTGCAAGCGATTGCGATCATTCAACTCTACGTCGAAGATCGCTGGATCGAACCGATTGACCCCGTTCAATATCCGTTCAGCCTGCTCTACCATCAAACGATGAGCATTTTGGGGACGGGCGAACACACGCCCGCCCAACTCGCCCGCCGTGTTCTGACGCTCTCCCCCTTCCGCGCCATCACACAGGACCATTTCCGCACGCTGCTGCGCCACCTGATCGCCATCGACCACATCGAACGGCTCGACAATGGCGGCTTAATCGTCGGCATTGCAGGGGAAAAGATCGTGCGCAACTTTCGATTTTTTGCCGTCTTTCAGGCAGATGAGGCGTTTGTTGTGCGCGATGAGCGGGGGGAAATCGGCCGAATTCTCTCCCCACCCCTCATCGGCGAACGTTTTTCGCTGGCGGGTCGGGCGTGGGAAGTGACCGACTTTAATGAGCAGCAGCGGGTCGTCTTTGTCAAACCTGTGCAGGGGCGTGCCAAGCCCGCCTGGTTGGGTCGATCTGGCGACATTCACACACGCATTCTGCAACGCATACGCCAAGTCTTGACCGAAACAACCGTCTATCCCTATCTGCAAGCGAGCGCGCGCATCCGCTTGGGGGTGGCGCGCGATTTGGCGGAACAGGTCAATCTCGATCACATGCAGCTCATCCCGCTTGGCGGCGATCTATTTTGCTATTTTAGCTGGCTCGGCACGCGCCCGTTTGAAACACTGCTGCGTTGTCTCGCCTACATCTGCGACGAGGACGACTTGCCCATCACACTGCGCGACGTGCGCTTGCCCTACTACGCCGTCTTGCGCTGCCCCACCGGAGCGCGCACAATTGAACATGCGCTGGCCCAATGTTTTGCGCGCCAGTGGGAACCCCATCTGCTGATTGGGGATGAGTTGCAACGCGAGAAGTATGATCGGTTTGTGCCAACGGAGCTGTTGCAGATTGGAAGTTCGGCCGATCGCGTTGACACAACCTTTCAAATGTGGCAAGACTGAGCAATCGAACGCCAGATGACACAATCCTGACTCATAATTCTTGCGCGCAAACGCCGCGTTCGCGCCCGACAAACAACATGACGCAACCGTTAGAGGAACAGTTAGCCAAAAAAGAGCGCGAAGTCGCCGCCGTGATTGCAATCAACCAAATTATCAGCGAGGATAAGCCGCTGCCGACGATGCTGGATCACGTTTCGGCCGAATTTGCCCTGCTGCTCAACGCGCCCTTCTGTGCCATTCTGATTCGCAACCGACCCAGTGACGCGCTGCATATCATGGGAAGTTTTGGCTTATCGGCCGAATATGTCACCACCATCAACCGCCAATCCGACCAGTATGGCTGGATGGCCGGATTACCCAGCACGCAGGCGTTGCGCTCGACCAAGCCAATCGTCTGGGAAGATGCCCGCAGCGCACCCGAGTTTGCCAACTTTAAGGCGGCAGTTGAGCGGCAGGGATACGTCACAATGATCGCCGTGCCGCTGATTGCGGGTGAACGACAGATCGGCACGATCAACTGCTACTACACCAGTCGCTATACCTTCAATGAGGCCGAACTATCGCTGCTTAAAACGCTCGCAACCCACACGGCCACCGTCATTCGCAACAAACAACTGCTCGACGCGCTCAACCATTCCGTGTCCGAGCTGAGTAATCTCAATCGCCAGCTTGAAGCACAGCGCGAACTGCTTTTTCAGTCGGAAGCGATCCACAAACAGTTGACACAGCTTGTGCTGGAGGAAAAAGGGCTGGCGGCTGTGGTGACGACGACGGGCGAGCTGCTCGGCCGACCCGTTGCCCTCTATGATGCCCGCTTGCAACAGATCGCCAGCTCACCCGATCATCCAACGGTCGCGCCCACATTGGCATTGCTACCTAAAAAATCATCACGCGCCCCGATCCAGCTCACATTGCAGGGGCAACCCGCACTGCTCATGCCGCTGGCTGCCCGTCGGCGCACGCTTGGCTATCTCGGTGTGATAACCACGTCACCCCTGCTCGCGGAAATCGACCAGCGCGCCCTCGAACATGCCGCCACCGTTTGCACGCTCGAACTGGTCAAGCAGCGCGTCACGCTCGACACGGAACGGCGTATGCGCGGTGACTTTGTCGATGACATGCTGCTCGGTCGCTTCACCGATGTGGCGGAACTCAAGCGTCGCGCCACCCATTTTGGCTACACGTTTAACGGCGTTTTTCGCGTCATTCTGATCGACATCGATCAATTTAGACAGTACATCGAGCAGCATGACTTGAATGAGGCGCGGGTCGAGGAGATCAAACATGCGCTTGCCAATATCACAGAACAGTGTTGCGCCGAATTGAAGAAGGCGACGTTTGTCGCGCCACAAGGAGATCGCGCCATCGTGTTTTGGCCGATGCGCCAGCCCCATTTGACCGAGCGGATCGAGGCGTTTGTCGCGCTGTTGGCGCAGCGCATGGGCGCATTGTGGGCAGGGCTGAGCTTGGCGGTGGGGGTCAGCACGCCCGTAACCGACCCGCTCGACGTGGCCGACGCACAGCGCGAATGTCTCGACGCGCTGGCCATCCGCAAGCGTTTCGGCCGAAAAGCCCCTCTGATCCTCTTCGATCAGCTGGGTATCTATGCGCTGCTCCTACGCAACAACGCCGTCGAAGATTTGCAAGATTTCACAGAACGTCTGCTCGCCCCCATTCTCGCGCACGAGCGTGCCGACGAACTCCTGCACACGCTCGATGTTGCCCTACGCCATCAGCTCAGTCCACAAAAATCGGCCGATGCCCTCTTTGTCCACCCCAACACCGTGAAATATCGCCTCAAAAAACTGCGCGAACTGCTCGGCATTGATCTCAGCGAGACGCAACAGCTACTTGAAGTTCAGTTGGCGTTGTTGATTCACGCATTGCTTGCCTGATGAGGATTTTATTGTTTTTGCCAAAATCCTACGGCTAAAGCCGAAGGCTGATACACGAAACACGCTCAAGCGCGTTGTTGGCAGTGCGTTTATGAAGATTAAAATTAAAGGTGTCGTTCCCGCGAAGGCGGGAATCCATTCTTCTGGCCTGGTCATTTCGGGATTTGGAAATTTGTTCGTGTCACGAAGTTTCCGCCACAACAACTTGAGTCTTAGACAGTAGATGTTTCGGGATTTGGAAATCCCGAAACGCCCGTTAAGCACTTAGCTTTTCGCCGCGAAAGGTGCTTGATTCCTTTATTTTCGACTAAAAACGAGACCTTACCATCCTTGAATTAGTACACCGTAAAGTAAGTCCCGTCATACCTGCGCAGGCAGGTATCCATTCTTTTTCTGGGACTGGATTCCTGCCGGCGCGCGAATGACAGTGCCATACAATTTACCTTACGCTGTAATTAGTTCACAGATGACAGTATCGGGATTTCCAAATCCCGATACACGCTGCGGTAAACAATGGTGTTGGCGAAAACCTAAAAACACGAACGAAACCCCGAAACACACCCCGTCGTTTGTCAACACAACCAACTATGTGATAGATTTGTTGTCCGATCAGACAATGCAAAAGTCGTAACTCTCCATTATGATGATAGGAATTGTCATGTGTTGTCGCACCGCAACACGCCATATCCCACTATGCTTAAAAATCGGCCGAATGCAATCATCATGGGTGGCTCGCTTGGTGGCCTCAACGCCGCGTTCTTTTTGCGCGATGCGGGGTTTGCCGTCACCGTGTTAGAACGCTCAAGAACGCCGCTTGCAGGACAGGGCGCGGGCATCGTCCTCAACCCCTACACCGTTCGTTATCTGCTCGACATCCCCGCACTCGACATCGCCGACATCAGCATTCGCTCCCAGCTGCTACGCTACATCGACCAATCAGGCCAAATCGTTGCAGAACGCCCTTCCCCACTGCGCTTCGCCTCCTACAACTCAATCTATGCCGGGCTGCAAACATTATTAGGCACACAAAATTATCATCTCAACCAGCGCGTGACGGGGTTTGACCAGCGCGGCGATTGCGTGCGCGTCCACACGGCGCAAGGGTTGCAGATGACGTGTGATCTACTGGTGTGCGCCGACGGGATCGGCTCCGACGCACGCCGCTGGCTGCTCGGCAACACGACGGCGCAATATGCGGGCTACATCGCATGGCGCGGCCTCATCAGCGCGGCCGATGTGCCAGCCGATACCTTCGACCTGCTCCAAGATTCAATCGTCTATCACATCACGCCCAACGGGCATCTCCTGACCTATCCGATCCCCGTCGTTGAAGATTCACTGGCAGATCGGGAACGTTATGTCAACTGGTTATGGTATCGCAACGTCGCAGCAGGGGCGGACTTTGCCAACATCATGACCGATCAAAACGGCGTGCAGCGTGCGCTCTCTGTGCCGTCGGGTGCAGTGCGTGCCGATGCAATTGCGCAGCTAAAAGCGGATGCCACCACGTTGCCCGACATCCTTTCGGAGCTGATCACACAGACCGATCAACCATTTATTCAGGCCGTTTTTGATTATGAAATTCCGCAGATGGCATTCGGCCGAATTTGTATTCTCGGGGATGCCGCCTTTTCCGCGCGACCCCACACGGCCGCCGGCACGGCAAAAGCGGCCGAAGACGCTCGACAGCTTGGCCTCGCCCTGCACGATTGCGCCGACATCCCGACGGCACTCAAATTATGGGAAGCAAAACAGCTTTCACTGGGCGCAAGCCTCGTTGAACGCAACCGTGTCGCTGGAACCATGCTACAAAATGGCACATGGCCCATCGGCGCACCGCTCGCCTTTGGTCTTTATGAACAAGGCGATAGTCAGATGACCTAATCGGAGCGCAAACGCCTCGTTTGCTCTTTAGCGGCAATGAGGCGTTTGCGCTCCACATGAGATGAAACTACAGCATTGCAGCCTTATCGTTCGTGACCTCGAAAAATCAAAAGCGTTCTATCGCGATTTTCTCGGGATGCGTGAAATCCCGCGCTCACCCACATTCACCTTTGCGGGTGCGTGGATGCTCAGCGGTGGCACAGAAATCCACATGATTCAGGAGAAAGACACAACCGCGCCTGCTGGATTTGCCAACGGCGGAGAGGGCGAAAAAACGGGACTCTCGACCCATTTCGCGTTTGAAGTGGCAGATCTCGCCGCCTTAATCGAGCGCGCAAAATCGCTCGACATCTCGATTGTTGGTGGCCCCATCCAGCGGGGCGACGGCGTGACCCAAGCCTATTTCCACGACCCAGATCGCTACTTGATCGAGCTGTTTGAACACACGGGGACAAATGACGGCGCGTCGGAACGTGGCGCCATTGCCGCCTGATGCGTAAAACGTAAGGGTGCCATACCGACTTACGTTTTACTCCAATCTATGACACAACTAATCGACCTATCACAAGAAATTTTTCAAGGAATGGAAGTCTATCCCGGACATCAAAAGACGATCATCTGGCAGCACGCCAGCCATGAGGAGACGGCGCCCAAATTTGAAGGCGGCATGTCCTATCAGTCGAACGCCCTCTTGATGTGCGATCACGGGCCTACGCACGTCGATTCGGTCAGCCATTTTGACCCCGATCCCGACGCGCCACCGATCGACAAGATGTCGCTTGACACGTTCTATGGCTCGGCCGTTGGCATCGACGTGTCACACAAGGGTGTCCATGAGTATATTTCGGCCGATGATCTAATCGCCGCCTGTGAAAGTGCGGGCGTCAGCGTCAACCCCAACGACATCGTGCTGATCCGCACCGGCACGCACGACAGACACGCCGACACCCCCGCCTACTCCAACCAGCATCCCGGTCTCGACGAATCGGCCGCCAACTGGCTCGCCGAAAAAAAGGTCAAAGCATTTGGTGTCGATTGTCCCACGCCCGACAATCCCATCTCAAAAACATATCCCGTTCACATGATGTGCCGGCGCACGGGCATCACACACTATGAAAATTTGACCAATCTCGACAAAGTTGTCGGCAAACGCTTTACCTTTGCCGGCTTCCCGCTCCGCATTCGCAACGGAACAGGCTCACCCGTCCGCGCCGTCGCTATTTTAGAAAATTAGTAAGGTGAGCCGTGATGAGTGGTCAATGATTAGTCAGAATTCTCTGCACTAATCACTAGCCACTAACCACTTCTTACTTGAAGGAGAACCAATGAAACCACCACCATTTGAGTACAAACGCGCAGAAACACTCGACGATGCGATTGCCACCCTTGCAGAAGCGGGGGATGAGGCAAAACTGCTGGCTGGCGGTCAAAGTTTGATCGCCATGATGAATTTGCGGCTTGTGCGCCCGACGATGTTGATCGACCTCAATCGCATTGGCGATCTCGATTACATTCGGCGCAACAACGGCACGGTTGAAATCGGCGCAATGACGCGCCAGACGACGCTGGAAAATTCGGCCGAAATCCGCACCGCCCTCCCCCTCATGACCGCCGCGCTCCCACACGTTGCCCACAAACCGATTCGCAATCGCGGCACAATCGGCGGCAGTCTCGCCCACAACGATCCGACGGCCGAACTTCCCGCCGTCGCCATCGCCTGTGGTGCGACGATGATCACGCGCAGCGCGTCGGGCGAACGCAGCATCGCTGCCGCCGACTTTTTCACGGGCTATCTCGAAACGGCTCTTGCCGATGATGAAATTTTGACCGCCATCCATATTCCCGCCAGCGCACCCGGCACGGGCTACAGCTTTATGGAAATCAGCCCACGCAAAGGGGATTACGCGCTCGTCGGTGTGGCCGCGCTGCTGACGGTCAAAGATGGCAACTGTGCGGACGTGCGAATCGTTTGCATGGGTGCAGGTGATCGCGCGATGCGGATGGAATCGGCCGAAAACAGCCTCAACGGGCAGGCCCCGTCCAACGACGCATTCCGCGCTGCGGCTGAGGCGGCGGCAAAATCGGCCGATCCTAGCGCAGACTTTCACGCATCGGCCGATTATCGCCGTGACCTGATCCGCAATCTGACCCAACGCGCCCTCGCTGAAGCGAGTAGCCGCTGCCAATAGGGAGACATCATGCAAAAAGAAACAATCACCATCACCGTTAACGGCAAGCAGTATGAGCGCACCGTCACACCGCGCCGCCTGCTCTCCGATTTTCTACGCCACGATCTCAACTTGACCGGCACACACGTCGGCTGCGAACATGGCGTTTGTGGCATGTGCACCGTTCTGATCGACGGCCAAAGCGCACGCTCTTGCCTCAACTTTGCCGTCATGCACGATGGCGCATCGATCGAAACGGTCGAAAGTCTCGGCACGCCAACCAACATGCACCCACTGCAAGAAGGTTTTTGGTCAAAACATGGGTTGCAATGTGGTTTCTGCACCCCCGCCATGCTGATGGTCTCAAAAGAGCTAACCGACAGCAATCCCAACCCCACCCGCGCTGAAATCAAAGAGGCGATTTCAGCCAATCTTTGCCGCTGCACCGGCTATCAAACCATTCTCGATTCGATTGAAGAGGGTGTCCGCCTTGCCAACGGAGAAGACGCCGCAATCCCAGCAGCCGACCGCTCACCAGAACTCGCAGAACAACCGGAGGCCACCACATGAGTAGCAAAGCCAAAAACGAATATCGCTGGATCGGTAAAAATATGAAGCGTGTCGAGGACCCGCGTCTTTTGACAGGGCGCGGCAAATATATCGATGACGTGCATCTCCCCAACATGGCAGAGGCAGCCGTCCTGCGCAGCCCCTACGCACATGCCAAAATTATCAGCATCGACACGAGCGCGGCCGAACAGTTGCCCGGCGTGATTTGCGTGTTGACGGGCAAACAGGCGGCCGAACAGACAGGCCCCACCGCATGTTTCGCCAACCCACCCGTCACGCAATATGTCATTGCGGTCGATAGAGTGCGCCATGTCGGTGAGGCGGTCGTCGCCGTTGTTGCCGAAGATCGCTATATCGCAGAAGACGCAATCGACCTGATCGAAGTCGAATATGAACCGCTGCCCGTTGTGGTAGACGCGCTTGAGGCGATCAACTCAACCGGTGACGCGGTGCTACACCCCGAACGGGGCGACACCAACGTGGCCCATGAGCGCATCCTTGATTTTGGTCCTGTCGATGAAGATTTTGCCAACGCCGACATCATCGTGCAGCGCAATCTCTACTGGCCGCGCTCTGGCGGTCAGCCAATGGAAACGTGTGGCGCGGTGGCCGAATTTGACGAGGGCATGGGCAAGTTCACCGTCTACTCGAACGGCTCGATGTACAACTATGTGGGCTGGCTATGCGCGATGTCGCTCGGTGTGGCCGCAACCCAGCTCAACATCATTCCCACCATCGCGGGCGGCAGCTTTGGCTCAAAACTGTTCACGCACAAAGTTGTCACGCTCACCTGCACGCTCGCACGCGCTGCGGGCTGCCCCGTCAAATATATCGAAGATCGCCTCGACAACACGATGAGCTGCGACAATCACGGCAGCGACCGCACCTATGACGCAGAACTCGCCGTCATGAACGATGGTACGGTCAAATCGATCCGCTATCGCTGCGTCGATGATTATGGCGCGTTTCTGCAATTTGGGGTCGGGCATCACGGCAACGCCGCCGCACAGGTCACGGGCCCCTACACCATCAACAGCGTGCGCATGCACCTGATCGCCGTCTTCACAAACAAGGGACAACAGGGCGCATATCGTGGCTTTGGTTCTGAGGTGACCAACTTCGTGATCGAACGCCTGATGGATGCGGCGGCCGATGAGCTTGGCATGGACCCGCTCGAAATACGGCGCAAAAACTTTATCCAACCTGAGCAGTTTCCCTACAAAATTCCGACGGGCAACGTCTACGATAGCGGCAACTACAACGCGGTACTCGATGAAGCCCTGAGCATGATCGACTACAAAGGGTGGCGCGAAAAACAGGCCGCCGCCCGCAAAGAGGGTCGCTACATCGGCATTGGCACTATCACGGCGCAGGAGCGTAGCGTCTTTAGCTCGACCGAATTCTGGTTCTGGAACCACGAGCCCGGCTTCGCGCTGACCAGTTCGCCCGAAAGCATCGGCATCAAAATCGATCCGACCGGCAAGGCGTTTGTCACGCTGCACGCACCGTTTTGGGGCAACAGCCCAGAGACGATGGCGACGCAAATTGTCGCCGAGCAGTTGACGATCGATCCATCCGACATCATCATCAACTACACCGACACCGATCATGGTCTCAACGGCACAGGGCCGGGTGGCAGCCGCTTCACCGTCATGGTGGCGGGCGCAATTGGCGGCGCGACCAAAGAGCTACGCATCAAAATGTTGCGCATCGCGGGTCACTTGCTAGAGGTCGATGTTGAAGATTTGGAGCTCGTCGATAGCAAGGTGCAGGTCAAGGGTGCGCCCGAAAAGAGCATGTCGATTGCCGATATTGCGATGCAGGCCCACTTCTTCAAACTCAGTTTGCCTGATGACGTGAAAAGTGGTCTCGATGCAACCTACGTGTATGACCATCCCTACACGACGATGCCCAACGAAGATCGCACCGATCTCGGCGTGTTCTATCCAATCATGGGGCACATGTGCCATATTCCGGTCGTGGAGGTCAATATCGAGACGGGGCAGATCGAATTCCTCGACTATGTTGCCGTCCATGATTGCGGCACGATGGTCAACCCGATGACGCTGGCGGGCCACGTGCGCGGCGGCACGGCGCAGGGGATTGGCACGGCGATGTATGAGGAGTTCGCCTATGACGAAAACGGGCAGTTGATGACGGCGAGCTATGCGGACTATCTCATTCCGACGGTGCACGAAGTACCACCAAACGTGCGCGTTGGACATGTCGAAACGCCGTCGCCATTCACCGAATTTGGGATCAAGGGGGGTGGTGAAGGTGGCCGCATGGGTGCGCCACCCGCGATTGCGGCGGCGGTTGAAGATGCGCTGCGGCCGCTGGGAATCAAGGTAGATGCGCTGCCAATCACGGCGAATAAGCTGCGCAAGATGATTCGAGAGGCGCAAGCAGCATAAGCTAGGCGCGTGAACGCCTCGTTCGCAGTTTGCGGTGGGCGAGGCGACCGCGCTCCAAATTGATATGGCGGAAATAATTAAGCAAGGCAAGAGCGGCGATTTCATCTTTGCGGCCGACCGCAAGGTGCAGGAAGTTGTGCGCGGGATTCTCGATGACATTCGCACACGTGGCGATGTTGCGGTGCGTGAACTGTCGCGCAAATTTGACAATTGGGAGCCAGACAGCTTCAAGTTGAGTGATGCGGTCATTGCTGAGGTGATCGAAAGTTTGCCACAGCAGACGATTGATGATCTCAAATTTGCCCAAGCACAGGTGCGCAATTTTGCTCAAATTCAGCGCGCGTCGCTGCACGATGTGGAGGTAGAGACACTGCCCGGCGTGGTGTTGGGGCATAAGCACATTCCCGTCAATTCGGTGGGGTGCTATGTTCCCGGTGGTCGCTATCCAATGATCGCGTCGGCGCACATGAGCGTGCTGACGGCAAAGGTGGCGGGCGTGCAGCGCATCATCGCGTGTACACCGCCGATCAATGGGGCGTTGCCAAAAGAGACAATTGCGGCGATGCACTTTGGCGGTGCGGATGAAATTCACATCATCGGCGGCGTGCAGGCAATCGCACGCATGGCGTTCGGTACAGAGACGCTGGACGCGGTCGATATGATCGTTGGGCCGGGCAATGCGTATGTGGCAGAGGCGAAGCGGCAACTGTTTGGGCAGGTGGGGATCGATCTGTTGGCGGGGCCGACGGAGGTATTGATTGTAGCGGATGATTCGGCCGATTCTGAACTCGTCGCCACCGACCTACTCGGACAGGCCGAACATGGCCCGACCTCCCCCGCCTGTCTGGTCACCACATCGCGGCAGTTGGCGGAGGCGGTTCAGGTCGAAATCGGCCGACAGCTTGAAACGTTGCCAACGGCTGACCTCGCTGGCGCGGCGTGGCGCGACTATGGACAAATCTATCTCGTTGCCGATCATCAGGAGGCGTTAGCGGTCGCCGACAAGCTCGCCAATGAACACGTCCAGATATTGACGACGGACAACGATTTCTTTCTCGAAAATATGACCAACTACGGCGCGTTGTTCTTGGGGCCACGCACCAACGTAGCCTATGGTGACAAGGTGATCGGAACGAATCACACGCTGCCAACCAAGCTGGCAGCTCGCTATACGGGCGGGTTGTGGGTCGGCAAATTTATCAAAACCGTGACGTATCAGCGCGTCACGACCGATGCCGCCAGCGCGATGATCGGTGAATACTGCTCGCGTCTCTGTGAGTATGAACGCTTTATGGCGCACAAGGCACAGGCCGATCTGCGCGTGCGTCGTTATGGGGACAAGGCAGAGAGTAAGCCGACGGTTCAAACCGTCGGTTAGTTGAGGTAGACGGAGAAAATAATGAATGGACAGGTTGTTTTAGTGACAGGCGGCGGCGGTGGGATTGGCTCAGCGATCTGCCGTCGTATGGCGCAGGCGGGCGCACGGGTGGTGATTCTCTACCATAGCAATATGGAGAAGGCGCACGATGCGCTGGCCTCGCTTGAGGGTGGGGAGCATTGGATGGTGCAGGCATCGGTGACGGATAGCAAGCGGCTCAGCGATGTTGCCAAACAGGTGCAGGAACGGTATGGCAAGCTTAATCTGCTGGTCAATAATGCGGGTATTACCACCCCTGTGCCACACGCTGATTTAGACGGGTTGAGCGATGAATGGATCGACCGTATTTTTCAAACCAACTGGCGGGGCGCATTTGCGATGGTGCGGGCGTTTCAGCCGCTGCTGGTTGATGGTTCGACCATTGTCAATCTGTCGTCAATCGCGGGACAGACGGGGATTGGCAGCAATGTCGCCTACTGTGCGTCAAAGGCGGCGATGGACTCCATGACACGTTCGCTGGCACGGGCGTTGGCGCCAAAGGTGCGGGTGTTGAGTGTGTCGCCGGGCTGGGTGTTGGGAGAGTATGCCAAGCGGTTTTCGGCCGAATATATCCAATCCCAAAAAGAGCTGGCCCCGCTGCAACGTCTCGCCTCTCCCGAAGATGTCGCAGAAACAGTGTGGGCGGCACACAATGCACTACCGATGGCGACAGGGGTTATTTTGCCAGTCGATGGCGGACGTCCGTTGGGCATGGATTAAAGGTTATCGTTTCATCAATCCGTTTTGCATTCGGTAATCGTTCCAATTTTCGGCCGAAAATCCCCAATTCGCCCCAATCTCCCATAGCCCGCCTGATTTACCTGCGTTGATCTATCCTTTACAATGGTTTCATTGACATTTCATTAAGCGGGCAATCTTTACACCTATGGTTAAAACCAGAGGCTGACACGCAAAACACGCTAAAGCGCGTTGTCTCCCAGTGCGTTTGATCCGAAGGGTCGGATACCGACAACGCACTTTGTGTCACAGCCTCGAACGCGAAGCGGGGGCGGTAGCCCTATTTTAACCGTAGGATTTCGATACCCCAATTAATTTTTGAATGTTCAAATTCGCTGATGGCTTTTTCTTCGCATGGTACTTTGGAGACAACAATGAAACGCTTGCTTTGTGGACTGGTTTTCGCGCTCGTTTGGTTGGTTGGGTCTGTTTCGGCCGAACCGGCCAACCCCAAAATTCTGATGTTTGTCGCCTATGACCAAGTGTGGTGGGGCGAATATAAGGTGCTGTACGAAGGGCTGCGTGCGGCCGGCTATGACGTTGACGTGGTGAGCAGCGGCACGGGCGTCGCGCACAGCTATGGCAACAACGTCGCCATCGATGCCAACGCCATTTCAAGTTACGCGGCATTTACCGACAACTTCTCGCGAAATTTCGGCACGCCATGGCTTGAAGCGTGGAACACCCCACAAGACATCCCGCTCGACGGACGGATTCAGGACGTGAGCGACCTGAGCCAATATGTCGCGCTCGTTGCGCCCGGCGGAACGGGGATGGCGAACTACCTTTATGACGGTGTGTATAGCGCATTTGATCGGGCGACGGAAAATGAGGTGCGGGATTCGGCCGAAAAGCTCAACCAACTCACCAACGAGGCCCTGCAAGCTGGCAAGCCAATCGCGGCGGCCTGTCACGCGGGCAACTTTCCCGTCTTCGTGCGCGTTCCCGGAACGATGGGGCAAGGCGCAGACGGCTTGGGGCGCAGCGTTTTGGAGGGTCACACAGGCACAGCATTGACTGATGAGGGATTTGCCACACATGGCGTGAGCTATCGCGGCAGCGAAAAGGTGATCGTCGATGGTCCCGACGCGACCGCCTATCCAACCGACGCACGCGACCTGATCGCCATGAGTGCCGACTGGTATCCGCAAACGACGAGCTATTTGGCACGCACGCTGCTGAACATGCTGGAGAGCTATCCCTCCCCGCTCGAACGCGCCGCAACGGTCAATGTCTTAATCTTCGGTGGGGGCGAACCAAATCATTACAGTGATCCCGGCCCGGCTTACTACAGCGATCTCGCGCCGTTGCTCAACGACAACACGGACGAATTTAACTATGTTGCGAACGCCACCAATCAGACGAACGATCTCACGCTGGCAAATCTCAACAACTACGATGTGCTGCTCTACTTTCGCCACACCGACATTCCGACGGCGGCCGAAGATGCCATCGCAACGTTTGTCGATAATGGTGGCGGCTTGGTCGGCATTCACCACGCCATCTGGAATCCGGGCAGCAGCAATCCGACAATTATTGACCTGTTTGGCGGGGAGTTGCCGCAGGGCATCGGGCTAAATGACGAGCATGGCTTGCAGTATTACGGCGAAGAAAACCGCCTGATCAACGTCAACTATGGGGAATTTGTCTCGACGTTTGGGGTCAATTGGGAGGATGACGCGACTGACTCGCTCGACTACACATCTCCGCTCGGCATCCCCAGCCTGAATGACGACAACGACGGCGCACGCGGCTATTTTCACTTCACTATCCCCGCCAATGATGAACTCTATCTCGGCGCACGCTTCAACGCTGGCGTGACATTTGGGCGCGCTGTCAACGAGATCAACCGCATCTTTTCCAATGATCGCACCAGCGCAGGGTCACCCAACCCGAATGATGGGCATTACGACACGGCGGGCTGGACGCGCGTCTATGATGGGAATGGGGATGACGTAATCGGCCGAATTGTCTATCTGCAACCCGGCGAAACGATGGTACGCACCTTTGCCCATCCGAGCTATGTGCAGGTCGTCAAGAATAGCGTGCTCTGGGCTAGTTTAGCTCCCGAAAACACGCCGACTGCCGTCACGTTGCAGCAACTCCACGCGCTGCCTGCGTCACAATCGCTGACCATCTTACTGATCTGTGTGACAATTTTTGCCTCGCTGTGGGGAAGGGCAATGGCTAAAACCAGCTAAATGCGGGATCTCTCTGCTAGTTGTCGAATGGGGATTGTATAATCGCCTGTATGCAGATCGATCTACTTGGCACGCCACAAGTTTACAAAGATGGACAGACAATCGACCGTTTTATTTCAGATAAGGCGCGGGCGGTGCTGTTCTATGTCGCGTGCCAGCGGGAGCCTGTGGCGCGCGAACGCTTGTTGGGGTTGATTTGGGGCGATTTTGAGCGCAAAAAGGGGCTGCAAAATTTGCGCGTGACGCTCAATAATTTGAACAAACTGCTGGGCGAGCATATCGTCGTGACGCGGGAGACGGTGGCGTTGCAAGCTGTGCAGGTCGATGTGCGGACGTTTGAGGCGGGGGAGATCGGCCGATATAGCGGGGAGTTGTGTGCGGGGTTTGGGCTGGCAGATTCGGCCGAATTTGAAACATGGCTGCTGCTGGAACGGGAACGTTTGGGCGCGTTGGTGCGACAGGGGTTGGATGAGCGGGTGCAGGCGGCGCGGGAATCGGCCGATCTCGCCACAGCTCTCACCCACACGCGCCAGCTAGTCCAGCTCGACCCGCTCGACGAAGCGCACCAGCGTACCCTGCTCGAACTGCTGGCGCGACAGGCACACTATGGCGAGGCGTTGCAGCATGGCGAACATTTGCGCACGCTACTGGCCGACGAACTCGATCTGCCACCCGAACCAGAAACGGAAGAGCTGCTCGCCCATATCCGTCGCGCCCGACAACTGGCGCGTCCCAATTTGGAACCTGCGTCGCCACTTTTCGGCCGATCTGAAGATTTGCAGTCGCTAACCCGCCGCCTCTCCCCCATCAACCCAAATCACGAACGCTTTCTCACGCTCGTTGGTCTAGGGGGCGCAGGCAAAACGCGGCTGGCCCAAGCGGTCGGCGCACGTCTCCAAACACAATTTTTTGACGGCGTGCATTTTATCGCGCTGGCAGCTGTGGATCGTCTGTCAGGGGTCATCAACGCATTGGCTCAGGCGTTGCAGATTACGCCGAAGGGCAAGGACGCGCTGCAAACGCAGGTTGAGAATGCGCTGCACGAGCGTGAAGTTCTGCTGATCTTTGATAATTGCGAACAGCTTGTCGCAAATGGTTTGGGCAAGTGGGTGCGCGACCTGTTGCAGCGTGCGCCGCGCATGACGCTGCTTGCGACAAGTCGGGAGCCACTCGGTGGGGAGACGCTCGTCCCGCTCGGTGGCTTGCGTGACGCTGCGGCCGATCTTTTTCTCGCGGCCGTGCGCCAACTGCATCACAACTTTACACCAACGGCGACCGATCTCGCCGCCATCGCGCAGATTGTGGAGATGACGGCCGCGCTGCCACTCGCGCTCAATTTGGCCGCAGCGCAGACAGACTTATACACCTGCCCGCAGATTGCAGCCGAAATTGCCAGCGACCTCGACACATTGGCAACATTGCAACGTGATGTCCCTGTACGTCAGCGCACCATTCGCGCCGTGCTGGACTATGCGTGGCGGCAACTTTCGGCCGATCAGCAGCAAATCGTCAGCACATTGTCGGTGTTGCGCGATCCCTTTTCAGCTGCGGTTTCCCACGCGATTGCCGCTGCGACCCCGCAGCAGCTTGCCCAACTGCAACGCATCGCCGTCTTGAGCGAACGCGATCAGCTGTACACGATTCATGAACTGTTGCGCCAATTTGCACGGGCGCGGGCGCAACCGGCGATGACAAAACACGCCGCCTACTTCGCCAACTGGGTTGCCGCGCACGAAGATGCGCTCATGGGGGGTGAACCAAACAGCGTGCGCGGCTATGCGCGGCAGCAAAATGATATTGCAGCGGCGTGGCGGTGGGCGGTGGCAGAGCGTGATCAGGCACAGCTCGCCCAACTGCTGCGCGGGTTTGCCGGCTTCCACATTTTGCAAAATTTACGCGACACCTTGCGCGAGGCGTTGCAAGCGGCGTTGGCCGTGGCGACGGAGCGGGTGTTGATCGGCCGAATTCAAACCCATCTCGCCGCCATCGAACATATCGAACTCAACATCCCGCCTGCCCGACAGTTGATTTTGCAAGCGTGTGAAAATCTCGCCGCACAGCCCCGCTGGTTGGCTTATGCGCTGAAACGTCGCGCCGCAATTGAGCTGGACGAAGGGCAAACGGCGACGGCGGCCGAGCTGCTCGATGCGGCGATTGCCCATTTCCGCGCCAGCGGGGACAGGATGGGCGAGGCGCGCGCACTAATCGACATTGGCCTCGCTCGCTCGCGGTTGGGTGAGGTTGAAATTAACTGGATCGAACAGTCGCTCACCATTGCCGAAGCGAGTGAGGATTGGCGCACACAGTTGCGCTGTAACATCGTGCTGGGCAACGGATGTATCGGGCGCGGCGCGTATGATCAGGCGGTGGGGTATTATGATTCGGCCGAAACCATCGCCCAGCAGCTCAACGACCAGCGCAATCTCGCCAGTTGTGCCGTTAATCGTGGACTCGCGCTGCAAATGTTGAGCCACTATGATGCTGCGGAAGCGGCCAACCAACGCGCCCACGCCATTTTTGAGCAAATCCACGACCGTGATGGCATCTGCTTTGCGCTTAAAAACCTCAGCACGCTGGCCTATTTGCAGGGAGAATTTGCAGCGGCCGAACGCTTTCTGCGCCGCGCCCTTGCGATGCGACGCATGATGAGCGGGCGTCTGCAAGGCTGGCTAGAGCAATATCTGCTCGGCATCGTCGCCTTTGCCCAAGACAAACGTCACGCCGGCGCACAATATGTCGTCACCGCCCTGCGTCGCCTCGTTGAGGCCAACTATGAGGCGGCGATTTTGTATAGTGTGGAGGGGATCGCCCAAGCGTTGTTGACGTATGGGCATGTTGAAACGGCGGTCGCGCTGCTCGTCCACGCCATCGCGCAACCCTCCATGGAGGCCAACCAGCGGCACGAATGTGAAAAGCTGCTTGTAACGCTGCCTGACGAGGTGGCGCAGGTTGTGGAAAACCGCTCAACAATGGCGCTTGCGGTCGAGGCGGTTAACCTATTGGCCGATGTTCCCGATTGCTCGTGAACAAAGAGTGGCAGATGAGCGAAGGTAGCCGTGCGCTTGTGGTTACAAGGTTGAAATTCATCGTTCTCCAAAACAGGATCACAGTTGCCACACTGTAAAGCGAGCTGGCACGAAACAATTACAAGGTAGATCGTGAATCTTGATTGCAAACAATTGAACGGTTGCTACACTTTTAGCATTCATGGCGCGTGACCATTTTGGTTGCCTGTTGAAGATGCGACCGCGATGGACACGCGCCAATATTGCTATGGGACACCTTTCGCTCGCGCTGTTGGGCAGCTTTGCAGTCACGCTGGACGGCACACCGCAGACACAATTTGGCACCAGCAAGACACGCGCACTGCTCGCTTATTTGGTGGTCGAGTCGGCCCAACCACAGTCGCGTGGCAAACTGGCCGCCCTGCTCTGGCCGGAGCTCGATGACCGCAAGGCAGCGCATAACCTCAGCCAAACATTGTTGCGGCTGCGGCGGGCGTTGGGAGATTCGGCCGAATCCCCCCGCCTCATCATCACCCCACAAACGATCCAATTCAATCCGCACAGCGACCATCAACTCGACGTTGTTCTGTTCACGCGTCTCATCAAGGCACGCCGGCAACACCATCACAATCCACAAGAGCGGTGCGCCACTTGCATGGCATGGTTAGGACAGGCGGCCGAGCTCTATCGCGGCGATTTTCTGGCCGACTTCTTTTTGAAGGACAGCGTGACGTTTGAGGAGTGGCGACTGTTTACGCAAGAGCGACTGCATAACCAGATGGTGCGGGCATTGGGAGAGTTGGTCACTTTTCATATGTCGCAGGAGGCGTGGGAGCAGAGTCAGACATTGGCGCGGCGACTGCTGCTGCTAGAACCATGGCAAGAGCAAGCACAGCGGCAGTTGATGGAGGCATTGGCGCGTTTGGGGCGGTCGGCGGCGGCTGTTGAGCAATATGAAGCATATACACAACGGCTGCTGCATGAGCTGGGGTTGCGACCATCGGCCGATTTGCAAGCCCTGCACCAGCGCATTGTGGCGGGCAAATTTACCCCCGCCGCCCCCTCTGCAATCCGTCTTGCCCGTGATGAAAAGCGGCAAGTGACGGCACTCATCTGTCACCGTCGCCCAGCAGATTGCCACAATAGTCCAGAGCAGTTGATCGCACAACGTCGCCTGTGCGAACAGACGTGTGACCCAATTTTGGCACGCTTTGGCGGTCAACGCACGGCGCGTCAGGGCAACCATTGCCTCGTCTATTTTGGCTTTCCAACCGCTTATGAAGACAGCGCGCAGCGAGCGGTGCAGACGGGCATGGCACTGGCGGCAACGCAGCAAGCGGGAGAGTCCGTGGTGCAGATCGGCATTCACACAGGGATGGCGGTTGTCTATTCACAATCGGGTGAGTTATTGGGGGATGTGCCAGAGGTTGCGCGGCATTGTCAGGAATCGGCCGATCCCGGCACAGTCATCATCAGCGACACGACGGCGCAACTGGTGCGCGATTCGGTTGAGCTACGTGCGCTTGGCACAGACGCTCACTATCAAGTGGTTAACCTCAACATCCCACACCGTCGTTTCACACCACTGATCGGCCGCGCAATCGAGCAAGCGACACTGTGTCACGCCGTCTCAGATGTTCAGCGTGGACAGGGGCAAGCGGTCATCGTGCAGGGCACGGCAGGAATCGGCAAGTCGCGTCTCGTCTGGGAGCTGCTCAACGCCACGTCACTGCGCTGGATCGAAAGTGAATGTTCACCACTGACCCAAAACACACAACGGCATCCGCTTGTAGCACTAGTTGCGCAACTGCTCAATTTCACAGAGACGGACAGTGCCAGCGCAAAACGTGCGATGCTCGACGCGACGCTGGATGAGTTTGCCATGCAGCAGTCGGCCTATCCACTCAGTCTGTTTTTGGGCATTCTCGATGATGCAACAGAGCCAGCCAGCGTTTCGGCCGAACAGGTTGAGCAGATGCGCTTGGCGTTTGTTGCTCTGCTGCAAAAATTCGCAGCCGTGCAGCCGCTTGGTATTGTCATCGAGGATTTACACTGGAGCGATCCATCGACACTGCGCTGGCTCGACCGCTCACTTGACGCGCTGACAACGGCGCCCTGCTTGTTGATCTTGACCCAGCGACCGAACGCGGGCGTCATCTGGTCGCCGCAGCAGCGGATGATGCAGCTCGATGTGCCACCGCTCACATCGGCCGAAACGCTCCAAATGGCACACGCAATCGTTGGCTCAACTCTGCCCGACGACGTGCGCCAACAGATCGTGGCGCAATCAGACGGCGTGCCACTGTTTATCGAAGAGGTCGCGAGCGGTGCAGAGTATGGTCACATCCCACCCACGCTGCGCGACTCACTGACGGCCCGTCTGCAACAGTTGGGCAGCGCACGCGAGACGGCGCAGTGGGCGGCGACGCTTGGTCGTGAGTTCAGCCTGCCCTTGCTCAGCGCGGTAACGCAATTTGACCGCCAGCGCATCGCGGATGATGTGGCGAAAATGACGGCAATTGACCTCGTGCATCCGAATCGCAATCTCTATCGTTTCAAACATGCGCTCGTCCAACAGGCGGCGTATCAGGCGTTGCTCAAGGCAGATTACCAGCGACAACAGCAGCGCATTGCCGAGACGCTCGTCGCCGATTTTGCCGACAGCGTCGCCACACAGCCGGAGCGGGTAGCGCACCATTTTGCGGAGGCAGGGATGGGGGCGCAATCGGCCGATTATTTTATCCGCGCCGCAGAACGGGCCACCAAACAAGGCGCATTGGAGGAGGCGGCCGCCCTCTTTGAACGTGCGCTTGGCGTTATGCCGCCAGAAGATGCTCGCCGTCGCTGGAATGCTATTTTCGGCCGAACCCATCTCCACGATTTGCGCGGCGACCGCAGCGCGCAACGCGCCGATCTTGCGACACTGTTGACCCTAGCCAACCAACTCAATGATGACCTACTTCGTGCCAAAACGACGCTGGGACGTGTCCGCCTCGCATCACGGCTCGATGACTTTGCGAAGATGGCAGAGGAGGCAGAGCGGGCCATCGTGCTGGCGCGGCGTGCGGAATCGGCCGATTTGACGTTATGGGCGTTGACGCTCCAGCTACAGGCGTTGACCAGTTGTGGACGCTGGGACGCGGCGCAAGCGGCGGCAGATGCGGCAATGCAGGCGGCAAATGCAACCAGCGACAGTGCGCGGCGTGCGGTGGCAATGGGGGATATCGCCTACTACTATGTTGAATCTGGCGATCTCCAACGTGCCGCCGAGCTATTCACGGCGGGGATGGCGGGGGCGCAAAAGTCCAACGACCGCCGCAAAGCATATCTGTTTGGCAACAATCTCGGCTTTACCTACGCGCAATTAGGGCTATTCGACGATGCGGTTGCGGTGCTTACCGCTTCTCAGGCGAATGCCGAAGCACTTGGCGACAGACGCTTGGTTGCCCACCATGTCAATCATCTCGGCTTTGTGGCGTGGCGCATGGGGGAGCGTGCGCGTGGGCGGCAACTATTCACGCAAGCCCTCGACACCTTCATTGCAATTAACGACAAATTCGGCCGTGCCGCTTGCAATGCCTATCTCGGCATGATGGGGTGTGAAGATGGAGATTGGGCAAATGCCTCCCAACTTTTGCGTGACGCAGGCGAGCTATTTGCGGCATTGGGGGCGGATGCGCTGTTGGCACAGGTGAGATCGGCCGATGCGGTCTGTCGGCTGGCGCTGGGGGATGCGGCGGCGGCGCGCCAATTGGCAGATGCGGCGTGGCAGCAGATCACGCAACATGGCACGGGCGGGATGGATTTGAGCGGGGTTGTTTATGGGTATCTGGCGGATGTTTTAAATTCGGCCGATGTTCTCGCGGCTGGCTATCGAGAGATCATGGCGCGTGCTGCCAAGATCAACAATCCGATTTGGCGCCGCGCATTTTTGGAGAATGAAGTCGGCAACCGTAAGATTGTCGCGCGTCATGCTGCGCTTTAGCGTGACGCTTGACGAATCTCCCCTATTTGTAAAATCGCAGGTAGATCCTGAGACGCGATCAAAATAACTTTGTCAGTCGCTGTGTCAATGAGCTGCGATTAGCTCTGCCGACGCACAATTTCGTTGATCCAAATTGGGGCAAATGGTGAGGTGCAACCTTTTGAAACGGGATAGTCGCGAAAGACGCCTAGCGTTTCTCCGATTGCGATGGCGCGTTCGCGATGCTCAGGGAAGTGGATGCCGATTTCCGCAAGCGTGTTATTCATTGTCCACTGCACCTCTGGCGCAGCATTACCCATCTCAGACTCGATGCGCGAGAGCAGCGCAGGCAGGTCAAGCCCCTCTGAATTCTTCCAGACCCGCTGAGCGGTTAAATCCCAGCCCGACCGAGCAGCCATCGGCTCAGCCCCCTTCATCCATGATTGACGCAGCGATTCATGCTCGGGGTGCTTTCGCACGATATAGGCATTGAGCCAGTCTGCGACCTGAACAAACGTGACAGAGCGCACCATCGCATCCACCTCATCGGCCGAAAGCGACTTAGGCTTGATCAGAAGGATTGCCAAGAGCCTTGCGTCGATGATGCCCGTTTGCCAGAGTGCCATCCCCAGCTCACGATTGGTCTTGATCTGTTTTGCCAACCCGCGTATGTCGCCAAGCTTGACACCAAACTGATTGTCGCCAGCCCCTCTTTTGCTATATTGCGCCCGCACCTTTTCAAGACCAAGTGCCTCAAGCTGCGTGAGCGTTTCTTCAACCGTAGTGGGTGCAGTTTTTGTTGTACTTTTCATCGTTTTAGGTTCTCCGGCAATTGCCACAGGTGTTCGATTAATCGTTCATCGGTAAGCTAACACGTCTAACTATTAAACAGACCAATCTGTCTATTCAACGCTTGATTACATTTGTAAGTACCTGTACAGATGTAGTTGCGGAATCATTTCGGGAAATCCATACCACAGGGTCGCGGAGCGACATTTCCGAAATATGTTTGGATTGTGTATCGGGAATTGGATTTCCCGATACTTACCCTATTTAACACCCACAATCTTTTGTTCCAGTTCTAAAACCCGTTAGGAGTTACGTAGTTACCTATCTGGCACTCGTGTTTCGGGATATCCAAATCCCGAAACATCCACTCCAAGTGCATAATCCCTACCAGCATTATACGGCGTTTAGTTCATAAATTTGAATCAAATTGCCACACGTATCGTCAAAGGCGGCGATGGTAGATTGTCCCACATCGGTCGGCTCCATCGTGAAGTTTACGCCCAATTTTCGCAAGCGCGCATACTCAGACTGAATGTCATCCACCTCAAATGCCGTAAAGGGGATGCCATCGGCAACCAGTGCCTTCTTCAACGCCTTCATTGCAGGGTACTCCGCGTTGGGTTCTAGCAGCAACTCCGTGCCATTGGGTTCGGCCGGCGAGACAACAGTGATCCAGCGATCCCCGTTTCCCAGCGGAATATCATGCTTTTTTTCAAAGCCCAATATCTCTGTATAAAAGTGCAGCGCCTTGTCATAGTCGTCGATCGATACACTGGTCAATTTAACCTTTATCATGTGATCTGCTCCTGCGCACGGTTTGCAACGCCGTCAGAAAGTCAAGCTTGCGATATTGACTGGGCGTATAACCGTACTGTTGTTTAAATGCCTTGCTAAATGCGGCATGGCTTTTATAGCCTGCGGCCATAGCGACTTGGGTGATATCAACAGCTCCCATCATGAGCTTTTGTGCGGCACGCTCCAAGCGCACCCGTCGTACATAGGCGGCGATATTCTCGCCAATTTCAGCGGTGAAAATGCGATGGAAGTGCGGCACGGAAAAGCCCATCATATTTGCCAACTGCTCACGGTTAAGCGATTGATCGGTGTGCTGATGAATATATGTTTTTACCTCATCAATACAGTTGACTTGTGTTTGGGTTTCCCAAGTGTCTGATAGCATAACGGCAGTTTACAATGTCTGTGTCCAGATTGGCTATTCCAAATGTATCATCTAGAGATTGAATGCGGTCTACTTTAGCATATCAAAGGTTGTGTCTAATGCATTCACAAACGCAGCACTGTAATTTATTACAATGATGAAATTCCCTATTGACAATGGTTACGCATTCATTTATACTTTTGTCATCATTGAAAAATAATTCAATGATGAAATGGAGTAAAGCGTGAAAGAGATATTTGTCATCGAAGATGTTGAAACGCTAAAAGCGTTGGCTCATCCACAACGATTAGAGATCATGCGTCACTTGAAGGAGTCGCGCACCGTCAAAGAGGTGGCCGAACGGCTGGATGCCGATCCGACCAAACTCTACTACCACGTGCGCCAGCTTGAAAACGCGGGTTTGATCGAAGTGACGGAGACCAACATCATTTCAGGCATCATTGAGAAGCAATATCGCGCCATTGCGAAATCGTTCAGAGTGCTGGATAAGTTGATTACGGGCGAGAGTTTTGCCGCAGACGACTTTGATCGATTGGCGCAGGCGATGTTTAACAGCACCTTGTATTCTTTGCGCGAGAGTCTCAATGCCGGCTTGATTGCCCCGACTGGTGTGGGCATCAAGCGTTCTCATGCACTCCTGACCCATCACGCCCGCCTGACAGAAGCGCAGGTTGAAGAGTTTGGTGAACGGCTGCAAACATTGATGAAAGATATTGACCGTTGGTCCATGGAAAATGCAGCGGAGACGACACCGATTTACAGCGTCACGATGGCATTTTTCCCGCTACCAGACGGATTTCTCGACTAAGTTCTATCGCCTTAATTTAGAGCTAGCGACGCGCATCGCAGCAGCTATACAGCAGCGATTCGTAGGTGCAACCCAAACGCGGGAGCTGCCAGCCTGTCGATACGCGCCAGCACAACGATATTGACCAAGTCCAAATGGACACTGTGACAAACAAGGAGCAAAAAATGTTTTACATAAACCCAACCATGATCGAAGCACTAGTTCGTGAAAAGCAGCACAGGCCGCTGGTTATTGAAGATATGGTCGTCGATCGGCCGAAAAACAATCGACTACTGAGAAAGCGCGTTGCATCGATGTTGCACCAAGCCGCAGACGCACTAGAACCGCGTCCTGCACTTGAGTTGAACACGATTTAAGGTATCGTCGTAGGGGCAGGTTGCAAAACCTGCCCTATTTCGAGAAGGGGATAGGTTGCACACCTGCCTCTACTAGACATTCGCCAAGCTAAACAACACCAACATCAGATATTCTAGTCGGACAATGCCTAATGTGTTTAACTGTTCAACCGATGCCGTGAGAATGAGTCGGTTAGGCTCGGGAAAATCGTGCGTCGAGAGTTGGGCGACCAGTGCGGTCAACAACTCGATTCCCTCAGAATATTGGCCCGCGCTAAAGGCCGTCGCGCACGTGCCGATGAGATCCGCCTGCAATGGAAATTGCTTCGTCAACGCCAACACGGCTTGCGAAACAGCGGTGTCAAGGTCTATTCGTATCTGGCGCAATAGCTGGACGTAGCTGCCCTCTTCCCCCACCAATCTAGCCAGCGCAAGCGACAGTTCGGCTTGTGTCAATTCATCTTGTTCTTCATCAAGCAGCTGCACAATCGCTGGGGCGGCGGTCACATCACGGAGTTGTCCCAATGCTGCCGCATACGCCACACGCAATCCATGATCTTGCTCTTCGTGCAGACGGTTTTGCAGTGTCTCGATGATAGAGTCATCTTTTAAGGTTGCCAAAGAGCGTGCGCTGTGTCCGCGAATGGAGCGATAGTGGGAATCGAGCGCGTCACGCAGTGGAGGCTGTCCAGCAGGAGAGCCGATGCGCCCCAATGCCCACGCGGCCATCACGCTGAGCGCGGGGTCTTTGCCATGCAGAATGCCGGCGAGTGCATTGATGAAACGCTCGTCGGGGCGATTTCGGCCGATTGCCATAATTGCCTCTAAACGCACGTTAAAGCGCGGGTCTTGCAGTGATTCCAGCAACTCATCCAGCGTCAGCAAACTTTTGGCCTGCCCCAGCCGCTCCGTCGAAATGACGACCGCCTCCTCGTCTTTGGCGGCGTGGTAGCGGATCATCGACTCGACCGCCGTGAGAGGGTTACCGCTCAACAGAATGCCGGCAAACTGCCCCATGCCAACCTCATTGGCGACGTGAATGCGACGCAGCACGGCAATCGCAATCAGCGGTAATCCCAGCCCAAGCAGAAAGAGCGGCGTGTAGGAGTCGAGCTGAATGGTTAAAAAGCTGCCCGAAAAATCGCTTGCCAATGCGAGCAGCCAGCCACCAATAAGCTGGCTGACACCACCCGTGACACCGATCCATGCGTAGTAGAGCGCGAGATAGTCGGCCTTCTTAGAGGGTGGCACGACGCTGACAAAGAGTAGGCGTGCCGATCCGATCCCCCACCCCATATTGGTTGCGCCCTGCAAGACGGCAATGCCCAACGCCGCATAGAGGCTCAAATCGCTGTAGCGCGGCATCAGCAACCAAAGGATGGGCAGGAAAAGCCGCAGGGCGATGCTCGATAACATGATCGGCGTGCTGCCAAACCGATCGGCCGCCCAGCCCCACATATAGACAGAAAAGAGACCCCCAACCAAGACACCATTTTGCAACAGGACAACCTGACTGTCGCTCAGGCCAACCTGCTCACGCATAAAGAGCGGCAGAAATGAAACCATCGGGGTCATCGCCAGCGTGATCAGCGCGATACCGATTAAATAGTTGCGAAAGTTGCGATCAGTAGCCGCTGCCCACAAGTCGCGTGGCGGTCGCTCCTCAGTAGGTGCAGTGGGTGCGCCACCGGGAATGCGCCCGTATGCCCAGAAGCTGACCCCGCCAAGAAATACACCGATGGCGATCAGCGTCATGTAGCCCGTTAAGCCCGTGCTGTGCTCGAGTACAAACCCGCTGAGGGCAACCGCGATGAGCCCGGCAACGGTGGTAAAAACGTTGTTGATCGCCGAATATTTGCCGCGCACTGTGTTGGGGATGTACTCCTGCATCCAAGGGTATCTGCCCGTCTCGGAGATGGCGCGGGCGAGCGCAAACCCAGTGACGATCAGGCCAACAAAGATAACGGCGACGGTTGAACCAAACTGCGCCACCATTAATGGAACCAGCAGCAGACCGGCGGTGATCGCTTTGCGAATGCCCCAAAATGTCAGGAAGGTACGCTTATAGCCAAAGCGTGCGACGCTTGGCGCAATAAATGGCGCGATTAGTCCTGCAAACGGAAATAGAGAGAGCAGGAACCCAATTTGGCTCTTGCCCAACCCCAATTCGCTGAGGAAAAGGACGAAGATCGAGCCAAAAAAGGTAAACTGAACAAAAACGGAGTTGGCGGAGTCGCCTAATGTATTCCAGCGTAAGCCATGCAGTTTTTCTGCGGTAGTTGGCTCGCTGGTTATTGTTGTTGAACTCATAAGGAAATACCAAGTTCGCCACGTGCAATTTGAAAAGTTTGAGCGGAGTGAATGGGTGTCTCTGTTCCGTTGAGGATTCGGCCGATTTTTGCCGTGAGCTGATCCGCGCCTAAGACTGCATCAAAATCGGCCGAATCTCTCGAACCAACGCGCAATACAGGCACAAACGGATGCACCTGTGGCGCATACTGTTCTGAAAAGGCGACGATTAAATCGGCCGAAACCCCCAGCCCTGTCACCACCTCGCCCCACTGTGTCGTTGGCATTTGCATAATGTGCAGCCCCGTTTCCGTTGCGACCTGACCATACGCCAATGTCGGCGCGTGCTTGCGCGTCTCGGGCAGATAGTCGGAATTGAGCAGACTATTATGCTGGGGCAGGATGACGCTGCAACCCGCGTTCAAAAGGGTGTATGTCAGATCAGCCAGTTGTGTCGCGCTGGCGGGGGAAAGCGAGCCAAATGCGGCGAGGGCGATGCGCGGTGCCGCTGGCGCGGGGGGATTATAGGGCTTTTGGAGTGCGGCTTGGAACCACGTTTCGATTTTGTCGATCACGTTGCTGATCCCGCCGTCTTGCTGGATGCTGGCGAAGCCGAGTTTTTCGGCCGAATCTCCCAGCCGTTGCCGAAAATAGTCGTTGTGCGTCTTTTCGCATCCATGCTCCAACAGCAGGCAGACTCGCACCAGTCGATGGCCGATATAGCCAAGCAGCGTCCGATCAAAGAGGTCGGCCGTGTTGCTCGACGCGCCGCACCCCTCCGTATGCACGAGCGTCACAAATCGCTCAACCCCCTGTGAACGCCCAACGCCCAGCATATTTAATCGCTCGACGACCATCCGCGCGACCTGTCCCGAACACAAGCTTGTTGGCAACACCAGCCCAATCTTGCCATGTTGCGCCGTCTCGAACGCGACCCCATTCTGCGGATTGCCCACAAGAATCGGCCGACCTGCCAACGGCTCACTGCCGACTGCTGGCACCTCGCCCCCACTCCAATCACGCCAAATCTGCACCTGTGTATGCCCTGCGAGCTCCCCTTTGCTCAACGCCCCCGACGCAGTTTGGCGCATCAATTCATACGTCTCTTGCCCCAACAGATGGAGCGGTTTGCCGGTCAGATAGTCGCCCGCGTTGATATCCATCTCGTCGCGCAGCAGTTCATAGCGTGCCGTCGTCGTGACAACTTTAAGCGTCGGCACGAATGGGAAGTTGGTGATCGAGCCGTTGCCCGTGACAAAGAAGATCAGATTACAGCCCGTCGCAATCTGCCCCGCAATGCTTTCCAAATCGTTGCCGGGACTGTCCATAAAGTAGTAGCCCGGCGCGTTGAAGCGTTCGCCATATTCCAACACGCCGGTCAGCGCGGTGGCGGGGTCTTTTTTCATCGCCGCGCCCAATGATTTCAAGGCGATGTTGTAGAGGCCGCGCAGTCGATTGCCGCCCGACGGATTACCTTCTGGCGAGACACCATGCTGGCCCGCCCACTGCTTAAAGCGTTCAACCGTTTGCAAGAATTGTTCGGCTACCGTGCGGCTGTCGGCATTTTGGACAATGTAGGACTCCGCGCCAATCAGTTCATCCGTCTCGGCCAGAACTGCGCCGCCCCCTTGTTGCACAAGCTGATGAGCGACGCGGCCGATCAGGGGATTGCCCGAAATACCAGAGAATGCATCGGAGCCGCCACACTGGAGGGCAATTTTGAGATGTTGGATCGATTCGGCCGATCTTTTCATCTCCCCCACCATTCCCAACCACCCGCGCACAATCGTTTCCGCACTCGCCAACTCTTCCTCAAACCCACCGCGCACGGTCAAAAACGCATGTTCAACCGCCGTCAGTGGATAGTCGTTTTCATCCATATACGCCGCCAGCGTCGCGTTGTTGACCACCCCATCCCCATAGTCGACCAGCAGCACTGCCGCCACATTTGAGTGGACTACAAACCCTGCCAGCGTTCGCAACAGCAGGTCACGGTTGTTGGCGTGCGTCGTGCTGCCCTCGGTGTGCGCGACCGCCTTAATGCCATCAAGCGTTGGGTGATGCGCGGCCACATCGGCCATGCGTGCCTCAAGCGCGGTCACAAAGCTGCTGGCGTGGGCGTTGGTCGCCAGCAAAATGATGACGTTGCGCGTGCCGACACCGCGCCCGGCTGGACGTTTGTAACCCATGAAGGTGGTATCGCTGGTGGTTGGGGTAGGCTGTGGCGGCGCGGTGTGCCGATCGGCCGATAACTCATACCGCTCAAAATGGTCGCGGAAGTTAGCGGCAGGTGGCAACGTGATGGCGAGATCGCGGCTTTGTAGCTCTAGCAACGTTTTGACGTTCATCACCGCATCCCCAGCCGCGATCGGGCGCGTGGCGATGGCAAACGGGAGGTTCCATGAGAGGAGAGATGTGTGGGGTGCAATCGGCCGAATTGCAAACCGATGACCCTCTAAAATGGAATGTCGCAATACAATCACCCCATCCCCAGTCGCAATCTGCAGTCCCGCTTCCAACTGTTGCAACGCAATCCCCACGTTGTCTTTCGTCCCTGCTAACCGTGCCACTTCTTGAAATGCTATCGACATTTTTAACCTCGGTGCGCTAAGTCAATCATGCTTGTTTGGATGAAACCTGAAGCGTAAAACTTAATGGCCAAGATTACAATAAGATTTTGCCCAGAACTCTAAACTGCAAGCGTGGAAATTTACCTGTACAATCTGTGCCGCTACATATCATTTGGCTACCCAGCGTTGACGAGCGGCTGGTTAAGCTGGAGGAAATTGATGATAGAAAACAGACAAAATCGGCCGATTCGCGTCATTCAATTTGGCGCAGGCAACTTTCTGCGCGCCTTTGCCGATTGGATGATCGAGGTGTTAAACGAGCAAACCGCATTTGACGGCGGCGTGGTGGTGGTCAAGGCGACGCCGGGATCGTATGACGAGCTGCAAGCGCAGGCGGGTCGATTTCATGTGCTGACCGAAGGGGTTGTGCAGGGTGAGGTGGTGCGCGATTTGCAAGCGGTTCGCTGTATTGAGCGGGTCGTTGCCAGCGATGCGTTTGACGACTTTCTCGCGCTGGCCGAGATCGAGACGGCACGCATCATCATTAGCAATACAACCGAGGCGGGCATTGTCTATGATCCGGCCGATAACTTTGCGGACACGCCACCACGTAGCTTTCCCGCGAAGCTGACGCGCCTGCTCTATCGGCGTTGGCAGTCAAATTCGGCCGAAAATGGCTTCATCATCCTGCCCACCGAACTGATCGCCGCCAACGGCAGCCAGCTACGCGACTGTGTTTTGCGTTATGCTGGGCAGTGGCAGCTTTCGGCCGAATTTACCGACTGGATTAAGAGCCACAACACCTTCTGCAACACGCTTGTTGACCGCATCGTGACCGGTCATCCTGCCGATAGCGACAGCGACGACCCGCTGCTCGTTGCGGCGGAGCCGTACCATCTGTGGGCAATCGAAGCCCCTTCGTTTGTGGCGGACGAACTGCCGTTTGACCAAACGAATCTCAACGTGAAGTTTGTTGCTGATTTGATGGCAACCAGAAAGCTGAAGGTGCGGATTTTGAACGGGGCGCATACGTCGATGGTTCCATTGGGTTTACTGGCTGGATTTACGACGGTGCGCGAAGCGGTTGAGGATGTGAATTTCGGCCGATTTCTCACCCGCCTCCTGTACGATGAGATTGTGCCAACGCTCGATGACGCCACCGCCACCGAATACGTCGCCACCACGCTCGACCGCTTCCGTAACCCCGCCATCGCCCACCAACTGAGCGCAATCGCCCTCAACAGCAGCAGCAAATTTCGCGTGCGCGTATTGCCCTCACTGCTCTACTATCTTGAGCGCAACGACGCAGTGCCCCCCCGTTTGACGCTCGCCTTTGCAGCACTGCTGCGCTTTTATAAAGGCACGTGGCGCGGACAATCGCTGCCTGTGAAGGATGATCCAGCGGTGGTGACATTTTTTGAGACGGCTTGGGAGAATTCGGCCGATGCCAGCGAAGTGGTCAAACACATTTTGCAAAATGAGGCACTGTGGGGGGAAGATTTGAGCCGCTATCAAACGTTGGTTTCCAATCTCGTAACCGCAATCGACCAAATTGAAACGGACATTGTGGCAAGCTATGGGGCGGACAATCGTTAGGGGTATTTGAGTTAGGAATTGCGCCGGATGAAGTTAAAATAACCGCTGCTATATAAAGAATCACACCGCTGGCGCAATCTGCGCACGGTGCGGAGGATAATCGTTTTGCAAAATGGTAAAAGGTTTGATGTCATGGCTTTTGGCGAGTCGATGTTGCGACTCAGTGTACCGACCGGGACACGGCTAGCGCAGATGGGCGCACTTGATGTGCATTTTGGTGGAGCGGAGTCGAATGTGTTGGCGGCGTTGGCCTGTCTAGGACGCCGTTGTGGCTGGATGGGGGGTGTGCCAGAGGGGGAAATCGGCCGATATGTCACCCGTCAACTGCACACAGCCAACGTCACACCTCTGCCGATTGTCGTTCCTGACAGTCGGCTTGGCACCTACTATGTCGAGTTCGCCGTCCCACCGCGCAGTACGCAGGTAATCTATGATCGCGCCCATTCTGCGATCACGCAACTCACGCCAGACCTGATCGACTACACGACGCTACTCGATACGCGCCTGTTACACCTAACAGGAATTACGCCTGCTCTCTCGCCCAACTGCCTAACCATTGTGCGCGAGATGATTGCGCAAGCGCGGGCAGCAGGTGTGGCGGTCAGCTTTGATGTTAACTTTCGCGGCAAGCTCTGGTCGGCCGAAACAGCAGGTCAAACATTGTTGCCGCTGCTGCAAGAGGTCGATCTGCTGCTGTGTGGCAAACGGGATGCGGAGGCGTTGTTTGGGTGTACGGGGGATGTCGAAGTGATAATTGAACAGCTTGCCGACCAAACACACGCCCAACAAATCGCCGTCACGGCAGGGGATGCGGGTGTCTATGGGTGGGATGGCGCGACTGTCCATCATGCCCCTGCACGTCCTGTCACCATCATCGACCGCATCGGTGCGGGGGATGCACTGGCTGGCGGTGTGCTGCATGGCTGGCTAGACGGAGATCTGGCACAAGGGTTGCACTATGGGACGTTGTTGGCCGCCTTGGCATTGAGCCAGCATGGCGATATGTTGGTCACATCGTCTGCCGAGATCACACAACTAATGGCACAAAGCGGCAGCACGGATATTCAACGATAGAGATTTCGGACAGATAAATAAAAGCACTGAGCCTCGCAATTCTAGCCGTTTAGCGTTTGTGCAGTGTCTTCTTTCCAAGAAACAGGCAACGCAACCAACTCGCGTACAAGTATACTTGGCGATATGCCAACGCCATAATGACCGATTGGAACGGCTTTGAATCCATTGCGCCCTAGATGGCTTGCGCGGGTAAATAGAGGTCGGGCAGGGTGCTAATGATAAGATCAGCGAAAACCGACATCGCTTGTGACAGTGACTTTTGCTAAACAGGTCGCAACATCAGTGATTCCATGAACTCCTGACCAGAGCGCACAACGCGCATCCCCTTCATGCCAATCCGCGCCAATGTTGCAGCGATATTGGGTGCAACAAGCACATTTTCACGTTCCCGCCCCGCTTGCACAAGGCGATGGATACGCGGCTCTGTCAAAAGTATTGTTTGTGCGTCACAGTTGGGAATAACCGTTATCGCGTCATCTGCTGTCAAGTCGCTGAGCCCCAGTGCGGGCGTGAATTCCAAGCCACATGATGACCAAACCTTGCGCTTTGTGATGCCAACCAGTTCAAAGTCGTCACCTGCGCTTTTTATCTCATGCGTCAGTTGGGTTACAAATTGTGCGTCAAAGTTGGGAAGTAGAAGTATGCGAATCATGATATTTTCGCGGGGTGACCACAATGAGGCCACCCCGCTTTTATTGCGAACTCTGGAACAAACTGACGTGAAAAAGAATAACAGCATCGGTAATTTCTGTCGTCTCCAGTCTCTATCCTCTTTCTATCCTGCCCTATCCTTTTGCTTTTTTGTTATCAATAAATGTGTTACTGTAGGAAAATGACGCATACAAATAAGGATGAAGTTTTGGCCGCATTGGAAGCGTGGCATTTGCAAGATGGAACGGCGTTACTTGACCATTTACTGCTGGTACAGGCGGCGCGGAAGGAGAAATCGGCCGAAAACAACCCCCTCGCCCATCGCGCCATCACAAACGGACTATTGCTCGATGCGATAGCCCACACCAAACAGAACAACAAACACTATCCTACCCTCCTAGAAAAACGGTTCATGGACGAGCAGACCAACGAAGAGGTTGCTGCTGAAATGGGCTTTTCCCTGCCGTATTTCTACAAGCTGCGTAGAGGTGCGCTGAACGCCCTCGTTGATCAGCTCAACAGTCAGGAAGTTGCGTTACGCCAAGAGCGCATTGGGAAACTGCACAGCTCGTTACGGTCATTGCGCTCTGATAATTTGTTTGGCGCACAGGGGTTGCATGACGACATCCTCGCTGAGCTACGCCGTCCCGATGGCGCGGCGCAGGTTTGTATCACGGGCATCGGCGGAATCGGTAAAACGACACGCACGGTCGCCATTTTGCGCGAGCTTGCTGGCGACCTAATCTATGATCATTACATCTGGGCAATGATAGACGCACCGCTGTTGGGTAATCAGACAAATTGTGTCGCCCAAGTGATGTCCGACATTAGACGGTACTTGTCCGATGAGGGGATGGGGCTAGCTGACGAAGTGGGAATCAAGCATTGGTTTAGGCAAAATCGTGTCCTTTTAATCGTTGATAATGTTGAGGAAAAACGGGACGCAGCGGAACTGCTGGCAAAATTTCATCCGTGGTTGGGTTCGTCGCGGATGTTGATGAATTCGCGGGCGGTGACGACACAGACACATCTGTTTGAGCGGCGACTGGATGAGTTGGAATCGGCCGATAGTTACGCTTTCATTCGCCATCTGGCCGCAAAAGCGGAAAAAAAGGTATTGGCTTCGGCCGATGATGCCACCATTCACCCTATTTATGAGCGCACGGGGGGTAATCCGCTGG
>JAUIAP010000066.1 GCA_030425205.1 Anaerolineae bacterium
GGCGCAGACGCGCATCCTCGACGACGGTCGCTTGCAGGACAGCCCAGCGTTTGCTGGATTTGCCCGCAACAGCGACACCGACACGCACCAGCAGAGCGACTGGAATACAAAGGCGACCGCCGTCACGTTGACGACGCAGCAGGCAGTCACCGGTCGAATCTTCTGGTCGATCTTGTTCCTCAGCGCAGGGTTCCTCACCCTTACGCTGACTGTCATTCGCAACCGCCGTCGCTTCGGTAAAAAGTAACGGCACGGCGACCGGTGAGCGGCTGCTCACCGGTCGCCGTTAGCGTTCGGCAGATTGGAGCAGCCTCCTGCGGATAGTTGGCCAGCAATGCGCTCCCGCAAAAAATGTAATAGGCGACCCCTTACGCTTGTCACGTTCTTGTTACGGTACGTGGATAAAGTTCCCGAAACTGATCATTACCCACTATGAATTCAGAGCAAGCCATCAATCTAACGATTGACGGGAAAAGTAGTAAACCATGTCAAGCAGTAACCGTTCCGCAGAAATGTTCTGGCGCATCATCTTGATCGCCGCGATATTGATTCAATATCTCGTAATGGGGTTGTTACATTTTTGTCAGGAAAATGGCGGTTCAGCTATCTTCAAAGGTGTTTTAGTCTGGAAACTTGACAGTTATTACTTGACAGATATATTATCATAATTGCCAAGTTGTCAATTCTTTAACATTCGACTAGGATCGCGCACCACTGGGCAACGCTGAAATCAGCAGTGGCAATAATCAAAGTTGGGTCTGAAATCTCGTCAATTATCATTTGACGATGCTACTTATTCATCACTCGTGAGCATCAAAATGACCAATTCATCGACGTTGGAACAGTTCAAAAACAGCTTAAGTGACCGCAATCCGAAAACGGTCAAGGCATATCTAGTCGCGTTGAGAGGGTTTTCCAAGTGGCTAATGCAACAGCCAGGGGAGGAGCAATTTTCACCAACGACTATTACCGAAGTAGCACTGCGCGACTATATCGCAGCACTTGAGAAGCAGGGGAAATCACGACACACACAAAGATTAGTGGTCAGTGCATTGCGCCAGTATTGTAATTGGGGGATTCGTAATGGCTCGCTGACGAGCAATCCAGCCATGCGGGTTGCGTTGCCAACGGTCGAGGCAGTTGCCCCAACTGAATTGTCACCTGACCAGCGCTATGCGCTAAAGGTGCAGGTGGAGAAAGAACAATCAGCTCGGTTGTCAGCCATCTTTGCACTCGGATACTGGACAGGGCTGCGAATTGGCGAAATCGCTCAACTCAAGCGGGCACACATTCAACTCACTCAACGCTCGGGGTCACTGCATGTGGTTGATAGCAAAGGGGGCAAAAACCGACAGCTAGATTTGCACAATGAGAGCCGCCGTGCATTGAGTCACTATCTACGCACAGGGAGGCGGGATGTTGACAGCGAGTATCTGTTCACAAGTCAACGGGCTGGGTGGCTGCGGCAGCAAGGCAAAGCAGACAACCTGTCGGCACGTGGTATCGACCACCTCTGGACAAAGATGAAAGCGAATGCCCCATTTCGGTTTTACGAACTCATCGCTGACATCACGATGCACGCGCTACGACATGATTTTGCCCATCGCGCCCGGCAATCGGGCTGGCTGCTAGAAGAGATCGCTGTGTACTTGGGTCACCAAACGAATGCGGGGACACCAGCGATTGCAACAACGGTACGCTATACGTTGCCCAGTCGCCAACAACTAAAGCGTCGCTTGAAGACATTGGCAGGCTAAATGGCAGACAAATCACCCCGCGTGCTCAACGATGGACAGCGACTACTGTTCACAACCATCCCCCAAGAGCTAACAACGCAAGAATTGACCGAACAGTATACGCTAACCGAAGAAGACCACCGTTTCATCGCGCGTTTTCGACATGACAGTAACCGACTCGGCGTCGCATTGCAGCTATGCATGCTGCGTTATCCTGGTCGACCGCTCTCAACGATGACCTCGCTCCCGCTGCAACTGGTGGAATTCGTTGCCAGTCAAATCGGCGTTGCGCCCCAATCCTATACGACCTACGGTCAGCCACGACGCAAAACGATCAAAGATCATCTCGAGATGATTCGCAAACAGTATGGGTATCGCATCTATGAGGAAATGGATGATGTCACTCTCAACAACTATCTGCGCCCAATGGCACTGGAGAGCGACGAGCCGTTTCCGTTGGTCGATGCAGCCTGTTTGTGGATGCGAAAGCAGCAGATCATTCCACCGACGTTGCTGCTAACCGAGCGACTTGTCTGGAAATTGCTGCGCGAGACAAAAGCGACCGTCTACGACACATTGAGTCAGGCCGTCACCACCTTGCAACGGCAGCAGCTAACCGCCACACTGTTGCCATGCGACGACACGGCTGGCATCACACCACTGGTCTGGCTACGTCAGCCGCCCAAGCATCCGTCTGCTGGAAGCATGTATCATCTCATTGAACGTGTTATCTATTTGCAATCGCTGGCGTTGCCCGCTAGACCTACCACCGTCCATCCCAATCGTTTTCGCCAGTTGGCACAACGTGGCGAGCAGTATCAACCTCAGCCGCTGGCGCAATTGATCGTTGCTCAGGAGCGTATCGCGCTCTTGTACGCGGAGTTGGTTGTCAGGAACCAGACGCTCATCGACCAACTTGTTGACATGTTCGACAAGTGGCTGCTAGACCTAACGCGCAAAGGCAAACAGCGGCAACGCCATCACCTGTACAGCAATATCACCACGCTCAATCGTGACCTGCACACCTTGACGACGGCGATGGCAGCCTTTTTATCCGCCAAAGAGGATGGAGAAGACCCGTTTGAAGCAGTGTTTTCCGTTGTGGAAGAGGACAGATTGGTCGAAACCGTACAGTCGGCGGCACAAACAGGGCGACCTGCCGATATGGATTATCGCGACTTGGTCGAAAACATTTACCTGAGACGACGCAAGGCGATGCTATCAATGTTTCGCACGCTTTCGTTTCAAGCGGTCGCTGAGTCCCACGCTGCAATCGATGCACTTAACTTTGTTCTCTACCTGCTGGAGACAAAACAAGAACGTGTTCGCCAATACAGCTACACCATTGACGGTCAGTCGACAACAACACCCCTCGACCATCTTAAATGGAAACGCTGGAAGCGGCACGCGCTCATCGAAGAAGGTATCAACCCTAATTACTATGAGTTGGGTGCATTTGACCGACTGCGCCAAGCGCTGCGAGCGGGGGATGTGACGGTCGCGGGCAGCACCCGCCATTTGGCTTTTGAAAGCTACTTGCTGTCGGATGACGAGTGGAAACGACTACAACAGACACCGCACGCTGGGCTGGGTGTTCCATCTGATGTCAATCAATATCTGGAGCAGTGCCAAAGTCGATTCGAGCAAGCCGCCAAACAGTTGAAGCATGACCTCAAAGTGGAGACATCTCCCTTGTCGGTAACTGATGACGGCGACCTCCAGTTAGCCCGTTTGAAAAAGACGACGCCAACGGCAGCCAAGACGTTGAGTGCGCGGCTCTACCGCCACATGCCGACCGTCGATTTCACACAGATGATCATCGATGTCGACCAGTGGACGGGCTTTCTTGACCAGTTCACCCATCTCGCTTCTGGTGCTGCGCCAGAGCAGGAGCGTAAGGCGGTGTTAATCGCGGCTTTGTTGGAAAACGGCATGAATGTCGGTGCATCACGCATGGCGTTGGCGACTCGCTATTCGCCGCGCATGTTGGCAGAGTGTGCGGAGTGGCACATTCGGGAGCAGACGCTGCAAGATGCGCTCACAATTCTCGACAATTTCGTGCTGCATCACCCGTATTCACGCCATTGGGGGCAGGGGACAACCTCTTCATCCGACGGGATGCGTATCCCCGTTGCAGTCAAGGCCGCTAACGCCGTTTACAACGCCAAGTACTTCTGGTACCAGCGCGGCGTCACGCTCGTGACGCATACAGCGGACATCTGGATGCCGTTCTACCCGCAGGTGATTGAGGATACACGCGAGGCTCTCTACATTATAGATGCACTCCTTCACCATCAATCTGACCTGAACCCAACTGAACACTTCACCGACTCCGCTGGGGCGACCTATCATGTCTTTGCGCTCTGTCGTCTGCTGGGCATTCAGTTCACGCCGCGCATTCGTGATGTCACCCAGAAATATCTCTTCTCTGTCAAGGAGGTGGCTGACATGGATGATGCGCTCGCGCCGCTTTATCAGGGAGTGATTGTCGAGTCGGCATTGAGCCAACAGTGGGACACGATTCGTCGTTTAGCCGCTTCGATTCGTCATGGCACTGCGCCTGCTTCCGTTTTGATGCGCAAGCTGGCTGCTTATCCCAAAAACTCCGACATCGCTCCCGCTCTGCGCGAGATGGGTAAACTTGAACGCTCGATCTTTACCCTCAACTTCATGCAGGATGCAGTCATGCAGCGGCGGGCGTTGGCTGGCTTGAACAAGGGGGAGGCTATCCACTCGCTTGCCAACGCCATCCTCATCGGCAAGGATGGTGAGCTGCATGAGGCGCAACTCAAGGCTCAGATTCATCGTGCCAGCGGCTTGATGTTGTTGGTCGCTGTGGTGTCAACCTGGAATACTGTCTATCTCGACCACATCGTAGCCACTCTGTGTGCCAATGGTGAATCGATCCCCGACAACCTTTTGCAGCACGTTGCACCGCTTGGCTCGCGGCACGTCAACTTCTTGGGCCGTTACCATATTGACTTGGAGCAAGCCTTTCCACTCACCCAACTCCGTCCGCTCATGTCCCCTAATGTTCGCCCAACTCCTCTACCGCCATTTTCCTGAAAATAATATGACAACCCCGTAATGCCGTTTACCCTGCATGCTCAATCGGCCGATATCCCCGATATCACTGACTACTTGCAGCAGCCCAATGAAACGAGAGTAGAACAAAACGGGGGCAAGCACTGTTGATGCGGGTATTTCTCAGTGCCGATAGTTACCATTATCGGCACTGAGCTAGTCACAAACAACACGTTCAGTACCGATAATACGTCAATGTCATCGGTGTTTTGCATATCTTTACAGTGCCGATAGCTTGATAGGTGGACCTTTGCCCCCGTTTTATTCTAGTCTCCGTCTTGCCAATGCCCGGCAAACCTACCAACGTCAACAGCCGCCACCCTTGTTGCAATCGACTGGTGACAAGAATTCGTTCCCGCTCACGCCCATAAATTGGGGTCAAAAGATAGGGGATGTTGTGCGTGATCCCAACGGCTGCCCCAAGCTGGCTGGCGGGAAAGGGCAGCTCGCTAATGCCACGCGCAAACGCGACAAAGGCCGCCCGATTTGCTGGCGCAACCCCCACAACCGCGCCAAACCGTTCGGCCATTTGCAGCGACACCGTGCGATCCCCTGCCTCCTCATCACCGCGTCCGCTTCGCACAACCGCTCCGACCGTTATCAAGAGCAGCCCGATAAACTGCGCGACAAATCCCAGCGCAGACCCACCAACGGCCGTGCGCGTCGTCAGCGTCACCGCTGTTGGGTTTCCGATAACGACTGTCTCTATTGCGTCCAAATGACGATATACGTCTCCGTCATTTTCGACATCTTCCAGCAGATATTCCCATCTGCCATCCGCTACGCCTTGCTCGACAAACTGGTACTCTGCGCCCTGCGCTTGCGTGCCGCGTGACGCGATCAGTTGCGCGTTGATCGCCGTCCAGTCGTCGCGGCTATTGGCGGGGCGACGGTAGAGGTTGAACCCTGCGTGATTGACCTCACTCGCGGTTGCCCAATCGACCGTCACGCTGCCGTCTTCGTTGGCGGTTGCGCTGAAGTAGTCGAGTTCAACCGCTGTCGGGGCGGCGAGACCGATGCCAAAGTTGCTAAAGCCATCGACGGTTGCCGTGACGCAGTTGTTCGCCTCATCGACCGTCGTGGAGAGGGCGGTGAATGCGCCGCCGCTGCTGGGTTGCTTGTAGAGCATCAAGGCGGCTTCGCTCCCTGCTATTGCGGGTGGGATTTCGGTTTCCAAGTAGCAGAAGGTGATGTCGAGATCGAGACCGCTATTGTTGTCCGCGTTAACCGTCCAAATCAGATCAAACGTCTCGTCATCTTCCGTCTCCGTCACAATTTTCGTGATTGAGAGTGTGCCGGGGTCAGTGGTGCGCCACATCACTTTGGCGAGGGTGGGGCCAAACGTGCGCTCTGTGTCGGCCGGCACATCATCCCGCACCACCGTCGGCGAGTCGGCAAACTGTAGTTCAAACGCGCCGATGTCGCAGTTGTGATCCGCGTCGCGGGCTTCGCCGCGTTGGTCTGTTCCCGTGCAGCTTGCAACATTGGTGCGGTCAATAGCTGGGCTATTGTGCAGCAGCGCGTGTGTTTGCGTGCTGCCGCCGTTGTCCGCCAGCGAGCCGAGCAGCGGATCGGTGTTGGGTTGGTCGCCCATCACGCTGCCGTCCAAACAACTGCCATCGCTGTCGAGATTATGCCCCAACGAGGTGATTGGCGTGTTCTGCTCGCAATCTGTGCCATTGTTGTCGGCCACAATGCTGTTCACGAGCGATATATCCAGCAAGTTGTAGATGCCCGCACCGCTGTTTGCCGTGTTGTTGGCGATGGTGCTGTTCTCGATGGTGGCCTGATTTTGCGAATTGATGCCGCCGCCGTCTGTTGCGGCCGAATTGCCCGAAATCGTGCTGTTGCGTACTGTCAACTGACCGTAGTTGGTAATCGCGCCGCCACCGTTCGTTGCTTGATTGCCAACAAGCGTGCTGTTTTCGACGGTCAGTGTGCCGCTGTTTTCGATTGCGCCGCCAGAATAGGCCGATCCATTCATCATCGTCAGTCCATCAATTTGCACAGGCGCACCCGGATGGATGGTGAATAGGCGCACGCTATTCTGTCCGTCCAGCGCATGTCCATTGCCGTCAATTGTTAAGAAGAGATCGGTTGCGCTGTTGTCGATGGTTGTCAACTCCGTTGTGAGTGAGATGTTGTTCGTGAGGCTGATGGTGTATGTGTCGGGTGTTGAGAAGCTATTGAAGCATCGGATCGCTTTGTCGAGATTTTCGGCCGAATCCACCGCAAACGGGAACAGCGACTCCGAACACAAAACAGTCACGCTAGCCGTATCGCTCTCATCCGAACCTTCTGCATCGGTCACACCAACCGTATTGACTAGCGTCTCAAATTCTGTTCCTGCATCAACCATCGCCTGATACGTCACCGTCACAGACGTGCCGCCTGTAATCGTCAGACCGCTCACCAGCGTGGGGGCATCCCCCGTTGTGCCAGCATCCGCCGGTTCGAGCATCGTTGAGTTGGCAACAAACGTCAGGCCGCTGGGCAGCGTGTCGCTGATGACGGCTCCTGTGGCACTGCTAAGACCACTATTGGCGACAACCACCGTATACGTCACTGTATCGCCTACTTCGACTGTCGCGGCCGATGCCGTCTTCTCCACAGTCAGTTCAGGCGTACAATCATCGTTGCGGTACACACGGGACACAGGATCAGAACTGCTATCACGCCCCGTCAGGAGAATGTCAAGGTCGCCATCGTTGTCATAATCCCCCCACGCCACGCTGCTGTCATAAACACCAGTCAGGACATTGGAGATGGCGGTCGCCTTACTAAAGACGCCGCCGCCTTCGTTTTCATACAGTTCCGACACGCGGGCAGCCACATTATTCGTACCCGTCAGGAGAATGTCGAGGTCGCCATCATTATCATAATCCCCCCATGCTATGTCGCCCCCACGAACATCAGTTAGGGCATTGGAGATAGTGATTTCTTTACTAAAGACGCCGCCGCCTTCGTTTTCATACACCTCCGACACGGGAACACCGCTTAGGCTGCCTGTCAGGAGAATGTCGAGGTCGCCATCGTTGTCATAATCTCCCCACGCCACGCGGCTGGCATAAACATTCGTCAGGGCATCGGAGATGGTAGTCGCCTTGCTAAAGCCGAGGATGCCTTCGTTTTTATACACCTCCGACACGCCACCGCTGCCAGTCCAGCCAGTCATGAGAATGTCAAGGTCGCCGTCGTTGTCATAATCCCCCCACGCGACGCTGCTGCCATTAACATTAGTCAGGACATCAGAGATGGCGGTCTCGTTGTTAAAAACACCACTGCCTTCGTTTTCATACACCCTCGATATGTTACCAAGGGCACTCGAACCAGTCAGGAGAATATCGAGGTCGCCGTCATTGTCATGATCCCCCCACGCGACGCCGCCGTTATAGGCATCAATCAGGGCATCGGAGGTCGCGGTCGCGTTGCTAAAGACGCCGCTGCCTTCGTTTTCATACACCCTCGATATGCGATTGCTGCCGCTATTGTTGCCGTTCAGGAGAATGTCGAGGTCGCCATCGTTGTCGTAATCTCCCCACGCCACGCTGCCATCCGAAACATCTGTCAGGACATCGGAGATGGTGGTCGCGTTGCTAAAAACGCCACCGCCTTCGTTTTTATACACCGCCGACACGCGACCGCTGCCATCCCAACCAGTCAGGAGAATGTCGAGTTTGCCGTCGTTGTCGTAATCCCCCCACGCCACGCTGCTGTCATAAACACCAAGCAGGACAGCGGAGATGGCGTCCGCCTCAACGAATGTGGCGCAACGTTGGCTACTGTTGCCCACTGTGAAACCCCATTGAGTTGGGATGGTTAGGCTTTTGCCTGCCACGCTGTTAAGCTGTTCAGTGGCGATCACCTGCACCTGCTCGCCCATGAAGAGGTCGCGGTTGGGGTTGAGCGTTACGGTGTTGTCCGACGTGCTGAGCGTGCCGGTGATCAGGCCGCTGAACTGCGTGTGTGCCGCAAAGCTGGTGCTGACGACACTGTTGGCAGCGACATCTGCATCAAAGGTCGCCGTCACGTCGCTTGTCAACGGCACGTTGAGCGCGTTTGCCGTTGGGCTGTGTGTGTCCAGATTAAATGTCGGCGTGGTCTGCGATTCAAATGCACCGATGTCGCAGGTAGCTGTGCCGTTGCCCGTGCCGTCGATTGGGCGTGATTCGCCACGCTGGTCGGCAGCGGGGCAGTCGGCGTTGTTCGCGGCATCAAGCGCAGGGCTACCCAGCAGCAGCGCGTGGGTTGGCGTGCTGCCGCCGTTGTCTTGTAGCGGGCCGACCATTGGATCACCGCTCACATCGGCCGAACAGGTGCCATCTCCAACAAAGTTATTGTTGCCCATACGTGTGCCCCGATTGCGACAATCTTGCGTATCGGGTCTGTCGCCGCTCGTCGCAAACAGCGAATTAACCAACGTCATCGTGCCATAACTGTCGATGTTGTCGCCACGATCGTTGCTGCCGCCCGATTGATTGTCGATAAAGGTGCTGTTAATCGAATGGAACGTTCCCGCAGCGTTGACGCGAACACCGCCCGTATCGTTGGCTGTGTTGCCGCTGACGGTGTTGTTCCGCAAAGTCGTCGTGCCGTTGACAACGCGAATCGCGCCGCCCGCCACCGTCGCCTCGTTGTTGCTCAAGGTGCTGTTGTCAATCGTCAACAACCCGCGCGATACAATCGCGCCACCGCTACCGCCATTCGCAAAGCCGTTGCGAATCCACAGCGCGTCGATGCTGACCGTCGTGTTGGTTGCAATGTTGAAGGCTCGCACGCTGTCTTGCCCGTCGAGCGCATGTCCGTCACCGTCAATGTGCAGCGCAACATTGGCAGTCGTGTTGTTGATGGTGGGCAGTGCCGCCGTGAGCGTGATGTCGTCGGTGAAGTTGATGGTGTGCGTGCCGCTGGCGGTCGCTGCGTTGTAGCAGGCGATGGCAATGTTTAGCAGACCTGCGCTTGCGACATTCCACGGGGCGGCGGTGCAATCAGTTGGCGCAGTAAACTCAACCGCGCCAATGTCGCATGTGTCGGCCTGTGGGCGAGCGTTGCCGCGCTGGTCTGTGGCTGGGCAGTTGGCATTGTTCCCTGCATCAATCGCAGGGCTGCCGGCCAACAGGGCGTGCGTTTGCGTCCTGCCGCCGTTGCCAGCCAGCGAAGCAAGCTGCGGATCGCCACTTAGGTTGTTGTTGGCATTGCCGTCTTCAGCCCCGCAACTGCCATCTTCTATCAACGAGTGGGTGACTGATAAGGTCGCACCATCCGCATTGTCACACTCCACAGCCGTACTGTTGGCAACAATTGTGTTACGCAGGGTCAAGGTGTCGCTGTTACGGATGCCGTTGCCGTCGTTGCCATCGTTACCCGCGCTCGTGCCGCCGGGGCGACCGAGGGCGTTATTGTCACTAATCGTACTGCTGGTGAGGGTCAGGGTTCCGCTGTTGGTCACGCTACCGTTGCCACCATGACCGCCGTGGCCCACGGAGCTATTCGCACGAGCTCCGCCATCGGCCGAATTGTTGCTGATCGTACTCGTGCTGACGGTTGCCATGCCGCTATTGTGAATGCCGCCACTGCCACCCTTGCCGCCTCGACGCTGATCGGCCGAATTAATCGCCCCACCTTTGCCGCCATCGGCCGAATTGTTACGAATCGTGCTGCTGTTGACGGTAAGCGTTCCCGCGTTGTTGATACCACCACTGCCACCCGCGCCGCCGTTCGCCCGTCGATGGGCGCTGCCGCCATTGGCTGCATTGCCGTGGAACGTGCTGTCGCTGATTGACAATGTGCCGTCACTGTAAATGCCACCGGTGCCGCCCTTGCCGCCTGCAATGTTATCGAGGGTGTCGGTGGGGGCGTTGGCACCGTTGGCAGAATTGTTGCTGACAACGCTGTTGCTCACGGTCAACATGCCGCTATTGTAAATGCCACCCCCATTACCCCCTGCACCTTTAGACGTGGAATTTGAGACGGAATTATCGCTGACCGTACTGTTGTTCAGTGTCAATGTGCCGAGGTTATAGATACCGCCACCTTGACCGCCGTTTATATGTCCGTCTCGAATCGTCAGCCCGTCGATTGTGACGGTCGCGTTGAGCGCAATCTCAAACACGCGGCTCGCGCTGTCTGCGCTGACGATGATCGGCACGTTGGCGATGATGGTGACGTTTTTGTCAATCGTCAATTGTGTGCCGTCCAGCGTAATCGTGCCGCCGCTGAGGGCAGCAGCAAAGTTGATGGTGTCACCGTTGCTGGTAACGGCAATCGCGTCGCGCAGCGAGCAGTCGCCATCGCTGCAACTGCCGTCGTTTTCGTCGGTGAGTGTGTCCACCGTCAGCGTTGCCGCATAAACAGGCCACGTCGTCACGCTCCATCCCAGCACTATCAGCCCCACAACGAGCGGGAACCAGAGCCGCCGCCATTTAGAACTTATCCATTTTGATTGATGAGAATTTGTTTGCATACTTCGTAACATCGTGACATTTCCTTTTCTATAAATTTGCCGACTCCGATCAATGCAGGCGCACTACTCCACATCTTTGTTACAGCGTAACAAACGTACCGTTACAAAAACGTCGCAAAAACGTCACAAATGAATGCCCCAACCGTGACAAATCAAATTGATAGGCGGTAGGGGCGGGGCAAGCGGCCTAATCTCAACATCGCAGAACACAATCAACCCCCGCGCCGCCTCGCCCCTTCTCCCCACCGACGACAAAACGGGTTCAGGTCGAAATTTTGCGTTTGGGGTTTTTGCATGGGGCGGCGCAAATGGGGAATATCGGGGTTTTGTGGTAGGGGTTTCGGTGGCAATAGGGCGAGGCGGCGCGGATGGGGAGTTTAGGGTTTTTGTGTTGATGGGTTTTGGTGTCAAAAAGGGGCGAGGCGGCGCGGATGGGAGATTTAGGGTTTTTGTGTTGATGGGTTTTGGTGTCAAAAAGGGGCGAGGCGGCGCGGATGGGAGATTTAGGGTTTTTGTGTTGATGGGTTTCCGCTTGCCCCGCCCTTACGTTGTTGCTCCGTTTTTAGGTTGCTCTGCGCTTGCGTTGCAGGTTGGTTGGGTCGAGGTGTTTATTCGTGTAATAGACCGCTGACCGTTCTGACGAGATGGTTGACGCGGCTAGCTGTTTTTTCGACGATGAAGCGGTGGAGTTCGATGGCGGCGGCAGGGTGCTGTTGTTCCATGCGGGTGAGGGCTTCGGCCGAAAGTCGCCATACCACGCTCGGTTCGTCCACCACCACCGTCGCGCCACGCGCCTGTTGTAAATAGAGGCCAATCTCCCCCACAAGCGTGTCACCCGTCATCGTTTGCAACCGAATCGGGTCAGCGTTTGCCCTTTCTAGCTGTGCCGATACGCGCCCCGACTCGATGAAAAAGAGGTCATCCGCCGCCCCACCCTGTTCGATTAGGCGTTCGCCGCGTTCCAGCGCAAGCTGTTCAAAGTAGCTCAATAGATCGGCCGCCAGCGCGTCGTTTTGAAACCGCTCGGCAAACAGAGCGGCAAATGAGCGTGGCACATAGGCGGGTCGGTTAGCGGTGGTGAGCAGTTGTTCCTCACACCATTCCAGCCCTGCATCGGCCGAATCGAAGCGTTTGAATCCATCCGTACCGTCGAGTGCAAACCCGCCACGGCGCATCGTCTCGCCAAAATCGGGGGAGAGGGCGCAGAAGACGAGCGTGATGTTGCGCGTGTGAAGCTGTGTGTGCAGCTTTTGGAAATTTTGGACAACAGATGTGTCGATACCCGTGACGTGCCGAAAGTCAAGCAGGACGTGGGTTAATGCGGGTTGCGTTTCATCTTCGACACGGGTGGTGATCTGTTCGAGGAGATTGCTGGCGGTGCCAAAAAAGATGTATCCCTGTAGCCCAAACAGGGCGATCTTTTCGCCGTTGTCGCGCAGCCATTGAGAATCGGCCGAATTGCGCGTCAGCCGACTTTGGTGGCTTGCCCTTGACAGCGTGTAGCGCACGACGCTGGTGCGGCTGTAGTTGAACAAGAACAACCCCGCCGCCACCAGCACGCCGACTCCAACGGCCGGCACAAAGCCCAGCACCAGTGTCGTCACGACAATTGTGCCGATAATCAGCAAATCGGTGTGTGGAAGCTGCTTGATAACTGCAATCACCCACGCCGAGATAAATTGATACCCAAAGTAGATCAACAATCCGCCCACGCTGATGCGCGGCATGAAGCCGAGAAAATTTGCGCCCAACAACAACGCCAGCGCGGAAACACCCGCGCTCAACATGCCGACGAGTCGCGTGCGTGCGCCAAATCCGTCCTGCATCAGCGTAAACGTCGTCGATGGATAGCCGATAAAGCCGCCGCCCAGCACGCCAGAGAGGATGTTGCCCATCCCCATCGCCTGTAACTCATAGTCGGGATCAGCCTCACGCCCCGTCGCCAGCTCAATCGCGCTCAACATCAGCAGCGCACCGATCAGGCAAACAATCGGAATCGTCGCAATCGTTCCGATTTGACCCACGATGAGCGACCAGTCGATCACCAAGAGTTCCCCATAGGCGGGTGGTTGCCAGAGGCGACCGCTGGCGAATGGCCCCAGCAGCCACCCGTCTGCCAACAGTTGGGCGACCTCAACGCCAAGTAGCGTCGTTGTGACAAAGAAAAGCGCAATTGCGCCGAGCAGAACGGCGGGGAAAACGAGAACGTGCCGCCAACGGGTCGTGATAAGCGTGAGCGCAACGGCGAGCAGTACGCCGGGCAGCCAGCGCACGGCAACGTCTGGTGCGAACAGTTGGGGCAGGGTGCGAAGCTGAACGCTCTGTCCTGCCATCGTGCTGATGCCGCCGAGCAGCAGCGAGACCCCGACGGAGGCGAGAAAGCCGCTGATAACGGGAAAGGGGAGAAAGCGGACGATTCGGCCGATTTTCAGCCGCCCGAACAGCATTAGCGCGGCTCCCGTGAAAACGGCCGAGAACATCAGCGTAAAAACGGCAGTGGTGACGCGATTTTCGGCCGAAAGCGTCACCACCAGCCCCGCCATCATGGCGGCCTGAATCGGCGGTGACAGACTTTGGGCATGGGAGATGATGCCTTCGGCCGAGCTGGTCAATGCCGTGAACACATGCAAGATGATGTTGCTCAACAACGCCATCCCAATTCCCAGCGACAACGCCTCTGGAACGGATTCAGCAAACACCAGCACGGCAAACGAGATCGACAAAATCGTTGTCATTGTGCCGATCAACACGCTGCTGACGACGGTTGGCATAAGCTGATCCGCTTGCAGCAGATGGGCTGGCTTTAACTCTCGCGCAATTTGCCGCCACGCCTGTGGCTTCGTCGCTATTCGCTCACTCACAAACTCGTCTCCTCATTCATCATCAGATACCACGTTGTCATCGCGTTATTGTTAGTGTCGTAAAGTTGATTGAACATAGATTGCACAGATGACGCGGATTTGCACATTTATTCCAAAAAATCTGCGTCATCAGCGAAATTCGCGTTCCCGTTTTCCGAAAACCTTTGGCGATCTGTCTATATGCTGCTCATCGCCATCGCCCTTTCGGGATAGGGCGGGGTGAAATGTTCTTGTGCGAGGGGATCGGGCAGTTTTGTGTTTGGTGAAAAGGGGCGTGCTTGCATCCGCACCGCACCGTCGCCTGTTGCAATCGTGAATCCCCATGTGTCTTGCCGAATGATTTCACCAGCGGGTGCGTCATAGAAGCTGGGCACAGCTTCTGCACATTCGATGTGATACGGTTCGCCGTCGATTTGTGCGCGGGCGTGCCCACCCGTCAAATTGAGTCCTATGATTTTGCGAAGCACGATATGGCTTGGTTCGTCAAAGTTCACCCACTTTTCGTCGTCTGTAAATTTTGCCGCATACGTTGCCGCTGAGTCGTCTTGCTGAATACCGGGGTCACCCGCAATCGCCCTTTCGACCCCTTCGGCAATCGACTGGCGCATCATTTGACCCCATTGGACAGTTGTTGCATGGGTCACGATTTTGGGCATTTCGGCCGAAATCTGGCTCAACACGTTGCCTGTATCATAGTCTGGCGCAATCCAGTGAGCCGTGCAGCCAAATCGCTCCGCACCGTCATAGAACTGCCGCATCGGATTGGGACCACGATAAGCTGGCAACAGCGACGGATGGATGTTAACTGCACCGTATGTCGGGATGGCGCAGATTTCAGGCGTAATGCGATAGGGGAACGAGTAACACAAAATCAGATCGGGCTTGAGTTCACGAATGAGCGGGGTTGCAACGGTTCGCAGGCGCGTTGTAACCAGCGTATCCACATGGCGTGGAATCATGTCTAACACATCTTTATAAGAAGGTGTCGGGCGTGACTTCGGCCCTGGTGTTGTAATCGCCAGCACATGCTGATGTCCGTTTTCCTCGATCCAGTCACTGACCATTCCATAGAGTGAAGACATGTAGTTAAACGTGATGATTCGTAATTTTTGGTTGCTCATGATCTGTTTTCCTTATCTCGATTTTCTTGGGTGCTGCATTACCAATGACTATTATCAAAGACTCCCGTTGCAAAATCGTCACAAAAGGGGGTTGCTAGCGTTGCAAAATCGTCACAAATGCGAATTTGTTATAAAAAGAGCCAGCAAAAAGATACATTTCGGTTAGAATAAGGAGCGGTGAATTCGCACAGATAAAAGAGAAGTTTCAGGTCTTGCAGCAATTGGGTGTTTCTTTAATACTTCCGCACAGCTTTGTGCGCTTGATTGTTGCCTGTAAGTTTCAATGTCACAACTGCATGTTAACGCTTTAGGTCAATTTGAAATAATTTTAGATGGAGAGACGGTTAGTTGGTTTCCAACGGATCGAGTGCGTGCGTTGTTGTTGGTTTTAGCAGTTGAGCCGACATTGTCTATGTCGCGGATAACGCTGGCCAATCTGCTCTGGTCGGACGTGACCGACAGCGCGGCACGGCGTAATTTGCGAAGTTGCCTATTGCGTCTCAAGAGGGTGTTGGGGGATGACGCAGATGCTGTTTTGGTTGCAACCCGTCAGGTAATTGGGTTGACTTCAACCCATTCCGACTACAACCAGTTCCAAGCCCTCGCCACCAGTGATAACCCCACCGATTGGCAAGCCGCCGCCGATTACCAAGTAGGCGAACTCGCCGCTGGGTTTGCCCTCAAAAATAGCCCACTGTTTGACGAATGGCTTGCCGATAAGCGACTCGCGCTTGTCCAGCAGCAGCGCGACCTCTTGCAAAAGCTGCTCGACAGTGTGACGGTTGATACCAACGTGCATCTGCGCTACGCTGAACAGCTCATCGCTACCGACCCGTATGACGACGCGGCGCACCGAGCGGTGATGACGGCGCACGGCGCATTGGGCAACACTTCAGCCGCACTCGCCCATTACGAACAGTACGCCACCTTTTTACAGGCTGAGCTTTCGGCCGATCCCGAACCAGCCACCCGCGCTCTCTACACTGAACTGGTCACGTCCATCGCCAGCCACCCCGCCGCCTTGCACAACTTCCCGCGCCAAATCGCGCCGTTCATTGGTCGCGTTGCGGATCGTGACGCGGTTTTAAAGCTTTTGCGACAAGAGCCGTGCCAAATGGTAACGATTTTGGGCGCAGGCGGGATGGGCAAAACATGGTTGGCGAGCGAGGTGGCGCGACACCTGACGAGTGCTGACTTTGCCGACGGCGCGTACTTTGTGCCGCTCGTCAACGCCACCAGCGAATATGACGCGATTGCAACCTTGCATCGCACGTTGTCGTTGCCAATGCAGGGCAAGGACATGTTGGGGCAGGTGCTAGATCATTTGCGGAACAAACGCCTGCTGCTCGTGCTGGATAACTTGGAGCAGCTAACAGGGCAGTTGCGCTTTTTGGCGCGGCTGTTGCAATGGGCGAAAGGGGTCAAAATTTTGGCGACCTCGCGGGATGTGGTGGGAATTTCGGCCGAATATCGCTACCCCCTCAACGGCATCAGCGACCTGCACGAAGCAACCGCCATTCTGTGGAGCGCAATCCGACGTGTCGCGCCCAACTTTGAGGTGACACCCGCCAATATCGCCATCGCAGCCGTCATCTGTAAACGGCTGCACGGCGTACCGCTTGCGCTCGAACTAGCGGCAACGTGGATCAACACGCTCGACCTCGACAGCATCCGTGAGGAGATCGAACACGCCTACACCTTCCTCGAAAGCCCGATGCTCGACACGCCCGACCGCCACCGCAGCTTGGGCGCGATTTTTGACCATTCGTGGGAACTGCTCCAGCCTAAACAGCAACAGGTTTTAGCGGCAGCGTCGATCTTTCGCGGCGGCTTTAATATGAAGGCAGCGCGAGCCATCTTGGGCGCAGGCATTCACGATTTGCGCCGCTTGGTCGAGCAATCCTTACTCATCAAGGCAGACGACCGCGCCCATTACACGCTGCACGAACTCGTGCGCCAATTTGCGGCGGAAAAATTATCGTCGGCTGACAATGCAACTGCACAGGCGGCACACGCTGACTATTACTTATCGCTCGTTGCCAAGTTTGAGCAGCAGCTTGTGAGCGAAAACGCGCTGGCGGCCAGCGACGTGATCAGCACCGATTTAGCCAACGTCCGTGCCGCATGGCGCTGGGCGGTTCAGATGCGCCAAACTGAATTGCTGCTGCAAACGGTGACGGCGCTCTCCCGTTTTTATGCGCTGACGGCACGCTATTCGCAGGGCAATCAGCTGTTTGTCGAAACGATTGAGCAGTTCAACAAGGAGCAGGATGCGGCGTTGCTGGCACGGCTGCATGTGGGTTGTGCGTTGTTCCGTATAAGGCAGGTGCAAAATGATCGGGCGATTGATTCGGCCGAAAAAGCGCTCGCCGCCGCTCAATGCGCCAATGACAACGTCATGATCGCGCAAAGCCTTAACTATTGGGGACAAGCGTTACGCGCCAAAGGCGCGTATCAAGCGGCGGTCGCCCAATCACGGCAAGCACTCGTTGCGTGTGCCAACACGTCTGCCCACGACGTGCGAGCCGACATTCTGTGCAACTTGGCGATCACCGCTGCCTTTGGCCATCATGTCGATGCTGTCCAAATTGGCGAAAAAGCCCTCGCCGCTTTGCAACTAACCGAAAACAAAGTGATCGAGGTTCAGGCGTTCAACGTGACGGCCTTTGCATCCATCAATGCGTTTGAACTGAGCAAGGCATACACACTGGCTGAGGCAGGGTTGACGCTGAGTCGGCAAATGGGCGACCGTGCGGGCGAAGCGTTGGCGCTCAACATGCTCGGTCGCGCTTATCAATTTTTTGGTCAATTTGAGCGGTCACATGAAACGCATAGCGTCGCACAAAAGCTCTATCAGTCGATTGACGACCCGCTGGGGGAAATTTATGTTCTCACGCAATTCGCGCGTAGCTCCCTGACGAATGGCAAACTTGAGGCAGCCGTGCATTATGCCAAACAGGTAACAAAGTGGGCGCCGGGGCGCGGGGCGACATTCCATTATGCAAACGCTTTGAGTATAGCAGCGTTTGCACTAAACGAATTGGGGAATGCAGCCGCAGCGCGGCAAATGGTCACTGAACTCACGCAACTGAATCAGACATACACCCTGCCTGCCGCAATTCAAACGGACATACAATTTTGTCTGGCAGCACTCGACTACAAAGCAGGCGCAACATCGGAAGCGCTCACCCACGTCTCAACCATTATCGATCAAATTTTGGACAATCAACCCGTCTGCCGACCTGTTACGACATTATTCTTTCATTTTTGGGCGTATCAAATCCTGCACACCAACAACGACCCCCGCAGCACACAGTTTTTGCGCCATGCCGTCAACGACATCCAAACGAAAGCCGCCCGCATCACCAACCCTCAGCACCGCCGCTCATACCTCGAACAAGTTCCCTATCACCGCACCCTGATCGCCCTCCACACAAATCTAAGCACAATATCGTAGGGGCGAGCATCATTTTGGCGCAGCGTCAGCAATTAACAGCGCGTTGCGTCGCCCGTTCGGACGGCAATTCAGCCTGAAGCAGGTTGCCTATCCGTTTTGCTGTCCAAATGGGCGACGTCGGCGGTGACAATTTGACGGATTTCCGCCGAGATCATAGCCGCCGACATCGCCCCTACGTCCACATTTGATTTTCAAGGATTACGAGCGCGGAACGAGCAAGCATATTACGTTTCAACCCGATAAAACGCAAAGAAGGCCAACGACATCCCGACCACAACAAACGCGAGCATCATGCGCTGTGAATCAAATAGAGAGATGGCTGCCCCCGCCAGCAGTGGGCCGAGAATGTTGCCTAGCTGAAAGGCGAAAAAGAAGAGACCCGTGAACAAGCCCGACCGACCGCTGGTGTCAAAGTTGAGAATCAGTGGCAGTGCGTTGACGGAGACCAACGCCCATGCAAAACCGGTCAGCAAAAATGGCAGCAGGAAAGAGCGTTCATCCGTCGCAAACTGCATGATGAGCAGTGCGCTGACTCCGTAGAGGGTTGCGCCTGTGAGCATGACGCGGCGTGCGCCAAAGCGGGTGGCGAGCAAGCCGCTGGGCAGTGCGGTTGCGATGTAGATGAGTGCCGCGATGCCGAGCAGTTGCCCCGCTCGCCCTGTTGTGACGTTAAGCTCAAAGACGCTAAACGGCGTGAGGTTGGCCTGAAATGCGGCGTGTGCTGAGACAACACACATCACGCCGCTAGCCGCCCACAGCACGCGACGATTGTGCGGTTGGCGCAGCGTGCGGAGAAAGGTCAGAAATGAGGTCGGCGCATCCTGTTTCGTCGTCGCTGTGCCTTCATCTTCCTGCACGCGCAGGACAACCAGCGCAAATACAGCTAGCATCAGTCCCACCGTTAGCCAAAATGGTGCGGTTCGGCCGATGTTGTCAAACAGCCTCCCGCCAACAATTGAGACCGCCACGACAGCCAATCCCGCCATCACATGCACCAGTGAATCCCCTCTGGCGCGGTCAGCGGGGGCAAAGAAGTCACCCGTCCACGCCCGGAGCGGTGCACGGTACAGTCCCGTGCCGAAGTTGGTCAACATGATGAACAGCATGATGGCGGCAATGGAGGTGGCGTAGGGAATGAGGATAAAGCCGACGAGGGCGATGGGGAAGCCCAGCAAGAGCCACGGTTTTCTGCGGCCAAAACGCCCCCACGTCCGATCACTCAACGCCCCCACCCACGGATTGAGAAACATGTGAACGATGTTGTCCCACGTCATAATGAAGTTGGCGATGAACGGACTGAGCGCAAACCCCGCAACAGTGGTCGTTTCGGCGAGGGGGTGACCTGATTGTAGGAAGATGGGAACGTAAGCGTTAAACGCGACCCAAAATGTGTTTGTAAGAATGCCAGCGCAGCCGATGAGTGCCGCAAATCGCCAGTTGAATTTTTCTATCATTGGTATCCGTTTGTTTGATTCAGGGGAAATAGTAACTGGATTTGCGTTAGTTTAAAAGTCTGCGGTATGATGAAAGTGTAAATCGGCCGATTCGCCAAACGTAAACGCAAGATTGATCTATACACAGTCCGCATTGATCAACGCTGGTGTCAATTTAAAAAATAAATGTGAGCAATTTTGGGAATAAGGGTTCTTCCAAGCTTTTGATGAAGAGAGACCTCAGTCGTGAGAGAGATGCAAAATACGCTTGCGAAGGAGGTCAATTTTGGCGCGTCCGAACATCTGTCGCTTAAGCATTTTTAAACGGTTCACAAATCCCTCAGTCCGACCATTGCTGAATTCATAAGTTAAGGCGGCCGAAACCTCTGGATAATCTCTTTGCAAACCAGAGGCAAACCGTTTGAGCGACCCAGCCCCAACTTCAGAGACGCGTACAAGCCAACTGTCAAACGCAGCAAGATCACGTGTTCTGGTTCAGCGGCAATCGGACAGATGGTGAAATTTATAAGTCACTCATAATCTTTAACATTGGACTGAATGTGGCTGTGATTAAGCCAGAAAAGCTGGCGTGCATCACGAGCCGCATGTAACTTTTTCTTACGAACGGCGAAAATAGCGGGGGCGCAACCATGCAGCATTTGGGCTGGGGTGACGTAGCCAATCGCGCTGTGTAGGCGCGTGTTATTGTAGTGGTTAACAAAATCGGCGACACATGCGCGGGCATCGGCGATGGTCAAGGGCGTTTTCGGCCGATCCGTAAGGGTGGCGGTAGCCACAATCGCATTCTGCTTGAGCGTTTGATGCCAGCGTTCCAACTTCCCATTACTTTGAGGGTAGTAAGGTGAAGTTCGCACATGCATAAAGTTAATCAGGCGGATGAACTGCTTGAAATCACGCGCCACAAACTGGGGGCCGTTGTCAGAAATGATGCGTGTGCGCGTGGCGGCCGACCGCTCTTTCGCTCGTTGGACGACCAATTCGACATCAGGTTCGCGCATCGATTCACGAATCTCCCAGTGGACGATGATGCGGCTGTACCCATCAAGGATAGAACACATATAGTAGAAGACCCCGCCAATGCGTAAATAGGTGATGTCAATGTGCCAATGTTGATGGGGTCGCGTCGGCTGGTCAAACCCTGTCCCTTTTTTGCTGGGCTTATGTGTTCGTTCTCTGAGACACCCATTTGCCTTCAAAACACGGTATACGCTCGCTGGACTGACCGCAACGACCCCTTCATCGAGCATCAGATACGTCATTTGTCGATACCCCACCTCTGGATGGGTGGTGTGATAGTCCACAATTGCCGCTTTTTCGGTCGGCGGCAGCCAGTTTTGGCATGGTCGTTTGCCATTGTGTTGATTGGCTTGCCCTTGCCTGCGACACCAATCGTAATATTTGCCGCGTCTCACCCCTATCCGCTTGAGCATCTTGCTGACTGTCCATTCCACTTTCACCGCCCATTTGTCTACAAACGCCACCACTTCATCCCGCTGCGCCTGCGCCACCTGCTTGCCTGTCAATATCCCCCACTCTTTTTTTTCAACATCACAAGTTCTTCCATCAACTCACTCAGCACCTCGTTTTTTATCTGGAGCTTCTCCCTCAGTGTCGCCACCTGCCCCTTCAGTCTGCTTACTTGGGTTTTCTCGCTATTGGCACTTCTGAATGCTGCGCTCCCTTGCTCAAAAAACTGTTTCTGCCAACGATAGTACACGCTTGGCTGCAATCTGTTTGCCTCACATATTTCTGATATCGGTTTCTCTTCCAATAAATGCAATCTCAGGATCGCTACTTTTTCCTCTGGTGTGAATTGCCTATGTTTTCTCTTGCTCATTTTGGTCTCCATCATGAAAGTTATTCTCTTTCATTTTTGACCATTTGTCCGTTTTCACAAGTTACACTGAGTCGCTCCATTTGACCCTACAATAGGGACGAAGGAGTAGACAATGAAAACAGCACGAGAATATTTTTCCGCGTATTTGAAGCGAAGGTATGGAGACCGAACAACCCCCAA